>NZ_CP113067.1:1200000-2400000 GCF_026625865.1 Microbacterium sp. SL75 | reverse complement strand
TGCGCGAGGGCCTGCGCATAGCCGATAGCCCGCCCCGCGGTCGCGCCGCGCTCGAGGCCCTGCGCGCGCAGCTGCGCGACCTCGTCGACGAGCCCGTCCGCCCACATGCGCTCGACGCGCGCGTCGAGCAGCGGAACGAGCTCCTCGCGGTCGAGGGCTGTGGCCACGATCCGGGTGTCCGGATGCCAGAACTCCGGCGCCTCGGGAAGGGCACCGCCGTGCGTCTCGCTGCCCTGCGCCAGCACCTCGAGGGCGCGGACGACCCGGCGGCCGTTGCGCGGATCGATGCGCTCGGCGGCCGCGGGGTCGGCCTCACGGAGACGAGCGAACAGCACACCCGCACCGTGTCGCTCGAGCTCGTCCTCGAGTTCGGCGCGCAGCTTCTCGTCGCGCGGCGGGAAGCGGAAGTCCCACAGCACGCTCGAGACGTACAGTCCCGAGCCGCCGACGAGGATCGCGTCAGCTCCCCGCCGGTGGATCTCGCGGATCGCGGTGCGCGCGGCATCCTGATACCAAGCCACCGCGGCCTCGTCGGTGACCGCAAGGGCGTCGAAAAGATGATGCGGGATGCCACGACGCTCGGACTCGGGGAGTTTGGCGGTGCCGATGTCCATGCCGCGATACAGCTGCATCGCGTCGGCGTTGACGATCTCGACCGGCCGACCGCCGGCTGCCAGAGCCTCGGCGAGATCGAGCGAGAGCCCGGTCTTGCCCGTGCCCGTCGCACCGACGACGGCCCACAGGACCGGCGCGGTCACACGCCGACGCGGAGGGTGGGAAGGCCCAGCGACACCGCGCGCGGGGTACCGCTCTCGCCCGCCGGCGCCGGGATGCCGCAGGACTCGGCCTGCGACCGATCCCACGCGTCGCCCGCGCGCGTCCGGCGAATGCGCAGCGGTGCTCCGTCGGGCGCATCGGCGAGCAGATGGAAGGGCGCCGCGTGCGTCACCGTGACGGACACCACGTCGCCAGGGCGCGGGAGCGGCGAGCCCTCCGGCAGCTCGAAGTGCACCAGGCGGTTGTCTTCGGCTCGGCCGGTGAGACGGTGGGTCGAGGCGTCCTTCTTGCCCTCGCCGGCAGAGACGAGCACCTCGAGCGTGCGGCCGAGCTGCTTCTGGTTCTCTTCGGCGGCGATGCGGTCCTGCAGCGCGAGCAGACGCTCATAACGCTCCTGCACGACCGCCTTCGGCACCTGATCGGCCATGGTGGCCGCGGGAGTGCCCTCGCGGATGGAGTACTGGAACGTGAAGGCGCTCGAGAAGCGCGCGGCCTCGACGACTCGAAGCGTCTCTTGGAAGTCCTCCTCGGTCTCACCGGGGAAGCCGACGATGATGTCGGTCGTGATGGCCGCGTTCGGGATGCGCTCACGTACACGGTCCAGAATGCCGAGGAACTTCTCGCTGCGGTACGACCGGCGCATCGCCTTGAGGATGCGGTCCGAGCCCGACTGCAACGGCATGTGCAGCTGCGGCATGACCGCGGGGGTCTCTGCCATCGCCGCGATCACGTCGTCGGTGAAGGCAGCCGGGTGAGGACTCGTGAAGCGGATGCGCTCGAGGCCCTCGATCTCGCCCGCCGCCCGCAGGAGCTTGCCGAACGCCAGACGGTCGCCGAACTCCACGCCGTAGGAGTTGACGTTCTGCCCCAGCAGGGTGACCTCGATGGCGCCATCGTCCACGAGCAGGCGGATCTCGTTCAGGATGTCGCCGGGGCGGCGGTCCTTCTCTTTGCCGCGCAGGCTCGGCACGATGCAGAACGTGCAGGTGTTGTTGCAGCCCACCGAGATCGACACCCACCCGCTGTGAACGGAATCGCGCTTCGTCGGCAGCGTCGACGGGAAGATCTCGAGCGACTCCAGGATCTCGAGCTCGGCTTCGCCGTTGTGACGGGCGCGTTCGAGCATGCCGGGGAGCGAGCCCATGTTGTGCGTACCGAACACCACGTCGACCCAGGGGGCCTTCTGCTGAACCGCGTCCTTGTCCATCTGGGCGAGGCAGCCGCCGACGGCGATCTGCATCCCGGCGTGCGCGTCCTTGCGTGATTTGAGGTGGCCCAGCGTTCCGTAGAGCTTGCCGGCGGCGTTGTCGCGCACCGCGCAGGTGTTGATCACCACGACGTCGGCTTCCGTGCCGGCATCCGCTCGGACATACCCGGCGCTCTCGAGCGAGCCCGAGAGCCGCTCCGAATCGTGCACGTTCATCTGGCAGCCGAACGTACGGACTTCGTAGGTGCGCGGACCGTCGACGCCGTGAGCGGCGATGGACGGCGCGATCAGCGTCGGGGTCGAGACAGGGGTGGTCATGATGCGAGCAAGTCTAAACGCCGCCCCTGCGACGGACGTCTGATCGTCCGCACTCGTCCTCCCGCGGCGGACGCACCGATCGGCGCTTATCGGGTCAAAGGATGCGCAATCGGAATGATGCCGCGCGCTCCTCCTCGGTACGTTGGGGACACGTCAACGTCCGCGAGGTCTGCGGGCGGTCTCCGGGGGGAGAAATCATGGGGGAAGACCGTTCGACGAGGTGGTCGAGGGGGCTGGTCGGAACGGACCGGGATGCCGCGGCGCTGGCGCAGCGAGCGCGGAGCGGAACGTCGCTGATCCTGGCGGGACCGCGTGGGAGCGGACGCAGCTACCTTCTGCGCGCCGTCGCCGCTGAGCTGGAACGGGACGACGCCCTGGCTGTCGATCTGCGCACCTCCCCTGCGCTCACCCGCGTCGACTTCGGAGCGATCGACGCTTCCGGACACGCTGGGCTCCGCAGCCTCGCGGACCGCAGCGCCACCACTGTCGTCGAGGGAGTGGTGGTCGTCGACGACGTCGACTTGCTCGATGCGGCGTCGGCGCGAGCTCTCGCTCGGGGCATCGCCGCCAACCGCGTGATCGCAGTGATCGGGCTGCGGACGGCGCGTGCTGGATCGACCGGTCTCCCCGACGACGTGGGCGTCGTCCGCCGAACCGTTCTCGACCTCTGGCTCGATGGATTCGCGCACCGGATCGACCTCGCCGACCTCGGCAACGACGACGCCCTCGACATGATCGACCTCTTCCCGGGAGCCGACGTTCTCGACAGCTCCACCCGTGCCGGGATCGTCTGGCGGGCCGATCGGTCCCGGACCCTTCTTCGACACCTCATCGTCGAGGCGATCGATGCCGCCCGAGCCGGACGTGACCCGCTGAGAGAGCTGCAGACAGTGGATCCACGCAGTCGGCTCGCCATCGCCGTGTCCGAACACGTCGCCGACTTCTTACCGGAGGATCTCGCGTGCCTCGCCGCGGTGCGGCGACTGCCTCACCTCGAGCTCGCGGTCGCCGCGCGACTGCTCGATGCCGAGAGGATTCAGGCTCTCGTCGCGAGGGGTCTCCTGCACGCCGACGCTTCCGCCGATCGCCGCCTCACTGCGAACGATCTCATCGCCCAGCAGGCGCAGAGGCAGCTCGGTGCGGCTCGGGTCGACGAGGTGGTGGAGTCGGCGGGACATCGCATGCTGAGGGAATCGGCTGAGTGGTGGAGTCCGGCTGTCGCCATCTCGGTCGCGGAGCGCTGGCACCGGCATGGGAGCTCCTCGTCAGGCGAGGCAGACTGCTCCCCCGCACTGCGCGCCCGTGTCGCGCTCGACGCTGCTCGAGAGGCCAACGACCGAGGTGACACCGCACGCGCGGCGGCGTACGCCGCTCGGGGCCTTCGAGCGATGGAGGATCCCGAACTCCGACGGGAGGCGCATCTCGCCGCCGATCGGCCGGACCCGATGCCGGGGGCCGCCGAGATGGCGAGTACCGACACACGGCGACGTGTCGCGCGGTCCCGCGCGACACGTCCTCCCCGCGGCACGACCGGCCACCGCGTCGCGGCGTCGACGCTCGCCGATGAGCGCATCGACGTTCTGCTGCAAGACGCCGTTCACGCAGCCGCCGACATGGACTGGGCCCGGGCGGTGACCGCGACCGAGAACGCGCTCGCGGAGACCTCCGCGTCCCCGGCGGCTCGACTACGCGCCCTCGTCGCCGCGGGATCCGCACTGACGTTCCGGGGAGATTGGCGTCGAGCCCAGAAGCATTTCCGATCGATCGAGCGTGTCCTCGACGCCCGTCGATGCCCAGAGGGCATAGGGGTGCGCGACCGCCTGATGGCTCTGCTCACCATGCTCGCCTGCCATCAGATCGCCGGCGCCGACGGCACGGCAATGCGCAAGCGACTCGAGGACGAGACGAGCATCGCCGTCCGAGAGGGGGAATCGGCGGACCTCTCGGTCGCTGGCGCCGCCTGCGCGATCGCATTCGCGTGCGTCGGCCGTCCCGAGGCATCGCAACGGGAACTCGCCTCTGCGCTTTCACGGGAGTCGACGATGGTGCCCCCCTTGCACGCGGCCATGATCGAGCTCGGCGTGGCTGACGAGCTCGCCATGGCGGGCCGCACGAGGCAGGCTCGGGCGATCCTGAACAGCCTGCGAACGCAACCCGTGCCGCTGCTGGTGCGCAGCCGACTGTATGTGGAGACGACCATTCTCACGGCGGAGGGACGGATCAACGGAGCGCGGCGAACCGCCCGGGCCGCGGCCGACCTCTCGTGCGGGCGCTCCACCGCCGCGCTTCGCATTCGAGACCTGTTCCGGCTGGTGACCCTCGGAGAGGCCGAGGAGGGCGAGATCGACGAGCTCGTGCAGCTCGCCGCCACCACCGACCTCCCCCTCGCCTCCGCGGCCGTGCGCCGAGCGACGGCGCGCACCAGCGTGGAAGCGCGATCTCCGGTCGACGAGCTTCGACTCCACGATCTGTGGTCCGCCCCCGACACACCCGCGGCGCGCACCGCCGTCGTCGCTGCGCGCAGCACTTCACGAGACACACCGGCCGAGGCGATCGACGACCTCACGGCGCGCGAGCGCGAGATCGCGCTCCTGGCCGACGAGGGTCTGAGCAATCGCGATATCGCTCAGCGCCTGTTCCTGTCGATCCGGACGGTCGAGTCGCACGTCTACCAAGCGCGGATGAAGGTGGGAGCACCCTCGCGGCGGGAGCTCGGCCGTTTCGTGGCAGCGGCGTCCGGCGCCGGTAGCTGACAGGCGGCGTCGACCACGGAAGGCTCGACGTCAGCGGTCGGGCGTGAACCTCACACCCGAAGCGGGACGCGAGAACGACCGGGTCCGCCCGATCCCCGCCTCATCGAGGGCTGATCGCGCGGCCGTGAGAGCGACCGACGACGGGTACCCGCGTCGCGACAGCTGACCGGCGAGGCGTCGGAGAGCCGCGTCGTAGTCCTTGCCCTCGACTCCTCGCACCTTCGACCGCGCGAAATCGAGTGCGCGTTCGGCGTCGTCGTCGGGGAGGGAAGCCAGGACCGCCTCGGCGACTTCCCTGGGAATGCCACGCTTGCGTAGGGTCTCGGCGACGGCGCGTCGCCCCTCGCCTTTGCGCTCGACCGCCGACATCGCCAGTTGCTCCGCGAATGCGACGTCGTCGAGGTAGCCGAGGTCGACGAAGTGGTCGACGAGTTCGTCCGCGGTCGAGTCATCGGCACCCTCGACGCCGCGCACGACGGTCCGGGCCTCCGACAGCGACAAGGATCGCGAGCGAAGCTTGCGCAGGAGAACCGCTTCCGCCCGCTCACGGATCTCTACCCGCTCCGGGAAAGACTCGTCGTCACCGGTGTCGTCACCGACGACGGAGAATCGGGGACGCCCCGCGATAGGGGCGACCGCCCCTTTCACACCGGGCATTCCGGTCGAGTCGTCCGCGATGGCCTCGTCTCGGCGCGAGGGGTGGTCGCCGCCCGGCCGGACACCCGCCCCGAAGAGAGGGATGACCGGAGCAAGATCGGTATCGTCCACGGCCCGAAGCTCACGGCGCGTCGGAGACTCGTCGAGTCCGCCCCAGTCCTTCTTGCTTCCCCGTTCACGGCTGTCACCGAGACTCCGGTCGTCGCCCACTTCCTCGGACGGGCGACGACCGGAACCCCGCGTGTCGTCGGTCATCAGGCCGGGCGCCGTGCGGCCAGCTCGTCGTCTGCCGGCGCAGCAACGGCGGGAGCGCCTCCGATGCCCATCTTGGTCTTGATCTTCGTCTCGATCTCTTCCGCGATGTCGGGGTTCTTGATGAGGAAGTTGCGCGCGTTCTCTTTCCCCTGACCGAGCTGCTCACCCTCGTAGGTGTACCAGGCGCCCGACTTCTTGACGATGGCGTGCTCGACGCCGAAGTCGATGAGGCTTCCCTCACGCGAGATACCGACGCCGTAGAGAATGTCGAATTCCGCCTGCTTGAAAGGCGGGGCCATCTTGTTCTTCACGACCTTGACGCGCGTACGGTTGCCCACCGCCTCGGTGCCGTCCTTCAGCGTCTCGATGCGACGGATGTCCAGTCGCACCGACGCGTAGAACTTGAGCGCCTTTCCACCGGCCGTGGTTTCCGGCGAACCGAAGAAGACACCGATCTTCTCGCGCAGCTGATTGATGAAGATCGCGGTGGTCTTCGTGGTGTTCAGTCCACCGGTGAGCTTACGTAGGGCCTGCGACATGAGGCGGGCCTGGAGACCGACGTGCGAGTCACCCATCTCACCCTTGATCTCGGCCTCGGGAACGAGTGCGGCGACCGAGTCGATGACGACGAGGTCGATCGCGCCGGAACGGATCAGCATGTCGGCGATCTCGAGCGCCTGCTCACCCGTATCGGGCTGGGAGACGAGGAGGGCGTCGATGTCGACACCGAGCTTCTTCGCGTACTCGGGGTCGAGTGCGTGCTCGGCATCGATGAAGGCGGCGATTCCGCCGGCACGCTGCGCATTCGCGATCGCGTGAAGCGTCAGCGTGGTCTTTCCCGAGGACTCCGGGCCGTAGATCTCGATGATGCGGCCGCGAGGGAGCCCACCGATACCGAGAGCGACGTCGAGAGCGACGGAGCCGGTGGGGATGGTCTCGATGGGCGCTCGATCGTCGCTGCCCAGTCGCATGACCGAGCCCTTTCCGAACTGACGGTCGATCTGAGCCAGCGCGGACTCGAGGGCCTTTTCGCGCTCTGCAGGTGAGGGCATGACGTCTTCTTTCTTCTCGCGTTCCGGTCGCCTATAGGCTGTCGCGCCTCCCACCGACGGTGGGTTCACCCGACAAGGCGTTCAGAGTGTCGTTCGACATCTCTCACGTTAGAGAGGGCCTCCGACATTGGCTTCGGAGAACCCCCCGGCCGTGGACAGACGAGGAACAAACCCTGGTGTGAAGGAGCCTACGCCGGTTTCGAACGTAGATTCGAGGACACGCCGAAAGAACGGTGTCGACAGCCGAAAGCCTCGGCGGCACACCGTCGGACGCACGAAGACGCTTCAGGAGCGCCGCGGCTCCAGCCGACCCACTCCGTAACGACGGGTGGCGGGAACGTCCGTCTCTTCGCACAGTGCAAGCCAGACGTCTCGCGGGTCGACGCCCGCCGCGAGAGCGTCGACGCTGGTGCGCCCGCCCACCGACGACAACACGAGATCGGTCAACAGCGAACCCCCGCGCGCGCCGAACTCGTCACGGACGGCGCGATCGAACTCGCTACGACGCACGAGCGTCGCTCAGCGGAGCGAGAGCTCGGGCTCGACGGAGGCGACGAGCTCGTCGGGCACCACGTCGGGGAAGGTCTGCAAGCCCTCGAGCACCGAGAGCCGGTCGCCGACTTCGCGCATGATGGTCGAGATGGGAACGTCGAGGGCTTCCGCGACCGAGGCGAGGATCTCGCTCGACGCTTCCTTCTGACCGCGCTCCACCTCGCTGAGGTAACCGAGGGCGACGCTCGCGCGGCTGGCGACCTGGCGGAGGGTACGACCCTTCTGCTGGCGGAGGTCACGCAGGACTTCGCCGATCTCTTGACGAACCAGGATCATGTTGGGGCCCTCCTCACTGCTGATTCCGTCGCCGCCCTCCGTGGACGGCTGTGAAACACCTTCTGTGGTCACCCTAATGCTGTGCGCTGTGCACCGGATGGGAATCGCTACACGAAACCGGGATATGCGATGATTTGTTCCCGTTTTCGTCGACCGGGTACGCCGACGTCTTCACAAGGCCGCCAGCGCCCGCCGAATCGCCAGGTGGGCCGTCTCACGGCGGATGCGCTCACGGTCGCCGGCGATGACCAGGGAGTCGACCCGAGTGCCCAACGGCGTCGACACGGCGATGTGCACCGTGCCGACCGGCTGCCCATCCTGCTCTTCGGGGCCCGCGACGCCCGTCGTGGCGATCCCGACGTCGGTGGGCACGCCGTCTCGACCCAAGACGTCGCGCACGCCGCGGGCCATCTGACGCGCCACGCGAGGGTGCACAGCCCCGTGCGCCTCCAGCAGCGTCTGATCGACGCCGAGCAGACCGTGCTTCAGGTCGGTCGCGTACGCGACCACTCCCCCGCGCACCGTGCGCGAGGCGCCGGGGATGTCGACGAGCGAAGACACCACGAGTCCACCGGTCAAAGACTCCGCCACGCCGATCGTCCACCCCAGCTCGACGAGGCGCTCCAAGAGGACGGCAGCGCTTTCACGAGGTGTCCGGACGAGGGTCTCGTCGAGGTCGTCGGGAACGCCGTCGATCACCGTGCCGCTCGCTTCTTCCGCGCCGCCCGGACCTCGGTCACGACGTAGTCGAGTCCGGAAGCGATCGTAAGGACGACCGCGATCGTCATCGTGATGACGCCCGCCCACCAGACGGTGGCCTGCCACGCACCCGCACTCGACACCGTTGCGAACGGGATCAGAGCGATCGAGAGAGCGATGGCTTGGAAGACCGTCTTGAGTTTGCCCATCCACGCCGCCGCCAACACGTGATCGCTCACGACGAGGAAGCGGTAGACGGTGATGCCGATCTCGCGCACGAGCACCACGATGGTGACCCACCAGGGAAGCTCACCCAGGATCGACAGTCCCACGAAGGCGAGTCCCGTCAGGGCCTTGTCGGCGATGGGGTCGAGGAGCTTTCCGAGGTCGCTGACGATGTCGTACCTGCGGGCGATGTAGCCGTCGACGCCGTCGGTGGCGATGGCCACGATGAACAGCACGGCGGCTGCCCAGCGGAGGCCGCCGTCGGCGCCCGCGTCGACGAGAAGGAGCCAGAGGAAGACCGGCGCGCAGACGATGCGCGCGATGGTGATCGCGTTGGGCAGCTGCGGGTGCACGGCCATCAGTCGCGACCCGTCAGCTGCCAGGCGTCCTCGGAGCCCTCGTCGTCATCGGCGTTGACAACGGGCAGACCCTCGAACTGCGCCTCGATGGGATCGGAGCCGTACCGGTCGTCGGCGCCGGGTGCGGGGGCCGCCGGAGCGTCATCGCCTCGAAGGCGCGCGAGCACCGCGGGGAGTTGCTCGTTGGTCACCATCACGTCGCGCGCCTTCGACCCCTCGGACGGTCCGACGATCTCGCGGGATTCCAGGAGGTCCATGAGACGACCCGCCTTCGCGAAACCGACACGGAGCTTGCGCTGCAGCATCGAGGTCGAGCCGAACTGAGTCGACACCACGAGCTCGGCGGCGGCGAGCAGCAGCTCGAGATCGTCGCCGATATCGGCGTCGATCTCTTTCTTCTCGGCGGCGGCCTGCACGTCGGAGCGGTACTCGGGCCGCGCCTGCTGAGTGACGTGCGCGACGACCTTCTCGATCTCCTGCTCGCTCACCCACGCGCCCTGCACGCGAAGAGCCTTGGAGGCTCCCATCGGCAGGAAGAGACCGTCTCCCTGCCCGATGAGGCGGTCGGCACCGGGCTGGTCGAGGATGACGCGGGAGTCGGTGACGCTGGTCACCGCGAATGCCAGGCGTGAGGGGACGTTCGCCTTGATCAGCCCCGTCACGACGTCGACCGATGGACGTTGGGTGGCGAGGACGAGGTGGATGCCGCTCGCGCGGGCGAGCTGGGTGATGCGGACGATCGAGTCTTCCACGTCACGCGGGGCGACCATCATGAGATCGGCGAGCTCGTCGACGACGACCAGCAAGTAGGGATACGGCTTCAGCACCCGCTCGCTGCCGGCCGGCAGCGTGATCTCTCCCGCGACCACGGCGCGGTTGAAGTCGTCGATGTGGCGGAAGCCGAACGACGCGAGGTCGTCGTACCGCATGTCCATCTCTTTAACGACCCACTGCAGCGCCTCGGCCGCCTTCTTGGGGTTCGTGATGATGGGGGTGATGAGGTGCGGCACGCCGGCGTACGACGTGAGCTCGACGCGCTTCGGGTCGATCAGCACCATGCGCACGTCAGAGGGTTTGGCGCGCATCAGCAGGCTCGTGATCATGGAGTTCACGAAGCTCGACTTACCCGAACCGGTGGAACCGGCCACCAGAAGGTGAGGCATCTTCGCGAGGTTGGCGACGACGAACCCGCCGCCGACGTCTTTTCCTACGCCGATGGTCATCGGGTGCGTGGACGAGGTCGCGGCATCCGAGCGGAGGATGTCGCCGAGGGTCACGATCTCACGGTCGGCGTTGGGGATTTCGACACCGATCGCGCTCTTGCCCGGGATGGGCGCGAGAATGCGCACCTCGTTGGAGGCGACGGCGTAGGCGATGTTGTTGGTCAACGCGGTGATGCGCTCGACCTTGACCCCCGGACCGACCTCGATCTCGTATTGGGTCACTGTCGGGCCGCGCGAGAACCCAGTCACGCGCGCGTCGACCTTGAACTGCTCCATGACGCTCTCGATCGCCGCGACCACGGCGTCGTTCGCCGCCGAGCGCGCCTTCGGCGGCGTCCCGGCGGCGAGGGCGGTGACCGCGGGAAGGCGGTAGTTCGCCGCGGGGGGCGCACCGGCGTGGTCTCCGCCGAGACCCGAGATCCCGGGGAGATCGTCGTCCGGTGCGTGTTCGAGGGGCGAATCGTCGTGCAGACCACGACCCGCCGCGGCACCCGCCAGAGCCGTGGCGTCGAACACCTCGGTCAAGGCGTCGGGCGTCGGGGGCAGGGGCGGCGGCGTGGGACGGGTCGTCGGCTCGGGCTCGACCACGGCGGATTCGAAGCCGCCCTGCGTCGTTCCGGGCGACAGCAGCTCGGTCAGGTCGTTCGACCCGAGGGAGCCGTCGGTCTCTTCTTCGCGACCCGTCTTGTTTCGGCGCCACCACGGCAGCGACTTCTCGCCCGATTCCTCGTCGGAGTCACCCGCGGGCAACACCTGGGTCGCGGCAGTCTCGTCGCGCTCGGCACGCTCGGCCCCGAACATCCATGCGTACAGGTCGCCCAGGCGGCGTCCGATGCGATTCGGCGGGGTCTTGGTGAGGATGAGGATGCTCAACACCGCGAGCACGGAAAGAGCGATGTACGCCCCGACGTTCTGAAGGACGAGCGCGAGCGGCTCTCCGACGATCCAGCCCGCGAGCCCGCCGGCGGGACTCAGCGCCGGCAGACCACCGATGTTCGGTGCGGGGCGACCCCCCGCGACGTGACAGAACCCCGCAACCGTCACGACGAACAGGGCAAAACCGATTCCCACGCGGCCGTTGTCGTGCACCGAGGCCGGGTGGCGGAACAACCAGCCCGCCAGGAGAATCAGCAGAACCGGCAGAACGAAGGCGACCCGGCCCACCAGTCCGCCGAAGCTGTACGCGCTGATCAGCGCAGCGGCATCCGTCCCGATGAAGAACCACTCGACCACCGCGCCGAGAGCCGCGAGCACGACGAGGAAGAACGGGAAGCCGTCGCGTCGCTGATCGCGCTCGAGGTTCTCGGGGCCGAATGCGCGGAACATGCCGCCCACGCCGTGCGCGACCGCCATCCACGCGCGGGCCGCCGCAGCAGGCTTTTCGGGCTCGTCGACGTAGCGCTTGGGCGCCGGGGCTGCGCGCTTCGACGCGGGCGGCGTGGATTTCGCGCGCGACGACCCCTTGGCGGGAGCGCGGCCGCCGGACGGTGACGAGGTACGAGGCATTCCTCCACGGTAGGCCGACCCTCCGACATTCGGGCGTACCGACGCGGACTTCAGCCCAGGCGCTTGACCATGACGTCGCGCCCCATGCCCTTCCGCACGACGGCGAAGCCCTCCGACCGGTACAGGGAGAGCGCGTAGTTGTCACGCTCGACGCTCAAGCTGATGCGCGCGAATCCCTGCACGCGGGCGTGATCGACCAGGCGCTGCAGCAGTGCACGACCGGTGCCGTGCGCGCGCCAGACGGGGCGCACGCCGATGATGAGCTCGGGCACCCCCGTGCCGACCCACCCGAAGCCGGGTTCGTCGCGGGGAAGCATGCGGTACCACGCCGCCCCGACGGGTTCGCCGCTCGGCGACTCGGCGACGAACCCCGAGTCGCCTGGGCGCATCCACCCCGCGATGTAGCGGCGGTACTCCGGGCTGCTGACGATCTCGTGACGCGGCCGCGAGACACCCGCGCGCCACGTCGCGGCCTCGACCGTCATGTCGGCGAGGAAGGCGCCGTCGGAGGCGAGCGCCGCACGGATCGGGAGACCGGGCATGCCCGAATGATAGCGAGCGCGCGCGGGGAGCGGGAACGACGAAGCGCCGCGGGCAAACCCGCGGCGCTTCGATGAGAATCAGGCCTCGATGACCATCGGCACGATCATGGGCCGCCGACGCAGAGACTGGTTGACCCAGCGACCGATCGTGCGACGGACGACCTGCGACAGAGCGTGGTTGTCGCGCACCCCCGACTTCGCGGCCTCCGCGAGGGCCGCGGCGATCTTCGGCTTGACGCTGTCGAACACCTTGTCGGCCTCGGCGAAGCCGCGCGCGTGGATCTCCGGACCGGAGATGACGCTGCCGGTCGCGGAATCGACGACGACGATCACCGAGATGAAGCCCTCCTCGCCCAGGATGCGACGATCCTTCAGATCGGCATCCGTGATCTCGCCCACCGACGAGCCGTCGACGTAGACGAAACCGATATCGACCTGACCGACGACCTCGGCGACGCCGTCGCGCAGGTCGACGACCGTGCCGTTCTCACCGAGGATCGTGTTCTTCTCGGGAATGCCGGTCTCGCGCGCGAGCTTCGCATTCGCCATGAGGTGGCGGTACTCGCCGTGCACGGGAAGCACGTTCTTGGGCTTGAGGATGTTGTAGCAGTAGAGCAGCTCGCCGGCGGCCGCGTGGCCCGAGACGTGCACCTTGGCGTTGCCCTTGTGCACGACGGTCGCCCCGAGCTTGGTCAGCCCGTCGATCACACGGTAGATCGCGTTCTCGTTCCCGGGGATCTGACTGGATGCCAGGATGATCGTGTCGCCCTCGCCGGGCTCGATCGCGTGGTCGAGGTTGGCCATGCGACTGAGCACGGCCATCGGCTCGCCCTGCGAACCTGTCGACATGTAGACGATCTTGTCGTCGGGCAGGTCGCGCGCCTTCTTGTAGTCGATCAGCACGCCATCGGGGACGTTCAAGTAGCCCAGATCGGCGGCGATGCCCATGTTGCGCACCATGCTGCGGCCGAGCAGCGCCACCCGACGACCGTTGGCGTGGGCGGCGTCCAGCACCTGCTGCACGCGGTGCACGTGACTGGAGAAGCTCGCCACGACGACGCGACGCGGAGCGCGGGCGATGACCTGGTCGAGCACGGGGCCGATGCCCCGCTCCGTGGGGGTGAACCCGGGGACGTCCGCGTTGGTGGAGTCCACCAGGAAGAGGTCGACGCCCTCCTCGCCCAGGCGGGCGAAGGCGCGCAGGTCGGTGATCCGGCCGTCGAGCGGCAGCTGGTCCATCTTGAAGTCGCCGGTGGCCAGCACGAGGCCGGCGGGCGTGCGGATAGCGACGGCGAGCGCGTCGGGGATGGAGTGGTTCACGGCGATGAACTCGAGATCGAACGGGCCGACCTTCTCGTGCTGACCCTCCGTGACCGTCAGCGTGTACGGGCGGATGCGGTGCTCTTTGAGCTTCGCCTCGATGAGCGCGAGCGTCAGGCCCGAGCCGATGAGGGGGATGTCGCCCTTGAGCTTGAGGAGGTAGGGAACGGCGCCGATGTGGTCTTCGTGACCGTGGGTGAGAACGACACCGACGATGTCGTCGAGGCGGTGCTTGATGGGCTCGAAGTCGGGCAGGATCAGGTCGACGCCGGGCTGGTGCTCCTCGGGGAAGAGCACGCCGCAGTCGACGACGAGCAGCTTGCCGTCGTACTCGAACACGGTCATGTTGCGGCCGACTTCGCCGAGACCGCCGAGCGGGATGACGCGGAGGGTACCCGCGGCGAGCGCGGGCGGGTCGAACGGGGTAGTGGGCATATGAGCCTCCTCGGACACCGCCTCGCGGCATCCCTTCGTGTGGCGTCCCTGGCCGCGGTTCGGCGGACGCCGATGCTTATCTCGTGGTGCCGTGCACCTTCGGCAGGGCACCGCCGGCGGCCGCGTTGCGGTCGGGGCGGAAGTTGGAGAAGTCGGCGCCGGCCACGTCCTTCACGAGGGCCAGCTCGTCTTCGATGACGGCGGCTTCCCACTCCTCCGGCCCGACGAGGGGCAGGCGGACGCGCGGGCTGCCGATGCGGCCGAGGCCGTGGAGGATGTACTTCGCCGCGACCGTGCCGGGCACGTGCGTCATGACGGCGCGGACCAACGGCTCGAGACTCTTGTGCGCGGCCGTGGCCGAGGCCAGATCGCCCGCGTTCACGGCGTCCACGATCGTGCGGTAGGGCATCGCGGTGATGTTCGCCGTCACACCGATGAGGCCGGAAGCCCCGATCGACAGGTGCGGCAGCACGTTGGCGTCGTCTCCCGAGAAGTACATGAGGTCGGTCTGGTTCAGCACGCGGCTGACCTCGCTGAAATCGCCCTTGGCGTCCTTGATGGCGAGGATGTTCGGGTGCTTGGCGAGACGCAGGATCGTCTCGTACTTGATGGGCACACCGGTTCGACCGGGAATGTCGTAGAGGATCACCGGCAGGTCCGTCGCGTCCGCGACGAGACGGAAGTGCGTCAGGATGCCGGCCTGGGTCGGCTTGTTGTAGTACGGCGTGACGATCATGATGCCGTCGGCGCCGGCCTTCTCGCTCGCCTTGTAGAGCTCGATCGCGTGCGCGGTCTCGTTCGACCCGCCGCCCGTGATGATCTTGGCGCGACCGGCCGAGACGCTCTTTCCGACCTCGACGAGACGCAGCTTCTCGGGGTCCGTGAGGGTCGAGGTCTCACCCGTGGTGCCGGTGACGACGATGCCGTCGGCTCCGGCGGTGATGACGTCGTCGATGTGCTTCTCGGTGGCGGGCCAATCGACTTCGCCGTCGGCGGTCATCGGGGTGATGAGCGCGACGAGCACCTGACCGAAGGGATTGCCGGAGTGCGTCATGGGTCCAGGTTATCGGTTCGCGGCGTTCCACCCTCGGCGTCGCCCGCAGCTCGGGTGAACAATGCGTGACAGCGACCGCGTCCTAGGGTGGGCGTCATGGCCTGGACCACCCGCTCATCGCGCACCGTCTACGAGAATCGCTGGATCCACGTGCGTGAGGACGAGGTGACCGGCCCCCACGGCGACGGGATCTACGGCGTCGTGCGGATGCAGCACCCCGCGGTGTTCGTCGTGGCCCTCGACGAGCGGGAGCGCGTGTGCTTCGTCGAGCTCGAGCGCTACACGACCGGGCGCTCCCTCGAGGTTCCCGCGGGCGGCTCCGACGGGGAGGATCCCCTCGAGGCCGCGAAGCGCGAACTGCTCGAGGAGACCGGGGTCACGGCATCCGAGTGGAGCTCGCTGGGGCGGATGAATGCGCTCAACGGCATCGCAGACGCTCCCGAGTACGTGTTCCTCGCGCGGGGGTTGACGACGACGGATGCCACGGCCTCGCAGCACGAGGAGGGCATCGACGCCGTGCGGTGGATCCCCTTCGCCGAGACGCTCGATCTCATCGCGAGCGGGGAGGTGTCGGACGGCGAGACGATCGGCGCTCTCGCCCTGGCGGGAATCCGGCTGGGCCGTTTCCGCTGAACCCGTGCGGGGCGCGGTTCAGCGTCCGCGCGAGGCGGCGCGCACGACCATGGCGTCGGGAAGCAGGCGCGAGGCGGCGACGAGCACCCTGTACCGCCACGACGGCACCGACACCGAACGACCGCGAGCGGCGTCGCGCAGGCCCTCGCGGACCACGTGCTCGGCGTCGAGCCACATGCCCGCAGGTACGCCCTCTCGGCCGGGCGGCAGGCCGAGGCGCTCGTGGAAGTTGGTGTGCACGAACCCGGGGCACACCGCGGTCACGCTCACACCGCGCGGGGCGTAGACGACGTTCGCCCAGCGGCTGAACGAGATGAGCCAGCCCTTCACCGCACCGTACGTGCCGCGCGGGACGAACCCGGCCACCGATGCGACGTTGACGATGCGGCCGCTCCCCCGCTCGAGCATGGCGGGCAGGGAGGCGTGCATCAGCCTCATCGCGGCTTCGACGTGCAGGCGGAGATGCCGCACCTCGAGGTCGACGGGGTTCTCTTCGAAGGCGAGATCGAGGCCGAAGCCGGCGTTGTTGACGAGCACGTCGACGCCCTCGGCCAGGCGCCTCTCGACCACGGCGAGCGCATGGCCGTCGAGGAGGTCGGCGCCGAGCACCTCGACTTCGACGCCCCATCTCGCTCGCACATCGCTCGCGACCCGTTCCAGCGCCGCGCCGTCGCGGGCGACGAGGACCAGATCGGCACCGCGGGCGGCCAGCTGACGGGCGAACTCCGCGCCCAGGCCCGAGCTGGCGCCGGTGATGAGGGCGACGGCCACCTCAGCGCGTCCCTCGGCGATAGGTCTCGAAGCGATACCGGATGCCGCTTACGGAGGTGTGCCACCCCTCGACGGGATCGGCGGCCTCGAGCGTCCATCCGTCGACCGAGGGGGCGAAAGTGTCGCCGTCCACCTCGACGTCGAGGCGTGTGAGTTCGAGGACGTCGGCGCGGTGGATCGCCTCGGCGTAGAGCCGGCCTCCCCCCATCACCCAGACGTCCTCGCCCTCTGCCCGCGCGAGAGCGTCATCGAGCGAGGATGCCCTCTCGGCGCCCTCGGCGGTCCATCCCTCGGAGCCCGACACGACGAGATTCCGGCGCCCGGGGAGGGGGCGGAACCGCGGCGGGAGCGACTCCCATGTGCGCCGGCCCATGATGACGTCGGACGACCCGGTCACCGCGCGGAAGTGCGCGAGGTCCTCGGGCACGTGCCAGGGCATCCCTCCGTCGGCGCCGATGACGCCTCCGTGCGCCTGCGCCCACACGAGGCCGACCGCGGTCATACCGCGACGGCTCCGCGGATCGCGGGGTGGTGCTGGTAGTCCTCGACGACGATGTCGTCGAACGAGTAGTCGAAGATCGACTCCGGCCGGCGGGCGAAGCGGAGCGTCGGGTAGGGGTATGGCTCGCGCGAGAGTTGCTCGCGGACCTGCTCTCGGTGGTTGTCGTAGACGTGGCAGTCGCCACCGGTCCAGACGAACTCGCCGGGCTCGAGGCCCGTCTGCTGCGCGACCATGAGCGTCAGGAGCGCATAGGAGGCGATGTTGAACGGCACGCCGAGGAACATGTCGGCGCTGCGCTGGTAGAGCTGGCACGACAGCTTGCCGTCGGCGACATAGAACTGGAACAGGGCGTGGCACGGTGCGAGCGCCATGTCCGGGATGTCGGCGGGGTTCCAGGCCGACACGATCAGCCGACGCGAGTCGGGGTCGCGACGGATCTGCTCCACGACCTGCGAGATCTGGTCGATCGTCCCGCCGTCGGCGGTGGGCCACGAGCGCCACTGGACACCGTAGACGGGCCCGAGCTCGCCATCGTCATCGGCCCACTCGTCCCAGATGGTGACGCCGTTGTCTTTCAACCACGACACGTTCGATTCGCCGCGCAGGAACCACAGCAGCTCGTACACGATCGACTTCAGGTGCACGCGCTTGGTCGTGATGAGCGGGAAGCCGTCGGCGAGGTCGAAGCGGATCTGACGCCCGAACACGCTCGTGGTGCCCGTCCCGGTGCGGTCGGACTTGTGCACGCCCGTTTCGAGAACGTCGCGGAGCAGGTCTTCGTAGGGCGTCGGGATGTCGGCGGTCACGGCCCTCACGATACCCGCGAAGCGGTCCCACCAGAACGTGGGAAGGGGGCTCGGTGCGTGGCCGCGGGGCGCGCTCCGCTGGGGAGGAGGCTCCGTCACGGGAGGACTCATCGGCCCTCG
Source organism: Microbacterium sp. SL75 (assembly GCF_026625865.1). Lineage (NCBI taxonomy): Bacteria > Bacillati > Actinomycetota > Actinomycetes > Micrococcales > Microbacteriaceae > Microbacterium > Microbacterium sp. SL75. The sequence continues at coordinate 2,381,958 of NZ_CP113067.1, read as the reverse complement.
TCGCGCGCACGCGCATTAGCGTTGACCGTCGTGGACGTGACCTTCGCTCTTCTCGCGGTCGGCGCGCTGGTCGTGCTGACGACGCTCGTCGGTGTCGTGTTCCGCCGACGACAGGGGCGCGCACGGACCGTCGACTCGGCCGAGGCGGTCGATCCCGGCCTGCTCGGCGCGGACCGCCTGGGCCCGGAGGCGACCCTGGTGCAGTTCAGCACCGAGATCTGCTCGCGCTGCCCCGGGGTGCGCCGCATCCTCACGCAGGTCGCCGACTCCCGTGAGGGCGTCCACTACATCGACGTCGACCTGACCCATCGTCCCGATCTCGCTCAGCAGTTCCACGTCCTGCAAACCCCCACCACCCTCGTGCTCGATCGACGCGGAGCCATCCGCACCCGTTTCGGCGGGACTCTCGAACGCGCCGCGGTCGAGAACGAGTTGAGCCGACTGCAGAAGGAGCCCACCCGTGCCTGACCCCTCGCGCATCGACGCCCGCGGCCCGCGCTTCGCGGCATCCATCACCGCCGCCCTGCTCCTGGTGGCGACGGCACTCGGCCTGGTCGGTATCTCGACGCGGCGCGGGGATCTCGGGTGGGTCGCCTACCAGCCCGCGGCCGATGCCACCTTCCGCCCCGACGCCTGGACCGTTCAACAGGTCTCGTTCCAGGACCGCGTCGCCGACCCCGGCTTCGTTCTGCTGCTCGTCATCGCGCTGCTGTTCGTGTGGGGGGTCGCCTGGCCCCGCACGGCGCCCTGGGGCGTCGTGTATCGCCGGCTGGTGCAGCCGCGGCTCGCACCGCCGACCGAGTTCGAGGACCCCCGTCCGCCCCGCTTCGCCCAGGGCGTGGGGCTGTTCGTCACCGCCGCGGGGCTGCTCCTGCACCTCGTCGGAGTGCCGTGGGCGCTGCCGATCGCGGCGGCGATGGCGTTCGTCGCGGCGTTCCTCAACGCCGTCTTCGGGCTGTGCCTCGGATGCCAGCTCTACCTCGTGCTGCAGCGCGCGGGACTCATCGGTCGCCGCGGTCCCGCCGCAGCCTGAGCGTCTTCGAGCAGAGCCCTGTCAAGACCCGCCCGGCGGCCGACGCTCTCACTAGGCTGGCCGCGTCGCGGTCACCCCTGACCGCGCCGAGACAACGGAGGTTCCCCATGGCCGTCACGAGCGAAGCCACCACCGCCTGGAAGGGCAGCCTGTTCGAGGGATCGGGTGAGGTCACCTTCACCTCGTCTGGAATCGGCACGTTCGACGTGAACTGGAAGGCGCGCAGCGAGGGATCGGGCTCGGTCACCACGCCCGAAGAGCTGCTCGCGGGTGCGCACTCGTCGTGCTTCAGCATGGCGCTGTCGAACGCACTGGCCGAGAACGGCACCCCGCCCGAGTCGGTCGACGCCACGGCGTCGATCACCTTCAAGCCCGGCACCGGCATCACCGGCAGCCACCTCAACGTCAACGCCGTCGTCCCCGGACTCGACGACGAGACGTTCCAGAAGATCGCCGCCGACGCGAAGGCCAACTGCCCCGTGTCGCAGGCGCTCACGGGCATCGACATCACCCTCGAGGCGACGCTTGCCTGAGACTCCGGCCCGACGCGTCGTCCTCGCCGGCGCGTCGGGCCTCATCGGCTCGGCGCTCCTCGACTCGCTGCGCGGCGACGGCGTCGAGGTCACCTCGCTCGTGCGCCACGAGCCGACGGCGCCGCACGAGGTGCAGTGGCTGCAGGACGCCGCACCCCTCGACCCCGACGTGCTCGCCGGGGCCGACGCGGTGGTGTGTCTGAACGGCGCGTCCATCGGGCACTTCCCCTGGACGGCCTCGTACAAGAGCACCCTGCTGTGGTCGCGTATCACGCCGACCCGTACGCTGGCCGCGGCCGTGCGCGCGCTCGGTGCCGACGCCCCCGCACTCGTGAACGCCAGCGCCACCGGCTTCTACGGATCGCAGCCGGGAGCCGTGCTGACCGAGACCTCGAAGCGCGGCTCCGGTCTGCTGGCCGACATCTGCGTCGACTGGGAGCACGCCGCCCGCGCCGCCGGCGACTCGGCCCGCGTGGCGATGCTGCGCACCGCTCCCGTCGTGCACGAGCAGGGCGTGCTCAAGCCCCTGCTGCTTCTGACCAAGCTCGGCCTCTCGGGCCCCATCGGGCGCGGGACGCAGGTCTGGCCCTGGATCTCGCTCGACGACGAGGTACGGGCCATCCGCCACGTCATCGACGCCGACGTGTCGGGACCGGTCAACCTCACCGGGCCGGTGCGCGCGACGGCGAACGACCTCGGGTTCGCTCTGGCTCGCCGCATGAACCGTCCCTACCTCGTACGCGCGCCGATCTGGGGCGTCAAGCTCGCCCTCGGGTCCGACGCGACGGAGGCCCTGCTCACCTCGGATGCCGACGTTCGTCCCGCCGTCCTCGAAGACAGCGGATTCATGTTCACGCATCGCACGGTCGAAGAGGCCGTCGCCTCGGCCGTTCCGGCGCGCGACGCGGCCTGAACGCGCGGGGACGACCGACGCCACGCCGGTCGTCCCCGCGGCGCTGGCTCGTGTTCAGGCCGTCCGGCGCTCCGCCGTCTCGAGGCGGATCGCCGTGCGGATCGCGTCTCGCGCGCGACGACGATCTCCCGCCGCGTCGTACGCGAGCCCCAATCGGTAGCGCGCGCGCCAATCGCCGGGGTGCTCCTCGACGTCCGCGCGGTAGCGCGGAAACAGCGCGTCGCCGTCCTCGCGCTCGATGCGGCCGCTGGGACGAACGGGAAGGTCCTCGTCGGGCAGCCCGCCCTCGGCCTCCAGCCGCTCGCCCAATCGCTGTGCACGCACGCCGAACCACAGCTCCCGACCGATCGCCCAGATGGCCAGGGCCGGAAGGACGAGCAGCGCCACGCCCATCACGACGCCGACGGTCTCGCCGCTCGAGAGCAGCACGATGGCCCGCTGCCCCGCCAGCACGACGTACATCAGCAGAAGCACCGTCATGACGGCGACCGCGACGCGGACTCTCATGCGCTGGTGACGCCCGCCACCTGGCCCGACACGTCGCCGTCGGCGATGGGGGCCTCGGGCGGCAGGGGTCGCACGCGTACCCCGATGTCGATGAAGCTGTCGAGGCCCACGTGCACCCCGCGCGCGTCGCGGGCGGCGGCGAGGGCGATCCGGATGCCGGGAGCGTACGCCCTGGCCGGCTCGATCGTGTCGTGGACGACGGTGAGCGACTCCCCCGCACCCGAGAGAATCGTCTCCTGCCGGGCGACGACGCCCGGACGGCGGAGCGAGTGGATGGGGACCGATGCGACACGCTGGCCACGGGCTCGCTGATCGACGTGCGGCGATTCGACGGGTCCGACATCGGCCCGCGCCGCTGCGATCAGCTCGGCCGTGCGCACGGCGGTGCCACTGGGTGAGTCGATCTTGGTCTCGTGGTGCGCCTCGATGATCTCGATCGAGGGGAAGAACGGCGCCGCGGCCGCGGCGAGGGCACTGCCGATCACCGAGCCGAGGGAGAAGTTCGGGATGAAGACGGCGCCCGTGCCACTGGCATCCACGAGGGAACGGACCAAGGCGATGCGCTCGTTCGACCAGCCCGACGTGCCTACCAGCACATTGATGCCGCGTTCGACGGCCGCGCGGACGACGTCGATCGACACCGCGGGCGTGGTGGCGTCGATGACGAGGTCGGCTCCGTCGATCTCGCTGAGCGGAGAGGCCGAGGTGAGCACCGCCGTCACCTCGTAGCCGTCCTCGGCGTCGACGACCGCGCGGATCACTCCGCCCAGCTTTCCGGTTCCCCCCACGATGGCCACACGCGTCGTCATGCGTCCAGCCTAGGCGCGAGCACCCGGCGTCGCGGCGTTATCCACAGACGCGCCGCGGACGAACTCAGACGGGAAGCGGGTCGACCAGGCCGGTGCGCAGCTCCACCGGCAGGTGCGCCAAGTCGTTGTGGGAGAGCAGCGTCCAGGGGCGCCCCTTCTTCTGCGCGATGACCGTCAGGCCGCAGTAGGCCTGGTTGATCGTCATCCAGCGCCAGTCGGGCGCCTGCAGAACCTCGCGAACGAACCACGAGATGACGAAGTTGTGCGTGATGACGAGCTCGTGCACCTCGCCGGCCTTGCGCGCGAGGAACTCGGCGGTGGCGTCGGCCATCTGGGCGCGACCGGCGTCGATCTCGGCCTCGCTCACCGAACCGAAGAAGGGCTCGAACACCGAGGGCGTCTCGGGCGTCATCCCGGTGGGGATGCAGTCGAACAGCAGCGCCGAGGACTCGGGCGTGACCGCGGGCAGGCGGTCGGCGACCGCGCGGGCGGTCTGCGCCGCGCGCTCGAGAGGCGAGTGCCAGACAGCGTCGAGAGGGAGGCCCGAGAGGCGGTCGGCCAGCAGAGCGGCCTGCCGCTGCCCTCTCGGAGACAGGGGCCCGTCGGTCAGACCGTGTTCGGCATCCTGGTGCTCGCCATGGCGCACCAGGTAGATGTAGTGCGTCACGTCAGCTCACTTCGTCGTCGATCTGCCGTCCCCCGGCCCTCTCGACAAGCCTACGTCACACCCCCGACACCGGGCCGGTCACTCCGCGGCTCGGGCGATATCCGACAGGTGCGCGCGGCTCAGGCGCACGCCCACGGCGCGCATGCACTCCACGACGTGGCGGGGGGCGAAAGCGTTGACGATCGGCGCCGTCACGATCTTCTGCGCGAGCAGCCAGGCGACGGCGACAGCGGCATCCGGGAGTCCGAGCTCTTCGCCCACCGCGTCGAGGGCCCGCAGAACGCGCGAGCCACGACGGTTCAGGTGCGCCGCCACCTGCGTGCCGCGCACCGACTGCGAGGACTGGCCGCGGGTGCGCGTCTCGCCGGCGAGGAAGCCGTGGGCGAGCGGGTGCGAGGGGGTAACGGCCATGTTCTGGGCCGAGGCGATGAGCCGCACGTCGCCCTCGAACTCAGACCGGCGCAGCACGTTGTAGGGGACGTCGAGTACCGCGATGCGCGGGTACCCGGCGGAGGACAGGATGCGGGCCTCGACGAGCTGTGCGGCGGTATAGCCGTGCGCACCGATCGCGCGGACCTTGCCCGACTCCACGAGCCACTCGCTGGTGGCCAGGGTGTCCTCGAGCAGGGCTCGGTCGCCGCGGGCGGCGTCGAGCGAGAGCACGTCGATGCGGTCGGTGCCCAGGCGCGTGAGCGAGGCCTCGACGGCGCGGACGAGATTGACGGAGTCCAAGCCCGGGTTGTCGGGGTGGCCGCCGATGCGGACCGTCAGCACCGTGTCGTCGCGCATGCGGCGGGTGCGGAGCCACTCGCCGATGATGAACTCGCTGCGACCGGCGGCGTAGCTGTCGGCCGTATGCAGCGCGTTGCCGCCGAGCTCGGCGTACGCGTCGAGGATCTCGTGGCTCGAGCGGGCGTCGACGTTCCAGCCGAACTCTCCCCCGCCGAGGAACAGGGGGAAGACGTCGAACCCCGTCTCGCCGAGAGGCACGCGCACGTGAGAGCCGAGGCCGGGGCCCTGCAGGGTGATCGGCGACGAGGGGTGCGCAGCACGATCCCGACGCAGGCGCGGCGAGGCCGTCTCATCGACGCCCGAGCCGCTCATGGTGAGGTCCTCTCCCCGCGATGCCGGATGACGGTACGGAACCACCCGTATCACCACGCCCCCCGACGTACTACGAGGCTAGGCCTTCCCCGAGACCGGCCAGCCCATTGCCCCGCCGTGGCGATAAACATTGCGTAACGCTTACGCGGCGATCGTCACACCCGCCCCACGGGCCACACGACGGATGCCCGCCCCGCGAGAGCGGGACGGGCATCCGGTGATCAGAGGATCAGCCTTCGGCGGGAGCCTCGGGACCCTGGCTCGCGGCGGCCGAGCTCTCCGTGTCGGCGGGCTCGGGCGTGGTGGCCTCCTCGTCGAGCACGGGCTCGAGCGACAGCTTGCCGCGGTCGTCGATCTTCGTGATGCGCACGAGGATCTTGCGACCGACCGAGAGCACGTCTTCGACGTTCTCGACGCGCTTGCCGCCGGCGAGCTTGCGGACCTCGCTGACGTGCAGCAGGCCGTCCTTGCCGGGAAGCAGCGAGACGAACGCGCCGAAGGTCGCGATCTTGACGACGGTTCCGAGGAACTGCTCGCCCACCTCGGGGTTGGTCGGGTTGGCGATGGCGTTCACCTGGGCACGGGCGGCCTCGGCCGAGGGGCCGTCGGTCGCGCCGATGTAGACGGTGCCGTCGTCCTCGATCGAGATCTGTGCGCCGGTCTCGTCCTGGATGGAGTTGATCGTCTTGCCCTTGGGCCCGATGAGCTCACCGATCTTGTCGACCGGGATCTGGACGCTGATGACGCGGGGCGCGGTGGGCGCCATCTCGTCGGGGGCGTCGATCGCCGAGTTCAGGACGTTGAGGATCGTCAGACGAGCCTCCTTGGCCTGGGTGAGCGCGGCCGCGAGCACCGACGACGGGATGCCGTCGAGCTTGGTGTCGAGCTGGATCGCGGTGATGAACTCGCTCGTTCCGGCGACCTTGAAGTCCATGTCGCCGAGAGCGTCTTCTGCGCCGAGGATGTCGGTCAGGGCGGCGTAGCGCGTCTGTCCGTCGACCTCGTCGGTGACCAGGCCCATGGCGATACCGGCGACGGGGGCGCGAAGGGGCACACCCGCGTTCAGCAGCGACAGGGTCGAGGCGCACACCGAGCCCATCGACGTCGAACCGTTGGAGCCGAGAGCCTCGGACACCTGACGGATCGCGTAGGGGAACTCCTCGCGGCTGGGGAGCACGGGAACGAGAGCACGCTCGGCCAGGAAGCCGTGGCCGATCTCGCGACGCTTCGGGCTGCCCACGCGACCGGTCTCACCGGTCGAGTACGGCGGGAAGTTGTAGTGGTGCAGGTAACGCTTGCTCGTGATGGGCGAGAGCGAGTCGATCTGCTGCTCCATCTTGAGCATGTTCAGCGTGGTGACGCCCAGGATCTGGGTCTCACCGCGCTGGAAGATCGCCGAACCGTGCACGCGCGGGATGACCTGCACCTCGGCGTCGAGCGGGCGGATGTCGGCGAGGCCACGGCCGTCCATGCGCACGCCCTCGGCGAGGATGCGACCGCGGACGATGGTCTTGGTGACCGACTTGTACGCGGCGTTGAACTCCAGGGTTGCGACGGCGGGCAGCTCGCCCGACTCGACGGCGGCGAGGAGCTGCTCCTTGACGGAGGTCTTGACCTCGTCGTCGGCGTTCTGACGCTCCTGCTTGTCGGCGATCTGGTAGACGGGCACCAGACGGTCGTAGGCACGGCCGGCGACGAAGTCGTAGGTCTCCTGGCTGTATGCCGGGAAGACGGGGAAGGACTGGATCTCCTTGGCCGCGGTACGGGCGACCTCGTTCTGCGCGTCGACCAGCTGACGCAGGAAGGGCTTGGCAGCCTCGAGGCCCTCGGCCACGACCTGCTCGTTCGGCTTGGTCGCGCCGCCCTTGATCATGTTCCAGCTGCCCTCGGTGGCTTCGGCCTCCACCATCATGATGGCGACGTCGCCGTCGTCGAGCACGCGGCCGGCGACGATGAGGTCGAAGACGGCGTCTTCGAGCTGCGTGACGGTCGGGAAAGCGACCCACTGGTCGGCGTTCTCGCCCTGGCCGGGGATGAGCGCGAGACGCACACCGGCGATGGGACCCGAGAACGGCAGACCCGAGATCTGGGTCGACAGCGAGGCGGCGTTGATCGCGAGGGCGTCGTAGAACTCCCCGGGAGCGATCGAGAGCACGGTGACGACGATCTGGACCTCGTTGCGGAGGCCGTCGACGAACGACGGGCGCAGCGGCCGGTCGATGAGGCGGCACACGAGGATGGCCTCGGTCGAGGGGCGACCCTCGCGGCGGAAGAACGAGCCGGGGATCTTGCCGGCGGCGTAAGAGCGCTCTTCGACGTCGACGGTCAGCGGGAAGAAGTCGAATCCTTCACGCGGGTGCTTGCCGGCGCTGGTGGCCGACAGGAGCATCGTCTCTTCGTCGAGGTAGGCGGCGACAGCGCCCTGAGCCTGCTGAGCGAGGCGTCCGGTCTCGAACCGGACGGTACGGGTGCCGAAACGGCCGTTGTCGAGAACGGCTTCAGCGGCGGTGATTTCTGGACCTTCCAAGAGGTCCCTCCTTCTTTGTTTAGGCTCGCCGCCCCGTGTGGGCGACGAGCTGACATGCGAAGGAGCAGGAACAGGCAGAAAGGGCGCGCCGACGAATCGGCCCGGAAATCCCGGCGACTGGCCACCAGTAGACGACCACCCGGCGATCCGACGGGGAGTCCACCACAGGGGACCAGCGTCTGCCGGCCTGCTCCGTGAGCTCATATGTAGTTGAGCCGATGCCGAGGCGGCATCCTTCCCCACCCTATCAGCGACCACCGTTCGGGGGTGGGCAGCACACGGGATCGTGCTCTAGCGTGACCTCATGGGCCTCATTCGTCGCATGAGTCACACGCTTCTCGCGTGCGTCGTCGTCGGCGCGGCCCTCGTGCCCTCTCCCGCCTCGGCGGGCGTCCGCACCGGCCATGCCCTCGCCGTCGTCGACGACAGCGCCGTGGCCCAGGTGAAGCAGGAATTGGATGCCGCGGAGGCCGATGCCGCAGCCGCGTCGCACCGTGCCCTCGATGCGTCGGCCGTCGCCGAGCAGACGCGCCTTCAGGCGGAACGGACCGCGGCGCGCGCGGCGGAGCTGACCGCGCAGAGCGCCTCGGCCGATGCCGCGGAGACCTCCAGCGCCGCCGCCGCGGGAGCGAGTGCCGCGCGGTTGTACCGAACCGTGGGCGGTGGCCCCCTCGTGGCGCAGCTCCTGACGGACGCCGATCCCGATTCGCTGCTCGAGCGGCTCGGCATCCTGGATCGTGTGTCCGAGGTCACGGCACGCACCGCGGGCCGGGCCCGCAGCGCGGCCGACGTCGCCACCTCTCTGCGCGAGCAAGCGGAGCAGGCCCGGGACGAAGCCGCGCGCCTGGCCGACGACGCGCGGACCACCGCCGCGACCGCGCAGAGCGACGCCGAGGCCGAGGCCGAGACCGTGCGGGCGGCGCAGGCACGCCTTGATGATCTGTACGCCCAGCTCGCGGCGTTGCGGGCGACCACCGCCGCTCAGGAACGCGCGGCGCGCGAGCAGGAGAAGGTGCAACGCGACGCGCAGCAGCCCGGCGGGTCGGCGGGAGGACCGGTGGCGGCATCCGGCGGCGGATCGGGCTCCGGCGGCGGGTCGACGGGTGGGTCCGGCGGGTCGAGCTCGTCCGGCGGGTCGAGCTCGTCCGGCGGCTCGGGCTCCGGCGGGTCGGGCTCGAGCGGCGGGTCGGGCTCCGGCGGCTCGAGCCCGGGCGGCGGGTCCGGCGGCGGGTCGACCGCCCCGGCGGGGCCGGTCATGAGCCCCGGCGAAGCGCGCTCCGCGGCCCGCGGCGCGATCGGTCGCTACGGCTGGGGCGACGACCAGTTCTCGTGCCTCGTCTCGCTGTGGAACCGCGAGTCGAGCTGGCGGGTCGACGCCTACAACAGCGGCAGCGGCGCCTACGGCATCCCCCAGGCGCTCCCCGGCGACAAGATGGCCACCTTCGGCCTCGACTGGCGCACGAACGCGAACACCCAGATCTCCTGGGGCCTGTCGTACATCAGCTCGCGATACGGATCCCCCTGCGGGGCGTGGGATCACTCTCAGCGCACCGGCTGGTACTGACGATCCGGGTCGAGCCCGCGCGAAACGCGAGAGAGCACACCAGCTCAGCGCGCATCGTCGTGCGACGTCGAGCCGATCGTGAGATCCCGAACGGAGGGCTCACACCGCGTCGGCGCGCTGGCGATCGCCGCGGGTCGGCAGCTCGACGAGGCCGGTGTGCTTGGCGACGATCCCGTCTCCCGCGGTGCGCCCGCGCAGGCGCCGCCACACCCACGGCAGCGCGTCGCGTGTAAGCCAGGTCCCTCGCGACCGCTCGGCGTCGTCGGCGTGCAGAGCCTCGTCGAGTCCGAGCAGCGCTCGCGCATCCGGCACGCCCAGCGCCTCCGCCGCCCGGTAGGCGACGAGGCGGTGCCCGGCCGAGCTGAGGTGCACGAGGTCGTCGGCCCACATCGACGCCTCACCGATCTCGCCCACCGCCTCGAGATCGAGCAGGATGGCGCCCTGCTCGGCCGCGATGCGGCGCACGTGCACGTTGTACGCGGCGAAACGCCGGGCGAAGATGCGCGCCGCGGGCCGGCGCGGGAGGAACGTCGTGACCAGCAGAACGTCGGCGCCGCTGCGGCGGACCGCCCGCACCGCCGACTCGACCTCGGCCACCAGGGCCGGCAGCACCGGGGCGGGGCCGACGAGGTCGTTCGCCCCGATGAGGATCGACACGAGATCGGGTTTCAGCTCGAGCGCGGCAGGGATCTGCTCGTCGATGAGGTGTCGCACCCGCCGGCTGCGCACGGCGAGGTTCGCGTAGCGGAACGGCCCCTGATCCGTGGTGCCCGCGAGCAGCTCGGCGAGGCGATCCGCCCACCCGCGGAACTGCCCCGACGGCATGCGCGACGCGTCGCACAGACCCTCCGTGAGCGAATCACCCAGGGCCACGAAGCGCGTCCACCGCCCTCGGGTTCGGGATGCCGTCATGCCCGCCGGTCGTGGGCTCGTACGCCGCAGCAGACTGTCGTCGACGCGGCGCAGAGCCACGGCGTCGCGGTAGTGCTCGATCAGTGCCCCGGTCAGGGCCGACCATGTCCGCCCCTCGACCGAGTCGCGCGCCGCACGGGCGAAGGCGCGGCGCTTCGACTCGTCACCGATGAGGTCCGCGACCCGGGTGCGCAGATCGTCGAGGTCGCCGGGCTTGTACAACCACCCGTCCACGCTCGAGCGCACGAGATCCAGCGGCCCGCCCACGCCGGTGGCGACCACCGGGACACCGCTCGAGAGCGCCTCCTGGATCGTCTGGCCGAACGTCTCGCTCTCCCCCGGATGCACGAACACGTCGAAGCCCGCGAGGGTCGATGCGAGCTCGGCGCCATCCAGGTGGCCCGTGAACACGGCATCCGGTATCGCCCGCTCCAGCGCCGGACGCGACGGTCCGTCCCCCACGATCACCAGGCGCGTATCGGGCAGGTCGGCGAGGGCACGCAGGTCGTCGACCTGCTTCTCGGGGGCGAGACGCCCGACGTAGCCGATGATGCGCTCGCCGTTCGGCGCGATCCGCGCTCGCCACGCGTCGTCGCGGTGCTCAGGGGCGAAGCGCACGGCATCCACTCCCCTGCCCCACCGGCGGATGCGGTCGACGCCCAGCTCTTCGAGCTGACGGGTCGAGGCCGACGACGGGGCGAGCGTCAGAGTCGCGCGGCGGTGCAGGCGCGCGACGTGGCCCGCGACGAGGGCCGTGGCGTGCGGGAGGCCGTACTTCTGGGAGTAGGCGACGACGTCGGTCTGATAGACGGCGACCGAGGGGATCTTGAGCGCGTCGGCGGCGGCGAGCCCCTGCCAGCCGAGCACGAAGGGGGATGCCAGATGCACGACGTCGGGTTCGAAGTCGCGCAGCAGCGCGCCCAGGCGCGCCGCTCGGGCGAACACCACGCGCACCTCGGGATAGGAGGGCAGCGGCACCGAGCGCAGCAGCTCGGTGCGGGCTCCGTGCAGGTCGGCGGTGACGTCGCCGGACTTGGGGGCGATGACCAGCGTCTCGTGCCCCGCCTCGGCGAGATGGCGCAGAACGTGGAGAACGGAACCGGTGACCCCGTTCATGTGCGGCAGGAAGGATTCGGCCAGCAGCGCGACTCTCACGTGACCAGGGTGGAGCGCATCCGCCTCCCGTGGGAGCGCGGAGGGGCCGACGTTCGCGATGTTCACCGGATGCTCCGCTCGGCGTCACCGCCGCGTCGGCGGGGCGTCTCGATCGGCGGCGGAGAGTGACGGAATGGACGGAGTCGACGCCGGGCTGCAGGCGATCGCGGCGAGCCCCTGGGCTCTGCTCGGCATGGCCGCCCTCGTGTTCGCCGACGCGTTCCTGGTCGTCGTGCCGGGAGAGGCGGCGGTGACGGCATTCGGGGCGCTGGCCGTGTCGCACGGGACACCGCCGTTGGCCGGGGTCATCGTCGTCGCCGGGCTCGCCGCCTTCGCGGGAGACGCCTGTTGCTACCTCGTGGGGCGCACCGTCGGCGTCGAACGCTGGGCGTGGATGCGCGGACCCCGCGTGCGCGCGGCGCTCGAGTGGGCCCGGGCGCGCCTCGAGCGCAACGCCGCCGTGGTGCTGTTCACGGCGCGCTTCGTGCCCTTCGCCCGGCTCGCCGTCAACCTTGCTGCGGGCACCGCGCGGGTGAATCCGGTGCGCTACCTCGGCGTCGCGGCGCTGGCGGCCCTGGCGTGGGCGGCGTACCAGGCGGTGGTCGGCGCGGTCGTGGCCGCGGTCGTCCCGGGCGGCCCGGTGGTCGCGGTGATCGTGTCGATCGTCGTGGCGGTCGGGATCGGCGTGGGCATCGATCTCGTGCTGGCGCGGCGAGCGCGACGCCGGTCGAGCGTGGAAGCGTGACGGCCGCGCCGGTGGGCACGGATGCTCGGCGGGCGGGCGGACGGACCGGGACGAGGGAGACTCGCCCCACCCCGAACCCCTCGGCGTTCAGTCCGAGGAGACCGTGACGCCCGCGGCCCGGAACGGGGCGAGCGTGCGATCCAGCGGCGCCCACCCCCGCGGATCGAGCGGCACGAACACGGTGCGCGCGGCGCGCGCCGTCGCGCGATCGAGCTGGGCGCGAAGATCGGCCGTCGCGGTCGACGGGTCTGCGCGCCCGACGAGGTCGACCGTCGCTTGACCATCGCTGACGATCACGAGGCGGCAGCGCTCGCGCGGCGCGTCTCCGAACTGCTCCAGAGCGCATCTGACGGCATCCGCGAGGGGCGTGCCGCCACCGCCCTGGGCGCTCGCGCGCTGAAGGGTCGCACGAGCGCGGGACGTGCGGGCGGTGCGCTGCTGCACCACACGCGAGAACGACCCGGCCGCGAGCACGATGCTCACATCGCCCCGGTCCCGGTAGACGTGCGCGAGGGCGGCGTCCGCGACGCGGCGCGCGTGCGCGGCTCCGGCCGTTCCCATCGACGATGAGCCGTCGACCACGATCACCGTGTGCGATGCCGTGGGCTCGTTCCGCAGACGCCCGCGCAGGTCGTCGCGAGCGAGGGCGAGCTCACCCGTCGCGCCGGTCGTCGCGTGCCGGCGCAGAGCGCGTTGCAGAGTGGGGAGGATCGCGATGCGCCCGCCCGCCCTCTCCGGGGCGACGACGCGACCGGGCCGGCCCCGACCGCTACCCGCCCGCATGGCACCGCGACGCGCGCTCCGCCCCGCCCGCACCGTCGCTCGAACGACGGTGTCGCTCAGGGTGGGGTCGGCGAGCGCGACGGCACGGGCGGAGGGGCTCTCGCCGGGATCGTGGGTCGCCACACCGGCTTCGGGCGCCCCGTCGGCCGATGTCGTGGCCGGCGCGGCGTCGGACGTCGGGGCACGCGGGTCGCCCGCCTCGCGGGGGCTCTCCCCGCCGTCATCGGCCGAGGGCTCCGCGGCGCAGACCTGCTCCGCCGCCTCGTCGGTCGCCGGACCCGCGTCCGCCGACGTGTCCTCTCCCCCACTGCCGGCCTCGGGCGCGGCGGCTTCACCCCCATCCGCGGACTGCTCCTCGCCCCCGCTCCCTTCCACCGCCGTCTCGTCCTCGCCGTCGGCGCTGTCGCCCCCCTCCGCGCCCACCACCCACTCACCGGGCGGCTCAGCGGCATCCGTCCCGTTCGGCACCTCGTCCGATGCGCCGTCCGTCGCTTCGACGTCGCCGTCGCCGCTCGCCCGCACCGCCCGCCCGTGGGGGACGGCGATCATCGCGCGCACGAGGGCGACGGGGTCGCCTTTCCATCCCTCCGAGACGAGGGTGGATGCCAGGACGCAGGCCGCGACGTCGATCGCCCCGTCGTGCACACCGTGCGTCGCCAGCACCCTGACGACACGACGCCACAGTCCCGCTTCATCCTCGCCCGCCGGCCTCCGCCCCGGTGCCACCCGTCCACCCACGTCGACGACGACGGTGCAGAGGCGGCGCACCGTGCCGGGCAGCGTCGTCCCCTCGGGGAACAGCGCGAGGACCCGGGCGGTCTTCGGGGGCGGCTCGTCCGCATCCGCTCGCCGAACGACCAGGGAGGCCTGCGGCCGCAGAGAGCGGAACACCTGCTCGGCGCGCTGGGCGTCACCCGTCAGCGCGAGACCGAACGGGGCACCGGAGCGCCACGCCTCGATCACCGCGTGAGCAGCGGGCGCGAGGAAGGTGTCCCCCGCGATCTCCGCTCGGAGCTCTGCCACCGCACCGTGGGCACGCGAGCCGGTCGCGGCGACGGGGCGACCGGGCGGTACGACGTGCCTCTCAGGCAACGCGCCGCCCCAGCACCGCGGTCGCGGCGACCCGCACGCGGGCGGCGGCGACCGATACCGGCTCGAGGGCGGTGCGCGGCGTGCGGTGCTGCAGAGCGGGAACCGCCACGGCGGCGAGGTCGTGGACGGTGACCGCGGGGCGTCCCGCGAGCGCCGCGGCCGCCCGGGCGGCTCGCACGAGGACGAGCTCCGCGCGGTGCCCCACCGCTCCCGCGTCGACGCAGAGGCGGACGGCGGCCTCGAGCAGGTCGTCTTCGAGGTCGACGTCGGCGCACCGGTCACGAGCGAGGCGGATCCGCGCGGCGAGGCGTTCCTCCCGCTCGGCCCACTCCGCGAGGAAACCGTGCGGATCGCGCTCGAACGCCAAGCGTCGGCGCACGATCTCCCACCTCTGCTCGACGTCGCGGATCGTCGCGACCGGCGTCGACAGTCCGAAGCGGTCCTCCAACTGGGGGCGCAGCTCACCCTCTTCGGGATTGCCGCTGCCCACGAGCACGAACCGCGCGGGGTGCGTGTGACTCATACCGTCGCGCTCGACGGTGTTCACCCCCGAGGCGGCGACGTCGAGCAGCAGGTCGACGAGGTAGTCGTCGAGCAGGTTGACCTCGTCGATGTACAGGATGCCGCCGTGCGCCGCCGCGAGCAGGCCCGGTGCGTAGGCGACCTCACCGCGGAGCGCCCGGTCGATGTCGAGCGATCCGAGCACGCGGTCTTCGCTCGCGCCGAGCGGCAGATCGACGACCGGCATGTCGAGATCCTCACGCGCGAGCAGCTGAGCGAGCCCGCGCACGGTCGTCGACTTCCCCGTTCCGCGGTCGCCCAGCGCCAGCACGCCTCCCACTGCCGGATCGACGGCGCACAGCGTGAGAGCGTGTCGCAGATCGTCCTGACCGACGACGGCGGTGAAAGGGAAGACGGGTGAGGTCATGGCATCCATCATATTGAGAATGTTTCTCAATAAGTGGAACCTCGCGCCTCACACCAATGCGAGCGTGCGCTCCGCGGCGCTGACGAGCGCCCGCCCGTACGAGGGGCCGTGGCCCGCCGCGTGCACCGCGAGCGGATGCAGCTGATGGAGCGGCACACGGGCTCGCCATCCCTCCCGCAGGGGGTGTGCGTTGTCGTACGCGGCGAGGATGTCGTCGAGGAACGGGCACCCGAACAGCTCCAGCATCGCGAGGTCGGTCTCGCGATGCCCGCCGTGCGCCGCGGGGTCGATGAGCACCACGCCCTCCGCAGCCCAGAGCACGTTGCCCGCCCACAGGTCGCCATGCAGGCGGGCAGGCGGCTCGTCGTCGTCGAAGGCGCCGTCGGCGATCAGGCCGCACGCCCGTCGGACGACCTCGGCACCGGATGCCGACAGGTTGCCCGCCGCGACCGCGATGGGCACGAACGGCTCCACGCGCTGAGCCGCGTAGAACGCGCCCCACGCGGATTCGGGACGCGCCTCTTGCGAGCGCCGACCGATGAAGATGTCCCCCTCCCATCCGGGCGGCGGTGAGCCGAAGGCATCGGCCCCGGCCGCATGGGTCGCGGCAAGCGCCGCCCCGAAGTCCGCCGCGGCCGCGCGAGTCGGCGCGGCCTCCGCGATGCGCTCGAGAGCGATCCGGTCCTCGCCGACGGCGATGACCCGTGCGATGCGCGCTCCCCCGGCCGCCGCGAGCCATCGCAGCCCCGCAGCTTCGGCGGCGAAGAATCCGGCGGGCGCGTCGACGCGGGTCTTCACGAGCTGTTCCATCGCCCCAGTCTGTCGCGATGTCGGAGGTCACCGGCACGATGGAGGCATGAGCGACGGCTACGACCCGGACTTCCTCGGCATCCCCCTCCCGCTTCCCGCGCCCGCCGCGGCGACCACGCGGCTCGACTATCCGAGATTCTCGGTGCTGATCGACGAACGGCGCCGATTCGCGGCGGTCACCGGCGTCGTGATCGACGGCGCGACCCTGCGCGAGCAACCACGGACGGGCGAGTGGCGTCTCGACCCGCGGGTGCCCGACGACGCGCAGGCCGGGCCCGAGGTCTACAGCCGCAACGACCTCGACCGCGGTCACCTGGTGCGCCGCCGCGACCCCGGCTGGGGCTCCGCGGCCGAAGCTCGGGATGCCACCGAGGCCACGTTCTTCTACACGAACGCCGCCCCGCAAGCGGCCGGATTCAACCAATCGAAAGAACTGTGGCTCGGGCTCGAAGACCACGTCCTGGCCTACGCCGAGACCACCGATCAGCGGCTGGCGGTGTTCACGGCACCTGTGCTCGACGACGACGATCCGCCGTACCGCGGCATCCGGGTGCCACTGCGGTTCTGGAAGATCGCGGCGTGGCGGCAGGGCGAGACGCTGGCCGCGGCCGGATTCGTGCTCGATCAGACCTCGCTCGTCGACACGCGCCAGGGGCTGACGGTGCCGCCGCTCGGCGCGTTCCGCACGTTCCAAGCCCCGATCGCCGACATCGCCACAGAGGCGGGTATCGACGTCGGCCCCCTGGCCGCGGCCGACACGTTCATCCGGCGCGGGCTGCGGCCGGTCGCGGCGCGGGAGTTGCGGAGCGTGCAGGAGATCGAGCTGTGAGGTCCGCGGTCGTCAGTCCACCCGCACCGCGTGCAGCAACGTGTCGATCGCCGCGGAGCCGTGTCCGCCACGCAGCTCGGCATCCGCGGTCGTCCGGGTGATCCGCTCGCAGCGCTCGATGCGGAACCGGTCGTCGAGCGCACCGCGCAGCAGCTCCGGGGTGTACAGGATCGCGGGGTCAGACGGACCGTGACCACCCGCCGCGATGTTCTCGACGTCGTGGCCGATCACGACGAGCGTTCCCCCGGGCGCGACCCATTCCGCGATCCGCGCGACCGCGGCCGCGCTGTCGGGCAGGTGCAGATAGCACGAGACGACGAGGCCGACCGGTGCCGGCGGCTCCCACTCGTGCACATCGGCGTGGGTCCAGGT
Organism: Microbacterium sp. SL75; assembly: GCF_026625865.1. Lineage (NCBI taxonomy): Bacteria > Bacillati > Actinomycetota > Actinomycetes > Micrococcales > Microbacteriaceae > Microbacterium > Microbacterium sp. SL75. The sequence goes on along the minus strand of NZ_CP113067.1, from coordinate 2,364,675 downwards.
GACGGCGTCACCGCCGGGTCGAGCCGCGGCGAGCGCGAGCCCCGCCGCCGAGAAGTCGATCCCGATGCAGCCCCAACCGCGGGCGGCGAGCCAGACGGCGGTACGTCCGTCGCCCGTCGCGACGTCGATGGCCGTTCCGGGACGAAGCGCGGAGACGATCTCGCGCACCACGGCGGGAGGCTCTGCGGCCCACACACCCCCGGCGGAAGCGCGGTATCGCTCGTCCCACTGCGTGGCATCCATTCGGGCTCCCTCTCCTCGACCCACCCTAGGCCGCGCGCGTCGCCCACCCGCGCCGGCCCAGCGCTCGGTCACAAGCTCGGCGATTCGCACAACCTCAGCCCCGAGACCGCGATCGCAGCGGAGGATACGCGGATCGCTGAGAGAGTGCCTCCGACGCGGCGCCCGAGCCGCACGCACGGCGGAGGATACGCAGATCACCGAGACAGTGCCTCCACCGCGGCGCCCACGCGCGCACGCAAGTGAAGCCCCGCCGCTCACGGGAGCGACGGGGCTTCACCACGGGGTCACTCCCCCGACAGACCACCCAGTAGGTGACCGAACGACCGGCCCTCGCCGAGATACGACGAGGGGTCGAACGGATCGGCGTCGCGCACCGGCTCGCGGGCGGCGATGGCGTCCGCGAACTCCCGCGCACCGCGGTCGACGCGGGAGCCGAGCGGGGCCACCTCGTCGGCGTTCGCCCCCCAGTCATTCGAGGCGGCGAACACGCCGGTCGGCACGGGGTTGGCGTGCAGGTAGGTGAACAACGGGCGGATCGCGTAGTCGATCGCAAGGGAATGCCGAGCGGTGCCGGCGTTCGCGCCGATCAGCACGGGCGTTCCGCTGAGAGCCTGGGGGTCGAGCACGTCGATGAACGACTTGAACAGACCCGAGTAGCTCGTCGAGAAGATCGGCGTGACGGCGATGATGCCGTCGGCCGAGACGACCGTGTTGATCATCTGCTCGAGCGCCGGTGGCGCGAAGCCGGTGAGCAGGTTGTCGGTCAGGTCGTGGGCGTAGTCGCGCAGCTCGAATACGTCGCTCGTGGCGTCGATACCGCGCTCGCGGAGCTCGGCAAGGGCTGCGTGAGAGAGACGGTCGCCGAGCATGCGCGTCGACGAGGGCGTCGAGAGCCCCGCGGTGATGACCGCGATGCGGCGAGCGGCCATATCAGGCACCGACCTTCGTCGCGGCGGCACCGAACGCGCTGCCCGCGCGGGCGGCATCCTGGTACGGGCTGCCCGCGGTGAGGTTGTCTCCGCGGTTCGCGGCGGGAACGGCCTGACGCGGGGCCGCACCGGCGTAGATCTTCTCGACCTGGTTGGCGTGCGTCGGCGCGTCGGGCACCTCGGCCGGGCGGTTCACCTGCAGTTCCTTGCGCAGCACCGGCACGACCTCGGAACCGAGGATGTCGAGCTGCTCGAGCACGGTCTTGGTGGGAAGACCCGCGTGGTCGATCAGGAAGAGCTGACGCTGGTAGTCGCCGAATGTCTCGCGCATCGCGGCGTAGCGGTCGATGATCTGCTGGGGCGAGCCGACGGTCAGCGGAGTCATCTCGCTGAAGTCCTCGAGGCTCGGGCCGTGGCCGTAGACCGGCGCGTTGTCGAAGTAGGGGCGGAACTCGCGCACCGCGTCCTGCGAGTTGGCGCGCATGAACACCTGGCCGCCGAGGCCGACGATCGCCTGCTGGGGCGTGCCGTGACCGTAGTGGGCGAAGCGTTCGCGGTAGAGCGTGATGAGGCGCTGGTAGTGCTCCTTGGGCCAGAAGATGTTGTTCGCGAAGAAGCCGTTGCCGTAGTACGCGGCCTGCTCGGCGATCTCGGGGGTGCGGATCGAGCCGTGCCACACGAACGGGGGCACGCCGTCGAGCGGACGCGGGGTCGAGGTGAAGCCCTGCAGCGGGGTGCGGAACTTGCCCTCCCAGTCGACGACGTCCTCACGCCACAGCTTGTGCAGCAGGTCGTAGTTCTCGATGGTGAGGGGCAGCCCCTGACGGATGTCCTTGCCGAACCACGGGTAGACCGGGCCGGTGTTCCCGCGACCGAGCATGAGGTCGGCGCGACCGCCCGACACGTGCTGCAGCATCGCGAAGTCTTCGGCGATCTTCACCGGGTCGTTGGTGGTGATGAGCGTCGTCGAGGTCGTGAGGATGAGGCGCTCGGTCTGAGCCGCGATGTAGGCGAGCGTCGTCGTGGGCGACGACGACCAGAACGGCGGATTGTGGTGCTCGCCGAGGGCGAAGACGTCGAGGCCGACCTCTTCGGTGTGCTTGGCGATCGTGAGGGTGTCCTTGATGCGCTGAGCTTCGCTCGGCGTCTTGCCGGTCGTCGGGTCCTGGGTGATGTCGCTCACCGTCATGACACCGAACTGCATTCCGGGCCAGCTGCTCGTCTCACTCATGATGCGCCTCCTATTTGTATGCATCTGAATATACATGGTGAAACGTCTCGCGCCGATCTTTATTCCGCGTTCGGAAACGTCGAGCGGACCCTCGCAACCCGGCGGAGCACTCGGCGTCAGGAGCCGAGCAGCCCCGCCCCCACCGACGCCCCCGCGGCCGGAGCGGGAGGCACCGCCCACAGTCCCGAACCGACGTGGCGAACGTACTCGTTCATGGCATCCGTCGACAGAGCCTTCTGCACGGTGATGTAGCGCTGCGGGCTCTTCTGGAACGACAGGAAGAACAGCCCCGCATTCAGCCGCCCGAGGTCGGTCGTGCCGTCGACGAAGTTGTAGCCGCGGCGCAGGAGGCGGATGCCGCCGTTCATGTCGGGGTGCGCCAGCCGCACGTGACTGTGGGGGTCGATGGCCGGGGTTCCCGTCGAGCCCATCGCCGCGAAGTCCGGCTCCGTGAACTCGTCTCCGCCCGACAGCGGCGCGCCCTTCGCCTTGTCGCGCCCGATCACGCGATCCTGCTCGGCCAGGCGCGTGCGGTCCCACGTCTCGATGAGCATCGAGATGCGACGCGCGACGAGGTACGACCCGCCCGCGAGCCACGCCGGGCCCTCGGATGCCGATACCCACACGTTCTCGTCGAGGGCGGCCGCGTCGTCGGCGAGGATGTTGGCCGTTCCGTCCTTGAACCCGAAGAGGTTTCGGGGAGTCGACTGCTCCGACGTGGTCTTCGACGTGCGACCGAATCCGAGCTGCGACCAGCGGATCGTGGCGCGCCCGAAGGCGATGCGGCTGAGGTTGCGGATCGCGTGGACGGCCACCTGGGGGTCGTCGGCGCAGGCCTGGATGCAGAGGTCGCCGTCGGATCGCAGCGGGTCGAGGTCGTCGCCGAGGAAGGCCGGGAGTCGCTCGAGCCCGTCGGGTCGCTGACCTTCCAGGCCGAAGCGCGCATCGAACAGCGAGGGGCCGAAGCCGAAGGTGATCGTGAGGTTGCTCGCGGGAAGCCCGAGAGCCTCCCCCGTGTCGTCCGGCGGCGCCTCGGGAGATCCACCGACGGCTCCCGTGGCGGTGACCTCGAGCCCCTGCATCATGCGAGTGGCGGCGTAGGTCCAGTCCGAGAGCAGCTCGGCGAGGTCGTCGCGGGTCGTGCGCGCCATCATGTCGTACGCCGCGAAGTGCAGGTGCTCCTGCACGGGCGTGGTGATCCCCGGCTGATGGATGCCGGTCGACGCCGCCGCGGCATCCATCACCGCCCGCTGCTGCTCGCGGCCGTAGGCCGCCCCACCCACGAGTCCTGCGCCCGCGCCCACCACGAGCCCCGTGGCGCCGGCACCGAGGGCGAGGCCCATCAATCCGCGGCGCGACAGGCCCGTGACATCCGGCGCCTGCTGTTCTTCCTCGGTCACGCTCACTCCAGGATCGTCACCGTGAGCTGCGACAGCGGCTCGGCGAGCGCGTTGATAAGGTCGGTGAGCTGACGCTTGTCGGCCTCGGTGATCTGGCTGTAGGGGACGAAGCCGGCGTCGAGCGAGCCGTACTTGGCCAGCGCCGCCTCGAGGTCGGCGTAGCCGCCGTCGATGCGCGAGACCAGCGCGGTGCCCTTGTCGCCCTTCGAGTCGGCGAAATCACGGACGAGCGAGAACGCCATCTTCGAACCCTCGACGTTCGCCGCGAAGTCGTTGAGATCGGTACCCGACCACCAGTCCTCTTCGCCGCTGATCTTGCCGGTGGCGACCTCGTCGAGCAGCGAGATCGCGCCGTTCGAGATGCCCGCCACCCCCTGCGTGGTCAGCGCCTGGGTGAACGCGTCGGAGTGGACGTAGTCGTACAGCTCCTGCGTGTCGGCGATGAGCTTGTCCGCGTGGGTCGCCCGCTCGGCCGGGGTCGAGGGAGCCCAGTTCTTCCACGCCGGGGTCTCGCCATCCGCATTGAGCGCGTCCTTCGCGGGCACCCACAGGTCTTTCTCGATGCGGTGGAACCCGGTCCAGTCGAGCCCCTCGGCTACGGCGTCGACCTCGCGGTAGTCGATGCGCGGGTCGAGGTCTCCCAGCGCTTCGGCGATCGGCTCGATGCGCTCGTAGAACGCCCGCACGCGCGGGAACTGCTCGCGCGCGGAAGCGTCGTCACCCGACTCGTACGCGGCCGTGAAAGCCTTGACCGCGGGGATCAGCTGGCCGACCTGGTCCTTCACGAACGCCGCGTAGAGGTCGACGGCCTGCTGCTTCTGCTCGGCATCCGGTCCGGTGACGGCCACCGCGTCGCCCGTGACGGAGAAGCTCGCCCGCCCCACTCCGTCGCCGACCATCCCCGGCTTGCAGAGGGTGAAGTAGTCACCGGGCTGCGCGACGACCGTGAGGTTGCGCGAGGCGCCGGGGGCGATGTTCTCGACCTCGCCGACGATACGCAGACCATCGGATGCCAACAGGTAGAACTCCGTGACCTGATCGCTCTTGTTGCTGACGTCGAAAGCGACGGTGCCGCTGGGCGCGCTGGCCGACGACACCGTGCACCCGTCGTCGGTCGAGGTGACCGACAGGGCTCCGGAGGCCGAGGCGTCGGACTTGGCGACGCAACCGGAAAGGACGAGGGCGGCCGCGCCGGCCACGGCCGTGGCCGCGAGGAGGCGAGTCGAGTTCATGATGCTCCGTTCGGAAGGAGGGGTGGATGCCGCGGCGTCGGGCACGCGAGCGGCGTCGGGGGCTACGGGGCGGCGGTCGCCGCGTCGGGGGTCGGGGCGGGGGCGGGCGCGGCCTTGACGGCTTCACGCGATCGGCGGTTGGCGCGGACGCCCCGCACGAAGAGGGGCACGACGACCGCTACGTAGGCGATCCACGCGAGGACCTGCAGCCAGGTCATCTGGGGCATGAAGCCGACCGTGGCCTGCAGCAGCGCGGCCAGAGGGCCGCCGGGGGCGATCGCCCCGGAGACGTCGAACGCCCAGCCGAAGGGGAAGCCCGCCCAGCCGGTCGCGACCGAACCCGTCGCCGCATCGACCGGGGCGCCGGCACCGAAGGGACCGGGGAGCGCCCCGGCCTCCTGCAGGTCGTGGAAGGCGTAGGCGAGCACACCCGCTGCCACCACGACGAGGAATCCGCCCGTCCACGTGAAGAAACGCGAGAGGTCGAGGCGCAGCATGCCGCGGGCGATGAGCCAGCCGAGCACGACGGCCGCGGCGAGACCGAGGAGAGCCCCGACGAGCGCCGTCGGGGCGTCGCCGAACGACTGGACCATGGACCACAGCAACAGCGTCGTCTCGACGCCCTCGCGCGCAACGGAGACGAACCCGATCGCGACGAGCGCCCAGACGCCGCCACGCAGAGCCCTGTCGACACCCCCCTCGAGGCCGGCCTTGAGCGTACGGCCGGCGCGCTGCATCCAAAAGATCATCCACGTCACCATGGCCACCGCCAGCAGCGAGAGGCCGCCGCCGAGCAGCTCCTGCGCCTCGAACGTGAGCATGTACGCACCGAAAGTGAACACCGCACCGATGGCGAGGGCGAGGGCGACGGCGAGACCGACACCCGCCCACAGGCGCGGCAGGGCGTCGCGCCGGTCGAGGCGCGTGAGGTAGGCGACGAGGATGCCGACGACGAGAGCGGCTTCGAGGCCTTCGCGAAGGCCGATGAGGAAGGTGGCGAGCACGGGCGGGTGTTCCGACTTTCAATTCTCGGGTGGGAGCCGCGGCGCTGCGGGTAGGTAAGGGAAGCCTCACCTGACCAGTACACATTACGCAATCCCCTGCCCCTCCGCACCCCGCTGGTCGGCGGGGATCGGCCCATTTCACCCGGCTCATCGGTGTCGTCGGTAACCGTCGGCAACATTTCGGCGCGCACCGCAGAGACGACCTAGCCTCGACGCATGTCCGACCTGAACCTCCCCGTGCTCGACCTGTCGCTCCTCGACCAGGGCCCGGATGCCGCCGCCCGCTTCCGCGAAGAGCTGCGCGCCGCGACCCACGACGTCGGCTTCTTCTACCTCACCGGCACCGGCGTGAGCCCCGAGCTGGAGGCGCGCCTGCTCCAGGCGGCCACGGACTTCTTCGCGCTTCCCGAGGCCGAGAAGCTCTCGATCGAGAACGTCACGAGCCCGCACTTCCGCGGCTACACCCGCGTCGGTGGCGAGCGCACCCAGGGTCGCGTCGACTGGCGCGAACAGATCGACATCGGCCCCGAGCGCGACGCGATCGATGACCCCGACGGTCCGGGATACAACCGGCTCATCGGCCCGAACCTGTGGCCGTCGGCGCAGCCCGAGCTGAAAGACGTCGTCACCGAGTGGCACGACCACCTCACCGGCGTCGCCCGCAAGCTGCTGCGCGCGTGGGCGCTCGCCCTCGGCGCAGAGGAGCAGTACTTCGACAGCCACTTCGGCGACCCGCAAACCCTCATCAAGATCGTCCGCTACCCCGGCAAGGACGACCCGACGCCCCAGCAGGGCGTCGGTGCCCACAAGGACTCCGGCGTCCTCACCCTGCTCTGGGTCGAGCCCGGCAAGGGCGGCCTGCAGGTCGAGCGCGAGGGAGAGTGGGTCGATGCTCCCCCGGTCTCGGGAGCTTTCGTCGTCAACATCGGAGAGCTGCTCGAGTACGCCACGCAGGGGTACCTGCGCGCGACGAACCACCGCGTGATCTCGCCGCAGTTCCCCGACGAGCGCATCTCGGTGCCGTTCTTCTTCAACCCCGCCCTGGATGCGCGTCTGCCGATCATCGAGTTGCCGGCCGATCTCGCCGCCGAGGCCCGCGGCGTCGAGGACGACCCCACGAACCCCATCCACGCCACCTACGGCGAGAACGCCCTCAAATCACGGCTGCGCGCCCACCCCGATGTGGCGGAGCGCTGGCACTCCGACCTGCTTGCCGCGCGCACGGCATCCTGACCCGTCCACCGCGTGGCCGCGGGTCGCTACCGCTCGCGTGGCCGCGGGTCGCAGGGCCACAGGGCCACGCATAAACACCGTCGGCGCCCATAAACGCGTGCACATCGCGTTTATGGGCGCCGATCGCGTTTATGCGTGCGACCCGGTGCACGTGGCCGCGCGACGCCGACGCATCGAGACGCGACGACGAGCACACGCCGCGAGGGCACGGCATCCGGGAATGACGAAGGCCGCCCCACACCGTGGGGCGGCCTTCCAAGAATGTTTTGCGCGATAGAACGCTGGTGCGATTAGCGACGCAGACCGAGACGCTCGATGAGCGAGCGGTAACGGTTGATGTCGACGTCCTGCAGGTAACCCAGCAGGCGGCGGCGCTGACCGACGAGCAGGAAGAGCCCACGGCGCGAGTGGTGGTCGTGCTTGTGGGTCTTGAGGTGCTCGGTGAGGTCCTTGATGCGCTGCGTCATCATCGCGACCTGCACCTCGGGGGATCCGGTGTCACCGGGGTGCGTCGCGTACTCTTCGATGATCGCCTTCTTGACGTCTGCTTCGAGTGCCATAGATGGGATCCCCTTCCTTCTCATTGCGCGGCGCCCGTCACACGATGTGCGAGCTCTCTTTATCCGCGGCCGATCGAACGGCAACCGCATGAGTCTACCAGCATCGGGATGCCGACACCGCACCGGTCCGCGGCGTCCGGTGTCGGAGGGCTGGCGTAGCCTCGATCCGTGAGTCAGACCGATCCCGCCGCTCCCCCGCGCCGAGGCGCGCGCGGCGCGTTCATCGATCTGCGGCCCCTCACGACCTCTCCGGCATTCGCACGGCTGTGGGTCGGGTCGACGCTCGCCGGACTCGGCGGCCAGCTGACGGTCGTCGCCGTCATGCTCCACGTGTTCGAACTCACCCAGAGCACTCTCGCGGTGTCGATGATCGCGGTCGCGGGGCTGCTCCCCATGATCGCGGCGGGGCTCTACGGCGGCATGCTCGCCGACGCCTTCGACCGGCGTACCGTCGCGCTGCTCGCCGCGGTGGTCACGTTCGCGTCGACGGCGTTGCTCGCCGTGCTCGCGTGGACGGGGCTCGAGACCGTGGCCTGGCTCTTCGTCCTCAGCGTGATCAACTCCGCGGCGAACTCGATCGTCATGGCCACCAAATCGGCGATCACCCCGCGCCTCATCCCCCGCGATCTGCTGCCCGCCGCTGCGGCTCTGCAGGGCGTCACCGTGGGAGTCATGGTCATGGCGGGTCCGGCTCTGGCGGGTGTCCTCGTGGCGGTCGCGGGCTACGCCTGGACGTATTCGCTCGACGTGCTGCTGATGACCTCTTTGTTCCTCGGCCTGTGGTCACTGCCCAAGCTCCGCCCCGAGGGCGAGATCGTGCGCCCGGGGCTGGAGTCGTTCCGCGACGGCGTGCGTTTCCTGCGCCGCGCACCCAACATCCGCCTGCAGTACATCCTCGACATCATCGCGATGACCTTCGGCCAACCGGTCGCCCTGTTCCCCGCGATCGGCGCGGTGCTGCTCGGTGGTGGCGCGATCACCACCGGAATCCTCACCGCGGCGGTCGCCGCGGGCGCCTTCTTCTCGAGCCTGTTCTCGGGCCCGGTCGGCCGGGTGCGCCGGCAGGGGCTCGGCATCGAGCGTGCGATCCAGGTCTACGGTCTGTCCATCGGCCTCTTCGGGCTGGTGCTGCTCGCCGCCACCCTCGGGTGGCTGCGTCCCGCTCTCGTCGACGAGACCCACGCCGCGGTCGCCCTCATCGCCCTTGCCGCGGTCGTGCTGGCGGTGTCGGGAGCCGCCGACAATGTCAGCGCGATCTACCGGTCGACCATGATGCAGGCGGCGGTTCCGGATGCCATGCGCGGTCGCCTGCAGGGCATCTTCATCGTCGTGGTGGCCGGTGGCCCCCGCGTCGGCGCCCTGTACGCCGGCACTCTGGCGACCCTCGCCGCCCTGTGGGTTCCACCCCTGTTCGGCGGGATCCTGATCCTCGCCCTCGTCGGAACGCTGGCGCGCTTCTCGCCGCGCTTCCGGCACTACGACGCCCTCGACCCTCAACCCTGACCGGGCGCGAGGCGCGGCGACTGCCGACCGTCGGCGGATTACGGACGTCGCATCGGCGGATGCCCACTCGATGTCGCACCTCGGCCCTAGGGTCGGGATCGTGGCATCCACTTCCGCTCCCTCGCCCGTCTCGATCGCGGTGCAATTCGTCCTCACCGGCGTCGTGTGGGGGTCGAGCTTCCTCTTCATCGCCGTGGCCCTGACCGGCATGACCCCCGCGCAGGTCGCCGGCGGGCGCCTGCTGTTCGGCGCCCTCGCCCTCGCGGCGATCGTGGCGATCCGCCGCGAGCGCCTTCCCCGCAGTCGACGCGTCTGGGGGCACCTGAGCGTGTTGTCGCTGAGCTTCTGCGTCGTTCCGTTCCTGCTGTTCGCGTGGGCCGAGCAGCACGTGTCATCGGGCCTGGCGAGCATCTTCAACGCGACGACGCCGATCATGACCGCGATCATGGCGTGGGCGGTGTTCCGCGTCGAGAGCCTCAAGGTCGGCCAGCTGGTCGGCATCGCCGTGGGTATCGCGGGCGTGGTGGTGATCATCGCGCCGGGCGCCGCGGCCGATGTGGGCGACAGCACGATCGCGCAGATCGCTCTCCTGGGCGCGACGGCCTGCTACGGCTTCAGCCTCGCGTACATGCGCCGCTTCCTCGGCGACACCGGCCTCTCGGGCATCGCGTTCGCGTTTGGCTACATCGGCCCGGCGGCGGCGTTCATGGTGCTGCTCTCACCGTTCATCCTCTCCGAGCCGATGCAGCTGACCCTGCCGGTCGTCGGGAGCATCGTCGCCCTCGGGGTCCTCGGCACGGGCATCGCCTACGTCTGGAACCAGAACACGCTCCGCGCCTGGGGGCCCACCCGCGCCTCGACCGTGACGTACATCACGCCGGTGGTGGGGGTGGCTCTCGGCATCCTGGTGCTCGGTGAGCGCATCTCGTGGAACGAGCCCGTGGGCGCGGCGGTCGTGTTCGTGGGCATCCTCCTCGTCCAGCAGCGGATCCGCCTCTCGGGTCGAACCCGCTCCTGACGCTCCGCGAGAATCACCCCGCGGGAACGACGAAGGCCCCGGATGCCGAGCACCCGGGGCCTTCGCGATGTTTCATGTCCGCAGCGCGAGCTGCGGCGAGATCACGCCTGGAGCGCGAGCTGCAGGTCGAGCTCGATGGTGACGTCCTTGCCGACGAGCACGCCGCCGGTCTCGAGGGCGGCGTTCCAGGTGAGACCGAAGTCTTCGCGGTTGACGACCGTCTTCGCGGTGGCGCCGGCCTTGTAGTTGCCCCACGGGTCGGTGCCGAAGCCGCCGAAGTCGAGCGCGAAGGTGGCGGGCTTGCTGATGCCGCGGATGGTCAGGTTGCCGTCGACGAGGAAGTCGCCGTCCTCGACGCGAACGCCGGTGGAGCGGAAGTCCATCGTCGGGTAGGTCTCGACGTCGAAGAACTCGGCGGAGCGGAGGTGCTGGTCGCGGCCCTCGTCCTTAGTGTCGACCGAGGTGACGTCGACGGAGGCCTCGACGGTGGCCTCGAGGGGGTTCTCGGGAGCGACGATCGTGGCGCTCTTCATGCCGAAGGTGCCGCGGACCTTCGAGATCATCATGTGGCGCACCGAGAAGGTGACCTCGCTGTGCGACGGGTCGAGGACCCAGGTGCCCGCTTTGTAGCCGGGGATGTCGAGGGCGGTGGTGTCAGTCATGTCACTCCTAAAGGTCTGGGGAGCCGCATCGGCGTCCTGCCGGGGGTCAACTCCCATTCATACGAATGTATTCCACGATCGAGCGAAATAACGAACCCGAGGAGGCCGACGCCCCCTCGGGTTCGTGAACGTTCCGTGAAGAACGCCCGATCAACCGACCTTCAGCAGGTCGATGATGAAGATGAGGGTCTTGCCGCCCAGGAAGTGCCCACCGGCGGGTCCGTAGGCCAGGTGCGGCGGGATCACGAGCTCGCGGCGTCCGCCGACCTTCATGCCCGGGATACCGTCCTGCCACCCCTGGATCAGGCCGCGGAGCGGGAACTGGATGCTCTCGCCGCGACCCCAGGAGGAGTCGAACTCTTCACCCGACTCGTACTCGACACCGGCGTAGTGCACGGTGACCGTGTCGCCGGGCTTGGCCTCGTCGCCGTCGCCGACGATGATGTCGCGGATGACGAGGTCGGAGGGGGCGGGGCCGCTGGGAGCGTCGAACTCCGGCTTGGTGCGATCAGTCATGTCTCCATCCAAGCACGGCGAGCGCGCCCGCGAAGCCCCTGGACACGGAGCCGAGAAAAGACTCAGCGCCCGGTGCCGCGGCGATGCCTGCGTGTCTACCGGGCGCTGAGTTGGCCTACATCGATGGTGCCCCTGCCCCTCGACGGTGTCAAGACCCCGCCGCGGTGCCGGGTCAGGGGCCCAGGAGCGTCGCCCGCGCGGCCGTCGTCCGTTCGAGCAGATACCGCTCGGTGGCCGGGGCGTGCGGGTCGCGACCCGACAGGGTGCGCTGCCGCGCGGCGGCGAGAGCCGTGGCATCCGCGATGAAGCCCTTCATCACCGCCGAGCGGTCTCCGGGCAGCGTGCGCGACCAGGCCAGGGCCGAACGCCGCCCCGGGGCGGTGGCGAGCATGTCGACCTCTTGGGGGGTGAACCATCCCGCCGCGGCGTACTCGCCCAGCCGCGCACGGGTCAATCGCGACTCCTCGCGGCGGAGGGCCAGGATGCCGAGGATGAACAACACGAACAGCGGCACCTGCAGCGCGGCGTACAGCTCGAAGAAGTCGAAGAAGGTGGCGGAGCCGTTCCACAGGGCGTGCAGCACGATCGCACCGATGACTCCGGGGACCGCGTAACGCAGTGCCGCGCCGGTGCGCAGCCCCCGGCGCGCGGCCAGCCCGAAGGCGAACCCGGTGAGGCTCGTGAACATCACGTGAGCGAACGGCGAGAGCACGGCGCGCAGGAAGAACGTGCTCGCGACCTGCCCCGGGCCTCCCTCGAGGTAGCTGACGGCGAAGTACTGCACGTTCTCGGTGAGGGCGAAGCCGGCTCCGATGAGCGCACCGTAGACGATGCCGTCGACCGGGCCGTCGAACGCGCGGCGAGCGAGAGAGAAGACGAGGAGCACGCCCAGGCCCTTCGCGAGCTCCTCGACGATCGGCGCCTGGATGACGCTGCTGAATGCCGGCGGCTGCGAACCGACGACCAGCGTGACGACGAGGTCGACGCCGAGCGCGAGCGTGACCGAGGCGATGGCGCCCCAGGCGACGGCGAAGACCAGCAGGCGACGCGGCTCGGGCTCCCACCGATCGATGTAGCGCACGGCGAACCACACGATCACGAAGGGGATCGTGGCGAGCACGAGGCCGATGAACGACGCGGCGGTGCCGAGGAATCCGGTGAAGTAGCGGACCAACAGCGCGAGCAGCGGCACCAGGAGCACCGCCACGATCCACAGCGCCACGCCACCCCGGCGCGAGCGAGGCGGGGCTGCCGAGACGGCCGCCTGCGGAGCCGTCGAGATGCGGGGCGCATCGGCCGATCCGGGCTGCGACAGCGGCGAGGGATAGGTCATGCGCACAGCCTAGAGGCGGCCTCGGACACGGCATCCGGGGCTTGCGGACTCCCCCACCGGGCCCGGGCCGGTAGCGTGGAGGCATGCGTTTCGCCCACGTCCGTGCACAGGAGGGGGCGGAAGCCCCCCGTCTCGTCAGCGTCCAGGGCGAGGAGTTCTCGTTCGTGGACGAGTTCTTCGCCGGTGCCCCGAGCACCCTCGAGCAGCTGATCGCCGGCGGCGACGAGCTGCTGGGGCGCGTTCGCGATGCCGCGGCCGGCGCTTCGCGGCATCCGCTCTCCGGCATCCGATACGCCTCCGCGGTGCTCGCGCCGCCCTCGATCCTCGCGGTCGGGCTCAACTACGCGGCCCACTCGGGAGAGCTCGGACTCAAGACCGATGCCGGCCCCACCGTCTTCGTCCTCTGGCCGAACTCCCTCACCGCCCACGGCGAGACCACCTCGTGGCCGCGTTCGCTCAGCGAGGCCGTCGACTACGAGGCGGAGCTCGGCGTCATCATCGGCCGTCCGGGTCGTGACATCGCCGAGGAGGACGCCCTCGACCATGTCTGGGGGTACACGGTCGTCAACGACGTGACGGCGCGCAACATCCAGTTCTCCGAGGCGCAGTGGTCGCGCTGCAAGTCGTTCGACGGGTTCACCCCGACCGGCCCGTTCGTCGTGACCGCCGACGAGATCCCCGATCCGCAGGACCTCCACATCTGGACCGTCGTCGACGGGCACACGGTGCAGGATGCCAGCACCGGCCAGATGGTGCGCTCGGTGGCGACCCTCATCAACAAGCTGTCGGAGTCGGTGACCCTCCTGCCCGGCACCCTCATCTCCACCGGTAGTCCCGGGGGCGCCGGCTACTCTCGCGACCCGCAGATCTTCCTGCGCGACCGTTCGACCGTGACCGTCGGCATCGACGGCATCGGCGAGCTGACCACGCACTGCCGCATCCTCGGCTGACGTCGGGACGAACAGAAGGGCCGGGACGAACGCGTCCCGGCCCTTCGCTGTTCGCGGGGCTCAGCCCTCGACGACGCTGTCCGCCGCACGCACGATCGGAATCGCGGCCGTGACGGCCTGCAGGCCCGAGAGGCGCGCGGGCGAGATCTGCTTGAGCACCTCATCGCGCGTCATCAGCCCGGCCTCGACGACCAGGTCGGCGACGTTGCGGTGCGTGAGCAGCGCCGTCTTGGCCAGGGCCGCGGCGGCGGCGTAGCCGATGAACGGAGTGAGGGCGGTCACGACGCCGACGGAGGAGCCGACCATCGCGCCGAGCCGCTCGCGATTGGCCGTGATGCCGTCGACGCAGTTGACGCGAAGGGTCCACATGGCCTGACGCATCCAGGTGATCGACTGGTAGATGGAGTGGGCTATGACCGGCTCGAAGGCGTTGAGCTGCAGCTGACCGCTTTCGACGGCCATCGTCACCGTCATGTCGGCACCGACCACCGAGAAGGCGACCTGGTTCACGACCTCGGGGATGACCGGGTTGACCTTGCCGGGCATGATGCTCGAGCCCGCCTGGCGCGCGGGGAGGTTGATCTCGCCCAGGCCCGCCTGGGGACCGCTCGAGAGCAGGCGAAGATCGTTGCAGATCTTCGATAGCTTCACGGCGTTGCGCTTGAGCGACGACGAGAACGACATGAAGGCGCCCGTGTCGCTCGTGGACTCGACGAGGTCGGTCGCCGTCTCGAGGTCGAGGCCGGTGATCTCGCGCAGGTGCCGCAGCACCGCTCCCCCGTACCCCGCGTGGGCGGTGATGCCGGTGCCGATGGCGGTCGCGCCCATGTTGATCTCGTAGAGCAGGTAGGCGTTCTCGGTGAGGCGGCTGTAGTCCTCGCCGAGGGTCGTGGCGAAGCCGTGGAACTCCTGTCCGAGCGTCATCGGCACGGCATCCTGCAGCTGCGTACGCCCCACCTTCAGCACGTCATGGAACTCCTCGGACTTCGACAGGAACGACTGCCGCAGGAGCTTGAGCTCCTCGAGCAGGCTCTGAAGCGTGAGGGCGAGGCCGATCTTGATCGCCGTCGGATACACGTCATTGGTCGACTGACTGCGGTTCGTGTCGTCGATCGGCGAGAGGAAGGCGTAGTCGCCCTTCTCACGTCCCGCAAGCTCCAGGGCGATGTTGGTGATCACCTCGTTGGCGTTCATGTTGGTCGAGGTGCCGGCCCCGCCCTGGATGACGCCGACGGTGAACTCGTCGTGGAACTCACCGTCGATCACGCGCTGAGCGGCACGGTCGATGAGGTCGGCCTTGTCGTGATCGAGCACGCCGATCTCGCGGTTGGCGCGCGCCGACGCCTGTTTGACCATCGCGAGGGCGCGCACGAGGTCGGGATAGACCGAGATGGGACGCTTGGCGATCGGGAAGTTCTCGAGCGCTCGAGCCGTGTGGATCCCCCAATACGCGTCGGCGGGGATCTCGAGGGATCCGAGGGAGTCGGTCTCGGTACGGGTGCGCGTCATTGCGTCCAAAGCCATGTGGGAGTCCTCGTGGGTGTCATGGTGAAGAGGGGATGCCACGAGCCTAACGAGCACCGCTACCCGGGCCAGTGGACACGGCGGCCGGTCGACGGATCTGCGCGCTCCGTAGTGTCTATTGCCGCCGCGCGCGCCCGGCCGGGCCTCAGACCGGGCAGGCGGACGCGGGGCCGGGCTCTGCCGCTCAGGACCGTTTTCGCGAGAACGCCTCGAGACGCTCGTCGGGGCTGAGCGCCGCCATGCGCGCCGTCCACTCCGGGGTGAACAATCCCGACGCCTCGACGTCGACCACGGGGACGACGGCGTGGGTGATCGTTTCGTCCCAGACGTGCACGAGGTGGAACGATCGCCCGGCATCCATACCGTTGACCGCGTCCGCGGGGCGCGCGAGATCCATCGTGTAGCAGGAGGCCGATGCGACGCTCACGGGAACGCCGGCGAAGGTGCCCGAGGTCGAGTAGTGCAGGTGCCCCGCCAGGATCGCCCGCACGTCGCTCCCGGCGATGGCCGCGGCGAGGCCCGGCTGGTCCCGCAGCTCGAGGATGTCGAAGAAGGGGATGTGCGTGGGCAGCGGCGGGTGGTGGAGCGCCAGGATCGTGCCCAGCGGAGCCGGCTCGGCGAGTTCGGCGCGCAGCCAGTCGAGTTGCGCGGCGTCGAGATCGCCGTGGTGCCAGCCGGGGACGCTCGAGTCGAGCGCGATGAGCCGCAGGCCGTCGAGATCCCAGACCCCCGTCACGGGTTGCTGCGTCGGCTCGGCGTCGAGGAGCCCTTCACGAAGGGCGGGGCGCTCGTCGTGGTTCCCGGCGACCCACACCACCGGTGCGCCCAGGCGCGAGGCCCACGGCTCGACCGCGTCGCGCAGCGCACGATAGGCCTCGGGCTCGCCGAGGTCGGTGAGGTCGCCCGTGAACACCACCGCATCCGGCCGCACCCCGGTCGCCTCGGCGGCCTCGAGCGTCCGGCGAAGGTGCAGCGCGGTGTCGTATCGGTCGCCGAGCAGACGATCGCCACCCAGCAGGTGTGTGTCGCTGAGGTGAAGGATCACGCGCGCCGCGGGCGCGTGTTGACCGAACTGCACGGATGCCATGTCTTCAGCCTACGAGGGGGCTCCGACATCGCGTCCGAGGTCTCAGTGACGCAAGAGGATCAGCAGCAGAGCACCGAGCACGGCTGCCGCGCACACCGCGAAGCAGAGGTACGCGCCGATCAACGACACGCGCTTCTGCGCGTCGCTCAGCGGGTTCTTCTTGGCCGCTTTGGCCACCGCCTTCTCGGCGCGGCGCTTCTGCTTGTCGGTGAGCACCGTGATGGCATCCGTGAACTCCGCCGGGGACACCAGCGGCGGGCGGCCACCGCGCACGAGCAGGCGCAGGCCGACCGAGTAGAACGTCACGACGATCGAGGCGCCGACGATCGCGGCGACGAAGACGTGGAGGAAGGCTTCCCAGTTGATCAGCATCAGGCGTCTCTCCCGACCTTGTCGCGCTCGAGACGGCGCTGACGACGCGTGGGTCCGGGCTTGCGGGGCACGTTGACCGCGGCCCCCGAGTCGGCGACCTCGCTCATCGCGTTGGCCGAGGTGACCGAGTCGCGCCGCGAGCGAAGGAACAGCCCCATGATGATGACGACGGCGATGACGGCGTCGACGGCGACCCCCCAGCCGCCCAGCCACACGACGATCAAAGCCGCGGCAGCTCCCACCGCACCGGCGGCGGGCAGGGTGAGGACCCAGCCGATCATGATGCGGCCCACGGTGTTCCAGCGCACGGTCGAGCCGCGGCGTCCGAGGCCCGAGCCGATGACCGAGCCCGAGGCAACCTGCGTCGTCGACAGGGCGAAGCCGAGGGCGCTGGATGCCAAGATCGTGGCGGCCGTGGAGGTCTCGGCCGAGAACCCCTGGGCGGGCTTCACGTCGGTGAGGCCCTTGCCGAGCGTGCGGATGATGCGCCAGCCGCCCATGTAGGTTCCGAGGGCGATCGTCAGCGCGCACGCGAAGACGACCCAGAGCTGCGGGTCCGGGTTCGACGTCGACTGCCAGCCCACCGTGATGAGGGCGAGCGTGATGACACCCATCGTCTTCTGGGCGTCGTTCGTGCCGTGCGCCAGGGCGACCAGCGACGAGGTGAAGATCTGGCCCCAGCGGAAGCCGTCGCGACCATCGGCCTTCATGTCGTAACGGCGGGTGATGCCGTACGCGATCTTGGTCACGGCGAAGGCGATGATCCCGGCCGTGAGAGGCGCGATGAGCGCCGGCAGGATGACCTTGCTCAACACCACGCCGGTGTCGATCGCCGAGGCACCCACGCCCACGAGCGTCGCGCCGATCAGGCCGCCGAACAGAGCGTGCGACGAGCTCGAGGGAAGACCCAGAAGCCACGTGAGCATGTTCCACGTGATCGCGCCGATGAGGCCGGCGAAGATGATCGGCGGGAAGATGTCGGGACTCAGCTGGTCCTCGCGGATCATCCCGCCCGAGATGGTCTTGGCGACCTCGGTCGACAGGAACGCGCCCACCAGGTTGAGGCTGGCGGCCAGCAGGACGGCGACCTTCGGCTTCAGCGCACCGGTCGCGATGGGGGTGGCCATCGCGTTCGCGGTGTCGTGGAATCCGTTGGTGAAATCGAAGAACAGTGCCAGCGCGATGACCAGCACGATGATGAGGGCTGCGCTCTCCACCGTTCGCTTTCCGTGAGAAGGAAGAGGGGATGCCGACGGGATCGGCGCGACGAACGAAGAGTTCACCTGGAGTTCGACACCCGTTCACCGGGGTCGCCTCGTCATCCTTTCACCGAGGACCGCGACGGTCAAACTTGCGCAGCGTCGAGGCGCCGGCATCCTGAGCATTCTCGCGGACCGATCACGCACGGGCGCACTAGCGTGGGACGGTGACCGATCTCGACCCGAAGCTCACCCCGCCCGTCGCCGACCGCCGCCCTGTCGCGCGAACCCACCACGGCGACACGTTCGACGATCCGTACGAGTGGTTGCGCGCCAAGGACGATGCCGAGGTTCTCGCGCACCTCGAGGCCGAGAACGCCTACACGGGCGAGCGCACCGCGCACCTCGCCCCCCTTCGCGACACGGTCTTCGGTGAGATCAAGGGCCGCACGCTCGAGACCGACCTGTCGGTGCCCGCGCGCCGGGGCGATTGGTGGTACTACGGTCGCACGGTCGCCGGGGCCCAGTACGGCATCCAATGCCGCGCCCCCCTCGACTCCCCCGACGACTGGACGCCGCCTACCCTCTCGCCCGACTCCCCCGTCTCCGGCGAGCAGGTGCTGTTCGACGGCAACGTCGAGGCCGAAGGCACCGAGTTCTTCTCGCTCGGCAGCTTCGAGGTCTCGAACGACGGCACGCGCATGCTCTACGGCATCGACGTCGCGGGCGACGAGCGCTACACCGTTCGCGTGCGCGACCTCACCACCGGCGAGACGCTCGCCGACGAGATCCCCGGCACCTTCTCGGGTGCGACGTTCTCGCCCGACGGGCGCTTCATCGTCTACACCACCGTCGACGACGCCTGGCGGCCCGACACCGTGTGGCTGCACGAGATCGGAACGCCCGTCAGCGACGACGCGAAGCTCTTCCACGAGCCCGACGATCGGTACTGGATCGGCGCCGACTTCACCCGCAGCGACCGCTTCCTCGTGATCGAGATGGGCTCGTCGATCACGAGCGAGGAGTGGATCCTCGATGCCGATGACCTCCGCGGCGAACCCCGCGTGGTGTGGCCGCGCCGCGAGGGCGTCGAGTACTCCTCCTCGCACGCCGTGGTCGACGGTGAGGACGTGCTGTACATCCTGCACAACGACGGCGCTCTCGATTTCGAGCTCGTGCGGGTCTCGGCATCCGATCCTCAGGGTCCGCGCGAGACGGTGATCGCGCACCGCACCGGCCACCGTCTGCTGGGCGTCGACACCTTCCGCGACTGGGGCGTGGTCGGCTACCGGCGCGACGGCCTCGCACGCCTGGGCATGCTGTCGTACGCCGACGGCGCCGTGACCGAGATCGGGTTCGACGAGCCGCTGTACAGTGTCGGCACCGGCGGCAACCCCGAATACGCACCCCCGGTGCTGCGCCTCGGCTACGGCTCGTTCGTCACCCCCGGCACCGTGTACGACTACGTCGTCGAGACCGGCGAACTGCTGCTGCGCAAGCGCCAGCCCGTGCTGGGCGGGTTCGACCCCGCAGACTACGGGCAGGCGCGCGTCTGGGCCCCCGCCGAGGACGGCACCCAGGTGCCCGTATCGCTCGTGTGGAAGCGCTCGTTCGGCGACCCCGGTTCGTCGCCCCGACCGGTGCACCTATACGGCTACGGATCGTACGAACACTCGATCGAGCCCGGCTTCTCGGTGCCGCGCCTGTCGCTGCTCGACCGAGGCGTCGTCTTCGCGGTCGCCCACGTGCGCGGCGGCGGCGAGATGGGCCGTCAGTGGTACGAAGACGGCAAGATGCGGGCCAAGCGCAACACCTTCACCGACTTCGTCGCCGCGGCGCGTCACCTCGTGGATGCCGGGTACACCACCCCCGACCGGATCGTCGCCGAAGGCGGAAGCGCCGGGGGCCTGCTCATGGGCGCCGTGGCGAACCTCGCGCCCGAGATGTTCGCCGGTGTGCTGGCCGACGTGCCCTTCGTCGATGCGCTGACGACGATCCTCGACCCCTCGCTCCCCCTCACCGTTATCGAGTGGGACGAGTGGGGCGACCCGCTGCACGATGCGGACGTCTACGCCTACATGAAGTCGTACTCGCCGTACGAGAACGTGCGCGAGGGCGTCGAGTACCCCCGCATCCTCGCGGTCACCTCGCTCAACGACACCCGCGTGATGTACGTCGAGCCCGCGAAGTGGGTCGCGCGCCTGCGCGAAGTCGGTGCCGACGCGCTGCTGAAGTGCGAGATGGTCGCCGGTCACGGCGGCGTCAGCGGCCGCTACAACGCCTGGCGCGAGCGCGCCTTCGAGATCGCGTGGTTGCTCGACGTGCTGGGCCTGGCGGAGTAAGCCCGACCCGCGTCTCGAACGCCCCGTCGCCTCGCGCGGCGGGGCGTTCGGCGTCTGGATTCCGCGGCGTTGCGTCATGAGAACAGGGGAAGTCACGAGAACAGGGCGAATCGGCCGGTTTCGCCCTGTTCTCGTCGCATCTCCTGTTCTCGTGACGAACGCGCTGCTCCGACACTCGTCCCCAGGCCGCTCCTCCTCCGAACCATCCCCATTTCGCGGAAGCAGGGGACGACTGGCGTCTCCCGGCCGCGAGTCTGGTGCGATGGAACCCAGCCTGGTCGCATGGTTGACGGCACGCGGCGGCGTCGCGCACACGACCTCGGCTGCGGCTGCCGGCTTCGGCCCACGGGCGATCGCGGCGGCGGTGGCGACGTCGGAGGTGGAACGCATCCGGCGTTCCTGGATCGTCACGCCCGACTGTCCCTCGAGCCGGAAGAGAGCGGCATCCGTCAGCGGTCGGTCGACGTGCGTGAGCGCGGCTCATGACATGGGCCTGTGGACACCGCAGAGCGAAGACGTGCACGTGTGGGTGCCCGCCACGGCCTCGCGCCTCGACGACGCACGTCTGCGACTGCATCGCGCCACTGCACCCATACCCCTGATGCGCACCGATCCCCTCGAGCCCATCGTCAACGTGCTGTTCCACGTCGCCCGCTGCCTTCCTCCCGTCGACGGTCTCGCCGTGTGGGAATCCGCACTTCGGTCGAAGAAGGTGGATGCCGACACCCTGGCGGCGGTGGGTTGGCGCTCGACCCGAGCCTCGAGGTTCGCGCACGTCGCCACGTTCCTCTCCGACTCGGGCCTCGAGACGCACTTCCGCGAGCTGATGCTCGCGATCGGCATCCGCCTGCGGCAGCAGGTATGGGTCGACGGGCACCCGGTCGACGCCGTGATCGGCGAGCGCCTGGCGATTCAGATAGATGGGTTCGCTTTCCACAGCTCACCGACGGACCGGCGCCGCGACCTCCGCCAGGACGCCCGGCTGGTGCTGCGCGGGTACACGGTCCTCCGCTTCGACTACGTGCAGATCCTGTTCGAGCCCGCCTATGTGATCGACACCGTGCGCCTCGCGATGGCGCAGGGACGCCACCTCTTCCCGTCCCGCTGAGTCGTTCCGCCCGGTCCGCCCCCCTGCGTCACCAGAACAGGGGATGCCACGAGAACAGGAGAAAACTGCCTCGATTCCCCTGTTCCGGGCGCACCGCCCTGTTCTCGTAACGGCCCGGAGGAAGCGCATACGTCAGGCCGACCCGCCCACCGAATCGATACCGCGGCCCTTCCACGTCACCAGAACAGGGGATGCCACGAGAACAGGAGAAAACCGCCCCGATTCCCCTGTTCCGGGCGCACCGCCCTGTTCTCGTGACAATCCGGACGAGGCACCCCGACCGCCCGACCCCACAGCGCAACACCCCACCCACAGCGCGACGCCCCGCCCCGCACGAGGCGGGACGGGGCGTCGACGCACCGAAGCTCAGCCGAAGAGGGCCGCGGCCTCTTCGTAGCGGTACAGGGGCACGCTGTTGAGCTCGCCGAGGGCGTCGGCGAAGGGGACGCGCACGATGTCGGTGCCGCGCATCGCCACCATCTGGCCCCACGCGCCTTCGTGGAGAGCGTCGGCGGCGTGCAGACCCAGGCGCGTGGCGAGGACGCGGTCGAAGCCCGAGGGCGAACCGCCGCGCTGGATGTGTCCGAGCACGGTGGAACGGGTCTCGATGCCGGTGAGGCGCTCGATCTCGGGCGCGAGCAGCTCGCCGATGCCGCCCAGGCGGGGACGGTTGAAGGCATCGAGGCCCTTGTCGCTGAAGGCCTCGTCCATGCCCGTGAGCTTGAAGCCCTCCGACACGACGACCAGGGGCGCGCGACCGCGGTCGTGCGCGCGGGTGACCTGCTCGACGATCTCGTCGATCGACATCGGCACCTCGGGGATGCAGATCACGTGGGCACCCGCGGCGATACCCGCGTGCAGGGCGATCCAGCCGACGTGACGGCCCATGACCTCGGCCACCATGCAGCGCTGGTGCGAGTCACCGGTCGTTCGGAGGCGGTCCATGGCATCCGTTGCGATGTTGACGGCCGTGTCGAAACCGAACGAGTAGTCGGTGGCGCGGAGGTCGTTGTCGATCGTCTTGGGGACGCCGAGCACGTTGATGCCGTCCTTCGACAGACGGTCGGCCGCGGCCAGCGTGCCTTCGCCGCCGATGGCCAGGATGCCGTCGAGCCGGTGCCCGTACATGGTCTTGGAGATGTTCTCGGCGCCGCCGCGTGCCCCCTCGTAGGGGTTGGTGCGGCTCGTGCCGAGGATGGTGCCGCCGACCTTGGACAGGCCCTTCACCTCATGACGCGTGAGCGGGAAGAAGTCGCCGTCGACCACGCCGCGCCAGCCGTCGCGGATGCCGACGAACTCGATGTCGTAGTTCGTCGTGCCCTTGAGCACGACGCCACGGATGACCGCGTTCAGCCCGGGGCAGTCGCCGCCGCTGGTCAGGATGCCGATCTTCATGGGCAGAGTCCTCTGGTGCTGTGGTTCGGGTGAAGGGGTCGGCGCCGTTGCCGTCTTCGACCCTATCGCCGCGGGCGGGACTGCTGCCACACGGTGACGGACGGGCGGTGGTCCCTCGGCCGACCCCGCAGGCCGCTCCTACGCCCGCCGCCACCGCCCATCACTCGCGCCGCGATCGACCGACCACGTCTCCTCCGAGCGGGAGGGGACGACCGTGTCGAACCAGAACGTCTCATCGGGGCCCCACCCCGCGAGCAGACTCGCGCCGCCGTCTCCGAGGTCGACGACGCGTCCCGCGGTGGTCAGGTATCCGGCGACCGTCAGGTGGACGCCGACGGCTTCGTCCGCGACGGCCGCCCAGTCCGGCTGCACCCAGTCGCCCACACGGCCCGTGGTCATCCCCCAGACGTAGCGGCGGGAGGCGGTGACGACCAGCGGATGCCGACGGCATAGTCGCGCCCATGCCTCGGGGCCGTCGATCTCGATGACCTCCCCCTCGGGAACCCGCACGGGCTGGACGCGGGCCGTCTCCCAGCCGAACGAGTCCTCGACGAGAGTCAGTCCGAGGGGCTCTCCCCCACGGCGCGCACGGGTCGAGCGAGGAAGATCCTGCGGCGGTGTCGACCACCACACCCCGGAGACGTCCTGCCCGGCGTACTCCGTCGCGAACTGCGTCTCTTCGGCCTCCATCGAAGCGCGCCACCGCGAGAGCCGGGCGCGCAGAGGTTCCTCGGACGACCTCTCCGATTCCCAGAAGACACAGGCCTGGGCAGCGCGCGCGACCGGCTCCGTCCACCAGCTGATCGACGGGTCACGGCTGACCGACTCGGCCACGGGCTCGAGCGCGGCGAGGACCTCCTCCGTCGACACCAGGACGTCCTCTCCCGACGGCGGCTGCCAGTAGGCGGCGAGGTCGACCGCCGCCGCCAAGGCGGTATCGAGCACGGCCGGGTGGATGTGCGGTCGCACCGCGCCGAGCGCGACGGCGGCCTCGGCGGGGCTCACCTCGGGCTCGACGAAGGAGATCGCATCGCCCCCGAAGGCGATGACGGTGCCTCGGTGCTCGTCGAACGGTCGCGCGGCCCACGACACCGCCCACGCGGCCCTCTGCACCGCCGGACCGTCCCCCTGGGCGAGAAGCACTTCGAGGCACAGCCGTCGTCCTCGGGGTCCGGCCAGCAGCGCGGAGGGGTCCAGGGTCATGTCCCCGACGTTAGTTGCCGGCCGTCGCACCGGCCACGCACGAACGCCCCGACGCCGAAGCGACCGGGGCGTTCGAGGGAGAACCGGATCAGGCCGCGCCGAGCGCCTGACGCAGCAGATGCATGAGCGCCGACAGCTGAACCGAATCGCTCGAGCCGGGCTCGATCGCCTGGCCGTCGAGGGCGCGGGCCGCGAGGCCTTCCTTCGAGTCGATGAGCTCGGCGATCTTGGTGTCGATCGTGTGCGCGGCGATGATGCGCCACGCGGTCACGGGCTCCTCCTGACCGATACGGTGCACGCGGTCGATCGCCTGGGTCTGCTCGGCGGCGGTCCACGACAGCTCGGCGAGCACGACGTTGGACGCGGCCTGCATGTTCAGGCCGACACCGGCGGCCGTCAGCGAACACACCGCGATGCCGACGTCGGGGTCGCCGTTGAAGGCGTCGATCGCGGCCTGGCGCGCGGTCGAGGTCTGCTCCCCGCGCACCGATACGGCCTTGAGGCCGGAGGCCTTGAAGTGGGCCTCCGCGGCATCCATCACGTCGATGTGCTTGGCGAAGAAGACGACCTTGCCGACGGAGCGCTGCAGTTGCACGGCGTAGTCGGCGGCGAGGTGCGCCTTGGCCTGACCGATGCGGCGGACCATCGTGAAGACGTTCTCGCTCCCCGAGCCTGCGGCCTTGGATTCCTCGAGCTCGCCGTGGGCGACGAGACGCACGATGTCCTCGTCGATCTCGCCGGCGGCGGAGCCCCGGTCGCCGCGCGCCTCGATGATGCGGCGGTACTTCGCCGCGAGACGGGCGCCGAGTTCGCGCTCGGCCTGGCGGATCGAGCGGCCGAACTCGTCGTCGAGCTCGACCGGCAGGTCGGCCACGAGCTTGTCGGGGAGGTCGGCGGCGACATCCTTCTTCTTGCGCCGCACGATGCCCATCGAGATGACCGCCTCGCGCGCCTCGGGGTAGAACGCCTTGTCCGCGGGCGTCAGACCCGTGGCATCCAGCTTCTCCATGAGCTCGGGGCCGGGCTTCTCGCCGTTGGTCCAGCCGAGGAAGCGCCAGATCGCGTCGAAGTCCTCGACGTCGTTGATCAGCGGGGTACCGGTCAGCGCCAGCAGGAGCGGGTCGCGGGTCTGCTGACGGACACGGGATGCCAGGGCCAGCACGTTCTGCGAGCGCTGCGACGTGAGGTTCTTGATGAAGTGCGCCTCGTCGACGACGATGCCCTTCAGCCCGATCGACGACAGCCATGAGAGGTGTCGGTCGAGGATCTCGTAGTTGACGATGAAGATGTCGGCGAAGGCGTCGATGTCGGCGCCGCCGCCCGAGATGACGGTGGCGCGCCGCTGGGGCGTCCATCGCTGCACCTCGCGGGCCCAGTTCATCTTCACGACGTTGGGCACGACGACCAGCAGCGGGTACGCGTCGGCGACGGATGCCGCGAGCACCGACTCCGCGGTCTTGCCGAGGCCCGGCTCATCGGCCAGCAGGAACGAGCGGTGGCCGGTGCGGACGGCCTCGAGGAACCGCGACTGGTGCGGCATGACCTCGAGCCCGCGCGGCGAGAGACGGTCGAACTCGGGGACGGGCGGCAGCTCCATGCTCGCGGCCGACCCGCCGGCGCCGGTCTCGAACGCCTTGTACAGCGGTCCCATGAGTTCCCAGCCGTCGAGGCGACGACGGGGGGCGTCACCGGTCGAGCGGGGAGTGAGGTCGGGTGCAAGGAAGGGGTTCGCCATCTGGCGCGCCTCGATCGAGGCGGGGATGACCTGCTTCTCGGCGAGCGCCGCGGGAACGACTGGGGCGACCTTCGGCGTGTTGTCGGTGATGATGAGCTCGTCGGGCGGCAGCTCGGCACCGGATTCGAGCAGCCAGTCGCGGCGCATACGACGGGCGACCGGCGAGGTGGCCTGGTCGACCTCGAGCAGCTGGATCAGCGAGGTGTCGCGGGCGGCGGTCTTCGCGAGGATCGTCGCGACCCCGTCGAGGCGCTTGAGCAGCTCGGCGCGTGCGGCGTCGGTGATCTCGGTGTCGGCCTTGACCCGGGCGCGCTCCTCGCGGACGAGGAAGGCGATCACCTGGAACTTGACGCGGTTGGTGGGCCCGAGCTTTCCGCGCTGCGCCTTCGCCTCGATCTCGCGCACCTTGCGGGCGAGGATCGGGATGACGGGTGCTTCGTCGTCGCGTCGGGATGACGTGGTCTTCCTGCGTCGTTGGCTCGAGCCTCGGGACGCGGTTGCCGTAGTCGGCATGCTCCTCCTGAGCGTGTCGTCCGGATGACAATCCGGAGCGTCCGGCGAATGCCGGTGGATCAGTGACCCCGGGGATTCGTCGCTCGAACCGCCGCCGAAGAAGCGGTGTCGGCGACCCGCAACGCGTCTACGCCGAAACGGCTCGCGAGGACAGCGGAGATCGGGGTCGAGATCATTCTAGCGACCGGAAGCCGCTTTCCGCGTGAGGCGGAGGAATTCGTCGCCGCCCAGGACGCTGAGTGAGAATCCTCCGCACCTCGCCGGGTCTCACGCCGCGCGGCGCAGCCTCAGGCTGTTCAGCACGACGAACACGCTCGAGAAGGCCATCGCGGCCCCGGCCAGCATCGGGTTCAACAGGCCCAGCGCGGCGAGCGGCAGCGCGGCGACGTTGTACGCGAACGCCCAGAAGAGGTTGCCGCGGATGATCCGCATCGTGCGCCGGCTGAGGGCGAGGGCGGTGACGATGCCCCGCGGGTCGTCGCGCATGAGAGCCACGTCGCTCGCGTGCAGCGCGGCATCCGCCCCTCCGCCCATCGCGATACCCAGATCGGCGGATGCCAGCGCCGCGGCGTCGTTGACTCCGTCGCCGACCATCGCGACGGTGCGTCCCTGGGCGCGCAGGGCCGTGATCTCGTCGACCTTCCCTTCGGGCAGGACCCCCGCGCGTACGCGTTCGATGCCCAGTGCATCGGCGACGGCACGGGCGACGTGCTCGTTGTCGCCGGTGAGGAGCACCGGCTCCAGGCCCATGGCCTTCAACTGCGCGACCGCTCGGGCGCTCTCGGGGCGGACCGTGTCGGCCACCTCGATGACGACTCGGGCGTGCGGGGCACCGTCGGGACCGGCCCACCCGGCCACCACGACGGTGCCGCGCCGCTCCCCCGCCTCGACGGCGTCGGCGAGCGCCGCGGGCAGCTGCGCGCCGAGGTCCGCGGCGAGCGCCGGACGACCGGCGAACACCCGTACGCCGTCCACGGTCGCGGTGACCCCACGACCGGGCAGGGCCTCGAGGTCGGTGGCGACCGGCCCCTCGCCCGCGGCGGCGACGATCGCGTGGGCGATGGGGTGCTCCGACCCGCGTTCGACGACGGCGACGCGCCGCAGGGCGTTGGCGGCATCCTGAGCATCGGCGGTCGTGACGCGCGCGACGCTCATCCGGCCCGAGGTGAGAGTGCCCGTCTTGTCGAGCACGATCGTGTCGATGCGCTCCGCGGACTCGAGCGCCGCGGGTCCGGTCACGAGGATGCCGAGCTGCGCTCCGCGACCGGTGCCGACGAGGATCGCGATCGGGGTCGCAAGTCCCAGGGCGCAGGGGCAGGCGATGATGAGCACCGCGACGGCCGCGGTGAAGCCGGCGGCCACGGGCTGCCCGGCGACGAGCCACGCCACCAGGGTCAGGGCGGCCAGCGCGATGACGACGGGCACGAAGACGCCGGAGATGCGGTCGGCGAGCCGCTGCACGCGACTCTTGCCGAGCTGGGCGTCTTCGACGAGGCGGGCGATACGGGCCAGGCGGGTCTGCTCCCCCACTCCCGTCGCGCGGACGACCAGTCGCCCGCCCGAGGCGATGGTGCCGCCGGTGACGGTGTCCCCGGGGCCGACGTCGACGGGCAGCGCTTCTCCGGTCAGCATGCTCTCATCGATCGAGGCACGCCCTTCGAGCACCTCCCCATCGGTGGCGACCGTGGCGCCCGGCCGCACGACGAAGGCATCGCCCACCGAGAGCCGGTCGATGTCGATGCGTCGCCCATCGGCGAGTTCCGCCTCGCGAGCGCCGAGGTCGAGCAGGGCGCGCAGCGCCGCGCCGGCCCGCCGCGTGGAGCGTTGCTCGATGACGCGCCCGAGCAGGAGGAACACCGTCACCGCGGCCGCGACCTCGAAGTAGACGACGGAGGTCGCGTCGTGCACCGGGCCGAAGAGCATGACCTCATGTCGGATGCCGATCCGCCCGGCCGTTCCGAAGACGAGTGCCCACACGCTCCACAGGTAGGCGGCGAAGGTGCCCAGGGTGATGAGGGTGTCCATGGTCGCCGCGCCGTGGCGCGCGTTGCGCAGCGTCGCACGATGGAACGGCCAGCCGCCCCACAGCACGATCGGTGTCGTGAGAACGAGCGAGACCCATTGCCAGCCCGGGAACTGCCACGCCGGGATCATCCCGAGGGCGACCACCGGCACGGCGAGGGCGAGCGAGACCCACAGACGGACGCGCAACGGGGTGGAGCCGGGCGCGTCGCCGGTGTCGTGGACGTGGCCGGGGTGGTCCGCCGCCGTGCCGAGCGCGTGGCCGGTCGCCGCGTCGATCTCGCCGCCGGGCGCGGGAACGGCGACGGAATCGGGCGCCGAGGTGCCGGCATCCGCTCGCTCGCCCGTTGGGGTCGGCAGAGGGGCGGATGCCGCCACACCCGCCACCGGCCGAGAGGCGGGGCGCGGACGGACGGTGGCGTCGTATCCGGCGGAGCGGACGGCGTCGACGAGGGCAGCGGGGTCGAGGTCGGCGGGGTAGCGCACCCGCGCGGTCTCGGTCGCCAGGTTCACCGCGGCCTCGACGCCCTCGACGCGGCCGAGCTTCTTCTCGACGCGGGCGACGCAGCTGGCGCAGGTCATGCCTTCGATATCGAGCACGGCCTCCGCGGTCGGTGCTTCGGTGCTCTCGGCCATGGCTCCTCCTCCGGTCACTCCGTTCTCAACACGATACCCCCTGGGGGTATTCCCGGGGCCGGATCCCATCCGGGCCGCCCACCCGCCCGCGCCGGCCCACGCGACCCTACGCTGGAGTCATGGCCGACACGATGACACGCGAGCAGCGGGTCGTCCTGGCGGTCGCCGTTCTGGCGTCGTTCGTGTCGTTCCTCGACGGGACCGTGGTCAACGTCGCTCTCCCCGCGATCGCGGGCGAACTCGGCGGCGGCCTGTCGACGCAGCAGTGGGTCGTGGACGCCTATCTCGTGACCCTCGGGGCATTCATCCTCGTTGCGGGTTCGCTGAGCGATGTGCTGGGGCGCGTCGTGGTGCTGCGGATCGGCCTCATCGGCTTTGGCATCACCTCTCTCGCGATCGCCGCAGCCCCCACGGCCGAGTTCCTCATCGTCGCCCGAGCGCTGCAGGGCATCGCCGGCGCGCTCCTGGTCCCGAGCTCGCTGGCCCTGATCACCTCGACGTTCCGCGGACCCGCGCAGGCCCGCGCGATCGGCATCTGGACCGGCGCGACCACCGTCGCCATGCTCGCCGGCCCTCTCATCGGCGGCATCTTCGTCGACACGCTCTCGTGGCGCCTGGTGTTCCTCGTGAACGTCCTGCCCATCGCGGTGACCCTGTGGTTGCTCGCCCGCCTCGGGCACCGCGACCACCGTCGTCCCGGCGCGCGCGTCGACATCCTCGGGGCCGTGCTGTGCGCCCTGGGACTCGGCGGCATCGTCTTCGCCCTCATCGAACAGCCGAACCTCGGGTGGGCCTCGCCGGTGATCTGGGTGCCCGGGGTCATCGGCACCCTGTCGTTCGCGGGTTTCCTGGTGCGCCAACGCACGGCGCGCGACCCGATGATGCCGCTCGACCTGTTCCGCTCGCGCAACTTCTGGGCGGGAAATCTCACCACCGTCTTCGTCTACGCAGCCCTGTCGCTCAACGGCTTCGTCCTGAGCGTGTACCTGCAGCAGGGCGCGGGGCTGCCGGCCACCCTCGCGGGACTCGCATCGCTGCCGAGCACGGTGCTGATGATCCTGCTCAGCTCACGGATGGGCGCGCTCGCGGGGCGTTTCGGACCGCGCCTGTTCATGACGCTCGGCCCGATCGTGATGGCCGTGGGCGCCCTCCTGCTGCTGAACGTCGGCGGCGACTTCGCCTACGTGACGCAGGTGCTGCCCGGAGTGATCGTGTGGGGCCTGGGCCTGACCGCCACGGTGTCCCCCCTCACGGCGGCCGTGCTCGGCGCGATCGACACCGAACGATCGGGCATCGCCTCGGCCGTCAACAACGCCGTCTCGCGCGTCGCGGGACTCCTCGCGATCGCCGCGGTGTCGGCGGTCGTGGGCGGCTCGCTCGATCTCGACGGCTTCCACCGCGCTGCCGTCTTCACCGCGGCGCTGATGATGCTCGGGGCTGCGGCGTCGTTCCTCGGCATCCGGAATCGGTTGCCCCGGCAGGACTGAGCGACGGACCCGGGCGTCACGCGCAACCCGGAGCGGTGTAGCGGTGCCCGAGCGGCCCCGAGGCCACGGACGACGCCGCGAAACCGCGCCCTCTCCGCGCTCAGCGCAGAATGGCCCGCGCCCGCTCCACGTCGTCGGCCATCTGCACCAGGAGGGCGTCGATGCCGTCGAAGGCCGTCATCTCGCGCACCCGCTCGACGAAACGCACCTCGACATGATGGCCGTACAGGTCGAGGCCGGTCTCATCGATCACGTACGCCTCGACCTGGCGGGCGTGCACGTCGTCGAACGTGGGATTGGTGCCGACGCTGATCGCGGCCGGGTAGCTGATGCGCCGCGCGCCGTCGACGTCCACGAGCCAGCCGGCGTAGACACCGTCAGCGGGGACGAAGCCCTCGAGTTCGGGCGAGAGGTTCGCGGTGGGGTAGCCGAGCTCGCGGCCGCGCTTGAGTCCGTGCACGACTTCGCCCCACACCGAGGGCGCACGACCGAGCAGGCGC
Organism: Microbacterium sp. SL75; assembly: GCF_026625865.1. Classification (NCBI taxonomy): domain Bacteria; kingdom Bacillati; phylum Actinomycetota; class Actinomycetes; order Micrococcales; family Microbacteriaceae; genus Microbacterium; species Microbacterium sp. SL75. Next base: position 2,333,738 of record NZ_CP113067.1, on the reverse strand, counting down.
GCAGCCGTGGCGACGTCGCCGACCGACAGCGCCTCGCGTATCCAGGTGGACGACACCCGCCGATCGGCGTGCACCGCGCGCACATCCTCCACCACGTCGACGCGGAACCCGTGCTCGGCGCCCATACGCGTCAGCAGGTCGGGGTCGCCCTCTCCCCCGGCGCCGAAACGGAAGTCACGGCCCACGAGCACCGTTCGCGCCTGCAGCGCCTCCACGAGCACCCGCAGCGCGAAGTCGTGGGCGGGGATGGCCGCCAGCTCTTCGTCGAAGGTCAGCAACAGGGTGGCATCCACCCCGGCCCGCTCGAGCAGCTCGAGCTTCTGGTGCGGTCCGATCACATCGGGCGGACATTTCTCGGGGCGCAGCACGCTCAACGGGTTGCGGTCGAAGGTCACCGCGACCACGCGCGCTCCGTCGGACGCGTCGATGCGCGCCCGGTCGATCACGGCGCGGTGCCCGGCGTGGACGCCGTCGAACTTGCCGATCGCCACCACCGAGGGACCGAAGTTCTTCGGCACCTCCGCGGGCTCGCGGAACACGATCACCGGGTCGCCCGACGGTGACGCACGAGCCACCACAGTCCGAGGAAGGGCAGCACGAGGGGGATGAACAGGTATCCGTATCCGTAGACCGACCACACCGTCGGGTGCTGGAACAGCTCGGGGAGCACGAGACTCAGGGTTCCCACGACGAGGACACCCACCAGCTCGAAACCGATGGCGATCCACGCGATGCGGTACCAGGTCGGTCTCGCCGAGAAGACGAGCGCGAGGGTGGCGAGGATGTACACGACCGCGGCGAGGGCCGACAGCGAGTACGCGAGCGGGGCGTCGTCGAACTCGCGAACGATCTGCACGAAGGAGCGGCCGGTGGCGGCGAGCGCCATGATGCCGTAGACGACGACGAGGACACGGCCGATGCCGGTCATCCCCCGAGAGCGGGTGGGAGTGGTGGATGCCATGACCTGTCGATTCTAGTTCGCCCGCGGCCGCGGCGAGCGGTGCGGCCCGCGTCAGGCCAGCTGTACGGTCCAGATGATGTGCATGCGCCAGACCATGACGGCCACGGCGAGGGCCGCGACGCCCATGATGACGGTGCTCCAGCGGCTGCGTTCGATAAGCGCCCACGCGGCTCCCGCGACCGGCACGAGGGCGGCCGAGACGAGATAGGTCCAGAACTCGAGCAGGCTCCCCGACGGGGGGTTGCCGGCGAACGGCGAGATGATCGCCACCACGATCTGCACGATGAGCAGCAGTTCGATGAGCGCGAGGGATCCGACCGTGACGTCTCCGGGGCGGCGTCCGACGAGCCCCGCCGTGATCGCGACGAGGCCCGCCAGGACCGCGATCCCCACCTGCACGAGCGTGAACCACAGGATCATCGGGCGGCCTCCTCGGGCATGTTCATGGCGCTCTTGAGGTGCGTCCCCCGCTTCTCGACGATGCCGACGAGGCGACCGTCGGGGTCGATCGCGGCGGCGAGGGCGCCCGTCAAGCGACCTCCCCCGTCGATGCGTTTGCCGTGACGCAGATCGCGCGCTTCGTCCGCCCCCACCGCGAGGGCGCCCACGACGACGGCGGCCGCGGTGGCCGGCTCGACCAGGGCGTCTTCGGCGATGTCGTCGACGGATGCCGCGCCGGCGACGTCGAAGGCACCGATACGGGTGCGCCGAAGGGCCGTCAGATGCCCTCCCACGCCCAGCGAGCGACCCAGGTCGCGGGCCAGGGCCCGGATGTACGTACCGCTCGTGCAGTCGACGACGACGTCGAGCTCGATCGTCGTGTCGCCCCGACGGGTCTCGCGCACATGGAAGCGCGAGACGGTGACGCGCCGAGCCTTCAGCTCGACCTCCTCGCCCGCGCGGGCGAGGTCGTAGGCGCGGCGCCCGTCGACCTTGATGGCCGACACCGTGCTCGGCACCTGGTCGATCTCGCCCGTCAGCTCGGCGATACCCTCGAGGATCTGCGCCTCGGTCACGGCGGAGGCGTCCGCACGGGCGGTCTCGGTCCCGTCGGCGTCGTCGCTGTCGGTCTCGACCCCCAGGAGGATCGTCGCCTCGTACGTCTTGTCGGCGCCGACGATGTACGTGAGCAGACGTGTCGCCCCCTCGACGCCGAGGACGAGAAGTCCGGTCGCCATCGGGTCGAGCGTGCCGGCATGGCCGATCTTGCGGGTGCCGAGCGCCCGGCGGGCCCGCGACACGACGTCATGGCTGGTGATGCCCCCGGGTTTGTCGACCAGGAGGATGCCGGGGCGGACCATCAGCAGAAGTCTCCGAACACCTGGACCGGGTGCGAGGGGTCGGAGTTCTCGACGATGACCGAGGCGGCGACGCGCGGCCGCGCGGTGTGGACGTACTGTTTCTGCGCGTCGGGCAGCTCGGGGCGCGGCTGTCCGACGGGCGGGTTGGACTCGAGCCACACCGACCAGTTCCACAGTCCCCGCCGCGCCGGGGTCTGGAGGAACACGCCGTCGACCACGAGCACTGCGTCGCCCTCGCCCGCGCGGAAGGGCGCCACGACGCCGTCGCGCACGTCGGCTGCCTCGTCGGAGACGCTCGCCCGGTGCACGGCCGTGCCATCCTCGGCCACCGCGGACGCGAAACCCTCGGCGAAAGCGCGCGCCGCCTCGGCATCCAGCCCCTCGATGGCCACCACGACGCGGCCCGCGCGGTTGTTCTGCCGCATGAGGTCGCGCAAGCTGCGCTGAAGGGTCTCGACGGGGTTCTTGCTGGGCATGCCTCCAGCCTACGGTCGACCACCGACACTCGACCGCGCTCTCCGCCCCGCAACGGCTGCGCCGCGCCGTCCCGAACCAGGCAGAAACGCGACCCGCGCACAGAAACACGCTCTGCTCGCGTTTACGGGCGCGGAGGGCGTTTACGCGTGCCGAAGGACCGGGTTCTGCGACCGTAGGCTGGAGGGATGCCAGATCTCGCCGCCCCGCTCATCGCGTGGTACCGCGACGCGGCGCGCGACCTCCCCTGGCGCCGCCCGGGGTTCGGCGCGTGGGGCACGCTGGTCAGCGAGTTCATGCTGCAGCAGACCCCGGTCACGCGAGTCATCCCGCATCTCGAAGCGTGGCTGGAGCGCTGGCCGACCCCGGCGGACCTGGCCGCCTCTCCCCCGTCCGAGGCGGTGACGCAATGGGCCAACCTCGGCTACCCGCGGCGCGCGCTGTGGCTGCATCGGGCGGCGGTCGAGATCCGCGACCGGCACGACGGAGTCGTCCCCCGCGATGTCGACGCGCTCCTCGCCCTCACCGGGATCGGCGATTACACCGCCCGCGCGGTAGCGGTCTTCGCCTACGGCGACCGCCACCCGGTCGTCGACACGAACACGAGGCGCGTCCTCGCCCGCGCGGTCGAGGGCGTGGCGCAGCCCGGTCCTCCGCACCGCCGGGATCTCGAGCGGATGGATGCCGAGCTCCCCCACGACATGATCGATGCGGCGATCGTGAACGCCGCCGCCATGGAGCTCGGCGCGATCGTCTGCACGGCCCGCTCGCCGAAGTGCGACCTCTGCCCGCTCGCCGCGCAGTGCGCCTGGCGGGCCGCAGGCTACCCCGCCTCCGAAGACCGCCGCCGTCGGCAGGCGAAGTACGAGGGAAGCGACCGCCAGGCGCGCGGAGCCGTGCTGAAGGTGCTGCGCGATGCGGCCCCCTCCTCGGTGCCGCTGTTCGCGGTGCTCCCCGACTGGCCCGACACCGCACAGCGCGACCGTGCCATCGACTCGCTCATCGCCGACGGCCTCGCCGAAGCGGTCGACGACGTCCTGCGTCTGCCCGGTCACTCGGCATCCTGAATCCGCCCCGGGGCACTCCGTGCCGGACGCGCCGCTCCGGCGACACCGTCGCGGCGCGGACTGAGCCCGTCGCCACCGCCGGACGGCGCGGTCCTCCACCGACAGCCCTCCCAGGAACGACGAAGGCCGGACACGACCCCTCGGGGCGGTGTCCGGCCGTGTGCTTCGAAGCTCAGGCGCGAGGCGCGTCTTCGACGTCGTCTTCGCTGTCGTCGTCGTCCTCTTCGTCTTCGCGCGGCTTGACGTACGGATCGGCGTCTCCGGCGTAGGCGGCCGAGGCGGCGAGACCCGCGACCGACTCGTCGCGCTCACGCGCTTCGCGCAGCAGCGCCGAGATGTGGTCGGCGTTCTCGGGAATTCCATCGAGGATGAACTCCAGTGACGGGGTGAGCCGCGTGTTGAGGTTCTTGCCGACCTCGCTGCGGAGCATGCCGGTCGCCGACTTCAGCGCGGCGGCGGTGTCGGCGCGATGCGCCTCGTCGCCCATGACGGTGTAGAACACCGACGCGTGCTGGAGATCACCCGTGACCCGCACGTCGGTGATGGTGACGAATCCAAGCCGCGGGTCGCGCAGCCCCTTCTCGAGACGCTCGGCGAGCACCACGCGGATCCGGTCCGCCACTCGCGCCTGTCGTTCCCCTGCCACGTCAATTCCTATCTCTCACTAAGCCAGACGTCACACGCCAGATGCCGAAGCATAGGCGAAGGACGGAGGTTTCGTGGGTCTGCGGGAGCATCGGGGTAGGGCCCCGCTCTGCTCCCGCAGACCCACGAAACCGGAGGCCGTAGCCGGTGGCTACGACCTCCGGTGTGTGATCAGCCTCGCGGCTTCTCGACCATTTCGGTGGTCTCGATCTCGTCACCGATCTGGATGTCGTTGAACTTGCCCAGACCGATACCGGCCTCGAAGTCCGTACGCACCTCGGTGACGTCGTCCTTGAAGCGACGCAGCGACTCGATCGCCAGGCCGTCCGCCAGCACGACACCATCGCGGATGACGCGGGCCTTGGCGTTGCGCGTGATCGTTCCCGATCGCACGATGACACCGGCGATGTTGCCGAACTTCGAGGAGCGGAACACCTCGCGGATCTCGGCGACACCCGACTGCACCTCTTCGAACTCCGGCTTGAGCAGGCCCTTGAGCGACTGCTCGACGTCGTCGATCGCGTTGTAGATGACCGAGTAGAACCGCACGTCGACACCCTCGCGGGCGGCACGCTCGCGGGCCTTCGTGTCGGGACGGACGTTGAAGCCGATCACGATCGCGTTGTCGATCGTGGCCAGGTTGATGTCCGACTCGGTGATCGCACCCACACCGCGGTGGATGATGCGCAGCTGGACGCTGTCGTCGACCTCGATCTTGAGCAGCGATTCCTCGAGCGCCTCGACGGCACCCGACACGTCACCCTTGATGATGAGGTTGAGCGACTCGACCTTGCCCTCTTCGAGAGCACGGGTGAAGTCCTCGAGCGAGATGCGCTTGCGGGCCTTGGCCAGCTGGGCGTTGCGCTCGGCGGCTTCACGCTTCTCGGCGATCTGACGCGCGGTGCGGTCTTCCTCGGTGACGATGAACACGTCGCCGGCGCGGGGCACGGAGTTCAGACCCTGCACCGAGACGGGACGCGACGGGTAGGCCTCTTCGACCGCTTCGCCGTTCTCGTCCATCATCGCGCGGACACGGCCGTAAGCCGTTCCCGCGACGATCGCGTCGCCGACGCGGAGGGTTCCGGACTGGATGAGCACCGTGGCGACCGAACCGCGACCCTTGTCGAGCTTCGCTTCGATGGCGACACCGCGGGCCGCCTTGTTCGGGTTGGCCGTCAGGTCGAGACCGGCGTCGGCGGTGAGCAGGACCGCATCCAGGAGGGCCTGGATGTTGAGGTTCTGCCGAGCCGAGACGTCGACGAACATGACGTCTCCGCCGTACTCCTCGGCGACCAGGCCGTACTCGGTGAGCTGCTGGCGGACCTTGGCCGGGTTGGCGTCGGGCTTGTCGACCTTGTTGACCGCGACCACGATCGGCACGTTCGCCGCCTGGGCGTGGTTCAACGCCTCGACCGTCTGGGGCATGATGCCGTCGTCGGCCGCGACCACGAGGATCGCGATGTCGGTCACCTGCGCTCCTCGAGCACGCATGGCGGTGAACGCCTCGTGACCCGGGGTGTCGATGAAGGTGATCGCGCGCTCGATGCCCTCGTGCTCGGTCCAGATCTGGTACGCACCGATGTGCTGCGTGATGCCACCGGCCTCGCCCGCGACCACGTTGGTCTGGCGGATGGCGTCGAGGAGCCTCGTCTTACCGTGGTCGACGTGACCCATGACGGTGACCACGGGAGGACGGATCTCGAGATCGTCCTCGCTCTCGGCCTCAAGCTCGGCATCGAGGTCGAGACCGAAGCCCTCGAGGAGCTCCTTGTCTTCGTCCTCGGGCGAGACCATCTGGATCTTGTAGCCGAGCTCGGCACCGAGCACCTCGAAGGTGGCCTCGTCGAGCGACTCGGTCGCGGTGGCCATCTCGCCCAGGTTGAACAGGATGGTCACGAGCGTGCCGGGCTGGACGGTGTAGCCGCGCAGGGCCTCGAGCTTGTCCGCGAAGTCGGCGATGGATGCGCCGCGGCGCAGGCGGATGATCTCGCCGTTGCCCTTCGAGACGTTGACGCCGCCGACGACCGGCGCCGACCGCATCTCGAATTCCTGCCGCTTCGCCCGACGCGACTTACGCTGCTTGGACTTGCCGCCACCCTTACCGAAGGCACCCGCGGTACCACCGCCGGGACCGCGGCCACGGCCGCCGCCACCACCGGGACGACCGGCGAAACCACCGGCCGGAGCACCGCCACCGGGGCGCTGGAAACCGCCACCGGCGCCGCCGGGACGACCGGGACCGCCGGGACGCTGCTGGAACGGAGCACCGGGACGACCGCCGCCACCGGGACGACCGGCACCGCCGGGGCGCGGGGCTCCGGGACGCGGGGCGCCGGGACGCGGAGCCTGGGGACGCGGGATGTTGCCGGGGGTCGGGCGCTGGCCCATGCCCTGCGCCGAAGCGAAGGGGTTGTTCCCCGGACGGGGGCCCGCGGGACGCTGGCCCATGCCCTGCGAGGAGGCGAAGGGGTTGTTGCCCGGACGCGCTCCACCCGGACGCGGGGGCGCGCTCGGGCCGGGCTTGGGGGCACCGGCGCCGGGGGCGGCGGCACCGGGGGTCGGCGCACCGGACGTCGACGCCGAAGCGGCGGGCTTGGCTGCCGGGGCCTCGGCCGCTGCGGGAGCGGCCTTCTCGGGGGCAGCGGTCTCGGGGACCGGGCTCGCCGCGGGAGCGGCGGGGGCCGCGGGCTTGGCGGGGCCGGGGGTCGGGCCCGAGGGACGGGCACCGGGGGTCGCCGCAGGACGCGCGGGGCCCGGACGGGCGCCGGGGCGCGCCGCGGGCGCGGCGGGCGATCCACCGGCGGCCGGCGCCGAAGAGCCCTCGGCCGCGAGGGCGGCGCGGAGCTTACGGGCCACCGGGGGCTCGATGGTGGAAGAGGGGCTCTTGACGAATTCGCCGAGCTCCTTCAGCTTCGCAAGCGCGACCTTGCTGTCGACGCCGAGCTCGGAAGCGATCTCGTGCACGCGTGGTTTTGCCACAATTCTCCTGTCTGAGGGCCTACCCCGGACAGGGCAGACCGCTAGTTGCGGACGGGTCTCATTTCGAGCCGTTCACTTCGTGTCCATAGCCGTTCAGCCTTTTCGCTGGAGGTGTGATTCGAAGGTCTGCGTGTCAAGCGGGCCTGACACACGCAATGCTCGTACGAAGGCGCGACGCGTAAGAGCTTTTCTCACGCATGCGTCCGTCTCGTGCACCCACGCTCCCCGACCCGGAAGGACCGCTCTTTCGTCTGCGACGAGGACCGATCCGTCGGTGACCACTCGCAGAAGCGAGGATCGGGGGGCGCGTGCGCGGCATCCGACGCACGTTCGTACGGGTTCCACTCTACACCTCGTGATCGTGGGGACGATCGGACCCTCAGTTGTCTTCGAGGATGCTGTCGGGCTGGATGTCGATCTTGGCGCCGGTGAGCTTCGCGGCCAGGCGGGCGTTCTGGCCCTCCTTGCCGATCGCCAGCGACAGCTGGTAGTCCGGCACGAGGGCGCGCACGGCCTTGGTCGTGGCATCCAGGACGAAGGACGAGGTGACCTTGGCCGGCGACAGCGCGTTCGCGACGAAGCGCGGAAGCTCGGCGTCGTAGTCGATAATGTCGATCTTCTCGCCCGAGAGCTCCTCGGTCACGGCGCGCACGCGACGGCCGAGTTCGCCGATGCAGGCACCCTTGGCGTTGACCGTCGGGTCGGTCGCCTGCACGGCAATCTTCGAACGGTGGCCGGCTTCGCGAGCGAGCGAGACGATCTCGACCAGGCCCGCGGCGATCTCGGGGACCTCGAGGGCGAAGAGCTTTCGGACCAGGCCCGGGTGCGTGCGCGAGACGGTGATCTGCGGACCCTTGTTGCCCTTGGAGACGCTCGTGACGTAGACGCGCAGTCGCGAGCCGTGCGCGTAGGTCTCGCCGGGCACCTGCTCTTCGGGCGGGAGGATGGCCTCGACGGTGCCGAGGTCGACGTGCACCATGCGCGGGTTGGGACCCTGCTGGACGACACCGGCGACGATGTCGCCCTCTTTGCCCTTGAACTCCCCCAGCACGGCGTCGTCGGCGATGTCGCGCAGACGCTGGCTGATGACCTGCTTGGCGGCGAAGGCCGCGATGCGACCGAAGTCGTCGGGAGCCTGCTCCTCTTCGCCGATGACGGCCCCCTCGTCGTCGGTCACGGGCGTGAAGATGCCCACGTGACCGGTCTTGCGATCGAGGGAGGCACGAGCGCCCGTCGGGATCTCGCCGCTGGGCGAGATGTGCTTGGCGTAGGCGGTCAGGATCGCCTGCTCGATGATGCGCGCGAGTTCATCGAAGGGGATCTCCTTCTCGCGTTCGATCGTCTTCAGAAGTGCGAGATCGATGTCCACAAGGGCCCTCCGTTATTCAGCTCTCGTCGACGCGACCGGCGCCGACAACCCCCCTACGATACCCGGGATGCCGCGAGCATTGCGACCGTCGCAGGGTCACGGCCGTCGTCGCACAGCCGTTTCCCGGCCGGGCGGACGTTCGAGCACGTGCAGAACTCTGGAACACGGCGACCGGACCACGCGAAGATGCTGCCTGCCGGCACGCCGACCGACCAGGGCGAAGCGTGCCGCTGGGTAGGCTCGACGGGACCCGACCGCTGCGGCGGGTCCGGGCCGAGGAGGGCATGTGGCACGACCGACTCTCAGCGATGTCGCGGCTCGAGCCGGGGTTTCGGTGACGACCGTCTCGCGGGTCCTCAACGATCGCGGCTACCTCAGCGACCGAGTGCGTGGCGATGTGCGCCGCGCGATCGAGGAGCTCGGCTACCGGCCCAATGAAGTCGCCCGCTCGCTGCTCGGCCGGGGCACGCACGTCGTCGGACTGATCGTGCCCACGGTGGCCGATCCGTTCTTCGGTGAGTTCGCCGCCGCCGTCGAAGCTGGGCTCGCCGATCGTGGTTACCGCACCCTGCTGTGCGACAGCCTGCGTAGCGTCGACCGCGAGACGGCGTCGCTGGAATTACTCCTCGCCCACCAAGTGGCCGGCGTGATCACCTCCACCCACAACGACGGCGTGGATCTGTATCGCACGGCGGGGCTGCCGATTGTGGCTCTGGACCGGAGCCTCGGACAGGGGATCCCCGACGTCCGCAGCGACAACGTGGCCGGCGCCGCCCTGGCCACGGAGACGCTCGTGGATGCCGGCTACCGCCGCATCCTCTTCGTGAGCCCGCGTGACGACGTCCGCTCCGCTCGACGGTCGGGCCATCGCGAGGTCATGGCCGCACGGGGACTCCCCGAGTCGGTGCTGGCCTACGGGTTCAGCTCGAGCCTGGACGAACGGCGCGCCCTCATCGAGGAGACCCTCGACGGGGGCGAGTACGACGCGGCGTTCTGCACCGACGACGTCAGCGCCCTGATGGCGGTGGAATGGGCGCGGTCCCGCGCAATCCCCGTCCCGGCGGAATTCGGGGTCATCGGGTACGACGGCTCCGCGACCGTGCGACACCTCGCCCCGACCTTGACCACCGTGCTCCAGCCGATCGAGCAGTTGGCAGCCGAGTGCGTGCGACTCCTGCTTCGGCGCATCGACGAGCCCGCGGCCGATCTCCCGGCGGAGACGGTGCTTCCGGTGTCGCTGCGCCGCGGATCGACGGTGCGCGGGCACGACGCCCCTGCGGACCGACCGGCCCGGTGAATCTGCCGCGCGGGTGAGGCGGCGACTCCCGCCGTCCGATCCCGCGAGCGCCCGCGGGGGTTCGCCGTCCCCGCGGGCTCGCACTCCTCGGCTCAGGCCGTGGGGGCCTCCACCGCGCCGCGGAGCACCTGGAACACGGGGGTGCCGGCCTCGACGTCGGCCGAGGTGATGACCGCGTCGACCTCGAAGTCGTCGGAGTTGGTGACGACGATCGGAGTCGTGACGTCGTACCCGGCCGCGCGGACGGCGGACCAATCGACGCGGGCGAGCGGGGTGCCGACCTCGACGCGCTCCCCTGCGGCGACGAGGGCAGTGAAGTGGGCGCCCTTCAGGTTGACGGTGTCGATGCCGATGTGGACGAGGACCTCGACGCCGTCGTCGGTCGTGATGCCGTAGGCGTGACCCGTCGGGAAGACCGCGGTGAGCACTCCGGCCACCGGGGCGGTGACATCACCGTCGCTGGGCACCACCGCGGCGCCGCCGCCGAGCACGCCGCCGGAGAACATCGGGTCGGGGACCTCGGAGAGCGGGATCAGGCGGCCGCGGACGGGCGAGACGATGTCCAGACGGACAGCGTCGGCATCGGATGCCGCGGCGGCGGCCACGGTGTCGGTGGCGACCTCCGCGACGTCGGACGTCGAGGTGTCGGCATCCGTCGGCTCATCCAGCGGGGCGACGCCCTCCGTCGGGTCCAGCGGCTTACCGCGGGCGATGCGCCAGCGACCGTAGACGAGGGTGGCGACGAAGGCCAGAACGAAGCTGATGAGCGCGCACAGCGCGAACTGCGGGATCGAGGACGGCTGGATGGACACGAATCCGATGACGCCGGCCGCACCGAGGGAGATGGCCTTCACGCCGAGGGCGCTGATGAAACCGCCGGCGACGGCTGCGGCTCCCATTCCGATGAAGAAGGGGAACTGCAGGCGCAGGTTCACGCCGAAGATCGCCGGCTCCGTGATGCCGAGCAGGGCGGAGGTGCTCGACGCGCCCGCCATCGCGCGCAGCTTGGACCCGCGCCGGACCAGGAAGAACACCGCGAGGCACGCCGCTCCCTGCGCGATGTTCGCCATCGCCGCGATCGCGAAGATGAACGACCCGCCCTGGGCGATCAGGCTCAGTTCGACCGCGGGGAAGCTCTGGTGAAGGCCCGTGACGACGATGGGCGAGTAGACGAGGCCGAAGAGCGCACCGCCGAGGAAGCCGAAGCTCTCGTACACCCACGACAGCCCGAACGTGATGGCATCGCTCACCCACCGCATGGCCGGGCCGACCGCGACGAAGGTCGCGACCCCGACCACGAGGAGCGAGATCATGGGGGTGAAGAGGAAGTCGAAGGTTCCCTTCAGCACGCGTCGGAGCAGCTTCTCGCACACCGACAGCAGGTACACCACGGCGAGGACCGGGATGACGGTGCCCTGGTAGCCGGCCTGGGCGACGTCCATGCCGAGGATGTTCCAGTAGGTCATCGTTCCGGCGGCCATGGCCTCCGACACGGCGTAACCGTTGACCAGCGAGGGCATGACCATCGCGGCACCGAGCGCGGCGGACAGGTAGGGGTTGGCCCCGAAACGCTGACCGGCCGAGAAGGCGACGAGCACCGGGAGGAAGGCGAACGCCGCGGAGGCGAGCAGGTTGATGAGGGCGGCGGGGTCGGCCAGCCACGGGAGGGTCGTCGTGACCGCCTCGGGTCCGAACAGGCCCGGCGCGGTGAGCACGTTGTTGAGCGCCATCAGCAGACCGCCGGCGATCAAGGCGGGAAGCACGGGCACGAAGATGTCGGAGAGCATCTTGATGAAGCGCACCACGACGTTGCCGCTCTGGCCGGCGACCTGCTTGACCTCGTCTTTGGTGGCGGCGCGCACCCCCGAGAGCGCCACCAGTTCGTCGTAGACCTTGTCGACGTCACCGGGTCCGATGATGATCTGGAACTGCCCTCCCGCCTCGAACGTCCCCTTCACATTCGGGTCGGCGTCGAGCGCGGACTGGTCGATGCGCGTCTTGTCGACGGTGACGATGCGCAACCGCGTCGCGCAGTGCGCGGCTGCCTGGATGTTCTCGGACCCGCCGAGAGCGGTGAGAACGGAGCGGGCGACAACATCGTGCTGCATCGGGAGTCCTGGAAGTCGGAGACAGGGTGAGAGGCCGAGTGACAATGCTGTCAAACGTTTGACACAGTATGCCGCGCGAATGCACCACAGCAAAAACCGCTTTCCCACCCGAGCAGACGTCGGCGGATGACGGGGGTCAGGGGCTGTAGAGCGACGACTCTCCCGAGAGGACCGCCACCTCACCGCCGCGCGCGCTCAACGACACCGAGACGGGTCCCTCGGCGAAGAACGTCCGGGCGGTGAAGGCCGTCGTGCCGTCGACGATGATCTCGACGATCGAGCGGTCCACGAGCAGCTCGATGACTCGCTCGAAGGCCCCGGGTGCGGGCAGCGCGACCTCGCGACGTGCACCGCCGACGCGGTAACGGGTGGCCGAGCGATCGACCGTGAGCGAGGTCGCATCCAGATCGACGGTCACCGGGGATGCCTCGGGACCGATGAGGATCCGCGCCGATGCACCGGTGTCGACGCGCAGACGCAGGCTCGTCCAGCTCGCGGATGCGTCGCCCGGAGCGAGAAGACCCACGCTCTCGCCGTCGCTCAGCGTCGCCGCGGGCACCGCGGTCGTCGCACCGAAGTCGGCGCGGGCCGGGGCGAGACGCTGGTGCAGCACACCGCCGCGCAGGGTCAGGCTGCGGGGTGCAGAGAGCGTGTGCACCCAGCCGTGCGCCCGCGAGGGCTGATCGTCTTGGGCGGGCATGCCCGCCCAGGCCAGCAGGAGTGCGTCGTCGGCATCGCCGCGGCCCGCGAAGACCTGCGGAGCGTAGAACTCGAACCCCGCGTCGAGCAGACGGAACCCTCCCGTGTCGCGCAGACGCGAACCGTCGAGGTGACCGACCACGTACCCGCAGACGTCGGCGACACCGAACGGATTCACGTCCGCGTCCGTCGCCCCCTGCGGACACAGCACGAGCACGTCGTGCTCGACGCCGGTCTCGAGGTCGGTGAGACGGAAGATGTTCGGGCACTCCCACATGTACCCCGCGGATGCCGCATCCAGCCCCTCGACCGTCAGCTCGCCGTCGAAGTGCCAGGGGCCTTCGGCATCCGGCGCAGAGTAGAGCAACACCGCTCCGGTCTCATCGTCGCGCTGCGCGCCGAGGCACATCCGCAGACGGCCCCCCTCGGTGGCGTAGACCATCGGGTCGCGGAAGTGCGCCGTGTAGCCCGCCGGGCGGTCCGCATCTGGGAGGAAAGGACCGGCGGGGTCCTTTTCGAAAGCGACGAAGTCGTCGGTGTGGACCCGCACCTGGTGAGCCTCACGCGTGCCGTCCGGGTTCTTCACGTTTCCCGTGTACAGGAGATCCGCTCCGGCCGCCGCCGGAATCGCGGAACCCGAATAGCATCCGTCGCGGTCGTACGCGGCGTCCGGTTCGAAGGCCATGCCGTGGTGGGTCCATCGAAGGAGATCGCGGGAGGTCGCGTGGCCCCACCCGATGCCGCGTTCCGGAAAGGCCGGACCCCACTGGTAGAACGCGTGCGCCACGCCGTCGACCACGATGAGACCGTTCGGATCGTTGATCCGCCCGTACGGGGACGCCAGATGGAAGAGGGGGGCGTCGGGATCGGACAGGGTACGCGCGTGGCGCTCGATATCCATAGCGCCAGCCTATTCGGCTCGCGTGAGCGGTCATGTCGGCCTCCCCCGCCCACCTCGAACGAAGGCCGCGTCGTGACGGGTCAGTACCGCTCGAGCGGGTTGGCCGCGAGCTTTCGCACCACTCCCCCGTCGACGAGCCGCCGAGCGGCGGTGTCGGGCTTGCGCGCGGCCTGGTCGGTGACGCACGCGCCGAACTCCGCTGCGAGAGAGCTCCGGGGATGCACCGCGAGCACCTCACGGACGAACTCCGCGGGCAGCGCGTCGGGACGAGCGCCGGAGATGTCGAGCGCGGTCGCCGTCTCGAGCAGGTAGCCCTCGGCATCCATCGAACGATCCACGCTCGGCCAGTTGTGGCGCACGATGACGTCGAGGACGCGTTCGCGTCGTTCGCGGTCCCACCCCGCGCCGGCGGTCAGAGCGACGCCGACGTGGCCGCCCGCGTGCTCGTACGACAGGGTGTGGTTGTCGAACTCGGTCACCGTGCCGATGTCGTGCAGGACGGCTGCGACGTAGAGCAGCTCGTGGTCGATGCCCGCGACCCCGTCGACCAGCGCGAAAGCCTCTGCCCACAGCCACGAGCGCAGGGCGTGCGCGGTGATCGCCGGTGACTGGTACTCCCGCGCCAGGGCGAGGGCACCGCGCGCGGCGAAGCTATCGGGCACGGGGAAGTCTGCGAGCTGCACGGGGCCTCCGGGGTTTGGATCCCTCCACCCTCGCAAGATCCCGCTCCGCGCGGCAGTGCCGCCACGGTCACCCGCCGACGTCTTCCTGCCAGAGCGCTCCGGATGCCGCGGCCTCGAGGTCGCGGCATCCGGAATCGATCACTGCACCGGGGTGGCGTGCCAGATGCGATCGAGGTAGTCGCGCATCGCGCGGTCGGACGAGAAGTAGCCGCTGCGCGCGACGTTGAGGATGGCCGAGCGCACCCAGCCGTCCTGGTCGGCGTAGGCGGCGTCGACGCGGTCCTGGGCGTCGAGGTACGCCGAGAAGTCGGCGAGCGCCATGAACCGGTCTTCGTACAGCAGGTTCGACACGAGCGGTTCGAAGACCGTGCGGTCGCCGCCCGAGAACGCGCCCGAGGCGATCAGGTCGATCGCACTGCGCAGGCGTTCGTCCTTCTGGTAGAAGTCGGCGGGGCGGTAGCCCTCGGCCCATAGGGCCTCGACCTCGGGCTCGCTCATTCCGAACAGGAAGAAGTTGTCGTCGCCGACGAGCCCCCGGATCTCGACGTTCGCTCCGTCGTCGGTACCGATGGTGAGGGCACCGTTCAGGGCGAGCTTCATGTTGCCCGTTCCCGAGGCCTCCTTGCCGGCGAGAGAGATCTGCTCCGACAGGTCGGCGGCGGGGATGATGCTCTCGGCGAGGGTGACGTTGTAGTTCGCCGGGTAGAGCACCTTGAGCTTGCCCTGCACGCGCTCGTCGGCGCTGACTACCTCGCCGACGGCGTTGATGAGGTGGATGATGCGCTTGGCCATGCCGTAGCCGGGGGCGGCCTTCGCACCGAACAGGAACGTGCGTGCCTGCACGTCGGCGACGTCGAGGCGGCCCGACACGATGCCCTCGTAGGTGCTGACGATGTGCAGCACCTTCAGCGTCTGACGCTTGTACTCGTGCAGACGCTTGATCATGACGTCGAGCATGTGACCGTCGTCGAGGGCGGCCTCCCCGCGAGCTTCGAGCACGCGGCTGAGGCGACGCTTGTTCGACGCCTTCACCGCGGCGAACCGCTCGCGGAAGTCCGCGTCGTCGGCCAGGGCCTCGAGTCCCCGGAGTCGCTCGAGGTCGACCGTCCAGCCGGCGCCGAGGGCCTCGGTGATGAGCGCCGAGAGGTCGGGGTTCGCCAGGCGCAGGAAGCGACGGGGTGTGACGCCGTTGGTGACGTTCGTGAACTTGTCGGGCCACATGGCGGCGAAGTCCTTGAGCACGTTGTCGCGCAGCAGCTGCGAGTGCAGCTCGGCGACGCCGTTGACCTTCGAGCCGGCCACCGTGGCCAGGTAAGCCATGCGCACCGAGCGGTACGGGTGCTCGCCGATGATCGACATGCTGCGGATGAGCATCTCGTCGTCGCCGAAGCGCTCTCGCACCTCGAGCAGGAACTCGTCGTTGATGCGGTAGATGATCTCGAGGTGGCGGGGCAGCAGGCGACCGAGCAGATCGACCGACCAGACCTCGAGGGCTTCGGGCAGCAGGGTGTGGCACGTGTAGGCGAAGCACTTCTGAGTGATGGCCCACGCGGCATCCCACTCGAGATGCTTCTCGTCGACGAGGACGCGCATGAGCTCGGGCACCCCGATGACCGGGTGCGTGTCGTTGAGCTGGAAGATCACGCGCTCGGGCAGACGCTCCAGGTCGAAGTCCTCGGGCAGGACGTTCTCGATGAAATCGGCGATGGATGCCGCGACGAAGAAGTACTGCTGCTGCAGGCGGAGTTCCTTGCCCTGGGGCGTGGAGTCCTCGGGGTAGAGCACCTTCGAGATGTTCTCGGCGAAGGTCTGCGCGCGCACCGACTCGACGTAGTCGCCGGAGTTGAAGGTGTGCAGGTCGAACGCGTTCGTCGCCACCGCGCGCCACAGGCGCAGGGTGTTCACGCGACCGTTGTGGTAGCCCGGGACCATCATGTTGTACGGCACCGCGAGGACGTTCCACTCGGGTACCCAGCGGGTGCGCTCGACACCCTCGTCGTCGTAGGTTTCGGTGGTGCCGGCGAACGAGATGGTCTGCGCGGCCTCGGGGTGGGCGAAATCCCAGGGCGACCCCATGCGCAGCCAGGCGTCCGGCTGCTCGATCTGCTGACCATCGGCGAAGGTCTGACGGAAGATGCCGTACTCGTAGCGGATGCCGTAGCCGATGGTGGGCACGCTCATGGTGGCGAGCGAGTCGATGAAGCAGGCGGCGAGGCGCCCGAGGCCGCCGTTGCCGAGCCCGGGTTCGATCTCGACCTGGCGGAGGTCGTCGATGTCGATGCCGCACTGCGCGAGGGCCTCGGTGGCGATGTCGGTCAGACGCGCCGCGAGGAGGTTGTTGTCGAGCTGCCGGCCCAGCAGGTACTCGGCCGAGAGGTAGCAGACGGTCTTCGCCTGCTGCGTCTTCTGCTGTGCCCGATCGTCGAACCATCGCGCCATGAGGTAGTCGCGCACCGTGTAGGCGAGGGCGAGGTACTGGTCGTTCACGTCGGAGGTCGACAGGGTCACGCCCTGGTCGAAATTCAGGTTCTGGAGGAACTGTTTCGCGAAGCCGTCGACGGACGCCGCGGGGGCGACGACGGGCGCGATGGCGAGCGGGTGGGTGGGGCGCAGCTCTGGGGTGTTCTCGGGCACCTTCCGACCGTAATCAGAACCGCCCCCTCCCGCCAATGGGGCAACGGCACCGACACACGATCTTCACCCGCTCGCCGCACACGCTTATCGACCCGAGAAGCCGCGCGAGCCGAACGGATGCCGACCCCGGGCGCGCACCCGGATTGTCGCTCGCCCGGGAATCGGCGTACGGTTCCGTGGTGCCCTCCTCCGCCCGCAGCGCCGCCCGCGAGGCCGAGGCCAACCCCGCATTCCGTGTCATCGCCCGCGCCGGGTACGCGGCCAACGGCATCCTGCATCTCCTGATCGGCGGGCTGGTGATCGCGGTCGGTTTCGGAGCGCGGGAGGACAGCGATCAGACCGGCGCGTTTCGCGCCCTCGCCGCCGTACCCCTGGGTGCGGCCGCGCTGTGGGCCCTCGCGATCGGCCTCGTCACCCTGGGTGCGTGGCACCTCCTGCAGGCTTTCGCACCTCGACGCTTCACGGTGTGGCGCCGCATCGGGCGGATCGCGACCGAGGCGCCGCAGGGCCTGATCTTCGTCGCCGTCGGCCTGGTGTCGGCATCCGTCGCCCTCGGTGCGCGTCCGCACGCCGAACAGGCGGCCGAGAGTCTCAGCGAGGCCGTGCTGACGTGGCCCGTCGGCGGGTTCGTGCTCGGGGCCGTGGGCCTCGCGGTCGCCGGTGTCGGCATCGGGTTCGTCTGGATGGGACTGCGCCGGTCGTTCCACTCGAAGGTGCGCACGCCCGACGGCCCCGCCGGCTTCGCGCTCAGCGCGCTCGGAGTCATCGGCTTCGCGGCGAAGGGCGTGGCGCTCATCGTCGTGGGCGTCCTCGTGGTCGTCGCCGCCATCACCGTCGAGCCCGACACCGCGGGCGGTCTCGACGGTGCCACCTCGGCGGTCATCGCGCTTCCGGCCGGCCCCGTTCTGGCGTCGCTCGTCGGCCTCGGATTCCTCGCCTACGGAGCGTTCACGGTGTTCCGTGCCCGGTACGCCCGCCTCGACGCCTGACCCGACGACTCAGTCGAGATCGGGATTGCGACCGGTCCGCTCCCCCGTGTCGAGGGTCGCGATAGCCTCGTGGTCGTCGGCGTCGAGCACGAAGTCGAAGACGTCGCCGTTCTCACGGATGCGGTCGAGCGACACCGACTTGGGGAACACGACGAGGCCGCGATCGAGGTGCCAGCGCACGACCACCTGGGCCGGAGTCTTGCCGTAGCGCTCGGCGATGCGCGCGAGGTCGGGCTCGTCGAGCAGGCCGCCGCGCGCGAGCGGTGCCCACGACTCGGTGACGATCTCGTGCGCGGCCTGCCAGTCGACGAGCTCGACCTGCGGGAAGCGCGGGTGCAGCTCGACCTGGTTCACGGCGGGGAGGACACCCGTCTCGTCGCGCAGACGCTCGAGGTGCGGCACGGAGAAGTTGCTGACGCCGATCGAGGTGGCGCGCCCCTCCTCCTGCAGGCGCTGCAGAGCCCGCCAGGTGTCGACATAGCGATCGGCGCTGGGAATGGGCCAGTGGATGAGGTAAAGGTCGACGCGGTCGACGCCGAGCTTGGCCGTGCTGGTGTCGAAGGCGCGGAGCGTCTCGTCGAAACCCTGGTCGTCGTTCCAGACCTTGGTGGTGACGAAGACGTCGTCGCGATTCAGGCCCGAGGCGCGCAGTCCCTCGCCCACCTCGGCCTCGTTGCCGTAGAGCGCCGCGGTGTCGATGTGGCGGTAGCCCATGGCGAGGGCGCCTTCGACGAGACCGGCGGTCGCGTGGGCGGGCACCTTGTAGGTTCCGACACCCAGCTGGGGAATGGTGGAACCGTCGGACAGGGACAGACGGGGAGCCGAGATCATGGCATCCACGCTACCGATCTCGGCGTCGCGTACGGTCGGCGTGCCCTCCGAAAACCGGGGAGGCGCCGGGGAGGAGGGGGTCAGCGCGTCAGCGCGGCCACGGCGTCGTTGACCGACACCGTCTCGCGCTCGCCCATGCGGCGGTCCCAGAGCTCGACCTGGCCCTCGGCCGCGCCGCGACCGACGATGAGGATGCGCGGGATGCCGACGAGCTCGGCGTCGCCGAACTTCACGCCGGGCGACACCTTGGGGCGGTCGTCGTAGAGCACGTCGAGGCCCGCGGCCTCGAGCTGGTCGGAGACGGATGCCGCGAGCTCGAACGCCACCGCGTCGCGGCCGGTGGCCACCACGTGCACGTCGAACGGGGCGACCGACGACGGCCAGATGAGGCCCTTGGCGTCGTTGTTGAGCTCGGCGATGATCGCGAGGATGCGGGTCACCCCGATGCCGTACGAGCCCATGGTGACGGTGGCGAGCTTGCCGTTCTCATCCAGCACCTTCAGGCCCAGGGCCTCGGCGTACTTGCGACCCAGCTGGAAGACGTGGCCGATCTCCATACCGCGCGCGAGCTCCACGGGGCCGGAGCCGTCGGGGGCGGGGTCGCCCTCGCGCACGGTCGAGACCTCGACGAAGCCGTCGCCGACGAAATCGCGGCCGGCGACGAGCGAGTGCACGTGCTTCTGGTCGATGTTGGCGCCGGTGATCCACGCCGTGCCGTCGACGACGCGGGGGTCGAGGTAGTAGCGGATCTTCGTCGCCGACTCCTCACCCAGCACCGCGCCGGTGGGCGACCAGGGTCCGATGTAGCCCTTCACCAGCAGCGGGTTCTTCGCAAAGTCCGCCTCGGTGGCCGCCTCGACCTCGGCCGGAGCGAAGGCGACCTCGACGCGCTTGTCGTCGACGTCGCGGTCCCCCGGGAGGCCGACGACGACGAGCTCGCGCGTGCCGTCGAGGTGCGTGAGGGCGAGCACGACGTTCTTCAGCGTGTGCGCCGCGGTCCACTGGTTCGCCTCCGCCGTGGCGGGACCGGCGATCCCGGGAGCCGGGGCGTCGAGGTGCGCGTTCGAGTGGTCGACGAGGGTCGCGATCGTCGGGGTGTCCGGCGAGTCGAAGACGACCGGCTCGGGCTGGCCCTCGATCGGCAGCGCGTCGGGAACGACGGTGGTGAACGCCTCGACGTTGGCCGCGTAGCCCCCGGCGGAGCGCACGAAGGTGTCCTCGCCGATCGGCGTCGGGTGGAGGAACTCCTCCGACTTCGAGCCGCCCATCGCCCCCGCATCGGCCGCCACGATGACGTACTCGAGGCCCAGGCGGGTGAAGATGCGCTCGTAGGCGTCGCGCTGAGCCTGGTACGAGGCGTCGAGCCCGGCATCCGTCGCGTCGAACGAGTACGCGTCCTTCATCGTGAACTCGCGACCGCGCAGGAGACCGGCACGGGGACGAGCCTCGTCGCGGTACTTGTCCTGGATCTGGTAGATCGTCAGGGGCAGGTCCTTGTACGACGAGTACAGATCCTTCACCAGCAGGGTGAACATCTCCTCGTGCGTCGGCGCGAGCAGATAATCGGCACCCTTGCGGTCCTGCAGGCGGAACAGCGCGTCGCCGTACTCCTCCCAGCGACCGGTGACCTCGTAGGGCTCACGCGGCAGCAGCGCCGGGAAGTGCACCTCGAAGGCACCCGCGTTCGCCATCTCCTCGCGGACGATCGTCTCGATCTTGGCCTTGACCTTCAGACCGAGCGGCAGCCACGCGAAGACGCCCGGGGCGTTGCGACGGATGTAGCCGGCGCGCACGAGCAGACGGTGGCTCGTGACCTCGGCATCCGAGGGATCTTCGCGAAGCGTGCGGAGGAAATAGTTCGACAGACGGGTGACCACGAGAGTCGAGTCTAGGGCGGTGGATGCCGAAGACCCGGCCTCTGAGCAACAGTCACGCCGCTCACCGTCCCTGGAACCAGAGAGATCACGCCGTGGGGTGGTCGAGCGGGATCCCCAGGTCAGCCGAGTTCTGTCAGGACAGCCTCGACCATGGCGCGCATCTGTGCATCATCGAGCCCGCGCCCGCGCACGTTCAAAACTCCACCGCGTGCAGCGGCATCCAGCTCAGAGGCAACATTGGGAGGGTTCTCCGGATAAAGCCATCCGGAGACGCCGCCAGCAAGAGGGAACGATTGTCGTCTGTCGTCGCCGGCGGCTGCGTCCTCGTCGAGCGTGCCGCCCGGCCAGAACGTCAGATCCATGGTGAAGAGCGTGCTGACGTCTTCGCTGTGTCCCGAGAAGCCGCACCATCCCGCGGCCCCATTCGAGGTCAACACGTCCCAGGCCTGCCCATGCGGGAAGTAATCGGTCTGGATGGGGCCGATGTCATCGCGCCCCAGCGCCTCTCGGACGGCCGGGAGAACCTCACTCTCGCAGTCGGGGATCGACCATGCGTCCGAGGACAGCGCGCGTGCGATACCCGGCGTCTCAGCTGCACGCGGACCGATGTTCTGCACCGCAGCCGCGGCACCCTCCACGTCGTCGGATTCCGCGTTCACCCATGCATCGCCGTGGCGCTCGCTGTAGGAACAGACACTGCCGCCGACGCACGGGGGCACGAGTCCCACTTCCTGGCGAACGGAGTCAGGCACGGCCTCCCATGGCACGACAGTCATCGTCACCGGGACTCCCTCCCCGGCGGACACGGGAATCCATGTGCACGACACCCCTCCGAGAACCCGGGCACCCCCGAGAAGATTCGTCCCTGGCTTCATCGGAACACCGAAGAACTCCGAGACAGTTTCGTCATCCAGCACGACGGAGCACTCGCCCCCGAAGGCAAGTGCCTGCAGTACGGTCGTCGGTGACATCGTCGGCGTCGGAGCCGACGTCGGGGTAGGTATCGGGATGGGGGTCGTCGTCGTGGTGACCGTCGGCGATGGCGTCGTCGCGATCTCCGGCGCACTGAGCGTCGAGGTCACCGCCACTCCCCCGGCGATCGCGACCACCATCGCCGCGGCCACGGAGCCCGCGATCCAGGCGTTGCGGTGCGCCCCGACGGGCTTGATGTCGTGGGCGCCGCCCACGATGCGGGCGCGCAAGGCCGCGCGCTCGGAGGGCGTCAGTTCGTCGTTCATGCCCGTGCCCCTTCCAGCGCGAGCTCGTCGCGCAACTTCGCTTTGGCGCGGGCGAGCCGCGATTTCACCGTTCCGGCCGGGATGCCGAGGGCTTGAGCGATCTCGCGCTCGGCGTAGCCCTCGAGCACCGACAGCACGACCACCGCCTGCTCGCGCTCAGGGAGGCGCTTGAGCGCCGAGAGCACCCCGCTGTCGTCGGCAGCGTCGCTCGACACCTGCTCGGCGACCGGGGCGCGGTCCAGCAGGGCGCGATAGCGCCGGCTCGACCGCTCCAGGTTCCGCGCGCTGTGCGCCACCGTCGTCAGCAGCCACGGCAGCGGAGACCCATCGACCAGACGCACCGAGGCGCGCTTGCGCCACAGCTCGAAGAAGGCCACGGTCACGGCATCCTTCGCATCCTCCCGATGACTCAGCAGCCGTGACGCATGGCGGAACAGCCGCGTCTCGTGCCGATCGAACAGCGCGGCGAGCGCGAGCTCGTCGCCTTGGCGTACCCGGTCCCACAGCCCGGCATCGTCTTCATCCACACCCAGTAATGTCCGCGGGGGCGCCATCGGTTCCCTTTCCGGCGACGAGATGGATAACGAAACGGTGACGGTCCGCGAGGTTCGTGCCGCACGGCGACGCCACCGTCATCGGGCCGCAAGCTCAGGCCGCCCGACGCCCCACGTGCAGCACCGCGCGCACCACGAGTCCCGCGACCAGGGCCCAGAACGCGGCGCTCACCCCGAACACCGCGATCCCGGAGGCGGCCACGAGGAACGTCACCACGGCGGGCACCCGCTCGCCGGGGTCGTCGATCGCCTGCTGGATCGCCGACCCGAACGCGCCGAAGAGCGCCACACCCGCGACCGCCGGGATGACGCCCGCCGGGGCCAGCAGCACGATGGCCGCGAACGCCGCCGACAGGGCGCCGAGGACGAGATAGGTGCCCCCGGCCGACACCCCCGCGACCCACCGCTTCTTCGGGTCGGGGTGCGCATCGGGTCCCGCGGCGATCGCCGCGCTGATCGCGCCGAGGTTCATCGCGTGCCCGCCGAACCCGGCCGCGGCGGCCGAGCCGAGCCCGGTGACGAGCATCGCGGGGCGCCACGGGATCGTGTAGCCGAGGCTGCGCATGACGGCGACCCCGGGCACGTTCTGCGACGCCATCGTCACCACGAACAGCGGCACCGCGATGCCCACGACCGCGCCGACCGTGAGAGAGGGGGCCGTGAACTCCAGGCGCGGCAGCAGGGTCGCGGCATCCGCGTCCACTCCCGTACGGGCCAGCTCCACCCCGACCACCGCGATCGCGGCGACGAAGGCGAGCGGTACGGACCAGCGGGGAAGGAATCGGGATGCCACGAGCCACACCAACAGCACGGGAGCCACACCCGACGGGTCGTTCACGAGGCCGGCGAACGGCGCCACGCACAGCGGCAGCAGGACACCGGCGAGCATCGCCTGCGCGATCGAGGCCGGGATCCGCGCGATGAGCGCGCCGAGCGGGGGGAACAGCGCCGTGCAGAGGATCAGCGCGGCGGAGACGAGGAATCCCCCCACGACCGCCGGCCACCCACCGTCGACGGCGCCGGTGGCGGCCAGCAGGGCGACGCCGGGGGTCGACCACGCGACCGTGATCGGAATGCGGTATCGCCCCGCGAGCACGATGCAGCCGATCCCGACCACGAGCGTGATCGCGAGCAGGCCGCTGGCCGCCTGGGCGGGAGTCGCCCCCACGGCACGCAGGCCCGTGAGCACGACGGCGAAGGTGCTGGTGAATCCGACGAGGGCGGTGACGACCCCGGCGACGAGCGGTCGGGCGAGCGAGGGCGGCGAGGTGTCGGCCATAGGCCCCCGAGGCTACCGGATGCGCAGAGGCCCTCCGTGCCCCGGCCGCGACCGGGTGCCCCCGGGGCCTACGGCGTTCCCGGGGCGGTCACCCCGCGGGCGCGGTGGGCGTCAGCGCAGCACGACGAGCGTGCCGAGAGGAAGCGCGGCGAGCGCCGCGACCGCGTCGGCACCGATCCGGACGCAGCCGTGCGAGATCGCCCCGTCGCGCTCGTCCGCGTAGTGGATGCCGATGAGTCCCCCGTCGTGGCCGCCGAAGGGCTCGTCGGCGGCGGCCGAGTGCAGCGAGGTCAGGTGGATCGGCTGGTCGCCGGTCCCCTGCGACGGGTCGACGTAGCGCGCCTCGAGGTACCCGACCACGCCGGTCGGCGTGGGTGTGCCGTCGGCACCGACGGCGGCGGGGAACGTCGTCTGCACGGTGCCGTCGACGGCGACGATCGACACGGACCGCTGCGCCACCGACACCTCGACGCGAGACGTCGGGCCGGTCGTCTTCGCCAACGACGTCACCGGGGCCCAGGCCGCGGTCTGCGCCGCCGCGGGCTGACCCGCCGGCGCAGCCGACGGGAGCGTGCGGCGGGCGGGCGTCAGCACGAGCGCCCACGACCCCTCGATGCGGACCACGACGACGGGAGTGGCCTCTCCCAAGAAGTCGCGCGCGGCCAGACGCGCGATGGGACCGCCGCTGCCGCCCGGGCGTCCCGTGCCGTCGGCGTCGCCGAAGAGGGGCAGGTCGGATGCCGTCGAGTACACGTCGGCGTGCGCGGGCACGGCCGTGTCGGCGACGAGGAGCCCGCCGATCACCGCGTCATAGCGCGCCTCCGGCAACGCCGACAGTGCGCCGGCGTCGACCGCGGGCACCGGGCGAGGCGACGCGGCGGTCGCGGGCGTCAGGGAGGACGAGGGCGTGGGATCGGCTGCCGGGACCGAGGGGGCGGCGGGAGCCAGCGCCCACGCGGCGATCACCGCGACGACGGCCGCAGCCGCCGTCGCGGTGATCGTGACGAGCGCCAGGCGCCGACGAGCGGGGCTCGTCGTCATCCGCTCACCAGGGGCAGGCGCACGCCGGTGACCATGACCGCGAGCGGTCCCGCAACGACGGCGCCCGTGGCATCCAGGAGCGTGATCGTGTGCGCACCGGCCGGGGTCGAGGCGGGGATCGTGACGGTCGTGGCGAAGGCGCCGTTCGCATCGGCGGCGATGGTCGCGATCGTCACCGGGTCGCTGTGCAGCTGCACCGTGAGCGGCTGACCGGCGGCGAAACCCGAGCCCGCGATCTGCAGCTGGCCACCGGCGGCGACGGTCGTGCCGTTCGGAGCGGTCAGCGCGCGCGTCGTGCTCGTCGAGCCGCTCGGGGCGGGGAACACCTGGGCCGCGCCGCCGACGCCGAGCACCGTGACGGTGGCGTCGGCGTTGACCTGCACCTTGGCCGACATCGCGGCGGCGAGGTTGAGACGCTGCCACGAGCCGTTGCCGCCGGACGTCTGATCGAGCGGGTAGCCCGAGTCGATCTGGGTCTGCGCGAGGATCGACGTGCGCTGCGCGTCGGTCAGCTGCGGGAACGCGGTCAGCAGCAGGTTCGACGCGCCCGCCGGCACGGCCGCCGGCTGACCGGCGGTGCCCGTGCGAGCGAAGCCGTAGGTGAGGCGTTCGGTGTACACCGACACGGCCGAGGCGCGGTCGGTGACCTTCTGCGCCGTTCCGCCGGGCATGGCCTTCCCGCCGTAGGGGTCGTTCTGGTACGGCGTCTCGGCGGCGATGCACGCGGCGAGGGTGCTTCCGCACTGCTGCTGCAGGTACGTCATCAGCTCTTGACGGGCGGGCTGCAGCACGCCGGTGCGGTAGGCGTCGTCCGACCAGCGGGCGGCGAGAGCGGCCTCGCCGTCGATGCGGCCGCCGACGATGTCGAGCGGGTAGTGCACACCGAGCACGATGCGGTTGTTGCCGTTCTCGGACGCCCGCGCGAGCACCTCGGGCCCCAGTTCGGGCACGAGGGTCGCGAGGGTGATACCGGCCTGATAGGCGGTGGTCGTGTGACCGGACGGGAACGAGCCACCCTTGCAGATGCCCGGCTGACCGTACGCGGCGTCGAGGGGCACATCGTTGGGCGAGAACTGGTGCGTGGTGTCGGTGACCGGTGCGACACGGCCGATGAGCAGGTTGCCGTTCGCGTCGGCCCATGCCGTTCCCTGGCGCATGGCCTTGAGCGACGAGGCGTTGTTCACGCTGGGCGCGCAGGAGGCGTTGTCGCCCGAGACGGCCGTCGCGTTCGGATCGGTCATGACGAAGGGGCGCGCGTAGCTGAACGTGTTCTTCGCCGTGCTCGTCGACACGTAGGCGCCCGACGATCCGTTCGAGCTGTTGATGAGGGCCTGCGTCAGCGGCAGGGCGCCCGAGTTGAGACCGTTGACGTAGATCGCGCCGAGCGACGAGCCGAGACCTCCCGAGACGGTGAAGGACTGGTCGTAGGCGGTCTTGGCGTTGTTGTTGTACTCGGAGTCCTGCAGAGCGCGGAACTGCTGCGCGGCGGTGGCATTGTTGTTGATCCACACCGTCAGCCGGTCGTTGTAGGCCAGCACCGTCGGGTTCACCACCGTGCCGCTGAAGTCGCCCTGACCGCTGGGCGTCCAGAAGTCGCGGTAGCCGCTGAGCAGCGCGACGAGATCGGGCTTGGCGCTGTCGCTGGGGTAGCTCGCCGCGTTCGCCGAGAGCGGCGCCGCGGTGCCGGCGACGACGAGCGCGCCGGCGATGGCGATGCGCCACGCCGTGCGGAGCCTGTGGGTGCGTGAATCCATGCGTGATGCGCCGCGGGGTGCGCGGCGTCTCCTCTCCGACCGTCCGATGGGATCGGCCGCGACGCGTCGCCGCGACCGGATCAGACGGTAGGCCCGCTCCGTGAGCATCGGTGGTTCGCCCGCCGCCGAGACGTCGAACGGCCGGTGTCCACGTGAACGAATGCTGTGGGGAGGCGATGAGAGCCCGGTAGGCCAGCGACGACGCGCGAGGCTCAGGCCGTGATGACCTGCGCGGTGCCGGTGGCGGCGTCGGGGCCCATCTCGGCGGCGAGGCGGTTGGCCTCGGCGATGAGGGTCGCGACGATCTCGCTCTCGGGAACGGTCTTGACGACCTCGCCCTTGACGAAGATCTGGCCCTTGCCGTTGCCGGATGCCACACCCAGGTCGGCGTCGCGCGCTTCGCCGGGTCCGTTGACGACGCAGCCCATGACGGCGACGCGCAGCGGCACGGTCATGTCCTTGAGGCCCTCGGTGACGTCGTCGGCGAGGGTGTAGACGTCGACCTGCGCACGGCCGCACGAGGGGCACGAGACGATCTCGAGCTTGCGCTCGCGCAGGTTCAGCGACTGCAGGATCTGATGGCCGACCTTGACCTCTTCGGCGGGGGGCGCCGACAGCGAGACGCGGATGGTGTCGCCGATGCCCTCCGACAGCAGGATGCCGAACGCCGTGGCGCTCTTGATCGTGCCCTGGAACGCGGGGCCGGCCTCCGTGACGCCGAGGTGCAGGGGCCAGTCGCCCCGTTCGGCGAGCAGGCGGTACGCCTTGACCATGACGATCGGGTCATTGTGCTTGACCGAGATCTTGAAGTCGTGGAAGTCGTGCTCCTCGAACAGCGAGGCTTCCCACACGGCGCTCTCGACGAGCGCCTCGGGGGTGGCCTTGCCGTACTTCTCGAGCAGGCGGCGGTCGAGCGAACCCGCGTTGACGCCGATGCGCAGCGAGACGCCCGCATCCTTGGCGGCCTTGGCGATCGCGCCGACCTGGTCGTCGAACTTGCGGATGTTGCCCGGGTTCACGCGCACCGCGCCGCAGCCGGCGTCGATCGCCTGGAACACGTACTTCGGCTGGAAGTGGATGTCGGCGATGACCGGGATCTGGCTCTTCTTCGCGATGATGTGGAGCACGTCGGCGTCGTCTTGCGACGGCACGGCCACGCGCACGATCTCGCAGCCGGACGCCGTCAGCTCGGCGATCTGCTGCAGGGTGGCGTTGATGTTGGTCGTGGGCGTCGTGGTCATCGACTGGACGCTCACCGGGGCGTCGCCGCCCACGAGGACCTTGCCCACGCGGATCTGGCGGGTCTTGCGACGGGGCGCGAGGGTCTCCGGCACGCGGGGCATTCCGAGGTTCACAGCAGGCACGCGATCAGCCTACGCCGCCCGCACCGCACGGTGCCTGAACCGGCGCCGAAAGGCTGCTGTGGTAGGTTCGGCGCCATGCGCGCTCACACATCCTGGTGGCACACCGTTTAGGCGGTGCGCACGCATGCAACAGACCGCCCTCCCCCTGGGGAATCCGGGCGGTCTTCGTGTTTTCGGCGGCCGCATCGGACCTCGTTCAGCACAGACGGAAAGACTTCTCGATGACCGGGCTCGACCCCTCCTCCCCTTTCACGGACCTCGCCGCAGGCTCCGCCCCTTTCGCCCTCATCGCCCGTGACGGGGCGACCGTCGAGGTCCTCACGGGAGACGTGGTCGACGTGGACCTCCTCGCCGACATCCCCCTGACGGATGCCGAGGGCCGCGCCCGCGAGGTGCTCGCCCTCGTTCCCTACCGCCAGGTGCGCGAGCGCGGCTTCGTCTGCCACGACGACGGGGCACCGCTGCGCTGCCTGGTGATCGACGACCGTGTCTCCGTGCCGCGGGCGGAGGCCCTGGCATCCCTCCCCTCCTCGCCCGTGCCCCTTGCCGACGCCGGCTTCGACATCACCGACGAGGACTACGCCGCCATCGTGCGCCGCGTCATCGCGGACGAGATCGGTCGCGGCGAGGGTGCGAACTTCGTGATCCGTCGCGACTTCGTCGCCGGCGTCGACATCGACCCGCGCATCGCCGCGCTCACGTGGTTCCGGGCTCTTCTCGAGCACGAGAAGGGAGCGTACTGGACTTTCGCCGTCGTCACGGCCGATCACATCGCGGTGGGAGCGAGCCCCGAGGCGCACGTGAGCGCCAAGGACGGCATCGTCACGATGAACCCCATCTCGGGCACCTTCCGCCACCCGGCGGGCGGGGCGACGTCCGAGACGCTCGCCGAGTTCCTGCGCTCGACCAAAGAGACCGAGGAGCTCTTCATGGTCGTCGACGAGGAGCTCAAGATGATGAGCGCCGTCTGCAGCGACGGTGGCCGCATCACCGGCCCGCACCTCAAAGAGATGTCGCGCCTCACGCACACCGAGTACATGCTGCGCGGCTCGAGCGATCTCGACCCGCGCGACATCCTCCGCGAGACGATGTTCGCCCCCACGGTCACCGGCTCCCCCATGCAGAACGCGTGCACCGTGATCGCCCGGCACGAGACACAGCCGCGCGGCTACTACTCCGGTGTCGCCGCCCTGTTCACCCCGAACGGCTCGACCGAGGGGCCCACGCACGACCTCGACGCGCCGATCCTCATCCGCACGGCCTATCTGGTCGACGGGCGCCTGCGCGTTCCGGTCGGGGCCACGCTCGTGCGCCACTCCGACCCCGACGGCGAGGTGGGCGAGACCCACGGCAAGGCCGCCGGCGTGCTCGGCGCGATCGGCGCGGTCCCTCGAAGCGTGTCCGTCGCTCCCGAGGGGGCGGATGCCGATGCCCCCGCCGCCCCGCAACGACCGCTCGCCGAGGATCCCGCGATCGCCGAACTGCTGGCATCGCGCAACGATCGCCTGGCGCCCTTCTGGATGAACCCGCAGGACCCCGACGGGTCGGGCCCTTTCGCGGGCCGCACGGCGCTCGTGGTGGATGCCGAGGACCGCTTCACGACGATGCTCGCGCACCAGCTGCGACACCTGGGACTCGACACCCGTATCGTGCACTGGTCGCAGGCGACGGACGACGAGGTCGATGCCGCCGACCTCGTGATCTCGGGCCCCGGCCCCGGTGATCCGCGCGACGACAGCCCGCGCATGTCCGCGATGCGCCACGTCGTCTCCCGCCGCCTCTTCCGCCACGCTCCGCTTCTCGCGGTCTGCCTGAGCCACCAGATCCTCGCCGACCAGCTCGGCATCGATCTCGCCCCTCTCGCGCAGCCGCACCAGGGCCTGCAGAAGAGCGTCGACGTCTTCGGCGAGGACGCCTCGATCGGGTTCTACAACACGTTCACGGCGCGCGTGGCGCCGGGCACGACCGAGCGCGGGATCGTTGTCGAGTCGATCACCGTGCGCGGGGAGTCGACGGGGGCTCCCCTCCCCGTCCCGGAGGGGCGCATCGAGATCCCGGCCGAGGTCGCGGCCGACCCCGAGACCGGCGACGTCTACGCCCTCCGCGGCCCCGCGTTCGCGAGCGTGCAGGGGCACCTCGAGTCGATCCTGTCGCGCGACGGCATGCGGACCCTCGAACGCCTGATCGCGCACGCGCTCTGACCCGCGGCCTCTCGGCGGGCTCACACCCTTCCCACGGGGAGGGTGTGAGCCCGCCGCCCCCGGGCGCGGCTAGAGCAGCTGCACCGGGTTGAAGATGTCGGCGAGGAACAGCACCCCGCCCGTCGCCACGAGCAGGATCACGACGACGAAAGTCACCGGAACGAGCTTCGTGGCATCCACGGGACGAGCGACCTTGCCGCGCAGACGCGCGATCTGTCGCTTGATGCCGTCCCACAGCGCCACGACGACGTGACCGCCGTCGAGCGGGAGAAGCGGGATGAGGTTGAAGACGAACAGGGCGATGTTCAGGCCGCCCAGCAGCGTGATCATCGTCTGCACGCGGTCGAGGATCGGCGCGTCGACCGCGGCGATGTCGCCGGCGAGACGGCCGGCGCCGACCACGCTCATGGGGCTGTTCGCGTCGCGCGGCTGGCCGCTGAGGGTGTCGACGGCCACGTCGTAGATGCGCACGGGGAACTGCGACACGATCTGCGCGACCGAGCCGATGTACTGCCCCGTCGCCGCAAGGCTCGTCCCGATCGGTTGGCGAACCAGGGCGCTCTGCGGGCTGATGCCCGCGAATCCGACGGTCTGGTACTCGGTGGCGCCCGCGGCGTCGACCACGGGACGACCGTCCGCGTCGGTGACCGCACGGTCGGTGGTCGCGGGCGTGAACTCCACGGTGCGCTGCGCGCCGTCGCGGTCGATGACGACCGAGAGCTGCTTACCGGGTGATCGCTGGATGATCGCGGCCGCCTCGGCGAACGTCGAGACGGGGGTGCCGTCGATCGAGACGAACTCGTCACCGGGTTGGATGCCGGCGGCGGCCGCCGGAGCGACGGGATCGCTGGGGGTGCAGTCGGTGCGCCCCTCGCTCGCGGGGATCACGCACTGCGAGACCGAGGCGACGGTCGTGGTGCCCTGCTGGATGCCGATGCCGCTCAGCGCGATCGTGAAGAGCACCACCGCGAGCACGAGGTTCATGATCGGGCCGCCGAGCATGACGATGATGCGCTTGTAGACGGGCAGCTTGTAGAAGACCCGATCGTCGGCGGCGATCAGGGTCTCAGCGTTCGCGTCGCGGGCGTCCTGGACCATCGTCGCGAAGAAGCGCGAGCGCTTGGTTCCGGGCTTGGCGTCCTCGGGTGCGGGCGGGTACATGCCGGCCATCGAGATGAAGCCGCCGAGCGGCAGCACCTTCAGGCCGTACTCCGTCTCGCCGATCCGCTTCGACCAGAGGGTCGGTCCGAAACCGATCATGTACTGGCCGACGCGCACGCCGAAGAGCTTGGCGGGCAGGAGATGCCCGACCTCGTGCAGCGCGATCGAGACGGCCAGGCCGAGCACGAGCACGATGACGCCGATGAGGAACGCGATCGCAGTCACCCGCCGACGATACCGCCGCGCGCCTTTGAACCGCCCGTGCAGCCTCGATGCGGTGTCTGTGCGACGCCGGATGAGACAATGGATCCGATGTCCTCCGCCGCCCCCTCGAACCTGCCGCCCGTCCTCCGCCCGGAGAACCCGCCGCGCCGCGACCTCGCCGAACTCGCCCGACGCTACGGCGTCCGCACCGTGGGCGACGTCGACGGCACCACCCTCACCGGCATCACGCTGGCCACCGCCGATCTCCGCGCCGGCGAGGCTTTCGTCGCCATCCGCGGCGTGAACCGGCACGGGGCGGAGTTCGCCCCCATCGCCGCCGAGCGTGGCGCCGTCGCGGTCATCACCGACGACGCGGGGGCGGAGATCGCCGGCCCGGCGGGTCTTCCGATCGTGGTCGTCGACGACCCCCGCGCGCTCCTCGGCGATCTGTCGGCGTGGGTCTACGGAACCGGGCCCGACGACGCGCTCCCCCAATTGCTGGCGACCACGGGCACCAACGGAAAGACGAGCGTCTCGCACCTGCTCGAGGGGATCCTCGGTCAGCTCGGCGTCGTCACCGGCTTGTCCTCGACCGCCGAGCGTCACATCGCGGGCGAGGTCATCGTCTCGCGCCTGACCACTCCGGAGGCCTCCGAGTTCCACGCCCTCCTCGCCCTCATGCGCGAGCGCGGCGTGCAGGCGGTCGCGGTCGAGGTGAGCGCGCAGGCTCTCACCCGCCACCGGGTCGAGGGGCTCGTCTTCGATGTCGCGGGCTTCACGAACCTCACCCACGACCACCTCGACGACTACGCCGACATGCGCGAGTACTTCGAGGCGAAGCTCCCCCTGTTCCGCCCCGACCGCGCGCGTCGCGGCGTCGTCTGCCTCGACTCGGCGTCCGGCGCCGAGATCGCCGCGCGCGCCGAGATCCCCGTCGTCACCATCGCCACCCCGGCGATCAGCGAGAACGCGGCCGCTGCGGCATCCGCCGACTGGACCGTCGAGATCGTCGACGAGCGCCAGGAAGGCACCGAGTTCACCCTCAGCGACGGCAAGGGCCGTTCCCTCACCACCGTCGTTCCCGTCATCGGTCGGCATATGGCCGCCAACGCGGGCCTCGCCATCGTCATGCTGCTCGAGACCGGATACACCTGGGAGCACCTCTACAGCACCCTCGACGGCTCGCACATCGAGGCTTCGCTGCCCGGTCGTACCCAGCTCGTCTCGGGCACCGAGGGTCCCGCGGTCTACGTGGACTTCGGCCACTCCCCCGACGCGTTCGAGAAGACCCTCGCCGCGGTCCGGAGGGTGACCCCCGGCAAGGTCGTCATGGTGTTCGGCGCCGACGGCGACCGCGACGCCACCAAACGTCACGACATGGGCCGCACGGCCGTCGAAGGCAGTGACATCCTCGTCGTCACGGACCACCACCCCCGTCACGAGAACCCGGACACCATCCGCGAGGTGCTCGTCGAGGGGGCGCGACGCGCTCGACCCGACGCCGAGATCCTCGAATTCACCCCGCCCGAGCGCGCGATCCTCGAGGCCGTGAAGCTGGTCGGAGACGGCGACGCGATCCTGTGGGCCGGTCCCGGTCACCAGGACTACCGGGACATCCGCGGCGTGCGCACCCCGTACTCGGCGCGCGAGCTGTCGCGTCGTGCGCTGCGTGCAGCCGGCTGGCCCGTGCCCGACCCGCAGTGGCCCGTGCCGTACCCGGCCGACAGCACTCCGTCGTCGGACCCCGAGCGCCCGGTCGACTTCCCCGCCTGACGCCCGGGCGAGCGCGTTCGGGTCATCGCGCTCCAGCTGCATCGATCCGGTCTCGCGCAGCCGTGAGCCGCAGGCGCGGCAGGGTCGTGGGGAGTCGTGCGGGAGTCGTGCGGACAGCGCCCGCCGCCTGAGGCACAAGGCCCACGACCTCGACGCTCAGCGACCCTCAGGCCGACCGCGGCGCAGCGCCCGCCCCGGTAGCAGCCGCCGCTCCGGGTTCAGCGCGCCGGGTTCAGCGCGCCGGGTTCAGCGCGCCGCGATGATCTCGTCGGCGGTGCGCCGTGCCCAGGCCTCGGCTTCGGCGAGCGACTCGCGCGTGAGCTTCGTCGGCGGCTCGTGGCGGTCCACCACGCGCTCGATCAGCTCGACGATCTCGAGGAAGCTCAGCCGACCCTCGTGGAACGCGTCGACGGCCTGCTCGTTGGCCGCGTTGAACACGGCGGGATAGGTGGCGCCCGCGCGTCCGACCTTCTTGGCCAGGGCCACCGATCCGAACGCCTTCTCGTCGAGCGGCTCGAAGGTCCACTGCGAGGCGCGCGTCCAATCGAGCGGAACGCCCACGCCGGCGATGCGATGCGGCCAGTCGAGGCCGAGCGAGATCGGCAGACGCATGTCGGGCGGCGACGCCTGCGCGATGGTCGAGCCGTCGACGAACTCGACCATCGAGTGCACGATCGACTGCGGGTGCACGGTCACCGCGATCCGGTCGTACGGCACGTCGAAGAGCAGGTGCGCCTCGATCACCTCGAGGCCCTTGTTGACGAGAGTGGCGGAGTTCGTCGTGACCACACGGCCCATGTCCCACGTGGGGTGAGCGAGGGCTTCCGCGGGGGTGACGTTCTGCAGCTCGTCGCGCGAGCGTCCGCGGAAGGGGCCTCCGGATGCCGTGAGCACGAGCCGGCGCACTTCACCGTCGTGACCGGAGCGCAGCGCCTGGGCGATCGCGGAGTGCTCGGAGTCCACCGGGACGATCTGCCCCTCGGCGGCGAGCGCGGTGACGAGCTCGCCGCCGACGATCAACGACTCTTTGTTGGCGAGGGCGAGGGTGCGCCCCGCCTCGAGGGCGGCGATGGTGGGACCGAGTCCGACCGACCCGGTGATGCCGTTGAGCACCACGTCGGCCTCGACGTCGCGCACGAGCTGCTCGGCCTCGACGGCACCGAGGGCGGTGTGCTCGACGCCGAAGGCCAGGGCCTGCGCCTCGACGCCGGCACGGTCGGTGCCGGCGGCGAGACCGACGACCTCGAAGCGATCGGCGTTGTCGGCGATGACGTCGAGCGCCTGCGTGCCGATCGAACCGGTGGAACCGAGGATGAGGACGCGGCGCATGCCCTCAGCCTAGTTAGCCCGCCATGTTGGCGTGCTGCACGCCCAGGATGTCGACGACGAAGAACAGGGTCGAGTTGGCCGGGATGTCGCCCTGCGCCTTGTCGCCGTAGCCCGCGGCGGGCGGGATGACGACGACGACCTGCGAGCCGACGGTCTGCCCCTCGAGGGCCTGCCGGAAGCCGTCGACGACCTGGTCGGTCTGGAACTGCGCCGGAGTGCCGCGCTGCCAGCTCGAGTCGAAGACCTGCCCGCTGTCGTAGAGGGCGCCGGTGTACTGCACGATGACCTGGTCACCGGCGTTGACCGTTTCGCCCGCTCCCTGGCGCAGGTTCTCGATGCGCACGTCGGTGGGAGCCGGAGCGGTGGGCTTGGGCAGCATCTGCTTGCCGTCGGCGTCGGTCGTGGTCGTGGGGGCGCCGTTGTCGTCGAAAGTCACCGCCGGCATGCCGTCGACGGGGGCGACCTCGGTGCCCTCGGCGCGGGTCGGCAGCTCCGAGATGGCGTCGGCGACCATGACGAAGGCGGGTGAGCCCTCACCGAGCGTGCCGGCGGGGAACGACGAGACGGTGCGCGACCCGATCGGCGCGCACTCGAGAGCGGCCCCGAAGATCTGCTGCGAAGAGACGAGCGTGTCCATGCCGCTCGGCTCGGTGTCGAGGGTCTGGAGCTGAACGGCGCCCGAGGCGGTGTCGATCAGCGTGAAGTTGGCCTTGAGGACATCGCCCGCCTTGACCTGCTGGCCCGTGCCCTCGACGAGGGTCGTGCGCTGCAGGGCGGTGGGGTTGTACCCGTCGGGCAGAGTCACGGTGACCTTGCTCTGGAAATCGCCCGAGACGACGAGACCGTCGGGAGCGGGCGCGTCGGCGAGCGCGCTCTGGCACTGCCCCGCGTCCGCCGACCCGCTCGCGTCGGGCGTCGACGTCTCGTCGGGCGAACCGGAGCACCCGGCCAGCAACAGGGCAGCGACGGCAGCGACGGACAGGGAAGCGATCGGGCGGAAGCGCACGGGTGACCTCTCGAGGAAAGACAGAGAACCCTCATCTTGGCGCATCCGGCTTTGCCGCGGCTGAGAGGCCGGTGCGCGCGCGTTCGCGCGTACGCGCGCGCACCATGCACGCCCGGGCATGCGGCGGCGAGTAACCTCGTCGAGTGAGTTCCGACCTGCCCGCCGAGACCCCCGCGACCGTGCCGGAACAGATGGGCGCGACCTACCGCCTCGGACGCCTGCTGATCGCTCCCCTGGCGCGCGCCGTCTATCGACCGCGCATCGAGGGGCGAGAGAACGTCCCCCGGACCGGTCCCGTGATCTTCGCGAGCAATCATCTGTCGTTCATCGACTCGATCGCCATCCCGGTCGCCGCTCCGCGCCCCGTGCACTTCATGGCGAAGTCCGCGTACTTCGAGAAATGGGCGTCGCGCCAGTTCTTCACCGCGATCGGTGCGATACCCGTCGAGCGCGGCGCCGGCCAGAAGGCCCTCGACGCCCTCGACCAGCAGCGAGCGCTTCTCGACGACGGCCGGGCCGTCGCTCTCTACCCCGAGGGCACGCGCTCCCTCGACGGCCGCCTCTACAAGGGCCGCACCGGGGTCGCCTTCCTCGCCCTGCAGACCGGCGCCCCGGTCGTCCCGGTCGGTCTCATCGGCACCGACAAGGTCATGCCCGTCGGTGCGAAGATCCCGACGACCAAGGAGCGCATCACGGTGCGTTTCGGCACGCCCCTCGACCTCTCCCCGCACGGTGCCGCCTCCTCGGGCCGCGCGCGTCGCGGTGCCACCGACGAGATCATGGCCGCGATCCACGCTCTGAGCGAGCAGGAGCTCGCGAACGCCTACAACGAGGCACCCGCGCAGAACCCGATCGAGCGCATCAGGCAGGTACTGCCGCACGAGCGCCTCTGAGACGCGGTCTCTCACCGGCTTTTCCTCCTTGACGTGACGGCCCCCCGCGAGCAGGGTCGAAACCGACGGCCCGAACCGTCGTCGCCACAACGAGGAGGCACCGTGAAGAAGTTCGTCAACGACCCCGCCGACGTGTTGGCGGAGGCCCTCCGCGGCATCCGAGCAGCTCATCCGAACGTCCGAGTGGATGCCGAGAATCGCGTCATTCTGCGGGCGGAGCCGACACGCGCGGGCAAAGTGGCGCTCGTGTCGGGCGGCGGATCCGGGCACGAGCCCCTGCACGGCGGTTTCGTCGGTCTCGGCATGCTCGACGCCGCGGCGGCCGGCGAGGTGTTCACCTCCCCCACCCCCGACCAGGTGCTCGCCGCGACGCAGGCGGTCGATTCGGGTGCGGGCGTGCTGCACATCGTGAAGAACTACACCGGCGACGTGCTGAACTTCGAGATGGCGGCGGAACTCGCCGAGGCCTCGGGCGTGCAGGTGGAATCCGTCGTGGTCGCCGACGACGTCGCCGTCACCGACTCCACCTGGACCGCGGGCCGCCGCGGCACCGGCACCACCGTGATCCTCGAGAAGGTCGTCGGCGCCCTCGCGGAGGAGGGAGCCGACCTCGCCTCCGTCGCCGATCTCGCCCGCCGCGTCTCGTCCGCCGGCCGCTCGATGGGCGTTGCCCTGACCAGCTGCACCGTCCCCGCGGCGGGCCGACCCACCTTCGAGCTCCCCGACGACGAGATGGAGGTCGGCGTCGGCATCCACGGCGAACCCGGCCGTTCGCGCGTGAAGCTGGCATCCGCTCGAGAGATCGCGAAGCTCATGGTCGATCCGATCGTCCACGACTTCGGCGAGCCCGTCGGGCCAGCGATCGTGCTGCTGTCGGGCCTCGGCGGCACCCCGCTGATCGAGCAGTATCTGCTCTACGGCGAGGTCGCACCGCTACTCGCCGCGGCCGGCGTCGACATCCAGCGCGTGCTGATCGGCGACTACATCACGAGCCTCGACATGGCCGGGGCGTCGTTGACGGTCGTCAAGGCCGACGAAGAGATGCTCCGCCTGTGGGACGCCCCCGTCGTGACCCCCGGTCTGCGGTGGGGCGCATGAGCGGCTCCGTCTCGACCGACGATCTGGTGGCATGGATCCGCGCGTTCCACGAGGCCGTGCAGCAGCAGAAGGACGAACTCACCCGCCTCGACTCCGAGATCGGCGACGCCGATCACGGCTCGAACATGGCGCGAGGTCTCGACGCGGTGGTCGCCAAGCTCGACCCCGTCCCGGCGAATCCGGCCGATCTGTTCAAGACCGTCGGCATGACCCTCGTCTCGACGGTCGGCGGTGCCAGCGGCCCGCTCTACGGCACGTTCTTCCTCCGCATGGGCCCCGCCCTCGCCGCTGGGGGACAGAT
Source organism: Microbacterium sp. SL75 (assembly GCF_026625865.1). Lineage (NCBI taxonomy): Bacteria > Bacillati > Actinomycetota > Actinomycetes > Micrococcales > Microbacteriaceae > Microbacterium > Microbacterium sp. SL75. Next base: position 2,295,727 of record NZ_CP113067.1, on the reverse strand, counting down.
CGATGCGGACGCCCTGGGCGCCGCCCTGCGCGCCGGCGTCGACGGGGTCGTCGCCCGCGGGAAGGCCGAGCTCGGCGACAAGACCATGATTGACGCCCTCTCGCCCGCCGTCGACGCCTGGGATGCCGCAGCCCACGAGGGCCCCGCCACGGCCGCCCGGGCCGCCGCCGAGGCCGCGGCCCGGGGGCGCGACGCCACTGAGCCGCTCGTCGCCCGCAAGGGTCGCGCGAGCTATCTCGGCGAACGAAGCGCGGGGCACCTCGACCCCGGCGCGACGTCCGCGACCCTGCTCCTGCAGGCGCTGAGCGACACCCTGGCGGCCGCCGAGTGATCGGTCTCGTGGCCGTCTCGCACTCCCGCGCTCTCGCCGAGGCCGCCGTGCACCTCGCCCTGCAGATGGGAGGCGAGACACCGCCGACGGTTCGCGTCGCCGCAGGCGGTCCCGACGACGATCTCGGAACGGATGCCGTGGCCATCGCCGCGGCCATCGACGAGGCCGACTCCGGAGACGGGGTCCTCGTGCTGATGGACCTCGGCTCTGCGATCCTCAGCGCCGAGACGGCTCTGGAGTTCGTCGCCGCACCCGAGCGCGTCCGTTTGAGTCCCGCCCCCTTCGTGGAGGGACTCGTCGCCGCCGTGGTGACCGCCGCGGGTGGGGGCGACCTCGAGACCGTGGCCCGCGAGTGCGCCACCGCCGCCGCCGCGAAGGCACGGCAGCTGGGCGCCGACGCCGAGGGGGCGGCATCCGGTGTCGGGGATACGGGAGTCGCCCCGCCCGGAGAGGCGCTCTCGTTCGAAGCCGTCGTCACCAACCCCTCCGGGCTGCACGCACGACCGGCCGCCGCCTTCGTCAAGGCCGCTTCGCGGCACGATGCCGACGTGCGCATCGCCGACCTCGAGACCGGTGCCGACGAAGTATCGGGGCGGAGCCTGCTCGCGCTGATGGCGCTGGGGATCCGTCAGGGATCACGCGTGCGGGTGCGCGCGTCGGGCCCCGAGGCCGAGGCGGCGCTGGCGGAACTCCGGGCGCTCATCGACGAGGGGTTCGGCGAGCGGTGAGCGCTCGGCGCGGCCTGCGTCAGCGCGTGACGCTCAGCAGACGCCGCGCGAGCGACTCCTCGACGACCAGTTCGGTCACGAGGTCCGCAGCGAGCGCTCCACGCAGTCCGTCGAGCTTGGACAGGCTCGACACGACGCAGAAACGACGGGGGATGCGCCGGACCGTGTCGAGATCGGGGCCGCTGGAGCGGGCGTTGAGCTCGGGGATGTCACTCGAGCCGTCCGCGCGGTAGAAAACGGTCGCGCAGTCGCCGACCACGCCCTCGCGCTCGATGACCGCGCGGTCGCGCTCGTCGAAGTAGTCGCCGCTGTACACGTGCGAGGGCACGTCGGCATGGGGCGAGCCGAGGCCGAAGACGAACAACCCGACGCGCTGCTGGATCTCCAGCACGGAACGCACCGACCGCTCCCGCCACATCGCCTGCTTCGTGTGCGGGTCGTCGAACAGCGCGGGCACCGGGAATTGGTGCACCGACGACGACCACGCGGCGCCGAGCTTGGACAGGATCTCCCCCGCGTAGGGGATGCCGGAGGTGCGGACGTTCGCCGCGCCATTCATCTGGACGATGTGGGTATCGTGCACGTCTTTCTGCGGGACGTGACGCGCGACGGCGGAAAGAGTGGAACCCCAGGCGACGCCCACCGTCATCGACGATTCGACGCGCTCGGCGAGGATGCGCGCCGCGGTCAGCGCCGTGCGCTCGAGACGCTCGGCCTCCGAGGTGCGCGCGGGGGTGGGCACGACGTGCGCCGTGATGCCGAAGCGGTCCGCGATCCGCTGAGCCATCTGACCCCGGGCGTCGTCGGGCGGGCTGATGGAGATGGTGACCAGACCCACGTCGCGGGCATGCTGCAACAGGCGCGACACGGACGAACGCGAGACCCGCATCTCGTGCGCGATGGCATCCATCGTGAGGTCCTGCATGTAGTAGAGCTGCGCCGCGCGCAGGGCGTCGCGGGAGCGCTCCTCTGCTTGCGTCACCACCGTCGGAATACCTTCATGAACACTATTCTGCACGTTTGTTCAAGGGGCTTGCAACAACGTGCAGACAGGCGCATTGTGATCGTCGTACCAACAACGAAAGGTCGCAGTCGACATGTCGTCCCCCGCAACTCCGCTCCGCGCCGACGTCCAGGCGCTCCGCGACGCCGAAGACCTCGACGTCCTCATCATCGGTGGGGGCATCAACGGCCTCGCCACTCTCCGCGACCTCGCCCTCCAGGGCGTCAGCGTCGCGCTCGTCGAGCGGGGCGACTTCGTCTCCGGCGCCTCCTCAGCCTCCAGCCACATGGTCCACGGCGGCATCCGCTACCTCGAGAACGGCGAGTTCCGTCTCGTGAAAGAAGCGGTGACCGAGCGCAACGACCTGCTCAAGACGGCCCCCCACTACGTCAAGCCGCTCGAGACGACGATCCCGATCTACAAGACGTTCTCCGGCATCCTGTCGGCGCCCTTCCGTCTCCTCGTGACGCACGGTCGCGGCAAGCCCAACGAGCGCGGCGCCCTGCTGATCAAGGTCGGCCTGATCATGTACGACACCTTCTCGCGCGACGGCGGCTCGGTTCCGCGCCACAAGTTCCTGGGCAAGAAGAAGTCGCTGTCCGAGCTGCCCAAGCTCAACCCCGACCTCGCCTACACCGCGACCTACTTCGACGCCTCGATGCACGACCCCGAGCGCATCGCCCTCGACGTGCTGCGCGACGGCATCGAGGCCGGCGCGGGCCGCACGCAGGCCGTCAACTACGTCTCGGCCGTCGGTGCCGACGCGAACGGCGTGCGCGTACGCGACGAGGTGTCCGGCGAAGAGTTCAGCGTCAAGGCGAAGGTCGTCCTCAACACGGCCGGACCCTGGACCGACCTCGCGAACAAGGCCATGGGTCTGGACACGACCTTCATGGGCGGCACCAAGGGCTCGCACATCGTGCTCGACAACCCCGAGCTGCTCGCCGCCACCGGCGGTCGCGAGATCTTCTTCGAGCACTCCGACGGCCGCATCGTCCTCATCTACCCGCTGAAGGACCGCGTCCTGGTCGGCACCACCGACATCGACGCCGATCCCTCGAAGCCGGTCGTGTGCACCGACGACGAGATCGAGTACTTCTTCGACCTCATCGGTCACGTCTTCCCGACCATCGGCGTGGACCGCTCGCAGATCGTCTACACGTTCTCGGGCATCCGCCCGCTCCCCCGCCACGATGACACCGCCCCCGGCTTCGTCTCGCGCGACTATCGCATCGTCGAGGACGAGGTCGCGGGCGTCCCCGCCATGAGCCTCGTCGGCGGCAAGTGGACCACCTTCCGAGCCCTCGCCGAGCACCTCAGCATGAAGACCCTGCAGAAGCTGCGCCGCCCCCACCGCGTCAGCACCCAGGGGCTGCCCATCGGCGGCGGCGCGGGCTTCCCCGCCACGCCCGAGCAGCGTCGCCGCTGGATCGCCGCGCGCACGAATGCGCACTCCGCGGAGCTCGTCGAGGCGATGCTGGAGCGCTACGGCACCCGCGCCGACGCGATCCTCGCCGCCCTGCCCGCCGAGCCGACGCCGGTTCCCGATGCGGCGGGCTACTACCGCGAGGAGCTCGCCTTCATCGCGAAGAACGAGCAGGTCGTGCACCTGATCGACGTTCTGCTGCGCCGCACGCATCTCGCATTCGTCGGCGGCATGACCGAGCGCACGCTGCGAGAGGTCGCCGAGGCGGTCGCCGAGCCCCTCGGTTGGGACTCCGCGCACGTCGACGAAGAAGTGGCCCGTACGACTGAGATTCTCCGCTCCGCGCACCGTGTCGATCTGGCACAGGCCGGGGTGGCCCGAATCTGAGAGAACGTGCGGGCGCGCCACCTGTTGCGCGCCCGCACGTGAGCCGTAGGTTCGGAGCACCGAGCCGCACTACCGCCCGAGCCGAAGGTGTCCGGGCGACGAAAGAAAGGTCGATGACGACATGCAAGAAGTGAACCTGGGGCTGTACTTCCTCTCGGAGGTCGTCGGCACCGCGATGCTCATCCTGTTGGGCTGCGGCGTGGTCGCCAACGTGGCCCTCGCCAAGACCAAGGGCAACGCCGGCGGCACCCTGATGGTCAACTGGGGTTGGGGCCTGGCGGTCTTCGCCGGTGTCATCGTCTCCGCCTACTCCGGCGCTCAGCTGAACCCCGCCGTCTCGATCGGCCTCCTGGTCGCCGGCAAGATCTCCTTCGTCCAGTTCCTCGTGGCCGTGGCCGCGCAGATGGTCGGCGCCATCATCGGTGCCGTGCTCGCCTGGGCCTCGTACAAGCAGCACTTCGACGACGAGCCCGACCCGGCCGCCAAGCTCGGCGTGTTCTCTACGGGCCCCGCGATCCGCTCGTACGGCTTCAACTTCCTCACCGAGGTCATCGCCACGTTCGTCCTGGTGTTCGTGATCTTCGGCTTCGCCGACTACGGTGTGGCCAGCGTCGGCGTCCCCGCCGGTATCGGCGGTCTCTCGGCCGTTCCCGTGGCCCTGCTCGTCGTCGGCATCGGCGCCTCCCTCGGTGGCCCGACCGGATACGCCATCAACCCCGCCCGTGACCTCGGACCCCGCATCGCCCACGCGATCCTCCCCATCAAGGGCAAGGGTTCGAGCGACTGGGGCTACGCGTGGGTTCCCGTCGCCGGTCCCCTCGTCGGTGGCCTGCTCGCGGGTCTGCTGGCCCCCGTGCTCCTCGGTCTCGGCAAGTAATCACTCTTCGCGAGGGCGTCGCCCGACGCTCTCGCGCCCTCCTCCCTTCCGCTTCACCCATCACAGACACTGACAAAGGAGTCCATCCATGGCCGACTACGTCCTCGCCATCGACCAGGGCACGACCTCGACGCGCGCGATGATCTTCGACAAGTCCGGGAGCGTCGTCTCCGTCGGACAGAAGGAGCACGAGCAGATCTTCCCGCGCGCGGGTTGGGTCGAACACGACCCCGCCGAGATCTGGCGCAACACCCAGGAGGTGATCGGCCTGGCCCTCAGCCGCGCCGACATCACCCGCCACGACATCGCCGCCGTCGGCATCACCAACCAGCGCGAAACCGCGGTGGTGTGGGACAAGAACACCGGAAAGCCGGTGTACAACGCCATCGTGTGGCAGGACACGCGCACGCAGTCGATCGTCGACCGCCTCGCCGACGGCGATCCGGAGCGCTACAAGAGCATCGTCGGCCTGCCGTTGGCGACCTACTTCTCGGGTACCAAGATCGTCTGGATCCTCGAGAACGTCGACGGAGCCCGCGAGAAGGCCGAGGCCGGAGACCTGCTGTTCGGAACCACCGACACCTGGGTGCTCTGGAACCTCACCGGCGGCATCGACGGCGGCGTGCACGCCACCGACGTCACCAACGCCAGCCGCACGTTGTTCATGGACCTCGAGACCCTCTCGTGGCGCGAGGACATCCTCGCCGACTTCGGCGTTCCCGCCTCCATGCTCCCCGAGATCCGCTCCTCCTCCGAGGTCTACGGCACCGTCGAGTCCTCGTCGCTTCTGCGCGAGACCCCGATCGCCGGCATCCTGGGCGACCAGCAGGCCGCGACCTTCGGCCAGGCGGCCTTCGACCCGGGCGAGAGCAAGAACACCTACGGCACGGGCAACTTCCTCATCTTCCAGACCGGTGAAGAGATCGTCCACTCCAAGAACGGCCTGCTGACCACCCTCGGCTACAAGCTGGGCGACCAGCCCGCCCGCTACGCGCTCGAGGGATCGATCGCCGTGACCGGCTCGCTCATCCAGTGGCTGCGCGACCAGCTCGGCATCATCTCCTCGGCCCCCGAGGTCGAGAAGCTCGCCGAGAGCGTCGACGACAACGGCGGCGTGTACTTCGTGCCGGCGTTCTCGGGCCTGTTCGCACCGTACTGGCGTCCTGACGCCCGCGGCGCGATCGTGGGCATGACCCGCTACGTCAACCGCGGTCACATCGCCCGCGCCGCGCTGGAGGCCACGGCCTTCCAGTCGCGTGAGGTGCTCGACGCCGTCAACGCCGACTCCGGCGTCGACCTGGCCGAGCTCAAGGTCGATGGCGGTATGACCGCCAACGACGCGCTCATGCAGTTCCAGGCCGACATCCTCGGCGTGCCGGTCGTGCGTCCGGTCGTCGCGGAGACCACCGCCCTCGGCGCCGCGTACGCGGCGGGCCTCGCGGTCGGTTTCTGGGACAACCTCGACGACCTGCGTGCCAACTGGCAGGAAGACAAGCGCTGGGAGCCCAACATGGACGACGGCGAGCGCGAGCGAGAACTGCGCCTGTGGAAGAAGGCCGTCACCAAGTCGATGGACTGGATCGACGACGACGTGCGCTGATCCCGCCCCTCACGAACGACGGAACCCCGTCGGCCTCATGCCGGCGGGGTTCCGTCGTTCCCGCGGTTCTCGGGGCCGTGAGGTCCTGAGGCCGTCGCAGAGATCGCTCGCTCCCCCGACACGCCGGGTTCGCGGCACGCGGATGCCACCGACTCAGCGCTGCGGTTTGGGGTATGCGGCGCGTACGGCGTCGGACTGCAGGTAGTCCGAGACGCCGATGAGCAGGATCGCGAAGAGAATCTGCTCACTGACGACCCAGAACGGGTAGAGCCCCGGGATGGCGGCGAGGACGAGGGCGATGACCGGGAAGATGCGGCTGAACAGCTGCAGCCGACGGAACGCCCAGTACCAGCCGACGCGGGCACGCCAGAGGAAGTAGAACAGGGTCGTGGTAATGGCGAGCACCACGAGGCAGCGCATCCAGACGGCGAAGCCGACGTCGTCGCCGTTCATCGTCATGACGAGGGCGACGACGACCGTCGCGACACCGAGCACGAAACCGACCGCAAGCAGAAGCGTGATGGCGCGGAAGGCGCGGTACACCTTCGGGTCGGTGGAGACGGCGACGCGGTGATCGGCCTGACGGCCCCCGGCGATCCGGTCGAGTCGGCGCAGGGCGGGTTCGAGCTGCATGCGCTCACTGTACGACGCCGCGGCATCCTCCCCGCGACGCTCGGCGCTCAGCCGACCGTGACCTCGGGTTCGTGTCGCACGGGAAAGTTGACGGAGTTGGCGATGAAGCACCATTCGCGCGCCTGCCGGTGGGCGGCGACCGCCGCCTCGATCATGGACTCCTCGGCCACGCGGACGCGGGGGCGCAGAACGACCTCGGTGAACGCTCCCCCGCTGTTGCCGTCCTCCTGCATCGTGCCGGTGGCGTCGTCCTCGTAACCGGTGACGACGACGCCGGTCGTGACGCACGCGTGCAGGTACGACAGCAGATGGCACTCGCTGAGCGCGGCGATCAGGAGTTCTTCGGGATTCCACTTGGCGGGGTCCCCGCGGAAGGGCTTGTCGGCGGATGCCGCGATCGCGGGCTTTCCGTCGACCTCGAGGGTCACGGCACGCTCGTAGTCGCGGTACCCGCTCGTACCCGTCCCCAGGTCGCCGGTCCAGGTCGATCGCAGGCGGTAGTGGTGCTCTCCGTTCATGTCCCCAGTCTGCCCGTCCGCGCCCGCGCGCGGGCCACTGGAGCGCGAAGATCCCCGCCCGGGCGAGCCGGACGGGGATCCTTTCGCGTCATCGTCAGGCGCGGCGGCGAACCCGTCGCAGCACCAGACCGAGCACGGCGAGCATCAGGGCGACGCCCGACAGAGCGGCCAGGACTCCCGAGGCCACACCGGTGGCCGCGAGATCGCCCCGACGCGGGGTCGACGGCTGCCCGCCGGCGCTCGCACCCGTGGTGCCCGCGGTCGCAGCGCCACCGGCGCCCGCAGCCGGGTCGACGGTCACGACGGGACGAGCGACGCTCACGCGCGCCCAGCCCACCAGCTCACCCGTCGCGGTGTAGACGGCGAGACGGTGCTCGCCCGCGGGCACGCTCCCGGGAACCGTGAGCGAGATCGCACGGTTCGCCACGGTCGCCGTGCCCAGCCCCGTCGGCTGCGAGAAGAGGAACCCGTAGAGGTCCTTCCCCTCGAGACCGGCGGGCACGCCGACCGTCACCGTGTCTCCGGCGTGGAAGGTGCTCGGGGTGACGGTGACCGTCCCCTCCTTGTCGGTCGCCACCTTCTCAGGATCGGGAGTCCACGCGGCATCCACTCCCATCGTCACCGTCAGCTCGAGCGGCGACCCGACCCGCGTGCCGATGGACTGCGTGAACGACAGGGCGTGCGCGCCGACGCCTGCGACGGGCGTCTTCAGCGTCAACCGCCACGCGCCGTCGGCGCCGACGGCTGTCGAGCCCGCGTCGGCCCCGTCGACGCGGACCGCGACCTGCGCACCCACGACACCGCGCCCCTCGAGGGTCGGCACCGTCGCGGTCGAGGCCAGCACGCCCGACAACGGCGTGGTCACGGCGAAGGCCGAGGCGGTGGCGTCGAGGTCGGCGCGCTGGAAGAGGAACTGCTCGCGGGGCAGGGCGTGATCGACGATGCGGGTCTCACCCACGCACCCGTACCAGCCGTGCTCGGGCTCGGTGTTCCACAGCGACGCACCGATCACCCACGGCATGAGATCGGCGGCCATCATGCCGCCCACTCCCGAGGCGTTGCGCAGGACCGGCACGCCGTCGACGTACATGATTACCGTTCCCGCCGCGGGGTCGTCCACGATCGCGACATGGTGCCAGCTCCCGGGCATGATCTCTCCCGACCAGAGCGTGTACGAGTTCTTCGACGCGGTGTCGGCCGCCGAGAACTGGTACTCGCGCAGGTTCGAGATCCCCAGCCACGCCGCTCCCGCCCCCTCGTCGGACGAGTCGTTGATGCCGATCCAGCTACGCGCGCCGCCGCGGCTGATCGCGGCGCCCCAGCGGTTCGCGGCCTCGGTCCAGTCGGCATCCATCTGCAGGAAGGTCTCGAGGGTGTACCCCGACTGGGCGTTCAGATGCGCAGAGGTCGCCGGAGCGCCGTACTCGGTCGTGAGGAAGGCGAGGTTGTCGGGGCCGCTGGCGTTGCGATGCACGTCGCTGAAGCACACTGCGCCGCGGTCGGCGGAGTAGAACGGAACGTCCTTGTGGGTGACCGCCACGTCGTCGAGCTCGTCGGGGGCGTCGGTCTGTTCCAGCGGCAGACGGTACATCGGGCTCGACCCGGCGATGTCGGGGACGACGGTGTTCTCGTCGACCACACCCTCCTTCACGTCGCCGAAGCGCCAGTGCGCCACGGTCCCGGGCACGGCGAAGTAGTCCGAGGCGTCGCCCGCGGCGGCGAGCTTCTCCCCCGTCGACGACCCGGTCCATCCCCGCGACACGATGTCCTTCGCGGCGGCGGTGAGGTCGGAGCCATCGGCCTGGGCGGCCGAGGGCGCTCCCCACCCGAACCGCGAGCCGAAGTCCATCGCGAGCGAGAACTGCTGCCAGGTGCCGGTGAGCACGGGGGCGTCGGTCGAGGTCCGCGAGTCGGCGTGCTTCTTGCCCACCCACGGCGAGATGGTCGACACGTCGATGCTCCCTCCCGACAGGTCGAACTCGAACAGCGTCATGATGCCGTTCCCGCCGTCCGCGGCCATTTGGTAGTCGGTGAGCACCTCGTGCACGGGGTGCCCGAAGTTGTTCGTCAGCGTGCGCATGGTCGCGCCGTGGAAGTGCCCGTTCAGCGTCAGCACGATCTGGTCGTTCTTGCGGATGAGCTTGTCCCACAGCAGGTCGCCGTACCACCAGCTGGTCGGCGACACCTGGTCCTGGTCGATGCCGATGATCGCGTGCGACGACAGGATCACGGGCACGCCCTTGTTGGCATCCAGGATCCCCTGGGCCCAGGCGAAGGTGTCGTCCGAGGCGTTCCATCCCAGCGACAGCACGACCCAGTCGTGACCCTCGGCCGAGAAACGGTAGGCCGAGGAGTAACCGTTCTGGAAGGTTCCGAGCAGGGTCGAGCCGCCCTGGCGCTGCAGCGTCGAGGCGCCGAAGTTCGCGAGGTAGTTCGCGGCGTTGCCCTCCGAGGAGCGCGCCCCCTGGTCGGCCACGTCGTGGTTGCCGGGGATCACCGAGTACGGCACCTTGCCGTCTTCGAGGATCTTCATCGCCTTGGCCGCGGCGCTCCACTGGTCGCTCTTGCCCTGCTGGTCGACGACGTCACCCAGCTGCATCGCGAACGGGATGTTGAGGGTCTTCTTGTTGTCGACGACCCACTGGGTCTGCACCTCGAAGGGGTTGGTGCCGTACTGCGGCACGAACTGCGAGGCGCTGTAGCGCGAGTAGAACTGCGTGTCCGGCAGCACCGGCAGCAGGAAGCTCGAGCGTCCCGCCGACGAGGACGTCCCGGATGCCGAGACCGCCGCCGCCGTGGAGCCGGACGCCGCCGAGGTGCCCGGGGTCGACGCGGTCGCCGGTCCCGCCGCCGAGGAGGCGGCGGGCGCGCCGGGGGTCGAGGTCGAGGTCGTGGTGGAGGCGGCGAGCGCGACCGAGGCACCGCCGAAGGCGAGGCTCGAAACGGCGAGCGCGCCGACGACCATTCCGGCCGAGATGCCGCGTACCGAGCGGCGCAGACGAGGGAACATATCTCTTCTCATGTCGGGGGTGTCGTTCAGGAGACGGGGGTGAGCTGAGGACCGTAGGCCTCGATCTCGGACAGGGTCATCCAGGTGGACGAGGTCTTGTTCTTCACGAGCACGCGGAGCCCGGTCGCCAGGACCGGTCGGGACGCGGTGACCTCGAGACGCAGATCGGTCGAGGTGTTCGCGGCCGGCCAGGTCGTCGCGGACGGCAGGTTCGCCCACCCCCCGCGCGTGGTGCGGTACTGCACCGTGACCGAGCCGATGTTCTGCTTGCCGCCGATGTCGTACACGTTCACGCCGGTGATCTGTCGCGGCTGATCGAGGTAGAAGGTCACGCGGTTGGGGTTCACGCGGTTCGCGGCCCCGCCCGAGCGCCAGTCGGCGAAGCCCGTGGCGGTGCGGTTGCCGTCGGTCAGCGCGAAGGTCGTGGAGTCCTTGAACGACCAGTCCGGGTGCACTCCCGACTGGCGCAGGACGTTCACCTGTTGAGCCGCGGCGACCGTGACGACAAGGGTGGCCGAGAAGCCGAGTCCCGATACCGCGGGGACCCTGACGGTCCCCGGCGTCGAGAACGCGGCATCCGTCACCTTCGAGAAGTCCCACCGCACGGCAGCGGTCACGCTCTGCCCGGTGTCGCCGATGCGACGCTGGACCGTGCTCGGGGCGCGCATGGCGACCTCGGCCACCGTCGCGCCGGCGTAGGTGGTGAGCGAGGAGTCGGCGGCATCCGAGAGCGCGCCGACGGCGACGGATGCCGAGAGCGCGACGTCCTCACCGAAGAGGCCCTTCGCGGAGCCGGCGACCGACACCACTCCGGGGGTCAGCCACGTCGTCGCGGCGGGCATCGCCCACGTGATGGGCGACAGCGTGATCGTGCGGCCCCAGCCGTAGCGCCCGGTGAGGCTGCTCGGCAGCGCGGGGAGCACGCCCGGGGTCGTCACGACCGCGGGCGAGGTCACGGTCGGGGTGAGGGGGTGCACGCGCCACTGCTGCACCGCGGCGGAGGCGTTGAGGGTGTAGGTCTGCACCTCGGATCCGTCGGCGGTCTTCCAGTTGTAGAGGTCGAGAGCCGACTCCTTGCCGTCGCGATCGCGCTGCACGTTCACGAGGTTCACCGTGCCGTTGCCCGCGTCGCGCAGCTCCCACTGGGCGTAGGGGTCGGTGGCGGAGTCGGCGACGTCGGCCGTCTGCAGGTAGCGGAACGTCTCCTGATCGTTGCGCGAGCGGATGAGGACCCGGTCCTTCTGGTCGGCGATCAGGAAGGTGCGGGCCGAGCCGACGACAGGGTACAGACGCAGAGCCTGGGCGGAGAGCGTCCGGGGGTCGGCCTGCGCCATCGACGAGATCGAGGCGACGGCGGGGACGGTCGCTCCCGGTGCGCTCGAGACCTGCGCGTCGCCGGCCCCGATCTGGAGCACCTTGCCGCTCGCGTGGACGCTTTCGACGAGGACGAGTTGCGCGGCCCCGACGGCGTTGGCCGGGGCCGTGGCCGCAACAGCGGGGGGAGCGGATGCCAGCAGGCTCGCGGCGGCCACGAGGGTCGCGGCCGCGCGGAGCAGTCGCGATCGGGTGGGGGTCATGGGTGACGGGTCCTTCCGGGTGCGTACGCTCCCCCGCGGCGCGCGGACGGGTGCCGCGGAGAGTCGGCGCTCGTGGGCGGCGGGAGCAGACGACTCGAAGCTGTGGGGAGCGGCCCGCGGAAGCGGGCGACCCGACTGTAGGCAGCGCCCCCTCCGGACGCGGGTCCGAATCGGGTCGCTCCGATGAACGAGACCCGTCCTGTTCTGGTCGCGATCCCGGTCGGTTCTCCCCTCGCCGACGTCCTCTCACGCGCCCGGGGGCGGAGGGGGCCCGGGGATACGATGGGGGGATGCCCGCAACGCCTCCCGCCTCCGTCGAGCTCGCCGTCGTGGACCGCAACGGCTTCGTCGAATCTCGTCACTACGGCGTCGCCGTGGTCCTCGCCCCCGACGGATCCGAGAAGCTCACCCTCGGCGAGGCGAGCGCCCTCTTCCTCCCCCGCTCGAGCATGAAGCCGCTCCAGGCCCTGGCGTGCCTCTCGGCCGGGGCCGATCTGGCCGGCGAACGTCTCGCGATCTCGATGGCGAGCCACGCGGGCACCGAGCGTCACGCCGAGGTGGCCCGCGGCATCCTGCAGTCCTCCGGCCTCACCGAGGACGACCTGGGCTGCCCCGCCGCGTGGCCGACCGACACCGCCTCGCGCGACGACATGGTGCGCGACCACGCCTCCCCCTCGCCGCTGCGCATGAACTGTTCGGGCAAGCACGCCGCGATGCTCGCGACCTGCGTGGCCAACGGCTGGAGCACGAGCGACTACCTCGACCCCCAGCATCCGCTCCAGGCCCACATCCGCGAGGTCGTCGAGCGTCTTGTCGGCGAGCGCACGACCACCACCGCCATCGACGGCTGCGGCGCGCCCGTCTACGCCATGAGCCTCGTCGGGCTCGCACGGGCCATCCAGCGCATCGCGACCTCGTCGGAACGCTCCCCCTTCGCCCTGCACCGGAGCGCCGGCACACTCGTGCGCGCGGTGAAGGAGAACCCCTGGACCATCGACGGGCCCGGGCGACCCGACACGGTCGTCATCGAGCGACTCGGCGTCTTCTCGAAGATGGGCGCCGAGGGCGTGCAGGTCATGACCGCTCCCGACGGCACGACGGTCGCCCTCAAGATGCTCGACGGCTCCAACCGTGCCGGCCACGTCGTCGCCCTGCGTCTGCTCGAGCGGGTCGGAGCCCTGAGCGCGCAGGAGGTCGACGACACTGTCGCGCAGCTCTCGCTGTCGGTGCTCGGCGGCGGTCGCGAGGTCGGGTCCATCCGCTCCGCGGTCTGACGCCTCGAGAACGGCTCTCCCGGCTGATCCGAGACCGACTCCGCTCAGATACCCCCGTCGACCGAGCGCGGGTGCGCGATCGGCTCGTCCGGCACGAGCACCTCGGTCTCGCGATTGAGGCTCTCGCCCCGGAAGAACGGCTGGGAGCCGGGGAACAGGAACCACAGCACCATCAGCACGACACCGATCGCGAGCGATCCGATGCCGACCACGAACGTGCCGCCGATCCCCAGCAGGACGGTGTTGCCGTACTCCGGGTCGTACATGTCGATCGCCGACTGCACGAAGGCGAACGTCAGCATGAGCGCACCGAGCAGGGGCAGGATGCCGCGGTACACGAGGTTCTTCGCCGACGAGAACAGCTGCCGACGGTAGTACCAGACGCAGGCGTACCCGGTCATGGAGTAGTAGAAGGCGATCGCGAGCCCGAGAGACAGGATCGAATCCTGCAGGATGTTGTCGCTGATGATCGTCATGCCCACGTAGTAGACGCTCGCGACGATGCCCATGACGAGGGTCGAGAACGACGGTGTGCGGTAGCGGGGGTGCACCGTCTGGAAACGATGCGGCAGTGCCTTGTACGCGGCCATGGCGAGCGTTCCGCGCGCCGTGGGGAGGATGGTGGTCTGCGTGGACGACACCGCCGAGATGAGCACGGCGACGACGAGGACCCATCCGAACGGACCGAACAGATCGTCCTTGAGGGCGAGGAACACGTCGTCGGCGTTCGCGGGGTTGGCCAGGCCCGCCCCGTCTTCTCCGACCCCGGCATACATCATCGCCGCGACGGTGACCGTGACGTACGTGCCGAGCAGGATGACGGTCGTGAGCAATGCCGCGCGCCCGGGGATGCGCTGGGGGTCCTTGGTCTCTTCGTTGAGCGCCAGGCAGGTGTCCCAGCCCCAGTAGATGAAGAGGGCGAGCAGAACCGCCTCGGTGAACCCGCTCCAGTCCGTGAAACCGAACGGGTTGAACCATGCGAGGTCGAAAGGCGTGGGGTTCGGCGCGGTGCCGTCGAAGAACTTCCACAGCGCCAGCACCACGAACAGCGCGAGCACGACGTACTGCACCGCGAGCAGGATGTTCTGGATCCGCTCGCCGATCTCGACACCGCGGTAGCTGATGAAGGTCATCGCCGCGATGAACGCGACGCCGGTGGCGGTGACGAGCGGCACGTTCTGGGCGAGAGAGCCGTCGCCGACGAGGGACCAGAGGTAGACACCCGCGATCTGCGAGAGATTGGCGAGCACGACGATCCCGGCGACCGCGACGCCCCAGCCGCCCATCCACCCGGCCCACGGACCGAAGGCCTTCGTGCTCCAGGTGAACGTGGTCCCGCAATCGGGCACCTCGTTGTTGAGCTCGCGATAGGCGAAGGCGATGAACAGCATCGGGATGAACGCGAGGACGAAAGCGATCGGCGCCGAAGCCCCCACCGCGAGGACGACGAATCCGAGGGTGGCGACGAGGGAATACACCGGAGCGGTGGATGCCAGACCGATCACGGTCGAGCCCCAGAGACCGAGGGTGCCGGCGGCCAGGCCTTTGCCGGCCGTCCGTTCGGGTGCAGAGGTCATATGCCGAACGTAGAATCCGCGGGTCTCCGCGGTCAAGATGAATTTATGCGGGGCGACGGATGACGTCGAGCACGACGATCGAGATGTTGTCACGCCCACCGTTCTCGAGCGCGGCCGCCATCATCGCGTCGACGGCCGCGGCCGGGTCGGCGTTCGCCTCGAGGAAATGACGGATGCCGAAGTCGGTGAGCTCCTTGGTCAAACCGTCGGAGCAGATGACGAAGCGGTCACCGTCGAGCACGTCGAGGCGAAGATAGTCGGGCTTGACGCTGTCGCTCGGGCCGACGGCCCGCGTGATGACGTTGCCGTACGGGTGGTTCTCCGCCTCTTCGGGACTGAGGCGTCCCGCCGCGATGAGCTCTTGGACCACCGAGTGATCGGTCGTCACCTGGACGATCTCGCCGTCGCGCAGAAGATACACGCGCGAGTCGCCGATGTTCAGGGTCACCCAGTGGGGTTCGTCCGTCTGGGTCTCGAGGTATACGCCCGTGAGCGTGGTGCCGGTGCCCTCGTCGGTCGTCTCCGGGTGGGCCACGATGTCTTTGACCGCGCGGGACAGGGCCTTCTCGATGTTCTTGGTCGAGACGGGACCGGTCGCGACGACGGCACGGAGACGTTCGACGGTGCTCGCGCTGGCGATCTCTCCGCCCAGGTGTCCGCCCATACCGTCGGCCACCACGAACAGCGGGTAGTCGGCCAAGACCGCATCTTGATTGACCTCGCGGCGACGTCCGACCTCGGTGCTCGCTGCCCACGACAGCTCGAGGACGGTTTCGCCGAGCGAGACGGTGCGCGTGTGGGTGGTCACCTCGGGCACGAACGATCCTCCGGTTGGCCGACTGCGCCGGCGGAACCGCACGGCCCTGTCATCTTAGTCGACGCTCGCCCCCGATCCGCGGACGCGCCGCAGGTGCGCCTGACCTCCGTGTCGATCACCCCGCGGCAGGATCCGCGGGAAGGGGCAGGATGCCGTCGAGCTCGACGAGGTCCTCCCCGCTCGGCGTCCACGCGGTAGCCGCGGCGGCGTTCGCTCGGACCTGCTCGGGACTCGTCGCTCCGGCGATCACGCTCGAGACGACGGGCTTGGACAGGAACCAGGCGAAGGTCGCCTCGAGCATGCTGATGCCGCGCGCGTCGCAGAACGCCTGGTAGCGCTCGAGCGCGTCCCATGGCGCCTCACTCCACAGATGCCGCCTCTGGCGCATGATGCGACTGTCCTCCGGCCCGCCGTCACGCGTGAACTTGCCGGTGAGCAGTCCGTTGTGCAGGGGGAAGAAGGGCAGGAGCCCCAGGCCGTAGCGCTCAGCCGCGGGAATGACCTCACGCTCTGCGGCGCGCGCGAGCAGGCTGTACTGATTCTGGGTCGAGACGAAACGCACCCCCCGCGCCGCGTGGTCGGCCTCGGCGATCTGCCACCCCGCGAAGTTCGAGTGGCCGACGTAACGGACCTTGCCCTCGCGAACCAAGTCGCTCAGAGCGTCGAGCGTCTCATCGATCGGGGTCGACGGATCGGGCGTGTGCAGCTGGTAGAGATCGATCCAGTCCGTCCGCAGGCGACGCAGCGAGGCTTCGACGGCGCGGCGCACATGCGTGCGGGACCCCTTCGCCCCTCCCGAGATCGCCGGCGCGAAGTCGGAGTGCCCGAACTTCGTCGCGAGGACGACCTGGTCGCGTCGTCCCTCGAGAGCCTCCCCCAGCAGGCTCTCGGACAGACCGAACTCGCGTCCGTACATGTCGGCGGTGTCGAGGAAGGTCACCCCCGCCCCGATGGCGGCGTCGAGTACCGCCCGCGTGCCCTCGATCGTCTCGGTCGCCGTGCCGGCGCGCCCGAAGTTGTTGCAGCCGAGGCCTACCGCGGATACGCGGAGTCCGGAACGGCCTACGCCGCGGAGGAGAAGAACGGGGGACGTCATCCCTCCACGCTATCGCCGCGTACGACGAAGGGCTCCCCGTCGTGACGAGGAGCCCTTCGATGACGTCAGACCTGGGGGCCTGCCGGCGGAGCCGGAGGCGGCGGGGTCGTACCCGTGGCCGGCGGGTTGTACGGCTGCTGCGCCGGGGGCGCGCCGTAGCCGGGGCCGGCGTATCCGCCACCGTTGCCGGCGACGGGCTGACTCGGCTGAACGGGGATGCCGTTCCACACCGTCTTGTCGGCGAGGAAGGAGTTGGCCCACGGCGCGGGAGCGATCGCGGGGTTCCATCGATTGTTGCTGAAGGCGATGATCGCGAGCCAGATGAGCGCGCCGATACCGGGGATCAACCACAGCAGGAGCAGCGGCCAGTCCTTACCGAGCTTGAGGCCGATGCGGTACGAGTACATGACCGCGACCGCAAGGATCGCGAGGCTGAAGATCGGGCCGATGACCGGGATGTTCGAGAGCACGCTCGAGGCGACCGCGACGATCAGGACCACCCACGGCGAGACATCGCCGAGCTTGGCGGCGATGAGGCCGTTGTATACGGGCACCCAGGCGCGCCACTTGCCCTGCACACCGGCCTTCTCGAAGATCTTCATGTAGAGGAACGACGAGATCACGTATGCCGCGACAGCGAGGATGAAGAGGATCGGGATCAGGACGAGCAAGACTGCTGCGAGAGCGGCGGCACCGCTCCCGTCGTCGTAGTAGTAGGAGTCACTCATGCGAGTTCCTTTCCAAGCGAGTGCGCGGGAAGCATCCATGCGCCCCCCGCGTCTCACATGCTAGCGATCCTGAGACTTTCCTGACAGGGGCGCGCGAGACTTATACAATCAGCGCCACCTCGCCGGGTGCGCCGGCGCGGAGCGTCCACCCCGCGCCCTCCGCCCATTCATGAAGGTCGTCGATGGTCTCGATCCGCGCTCGTTGCACGGCCAGCGCCCGGACCAGCTCCCCCTTCGCGTGTTTGTTGAAGTGGTTGAGGGCGCGCGCCGCGCCGCCGGAGTCCTCGCTCATCACGCGGACGTACACCGCCGCCACCCCGGCGGGAAGGGGACCGAGCGCGGCGTACGCCTCCGAGCGCAGGTCGAGGACGAAGTCCGGCCGAAGCTCTGCCCACGCCTGGCTCACGGCGTCTGCCCAGATGCGTCGCAGCGCCGGAGTGCCCGGCAGCGACGTGCCCGCCGCGAGACGATAGGCCGGGATGCCATCGAGAGCGCCGACCGGTCCGAACGGCGCGGACTGGATCATCACGTGGTCGCCGAGCCAGGCACGCGCCGCGGCGTCGAGGCCGGCGGCATCCAGGGCATCGAAGAGGACCCCGGTGTAGCGGTCGATCGCCGGCATGGTCGGCGCGGTACGCAGGGCAGCGTTGTCGCCGATCTCGTGCCGACGCTTCGCGCTGATCTTGAGTACCCGAGCGGCTTGTTCCTCATCGGAGGAGAGAGCGACCAGCGCATCGACGACGGTCTTGCGCGCACCGCTCAACGAGGGCAGGGGCAGCCCCGCGAGATCGAGAGGGAGGCCGTCGCCGCCCGGTCGCTTGGTCTCGGACGGGGGAAGAAGGACGAGCATGGGTTCTCCGCAGACAGACGACGCGCGCCGCCCGAAATCGGGCGACGCGCGTCGAGGGAAAGAGACGGTGTCAGGAGACGAGTGCCGCGTTTCCGGCGACGATCGTGAGTTCGTCGTTCGCCATCGACAGGAAGCCGTCCTCGGCGTTGGCGAGGATCTTCGAGCCGTCGGTACGGGTGATGCGCACCTCGCCCTGGGCGAGGATCGCGAGAACCGGCTCATGACCCTGCATGAAACCGATCTCACCCTCGACGGTCTTGGCCACGACGAGCGAGGCCTCCCCCGTCCACACCTCGGCGTCGGCCGACACCAGGCTCACGCGCAACGACATGTCAGCCGTTCTCCTTCTGGATCTGCGCCCACTTGGCCTCGACGTCGGAGATGCCACCGACGTTGAAGAACGCCTGCTCGGCAACGTGGTCGAACTCACCCTTGACGATCGCGTCGAACGACTCGATGGTCTCCTTGATCGGGACCGTGGAGCCCTCGACACCGGTGAACTTCTTGGCCATGTAGGTGTTCTGCGAGAGGAACTGCTGGATACGACGCGCACGCGACACGACAATCTTGTCCTCTTCCGAGAGCTCGTCGACACCGAGGATGGCGATGATCTCCTGCAGTTCCTTGTTCTTCTGGAGGATCTGCTTCACCGAGGTGGCCACGCGGTAGTGGTCGGCACCGATGTAGCGCGGGTCGAGGATGCGGCTCGTGGAGGTGAGCGGGTCGATGGCCGGGTAGAGACCCTTCGACGCGATCTCACGCGACAGCTCGGTGGTCGCGTCGAGGTGAGCGAAGGTGGTCGCCGGAGCCGGGTCGGTGTAGTCGTCGGCGGGGACGTAGATCGCCTGCAGCGAGGTGATCGAGTGGCCGCGCGTGGAGGTGATGCGCTCCTGGAGCACGCCCATCTCGTCGGCGAGGTTCGGCTGGTAACCCACGGCCGAGGGCATGCGGCCGAGCAGCGTCGAGACCTCGGAACCGGCCTGCGTGAAGCGGAAGATGTTGTCGATGAACAGCAGCACGTCCTGCTTCTGGACGTCACGGAAGTACTCAGCCATCGTCAGGGCCGACAGCGCGACGCGCAGACGCGTTCCCGGCGGCTCGTCCATCTGACCGAACACGAGGGCGGTCTTGTCGAAGACACCGGCCTCTTCCATCTCGCCGATGAGGTCGTTGCCCTCACGGGTACGCTCACCGACACCGGCGAACACCGAGACACCACCGTGGTCCTGCGCGACGCGCTGGATCATCTCCTGGATCAGGACGGTCTTGCCGACGCCGGCGCCACCGAAGAGGCCGATCTTTCCACCCTGCACGTACGGGGTGAGGAGGTCGATCGACTTGATGCCGGTCTCGAACATCTCGGTCTTGGACTCGAGCTGGTCGAAGCTGGGCGCCTTGCGGTGGATGCCCCAACGCTCGGTGATCTCGACCTGCTCACCGGGAGCGGCGTTGAGCACCTCACCGGTGACATCGAAGACCTTGCCCTTGGTGACGTCTCCGACGGGCACCGAGATGGGGCCGCGGGTGTCACGCACTTCCTGACCGCGGACGATGCCGTCGGTGGGCTTGAGGGCGATGGCGCGCACGAGGTCGTCACCGAGGTGCTGAGCGACCTCGAGGGTGATCTCGGTCGACTCGTCACCGATGGTGATCGTGGTCTTCAGCGCGTTGTAGATCTCGGGGATCGCGTCATGCGGGAACTCGATGTCGACGACCGGGCCGGTGACGCGCGCGACGCGTCCGACGACGGCCGCGTCGGTCTTCTCGGCGGTGAGGCTCATGGCTTCTTC
Organism: Microbacterium sp. SL75; assembly: GCF_026625865.1. Taxonomy (NCBI): domain Bacteria; kingdom Bacillati; phylum Actinomycetota; class Actinomycetes; order Micrococcales; family Microbacteriaceae; genus Microbacterium; species Microbacterium sp. SL75. The sequence continues at coordinate 2,275,505 of NZ_CP113067.1, read as the reverse complement.
TCTCCTTGGGAACTTACTTGCCGGATGCCAGAGCATCGGCGCCGCCGACGATCTCGGCGATCTGCTGCGTGATCTCCGCCTGACGCGCGTTGTTGCGCAGGCGGGTGTAGTCGGTGATGAGCTTGTCGGCGTTGTCGCTGGCCGACTTCATGGCCTTCTGCGTCGCGGCGTGCTTGGCGGCCGACGACTGGAGGAGGGCGTTGAAGATTCGGCTCTGGACGTAGACCGGCAGAAGCGCATCGAGCACGGTCTCGGCGTCCGGCTCGAACTCGTAGAGCGGGTAGATCTCGGCCTGACCCGGGGCCTCGTCGGCCTCGAGCACCTCGAGCGGAAGCAGGCGCACCGACTCGGGCGACTGCGTCATCATGCTGACGAAGCGGTTGTACACGAGGTGGATCTCGTCGACACCCTCGTTGTCGCTACCAGCGCGATACGCCTGGAGAACGGCATCCGAGATTTCCTCCGCGGTGGAGAACTGCGGGGTGTCGGTGTCACCGACCCACTGCGCGGCGCTCGCCATGCGGCGGAACTGGAAGTAGCCGACGGCCTTGCGACCTACCAGGTAGAACACCACGTCCTTGCCCTGCGAACGCAGGAGCTCGGCCAGCTCGAGAGCCTCGCGAAGGATCTGCGAGTTGAACGCTCCCGCCAGGCCTCGGTCGGAGGTGAACACGACCAGGGCCGAACGGCGGATGTTCTCGCGCTCGGTCGTCAGCGGGTGGTCGACGGAGGAGTGCGTGGCCACCGCGGAGACGGCGCTCGTGACGGCCCGCGCGAAGGGCGATGCCGCGCGCACACGCGCCATCGCCTTCTGGATGCGCGAAGCCGCGATGAGCTCCATCGCCTTCGTGATCTTCTTGGTCGTCTGAGCAGAAGAGATCTTCTGCTTGTAGACCCGCAGTTGTGCGCCCATGATTCCGTTCTCGTGTCGTCGCTATCAGCGACGGCCCTTGACGATCCGCTCCTGGTTGACGTCTTCCGCCTCGGCAGCGTCGACCTTCTCGGCGCCGACGACGCCCTGGTCCTTGCCGGGCTGGAATTCCTTCGCGAATGCGTCGATCTTCTGCTCGAGCTCCGCGAGCGTGTCGTCACCGAGCACGTTGGTCTCACGCAGGGTGTCGAGCACCGTCGAGTTGCGGCGGAGGTAGTCCAGCAGCTCGCGCTCGAAGCGCAGGACGTCGGACACCTCGACGGTGTCGAGCTTGCCGTTCGTTCCGGCCCAGATCGAGACGACCTGCTCCTCGACGGGGTACGGCGAGTACTGCGGCTGCTTGAGCAGCTCGGTCAGACGCGCACCGCGGGCGAGCTGACGACGTGAAGCCGCGTCGAGGTCGCTGGCGAACATCGCGAAGGCCTCGAGCGAGCGGTACTGCGCGAGCTCGAGCTTCAGGGTTCCCGACACCTTCTTGATCGACTTGACCTGAGCGTCACCGCCCACTCGCGAGACCGAGATACCCACGTCGACAGCGGGACGCTGGTTGGCGTTGAAGAGGTCGGACTGCAGGAAGATCTGGCCGTCGGTGATGGAGATCACGTTGGTCGGGATGTACGCCGAGACGTCGTTCGCCTTCGTCTCGATGATGGGCAGACCCGTCATCGAACCGGCACCGAGCTCGTCGGAGAGCTTCGCGCAGCGCTCGAGCAGACGCGAGTGCAGGTAGAAGACGTCGCCGGGGTAAGCCTCGCGGCCCGGCGGGCGGCGGAGCAGCAGCGAAACGGCACGGTAGGCCTCGGCCTGCTTCGACAGGTCATCGAAGATGATCAGCACGTGCTTGCCGCCGTACATCCAGTGCTGGCCGATGGCCGAGCCGGTGTAGGGGGCGAGGTACTTGAAGCCGGCGGGGTCGGACGCCGGGGCGGCGACGATGGTGGTGTACTCCATCGCGCCCGCCTCCTCGAGGGCGCCCTTCACCGAAGCGATGGTCGAGCCCTTCTGGCCGATCGCGACGTAGATGCAACGCACCTGCTTGTTGACGTCGCCGGACTCCCAGTTGGCCCGCTGGTTGATGATCGTGTCGATCGCGATCGCCGTCTTACCGGTCTGGCGGTCGCCGATGATGAGCTGACGCTGGCCACGACCGACGGGGATCATGGCGTCGATCGCCTTGATGCCGGTCTGCAGCGGCTCGTGGACGCTCTTGCGCTGCATGACGCCGGGAGCCTGGAGCTCGAGCGCGCGACGCCCCTCGGTCGCGATCTCGCCGAGACCGTCGATCGGGTTGCCGAGCGGGTCGACGACGCGGCCCAGGTAGCCGTCACCGACACCCACCGAGAGGACCTCACCGGTGCGAGTGACGCTCTGGCCTTCTTCGATGCCGGCGAAGTCGCCGAGGACGACCACACCGATCTCGTTCTCGTCGAGGTTCTGAGCGAGGCCCAGCGTGCCGTCCGCGAAGCGGATGAGCTCGTTGGCCATGACGCCCGGAAGGCCCTCGACGTGCGCGATGCCGTCGGCCGCGTCGACGACGGCGCCGACCTCGGTCGCCGCGGCGCCGGTGGGCTCGTAGGCGTTGACGAAGTCCTTCAGCGCGTCACGAATGACGTCGGGGCTGATAGAGAGATCTGCCATTGTCTTCCTTCGTTCGTGGGGCACTCGGCCCCCAGATCCACGCCCATTCGGGCGGAAAGTCTTTAGCCTGCGATCCGCTGGCGGAGGTCAGCGAGACGTGCGGACACGCTCGCGTCGATGACGTCGTCCGCGACCTGCACGCGCAGACCGCCGACCACCGTCGGGTCGATCACGGTGTTCAGCGTGACCGCTGAACCGTAACGTGCGCTGAGAGCGTTCTGCAGACGAGTCTGCTGTTCGGCGCTGAGGGGGGCTGCGGCGTACACGGTGGCGACGATCCGCGCGCGCTGGTCGGCGACGATGCGCTCGGCCCGGCGAAGCAGGGCGCGTACGCGGCGGCCGCGGGCGTGCTGCACCAGCGACGACACGATGAGTGCGGTGCCGGTGCTCGCGCGGCCGTCGAGAAGGGTCGAGACGAGCGACCCCTTCGCCGAGGCGCCGCCGAGGCGCCCACCGAGAGCGAGCTCGAGCTCGCCGTTGCTCGCGACGGTGCGCGAGAAGGCGAACAGCTCCGACTCGATGTCCGCCGACTCGGCGACCGAGGTCGCCTGGATCGCCAGCTCTTCGAGACCCTCGACGAACTGCCCGGCGTTCGACCAGCGCTGCTGGGCAGCGCTGGAGAGCAGGGCGACCGTGGCGGGACGGTAGGTGGAGCCGAAGACGGCCGAGACCAGCCCCGCGCGAGCGGGGGCCGGCACCGACGAGTCGGACAGCGCGCCGCTCAACTGCGACGATCCGCTCACGGCACCGACGGCCGCGAACAGCTCGCGCGCGACGTCGAGATCGACGCCCGACGTGGAGGCCAGGGCCTCCGTCGTCGCGGTCCGCGCCTGAGTGGTCGCGCTGCCCATTACTTGGCCGCCTTCTCGGACGCCTCGAGCTCGGCGAGGAAGCGGTCGACCACGGCGTTCGCACGCGCGTCGTCGGACAGGGTCTCACCGATCACGTTGCCGGCGAGGTCGACCGCGAGGGTACCGACCTCGGAGCGCAGCTGCACGAGGGTCGCCTGACGCTCCGCCTCGATCTGCGCGTGAGCGGACGCGGTGATGCGAGCGGCATCGGCTGCCGCGGTCTCGCGCGCCTCGGCGACGATCTTGCGACCGTCCTGGGTGGCGGACTCGCGGATCTCACCGGCTTCGCGGCGCGCCTCGGCGAGCTGAGCCGTGTACTGCTCGAGGGCGGCCTCGGCCTGACGCTGGGCCTCGTCGGCCTTCGCGATGTTGCCCTCGATGGCAGCACTGCGCTCGTCGAGCAGCTTCGCCATGCGCGGCAGAGCGACGCGCCACACCACGAAGATGATGACGACGAAGCACACCGCCGACCAGATGATGTCGTAGACCGCAGGAAGCAGCGGGTTGTGCGCTTCCCCCGCGGGCTCCGCGGCGAGAGTGACAAGAGCGTTCAGCATCCTGTCTCCTTACAGTGAATCGAGAGCGGCCGGGATCAAGTGAAGATGAAGCCGGTCGCGATACCGATGAAGGCGAGCGCCTCGGTGAAGGCGATACCGATGAACATCAGGACCTGCAGGCGGCCCGCGAGCTCGGGCTGACGGGCGACGCCCTCGATCGTCTTGCCGACGACGATGCCCACGCCGATGGCGGGGCCGATGGCGGCGAGACCGTAGCCGATCGTGGCGACGTTACCGGTGACCTGGGCGAGAACCGTAGTTGCGTCCACGGGTTTTTTCCTTTCGTTGGGTGGCTCGGCGTGCGCCGGGCCGCTCAGTGCTCTTCTGCGACCGCGAGCTGGATGTAGACCGCGGTGAGGATCGCGAAGACGTACGCCTGGAGGAAGGCGACGAAGATTTCGAACAGGGTGAAGGCGAAGCCGAAGGCCAGCGAACCGGCGCCGAGAGCCGTCCACCATCCGCTGAGCCCCACGACGAAGAACTGCGTCGCCGAGAAGAACAAGACCAGCATGAGGTGACCGACGACCATGTTCATCAGCAGACGCAGCGTCAGGGTGACGGGCCGGATGATGAAGGTGGAGAGGAACTCGAGCGGGACGATGATGATGTACAGCGGCCACGGGACGCCCGAGGGCAGCAGCGCGTTCTTGAAGAAGCCGGCGGGGCTCTTCTTGATGCCTGCGTAGATGAAGGTGACGTAGGCCACGATCGCGAGCAGCATCGGAACGGCGATGACGCTGGTTCCCGCGATGTTCAGGAACGGGATGACACCCGTGATGTTCATGAACAGCACCATGAAGAAGATGGTGGTGAGGATCGGCAGGAAGCGCTTGCCGTCCTTGCGTCCGAGGATGTCCTCGGCGATGTTGACGCGGACGAAGTCCAAACCCATCTCGGCGACGCTCTGGAAGCGGCCGGGGACGATCTTCATGCGGCGAGTGCCGAGCACGAGGAAGAGAACGAGGGCCAGCGTCGCCAGCATCTGCGTGAGGTTGATACGCGTGATCGCGAAGATCGTGCCCTCGAACAGCACCGCATCCGGGAAGAACTCCGAGATGGACGGCGGGTGGAACTCGGCACCCGCGGACGCGAAGTTCGTGATCAGGGTCGCAGCTTGAGTAGTCAGCGCTGGCTCCAGCTTCGGGGCATCGGTGTGAACCGTTGCGACGATGGTCGGTGATTGTTACCCGAAGTGCGAGCCTGGAGAAGAGTTCCAATCGCGGGTGGGTACTACGGCAACCCTATCAAACTCCCGGCGGATCCATGAGTCCGAGTGCCGTGATCGTCTCGCCGACGGACTAATAGGCCTCGGCGTGCCGCCTCATGAGATACGGGGGTCTCAGGATCGGCGATCGCCCGCGTCGGGGTCGGTGGGCAGGGTCACATCGCTCACGCTCGGGATACGCATGCGCAGCAACACGACCACGTCGACGACGAGCGAGGCGATGACGCTGACGACGAGCGCCACGTAGAACACGACCGGGTCGACCCACCCCTGTCCGCGCAGCACCACGATCGCCACAATGAACAGGATGAGCTTCAGCAGCCACCCGCCCAGGACGATTCCGAAGAAGATCGGCACGTAGAGGGGATCTCCGAACCAGCGGTTCGCCACGAGGATGCTGATGGCCGTCACCGCGAGGAAGATCGCGCTGACCGCGACGCCCGACAGGGCGCTGCCGAGGCCTCCCCCGCCCCCGACGAGGAAGCCCACGACAGCCCCGAGCACGAGCAGCACCGCCGTCACGATGCCACCCCATACCAGGGCGGTGCGCAGCACCGGGGTACTGGAGAGAGGGCGACGAGGGGCGGGCGAAACACTGCTCATGAGGAGGACTCCGGTCGGGTGGGTCGGGGTCGGCGGGACAACCGCAGACGGTGCTGGGAGGGCAGGAGCGTGAGGACGGCGCAAGCGGCGACACCGGTCACGCCGAAGGCGATGCCGATCGCGTAGTCGCCGGGCCAGCCCTGCTGGGTGCCGATGTACATCAGCAGGAACGCGAGGCTCACCACGGCGGTCCAGCTGTAGAAGATGAGGACCGCGTCGCGGTCGGTGTGCCCCATGTCGAGCATGCGGTGGTGAAGGTGCTTGCGGTCCGGCGAGAAGGGCGATCTGCCCGCCCACTGCCGCCGCGCGACCGCGAGCCCGAAGTCGAGCAGGGGCAGCAGCACGATGACCACGGGCAACAGGATCGGGATGAAGGCACCGAGCAGCTGCGAACGGCCGATCTTCTCGGGATCGAGCACCGCGGGGTCGAGCTGACCGGTGATCGCGACGGCGGAGCTCGCCATGAGCAGCCCCAGCATGAGCGCGCCCGCGTCGCCCATGAAGAGCTTCGCCGGGGTCCAGTTCATCGGGAGGAAGCCCAGGCACGCCCCCACGAGCACCGCCGCGATGAAGGACGCGAGGTTGAAGTAGGTGCTCGCTCCGGTATCGCGCACGAGGAGGTACGAGTACGCGAAGAAGACGCCGTTGGCGATCAGGCAGACGCCCGCCACGAGACCGTTCAGCCCGTCGATGAAGTTCACGGCGTTCATGACGACGACCATCGCGAACACGGTCAGCAGGAAGCTTACCCAGCTCGATCCCACCGTGAGTGCGCCGATCGGCAACGACAGGATCTGCAGCTGACCGAACCAGGCGATGATGCCGGCCGCCACGAACTGCGCCCCGAGCTTGATCATCCAGTCGAGATCCCACAGGTCGTCTGCGACGCCGACGAGCACGATGAGCAGCACCGCCCCAAGCAGAGAGAGCACCGGGACGGGGTCGATCCAGAAGATCGCGAAGTAGGGGTTCCTGCTCGAGAGCGCGAAGGCGGCGACCACGCCGAGGAACATCGCGACACCACCGAGGCGCGGGGTGGGCGTCTTGTGCACATCGCGGTCGCGGATGCCGGGGTACAGCTTGAACCGCAGAGCAAGCTTCCACACCACCCACGACAGCGCGAGCGTGACCGCCGCCGTGAACAGGATGGTGAGGAGGTATTGGGTCACGGACCCGGCGCCTCGGCATCCGGGGTCGTTGCGGAGGGTGTCGCGAGGGGGTCCACGACCTCGTCGACGGGGTCCGGCTCGAGGAGGTCGCCCACCACCGCGCGCAGACGGTCGCGCGAGATCGCGCCCTCGCGCAGCACGCGGATCTGCGGTTCCGCTCCCCCGACGAGTGTCGTGGCATCGATGATCGTCGAGGCGACGCCCGTCTCGCTGACGCCGGCGTCGAGGTAGGCCGCCACACTGTCGCCGAGCATGTCACGAGCGGAGTCGATGTCGACCGCCGCTGCTCGACCCGTGAGGTTCGCGCTCGACACCGCGAGCGGTCCGGTCTCTTCGAGCAGTTCGAGCGTCATCTTCTGCGCGGGCATGCGCACCGCGACCGTGCCGTGCGTGTCACCGAGGTCCCACGAGAGCGAGGGCTGGGCGGGAAGCACGATCGTCAGCCCTCCCGGCCAGAACTCGCGAACGAGATCGTCGACGGCGGGAGGGATCTCGGCGACGAGGGCCCGCAGCGTCCCGACTCCGGGGACGAGGACGGGCGGCGGCTGCTGGCGTCCGCGGCCCTTCGCCTCGAGCAGGCCCGCGACGGCACGCGCGTTGAAGGCGTCCGCGGCGATTCCGTAGACGGTGTCGGTGGGGAGCACGACGAGCTCGCCGCGGCCGATCGCTTGACGCGCGTGGCGCATTCCGGACAGCAGCTGCGATTCGTCACGGCAGTCGTAGACGGGTGACATAACGCGCGTCAGTCTAGTCGCGCGCCGCCCTCCGCGTGGTCACGGACGGGTGGCGGTGGTGGCGCGATCCCTGCTCGTCAGATCGCGGTGGGTCGCGGCCGAACGCCAGCCGTCGGCGACGAGGATGTCGCGGATGGCCTCGCCCTGCCACTCGCCGTGCTCGATGACGATCATCGCCCCGGGGTGACCGAGCCGGAGTCCGACGCGGCTGAGATGGCGCACGGCATCCAGTCCGTCCGGTCCCCCGTACAGCGCCGCCGGCGGGTCGTAGAGACGCACCTCGGGATCACGCGGGATCGCGTCGTCTGGAACGTAAGGAGGGTTGGATGCCACGACCGACACGGTCCCGTCGAGCTCGCGGAACGCGTCGGCGAGGTCGACGAAGGCGAGTGTGACGTTGTCGGCACCGACGCGGGCCACGTTCTGCTTCGTCCAGACGAACGCATCAACCGAGTTCTCGGCGGCGAAGACACGGGCGTGGGGCACCTCGGTGGCCATCGCGAGCGCGATCGCGCCGCTGCCGGTTCCGAGATCGACCGCGATCGGCGCCTCGGATGCCGCAGAGCGCAGCGCGTCGATCGCGAGCTGGGCCACCATCTCCGTCTCGGGGCGCGGGACGAACACGCCCGGTCCCACCGCCAGCTCCAGGGAACGGAACGGCGCGAGACCGGTGAGGTGCTGCAGGGGCTCACGGGCCGCACGGCGGTCGAGCAGAGGGGCGAGGGCGCGCGCGGCGGGCTCCGGCATCCGGTCTCCGCGGATGGCGGCGGCCTGCACCCCGCCGCGGGAGGAGTCGAGCACATGGGCGACGAGGAGTTCGGCGTCGACCTGCGGATCGGGTACTCCCGCCGCGTGCAGTCGCTGCGCGGCGGAGCGCAGGACATCGGCGACCGAAAGGGCCGTGGGGACGGGGAGCGGGACGGTCTTTGGCATGACGGGAGCCCAGCCTAGTCGCGCGGCGTCACACGGGCCGGCGGTGTCGGAAGGCTCGCCTAAAATGATCGCGTCCCGACCGACGGCGAAAGGCGAGCCATGCCCGGCATCCACTCCGACATCACCTCTGCATTCGGCGACACGCCGCTCGTGCGGCTGAACCGCGTCGCCGAAGGCGCGGGCGGCCAGATCCTCGCCAAGCTCGAGTTCTACAACCCCGCCTCGAGCGTCAAGGACCGCCTCGGCATCGCCATCATCGACGCGGCCGAAGCCTCGGGCGAGCTCAAGCCCGGCGGCACGATCGTCGAGTCGACGAGCGGCAACACCGGCATCGCCCTCGCCATGGTGGGCGCCGCACGCGGGTACAAGGTCATCCTCACGATGCCGGCCTCGATGTCGAAGGAACGCCGCATCCTGCTCAAGGCCTTCGGCGCCGAGCTCGTACTCACCGATCCCACCAAGGGCATGTCGCACGCCGTGGACGAGGCCAAGCGCATCGTCGCCGAGACGCCGGGCGCCGTCTGGGCCCGCCAGTTCGAGAACGAGGCGAACCCCGCGATCCACCGCAAGACAACGGCCGAAGAGATCCTGCGCGACACCGAGGGCAAGGTCGACTACTTCGTCGCCGGAATCGGCACCGGCGGCACCATCACCGGCGTCGGCCAGGTGCTCAAGGAACGCGTGCCCGGGGTCAAGGTCGTCGCCGTCGAGCCCGCCGACTCCCCCGTACTCACCAAGGGCCACCCCGGTCCCCACAAGATCCAGGGCATCGGCCCCAACTTCGTGCCCGCGATCCTCGACCGCGACATCATCGACGAGGTGATCGACGTCGAGTTCGACGACGCGATCCGCCTGGCCCGTGAGACGGCTGCGAAAGACGGCATCCTGGTCGGCATGTCGTCGGGTGCGGCGATCTGGGCGGCCCTCGAGGTCGCGCGGCGCCCCGAGGCGGCGGGCAAGAACATCGTCGTCATCATCCCCTCCTACGGCGAGCGGTACCTCTCGACGGCGCTCTACGAGCACCTGCGCGAAGACTGACGTGGGGGTCCTCTCCCGCATCCGCGAAGACATCTCCTCGGCCAAGCTCCGCGATCCCGCGGCGCGCGGCGGCCTCGAGATCGCGCTGCTGTACCCGGGGCTTCACGCCGTGTGGGCGTACCGCATCGCGAACCGGCTCTGGCGACGGGGTCTGCGCTTCCCGGCGCGGGCCCTGTCGCAGGTGACCCGGTGGCTCACCGGGGTCGAGATCCACCCCGGCGCCACGATCGGTCGACGCTTCTTCATCGATCACGGCATGGGTGTCGTGGTCGGCGAGACGGCCGAGGTCGGCGACGACGTGATGCTGTACCACGGCGTGACGCTCGGCGGCCGGCAGCGCGAGGGGGGCAAGAGGCACCCGACCCTGCACGACGGTGTCGCGGTCGGCGCCGGGGCGAAGATCCTCGGGCCGATCACGATCGGCGCCCGCAGCGCCGTCGGCGCCAACGCCGTCGTGACCGCGGATGCCCCGGCCGACAGCGTGCTCGTCGGCGTCCCCGCCAAAGCGCGTCAACGCCGTGCCGGCGAGGACACCCGCGCGGTGCTGACGACGCCCGAGTACTGGATCTGAACACCCCCGTGCGGGTCCGCCATCGCCGCGGTCCCGCACGGGGGTGGGTCGATCAGACCCCTGATGCTCGACGGGCGCTGCGTCGTCTCGCAGGACGGCCGACGCAGCATGTCGGGTCCGGGGACGTTCTCGATCGTGGATGCCACCCGCGCGTTCACGCTGGACTACCTCGACCCGTGGCGGACGGTGTCGTTCCGCGTACCGGCTCATGACATCCCCGACGTCTTGCGGGCGGATGCCACGGCACGGGCGTTCTCCGCCGCGACCGGGCTCGGAGCGGTCGTCGCCGACACCCTGCGCTCCTCGTGGGAGCAGGCGTCGAGAATGACCGACAGCGAAGCGGATGCCGTGGGGGTCGCCGTCTCGTCTCTGAGCCGCGCACTCTCGCATTCCGCGTCGACCGGATCCGTCAGCGATGAACACGGCGGGGACGAGGAACTGCGTCGCAGCATCGCGCGCCATCTGGAGAGGCACATCCGGTTCGTGGACACTTCACCGTCAGCGATCGCGCGGCACTTCGCCGTCTCGGTGCGCAAACTCCATCAGCTGTACGAGGATGCTCCCCTCACCTTCGGTCAGACCGTCATGCGCGTGCGGGTGCGGGGGTGTGCCGACGACCTGCGCGCGATGCGCGGGCGGATGACGATGACGCAGCTCGCCGCCAAGTGGGGGTTCAGCGACCTGTCTCACCTGCATCGGGCTTTTCGTCACCACCTCGGGCAGACGCCCCGCGAGATTCTGGAGCAGCTCGACGAGGACAGCGCGGCGTGGGAGCGCGCCGGATAGCCGTCCGCGGTGGACAGGCGCCGGGCCGGCGACGAGGCGGCCCGTGCGGCCTGGCGAGGCAGGTCCACGGGGACGCTGCGTGAACGTGGGTCGCATCGGTGCGTGGCGTCGGCGAGAGACGCGCTGCTCGATGCCGTCGTAGGCTCGGAACATGACCCGCCTGCACGACCTGTCGCTCGTCGCGCAGGTCGGAGGCCTCGCCGACGGCACGCTCGACCCGCGCGAGCTCACGGCCCATTACCTCGACCGCATCGCCCGGTTGGCCGACCTGGGCGCTTTCGCCGAGGTGACACCCGATGCCGCGCTGCGCCGCGCTGCCACCCTCGACCCCGCCACCGGTCCCCTGTGGGGTGTGCCGCTCGCCGACAAGGACCTCGTCGCCCGCGCCGGCGTCCCCACCCGCTACGGCTCGCGAGCCCGCGTGCACCTCGTGCCCACGGCATCCGATCCCCTTGCCGAAGCGCTGGATGCCGCGGGGGCGATCAACGTGGGAAAGACGAGCACGTCGGAGTTCGGACTCACCGGGTTCACCGAGCCGCTGATCCACGCGCCGGCGCGGGATCCGTGGCGCCTCACGGCCGGGGCGGGCGGATCCAGCGGTGGGGCCGCCGTCGCCGTCGCGGCGGGGCTCTTGCCGGCGGCCGTCGGCTCGGATGGCGGTGGGTCGATCCGCATCCCCTCGGCGACCGTGGGTGTCGTCGGACTCAAACCGTCGCGGGGGCGGCTACCGATCGGATCCGGCTTCGACTCCCCGGACGGCCTGTCGGTGACCGGACCGATCGCCCGCTCGGCAGAGGACGCCGGGCTGCTGCTCGACGCGCTCGTCGGCCTCGCGCCGTTCACGTACGCCACGGCGGCGCCCGGCACGGGACCGTTCGTCGAGGCCGCCCGGCGGCGACCGGGAGCGTTGCGCGTGGGGATCACGACCGTGTCACCGTGGGACGACGACGAGGACATCGTGCTCGACGCCGACGCCCGCACCGCCTTCGACACGGCCGCCGCCTGGCTCAGCGACGCCGGACATGCCGTGGCGGATGCCGACTGGCATCCCTTCGGCTACGCGTCGCTGTTCCACGTGCTGTGGAGAGCGAGCGCAGCGCGGATCCCGTTGAGCGACGACGACATGATGCTCGTCGAGCCGTTGACGGCGTGGCTCGTCCGCGAGGGACGCCGACTGTCCGCGCTGGACCTGCTCGGCGGTCTGGCCTCGGCGCGCGCGTTCGAACGCCGCACGATCGCCGACTTCGCCGCTTTCGACGCGGTGCTCACTCCCGCGCTGGCGCAGCGGCCGCAACCCGTGGGGGCTTACGCCGGACATGGCCCCGAGCGGTCGTTCGCGATGCAGGTGGAGTACGCGCCGTATTCGAGCTTCGTCAACGTCGCGGGGCTACCCGCGCTGACGGTGCCGCTGACCAGGGACGCCACCGGCCACCCCGTGTCCATCCAGCTCGTCGGGCGTCCGGGCGGCGAGGCGACGCTGCTGTCGCTCGCCGCGCAGCTCGAGCGGCGCCGTGGCCCTCTCCCCCACCCGCCCGCCTGGGACGACTGACCCCCATCAATGCACAGCGCAGGAGATCCGCCCGCGCCGCGCTCTGCGGACGGGTCACGGCCGTGGATCCTGTGTCGCGGTCCCGGATTGGCGCCCGTCAGGGCAACAGGCCCGCCGCCGCGAAGGCGCGGGCGTAGATCTCGCGGATCACGCCCTGTTTGCGGGCGTTGTACTCACTCATCAAGCCGTCGGCCGCGACCTCGCGCTTGACCGCGGCATACCGCTGTCGATCGGCCTCGTCTGCGCGCAACCAGTCGCGGAAGATGCGGTGCCGCGCCGCCTCGGGACTGTCGGGCGGCCACACGTGCAGGTTGGCGGCCGGCTCCGCCGAGACCAGGCAGCGGTGCCCCAGCCACCACGGCTCGCGCACGCGCAGCACGAATCCGAGCGCCTCGAGGGCAGGGACGAAGGCGTCCTCGTCGTCGGGGTCGGCGACCGTCAGGTCGATGTCGATGATCGGCTTGGCGGCCAGCCCCGGCACCGACGTCGAGCCGATGTGTTCGATCTCGAGGACGCGGTCACCCAGCGCACCGACGATGCGGGAGCGGAGCACCTCGAAGATCTCGGGCCACGCGGCATCCGGATCCACGATCTCGATCTGCCGGACCTGCTCGGCGGGACCGACCCACGGCGAGAGCCCGGGCGGGGGCGGGGTGTCGTCGAACGACACGATCTGAGCGGCGGTGGGCACCACCCGAGCTTAGGAGTCGGCGAGGGCCGCGAGCCGCGCTTCTTCGTCGGCCGTGATGGCCGACTCGATGATCGGGCCGAGGGCGCCGTCCATCACCTGGTCGAGGTTGTACGCCTTGTACCCGGTGCGGTGATCGGCGATGCGGTTCTCGGGGAAGTTGTAGGTGCGGATGCGCTCGGAGCGATCCATGCCGCGGATCTGCGACTTGCGCGCATCGGCGGCGACGGCGTCGCGCTCCTCCTGCTGCTTGGCGAGAAGGCGGGCGCGCAGCACGCGCATGCCGGCCTCGCGGTTCTGCAGCTGCGACTTCTCGTTCTGCATCGACACGACGATCCCGGTGGGAACGTGGGTGATGCGCACGGCGGAGTCTGTCGTGTTGACGGACTGACCACCGGGGCCCGACGAGCGGAAGACGTCGATCTTCAGGTCGTTGGGGTCGATCGCGACCTCTTCGGGCTCGTCGACCTCGGGGAAGACGAGCACGCCCGTGGTGGAGGTGTGGATGCGCCCCTGCGACTCGGTGGCCGGCACGCGCTGCACGCGGTGCACGCCGCCCTCGTACTTCAGGTGCGCCCACACTCCCTGGGCCGGGTCGCTCGAGGACCCCTTGATCGCGACCTGCACGTCCTTGTAGCCGCCGAGGTCGGACTCCGTGCGCTCGAGGAGCTCGGTCTTCCAACCCATGGATGCCGCGTACTGCAGGTACATGCGCAGCAGGTCGGCCGCGAAGAGGGCGCTCTCGGCTCCCCCCTCGCCGCCCTTGATCTCCATGATGACGTCGCGGGCGTCGTCGGGGTCGCGCGGGATGAGCAGACGTCGCAGACGCTCCTGCGTCTCGGCGACCCGCTCCTCGAGACCCGGCACCTCGTCGGCGAACGCCTCGTCCTCGCGGGCGAGCTCGCGGGCGGCCTCGAGATCATCGGATGCCGAGACCCACGCCTCGTGCGCCGTCACGATCCGCGACAACTCGGCATAACGCCGGTTGACGCGCTTGGCGCGCGCGGCGTCCGCGTGCACGGCCGGGTCGGAGAGCTCTTCCTGGACGGCCTTGTGCTCCTCGAGCAGTCCGCGGACCGACTCGAACATCGCGGGCTCCGACATCGCGTCTCCCGCCCCGATCAGCGGATGCTGTTGTCGTCACCGCCGCGCGCGGGCGCCGGGATCGACTTCTGCATCTGCACGAGGAACTCGACGTTCGACTGGGTCTCCTTGAGCTTTCCGAGCACGACCTCGAGGGCCTGCTGGGGCTCGAGGCCGGCCAGCGCGCGACGGAGCTTCCAGGTGATCTTGACCTCGTCGTTCGACAGCAGCATCTCTTCACGGCGGGTGCTCGACGCGTTGACGTCGACGGCCGGGAAGATGCGCTTGTCGGCGAGCTGGCGGTTCAGGCGCAGCTCGCTGTTGCCAGTGCCCTTGAACTCTTCGAAGATGACGTCGTCCATCTTGGAGCCGGTCTCCACCAGGGCCGTGGCGAGGATGGTGAGCGATCCACCGTTCTCGATGTTGCGCGCGGCGCCGAAGAAACGCTTGGGCGGGTACAGCGCCGAGGCGTCGACGCCACCGCTCAGGACGCGTCCCGAGGTGGGAGCGGCGAGGTTGTAGGCGCGACCGAGGCGGGTGATCGAGTCGAGCAGCACGACGACGTCGCGGCCGAGTTCCACGAGACGCTTCGCGCGCTCGATGGCGAGCTCGGCGACGGTGGTGTGGTCTTCGGCCGGGCGGTCGAACGTCGAAGCGATGACCTCGCCGCGCACCGTACGCTGCATGTCGGTGACCTCTTCGGGGCGCTCGTCGACGAGCACGACCATGAGGTGGACCTCGGGGTTGTTCGTGGCGATCGCGTTGGCGATCTGCTGCAGAACGATGGTCTTACCGGCCTTGGGCGGGGCGACGATCAGGCCGCGCTGGCCCTTGCCGACCGGGGCGACCAGGTCGATGATGCGCTGCGTGAGCTTCTCGGGGCCGGTCTCCAGGCGCAGGCGCTCCTGGGGGTAGAGCGGCGTGAGGTTGTTGAACTCGACGCGAGCGGCGGCGTCGTCAACCGACAGACCGTTGATCGAGTCGACCTGCACGAGTGCGTTGTACTTCTGGCGCCCCTGCTGCTCGCCCTCGCGGGGCTGCTTGATCGCACCGACGACGGCGTCGCCCTTGCGCAGGTTGTACTTCTTCACCTGGCCGAGCGAGACGTAGACGTCGCTCGGGCCGGGCAGGTACCCCGTGGTGCGGACGAAGGCGTAGTTGTCGAGCACGTCGAGGACACCGGCGATGGGGACGAGGACGTCGTCCTCACCGATCTCGGTCTCGAACTCGTCGCCCGCGACGCTCTGGCCACGGCGCTTGTTGCGCTGACGGTTGCGGCTGTTCGCCGAGCCGCCCTGCTGCTGCTGGGCCTGCTGGCCGTTCTGCGCGTTCTCGCGCTGAGCGTTGTCGCGCTGAACGTTCTCGCGCGGGGTCTTCTCGGGCGCCTCGGCCTCGTCGGCGGAGGGCTGTGCCGGCGTCTCGCCCTTGTCGGCGTCGGCCTTGTTGCGGTTGCGGTTGCGCGAGCGGCTGCGGCCGCGGCCGCGGGCCGGCGTCTCGTCGCCCTGCTCGGCGCTCTCGGGCGCCGACGCGTCGGTCGATGCGCCCTCGGCCGACGCCGTGTCGGTCGCCGAAGCAGCGGCGTCGTCGGTCGAACCGGTCTCAGCGGACGCGGTCTCGGTGGCGCTCGCCTCATCGGCGGCGGTCGTCTCGGCGACGGCGGGGGTCTCGGCGACGGCGGGGGTCTCGGCGACGGCCTCGGCGTCAGCGGCGACGTCGGCCGCCGTGGTGACGGGCGTGGCGGCGTCGGCGGACTCGTCCGCGGCCGGCGCTTCGGCCGCAGCGGCGTCCGCGGCAGCCTTCTCTTCGGCGGCGGCGGCCTCAGCGGCGGCCGTCTCCTCGGCGGTGGCGCTCTTCGCACGGCGCGGAGCGCGCTTCCGCGGAGCGCGAGCGGGCTTCTCGACGGGGGCGGCCTCCTCGACGGGGGCCTCCGCGACGGGGGCCTCTTCGGCCGCGGGCGCGGCGTCGGCGGCAGGCGCCTCGGCGAGCGCGTCGTCGGTGAACAGCGCCTCGGGCTGCGCGTCGGCAGCGGCGGCGTCCGCCTCGGCGGGCTCGTCGACAGCGGGGGCGCCAGCGCCCTCCGCAGCGGCCTCGGTGGCCTGTTCGGTGTCGGTGCCCTGATCGGCAGCGGTGGGCTGCTCGTCGGTCTCGACGCCCTCGGGCGCGTCGACGGGCTGGGTCTCGGAGATGGACTCCACGAGTGCTCCTCAGAAAATGAAACGTGATCAGATCGCGCTTCGCCATGCAGAACGCAGACGAAGGACACCAGCGGTTCGGGAGACTGCAGCCGATACCGGGTTCGCGATGTGTTGCGGATTTCGCAGGTGGTGCAGAGGCTCAGATTCGCGAAGTTACGCGGAACCCTCTGCGTTTTTCACTGTACCACCCTTGACGTCGACGGCGAGCATGAGGGCCTGCCACGGGGTGTCGACGACGGATGCCATAAGATCTGCGGCTGCAAGTCGCTGCCCCGGGCCGTCGGCGAGCACGAGCACGCTGGGCCCGGCGCCCGAAACGACGGCGGCGTAGCCCTCGGCGCGGAGCGCCCGCACGAGACGGTCGGTCTCGGGCATGGCCTGCGCGCGATAGTTCTGGTGCAGCTTGTCTTCGGTCGCTGCCATCAGCAGTTCGGGGCTCTGCGTCATCGCCGCGATCAGAAGGGCCGAGCGCGAGACGTTGAACACCGCGTCCTCGCGCGGCACCTGCAGCGGCTGCAGGCTCCGCGCCACGGCGGTCGACATCGTGAAGCTCGGCACGAAGACGAGCGGCGACACGCCACGGTGCACGATGAGCTGCTTGTGCTGGGGGCCCTCGGCATCCATCCACGCGATCGTGAGTCCGCCGAAGAGACCCGGTGCCACGTTGTCGGGGTGCCCCTCCATCTCGGTGGCGAGGCGCAGCAGGTCGACGTCGCTGAAGGCGACCTCTCCCTCGAGCAGACCCTTCGCGGCCAGGATGCCCGCGACCACGGCGGCCCCGGACGATCCCATGCCGCGCCCGTGCGGAATGACGTTGTGCGCCGTCAGCCGCAGTCCCGGAAGGGAACGACCGACCGAGGCGTACGTGTGCGCCATCGCGCGCACCACGAGGTGCGAGGCGTCGCGGGGGACGTCAATCGCGCCCTCCCCCTCCACCTCGATCTCGAGGCGGTCCGCATCGAGCTGCTCGACGACGAGCTCGTCGTACACGCTCAGGGCGAGGCCGAGGGTGTCGAAGCCGGGCCCGAGGTTCGCGCTGGTGGCGGGAACGCGAACGGCGACCCGACGACCGGGGCCTGGGCTCACGCGGTCACCGGCTGCAGGTCGAGCACGGAGGCGACCTCCGAGGTGGCGGCGTCAACGACCGTGGGCGAGACGTCCGTGCCGTCGGCGCGGCGCAGGGCCCACTGGGGGTCCTTCAGGCCGTGACCGGTGACGGTGAGGACGACCTTGGCGCCGGCCGGGATGACCCCGGCCTCGGCACGTTCGAGCAGACCCGCGACGCTGATCGCGGAGGCCGGCTCGACGAAGATGCCCACCTCGCCGGCGAGGATCTTCTGCGCCTCGAGGATGCCGGCGTCGTCGATCGCGCCGAAGTAGCCGTCGGTGGCGTCGCGTGCCTCGAGGGCAAGCTCCCAGGACGCGGGGTTTCCGATGCGAATCGCGCTGGCGATGGTCTCGGGCTGCCTGACGACCTCGCCGCGCACGAGAGGTGCGGAGCCGGCGGCCTGGAAGCCGAACATGCGCGGCACGCGGGTGGCGACGCCGCGGGCGGCCTCTTCGCGATAGCCGCGCGAGTACGCGGTGTAGTTGCCGGCGTTGCCGACCGGGATGAAGTGGAAGTCGGGAGCGTCGCCGAGGACCTCGACGACCTCGTAGGCCGCCGTCTTCTGCCCCTCGATGCGGTCGGGGTTGACCGAGTTGACCAGGTGCACCGGGTAGTGGTCGGCGAGCTCGCGCGCGATCTCGAGGCAGTCGTCGAAGTTGCCCCGGATCTGGATGAGCCGGCCGTTGTGGGCGACGGCCTGGCTGAGCTTGCCCATGGCGATCTTGCCCTCGGGCACGAGCACCGCGGCGGTGATGCCGGCGTGCGCGGCGTACGCCGCCGCCGAAGCCGAGGTGTTGCCGGTCGAGGCGCAGATGACGGCCTTGGCGCCGTGCTCGACCGCACGCGAGAGCGCCACCGTCATGCCGCGGTCTTTGAACGACCCGGTGGGGTTCATTCCCTCGTACTTGACCCAGACGTCGGCGCCCGTACGACGTGACAGCGCGGGTGCCGGCAGCAGCGGCGTACCGCCCTCGCCGAGGGTGACGACGGTGGAGGCGTCGGTGACACCCAGACGATCGGCGTATTCGCGGAGGACTCCGCCCCAGAGGTGTGCCATGTCAGTTCCCTTCCACACGCAGCACGGAGACCACGCGCTCGACGACGCCGCTCGCGGCGAGACGCTCGACGGTCTCGCTCAAATCCTGCTCGCGGGCCTTGTGTGTTCCGATGACCAGGCGGGCGGATCCCGCTCCGGTCGCTGAGCCTGTCGAAGCGCCCGAGTCTGCGGCATCCGGAGACGAGTCGATGACCGTCTGCTCGACGGTTGCGATCGACACGCGCCCCTCGCTGAGGATCCCGGCGACCGTCGCGAGGACGCCCGGCTGATCGTCGACCTCGAGCGTGATCTGGTAGCGCGTGATGACGTGCCCGATCGGCACGGCCGGGAGGTTCGCGCGGGTCGACTCGCCCACGCCCACACCGCCGGCGATATGACGGCGGGCGGCCGACACGACGTCGCCGAGCACGGCCGAAGCGGTCTGCACGCCACCGGCGCCGGCACCGTAGAACATGAGATCGCCCGCGGCCTCGGCCTGCACGAAGACGGCGTTGTTCGCACCGTGCACGCTCGCGAGGGGATGAGTGCGCTCGACCAGGGCCGGGTACACGCGCACCGAGATCGACTCGGTGCCGTCGACACCGGCGGCCAGGCGCTCGCACACCGCGAGAAGCTTGATGACGTACCCGGCGTGACGCGCCGACTCGATCATCGCGGCGTCGACCGAGGTGATGCCCTCGCGGTGGACGGCGTCGAGGGGCACGGTCGTGTGGAACGCGAGGCTCGCGAGGATCGCCGCCTTCTGCGCGGCGTCGTAGCCCTCGACGTCGGCGGTGGGGTCGGCCTCGGCGTACCCGAGGGCCTGTGCCTGGGCGAGGACGTCGGCGAAGTCGGCGCCCTCGGTGTCCATGCGGTCGAGGATGTAGTTCGTCGTGCCGTTGACGATGCCCATGATGCGCACGACGCGGTCGCCGGCGAGCGAGTCGCGCAGCGGCCGGATGATCGGGATGGCACCGGCTGCGGCGGCCTCGTAGTACACCTCGGCGCCGACCTGGTCGGCGGCCTCGAAGACCTCGGAGCCGTGCGTGGCCAGCAGCGCCTTGTTCGCGGTGACGACGTCGGCGCCCGAGGCGATCGCGTGCAGCACCTGGGTGCGGGCGGGCTCGATCCCGCCCATCAGCTCGATGACGATGTCGGAGCCCACGATGAGGGTCTCGGCGTCGGTGGTGTAGAGCTCCTGCGGGAGGTCGACGTCGCGCTTCGCGTCGAGGTTGCGCACGGCGATGCCGGCGAGTTCGAGCTTGGCGCCCGCGCGATCGGCGAGCTCGTCGCCGTGCTTGAGCAGCAGGTCGGCGACCTGCGAGCCGACGGCGCCGGCGCCGAGAAGCGCCACGCGGAGCGTGCGGTAGTCGGTCATTCGGTGTCTCCGTGGGGTGATGCGGTCGTGCCGCGTGAGAAGGATGAATCGGATGCCGGGATGGCGGCGTCGCGCGAGAGCAGGTCGTCGATGCTCTCGCCGCGCACGATCACGCGAGCCTGACCGTCACGGACCGCGACGACCGGCGGGCGCGGCGTGTAGTTGTAATTGCTCGCGAGAGAGAAGCAGTAGGCGCCGGTGGCGGGCACCGCGAGCAGATCGCCCGGGGTCACATCGGCCGGAAGGTACTCGGCATCCACCACGATGTCCCCGGACTCGCAGTGGCGGCCGACGACGCGCGAGAGCGCCGGGGTCGCGGAACTCGTGCGCGAGACGAGGCGCGCCGAGAAATCGGCGCCGTACAGCGCGGGGCGGGCGTTGTCGCTCATACCGCCGTCGACGCTGACGTAGGTGCGGTCGAGGTCCTCCCCCGCGGTCACGGTCTTGACCGTGCCCACCTCGTAGAGCGTGATGCCGGCCTGACCGACGATGACGCGACCCGGTTCGGTGGCGACATCGGGCATCGGGATGCCGCGCACCGCGCACTCGTCGGCGATGGCATCGACGATGCCGTCGGCGATCTCTTCGATGGGCTTCGGGTCGTCGACCGAGGTGTAGGAGATGCCGAAGCCGCCGCCGACGTTGAGAAGGGGGATCTCTCCCCCGGCCAGCAGATCGGCGTGCAGGTCGACCAGACGCGCGGCCGACTCCCGGAAACCGGAGGAGTCGAAGATCTGCGAACCGATGTGCGCGTGCAGCCCCACGAACCGCAGACTCGACAGCTCGCGGATGCGGGCGACGGCCTCGGCCGCCCCCTCGAGCGAGAAGCCGAACTTCTGGTCTTCGTGGGCCGTGGCCAGGAACGCGTGGGTCTCGGCGTGCACGCCCGTGCGCACGCGCACGAGCACCGACTGCACGGCGCCGCGCCGCGCGGCGATCGCGGCGAGACGCTCGATCTCGATCGGGCTGTCGACCACGACCGAACCGATGCCGACCTCGACGGCGCGCTCGAGCTCGCTCACGCTCTTGTTGTTGCCGTGAAAGCCCAGGCGCGCGGGCTCGGCGCCCCCGGCGAGGGCGACCTCGAGCTCCCCGCGGGTGCAGACATCGACCGAGAGGCCCTCGGCGACGACCCAGCGCACGACCTCGGCAGAGAGGAAGGCCTTGCCGGCGTAGTAGACACGAGCCCGGATGCCGTGGCGTGCGGCCGCGGAATCGAAGGCGGAGCGAGCACGACGAGCGTGAGCACGCACCTCGTGCTCGTCGAGAACGTAGAGCGGCGTTCCGAAGCGGTCGCGGAGGTCGAAGACCGAGACCCCGCCGACCTCGACGGAGCCGTCGGCGACGCGGTGCGCCGAGGCGGGCCAGACGGAGGAGACGAGCTCGTTCGCTTCGGCCGGGGCGGTGAGCCAGGCGGGCACGAGCGCGGAAAGCGAGGCGGACACAGGGGGACCAATCGGGTTTTGCGGCGACGCGACGGCCGCGGATCACGGCTCCCACCCGCGCGGAGAGTCACGCGGCGGGCAGTCCTTGCAGTCTAGGGCACGACGTATGCCGCCCTTTTCCCACGACCGCCCCTGCTGTCTCGATTCCGAGGGGGCGCGGGCGTCGCGGCACGCGACCGGGAGGAACGCACGCGCGGACGTCCGGGGCGATGCTCCGTGTCGAGCCGGGCGGTCAGCCGCAGGCGCCGTCGCTCTGCAGGGCGGGATCGTTCAGGATGCCGCCGGCCACGTCGAACGTCGCCACGAGATCCTGCCCCTGGACGGTGGCCGAGGTCAGGGTGAGCCCCCGCGGGAGGCGGTCGGCGATGCAGAGGCTCGTCGTCTTGAGCAAGGAATCGGCCACGCCGCCGAACTGGCCGCGGAGAGTGTCGGCATCGATCGCGTTGCCGCCCACCTGGAACGACGACGGGGTCAACGTCAGATCGCCTTCGGCGGCACCGGGGGTGACCCCGACGCCGACCGGGATCGCGATGCCGAAGAGCGAGAGCGAGGTCTCGAGATTCACGTCGGGGGCGGCCATGGTGACGGTACTCGCCGGGAGGTCCGGAACCTCGGCGAGCAGAGTCTTGAGGTGATCCTGGTCGAGTCGCACCGAGGCCACCCCGCCGTCCGCCGCGGCATCGCCCGAGACGGGGACCCCGCGCAGGTCGACGCGGACGTCGCCGGTGATGGGACCGAGGGTCACGTCGTTCGACGACACGGCGACCTCGTCGAGGCGTCCGCCCAGCAGCTGCGGCAGGACCAGACCCGACACCGACACGTCGACATTCTGATCGTCGGGCAGGCCGACGTTCTTCACGACGAGCGAGCGCACGGTGCTGGTCACGACCGAGCGGGCGATGAACTCCGCTGCCACGACCGCCCCGGCGAGCAGGACGACGACAACCACGAGGACGGCGACCCAGCGAACGGTGCGGCGGCGGGGGGCCGTGGCATCCGTCATGCTCTACATCCGCTCCGGAGCGCTGACGCCGAGCAGGTCGAGGCCGTTTCGCAGCACCTGGCCGGTGGCGTCGTTCAGCCACAGGCGCGTGCGGTGCACGGACTCGACGGGGGCTTCGCCGAGCGGGATGACGCGGCAGTTGTCGTACCAGCGGTGGTACAGCCCCGCGAGCTCCTCGAGGTAACGCGCGACGCGGTGCGGCTCGCGCACCTCGGCGGCGTACGCGACGATGCGCGGGTACTCCTGCAGTGCGCCCAGGAGCGCCGACTCGGTCTCGTGGTCGAGCAGCTCGGGGGCGAACTCTGAGCGGTCGACGCCGGAGTCCGCGGCGTTGCGCGCGACATTGTGCGTGCGCGCGTGGGCGTACTGCACGTAGAAGACCGGGTTGTCGTTCGTGCGCTTCTGCAGGATCTCGGGGTCGAGCGTCAGCGGCGAGTCGGCCGGGTAACGCGCGAGCGAGTAGCGCAGGGCGTCGGTTCCGAGCCACGCCTGCAGGTCGTCGAGCTCGACGATGTTGCCCGCCCGCTTGGACAGGCGTGCCCCGTTGATCGAGACGAGCTGCCCGATGAGCAACTCGATGTCCTTCTCGGGGTCGTCGCCCGCGGCTCCGGCGAGCGCCTTGAGGCGGTGCACGTAGCCGTGGTGGTCGGCGCCGAGCAGGTAGATCTTGTGAGCGAACCCGCGGTCGCCCTTGTTGAGGTAGTAGGCGGCGTCGGCGGCGAAGTAGGTGTACTCGCCGTTCGAGCGACGGATGACGCGGTTCTTGTCGTCGCCGAAGTCGGTCGTGCGCACCCACACGGCGTCGTCCTCGTCGAAAACGTGGCCCTGCTCGCGCAGGCGGTCGACAGCCTCGTCGACGAGGCTCGGCTGGCCCTCGATGCGGGCGTGCAGGTCGCGCTCCGAGAACCAGACGTCGAAGTGCACGTTGAAGCGCGCGAGCGAGGCCTGGATCTCGCCGAGCTGGAAGCCGTATGCGAGCTCGGTGGCGACCGAGACTTGCTCGGCGCGGTCGAGCTCGAGGATGTCGGTGCGGGCGGCCTGCACGCGCTCGGCGAGAGCGGCGATGTAGGCGCCGCCGTAGCCGTCTTCGGGTGTCGGCTCGCCGGCGATGGCGGCGACCACCGAGCGGCCGAATCGCTCCATCTGGGCACCGGCGTCGTTGATGTAGAACTCGCGCACCAGGGTTGCCCCGCTCGCGAGGAGCACGCGGGCGATTGCGTCGCCCAGGGCTGCCCAGCGGGTGTGGCCGATGTGCAAGGGACCGGTCGGATTGGCGCTGACGAACTCGAGATTGATCGTGTTGCCGCTCTGGCTGTCGTTCGAGCCGAACGCGGCGCCCTGCTCGACGATCGTGCGGGCCAGCGCACCGGCGGCCGCGGCGTCCAGCCGGATGTTGATGAATCCGGGGCCGGCGACCTCGACGCTCGCGATGCCGTCGACGGACTCGAGGCCGGCGGCGATCTCTGCCGCGAACTCACGGGGGTTGGCCACGATGACCTTCGAGAGCTTCAGGGCGGCGTTGGACGCCCAGTCACCGTGATCGCGGTTCTTGGGCCGTTCAAGCGGCAGGTCGGCGGCCGTGATCCCGGCCGAGGAACCCTCTCGTCGCGCCTCGGCGAGCGGGGCGATGACAGCGAGCAGGGCGGCGGAGAGGGCTGCGGGATCCATAACCCGACAAGTCTAGGGCGCGACGCCTGGGAGGCCGCGTCAGGCGATCCGCACCAGGGTCTCGTGGTCGTCGGGCTCCGCAGCGGGGGCGTCTTCGAGCACGGCATCCACGCGCATCCGCTCGAGCCCCACGTATCCGCCGTGGAAGCTGAGGAAGGCGCAGTCGGCCGCGTCGCGTCCCGTGGCGATCCGCACGAGCGAGCGACGATCGGCGAGGCGCGTGGCGTCGACGACGTACCAGTGCCCGTCGAGGTACGCCTCGGCGACGGCGTGGAAGTCCATCGGGTCGAGCCCGGGGGCGAAGCACGCCGCGTACCGGGCGGGCATGTCCATCGCGCGCAGGAGGGCGATCACGACGTGCGCGTAATCGCGGCACACGCCCTGACCGGTCGAGAGGGTCGTCACGGCACTGTCGGTGCCCATGCTGAGCCCGGGCGTGTACGTGACGGTGGATGCCACGAAGTCCGACACCGCGGCCAGGAGCTCGCGCCCCGACAGACCGCGGAACTGACGCCGCGCCTGGGCGAACACCTCGTCGGACTGGCAGTAGCGGCTTGGCCGCAGATAGCCGATGGTCTCGAGATCGCTCGTGCGGGGACTCTGGGCCGCACCCGAGACGAGCGCTTCGTAGCGCACCGAGAGGGGCCCCTGGTCGGCGGTGAGCCGATGGAGTCGACTGCCGGACGGTTCGACGAGCTCGGTCGGTGCGTAGAGACGGTCTCCCTGTGCGAATGTCAGATTCTCGCTCGCCAGGGGTGCTCCCTGCGCGGCGGTGATCTGGAAGATGAGGTCGACGGAGGCCCCGAGATCGAGGTCGAGTTCTGCGGTCACGCGGCGCGGCACCGGGCAATCCTCGCACGCGTTCCGACCCCCTCGGCGCGACCCGGGCGAAGCGGCTCAGCCGTCTTTCTTGCCGGGGCCTTTGCCGTTGCCATTGCCATTGCCGTTGCCCGGTCCCTTGTCGTCTTTTCCGCCGGGACTCTTGTCATTCGGAGCCGGCTGGGCGGGCTCATCACCACCGTCGTCGACGACCGTGTCCGACGACTGTGTGGGCGCGGGATCCGTTGTGGGCGTCGGCGTCGGCGTCGGCACGAGAGAGGTCAGGTCGGCTCGGACGGTGGCGATCCGACTCAGGATGCCGTCGGCTTCGTCCGCGGAGATCTCGCCGGAGTCACGGCGGGCGACCACGTCGGCCTCGAGAGCATCCAGGCTCGCGAGAGCCGAGGCGTAGTCGCCACCAGAGGCCTGATCGGCCACGGTCTGCACGTTCTGCTGCCAGGCCGTGGGGGTCGCAGCCGGCGGGGTGCACGCCGTGAGGACGATGGCCGCGGCGAGGAAGAGGCCCGCGGCAGGGGCGGCGCGGCGGATCACGGACCCACCTGCTTCCAGAGGTCGTCCATGTGCTGGTCGAGGGGCTGGGGAAGCGACGGCAGAGCGGGCTCGTCGGCCCCGCCCGCGGAACCGACAGCTGCGGCGATGCCGACGCCTCCGGCGGCCAGGAGAACCGCAACGACGGCGCCGATGACGAGCGCGCGAGGCGAGGGCTTTGTCTCGGCCCGCCGCCGAGTCGGGTTCACGGACGGCTCGAAGACGCGCGTGGGGCCGGTGCTGCCGGCAAGGGCGGCCGTCGAAAGAGGCGAGGCCGGCTTCGCCGGGGCCGATACGGGCACCGTCACCCCCGAGAGGGTGCCGAGCTCGGAGATGAGGCCCGTGGCATCCGGTCTCTCGTTCGGCTCGATCGCGGTCATCCGCTCGAGAACTCCACGCCACGCGGGCGGGATCTGCGCGGGGATCTCGGGAGCCGCGACGAGACGGGCGGCGAGGGCCTCGTGCGGGGTGCGGGACCCGAAGGGGCGGGAGCCGGTCAGCGCCTCGAGCAGGACGAGTCCGAGCGCGTAGACGTCGCTCGCGGGGCCGGCGGGCATCCCCCGCGCTTGCTCGGGGCTGAGGTACGCCGCGGTGCCGATGACCGTGTCGGCTCGGGTGACGCGTGTCGCCCCGACGAGCGAGGCGATACCGAAGTCGGCGAGGGTCGCGCGCGGGCTCTCGCCGGCGTGGGCGGCGGGTCGGATGAGGATGTTCGAGGGCTTCACATCGCGATGGACGATGCCGCGACCGTGGATGACGGCGAACGCCTCGGCGATCTCGCGACCGATGCGGGCGACATCGGGCCCCGGAAGCGCTCCGCGCGCTATGCGATCGGTGAGGGTCGGTCCGGCGATGAGTTCCATGGCCAGGTAGGCCGGCTGCGCGTCGAGCTTGGCGTCGTACAGCGTGACCAGGGAGGGGTGCGACAGGGACGCGAGCAGCCGGATCTCGGAGCGCACGCGCGCCACGTCGGAGGGGTCAGCGCCGTCGCCGTCGATCACCTTGAGGGCGAGGGTGCGTTCGAGAGCGGTGTCGACGGCTTCGTAGACACGCGCGTAACCGCCCTGGCCGAGGACGCGCCCGAGGCGATAGCGCCCGTCGAACAGGTCGTCGACGGCAGGGTCGTATGCGACGGTGGGGGTGGGTTCGGTCATATCAGCTCTCCGGGGATCGACCCCGCGGGGCTCAGACGAGGTCGTCGTTCGAGGAGCGCGTGCTCGAGCGCGTGACCTGCGCCGCCCCCGCTCCTTCGGTACGGGTGACCGTATCGGTTTGGCGACGACGAACCAGCATCACGACCCCGATGAGGAAGACGACGACGCCCGCGCCCATCATGATGTAGCCGATCGTGGTGAGATCGACGAAGTCGTTGGGGAGGTTGACCGCGAAGGCGAGGATGGCACCGACGACGAACAGCGCGATACCGGCTCCGACACTCATGACAGACCCCTTTCGAAGGTCTCCTCAGCATCGCAGCACCCTGCGGAACCCCGTGACGGTCTTGACAACGCCTGTCAAGACGGGGGCGGTGCCCCCGACCCGGGTGTGACATGGATGCCATGAGCCAGAACGACGTGACCACCCGATTGAACCGAGGCCAGTGGGAGAACGCGGTCGAGGGCCGGCCCGAGCTCTCGGCGAGCTTCTCCAGCCGCGAGGAAGCCGTGGACCAGGGACGCACCGTCGCGGACGAACTCGGTTCGCGGCACATCGTCGAAGACGCCGAGCCCACCGGGTCCGTCACCGACGAGGACTGACCCCGGCAAGACCGAAGGCCGCGATCGTAACGATCGCGGCCTTCTCGATGTGCCCCCGACTGGAATCGAACCAGCGACCTTTGGTACCGGAAACCAACGCTCTATCCCCTGAGCTACGGAGGCGGACCGGTCAAGATTAGCACCGTGGAGCGGTCGAGCCTGACCCGCGGAGCGGCCGTCGGCTTGTCGCGACGCCCGCCCCGCGGCATCCGGATCATTCGTCGCCGACGACTCCGATGCCCGTCGCCTGGTGGTCGGCATTCGGGTCGTCCTTGGAGGGAGCCTTGGCTTCCTCGTCGACGTCGTTCTCCTGGCTCGGCTTGACCGTGGGGTCGTCGCCGAGGTCGGCGGCATCGTCGGCCGGTGCGGAGTTCTGCGGGTCGCTCATGGGATTCCCTTCGTCGCGTACCTCTCCAGCCTGTCAAGAGTGCCGACGGGGAACACCGGCTTGACCGAAGCGTCCGCCGGGCCTAGCGACCGAACAGACCGCGCACGCGACGCCCGACGGACTGCGTCAGCAGCACCTGTCGACCGTTCACGTCCACCGCGAGCACCGAACCGCCGAGTCCTCCGCTTCGCACCGGCTCGGCCTCGCCGCGGACGTACGCCTCGGCGACGTCGACGTGGACGGCGAGCAGCTGAGCGCTCTGGTCTTTGGAGGTGTTGGCGTCGACGATCTGCAGGCGGTGGCCCGTGTCGGTCTCCACCGAGAACCACCGCGAGCCGGGCGTCGACACGACGGCCCAGCGCTTTCCGCGCGAGAACCGCGCCCAGGCGGCACCGTCACGCAGCTCGGTCGTGACATCGAGGTCGGCCTGGGCGATGACGAGCACCTCGAGCATGGCCAGTGCTTCGGCCGCGGTCACGTAGTCACCGCGGTCGGCGCTGAGACCGCCCCATTCGAACCTGCGCTCGCCCATCAGACACTCGCCAGCAGGTCGCGCAGCCAGCCTTCTCCGACGACGGGGACGCCGTAGTCCCGCGCCTTGCGCGCCTTGCCCGACAGCGAGTCGGGGTCCGCGGCTACGAGAATGGCTGTTCTCTTGGTCACGGCGGGTTTGGGCACGAAGCCGGCTGAACGAAGATCCCGCTCCCACTCGGACCTCGAACGCGACATCTCGCCGGTGAGCACGATCTCGTCGCCGGGCGCGAGAAGGAACTCCTGGAGGACGACCGTCGGAGGTGACGTCAAACGCGTGGGCGGCGCGAGAAGAAGACGGGACACCATCTCGTCATCGATGTCGAGCAGAGCGCCGACGAGCTCGACGTCCGCCCGTTCGACATCCGTGACGACACCGTCTGCCCAGACGACGTTGACCAACGCGGTGAAATAGTCGCGGTGCAACCGATGCGCGGTGTCCCGCCCGATCCCGGACCGATCAGCGAGAGCGACGAGGGCATCCTTCTCGTGCTCGGAGAGGTAGCGATCGAGAAGGGCGCGCTCGACGAGCGCGAGATACTCCGCTTGCTCATGGGTCTCTGAGACATCGGGAATCCGCACCACGATGCGGTCGATGAAACCGGGGGTGACGGGGGGCACCTCGTCCCGGGCGAGCCACGCATCGCGCCCACCGTCGAAGGGCGTCAGGTGCGGGGCTGACAGGAGAAGCGGATCCCACTGCTCGCTCCCCCCGCTTGCGATGAACGCCTCGAGAAGGCGGGCCGTGGCCAGCGCATCAGCTGAAGCCCGATGCGCACCCACGAGCGGTATACCGAAGGCATCGCAGCAATCCGCGAGGGCAAGGCCGCTGCCGAGATGTGTGCGGGCGAGGCGCATCGTGCATGCCGTGACGAAGTCGTCGGCTCGCCTGTAGTCGATCCGATCGAGCTCGGCGTTGAGGAATCGAAGGTCGAAAGACGCGTTGTGGGCGACGACCACTCGACCCGACAGCAGCTCCAGCAGCTCGGCGGCGACCCTCTCGAAAATCGGAGCCGCGATGATCTCGCGAGCGGAGATGTTGTGAATGCGTTGTGCACCCAGATCTCTACGCGGGTTTATCAGTGTCTCCCACTGCCCCGTGATCGTTCCGTCCGGGTCCGAGTGCACGACGGACACCTCTATCGCACGATCGTCACGTTCGGGGACGAGGCCCGTCGTCTCGAAGTCGATGGTCGCAAAGCCGCCCGCGGCGCCGGTCTTCATGCCCAGAGCGTAACCCCGCACAGGAGTCGAGTGGCCCCCGGGCGGAGACATCGACCGCGTCGAAACTGCGCCCGTCAGGTGCGGGGCCGGAGCCGGTCGTCGGGATGCAGACTGCGCAGCGGCACCGAGCCGTCGACGATCGCTTGAATCGCACCGGTGCTCACCTCGAGCTCGGCAGAGATGCGGTCGAGGTCGGCACCCGACGACACCGCGGAGCGAAGCGCGGTCACGGCCGCGTCCGAGGTCTCGTCGACGTCGTCTGCCGTGCTCTCCACGAAAGCCGCCAGGCGGGCCTGAGCGAGGCGGATGCACGTGCTTTGGCGTTCACTCCGGTCGGAGAGGTCGGGATGATGGTCGATGGTCTGGGCACGATCAGGGGTCATGAATCTTCACTCCGGGGGAAGTGTCCGCCCGCGCGGCTTCGCGAGCTCCTTTCCATCGTCGCGAAACGACGTCCGTCCGCACATCCCCCGAGCGATGTATTCCACCCCGGCCGAACGGCGGATGCCATGGCTGCGGCGTGGCAGCCATGGCATCCGTCTCAGTCGCCCTTCACATTGACGATCTGGCGCAGCGTGTGCCGCACCGTGACGAGGTCGGCGGCATCGGCCATGACCCGGTCGATCGACTTGTAGGCCTGCGGGATCTCATCGATGAACGCGTCGGTGTCTCGGTACTCGATCCCCACCATCGCTTCGCGCAGCTGTTCGCGCGTGAAGGTCTTGCGGGCGACCGATCGCGAGTATTCACGACCCGCGCCGTGCGGCGACGAGTTCAGCGCGACGGGGTTGCCCCGACCCTCGACGACGTACGAGGCCGTGCCCATCGACCCCGGGATCAGGCCCGGACGACCGGCGTCGGCCATGATCGCGCCCTTGCGCGACACCCACACCTGCTTGCCGAAGTGCCTTTCGGACTGGGTGAAGTTGTGATGGCAGTTGATCCGCTCGCGCTCTTCGACGGGGGCGTCGAGGAATCGCCCGAGCTGGTTCGCGACGCGGTCCATCATCTCTTCGCGGTTGAGCAGGGCGAAATGCTGCGCCCACCGGAGCTCGCTGACGTACCGGGTGAACTCCGGCGTGCCCTCGACGAGGTAGGCCAGGTCGGGGTGCGGAAGCTCGATCCACCACTGCTTCGCGAGCCGCTGCGCCACCTTGATGTGGTGCTGCGCGATGCGGTTGCCGACGCCGCGCGAGCCGGAGTGCAGGAACATCCACAGGTCGTCGTTCTCGTCGAGCGAGATCTCGATGAAGTGGTTGCCGCTGCCCAGCGACCCGAGCTGGTGCCGCCAGTGACCGGCGTACGACGCGGGGTCGAACCCGGCCTCGTCGGCGAGCTCTTCGAGCTCGGCCACCCGCGGCTCGGCGGTCGCGACGATCTTGCGGTTGTCACGACCGGCCGAGAGCGGGATGGCACGCTCGATCTGCTGCCGCAGCTCCGCGAGGTCCAAGCCGTCGAGGGCGGAGGCGTGGAACTGCGTCTTGACGGCGATCATGCCGCAGCCGATGTCGACGCCGACGGCCGCGGGCATGATGGCGCCGAGCGTCGGGATGACCGACCCGACCGTCGCGCCCAGACCCAGGTGGGCGTCCGGCATGAGAGCCAGATGGGGGTGGATGAACGGCATCCGGGACGAGGTACGGGCCTGCTCGATGGTCTTGTCATCGATCAGGCTCGCCCACGACACCAGCCGTTCGGTGAGCTTGTGCATGGATCCTTCCTTCGTGTGGTGCGCCGAAGCGCGGGGAGTCGAGCCTGCGGACGAGGCACTCCCCCACACGGTGGAAAGAGAAACGCCCCGACCTGACGGGGCGGGGCGAAACGAGACAGATGTCTAGACGACCGGCGCCGGAGGGTACGACGAGAGCAGGAACGGCAGGTAATTGCCCTGCTGCTCCGGACGGAGATCGCGCATCGCGGTCATGGTCTCGTCTTTCCTCGGCTCACCGTGCCGAGTGGCACGGATTTGAGACCATAGCGGATGCCGAGAGCCGATGACAAGGCTCCCGGCGGTCGTGGGCGGAGGGGGCGAACCTCACCCCGTCGACTCAAGCCTCGGTCGGCCGATCGAAGTCGTAATCGAGAAGCTCGTCATCGGAGTCGGAAACAGGCTCGACAGCTCGAAGGTGCGGACGCGGGAAGAGCCGGTGCTTCTCGAGCTCGGCGGCCGCGTGCGAGAAGTCCGGCTCTTCTTCATGCCAGTCCAGCGGGGCGGAGAGCACATCGTTTCCGACCCCGATCACGAGCTCCGCCTGAGCGACCTTCTTGTCCTCCGTGACGATGGGGATGCTCACGGCCTCGGACTGCCCCTCCTTCGCCACCGCCGCGGTCAACTCGATCAACGACGCGGCGACGTCGTCAGTGGTGATCACGGTCTCGCCGGCATAGGTCACGCATCGCATACGCCTACTGTGCGGGTCGTGAGGACCGACGCAGGGTGGCTTGCTCGTCGAGCGAGCGTGAGATAGACCCTCAGCCGCGACGCTGGGGCGAGCGGAACATGGTCTCGTCCAACTCGAACCACACCGCGCAGACGGTGTCGAAATCTCCGAAGGGTTCGGGTTGGGGATCGCTGAGGGACAGGCGATAGCCGCGAGGAAGGTCGTCTACGTGCTGTCCGTCGCGCGGGCCGCCGACGAGCACGTAGATCACGGGGAATCGACCGCCGGGTGCTCTACCGCGACGCCGTCCACCGCGTCACTCATGCGTCGGAGGAACGCGACCACCGCGGCAGACTCGTCGGGCGTCATGTCGATGACGGCTGCGAGCATGCGATCGTGCATGTTGCCGAGCGTCTGCCGCACCTCGGCGTGCGCGCGGGGGGTGGCCTGGATGAAGATGCTGCGCCGGTCGTCGGGATTCGCCGCCCGGGTAACGTGCCCCGAGCGTTCGAGCCGGTCGAGGATCGCCGTGGTGGAGGCGGTCGAAAGACCGAGATAGCGGGTGAGCTCCCCGGGTCGCACCTGACGGTTGACGTCGCGCAGCAGATATCGCAGGACGAGGAGTTCGTTCTCGCCCATCGACATCGAGTCGCGCGTACGACGGCGCATCGCGACCTCGGCCGCGCGATAGATGCGGAGGGCTTCGAGAACGGCCTTACTACGGTGGCGCCGATCGGACGGCTCGTCGCCGTACCAGTACGTGACCTCTTCGGCTGCGTCCGCGGGCGCGGGACGAAGGGACGTGGTTTCGATGTCCGTCATGAAACACTCCTCCCCGCTCTTCCCGCGACTATACCTCGGAAATAATAGTTAGACAAACTAGTTACTAGCCGAGTATGTTCTAAGTGCAGTTAATCGCTTTCGAAGGGAGTACCCCATGGGCCACCTGTTCTACGGCACCTCGACCGACTCGATCCAGATCCCGGATCGCCTGCTCTCCCACATCAAGGTCGTCACGACCACCAAGCTTCGACGCAGCGAAAGCTTCACGCTCAGCTGGACGCACGTAGACGGCGCCCCCGGCCGCTCCACCCTGTGGCTGCAGCCCGCCATCCCCCTGCGCTTCGTCTTCGACTCCGCTGAGCCCGAGAGCCTCAATTCCACCGCGCTGAAGAACATGGCCGACATGGCCAACTCCTCGGCCGGTCTCGTCGTCGACCTCGAGGTCGAGATTCCCGCGAGCGACAGTGCACAGCGTCCGCAGACGGTCCGCGCCAGCGCCCCCGCCCGCCGTACCCTTTCCGCGGTGGCCTGACATGACGACCCCGACGTCCACGTCCCCTGCTCCCCTGACGGCGGCCCGCGTCCTGTGGGCGAAGGTCGACACCGGTTTCTGGGTCGTTCACCGCGGCGGCGAGTATTTCGGCTGCGTCGACCAGGTCGCCGGTGGGTTCGTCTCCCGCGATGCGCACGGCGTACCGGTCGGCCGTTACGACACCCTCGACACGGCCAAGGCGTCGCTGCGTTCCACCACTCACCCGGCGAACGTCTCGCGCCGTCGCCGGTTCGAGCGCGCGACTGTGCTCACCGCTACCGGCGTGGGCGGTACGACCCTCGCCCTCGCGTTGACGGCCGGCGCCTTGGCGCCGTACCTGTGATCGTCGTGGGCGACATCGAGCTTCGCGACGAAGCAGACGATTTCGAGGATGCCGCGAGCGCGGACTTCACCGAGCGCTTCGGCGTTCGTCCCCTGTGAGAGCGTCCACCCCCTGGACACGGACGGTGGTCCGTGACACCGTCGCTCCACACCGACGACGAAGAGGATGACCATGACGCATCACGACGGACGCGCGAACGACGCTCCCGACCACGACTCCTCCGGGGCGGGAAGCGAGTCTCCCGAAGAGGGCGCCGCAGCCCAGCAGGATGCCGACGAGGCGGCCACCACCGAGGGGTCGCCCACCGGCCGCATCGACTGATCGTCAGAACGCGTACCGCACCCGGCAATACGGGAGCTTGAGCGCGATGAGGTCGCCCAGAGCGGCCACCGCTTGCGCCTTGAGCGGATGGCGGTAGCGCACGTTCACGGCCCTGTTCTGCGACGTCTTCTCTTCTTGGACGGCGGGAGTCCACAAGAGTTCTTCCCCCTTCGGATGCCACCCGAGGTTGACCTCGTGGAGCCCTTCGTTGTGAGTGAGGAAGATCACCTCGCATGCGAGTTGTGCCTTCGCCCGGGCATGGAGGGCGGCGTCGAGCTGGTCGAACAGCTCCGCCCAGTCGGCCAGCCACGTCGGGGTGAGGATGACGGGTGAGAAGTTGACGTGCACCTCGTACCCGGCGTCGACGAAATCGTTGATGGCCGCGATCCGTGCGGCCATGGGCGAGGTGCGCAGGTCGGTGACCTTCGCGGTGGCCGCGGGCATGAGCGAGAAGCGGATGCGCGTCCGCCCCGCCGGGTCCCAATCCAGCATGTCGCGGTTGACGAACTTCGTCGCGAAAGACGCCTTCGCGGTGGGCGTCATGCGGAAGAGCTCACAGACGTCGCGTACGTTGTCGCTGATCATCGCGTCGACGGAGCAGTCGCCGTTCTCGCCGATGTCGTAGACCCAGGAATCGGGATCGCATTGATTCGGCTCGGCCTTCGGCCCGCGCGCCGCCACATGCCGCGCGAGATGCCGGCTGATCTGGTCGACGTTCGCGAAGACCGTGATGGGGTTGCTGTACCCCTTGCGCCTCGGCACGTAGCAGTAACTGCACGCCATCGCGCAGCCGTTCGAGAGCGACGGGGCGATGAAGTCGGCGGATCGCCCGTTCACCCGCGTCGTCACGCTCTTCTTCACCCCCAGCACCAGAGCCTCGGTCTTGATGCGCACCCAGCGCGCGACGTTGGTCTCGTCGCCGTGCACCTCGGGGATCTGCCAGTGCGAGGCGATGGGCACGATGTCGGCCTCGGGCCAGCGCGCGACGATTTCCCGGCCGCGCTCGAGCTCGAGAGCGGCGTCCTCCGCGTAGATGCGGGTGACGCGCAGCAGATCCTTGCGCTCGACAGCCATGGTCCTTGTCTACTCGGGGGTTCCGACATCGGTGGCGCCGGGCATCGGCTGGCAGCGCGGGCACCACCACGTCCGCCGTTGCTCGGGGTCGTTCTGCACCTCGTCGCGCACCCGCACGCGGGTTCCGCAACGCAGGCAGGGCCGCCCCGCGCGCCCCGCCACCCAAT
Source organism: Microbacterium sp. SL75 (assembly GCF_026625865.1). NCBI lineage: Bacteria > Bacillati > Actinomycetota > Actinomycetes > Micrococcales > Microbacteriaceae > Microbacterium > Microbacterium sp. SL75. The sequence continues at coordinate 2,240,447 of NZ_CP113067.1, read as the reverse complement.
GCGACGCCCCCTTCCGGCGGTCACCGGTCGTGACCTGATACATGCCGGGCACGGTCGCCGAGATCCGCAGGCACCGTGCGGCGAGCGCCGTGAGCGCGTCGAGGTCGGTCATCCCGATGGGGGCGAAGGGGTGGATGCCGCGGAGGAAGGCGAGCTCGTTGACCCAGAGGTTGCCGAGACCCGCGACGGCGGTCTGATCCAGAAGCGCCGCGACGAAGGGCCGGTCGGGGCGTGACGAGAGTCGGCGCACCGCCTCGGCGGCATCCCAGTCGTCCCGCAGCGGGTCGGGACCGAGGTATCCGATCACATCGCTCTCGCTCGCGGTGGGGACGAGCTCCACGACGGGGAGATCGAGACCCCACACCTCTCGCCCGTCGTCGAGTCGCAGGCGCACCCGCGCCGTCTCGCGCACCGCGGACGGCAGGGAACGCCCTGCCCGCGTGATGGTCCAGCTCCCCTGCATGCGCAGGTGGGTGTGCAGGGTGGACCCGTTGTCGAAACGGGTGAGCAGGTGCTTGCCGAAGGTGTCGTATCCCTCGATGCGAAGACCCCCGAGCGAGCGCCCGGCGGCGTTGCCCGACCGCAGCTCCCCGTCGTGCACGCGCGCACCGAGGGTCGCGGCCTCGAGTCGTTGCCGGAGCCGATAGACGCTGTCGCCCTCGGGCACGGCTACCGTGCGGCTGCGTGCAGCTGATCGTCGCGGGGAGCGAGGTCGGGGCGCAGGCGCGTGCCGAACTCGTGCCGGAGTGCGCTGAGCGCGGCCTGCCATCCCGCCAGGCCGTGCACGCCCGGGCCGGGGCTCGTCGACGACGAGCACAGGTATACGCCCTTCATCGGCGTGCGCCAGGGGTCGGGGCTGTAGACCGGGCGTCCCAGGAGCTGCGTGAGCGTGGGGGCGCCGGCCGAGATGTCGCCGCCGGGGAAGTTCGGGTTCCACGCCGCGATATCGACGGCCGTCCGAGACGACGAGGCCAGCACGGTATCGCGAAATCCCGGGGCGAAGCGCTCGATCTGACGCACGACCGCCTCTTCACGATCGGCGGGGCTCCCCGACGGCACGTGGGTGTACGCCCACAGGACGTGTTTGCCCTCGGGCGCGCGGGTGGAGTCGAACAGCGTCGGTTGGGCGGCCAGGACGTAGGGGGCGTCGGGGAGGTCTCCCCGGGCCACCGCGTTCTCGGCCTCGGCGATCTCGGCGCGCGTGCCGCCGATGTGCACCGTGCCGGCGCGGGCGACATCGGCGTGGGCCCACGGCACGGGATCCGACAGGGCGAAGTCGACCTTGGCGACGCCGCCGCCGTAGCGGAACCTCTCGAGCACATGACGGTAGGCCGCCGGCATCCGGTCACCGCAGAGCCGGATCAGCGAGCGCGGGGTCGTGTCCAGGAGCACGGCGCGGGCCGGAGGCAGCTCGTCGAGGGAGGTCACCTCGACACCGGCGCGCAGCACTCCCCCGTGAGCGCGGATGTCGGCGATCATCGCGTCGGCGATCGCCTGACTGCCGCCGACGGGAATCGGCCACCCGCGGCCGTGACCGTAGGTGGCGAGCACGAGGCCCGCTCCCCCGGCGGCGAGGCTCGGCTGGTGCAGGATCGTGTGAGCCGAGACGCCGGTGATGAGGCTCGGTACCACCTCTTCCCGGAAACGCGCGTTCCACCACGGCCCGCCCTGCTCGAGAGCCCGGATGCCGAAGAAGAATGCCGCGAGGGGATCACCCGGGACGCGGAGAAGGGCATTCCCGGTGAAGTCGGCGACCCCGCGCAGGTGATCGACGAGGGGGCGCATGAGGCGCTCGTAGGCCGGACCGTCGACACCGAGTCCCTCGGCTGCTCGCGACAGGTCGCGGTACGCCAGCCCCGCGCGGCCGCCGTCGAGCGGATGGGCGTACGAGACCTCGGGGACGACGAGAGGAACACGTCGGTCGAGACCGAACTCGCGGAAGAACCACGACTCGAGCGCGAGTGGATGCACGGCTGAGCCCACGTCGTGCCGGAAACCGGGGAGGGTGAGTTCCGCGGTCGAGGCGGCACCGCCGAAGGTGTCGCTCCTCTCGTACACGGCGACCGAAAGCCCCGACCGAGCCAGCGTGACGGCGGCGGCGAGCCCGTTCGGGCCGGAGCCGACGATGATCGCGTCGTAGCTCTCGCTCATCGGTCGATCGGCTCCTTCTCGGCGGTGGACTCGTGGCCGAGCGCCGCCGCACCGCCCGTCGATCCGGGGGCGCCGCCCTCGGCCAGATAGGCCAGGCGGTGCAGGGTCTCGGCGTTGCGGTAGCGCGTGATCGCATCGAACACCGTGTCGGGCAGAAGCGTCGTCGGGCCCGTGACGGGCTCCTCTTGGATACGTACGACGCAGCGATCACCGCGGGCCTTCACATCGATCGCCACGCGCGCGACGCCGATGAGTCCGCCATGGGGCTCGAGCACCGCGCGACGCGGCGGATCCCACTCGCGCATGACCGTGTTGTCGTTGACCACGAGCGGCCACGAGCCGAAAGAGTGGTGCAGCGTCGCACCCTCGGCGGGCCACGACTCGGAGACATCGCGTATGCGCGAGGTGCCCACCACCCAGAGGGGATACAGCCATCCGTTCGCGAGGACCCGGAAAACGTCGTCGGGCGTGCAGTGCATCAGACGCACGTTTCGTGCCATGGGGCGTTCCTCCTCGGCATCCGGATCGACGGCGAAGACCCGATGGCCTTGCCGACACCGCCCACGCTACGGCCCCTCTCGGACAACCGTCTCGGAGGTTGCGCCCGGGCGCATCGCCCGATAGCGTTCAGGCGGCGGACGGGAGCACGAACCACGCGCGCGTGCCGCCCGCGGGAGAAACGTCGAGACCGATCGTGCCGCGGTGCGCCTCGACGATGCGCCGGCAGGTCGCAAGACCGATGCCGATCCCCTGCACCTCGGCACCATGGCCGCGCTGCATCGGCTCGAAGACGCGCTCGCGCAACTCGGGGTCGAGCGCATCGCCGTTGTCGTCGACGGTGATGCGCCACCCGTCGGAGAGGACCTCGACGCTCACCGCGATGCGCGGTGCCCTCTCGGCCGCGACCGTGAACTTCACCGCGTTGGCGATGAGGTTCTGCAGAAGGACCCGCAGCAGCGTGTCATCGGCGCGCACGAACGACGTGCTCTCGACCATCACCTCGGCACCCGTGTTCGCGAGTGCGCCGTCGAGGTCCTCGAGGACGGCGTCGACCGTGTCGGACACATCGACCTGGGTCATGTACGGGCGGGCGCCGCCCATTCGAGCGAAGTCGAGCAGATCGGTGACCATCGACGTCATGCGCCCGGCCGCGGCCTCCGCGCGGGCCAGCGACTGAGCGGCGCGCGGGGCGTCGACCATCTCGGGGCTGTCGGCCGCCAGCTCGAGAAAGCCCGTCAACGCGGTCAGGGGGTTGCGCAGATCATGACTGACCTGCATCGCGAAGCTCTCGAGTTGGGCGTTGGACTCGATCAGATCGCGCTGGACCCGGCGCAGTTCGAGAACGTCGATCACCTGGTGCGCGAGCAGATCGAGGGCGCGGCTGCTGGCATCCGAAAGTTCTCCCACCTCGGTGTCGAAGACGCAGAGCGTGCCGATGGCGACACCGGCCGGGGTGATGAGGGGGCTCGACGCGTAGAAGCGCGTGTGGGCGATCTCGCCGGTGACGAAGGCGTTCTGCGCGAAACGCGGATCGAGACGGGCGTCGGGGACGACGACGCGACCGGGAGTGCTGATGACGGCGGCGCACATCGAGTCCTCGCGGGCGCACGACGCGACCTGGATGCCGACCGCCGCGACCTGGTGCTGCATGCGGTCGTCGATGATGTTGATCACCGCGGTGGGCACGTTGCACACGGTCGCGGCGAGCTCGACGAGCCCCTGGAGGTCGGGCTCGGTGGGCTCGCCGACCAAGCGGTACTGCGCGATGGCATCGCGCCTCGTCACGTCATGTGCCGTGGACATGTGGTCCCCTCGTCCCTGAGAGCCCCGCCCGAAAGCCCCGCCCGAAAGCCTATCCGCACCGGGATACACCGCGGCCGCCCGATGGGAAAGGGGCTCGCGAACTCTTCCCACACCGCGGAGAGTCGAGCAATGAGTACTCCGACCTTCCCCCAGACCCCGTCCGACCCCTCGCAGCCCACCCCCTCGGAGCCCACCGCCCCGAACCCCTCCGAGCCGACGGTTCCGACGCCCGCGGAGCCGACCATCCCCCTCCCGCCCGAGACGGAGCCCGCACCCGCCGGCGCGTCGGACTCCTCCGCCGGAGCGTTCGCACGGACGGACGAAGACGCGACGGGGTCGGCGGAGATGGATGCCGACAACGCCGCGGAACAGGACGTCATCGACGCCGTCGACCCCGGCGGACAGCCCGACTGACCCCCGGGCATGACAAGAGGGGCGGCGCCGAAATCGGCGCCGCCCCTCTTGTCAGGTCAGTGTCGGATCACGGGTTGCCGCGCGTCCACAGCAGCAGGATCGCGACCGCCTGGAGCACGAGGCATCCGACCAGGATCGCCGTGCGACGACGCGGGGTCGACGACCACCGCTCGTCGCCGAGCAGGGGCGCCATCGGCATGAGCAGGCGGAACGTGCTCTGCTGCGGCAGGAACACCGCGAAGATGTACACGCCGTAGCTGAAGCCGTAGGCGACGACCATGAGGCCGAGCTTGCGGACGGGGCGCGACCACATCAGCGCTGCGAAAGCGACGATCAGCGCGATGACGAGGACGACGCCGACGACGCCCAGGTGCGTACCCGCCTGGCGGAACCACGGGGTGAACGGCGTGAACTCATCGTTGCCCACGTAGTCCAGCCACCAGCCGAGCTCGGTGCGGATGTAGGCGTTGTGCGTGCCCGTGACATACTGCGCGATGTGGTTCCACGACAGACCCGCCGCGGCGATGACGAGACCGGATGCCATGAGCGAGAGCCACTCCCGCATCGGGAACGGATCGACCTTGCGGCGGAAGAAACGCACGAGGAACACGATGCCGAGAGCCAGGCCCAGAGCCAGCACGCCCGGACGGGTGTAAGCCGTGATGAGGCCGATCGGCAGGATCCACAGGTAGCGCCGTTTGATCGCGAGCAGCATGCCCGCGAACATCAGCAGCATGAACAGGCCCTCGCTGTAGCCGATCACGAAGAGGAACGACATCGGGGCGAAGGAGAAGAAGACGACGGCCCACCAGGCGGGCTGCGGCTTGGTGACCGTGCGCATCAGCACGAAGAGCAGCCAGGTGGCGCCGAGGCTCGCCCCCAGGCTCAGGAGAACAGCGATGGGCTGCCAGCCGAGACCCGTGGCACCCGAGAGCACGCGGACCATCGTCGGGAAGACCGGAAGGAACGCCCAGTTGTTGGGCAGGATGTCGCCCGAGACGTTCATCGGCAACGACATGGGATAGCCCTGGGCGGCGATCTGACCGTAGCGGTCGGCATCCCACCCCGTGAGGTAGTCGAAGAAGGTGCCGAGTCGCTCGCTGTCGGGACCGAATCCCCAGCGCGCTGCCTTGGCGATCGAGTAGAAGCCCCACAGCATCGCGAAGTTGACCACGCGAGCGATGGCCCACAGGATCAGGACCTTGGTGAACGCGCCGCGCTCGATCGGGACGATGCCCTCGGGCTTGCGGAGGACGTCGTGACCGTACTGGCGCAGGGAGCGACCGAGGCGCGAATCGCGCAGACGGTCGAGACGACTCGGTCGTGCGATGACGCGCGACGGACGCGTCGGGGAGACAAGCTCGCTCGGCGGTGCGCTCACTCGGAACCTTTCACAGGGGGAAGATGTGGGCGAGTGACGACGGTGTCTGGCCCGGACAAGTGCAGTTGGAGAGGATGGTACCGGATGAAACCGTGCGTTCCATCCGGTTGACTTTCGAGAAATGACCTGGTCAGTGGCTGTCGCCCACGAGCTTCAGACCGACCACGCATCCCACCAGCCCCAGCACGAGCAGCACCTTGACCACCGAGACCGTCTCGGTCCCGCTGACCATCGCGACCACGATCGTCAGCGCCGCGCCGATCCCGACCCACACCGCGTAGGCGGTGCCGGTGGGGATCTCGCGCATCGCGAAGGCGAGGCCGCCCATGGATGCCACGAGCGCGACGCCGAAGATCACGCTCGGCCAGAGCTTGGTGAAGCCCTCGGTACGGCCGAGGGCGGTGGCCCAGACGGCCTCGAGTATTCCGGACAGGATGAGGACGATCCACGACATGGCTGTGCTCCTTGGCCAGTCTTGTCGCAGTCCGGGTACTGATCCCTCGTCCGGGGACGCGGGGGGCGTCCAGTCCCGAAGGTAGCGCGCCGACCTGGGCAGAACCCGGGCACCGCGGCATCCGCCCCTCTCGAGCCACGCATAAACGCTCTGCGCGCGCGGAAACACGCTCTGCTCGCGTTTCTGCGCGCACATCGCGTTTATGCGCGGGGCGTTAGGCGGCGCGTTGGGCGGGGCGTTGGGCGGGGCGTTGGGCGGGGCGTTGGGCGGGGCGTTGGGCGGGGCGTTGGGCGGGGCGTTGGGCGGGGCGTTGGGCGGGGCCGGGCGGCGGGGTGCCGGCATCCGGGGTCAGATCAGGAAGATGGATGCCGACCCGGGATTGTGGGCGTGGACGAGGACGCCGAAGACCACGGCGTCGAAGAGCAGATGCACCGTCACGACGTACCAGAGCGAGCGCGTCTTCAGGAAGAGGAAGCCCTGCACGATCGCGAAGGGGATCGTCAGCAGCGGCCCCCACGCCTGGTAGCCCAGCTCCCACAGGAACGACACGAACACGATCGCCTGCAGCAGGTTCGCGGTGAGGTCGGGGAAGTGTCGACGCAGCAGCGCGAAGACGGTGCAGATGAAGAAGAGCTCGTCCCAGATGCCGACGGCGCCGACGCCCACGAACAAACGAGCGATGAGGCTCGGGGGTGACGACCTCGGGCCAGTTGCGGTAGACGCCCGAGGTGATGAAGTAGAACGGCAGGATCAGGTAGCCGAGCACGATGACACCGCCGAGCCAGGCCCACTGCCACCAGGTCCATCGTCCGCCGCCGCGCCACGGGAAGCGGATCGCATTGTCGCGGTAGACGAAGCGCGAGATGACGTAGGGCACGACGACGGCCCCGCCCAGGGCGAGGGTGAAACGCACGAACGCGGCGTTGTCGAGTTCGGCGTGCAGCGGGATGAGGCTCACGATGAACTGGCCGATCGCGACGAGCGAGACGTCGCGGGCGATGCTCGGCTCCTCACCGCGAGCCAGCGCGACTCCGCCCCGGCGGTCGACCAGGATCCCGGATGCCACCGCGAGCGCGAGCAGGATCCAGCCCAGCCATACGACCTGGACGACGAACAGCGCCGGCGCAGCGAGGCACACCAACAGCGCCGGGACGAGCTTGGGCGTCCAGGTGGAACGCTCGCGGACCGGCACCGCGGTGTGCGCGGTCACGGCGAGACCCGCGTGTAGCTCAGGTCGCGGATGTCGCGGCCGACGCGCAGCCCCTTGCGCTCGAAGGCGGTGAGCACGCGGCCGTCGAAGCGCTCTGCCCACTCCCCCGCGAACGCGCGCTCGAAGCCGGGCGCTGCGTCGAGAACGTCGCGCATCTGATCGGCGTAGTCCTGCCAGTCCGTCGCGAGGCGCAGGGTGCCCCCGGGGCGCAGGGCCTGGGCGGCGATACGCGCGAAGTCGGGGGCGACGAGGCGACGCTTGGTGTGCTTGTTCTTGTGCCAGGGATCGGGGAAGAAGAGCCAGAGCTCGTCGACGGATGCCGGCGGGAGCAGGTGCTCGAGAGCCTCGGGGGCATTGGCCTCGACCAGGCGCAGGTTCTTCACGCCCTCGCGGTCGGCGTCGAGCATGGTGCGGGCGAGACCGGCGGTGAACACCTCGACGGCGAGGAAGTTGCTGTCGGAGTCGGCCGCTGCGGCGGAGACGATCTGGTGGCCCTGACCGGAGCCGATCTCGACCACGAGGCGGGCCGTGCGTCCGTAGACCTCGGCCGGGTCGATGGCCGTGCCCGCCTTCACGCTGGTCGTGGCTGCGGCGCGCTCGACAGGGAGCAGATAGAACGGTGAGAGCTCGGCCCACGCCCGGTCCTGCGCCTCGGACATGCGGCCGCTGCGGCGCACGAACGACACCGGCTTGTCGCGGAAGACTGGGGCGTCCATAGCATCCAGGCTAGGCGTCTGCGTATCGGGGGTGTGCCGCACGGGCACCTTGCGGCCGCTCACGGGACGGTCACGAAATCGATGAGTTCCTCGACACGGCCGAGCAGGGCCGGCTCGAGGTCGCGGAAGGTGGTGACCTTCGACAGGATGTGCTGCCACGCGCGAGCCGTGTCGGCCTGCTCCTCGGCGGGCCAGCCGAGCGCCCGGCAGACGCCGACCTTCCACTCGATCCCGCGCGGCACCTCCGGCCACGCGGCGATGCCGAGCGCCCGGGGCGTGACGCACTGCCACACGTCGACGAAGGGGTGGCCGACGATGCGCACGTGCGCGCCGTGACGGCCCCGCGCGATCTTCTCGGCGATGCGCGACTCCTTGGAGTTCGGCACGAGGTGGTCCACCAGCACGCCGTAGCGTCGCTCGGCGGTGGGGGGCTCGGCATCCAGGGTCTGCTCGAGAAGGTCGACGCCCTCGAGGAACTCGACCACGACTCCCTCGGCGCGCAGGTCCGCACCCCACACCTTCTCGACGAGCTCGGCGTCGTGCTTTCCCTCGACGAAGATGCGGCTGGCGCGGGCGGTACGCGCGCGCTGGTCGGCCACGGCGAAGGACCCGGATGCCGTCCGCGTGCGCCCCTTCGCCGCGGCGGCGGGGGCCCTCAGCACCACGGGCTTGCCGTCGACGAGGAAGCCTCCGCCGAGCGGGAACAGCCGGCGCTTGCCGAAGCGGTCTTCGAGCTCGACGTTCGAGCCGTCGATGCGGGTCACCGCGCCGACGAAGCCGTCGCCCGCGATCTCCACGACGAGATCCGCGGATGCCGCGACCTCGGCGGGCCTGATGCGTCCGGCGTCGCGCCACCCGCGGGCGAGCACGTCGGTTCCGTAGCGGTCGTCCATGGTGTACCTCCGAGCGTCCGAGCCTAAGCGGCGCTCGCGTGCGCTCACAGCGGACGCGCCGCTCCTACCCCGGTGTCGGCGGTCGTTTATAGGGTGGACGCATCCGGCAACCGAAGGGGACTGCATGCGAAAGCCGAACGTGCTGCGCACGATGACGGTGCTGCTGCTCGCGTTCGTCGGAGTCCTGGTCGCTCCCCTCAGCGCCGCGGCGATCCCCCCGCCGACGCTCGGGTCGAGCTATGTGCTCGACCAGGCGGACGCGCTGACCGACGCGCAGGAGGCGGACGTCCAGCGACGTCTGCTCACTCTCTCCGAGCAGACCGGACTCGACCTCTGGGTCGTCTACGTCGACGGCTTCCAAGACCCCACCGGCGCCGACGACTGGGCGAACGAGACCGCCAACCGCAACCGGCTCGGTCCCAACCAGTACCTGCTGGCCGTGGCGATCGAGGGCGATACCTTCCAGTACTACCTCTCGGGCGACGTCGATGCGGGCGGGATCTCGGCGGCCCAGCTCACCTCGATCGAGCAGGATCAGGTGCAGCCGGCGCTCGAGGCGGGCGACGACGCGGGCGCGGCGGTCGCCGCGGCCGACGGCCTGCGCACCGCGCACGCGAAAGCGGGCGGCAACATGCCGAACCCTCCCCCGACGCCGGCGACGCAGAACGGCCCGGCCATCGTGCCGATCGTCCTGGTCGGCGTGCTGTTGCTCGCCATCGCCGCCGGCCTCGTCTGGCTGGCCGTGCGTCGACGCCGTCGAGCGACGACGCCCGGTGCGGGTGGTATCCCGACCGAGAGCATCGACGACCTCTCCCGTCGCGCCGGTTCCGCCCTCGTGTCCACCGACGACGCCGTCAAGACGAGCGAGCAGGAGCTCGGCTTCGCCCGCGCGCAGTTCGGCGACGCCGCCGCAGCTCCCTTCGTCGAGGTGCTCGACCAGGCCAAGGCCGACCTCGACCGGGCGTTCTCGATCCAGCAGCAGCTCGACGACAGCACCCCCGAGACCCCTGAGCAGCAGCGCGCCGGCTATACCGAGATCCTGCGGTTGTGCACGGCCGCCGACGAGGCTCTGGATGCCAAGGCGTCCGCCTTCGACGAACTGCGCGCTCTCGAGGCAGACGCCCCCGGCGCCCTGGCCGCGATCCGCGGCCAGCACGCGACGGTCGCCGCGGGCCTGAGCGAGGCGGAGACGAGACTCGCGCGCCTGACCGAACGCTTCAGCGACGACGCGCTCTCCCCCGTCGCCGACAACCCGGCCCAGGCCCGAGCGCGGCTCGAGCTCGCAAGCTCCCAGGAAGCGGAAGCCGCCGCCGCTCTCGCCGCCGGTCGCACCGGAGAAGCGGCCGTCGCCATCCGCGCAGCGCAAGCGGCCGTGGCCCAGGCCGACACCCTCGAGCGCTCCGTGGGTGCCCTCGAGGCATCCCTGTCGGACGCGAACCGACGCGCCTCGGCCCTCGTCGCGGAGATCGAGGGCGACCTCGCGGCGGCCGGCCGGCTGCCCGATCCCGACGGACGAGTCGCCGCCGCGGCGGCCTCGGCGCGGTCGCAGCTCGATGACGCGCGCGGTGCGCTCTCGGTCTCGCGCCCCCACCCCGCGCAAGCGATCGACACACTGCAGCAGGCGAACGCCACCATCGACGCGGTGCTCGACGAGGCCCGTGACGCGGCCGAGCGTCGACGCCGCGCCGAGAGCGAGCTCGACACGACACTCGCTCAGGCGCGCGCCCGGGTGACCGCGACCGAGGACTTCATCTCCACGCGTCGGGGGGCGGTGGGGGCCACAGCGCGCACGCGTCTCGCCGAGGCCGGTGCCGCCCTCGTGCAGGCCGAGCAACTGCGCATCGCCGACCTGGTCGCAGCCCTCGCCGCGGCCCAGCGCGCGGCCCAGCTCGCCGCCGCCGCCGATTCCGCGGCACAGAACGACGTCGGCGCCTTCGGCGGCGCAGCCGCCGGCGGCGGAGGCGACATGATGGGCGCGATCCTCGGCGGCATCGCCGTGAACGCCATTCTCGGCGGCGGGCGCTCGCGCGGTGGCTTCGGCGGTGGCGGACTGGGCAGCCTGGGCGGCCTGGGCGGCCTCGGCGGCGGGTTCTCCGGCGGGAGCGGGCGCTCGCGCAGCGGAGGCTTCACGGGCGGCGGACGCTCTCGAAGCGGCGGCGGCGGAGGCTTCTCGGGCGGTGGTCGCAGCCGCGCCGGCGGCGGGCGGGGATCGCGCCGCTAGTCCACCCCTCGCGGCCACGCCGTCCGATCACAGACAATTCGTAGAATCCGCCACCAGACTCGACACCGTCGCCCTCAGGAAGGAACACCCCGCATGGCCAAGCAGTCCATCTTCGGTCGCATCCAGACCCTCGTCCGCGCGAACGTCAACGCGCTCCTCGACCAGGCCGAGGACCCGCAGAAGATGCTCGACCAGCTCGTCCGCGACTACTCGAACTCGATCGCCGATGCCGAGTCGGCCATCGCCGAGACGATCGGCAACCTGCGCCTGCTCGAGCGCGACCACCAGGAAGACGTCCAGGCGGCGGCCGAGTGGGGCAACAAGGCCCTCGCCGCCAGCCGCAAGGGCGACGAACTGCGCGCCGGCGGCAACCTGAGCGAAGCCGACAAGTTCGACAACCTCGCCAAGATCGCCCTCCAGCGTCAGATCACCGCCGAGGGAGAGGCCAAGGCCGCCGCCCCCACCATCGCCGCGCAGACCGAGGTCGTCGACAAGCTCAAAGACGGCCTGAACGGCATGAAGACCAAGCTCGAGCAGCTCAAGGCCAAGCGCAACGAGCTCACCGCTCGCGCCAAGGTCGCCGAGGCGCAGAACAAGGTGCACGACGCCGTCAAGTCGATCGACGTGCTCGACCCGACGAGCGAGCTCGGCCGCTTCGAAGACAAGATCCGCCGCCAGGAGGCCCTCGCCGCCGGCAAGCAGGAGCTCGCCGCCTCGAGCATCGACGCGCAGTTCAACGCTCTCGAAGACGTCGGAGAGCTCACCGAGGTCGAAGCCCGTCTCGCGGCTCTCAAGGTCGGCGGTCCGCAGCGTGCCGCCATCGACGCACCGAGCCCCGACCAGGTCTGATCCACGACCGCGAGTGCACCGCCCGATCGATCAGGCGGTGCACTCGCGTCTCCCGCCGAGGGGAACCGCCATGACCCGATTCATCGTCGCTCCGCAGTGGCAGGGGTCGTCCTCCTCGCGCGCGATGCAGCTCGTCGACGGGGCCGAGGCCATCGCCGGAGACCTGCCGCGCGCCTCGACGATCGTCCTCGAACCCCCGACCGAAGCCGGCGACGCGCAGGGCACCCGTGTGCAGCGCCACAGCGCGATCGTTCGCATGCGCGAGCGCATCGAGGAAGCCGTCCGTAGCTCCGACGAACCCGCCGTGGTCGTGGGCGGCGACTGCGGAATCACCCTGGGGGCCGTGTCGGCGATCGCGGGAGACGATCTCGCGGTCGTGTGGATCGACGCTCACCCCGATCTGAACACCCCCGAATCCTCCCCCAGCGGAGCGTTCACCGGCATGGTGCTGAGGGCTATCGCCGGGGAGGGCGAGGCGCTCCTGCGCCTCGAGCCCGGCATCGCACCCTCGCGCCTCGTGCTCGTGGCCCCCCGTGCGTGGGATCCCGAAGAAGAGGCTTTCGTCACCGCCCACGGGATTACCGTGGTCCGCGCCGAGGAGCTCGTCTCCCCCGACGCCCTGGCCGACGCCGTCGCCGCCACGGGAGCGACACGTGTGCACGTGCACGTCGGCCTCGACGCCCTCGATCCCGCCGACATCGGCGGCATCGCCCAGGCCGTGCCCTTCGGCGCGCGCACGGCCGAGGTCGTGGCATCCATTCGCCGCCTGCGCGAGCTGCTCCCGCTCGCGGGAGCGACACTGACCGAGTTCTCCCCCTCGAGCCCGGCGGCCGCCGTCGACGACCTGGGGACGATCCTGCGTCTGATCGGAGCACTGGCATGAGCCCCCTCCCCCCGCCCCCGGAGGGCTGGCGAGAGCGGGCCGAACGGGCGGTGGCGCGCGGCCGCCGTTTCGACCGGTTCCTCCCCGGCGTCCTGCTCGACTCCCCCCTCAGCCGCGTCGGCTACTGGTACGGCTGCGCGGTGGGCTGGATCTGGGGGTCGGTGTGGAGCACGGGCCGCATCGAGAAGCGTCTCGGTCTGTGGGTGTTCCGCGGGCTCCCGTCGTGGGCGTTCCCCCGCGGGGGCGTATGCGTGGGCGGCTGCTTCCTCACCGGCGACGACCGGCCGACCGACGTCGTGCTCGGGCACGAGGCGGTCCACAAACGCCAATGGCGTCGGTACGGCTTCCTCATGCCGCTGCTCTACGCCCTGGCCGGGCGCGATCCCCTGCGCAATCGGTTCGAGATCGAGGCGGGACTCGTCGAGGGCAACTACGTCCGCCGCGGGGATTGACCCACCGAACGAGAGCTACCGGCCCGAGGGATTCTCCCCGCGCACGATCACAGCGAACGGGGCGGATTCCGAGCGAGACGGCGCGTATCGACCAGCCGGCATCCGTCGAGGAGCGTGGGTGGCGCTTCAGCGCGCGGTGGCGAGGCCGAAGCGCTCGGGAGTGTGAATGGCCTGCGCGTCGACGCCGTGACGCGCGACGAGCTCGTCCACGATCTCGGCGGTGCCGAGGTATGCGCCGAGCAGGATGACGCGCGTGGCGTCGTCATCGCAGCACAGCATCTCGCCGGCCCAGCCCGAGACGGCGCGGGCGAGGGCTTCACCGGCTGCGCAACCGCGACCGGTACCGGGGGCACCGCCGCGACGCGAGCGGTCGAGCCAGGTCAGGGTCATGCGGGCGGGGGCCGTGATCGACCCGATCCACGACGCGTCGGGGACTTCGACGAACACGCGGCCGGTCGAGCAGATCGGCAGCGTCGCGAGCAGGGCTTCGAGCTCGGCGAGCGAGGTCTCGTCGGCCGTCACGAGGTGCTGCACGCGCGTGTGACGCGAGGCGCGACACGCTGCCGCATTGTGCTCGGTGGGGATCGACATGATGCCTCCACTATACCCGCGACATAGGTTTGCCTAACCTGTGTCCCTGCCCACTATCTCGACATCGACACGATGCCGCGGGGGCGGCCCGGTCAGTCGATCAGCACCTCTCGCAATCGGTCGATCTCGCCCTGGGACATCCCGTTCGCGCGGAGGTAGCCCGCCGGCGAGCCGAAGTCCCGGTCGACCCGTTGCAGCAGCGCGCGCATGACCGGGGCGGGCGAGCGGGTCGCGAGGGCTTCGGCGTGGACGTTGTCGGGGTGCACGGCGCGGATCGCCGCGAGGACCCGCGCATTGCGCTCGGCGGGGAGGAACTCCTCGGTGCGGGCGTAGTCGGCGATCACCGCCTCTCGATCGACCTCGGCCGCGGCGAGCGCGATCGCGACGGTCACCCCGGTGCGGTCCTTCCCGACGGTGCAGTGCACGAGCGCGGGCTGCGCGCCCAGGATGCCGCGGATCGCCGACACCACCCGCTCTGCGGAATCGTCGACGAGGGCGGCGTACATGTCGTCGAGGCTCAGGTCGCGCGCGAAGAAAGAGGCGACCGAGCCGAGGAACAGCGGCTCGTGCTGGATCTCGACCGCGGTATCGAGGCGGCTGGGAGCATGGGCGACCTCCGATTCGTCGCGCAGATCGATCACGCGTCGGATGCCGAGATCTCGCAGAGTCCGAGCGCCCGCGTCGTCGACGGCGACGAGGTTGCCGGAGCGGTAGAGCACGCCCGCGCGCGTGCGACGCTCTCCCGCCGGAAGTCCGCCGACGTCGCGGAAGTTCACCGCGCCCGAGACGAGCGAGCCGGTCATGCCGCGCCGTCCGCGTGCACGTGAGGCTCGCGCGGGCGCGTCGTCGCCGCCGGCGCGGCATCCGGGGCGACCGGCATCGGAGAGGAAGCGCGGGGCGGCACGGCGTATCGACCCGCGATGGCGACGCGATTGAAGGAATTGATGGCCACGAGCACCCAGCTGAGCGCGACGTACTCGGCCTCGCTCAGGATGCCGCCCGCTTGGTCGTAGACCTCGTCGGGGATGCCGTCCTCGTGGATGAAGGTGAACGACTCGGTCAGCTCGAGGGCGGCTCTTTCGCGCTCATCGAAGACGCCCGACTCCCGCCACGTCGCGATCTGGGCGATCACATCGGCGTCGAGCCCGGCTTTCACCGCGGCATCCACGTGCATACGCACGCAGTAGGCGCACCCGTTGAGCTGGGAGGCATGGATCTGGACGATCTCGCGCAGCCGCGCGTCGATGCCGGCCTCGGCGGCGAGTCGGCCGACGGTGCTCGAGAACGAGCGCAGAGCGGCGTACGCCTCGGGAGCCGACTTCGACAGGTGCACGCGCCGTTCTTCGCCCATGGCCACAGCCTACGGCGGCTCCGCTCGGGTGGGGAGGGAATCGGTGACGCTCCGTGGCGCGGTGGTAGCGGCATCCCGTTCGCGGTGGAAGGCTGTTCCAATGCCCGAGCGCGACGAGTTCTCGTTCCTCCCCGCCCAGGCGGCCGATGTCGGCCGCGAACTCCCTCCCGTCGAACGGGTGCGGCTGACCCTCGCCGACGACCGCACGCTCAGCGGGCTGCGCTGGGGCGGGGCGCCCCCGGTGGTCACGCTGTTGCACGGCGCCGGTTTGAACGCCCACACCTGGGACACGACGCTGCTGCACCTGGGGGTGCCTGCTCTGGCTCTCGACCTCCCCGGCCACGGCGATTCGTCGTGGCGCGATGATGCGGCGTACGTCGCGCGCGTGATCGCCCCCGATGTCGTCTCGGCCCTCGAGCAGTGGACGACGACGCCGCAGGTGCTCGTGGGGCACTCGCTGGGCGGTCTCACGGCGGCCGCGGCCGCGGCATCCCGTCCCGATCTCGTCTCTCGCCTCGCGATCGTGGACATCACACCGGGGGTCGACCCGAGCGCGGGTCCCGCGCAGATCCGCGCGTTCTTCGCCGGCCCCACCGACTGGTCGTCGCGGGAAGAACTCGTCGAACGCGCCCTCTCGTTCGGCCTGGGCGGATCCCCCGAGGCTGCGGCGCGCGGGGTGTTCCTCAACTCGCGTCTGCGCCCCGACGGACGGGTCGAGTGGAAGCATCACTTCGCTCACCTCGCCGCGGCCGCCGCGAACGCCGGGGCCGATGCCACGACCCCGGATGCCGTGAAGGCTGTGCTGTCGACGACCGGATGGGACGACCTGGGCGGGGTCACCGCACCCGTCACGCTCGTGCGCGGCGAGCGCGGTTTCGTCACCGAGACGGATGCCGAGGAGCTCGCGCGGCGTGTGCCCGGGGCCGACGTCCGGGTTCTGTCCACCGGGCACAACGCGCAGGAGGAAGATCCCGAGGGCCTGGCGCGTCTGATCCGATCGCTCCTGACCACCCCCTGACCCGCCGACCCGAACCCGGTCATCCCGCGTCGCGCACCGTCACAGACGGCGTCGAGGGAATACGGGTGAAAGTAGGCTGTTGCCACCCCTGCTCGGCATCCACAGCACCCTGATGCCTCGGCCTGCGAAAGGACACACCCCGCAATGCTGCGCCGCACCGCTCTCGCCACGAGCATGCTCCTGATCGGAGCGCTCCTGCTCACCTCGTGCACCGGCTCGAGTACGACGCCGAACCCCACCGGAGAAGCCGACCCAAACGCCACCCTCACGGTGCGTCTGTCGCTGGAGCCGTCGAACCTCGACATCCGCCGCACGAGCGGCGCCTCGCTCGAGCAGGCTCTCATCGACAACGTCTACCAAGGCCTGGTCACCCGCAACGGCGACGACTCCAACGCGATCGCCCCGGCACTCGCCACGGCGTGGACGGTGTCTCCCGACGGACTCACCTACACCTTCACCCTCCGTCAGGGGGTGACCTTCCACGACGGCAGCGCGCTCACGGCCGACGACGTCATCACCTCGCTGCAGACGGCCAAGGACGACCCCACCATCCAGAACAGCTCCGACCTGGCGAACGTGGCCTCGATCGCGTCCCCCGACGCCTCCACGGTGGTCGTGACGCTCGCGAAGCCCAACATCGACTTCCTCTTCGCGATGACGGGCCGCGCGGGCCTGATCTTCAAGAGCGGCGACACGACCAACTTCCAGACCGCCGCCAACGGCACCGGTCCCTTCCGGGTCGAGAGCCGCAACGCCGGGCAGAGCCTGACCCTCTCGCGCTACGACGGATACTGGGGGGACAAGGCCGGCGTCGCGGAGGTCGTGCTCGACTACATTCCCGACCAGAGCGCCGCGACCAACGCGGCCGTCGCCGGCGACGTCGACGTGGCCCTCGAGATCGACCCCGAGCTGCGCGACCAGATCGAGGGCACGAACAACTTCTCGATCGAATCGGGTCTGACTACCGACAAGGGCACGCTGGCCTTCAACAACCAGCGCGCGCCACTCAACGACCAGCGCGTGCGCGAGGCGCTGCGTCTGGCGATCGACCACAAGGCGCTCATCGACACCCTCGGCTCCGGCAGCGAGCTCTACGGCCCCATCGCCCCGCTCGACCCCGGATGCGAAGACCTGTCGGGAAGCATCTCGTACAACCCCGACCGTGCCCGCGAGCTTCTCGCGCAGGCCGGCGCCGAGAACCTCACCCTGACGCTGACCATCCCCAACGTCTACCCCACGACGATCCCGACCTTCCTCGTGTCGTCGTTCGCCGACGTGGGCGTGACCCTCAAGGTCAACTCGGTCGATTTCAGCACGTGGCTCCAGAACGTCTACAAGAACCACGACTACGACCTGAGCTTCGTGCGCCACGTCGAGGCCCGCGACTTCGGCAACTGGGCGAACCCCTCGTACTACTTCGGCTACGACAACGCCGAGGTGCAGGGCCTGTACGCCCAGGCGTTGGCGACCACCGACCAGCAGCAGTCCTCCGACCTGCTCGCCGAGGCCGCCCGCATCGTGAGCGACGAAGATGCCGCGGACTGGCTGTTCCTGTCGACACCGTTGACCGCGGTCGGCACGAACGTGGCGAACTTTCCGAAGAACTCCCTCAACGTGCGCCTGCCGCTTGCGGGCGTGACGGTCGCGGCGGAGTGATCCGCTACACGCTGACACGGCTGGGCCTGCTGGTGCTGGGCCTGGCCGTGGCCAGCGTGCTGATCTTCGTCTCGCTCCGGGTGCTCCCCGGCGACGTCGCGCAGCTGATCGCCGGCACCGAGGCGACGCCGGAACAGGTGGCCGCGCTGCGCGCGAGCCTGGGCCTGGAGGCCCCGCTCTGGACGCAGTACCTCGATTGGATCGGCGGGCTGCTGCGCGGCGACCTGGGCACCTCGCTCATCACGGGCACGTCCGTCGTCGCGGAGCTGGCAGACAAGGCCCGCGTCACCGTGCCGCTCGCGGCGATGTCGCTCACGGTTGCGCTGATGGTCGGCATCCCCTTCGGCGTTCTCTCCGCTCTCGGACGACGTCGCGTCGGCGGGACGGCGCTCAGCGTCGGGGCGCAGGCCCTGGCAGCGGTGCCCGTGGTGTGGGCGGGAATGATGCTCGTCGTCGTGTTCGCGGTGTGGCTGGGCTGGCTTCCGCCCCAGGGCTTCCCCCGGGCGGGGTGGAACGACCCCGCGGCGGCGTTCCGAGCCCTCATCCTCCCCGCCCTCACCATCGGCGTGGTCGAAGGGGCGATGCTGCTGCGCTTCGTGCGGAGCGCCACCCTCCAAGCGCTCGGTCAGGACTACGTGCGCACCGCCGCCGCGAAGGGTCTCACCCGCACGCGCGCCCTGCTGAGCCACGGTCTGCCCAATGTGGGACTCTCGGTCATCACGGTGCTCGGCCTTCAGATCGCCGGGATCATCGTGGGCGCCGTCGTGATCGAGCAGCTCTTCACCCTCCCCGGTGTCGGGCGCATGCTGGTCACCGACGTCGCCGCGCGCGACCTGCCGAAGGTACAGGGCGAGCTGCTCGCCCTCACGGGCTTCGTCCTTGTGGTCGGCTTCCTCGTCGACCTCACCCACCGCCTCATCGATCCGCGTCAGAGGGAGGCCTCATGACCACCCTCCGGCGCCTCTGGAGTCTGGGCACCGGGCGATTCGGCATCCTGATCGTCGCTCTCGTCGTCGTCACGGCCGTCGTCTCGCTCTTGTGGACCCCCTTCGACCCGGCCTCCGTCGACGCCCGCGCACGCTGGAGCGACCCCGCGTGGCCGCACGTGCTCGGCACCGACAACAGCGGCCGTGACATCGCCAGCCTGCTGATGGCCGGGGCGCGCACGACCGTCGTCGTCGCCGTCGGCGCGGGAGCGGTGGCCTCGGTGCTCGGCATCGCCCTGGCCGCCCTCGGCTCGCTCACCGCGCGGTGGATCCGCGAGAGCGTCGCGGTCCTCGTCGACATCCTCATCGCCTTCCCGGTCCTGATCATCGCCATGATGATCTCGGCCGTGTGGGGCGGCTCCCTCGCCGTGGTCATCTGGTCGGTGGGTATCGGGTTCGGAGTGAACGTCGCCCGCGTGACACGGCCCGAGCTGCGGCGCGTGCTGCACAGCGACTTCGTGCTCGCGGGACGGGCGAGCGGCCTGTCAAGCGCGCAGAACCTCACGAGGCACCTCCTTCCCAACGTCGCCCCGGTGTTCATCGTGCAGCTGTCGTGGGGCATGGCCGTGGCCGTGCTCGCCGAAGCGGGGCTGTCGTACCTGGGCTTCGGAGCGCCCGTGACCCAGCCCTCGTGGGGTGTGCTGCTCAGTGACCTGCAGGCGTACATCGCCGTGCACCCGCTCACCGTGGTCTGGCCGGGCCTGGCGATCACGCTGACGGTGCTCGGCCTGAACCTGCTGGGTGACGCGCTGCGCGAAGCTGCCGACCCCACCCTGGGCGAGCGCGCTCCCGCCGCGCGTACGCACGTGCCGGGGGTGGTCGCGTGAGCCTCGTCGTGACAGACCTGCGGATCGAGATCGGCGGTCGCGCCGTCGTCGACGGCGTCTCGTTCTCGGTCCCCGGGGGCGCGCGAGTGGGGCTGATCGGCGAGTCGGGATCGGGCAAATCGCTGACCGCCCTGGCGATCCTGGGGCTCTTGCCCGACGGCACGCACGCCTCGGGCAGCATCCTCTGGAACGGCCGCGAGATCCTGGGGCTGCCCGATCGCGAGCTCGCACGCCTGCGCGGCGACGACATCGGCATGGTCTTCCAAGAGCCGCGCACGGCCCTGAACCCCATTCGCACGGTGGGTCGACAGATCGGCGAGTCGGTCCGCATCCACGAGGGTGTCTCGCGCCGCGAGGCGCTTCGTCGCGCCGTCGCCGAGGCGGAGCGCGTCGCGCTCCCCGACCCCGAGCGGCTCGTCTCGCGCTACCCGCACCAGCTCTCCGGCGGCCAGCGGCAGCGCGTCGCGATCGCCATGGCCCTGGCCTGCCGCCCGCGGCTGCTCATCGCCGACGAGCCGACCACCGCCCTCGACGTCACGATCCAGGCGGGGATCCTGTCGCTGCTGCGATCTCTCGTCCAGGATGCCGGGATGTCCCTCGTCTTCATCACGCACGACCTCGCGGTGCTCGCGCAGGTCGCCACCCACGCCGTGGTCCTCGAACACGGACGTGCGGTCGAGGAGGGCCCCGTCGCCGATCTGCTGAAGGCACCGTCGTCACCCGTCACGCAGGCCCTGTTGCGGGATGCGACCGCGACGCTGTGGCATCCCGAGCTCCCCGCTCGCGAGATCGCGACCGAAGAGGCCGAGGGGACCCCGTGACCGAGACGCTGATGCGGGCGCGAGGGCTCTCGCGCACCTACCCCACCCCGCGGACGCGGGGCGTCGGCCGAGCCGAGCGGACCGTGGGTCTCGCCGACGTCGACCTCTCGGTGCTCGCGGGGAGCGCCGTCGGCATCATCGGCGAGTCGGGGTCGGGCAAGTCCACCCTCGTGCGCCTGCTGCTGGGCCTCGACGTGCCGAGCGCGGGAACGGTCGAGGTCGACGGACGCCCCGTCGATGCTCGGGGTTCGGCGCGATCACTGCACTGGCTGCGCCGGGCGACCGGCATCGTGTTCCAGGACCCCTACGCCTCGCTCGACCCCCGCATGAGCGTCGAACGCATCGTCGGCGAGCCGCTGTGGGCGCTGGGGGTCGAGGGCGACCGCCGCGCGCGGGTGCGCGAGGTGCTCGAACAGGTCGGCCTCGACGCCGACATGGCCGCACGCTTCCCGCACGAGTTCTCGGGCGGCCAGCGTCAGCGCATCGCCCTGGCCCGCGCGATCGTCCACCGCCCGCGCATCCTCGTCGGCGACGAGCCGCTGTCGGCCCTTGACGTCACGGTACGCGCGCAGATCCTGCGCCTGCTCGCGCGCCTGCGGGTCGAAGAGGACCTCACCCTCGTGCTCGTCTCGCACGACATCGGCGTGGTCCAGAACGTCTGCGACCAGGTGGTCGTGATGAAGGATGGCCGGGTCGTCGAGCAGGGGCCGACCGAGAAGGTGCTGCTGCAGCCGCAGGCGGCGTACACGCGGCAGCTTTTGGCATCCATTCCGACGCTGCCGGCCTGACGGTCCGTCTCAGACACGACAGACCCTGACTCGAGAACAGGGAACGTCACGAGAACAGGCCGATTCGCCCCCGTTTCCCCTGTTCTCGTCGCATCCCCTGTTCTGGTGCCGGGGGCGAGGCACCGGATGCCGGCATCCGGCGCCTCGGGAGGGTCGCGCTCGGAGGGATCAAGGGATCCCTCGATGTCGGAGGTCGGCGCTACCCTCGGCGCATGACCCCAGGTATCGTCCCCCCGTTCCTGCTCGACCGACTCGCCTCCACCGACGACCCGCGCATGGCACGGGCCGCCGAAGCGGCGCGAAAGACCCTCGCCGTGCCGCGGCCGGCGCGTCCGACGCGAGCGCGCCTGCGGCTGTCCATCGAGGGCGACACCCTCGTGGCCGAGACGGCGCCGGTGCCCGATCGCGTCGTCTCCGACGCGGCGAACACCGAGAACCTCCCGGGTCGTCGCGTGCGCAGCGAAGACGACGCCCCGTCGGGCGACGCCGCGGTCGACGAGGCCTACGACGGTCTCGGCGAGACCTACGACTTTTTCTGGGATGCCTTCGCCCGCGACGGCATCGACGCCGCCGGTGGATCGCTGCTGGCCACCGTGCACTTCGGCGACGACTACGACAACGCCTTCTGGAACGGCGAGCGCATGGTCTTCGGCGACGGCGACGGCGATGTGTTCGTCGGATTCACGCGGTCGCTCAGCGTCATCGCTCACGAGCTCGGGCACGGCGTCACCGAGGCCTCCGGCGGGCTCGAGTACCAGGGTCAGTCGGGCGCGCTCAACGAGTCGCTTTCCGACGTGTTCGGTGCCCTCGCCGAACAGCATCACCTCGGCCAGAGCGCCGACCAGGCATCGTGGCTCATCGGCGAGGGCATCTTCGCCGCCCCGGTGCAGGGCGAGGCCCTGCGCTCGATGAAGGCACCGGGCACCGCCTACGACGACGACGTGCTCGGCAAAGACCCGCAGCCGGGGCACATGCGTGACTACGTCGAGACGACCGACGACAACGGCGGGGTGCACATCAACTCGGGTATCCCGAACCGGGCCTTCTACCTCGCCGCGACCGCGCTCGGCGGGTTCGCGTGGGAGCGCGCCGGTCTCATCTGGTACCGCACGATCACCGCGGGCACGCTGTCGCCCACCGCCGATTTCTCGGTGTTCGCGGCCGCCACCCTGTCGGCCGCGGCCAGCGAGTACGGTGAGAAGTCGGAGGAGGTCGCCGCCGTCCGTGCCGCGTGGGCCGGGGTCGGCGTCGAGGAGGATGCCCGAGCCTGACGACGAAGAGCGCTGGAGCGTACTCGTCGTGCGCTCGGGAGGTATCGCGGGGCTTTCGAAGCAGTGGCGGGCCGAGCCCGATCGCGACCGGCTCCCCCGGTGGCGGCAGCTCGTCGAGAGCTGCCCCTGGGACGCCCCTTCCCCCGGCTCCCCCGGCGCCGATCGCTACCAGTGGCGCATCGAGGTGCACCGGGGCGACACCGCCGTCCACCAGGCGCGGCTGGGCGACGGGCAGCTCGAGGGGCCGTGGCGCACGCTGGTCGACGAGGTGCGGCAGGCCGCTCCGTCGCCGCCGCGCGGGCGCTGAGGCCGCGTCGAACGCAGCGGGACATTCGACCGCGGATCACGCGTCCTGGCCGCCGACCGGGCGTGACGTCGCGGGCGGCCGGCCCACCTCGGCGACGGTGTGACCACTGCACGCGATCGAAAGCGCTGTCGCCCGATCGATCCGCGCGACGGCGAACCACCTCATCGCCTCGCGCAGGCGGCACCAGCCCACGAGGAACCATCGTCCCTCCCGCGCTGCGAAGAGGACGGGCTCGACGTCGCGGGTGGTCACCGTCCCCGTCTCCGCGGTGTACCTGACGCGCACCACCCGCTGCTCGGTGAGCGCTTCCTCGAGCGCGGATCGCACCGCCCGCGACGGCGCGGCGGGGGCGTCGACCCACACACGAGCGGCCAGCTCGTCTGCCCGTGCGCGCGTCCGCGGGTCGACGACGTCGAGGATCTTCGCCACACCCGCGCGCGCCAGATCGTTGTAGGGGGCGTCGGGATTCGCGGCGACGGCCGCCGTGAGGGCGACCGCCTGCGCCGGAGAGAGCGTCACCGGCGGAAGCGACGAACCGACCGCGAGACCGTACCCGCCACCGGGACCCGGCCGCGACCAGATGGGCGCACCGCTGCGCTCGAGTGCGGCCAGGTCGCGCTTGATCGTCCGCACCGAGACGGCGAACTCACGGGCCAACCGCTCGGCCGAACTGCCGTGGACGCCCCGCCTTCGCAGCATCTCGGTCAAGGCGTGCAGCCGCTCCGCCCGCTTCATCGTCGCTCGATGCCAAAATTCATGCCAGTAATGGTGACATACCGTTGCCCCTCGCCGCTTGCATGCTGGGCGGATGAACACCACCGCAGTCCTTCCGCCCCTCGTCCTCATCCCCGGCCACTGGCTCGGCGCCTGGGCGTGGGACGACGTCCTCCCCCATCTCCACCCCGCCCGCGCGACGGCTCTGACCCTGCCGGGTCTCGACCCTCGCGATCCGGCCCGGGCCGACCGCACGCTCGACGAGCAGGTCGACGCCGTCCTCGAGGTGCTCGCGCACCTCGACGAACCCGCGATGCTCGTCGCGCACAGCGGCGCCAACGCTCCGGTGAGCCTGGTGCTCGACCGGCATCCGGAACTCGTCCGCCGGGTCGTCTGGGTCGATTCCGGCCCCTCGGCACCGGGAGTCGCGTTCGCCGCCGACCTGTCGTCCGAGGTTCGCGCTGTCCCCCTGCCGCCCTTCGACGCCCTCGGGCAGCAGGCGAGCCTCGAGGGCCTGAACCCAGCCGCGCTCGAGCGGTTCCGCCGCGACGCCGTCGCCGAGCCCGGTCCGGTGCTGCGCCAGTCGGTGCAGCTCACGAACCCCGCCCGGCACGACGTGCCGACCACCCTCGTGTGCTGCTCCCTTCCCCGCGCGCAGGTCCGTGAGCTCGCGCACGCGGGTCACCCGATGTTCGCCGAGGTGGCGATGTTGACGCACGTCGCGAGCATCGACCTGCCGACCGGCCACTGGCCCATGTGGTCACGTCCGCGCGATCTCGCCGAGGTCATCCTCGCCGCCGCCCGCCAGGACTGAGCCCGGCCGGGCGGGCCGAACTCCGGAGAAATGCCGCGCGTCGCCCGTCGCGAGCGCGGCGAACGGCATCCTGACGCGAAATCTCCGGAGTTCGGCACGCCCGCTCGAACCGGCTCAGCCGAACAGCTTCCGCCGCTTCTTCTTCGACGGGATGCTCTTCTGCAGATACACGACCCCGAGCCACCGCCCGAACTTGAACCCCACTCGGCCCATCCGCCCCACCTCGTTGAAGCCGAGCTTCTCGTGCAGGGCGATCGAGGCGTCGGCCCCCTTGTCGCTGATGGCCGCGACCATCTCGCGGATGCCGAGGTCTTGGCACGCCGCGACGAGCGCCTCGAGCAGAGCGCGCCCGAGGCCTTTGCCCGCGGCCGCCTGCCCCAGGTAGATCGAATTCTCGACCGTGTAGCGGTACGCCGACTTCGACTGCCACGGCTGCACGAGCGCGTACCCGAGGATCTGACCGCTCGGCGACTGGGCGACGAGGAAGGGCAGCCCGAGCTTGTGGAGGGTGGCGAACTTGTCGCGCCACTTCGCGAGGGACCACGCCTTCTCGTCGAAAGTCACCACCGAGTTGCGCACGTAATAGTTGTAGATCTCGCGGATGTCGGGAACGTCGGCCTCGGTCGCCGGGCGGATCTCGAACGCGAAGGGTTGCTCGGGCTTCGGCGTCGGGCGCAGGTGGGCAGGCAACCGCCGCCGGCTCTTCTCGTACTCCTCTTCCAGCACCCCGCAACTCTACGGGCGTCGTGGTTTCGCGCGTGTGACGGATACGATCCCGGGGCGGGTTCGCCGCCCCGTGGCATCCCGTGTAGAGGACCTCAGGCGGGGATGCGCCAGTCCACGGGCTCGGCGCCCTGTTCTTCGAGCAGCGCGTTCACGCGCGAGAACGGACGGGAACCGAAGAAGCCGCGACTCGCCGACAGGGGCGACGGGTGCGGCGACGCAACGATCGCCGTGTCGCCGAGCAGCGGCGTCAGACCCTGGGCGTCCTTGCCCCACAGCACCGCCACCAGCGCAGAATCCCGCGCGACGAGACAGCGGATGGCGTGCTCGGTCACCCGTTCCCACCCCCACCCGCGGTGGGATGCCGGAGCCCCCGGTGCCACGGTCAGCACCCTGTTGAGCAGCATCACGCCCTGAGCGGCCCACGCCGAGAGATCACCGTGCGGCGCGGGGGCGACACCCAGGTCGTCGGAGAGCTCGCGATAGATGTTCGACAGGCTCCGCGGCAGCGGCCGCACGTGCGGGTCGACCGCGAACGACAGGCCGATCGGGTGGCCGGGGGTCGGATACGGGTCCTGCCCGACGACGAGCACGCGCACCGCATCGAGCGGGGTGCGAAAAGCGCGCAGCACGAGGTCACCGGCGGGGAGGTACGGCTTGTCCTCTGCCCGGAGGCGGTTCCCGACCGAGGCGATGTCGGCGGCCACCGGCTCGAGCGCCTCGACCCATGAGGGGTCGATGAGGCCCGCGTCCGCGAGTTCGGCGAGCGTCATCGCGCTCACGCGGCGTCTTCCTCCTGCACGGATCCGAGGTGCGACCAGGGGAACTCGATCCACAGGGAGGTGTCTCGCCACGAGTAATCGGGGGCAATGATCGTCGTGGGCTTCGTGTAGATCACCGCGGAGCGCACGTCGGCGCCCTGCCGATTCAGGAGTTTCACGGCGAGATCGAGCGTGCGGCCGCTGTCGGCGACGTCGTCGACGAGGAGCACCCGTCGTCCCGTGAGGTACGACAGGTCGAGGGCCGGGGGCAGCACCTCGGGGGCATCGAGCACGGTGCCCACGCCCGTGTAGAACTCGACGTTCAGGGCTCCGCAGTTCTTCGCCCCGAGGCCGTACGCGATGGCCCCTCCCGGCAGCAGTCCACCGCGGGCGATCGCCACGACCACCTCGGGCTGGAAGCCGTCGGCCACGATCGCCCGGGAGATGTCGCGGGTGGCCCTTCCGAAGTCGTCCCAGCTCAGGCGTTCGCGTTCGTCCGTCACGGCGGATTCCTCTCCTCGTCTGCATTCACCCTAGGGGGCGCGGCGGGGAAGGCCGTCTACGAGCGCGAACCCACCGGGAGGATCATCGAGGTCGTCCCCGGGATGTCGACGAACCCGATCGCCGCCCAGTGCGCACGGTCGGCCCAGAACCCGGTCGATCCGTCGCTCCCCGTTCGCCGTGTGGTGAGCAGCGCGATGGTGTCGCCGTCGAACACCCGGGCGATGATGCGCACGAGCTCGTGACTCAGCGACGGTCCCTGGAGAGGGTCCTCGACGTGGACCGAGGAGATGATGCAGAGGTTGTCGGTGAACAAGGAGGATTCGTCGACCAGGGAGATGAGTTCTCGGTCGACGAACGCGGAACTGATCGATGTGAGGTCCGCCCCGGCATCCCGCAGCTGCTCGACCCAGCGCGGGTTCGCGTAGTGCACGCGGTACACGGTCGCCTCGGCCGAGCCGGGCTCGCCTGCGAGGAGGGCGACACCCCCGGTACGAACCGTCGTCGCGTGCCAGATTTCGGGATCGACGTCGTTGCCGGTGGTGCGAAGCGTGAGCTGGAACGCGGTCGCATCCGGGTCGGGCTGTTCTGCCATATGGCCCCCACGGCCTGTCGGAGTGTCGGGAGGCACTCGGCTTCTTCCCGACCATAGCGAAACGGTGCCCCGGACTTCTCATCTTCCGCGCTGGGAATGCAAGGTGGTATGCGGTAGGCGGTGGGCAGAAAAGCGCGCGAAAACGGGCGCCAACAGCATTCTTGCGCCGAAATTCGGGCAATCCTCACACAAAGATGAGAAGACGCTAATGTAAATCTCAGACAGAGATCGGCCCACCGGCACGCCTTTTCCCCCTCAGGAGCCCGACGCAGTGAGCAGTACCTACATCGAAACCGGCGGACAGGTTCGGGTCTACGACTCCGGCGTCCAGGCTCACGATTCCCTCCCCCTCGGTACCTACCGCGTGCGATACAGCATCAAGGAGGGCTTCAGCCTCCTGCGCACCGAGAACCTCGGCGTGGGTTCGGAGAAGGTCTACGGCCGCCGCGAGGCCAAGGTCGACAAGATCTTCCGCACCTACGCCCGCTTCGAACGCAACCTCGGCGTGATGCTCTCGGGCAACAAGGGCCAGGGCAAGTCGATGTTCTTGCGCATGCTGGCCGCTCGCGCGATCGAGAGCGACATTCCCGTCGTTCTCGTCAGCGAGGATGCCGAGGGCATCGTCGACTTCCTCGAGACCCTCGACGAGTGCCTCGTCATCTTCGACGAGTTCGAGAAAACGTTCTCGTCCGGCCGCACCCCGCTCGACGGCCCCAACCGTCAGAACCAGTTCCTGACGCTGTTCGACGGGACGTCCTCGGTCAAGCGGATCTACTGCCTGACCGTGAACGACGTGCAGGACGTCAGTCATTACATCGTCAATCGACCGGGTCGATTCCACTACCACATGCGGTTCGACTACCCGAGCCCCGACGACGTGCGCGAGTACCTCCGCGACCAGGCGCCGCACGCCGCCGCATGCGAGATCGAGAACGCCGCGCTGTTCTCGCGCCGCGTCAACCTCACGTACGATCACCTGCGCGCGATCGCCTTCGAGATGAACCACCCCGACGCCACGTTCACCGACATCGTCGAGGATCTCAACATCAAGGCGGTCGAGCCGAGCACCTACCGCGTCGAGGCCACCTACCTCGACGGTTCGGTCCTCGCGGACGAATCGGTCCTCAACCTGCACGAGCGCAGCGACGTGAGCCGCACCGTCGAGCTGCGCGGCACCCACCGGGTGCTCTTCTTCTCGTTCGCTCCCCGGGATGTGGTCTTCGAGGACGACGGCAACATCACCGTCCCCATCCACAAGATCGAGGCGTTGGACGAGGACGAAGAGATCCCGGAGGAGCTCCCGACGCGCATCACCCTCACCCTCGTCGGGCAGGCCAGCTACTCGTTCGAGCGCTGAGTCCCTCAGTCGTCGAGGTCGCGGGGCTGCGTGACCCTCTTGTTGACCTCGCGGGTCGCGGAGAACTTCAACACGCTGTAGTCCTCGACCCGGCCCCGGCTCTCGGGATTGTCGCGAATGTTCAGCACGACATTGTGTCCCTTGTGCGACTGCGCGTAGAACTTGCCGAAACCCGTCAACGTGACGCGGTTGCCGGCATTCACCAGATCGAGAATCTCCCCGAAGATCGCTTCGTACGCCAACTGCGTGACCTTCGGAGACAATCCGGCGCGGTGGGACACGCGCTGGATGAATTCTCGCTTGCTCACCTTGGGCTCATCGGTTCTCATGACGGGCATTGCTCACCATCCCCTGCTCTTGTGCTCGGTTACGAACGTATGCGTCGACAACGTCGCGGGCAGAGGGGGTTGCCTCGCCGGTCGCGACGCGCACGTCATCGGCATCGTCGTTCGGGTAGACGAAACCGGGGTGGGCAGACGGGTGCGGTGAAGCTCCGGCCGCCGGACGGGCGACGCCACCGCGTTTCGGGTCGCGGGGGCGAATCGTCGTTTCTGCTCGTATTCGCGTCGATCCTACTCGCTTCGTCGACGTGGGAGCGTCGTGTTACTCGGCTCGCTCCCTGCTCGTCGATTCACGCGGTCAGACGAGCACGGATCGGATACACCGTGTCGTCGAAGATGACCTGCGCGGCCGCCCCCGTCCGTGCATTGACGAGGATCGGTGCCCGCAGGTTGACGAAGACGCCGTCCTCCCCGGGGTTCGCGACGACGAACATCCGCACCTCGTCGGCCGCCGCGCCGATGTCGACGAGCGCTGCCGCGGCGAGGGGAGGATCGTAGGACAGACCGCCGCTTGCGGGGTCGAGCAGGAAAAGACGCACGTCGTCGGTCGTGGAGCGAAGGGCGTACAGGCCCTCGGCTCCCTCGATCGGTTCCAGGAGGAAGGACGTCCGCGGCGCGAGACCGGGAAGCGACTTCGCGAACTCGACGTCCACGCTCGACAGGGGCAGGGCGGTCGTCATCTCACGAACTCCAGGAGAGTGGTCTGCAGGGTCTTGGCGGTGACCTGCAGGGCGGACTGATACACGAGCTCGGCGGACTTCAGCTTGATGTAGACCTCCAGGGTGTCGACGTTCTCGACCTCGGCGCGACGCGCCTCGATGTCCACGCCGACGCTCGCGTTCGTGGCCTGCGCGCGCTCGATCTGCGCCTGGCGCGCGCCCGCGACTCCCCGTGCGGTGACCAGCTGCTTCAGGTGGGCGTCCACCTCGGTGAGGCGCGAGCCCACGTCCGTTCCCGCCCGCAGGTCCGCGGCGACCTTCTGGAGGGTGGCGAAGACGCTGGCCCCGCCCACCCCGAACGCGTCCGCACCATCGAGGTCGACGCGCACCCTCTCGTTCTCCGAGATGCGGCGATCGACCGCCGCCCCCGGCACGCCGGTGAAGGCGAAGGTCGCGGGATCGAAGGCGCGACCGCTGTCGTCGGTGCCGGCGAACACGGTGCGACCGAGCACGGTGGTGTTGGCGTGAGAGAGGAGCTCGAGGCTCACGCTCTCGAGTTCGGCCGCGATCGAGTCGCGCGCGGCAGGGCTGAGCGCCCCGGAGTTGGCTCCCTGGGCGGTGAGATCGCGCGCGCGGTTGAGCAGGTCGATGCTGGCGCCCAGTGCCGTGTCGGCCGTGGTGACCCACGTCAGCGCGTCGCTGATGTTGCGGGCGTACTGGGACGCGCGCGACTGCTCCCCGTGCACGCCGAGGATGGCGGCGGCGACGGTCGGGTCGTCGCTGGGTGCGCGGATGGCGAGTTGCGAGGTCGCCTGGTCCTGCAGACGCGCACGGTCGGCCAGGCCCGCCTGGAGCGTGCGCAGAGCCTGCTGATTGACGGTGCTGCTGGTGATTCGTCCGATCACGATGACTCCCGGATCAGCGGCCGACCAGGCCGACGCGGTTGATGAGGATGTCGAGGGCCTCGTCGACGGCGGTGAGCACGCGCGCCGCCGCCTGGTAGGCCGTCTGATAAGTGAGGAGGCTGATGGTCTCTTCGTCTCCGTCGACCGAAGCGTGGGACTGCTGACCCGAGACGGCGGCGATCGCGCTGCGGTCGGCCGTGTCGGCGCGCTGGACATCGCCGGCGACGGCGACTCCGAACCCGGTCACGAAGCTCGCCCACCCCTTGCTGGGGCCCGTCGCTGCTGTGGCGAGGGTCGAGATGCGGTCGGCCACGGAGGTGTCGAGAGCCCCCGCGCCGGGCGCGGCCAAGGCCAGCTGGTCGAGCGAGGTGGGCACCACGGACAATCCGAGGGCTGCGGGCCCGTCCGCCGCGAGCGCGAAGAAGTCTCCCCCGGCGGCGCCCGTCGACGTCTGCCCCGACCGGTGGATCTCGTTGACCGCCTGCGCGAGCGCGGTGGCCGTGGCGTTGTAGGCGTCGGCCACACGCGCGAGGGTGCCCCCGTCGGAGGCCGGTGCGAGGACGCCGATCGCCCCTCCCAGGGATCCGCCGGTGACCGCGACGGGCACCCCCGGCCGATCCGACCAGGAGAGAGTGAGCCCCCCGGCATCGGCGAGAGCACGCGGCCCCTCGATCTGCAGGGTGCGACTCGAGTCGCCGCTGACCAGGGCGTTGCCATCGACCCGCAGGGTCAGAGTGCCGTCGTCTTCGACGCGACCCGTCGCCCCGACGGTCGTGGACAACTGCTGGGCGAGGACGTTTCGTTGGTCGATGAGCTCGTTCGCGCCGCGTCCAGACTGCAGGGCCGAACGGATCTGTCCGTTCAGCGTGGCGACCTGGGTCGCGGCGACGTTGACGACCGCGACATCGCGATCCATCTGCGCGCGCAGGTCGGACCACTGCCCGACGGCGGCGTCGTAGCCGGCCGCGATCTGGCCGGCGAGCACGCGGGCGTTGGTGAGGACGACCTGAGCGGCCGCCGGCTCGGGGGTGTTGGCGAGGTCGGACCACCCGGACCAGAAGCGGTTCAGGTTGGCGGCCAGGCCGTCTTTCGTCGGCTCCGCCATCGCGGCTTCGGCTTTCTGCGCCGCCGAGGACCGCGCCGACCAGAATCCGGATGCCGAGAGGGCATCGCGGACGCGCGCGTCGAGCACCTCGTCGCCGAGGCGGGCGATGCCCTGCACGGAGACACCGTCTCCGACGGAGAGTCCCGTCGACCACAGCCCCGCCGTGCCGGGAGCGCTCACCGACGACTGCTCGAGGCGCTGACGGGTGTAGCCCGGGGTGGTCTCGTTGGCGATGTTCTGCCCGGTGACGGTCATCCCGGCTCGCGCGGCGGCGAGAGCGGAAGCGGCCACGTTGAGTCCTGCGAAGGTCGACATCGTCTACACCTGCACGTCGAGCAGTCGGGACCCGGCGCCCGCGACGCGCGATCCGCTCGCCGCGTACTCGCCCGTGGGTTCGCCGAGGCCCGCGATGGTCTCTTGCGTGACCCGCAGGGCCGTGCGCAGGTGCTGGTTGACCGAGCCCTTCTTCTCCGCGATCTCCGCGGCGAGACCCGACAGGGCGTCGTGGTGTGATCCGAGCACCTCGCGCCATGCATCGGTGGGGGCGACGTCGACGAGCTCGCGCAACGAGGTCGCCTCGGGGACGCCCCATTCGGCGGCGACATCGACGAAGAGGGCGTCACGCTCGATGGTGCCCGCTGTGAGGGCCTTGGCCACGCGGTCGACCTCGACGGTGGCGTGCTGGATCCAGCGCGTCCTCCCCGTCGACAGGAGCAACTCGAGTTCTTCGAGCTTGAACAGCATGAGCTCGAGCACCTCGCGCTGACGCAGCAGCTGCATGCTCAGGTCGGTAGCGGACACGTGAGTCACCTCGTTCGGGTCGAGTGGCGGGGCGGGTGCGCCCACCACGGGACCGACTATCGCGACGCGGCGACGCGCGAGTAACCCGTCAGTCCGATGCCCCGGCGCGCGCTCCCCCGCGCAGGGCGTCGAGCAGGTTGGTCTCGGCGTCCGCGGATCGCGACGCCGAGATGGCATCCTGATTCTCGTTCGAGACCGCCACGACGATCTCGCTGCGGTGGATGCGGGTGTCGCGGGGAGCGTCGATGCCGATGCGCACGCCGGTCGCCGTCACCCCGAGCACCGTCACCGTCACGTCGTCGCCGATCATGATGCTTTCACCGGGGCGTCGGGTGAGTACGAGCATGTGCGTGTGGCCGCCTTCCGTGGCTGAGGCGCCCGCGGCGCCGTCCCCCGCCAGACTACCTTTTCTTCTCGGTTACGAGCGTTCTCGACTCCCCTACGACGCCGGGAGGGCGATCTGCTCGGAGCGGACGACGCCCACGACGTCGGTGGCGAAACCGCCCGCGGCCGCTTCGTCGTAGGACAGGATCGGCATGCCCGCCACCTGTCCGGCCACGAGCGACCGCACGCCCTGGCGCAGTGACGGGGCGCACACGAGCACCGGTTCGCCGCCCACGGGTTCGACGGCGGCCACCGCGCGGCGGACGCCCTCGATCAGCTGCATCGTCTGGTCGGCGTCGAGCACGATCTGCGCGCGACCCTCCACGTGCCGGAGCCCCTCGAGCATCTGCTGCTCGAGGAGCGTGTCGAACATCACCACGCGCAGACGCCCGTCCTGGGCGAAACGCGCGGAGATCGCGGGCCCGAGAGCGCTGCGCGCGGCCTCGACGAGAGCGGGCACCTCCGTGGTCGACTTCGCGCGCAGGGCGAGCGCTTCGTAGATGCGGCCGAGGTCGTTGATCGAGACCCGCTCGGCGAGGAGGCTGGCCAGGACGCGCTGGATGAGAGCCAGCGGGAGCAGCGCGGGGGTCAGCTCCTCCACGACGCTCGGCTGGGTCTGCTTGAGATGGTCGGTGAGCAGGCGGACGTCTTCCAGGGAGAGCAGGCGGTGCGCATGCGCGTGGACGATGTCGGACAGGTGCGTGATGATGACACTGGCCCTGTCGATGACGGTGGCCCCCGCCATGTCGGCGGCGTGCGACATCTCGGTCGGCACCCATCTTCCGTCGAGGCCGAAGACCGGGTCGACCACGGCGGTGCCCGGCAGGTGCTCCAGCCCCGCGCCGATTGCGAGCACATGCCCGCGGGGAACGACGCCGCGGCCCACCTCGATGCCGGCCACCAGGATCGCGTAGGTCTCGGCGGGAAGCCCCACGTTGTCGCGGGTGCGCACCGGCGGCATGAGCGTTCCCAGCTCGAGGGCCACCTTTCGCCGCAGCGACTTCACCCGGGACAGCAGGTCTCCCGCGCCGCCGGCGGCCAGGTCGACGATATCCGGGGAGAGGGAGATCTCCAGGGCGTGAACGCGCATGGTGTCCATGAGGTCGTCGGGGCCCTCGGCGGAGGCGGCCTCCGCCCGTTCGCGTGCCTCGGCGTCGGCCACGTCGGCGGCCGCGCGGTCGGTGTTCGCCTTGACCCGCGAAGCCGCGAACAGCAGTACGGCGCCGATCGCCAGGAACGCGAGGAAGGGCATGCCCGGGATCAGGCCCATCCCGATGGCCGCCATCGCCGTGATCAGAAGGGCGGTGCGCGACTGCAGGAGCTGGCGCCCGGCCGCGCGGCCGAGCTCGGCCTCGGCGTTCTCGCGCGTGACGATCATGCCCGTGGACACCGCCATGAGCAGGGCGGGGATCTGGGTGACCAACCCGTCTCCGATGGTGAGGAGGCTGTAGGTCTCGAGGGCCTTGTCGATGGCCATGCCGTGCATGGTCATCCCGATGATGATGCCGCCCACGAAGTTGATGACGAGGATGACGATGCCGGCGATGGCGTCGCCCTTGACGAACTTGCTGGCGCCGTCCATCGCCCCGTAGAAGTCGGCTTCCGCCGCCACCTCGGCGCGGCGCGCTCGGGCCTGCTCGTCGGTGATGAGTCCGGCGTTGAGGTCGGCGTCGATGGCCATCTGCTTGCCCGGCATCGCATCCAGGGTGAAGCGGGCGCCCACCTCGGCGACGCGCTCGGCGCCCTTTGTGACCACGACGAACTGGATCACGGCGAGGATCAGGAAGATGACGAAGCCGATCACCAGCGAACCGCTGATCGTGATCTGCCCGAAGGCCTGGATGACCTGTCCCGCGTGCGCCTCGCTGAGCACGAGGCGCGTCGAGGCGACGTTCAGGCCGAGCCGGAACAGCGTCGCGACCAGCAGGAGGCTCGGGAAGACCGAGAAATCGAGCGGCTTCTTCACGAACATCGCCGTGAGCAGGATCAGCAGCGCGAAGGCGATGTTGGTCACGATGAGCAGGTCGAGCAGCCCCACCGGGATGGGGACGATGAGCAGCAGGATGATTCCCACCACGCCGACCGGGACGGCGCCCTTCGACAGCAGTTGACCGATCATGCGGTGCCATTCCTTCGTGTCATGGTTCTCGGGCGGCTACAGGCCGCGTCCGGTCAGGGCGGCCGGGGGCATCTCGAACGTCCCCTTGCGCGAGCCCCTCGTCTTCAGGTGTTGGACGAAGGCGAGGACCTGCGCCACGGCGGTGTACAGCTCTTCGGGGATCTCGCGACCGATCTCCACGCTCGCGTGCAGAGCTCGCGCGAGCGGGACGTCGCGCACCAGCGGCACGGCGGCCTCCTGGGCGCGCTCGCGGATCTTCTGGGCGATCACGCCGGCGCCCTTGGCGACGACGCGCGGAGCCGATGTCCCCGGCTCGTAGCGGAGGGCGACGGCGACATGCGTCGGGTTCACGAGCACCACGTCACTGTCGGCCACCGCGGCGATCATGCGGTTGCGACTCACCGCGAGCTGACGCGCTCGACGTTGCGAGCGGATGAGCGGGTCGCCCTCGCTCTTCTTGTGCTCGTCGCGCGCTTCCTGCTTGGTCATGCGGGTGTGCTTGCGGTTGCGCGAGATCACCACGAAGACGTCGATCGCCGCCAGGAGCAGGCCCACGACCACGGCCACCTGCAGCAGCGTCGCCACGGCCTGACCCGCCACCTCGAGCAGCCACGCGATGCGGTGACGACCGCTCCCCATGAGGATCGGCACGAGTCCGGCGACCACGCTCCACAGCGCCGCTGCGATCGCCGCGGTCTTCAGCAGCGCCTTGATCCCCTCCCAGAGGGCCGCGACGCCGACGGTCCGCCTGAGCCCCGCGACCACGTCGAACTGCTCGACCCGCGCGGGAATGCCCCGCAGATGGATGCCGCCCTGCGCGATCGCCGTGAGGGTCGTGGCCCCCAGCACCACGATCAGAAGCGGCAGGAGCACCTGACCGACCGAGGCGATCGCGCCGCCCAGCGACTCGACGACGGCGCCCACCGACGGGTCCTTCGCCACCGCCCCCACCCGCAGCGTCTGCTCCGTGAGCACCGCCGAGGCCGAGGACAGCGTCGCGGGCATCATCACGCCGGCAGCGCCGATCCCCACCCACGCCGTGAAGTCCTGGCTGCGCCCGATGCGCCCCTTCGCGATCGCCTTCTTCAGTCGCTCCGGAGTCGCTTTCTCGGTGCGCTCCCCGGCATCCGTCCCGCTCATCGGGTGACCCCGATCACGAGTCGGGCGGCCTCGTCCGCGATCGCGGAGACGATCGAGGGCAGGGCGGCGAAGACGAAGCCCACCAGCAGGAAGGTGAGTGCGATCTTGATGGGAAAGCCCAGCGCGAAGGCGTTGAGGGCGGGGGCCACGCGCGAGACGAGACCGAGCCCGACGTCGGCCAAGAACAGCACGATCAGAAGCGGACCTGCGATCTGCACCGCGCTGAGCAGCATCTGCCCCACCGCGGAGGTCAGCACCTCGGCGGGGCGCGACAGGTCCAGCGCCCCCGCGACCGAGACCGCGTCGAACGAGCGGAACAGGCCGCCCAGCACGAGCTGGTACGCGTCCGACGCGAACAGCAGCAGGATGGCGGTCATCTGGAACAGACGCGTGAACTGGGCGCCGTTGACGTTCATGCCCGGGTCGTAGGCCTGGGCGAGTTGAAAACCGCCGAAGGTGTCGACCAGGAAGCCCGCGCCCTGAACGGCGCTGAAGAGCACCAGCACGAGAAAACCGAGCAACGCCCCGACGAGCACCTGGCCCGCGGCCGCGAACAGGAACCCTGCGGTGTCCAGACGCTGGTATCCCGGAACGACCACGGGCGACACCGCCAGCCCGAGTCCCACCCCGAGCATCGCGCGCACCCGCATGGGGATCGAGCCGTGGCTGAAGGGCGGCGCGATCACCAGGAACGCCGTGATGCGCACGATCGCGAGGGCCGTCGCCTCGAGCCACCGGAAGTCGACGGGGATGTTCATCCGCCGCCGTTCAGGAGCGACGGGAGGCGCCCGAAGAGCTCGTGCGTGAAGGCGACGCTCTCGGCGATCATCCAGTTGCCGCAGACCATGAGCGCGATCCCGACCGCCAGCAGCTTCGGCACGAACGACATCGTCATCTCCTGCACCTGCGTGATCGACTGCAGGAGCGAGATGGCGAAACCGACCACGAGGGCGGTGATGAGCAGCGGCGCGCTGAGCTTGGCCGCGAGGATCAGGGCGCTCGCGCCGACGTCGATGACCGCTTCGGGGTTCATGCGCCGCCTCGATAGGACTGCACCAGCGAGGTGATCACCAGGCCCCACCCGTCGACGAGCAGGAACAGCAGGATCTTGAAGGGCAACGAGATCATGACCGGCGGCAGCATCATCATGCCCATCGACATCAGCGCGCTCGAGACGACGAGATCGATCACGAGGAACGGGATGAACACGATGAACCCGATCACGAAGGCCGCGCGCAGCTCGCTGAGCATGAACGCCGGGATGAGGGTGTACAGCGGGATGACCTCGGGGCTGTCCGGGTTGGCCATCTGCGCGGCGCGATGCATCAGCGCGATGTCCTCTTCGCGCGTGAACTGCAGCATCCACGTGCGAAGAGGGGCTTGAGCTGCGTCGAAGGCCTGCCCGAAGTCGATCTGTCCCGCGGTGAAGGGCGCGACGGCGAGCTGGTTGATCTCGGTCAGCACCGGCCACATGATGAACAGCGTCAGGAAGAGGCTGAGCCCCGCGAGCACCTGGTTCGGGGGGATCGACGGCAGCGAGAGCGCGTTGCGGGTGAGCGCGAGCACCACGAAGATCTTCGTGAAGCTCGTCATCATCAGCAGCAGAGCCGGCGCGACGCTGAGGACGGTGATGCCCAGCAGTGTCGTGATGCTGTCGGAGGGCGTGGCGTTGATGCCGTTGATGCTGACGCCGCCCGGCTCTCCGGTGGCCGCCTGAGCCACGCCGCCCGCGACGATGTCGCCGACGAACAGCATGGCCACGACCGCGAACAGCATCAGGATGCCGGCACCCCGACGCCCGCGGGAGCGCCGACGTCGGCGGGGCGCGATGCGCGACGAGGGAACGGGCAAGACGGCACTCCGTGCGTGGGTGACGAGGCCGATCCGTAGCCAGGGGTCGAGCGATCCGTGCTCGCGACCGACTATCGCGACGACGCCCGCACGCGGTAACCGTTCAGGCCGCGTGGGCCCCGGAGGTCTCGGCGCCGCGCGGGCTGCCGGTATCGGTCAGCGTCACGACGTTCTCGCTCCGCTCGGCGTCGTCGATCGGCGCCTCCTGCGTGTCGACGACGTCGATGCCCTTCTCGCTCACGCCGAGCACGTAGCGGATGCCGCCGAACTCCGCGACGACGAGCTGGGCGCGACCACCGAGACCGGTACGGGCGACGACCGTGATCTTCTCGCTCCGCGGCCGGGAGGGGGACGCCGTCCGCGTCCGCGGGGAAAGGCCGGGGAGGTTCCGCAGCCGGCCGAGTCTCTGGGGAACGAGCGCCGAGAACGGCCCGTCACCCGCGGCCTGTCCTTTCTGCACGCGCTGGGCCAGGAAGAGCAGAAGCCCCACCACCGCCGCGAGCGAAACGACGGTGCGCGCCGCGAGGAGCAGTTCGTCCACGATCAGTCGGTCCCGGTCTGGTCGATGATGCGCTCGACGCGCACCGCGAAGTCGCCGTCGGCGACGACGACGGTGCCGTGGCCGATGAGGCGACCGTTGAGGGTGATGTCGGCGGGGGATCCCGCGGCGCGGTCCAACTCGACGACGTGACCGGGCTCAAGGCTCAGCAGGTCGCGCACGGGAAGCCGCGTGCGTCCGATCTCGACCACCAGCTCCATCTCGACCCCGGCGATCCGGCTGAGACGGGCCGGGCCCGTCGTTGACGTCGCCACGCGGGCGTCGTCGATGCGAATCGCCGCGCGGGCGACGGTGCTGCCGTCTTCGCGGACGAGGTCGAACACCTGGACACCGGCCTCGGCGAAGACGCTCGCGGCATCCATCTCCTCCCCCTCACCGAGGGTGCCGGCTCCGAGCACGGCCACGGCCGCCTCGAAGGCGGGGTGCAGGCGGTCGGACAGCTGCTGATCGATCGAGCCGTCGTCGAGGGCCGCGGCATCCGCGACCTGGATCGCGATCCTCGCGCCCGGGGTGCCGCTGAAGGCGACGACGACCGCGCTGCCGGTCGCCCCGGGATCGGTGGAGGGCGTGGGCAGCACGGGGAAGCCGAAGGGGAGTTTCGCCGCGATCGCGGCGGCCATGGCGGCGGCGTGGAAGGTGCTCATCGGGTGGTCTCCTCGAGGATGGTGGTGATCGTGCACGCGAGCCGCGACCCCTGGGCACCGGGAACGGCACGTGCGACCGGGGTGTCGCCGACGACGAGTTCGAAGGGCTTGGTCTCGGGGTGCGAGAAGCGCAACAGGTCGCCCGGGGCGAGGTCGAGGACCTCTCCGGCGCCGATGACGCGGGGCGCGACGCGCAGCGACACCTCCAGCGGGGTGGCGAGCACCTGGTCGGCCGTCGCGCCCGCACGGTGGGCGGAGGCGGCATCGCGCTCGCTCTCGGCGAGTTGGTCGACGACGACGGCGGTGGGCAGCATGACCGTCGCGGTCGAATGCGACTCCCCCATCCGCATCGCGAACCGCGCGACGACGACGGCCTCACCGGGCGAGATGACCTGCAGGTACTGCGGGTTGTCGTGCAGGCCCGCGTAGGTGAGCTCGGCCGGGAGCAGCATGCCCAGGCTCGTCGTCAACAGCTCGAAGGTACGGTCCATCAGCTGCCGGATCAGCGCCGACTCGATGGGGGTCAGGGTGCGCGGCTCGATCGGCGCGCTGCTCTTGCCGCCGAGCATCTGCACGACCCACGTCAGCGCCACGCCGAGATCGAACTGCACCACTCCTGGCTCGTCGCGCCCCGCGGTCGCACCGGTGACCATCGCGGTCGTCGCCGGGAGGGTGTCGGCGTACTCCTGGTACGACATCGACTCCACGCCCTCGAGCGTCAGGTGGGTGCGCATGCGGACCTTGCCGGTCAGTTGCGACGCCCACTGTCGCGCGAATGCCTCGAAAGCCGCCTCCACCCGGCGCCGGTGCTCCCGACCCAGCTGGACGGGGCGGCTGAAGTCATAGGCGGGATAGCGGCGCAGGGGGTCGTCGCGGACGGCGGTGGTCGCCATGGCGGTCTCCTTGAGAGTGGTGGTCACGAGGGGTCAGCCCTGCGGAGCGGTCTGGACGAGTCCGGGGATGAGAGCACGTACCTTCTCCTCCTCGGTGGATTGCACGACGATGTCCACGCGGCGGTTCGCCGCCAGGTCTTCCGCGGTGTCGCCCTCGACGAGGGGGCGTTGATCGGAGTAACCGACCGCCTGCACACGGGACCCGGTGATGCCCTCGTGCTCGACGAGGAACCGTGCGACCTTGGTGGCGCGTCCGCTGCTGAGCTCCCAGTTGCTCTCGTAGGGAGCGACCGCCGCGCGATGGTCGGCGTGCCCCTCGATACTGAGGGGGTTGCCCGCGGCGGCCAGCACGTCGCCGACCGCGTCGAGGACGGCATCCGCCTTCGCCGAGAGGTCGGTGCGGTTGTCGGTGAAGAACGTCTCGGCGCCGACCAGGCCCACCTTCAGACCGCGCTCGTCGATGACGAAGTCCACGGTCTCGGCCAGGCCCTGCGCTGCCAGCGCGGAGGTGATCTGCTGCTTCATCTGCTCGAGGTCGTCGCGCTCGCGAGCCGCGCGCACCGCGACGTCCTCGACGCCCTCCTCCGCCAGCAGCTCGGGCGGGATCACGAGCCCCTCGGTGAAGTCGCCGCCGCCCGGCGTCTGGGATTGCCCGAACGCCTCGGCGAGACCGTTCTTGAGCTGTTCGTACTTGGTCTCGTCGACGATCGACACGGCGTACAGCACGATGAACAGGCACATCAGAACCGTCACCATGTCGGAGTAGGACACCGCCCAGCGCTCGTCGGGCTCGTCGTGCTCGCCCTCGTCGTGGCCGCGTCCGCGCGCGGGGCGCCTGCTGCTCACTCGGCATCCCCGGTCACTGCGACCTTGTCGGGCCGGGGCTCTTTCTTCTTCTTCGGTTTGTAGGTGGTCAGCGCCAGCAGACGCTCCTCGACCAGGCGCGGCGCACTGCCGGCCTGGATGGCGAGGATCCCCTCGCACACGAGCGTCATGCGCTCCTGCTCGACGGCGGCCATGCGATTCAGCCGCCCCGCGATGGGGTTCCAGATGAAATTGGCCGACAACAGGCCCCAGAGGGTGGCGACGAAGGCGGCCGCGATCATGTGGCCGAGCTCGTCGGGCTTGTCGAGGTTCTCGAGCACGTGCGTGAGCGAGACGACCGTCCCGACGATGCCGATCGTGGGTGCGTAGCCGCCGAGGGCGGAGAAGAACCGCGCGGCCACGCGGTTGCGCGCGGCCTCGGCGACGATCTCGTCGTCCATCAGCGTTCGCAGCTCTTCGGCGTCGACGCCGTCGGCCACCGCCTGCACGGCGCGGCGGGTGTAGTCGTCGGGCGCGGAGTCGAGCTCGTCCTCGAGGCGCAGCAGGCCCTCGGTCCGCGCCTTCTCGGCGTAGGAGACGAGGATCGGGATGACGGCGGCCGGGGTGGATCGCGGACCGCGCGCCATCCGCCCCAACGAGCCGAAGGCCGCGATCGCGTCGCGCAGCGTGTGGCTGGCGATGCCGACGCCGATGGTCGAGCCGAGCACGAGGATCATCGGGGCGGGCAGCAGGAGCGCGCTCAGGTGGGCGCCCTCCATCGTGATCATGGCGTACAGGGCCCCGAAGGCCACGACGACGCCGACGACGAAAGCGATGTCCATGTCAGCGCTCCGACGGGGCCGAGAGAGCGGATGCCGCGGCGAGCACGCGCGCGCGGTAAGCGATGATGCGCTCGATGAGCTCGTCGAGGCTCTCTTCGACGTTGTAGACGCGGCCGTCGACCATGTGCAGCGTGGTGTCGGGAGACTCGTGCACCCGTTCGATCAGATCGGGGTTCACCGCGAATCGCGTGTGGTCGAGACGGGTGAGCGTGATCATCGGGAGATCTCCGGTCGATGGGTGAGGGGACGCCCCCGACTATCGCGACGCGGCCCACCGCGGGTAACTCGGGTGGGCCGCGCCATCGAGGGGCGCCGGGTCAGCGCTTGAGGTTGGTGAGCTCCTGCAGCACCTCGTCGCTCGTGGTGATGATGCGCGCGCTCGCCTGGAAGCCGCGCTGCGCGACGATGAGGTTGGTGAACTCCTGCGAGAGGTCGACGTTGCTCATCTCGAGCGAACCCGAGACGAGCTTGCCGAAACCGGCTTGACCGGCCTCGCCGACCTGCGCACCGCCGCTGTTGACGGAGGCGCGATAGGCCGTCCCGCCGACCTTCTCGAGGCCTTCGGCGTTGGCGAAGGTGACCATCGCGACCTTCGCCAGGGTCTCGGTACGGCCGTTCGAGAACGTGCCCACGATCGAGCCGTCTCCGGTGATCGAGTAGGACTGCAGGGTGCCGGCCGCGGCCCCGTCCTGCGAGGTGATCGCGACCGTGCTCAGGTCGGCGAAGCCGGTGACCGCGGTGAGGTCGACCGCGACGCCGCCGGCATCGAGGGTGAGTCCCGCGCTCTGGCGGCCGTCGGTGAACGCGAGGGCGCCGGTCGCGCCGCTGACGGGTTCGGTGACGTCCCACCCCGTCGCGGTCCGGGTGAAGGTGAGGCTGAGGGCGGTGGTCGTGCCCTGGGCGTCGTGCACGTCGATGTCGCGGACGAGCTGGTCACCGACGGCGGCGGACGAAGGCAGGTTGCCCGTCACGGTCGCCGCCGTGGTCGCGCGCGCCGGCGAGACCACCCCCTGGGGCAGGGAGATGTTCCCGACCGCCTGGCCGGTGCCCAGGACACCGTTCTGGGCGATCCATCCCTGCACGAACGCTCCGTCGGCGGTGACCATGTTTCCGGCTCCGTCGAAGCCGAAGCCTCCCGCGCGCGTGTAGAGGGTCTCCCCGCCCGAACGCACCGCGAAGAAGCCGTCACCCTGGATCATCAGGTCACCGCCGCGGCCGGTGGTCTGCGCGGCGCCCTGGCTGAAGTTCGTGCGGATGCCCGCGACCTGGACGCCGAGTCCGACCTGAGCGGGGTTGCGACCGCCGGCGCCGGCGCCGGGGATCGCGGCACCGCCGACCGCCTGCGACAGCGTGTCCTGGAAGAGCACCGAGGAGCCCTTGAATCCTGCGGTGTTGACGTTGGCGATGTTGTTGCCGGTGGTGTCGAGCATGGTCTGGTGCGCACGGAGTCCGGAGATGCCGGACGAGAGGGAACGGAGCATGGAGGTCTCTTTCGTGTGGGTGGTCAGGCGGACGCGCGGGAAGCGGCGGTGGCGAGGGAGGTGATCTCATCGAGCGGGACCGTCGCGTCGCCGATGGTGACCTGCGGGATGGCGCCGTCGAAGCTCACCTTGGTCACGGTCCCCGTGACGGCGAGACCCTTCGCGTCGAGGTAGCCGGCCTGCTGCCCGATGAGCGTCGAGGCGGCCTGGCGCATGTCCAGGGCGAACGCCTCGGTGGAGGTGCGGCTCATCGCCGTCAGCTGCTCCATCATGGCCAGCTGCGTGGTCTGCGAGATCATCTGGTTGGTGTCCATCGGGGTGGACGGATCCTGGTTCGTCAGCTGCGTGACGAGCAGTCTCATGAACACCTCGCTGTCGAGCCCCTTCTTCGCCGCGACGGCGGTCGTCGTCGCGGTGGTCGTGTTCGCGGGGATCGGGTCGGGCGAGCCGGTGACGGCGGTGACGGGCATGGCGGTCCTCTCAGACGAGAATGTCGAGCCCGCGACCGGTGACGGCGGGCGAGAGCGCGGGCAGGAGACGGGCGGGGGGACGGGCGGATGCCGACGGGGCGGTGTCGTCGGAACGTTGAACGCGACCGGGGTCGGACGAGTCGGCCCCGTTCTCCCCGGGAGCGCCGCGCTCGCCCGTTCCGGCGTCGGCGGTGAGGGATGACCCGAGGCTGAGGTGGGCGTGCGGCATGACCGCGGCCAGATCGCGGCGGAGGTCGGCGACGATGACGCGCAACGCCTCACGGCCCGCCTCGGTGGCTCCCGCCAGGTCGATGCGCACCTCGCCCCCGGCGCCGAGGTGGGCGCGCACGGTCACCGGTCCCATCTCTTCGGGGGTGACGGTCAGCGTGATCTGGTGGGCGCCCGCCGGGCGCTGGGCGATGTGCATGATCGCGGGTGCGACGTGAGCGGCGATCGAGCGCGGG
The DNA here is from genome assembly GCF_026625865.1 of Microbacterium sp. SL75. Lineage (NCBI taxonomy): Bacteria > Bacillati > Actinomycetota > Actinomycetes > Micrococcales > Microbacteriaceae > Microbacterium > Microbacterium sp. SL75. The sequence continues at coordinate 2,196,477 of NZ_CP113067.1, read as the reverse complement.
GTCGCGGTCGGCGCAGCGGTCTGCTCCGGGGCGGGTGCGAGAGGGACGGATGCCGACAGGGGCGCGGTTGCCGCGACGCCGGTCGACCCGGCGGTCGCCGCCACCGACGGTGCCGCCTCGTGTCGGGTCGGTGCGTCCTCCGGCGCGGCGGCGAGGGCGAGCCCGGTGACGACGACGCCGCCGGGGTGCGCCGGCTCGGGCGTGCCCGCCGGCCCCGCGGCGGCGGCCGGGGGAGGGGCACGGACAGGCGCGCCGGTGGATGCCGGCACGGCCCGCGGAACCTCGGGCCCGGGAGGTTCCTCGGAAACGGTCGCGGTCGCCGGCGGTACCGCCGCCGCGGCCTCGCGGGGGAAAGCGACGGCGGCACCGGGCCGCGCCGATGTCGGCAGGGCGGCGTCCGCGCGGGTACCGGCGGTGACCGCTGCGGGCGTCGTCGGATCGGACGGGATCTCGGTACCGCCTCCCGCGGCGAGCGCGACGGGCGCCGTGTCGAGGCGAGCGTCGCCCGCGGGTCTCGCGGCGTCGGTGGCGATCCCGGCGAGGGGCACTCCCCCGAGGGGTCCGGCCTCCGGCGCTCCGACGGCCGGAGCAGGCGTCCGCGCGAACGGCTCCCCCGCTGCGGCTGTCGCGATCGACTCGGTCGCGGCGGTGGGCGACGCGGCGCTCCCGGCCATCGGAACGGCGTCCGCCCGGACCGCCGCGGACGCGGGTATCGCGATACCCGTGAGGGCTTCGGGCCCGACGATCGCGGCATCCGACCCCGAAGACGGCCCCGGTTCGACGGGACGATCATCGCAGCCGTCCGCGGGGGCGTCGAGGGTGTCTCGCGCGGCGGGCGCCGGCCCGGCCGCGAGAACCGGAGCGGGCTCATCATCCCGGCTCACCGCGGCGTGGGCCAGCGCGTCCGCGAAGCTCGTGCGCGTGGCCGCGGGCCCCGACCCCTCGCCCGTCGAGCGCGCACTCCGGGGCGAGGCGGGCATCGACCCCGCGGTCGGCAGCAGCATGCTCACGCGGCGCTCCCCGCGTCGCGCGCCGCACGCACCACGGCGATCTCGTCGAGCGCGCTCTGTTCGGCGCGCTGTTCCTGCGCGAGCTCGCTCGCGCGGTGGGCGCTCTCGAGCCGCTCGAGTCCCTTGAGCTCGCGGCGGGCCTCGACGTGGGCGGCAGACGCGGCCTCCGCGGCATCCTGTCGGAGCTCCGCGAGAGCACGCAGGTCGGCCAGCGCCGCCTGCCCCGAGGATCGGGCCGCGGCCATCGCCAGCAGCGTCGCGGGGTCGTCGATCTCGGTGGCGATGTCGCTCAGGCTCGACACCGCGTGCTCGACCGCCGTCTCGGCGGCGACGGCCTCGGCGCGAGCGTGCGACAGCGACTCGGCCGCGGCGCGCTCCTGCACGCCGCGCACGCGCAGCAGCCCGGAGAGGGGGAACGTCATGAGAGTCCTCCGAAGGTGGTCGTCAGGGCGGCCAACCGCCGCCAGGAGTCGTCGGTCGGGGTCAGATCGTCCATGCGCTGGGTGAGGAACCCGTCGATGGCGCCTTGATGGGCGAGGGCGGCATCCACGAGCGGATTCGCCCCCGCCTTGTACGCGCCGATGTCGATGAGGTCGTTCGCCTGCCGACGGGCGGCGAGCACGCGGCGCAGGGTCACCGCCGCCTCGCGTTGGTCGGGCGAGGTCACCTTCGACACCACGCGCGAGACCGACCCGAGCACGTCGATCGCCGGAAAGTGGCCGCGCACGGCGAGACCGCGGTCCAGCACCACGTGCCCGTCGAGGATCCCGCGCGCGGCGTCGGCGACCGGCTCGTTGTGATCGTCGCCGTCGACGAGCACGGTGTACAGCCCCGTGATCGACCCGGTGGGCCCGGTGCCCGCGCGCTCGAGCAGGCCCGCCAACACCGAGAAGGTGGAGGGCGGGTAGCCGCGGGTCGCGGGCGGTTCCCCCGCAGACAGTCCGATCTCGCGCTGGGCCATCGCCACGCGCGTGAGCGAGTCCATCATCAGCACCACGTCGAGGCCGTCGTCGCGGAACTGCTCGGCGATGCGCGTCGCGACGAAGGCCGACCGCAGGCGCGCCATCGCCGGTTGATCCGAGGTGGCGACCACGACCACCGCGCGCGCGAGGCCCTCGGGACCGAGGTCGTCCTCGAGGAACTCCCGCACCTCGCGACCGCGCTCGCCCACCAGCGCGATCACGGTGACGTCGGCGGTCGAGCCGCGCGCGATCATCGACATCAGCGACGACTTGCCGACCCCCGAGCCCGCGAACAGTCCGAGTCGCTGGCCCACGCCGACGGGGGTCATCGTGTCGAGCGCGCGCACACCCAGCCCCAGTTGGCGGTCGATCCGCTGGCGTCCGATGACGCTGGGCGCGGTGTTGCCCAGGGCGACGACGGGGGCGCCGGTGAGCGGGCCGAGACCATCGATCGGGCGACCGAGACCGTCGAGGACGCGCCCCAGCAGGCCGCGACCGGTCGGCACCGTCAGCGCCGCACCGGAGTGGTGCACCGCCGCACCGACGCGCACACCGGTCATCGGGCCCATCGGCATGCAGCGCACGGCCTCGCCGTCGACCGCGACGACCTCGGCCTCGATCTCGACGGCGCCGGCCGCTTCGATGCGCACGCGGTCGCCGACGGCGGCGGGGATGCCGAGCGCCTCGACGCCGAGACCCACCACGGCCTTCACGACCCCCGAGCGGCGCGGACCGGTCGACCGCAGTGCGCGCTCCCAGCGACGGGTGGCGACGCTCACGAGCCTGCCTCGCCGTCGTCGTCCAGAGCGAGTTCTGCGCGCGCCCGCTCGAAGGCCGCACCGATCCGCGTGTCCACGCTGCCGTGCGCGATCCGGACGATCGCGCCGCCGGGATCCACGTCGGCGTCCGCCATGACCTCCACGCCCTCCGCGAGTTCCGCGGCGGCCGCGTCCCGGAGTGTGCGCAGGTCGCGTTCGTTCAGGTGCACCCGCACCCATGCCGCGCGGGGCGTCTGGGCCGCGGCCCGCCGCATCGCGTGCGCGGCCGAGCGGGCGGCATCCGACATCTCCGTTCGGAGGATCTCCGCGGCCATCTCGACGGCGAGCTCCTCGAGGCGTCGCACATCGGATGCCACGAGAGCGCCGACCTCGGCGTCGAGCCGGGCCTTCGCCTCGCCGAGAGCCGAGAGGGCTGCCCGGTGGGCCGCGTCGGCCGCGGCGTCGCGCGCGGCGATCCGCCGCTCGTCCAAGATCCGCTCGCGCTCGAGTTCGGCCCGGGCATCGCGGCGGCCCGCGGCGAACCCGTCGGCGTATCCCCGCGCCCGTGCTCTGTCGACGACCTCCCGCGCGTCCGGTCGCGCATCTCCCACGCGCGGCACCACCAGCGGCGTGAAGACGGAATCGGACACGGTGGTCACCCTGCGGTTGTGGCGAAGCCGATCCGTGGCCAAGTCGACGAGCGATCCGTGCTCTTCCCGGACTATCGCGACGGGTGCGCCCCGCCGTAACCGGCCGCCCCCGAGAGGGCGGTCGGCACCGTGGTCACTCGATCAGTTCGTCGTCGTCCTCGCGCGCGAGCGTGATCTCCTCGGCGGCTTCGAGCTCGCGGATGACGCGCACGACCTCGGCGCGCGCGTCGTCCACCTGCCGCATGCGCACGGGGCCGAGAGCGCGCGTCTCCTCGTCGAGGTTCTCGCGGTTGCGCTCGGTCATGTTGCGGCGGATCACCTCGCCGATCTGATCGTCGGCGCCCTTCAGCGCGAGAGCGAGGATGCGCAGGTCGATCCCCCGCAGCACGCGCTGGGCGTCGCGGTCCTCGAGACGCGAGATGTCGGCGAAGGTCAGCATGCGGCTGCGAACCTCTTCGGCGAGAACCTGATCGCGGTCTTCGAGGCCGGCCAGCAGCGCCTTCTCGAGCGCGGTGTCGGACCGATTGATGATGTCGACCAACGGCTGCACGCCGCCGATCGCCTCGTGCGCCTCGCGGATGCCGAAGACCCCCGTCCGCGCACGCAACGACTCCGCGACCACGGTGATCGCCTCCTGGGAGGCGACCCCGAGCTCGGCGATCGCCTGCGCGACGTCGGTGCGCAGCGGGTCCTGCAGCGCGGCGAGGACCGCGGCGGCGCGGTCCGCGCGGAGGTTCGCGAGCACGACGGCGACGGTGGTCGGCATCTCGCCGTCGAGGATCGTGGCCAGTTGTGTGGGATCCGCGGCGTTGAGGAAGTCGAACGAGACCACGCCCTGCGACATCACGCGCCCGACCATGCCCACGGCCTTCTCGCGCCCGAACGCCGTCTCGAGCAGCCCGGTCGCGAACTGCTCTCCCCCGCGGCTCATGAGGGATCGACCCGAGGCGATGCGGCGGAAGTCGGCGAGAGCCGCGGCGGTCGCCGCGGTGTCGATGCTGCCGAGCTGCGCGAGCTCGCCCGCCAGGAGCTCGGCCCGGTCCTCGCCCAGATGACGCAGCACCTCGGCGCTGGTCTCGCGGTCCATGTTGAGCATGACGATCGCGGCCTTGCGCAGACCCGACGTCGCAGCCGCCGGCACGGCGAGCACCTCGGTCACGGCGGTGGCGGGGGCCTCCTCGGCGTCCGTCGCCCGGGTGTTCAGCAGGCTCATACCGTCGCCTCATCCATCATGTGGGCGAGCGCCTTCGCCGCGTTCTGCGGATCGCTCTTGGCGAGCTGGTCCACCTCGCGCCGTCGCTGCTCGACGAGCACCTGCGGCGACTCCGGCTCCTCTTCGATGTCGAGCAGGGTGGGGATGATCTTGGTCGGCGGCACCGCGGGCAGCGCGATGGGCTCGGCCAGGCCCTTGAGGGTCTTGAGCTTCTGCTCCTCGGTCTCGGTCATCGTCGCGAAGTACTCGATGGGTCCGTCGTCGGTGTAGAGCGTGCGGCGTTTCAGGCGGCGCCGGACCAGCAGGGCGATCACGAGGATGAGGGCGGCGAGCACGATCGAGCCGCCGATGATCGCCGCACGCATGAGCTCCGACTGCACCAGCGCGGCCTTCTCGGCCTCCGCGGCCTCGAGCGCAGCGGTGGCGGCGGCGGCGGCGCTCTGGCTGAAGTCGACGAACTCCACCGTGACGGTATCGCCGCGTGCCGCGTCGATTCCCGCCGCGTTGGTCACCAGCGCCTGCACCTGTTCGGCCGTGACACCCTGCACCGACCCGCGATCGAGGGCGATGCTGACGGTCTGCCGGGTGACCTCACCGGCCGGCGTCGTCGTCTTCTCGGTGGACTTGTTGACGGCGTTGTTGCGCGTGGACTCCTCCGACTCGAACGACCCCGCTCCTGCGGTGTTCGGCACGGCGATGTTGTCGGGTCCGAGCACACCCGTTCCCCCCGCTTGACCGCCGCTCGAGGTCTGGGTGCGGGTCTGCTCGTTCATCATCACGCCGCCCTCGGGAGCGGTGTAGGTCTCGTCCATGCGCTCGGAGGTCGAGTTGGCCACGTCGGTGCTGACGCTGACGGTGGAGTTGCCCGGCCCCACGATGGTCTCGAGCATCTTCGTCACCGCCCCGGCGACCTTCGCCTCGTGTTCCGAGGCTTGCGTGCTCGCGGAACCGGTGAGCCCCTGCCCCACGGCCGCGAGCACCCGACCCGACTGATCGGTCACCGCGACGTCCTCGGGGGTCATCCCGGGGATCGAAGCGCTGGTCAGATGCACGATCGCGGCGATCTGGTCGTCGCTGAGGGTGGCCCCGCCCTGGGTCTTGACGAAGACGGATGCCGTGGGGTGCTGCGTGTCGGCCACGAACACGCTCTGCTCGGGAATGGCCAGTTGCACGGAGGCCGCGGTGACGCCCGACATCGCCCCGATGGTCGCCGCGAGCTCGCCCTCGATGGCGCGCTTGTACGTCACCGACTGCTGGAACTCGCTGGCGGTCACGCCCATCTTGTCGAGGAGCGTGTACCCGCCGGTGTCGTTGGTGGGCAGCCCCGCCGCCGCGGCGGCCAGACGCTGCGGGTAGACCTGCGCGTCGGGCACCAGGACCGTCGCGCCTCCCTCGGTGAGCTCGTAGCTCACCCCCGCCGATTTGAGCTGCTCCACGACCGCCGACGCGTCGCTGGGGCTCAGGCCGGTGAACAACGGACTCATCTGCGGTTTCGCGAGCCAGCTTCCGAGCGCGATCACGCCCATCACGACGAGGGCCGCGCCGATCACGGCGATGGTGCGTTGAGCGACGCTGAAACCGGCGACGATCCGCTTGAGCCTCTCGATCGAGGACGCGAGCACGCGGGGCACGTCAGGCCTGCATCCGCATGACGTCGTTGAACGCGGCGACCCCGCGATCGCGCACGGCGACCATCAGGTCGAGCGTGACCCCGGCGCGCGTCGAGGCGAGCGTGGCCTTGTGGATGTCGTCGAGGTCTCCGGTGACGGCCTGCACGGCCAAGCCGTTCGAGGTCGACTGCAGCTGCTGCAGATTCTCGACGGCGGCGGCGAGCGACGTCGCGAACGACTGTCCGCCCGCGGCGCCGCCGATCGCCTGCGGTGCCGAGGCGGTCTGCTCGAAGCTCAGCGGGCTGAGGGGCGTCACGCCCACGGCTGCGATCGGGTCGAGGGGAATGCTCATCAGCTTCGTCCGATCTGCAGGGCCGCTTCGTAGCTCGTCTTGGCGCGGTCGATGACGGCGGCGTTGGCCTGATACCCGCGCTGGGCGAGGATCAGCATGCTCATCTGGTCACCGAGGTCGACGTTGGGGTACTGCACGTAGCCGTTCTCGTCGGCGTAGGGATGCTCGGGCTCGTAGACGAGACGCCCCTCCGCGGTCGACTCGCGCACGCCCGTGACGTACACGCCGGGGGTCACGGTGCCCTCGGCCGCCGTGACGTACTTCTCGCGGAACATGTCCTGCCCCGCGGGGGTGGCGGTGTTGACGTTGGCGATGTTGTCGCTGATGGCATCCAGCCATTTGCGGTGGGCCGTCAAGCCCGTCCCCGCCACGCCGATCGCGTCGAAGCTCATGCGGAGGCCTGACCGATCGCCTTGGTGATGGACGATGCCTGGCCGCTGAGGGCCTGGGCGGCGAACTGGTAGCGCAGCACCGTGTCGATGTTCGACATCGTCTCGGTGTCGAGGTTGACGTTGTTGCCGTTGAGCCGAGTGGGCTCGAGCGAGCGCTGCACCACCGCCTCGACGCTCCCGGACCCCCGTCCGACGGCGCTCGCGAGCTCCTCTTCGAACGACACGCGTTTGGCGTGGTAGCCGGGCGTGTTGACGTTGGAGATGTTCTCGGCGATCGCGCGCTGGCGCAGCGACAGCGCGTCGAGAGCGCTGGACAGGGCTGTTGAGGTGACGGATTCGAGCACGCGGCACTCCGGTCGAGGGGCGAGCCGATCCGTGGCCAGTCGTTGAGCGATCCCTGCTCGGCACCGACTATCGCGACGGGTGCGCTCCGGCGTAACCGCGAGCGGGAATCGGGGACGGATGCCGGCCCGGGACGCCCGCGGCACGCGAGCGAAGCGACGGGCTGCGCTTATCCGCGCACGTCGAGGTAGACGGGTGGGCTCACTCGCGTGGGCGGGATCCGCCGCAGAGCCGCGAGCTCGCGCGCGACCTCGGCACGGGCGACGCCGAGTGCCTCGATCGCGCGGAGCTGCCTCTCGAGCACCTCCCGCGCCCGGGCGACGAGGTGCTCCGGGGGCGGACCGGCCGGTCGCACGAAGGACCCGGGCGCCATCTCGTCGCCACCGTCGAGGGCGCGCTCGAATGTGTCCAGGAGGTCGGCCCACGCCGCGTCGTCGGTCATCGCTTCGTCACGAGACGGTGAGCGCGGACGCCGCGGCGTGCCAGGCCTCGCGGAGCGGGGCGATCAGGGTCGCGCACTCCTGTGTGGCCGCCGTGTCCCGGCCGACGTTGGCCACGATGAGACGACCCGTGATGTAGGTGTAGAGCCCCCGCAGCCCGTCCGAGCCGTCCCAGCCGTCGTCGAGCGAACCGTTCAGTTCCGCGATGATCGCCTGCGCGTGCGTGAGGTACGTGCCCGCCGAGGGCCAGTCGCCGCTCTCCTGCGCGGCGCGCGCGCGCTCGACGTCGACGAGCAGACGGTCGTAGAGCATGGTGACGAGACGCTCGGGGGTGGCGGATGAGACCTGCTGCTCGAGGTATTCCTGCTGGGCGCGGGCGAGGGTGGTGACGGGCATCGATCTGTCTCCTGTTCGCGGTTACTGGGACGGCGGAGTGAGGGCGGCCAGCTGCGAGGTGAGCCAGGACGACTGCGACTGCAGACCCGACAGGCGGACCTCCATCGCCGAGTAGGTGCGCTCGAGCGTGGCTCGGCGCATGTCGAGCCGCAGGTCCATGCGTTCCACCTGCTGCTGCAGCGACCTGACCTCGGTCTGCTGGCCGGTGATGCGCTGGGTGAGCAGGCCGTCGTACTTGTCGGAGTACTGCGTCGTGCTCGCCTGCACGCGATCCGCGACGGCCGAGAACATCGCCTGCGTCGCAGCCGGGTCGGCTCGCATGGCCGCGGCGAACTTCTCCTGGTCGAACGACAGCGCGCCGAACTTGTCGACGCTGATACCGATCGTCGACGGCGAGACGGAGCCGACCGGGCTCTGGACGGCGTTGGCGAGGGCGCCGCGGAGTGAGCGGACCGTACTGTCGCCGGTGAACACGCCGAGGGTCGTGGCCGACCCCGGGGCGGCGACCGTGGCCTTGGAGCCGTTGTCGATCCGCGTCAGCAGGGCGGCGATGTCTTTTATGAAGGCCGCGGCGGTGTCGGATTGCGCCTTGCCGTCGGCGGCGACGGTGACCGTGACCGGCTGCGTCGACGTGGCGCGCACCGTGATGTCGACGCCCTCGCCGATCCCGACGAAGGTGTTGGAAGAACTGGTCACGCTCTGCTCGGCGGCGGTCCCCGCGAACAGGCGGATGACGGCATCCGCGCCGCGTGCGACGATCGCCGCGCCCGTCTCGGTCGTGACATCGTCACCGGTTCCCGCGGCGACGGCGGCGGCGCTGCCGCGGTGCAGGGTGAAAGCGGCATCCGCCCCCGTCCGGTTCGCGGTGATCTGCACCCGCGACAGGGGTTGGCCGTCGGCACTCCGACCGCCCGGTACGACCGTGGCGGTGACGCCCGTGCCGGAGGCGTTGATGGCGGCGACCAGATCGCTGGGCGCGGCACCGGCCGGGGTGATCTCGGTGGCGGTCCCGTCTCGGGCGACCAGGGTGAACGGGCCCGCGAACGCGTCGGCTCCCCCGGGCGCGGTCACCACGGCGTGAGCGGTGGCGAGGGTGTCCACCACCACGGCGGTCGAGAAGGCGCGGGCCTTGTCGCCCGCGGTGACGGTCACGGCCTCGGCGGAGCTCGTCGCCGAGAAGCGCGCGAGCGACGTCGCGGAGGCCGCGGTCTTCGCCTTCTCGGCGAGGTTCTGCAGGGTCGTGTTGAGCGACTGCAGATTGGCGATGACGGTGTTGCGATCGGTGATCTTGTTGGTCACCAGGGTCTTGGGGATCGCGGCGACGTTCATCAGCGCGTCGATGACGTCCGCGGTCTTCATACCGGATGCCAGGCCGTCGATGTTCATCGTGTCTCCGCCTTCCGTCGGTGAAGCGATCCCGGGTGAGGCGACGCCCGAGCAGGAGGAACCTCCCGCCCGGGCGTCGTCGGTGCGTCAGCGCTGCGGATCAGCGCAGGAGCTGCAGGACGCCCTGGCCCGACTGGTTGGCCTGGGCGAGCATCGCGGTGCCGGCCTGCGCCAGGATGTTCGAGGCCGTGTACTTGACCATCTCGGCCGCCATGTCGGTGTCGACGATGCGGCTCTTGGCGGCGGAGAGGTTTTCGGCCGAGACCTGCAGCGAGTTGATGGTCGACTCGAAGCGGTTCTGGACGGCACCGAGCTCGGCGCGAGCCGACGACACGGACTTGATCGCCGTGTCGACCGCGGTGATGGTCGTCGCCGCGACCGTCGGGTCTGCGAAGCCGTCGGTCGTGACGATGCTCGTGCGCAGATCCGTGGCCAGCGTCTTGATGTCGGCGACACCGAGGTCGACGGAGATCTGGCTGGACGCCGAACCGTCCGCTCCGATCTGGAAGCTGAGCTTGCCGTCCGCGGCGGCGCCTGCGGAGCCGTCGAGGAGCTTGATGCCGTTGAAGTTCGAGCTGTCCGCGATGCGCTCGAGCTCGTCGACCAGCTGCGTCACCTCGGAGGTGATGGCCTTGCGGGAATCCGCGTTGTTCGAGTCGTTACCCGCCTGCACGGCGAGGTCGCGCACGCGCTGCAGGATCGAGTGGACCTCCGTGAGGCCACCTTCCGCGGTCTGGATGACCGAGATGCCGTCCTGGGCGTTACGCGCGGCCACGTTCAGGCCGTTGACCTGCGAGCGCAGGCCCTCGGAGATGGCGAGGCCGGCGGCGTCGTCGGCCGCACGGTTGATGCGCAGACCGCTCGAGAGCTTCTCGAGCGACTTCGACACGTCGTTCTGGTTCGACGACAGGTTGCGGTACGCGTTGAGGGCACCGACGTTGGTTGCGATCTGAAGACCCATGTTGTTCCTCCGTGGATGGGATATTCGAAGCGGAGCCGTCCGTGGCCTCGCATCCCCCACCATCGCGACGGATCGGCCGACGCGTAACCGCCGTTTCCGGCGAGATTCGCGCCTCAGGCGGGAAGGGCCAGTCCCCTCAGGTCCACGCTCAGACCCGTCGCCGCTCTTGCGCCGCGAGCAGAGGGCGCCGCGACGGGACCGAAGACGCCATCGAAGAAGGCCGCTTTCGTGGCCGTCGATCGGTCGGGCGTCGTACCGTTCTCCCAGGCGTCGAGGGCCTCGCGCATGAGGGTCAGGCCCACTCGTCGGAGCTTCGAGACGTAGGCGTGACTCACCTCGAGGTCGGCCGCGACGTCTTTCACCATGCGCTCGTCGAGGTACACGCCGCGGATGACCTGGCGCATCTGGTCGGGCAGCGCGCCGATGATGCGGTCGAGCATCCGCTGCCTCTCCGCCTGCTCGACCGCGTGTTCGGGAAGGATCACGGTGTCGGTGAGATCGGGAGCCGAGCGGGAGTCGTCACCCTCGAACTGCGCCTCGAAGCTCGTTCCGGTACGGACCATCTCGTCGAGCATCTGCATCTTCACCACGACCTCGGCATCGAGACCGGATTCGGCAGCCAGCTCTGCCACGGTCGCCGCGCGCCCCGTCCGCACCCGCACGAGCTCATCGGCCACGCGCACGCGTTCGATCTTCTCGCGACCGCGTTCGCCCGCGGGATCCGCCGAGCGCATCTCGTTGAGGATCGCCCAGGTGATCTTGGTGCGTGCATAGGCGCCGAACGGGATGCCGCGTTCGGATTCGAACTCCAAGGACGCGGTGGCCAGGCCCAGATACGCCGCCGACAGGAGGTCGTCGAGGTCCACGTGCAGGGCGGTACGCGCTTTCTCAACGGCGAGGTACTTCGCCAGGGGCAGGTTCTCCCGCGCGAGACGCTCGGGCGACATCGGGGTGGCGGAATCGGAGGGGGCAGTGACGCTGCTCAACACGGTTGCTCCTGCTTTTTGCTCGTTTATAAGCAGAAACTAACACAACTCCCAGTCGACTCCGAGGCCACGCCCAGCAACGGAGAAGATGCGGCGCGTGGGGCGAGACGCTTCGGCGCCGCGTCGCCACCCGGCGCTCGACGACTGTCGCGGCGCGCATTTCGATCCAGGGGGCGACCGACGGCGCCGGCGATCACCGCCACCGCCGAGCACGCTCACGCGCCCCCACGCCGCACTCCGGTGCGAACGGTCGCCGCGCACCACCAGCGACAGGAGACGACCTTCTCGACGCGTCAGCGCGCCCATTTTTCCACGTTTACGAGTGAACGTAGCACGCCGGCACGGAAGGGCCCCCGCCGACCACCCCAGACCGACCCCCACGCTGCGACGGAGGGCCCGCGGAGGGTATCGGCGAAGACATCGACGAGACGATCGACGATGCTACCCTCGCGCCATGTCGCGCGTCTCCGGCGCGGTCACCCGGGTGCGCTCCTCCGCGCTCGGGGCGACCGCGGGTCTCATCGGCTGGTTCGTTCTCGTGGAGCTGGTCAGTGGCATCCTGCAGGGTTTCTACATCCCCCTGTTTCCCGAGATCGTCGCGCACCTGGGCATACGCGACGCCGACATCAACTGGTTCGAGGCCGCGCAACTGCTGCTCTCGGCCCTCGTCCTCCCCGTGCTCGCCAAACTCGGCGACATGTTCGGGCACAAGCGGATCCTGCTGCTCTCGGCGATCGCCACCGCGGTGGCGAGCTGGGCACTGGTGTTCGCCGACTCCTTCGCGACCTTCCTCGTCGCGTGGGCCTTCCAGGGCTTCTACGTGGTGTGGCTCCCCCTCGAGATCGCGCTGATCTTCGACCGCGGTCGACGGCAGCAGCGCGGAGTCTCGCAGACGCGCCGCGCCGCGGGTCTCATCGTCGTCGGCCTGCATCTCGGCGGCATCCTCGGCGCCCTCGCCGCCGGCCGCTTCTTCGCCGCGAGCGGCGGCAACCTGCAGCTCACGCTCGCGATTCCCGCCGTCGTCGTCACCCTCGTCAGCGTCGCCATCTGGCTGGGCGTCCCGGAGTCCGAGCGTTCGAGCGGCGCACGGCACCTCGATCTGGGCGGCTTCGTCATCCTCGCCGGCGCGCTGCTGTTCCTTACCGGCGCCCTCTCGTTCGTCCGCCTCCCCGCGGGCCCGGGCCCGGTCGTCATCGGCGCACTGCTCGCGATCGGCCTGGCCCTGGGCGCACTCTTCGTCCGGTACGAGCTGCGCCAACGCGACCCGGCGATCGACATCCGCATGCTCCGGAGCCCCGAGATGTGGCCGGTGCAGGCGACCGCGTTCCTCGTCGGCATCAGCCTGCTCGGCGCTCAGGGCCCGCTCCTCACCTACCTCGGCACCGACCCCGCGATCGGGTACGGCCTGGGCCTCGATACGACGCAGCGCTCGAACGTCGTGGGGGCCTACCTGCTCTCGCTGATCGTGGGCGCGGTGCTCTTCGCCGTCGCCTCGCGCCGCACCAGTCCCCGCGTTCCGCTCATCGGTTCGGCAGTCCTCGTCGGCATCGGGTACGCCCTGCTCCTGCCCCTCCACGATGAGCCCTGGCAGGTGCTGTTGAGCCTCGGTGTCGCCGGGATCGGGGCCGGCGCCCTCATCGCCGCGATGCCCGCCGCCGCGGCCGCCGCCGCTCCACGCGGACGCACCGGCATGGCCTCGGCGATGACCAACACGACGAAGATCATGGGCGGCACGATGTCGTCGGCGTTCTTCGGCGTCGTTCTCGCCGGCGGTGCGGCCACCGCGATCGGCACGGCCGCCCCCTTCACCGGGTACGTCACCGTATGGGTCGTCTGCAGCGCGAGCGGCCTTCTCGCCGCCGTTCTGCTGGCCTTCGTTCCGAGTGCCGCGTTCTCGGACGCGGCCGAGGCGAAGGTCGCCGCCACCGCCGCGCGCGGCGAGTTGGTGTGACCCCCGATCAGCGCGTCTTCAGCGGCCCCCGCGCCAGCAGGTGCTGCGCCGACTGCGCCACGGGGCGCAGGGTCACCAGGTCGAGATTCACGTGGCCGGGCGCATCGAGCGCATAGGCGATCACATCCGCGACATCGCCGGCCGTCAGCGGCGCCTCGACACCCTCGTACAGTTTGTCGGCGGCATCCTGGTCTCCCCCCAGGCGGTTGAGCGTGAACTCCTCCGTGCGCACCATCCCCGGGGCGATCTCGATGACGCGCAGCGGTTCGCCGTTGAGCTCCTGGCGCAGCGCGTGCACGAGCATGGCCTCGCCCGCCTTGGCCGCGTTGTAGCCGCCACCACCGGGGTACGCCGTCTGCGCGGCGGTGGAGGTGACGAAGAGCACGTCGGCGTGACCGGTCGCGTTCGCAGCCGCGCGCAGAAGCGGCAGAAGCGATGCCACGAGCCGCTGTCCCGAGAGCACGTTGGCCTCGAACATCCAGCGCCAGTCCTCGGGGTCGCCGTCTTCGATCCGGTCGCTCCCGCGCGCCCCGCCCGCGACGTGCACGAGGGCGTCGACGCCCCCGGTCTCGCTCAGCCAGGCCGAGAGGCCGGCGATGTCGTCGGCGTCGGTGAGGTCGGCCGCGTGCGCGACGACCCCCGTCTCGGCCTCGAGGGCTCGGAGACGCTCGGCGCGGCGCGCGACGCCCACGACGTCCCACCCGCGCGAGCGCAGCAGCCTCGCCGTCGCCTCTCCGATACCCGAACTGGCCCCGGTCACCACTGCGCGTCGCGTCATGGCATCCACGCTATCGCCCCCGTCCGACACCGGCATGGCAGAGGTGTTACGGCCCGTGTCCGGGTCGCTTGTCGGCGTCCGAGGCTGTCCCTACGCTCGCAGCAGGCCACGGCGACCGCCCGGCCTCCCGAAGCTGAGGAGCAGTCATGTCGGTACCCGAGAACTGGCGTTTCGAGACCAAGCAGATCCACACGGGTGCGCAGCCCGACCCGGTCACGAAGGCTCGCGCCACCCCGATCTACCAGACGACCTCGTACGTGTTCGACAACGCCGACCACGCCGCGAACCTCTTCGCGCTGGCCGAGTTCGGCAACATCTACACGCGCATCCAGAACCCCACGCAGGACGTCGTCGAGCAGCGCGTCGCGGGCCTCGAGGGCGGCACCGGCGCCCTTCTCGTCGCCAGCGGCCAGGCGGCCGAGACCTTCGCCGTGCTCAACATCGCACAGGCCGGCGACCACATCGTCTCGTCGAGCTCGATCTACGGCGGCACCTACAACCTCTTCAAGTACACCCTCGCCAAGCTCGGCATCGAGACCACGTTCGTCGAGAACCAGGACGACCCCGAGGAGTGGCGCGCCGCGGTCCGCCCGAACACGAAGCTGTTCTTCGCCGAGACCATCGGCAACCCCAAGATCAACGTCCTCGACATCCGCTCGGTCGCCGACGCGGCGCACGACGCGGGTGTTCCGCTGATCGTCGACAACACGATCGCGACCCCGTACCTGATCCGCCCCTTCGAGCACGGCGCCGACATCATCGTGCACTCGGCGACGAAGTTCCTCGGCGGGCACGGCACCACGATCGGCGGCGTGATCGTCGACGGCGGCACCTTCCCGTGGTCCGAGCACTCCGACCGCTTCCCCGGCCTCACGACCCCCGACCCCTCGTACCACGGCGCCGTGTACACGCAAGCGGTCGGCGACGGTCTCGCCTACATCATCAAGGCCCGCGTCCAGCTGCTGCGCGACCTCGGAGCCTCCATCGCCCCGCAGAGCGCGTGGCAGCTGATCCAGGGCATCGAGACCCTGTCGCTGCGCATCGAGCGCCACGTGCAGAACGCCCAGGAGATCGCGGAGTGGCTCGAGTCGCACCCCGACGTCGCCACGGTGAACTACTCCGGCCTTCCCACCTCCCCCTGGTACGCCGCCGCCAACAACTACGCCCCCAAGGGCGTGGGCGCGGTGCTGTCGTTCGAGCTCAAGGGCGGTGTCGAGGCGGGCCGCGAGTTCGTCAACTCGCTGAGCCTGTTCAGCCACCTGGCCAACATCGGCGATGTGCGCTCCCTCGTCATCCACCCGGCCTCGACCACGCACTCGCAGCTGACCCCCGAGCAGCAGCTCACCGCGGGCGTGACGCCCGGCCTCGTGCGCCTGTCGGTGGGGCTCGAGAACATCGCAGACCTCAAGGCCGACCTCGACCAGGCTCTGGCATCGGCGCGTCGCCTCTCGGAGGCCGCCCGCGCCTGACGGCTGCACGAACGCCCCGCCCCGTTGCTCCGGGGCGGGGCGTTCCCGCGTGCCGACGGGGCACCGTCGAGGCACTCCGGGACAGCCAGGAAGACCCCGAGCCGATCCACCCCGGGCCGTCACACCTTCTGCCGCGGACGCAGACTCCCCAACCCGCCGTCGACCCCGAGCACCTGCCCCGTCACCCACGCGTTCTCGGGCGCGAGCAGGAACTCCACGGCGCGCGCGACGTCGTCGGGCTCGCCGAGCCGGCCGAGCGGGTGCATCGCCTCCGAGACCTTGCGCGACATGTCGCTCGAGGTGAGCTTCTCGGTCAGCCGGGTCTGCACGAGTCCCGGCGCGACGGCGTTCACCCGGAGTCCGTGCGCGGCGTAGCTCGCCGCCGCCGACAGGGTCAGGCCGATCACCGCGGCCTTGGCCGCCGCGATCCCGTCGTGGTTCGGGAGCCCCGCGAGAGCGGCTGCCGACGACACGAGCACCACCGCTCCGCCGCCGCGCATGTGCGACCCCGCCGCGCGCACCGCCGCGAAGGCCGTGGTGAGCGAGGCGGCGATGAGCTCGTCGTACTGCGCGCGAGAGGTCAGGTGCGCGGGCTTGAGCAGCATCGACCCCGCGAACACCGCGATCCCGTCGAGCTCACCCGACTCGCCGACGATGCGGTCCACGGCGTCGAAGTCCGTCGCATCCAGGATGAAGTCGGGCTCGATCCGCGAGGAGTCCCGCGCGGTGGTCACGACACGGTGACCCGCGTCGCGCAGTCGTGTCGCCGTCGCCTGACCGATGTCGCTCGAGGCCGCGATGAGGAGGAAGTTCGCCATGCCGCGATCATGACGAGCCGACCCGTGCGTCGGCGGGGGCTGGACAACGGTGTCCACCGGTGGTCGGGGCACCGCGCAGGCCCTCGTCGTCGCCGCGCCGGTCGTAACAGTTCGTGGCGACCCTCCCCGCCTAGGGAGAATGGATGCCATGGACTGGCAGATCTCCGAAGACACGGTGCCCTCGGCCCCGGTGACGGAGGCGGACGCCCGCTCCCTCCTCGGCAGACCCCCCGCGACCGGCGCGTGGCGCGACGGCGACCCCGTCGGCGACCGACGCTTCGCCGCCTTCGGCGTCTTCGAGACCGAGAGCGGCGAGTCCCTCCCCGCGTTCCGCCTCGCTTTCGAGACCTGGGGGGAGCTCTCCCCCGCGCGCGACAACGCCGTCCTGATCCTGCACGCCCTCACCGGCGACAGCCACGTCCGGGGGGCCGCCGGCCCCGGTCACCCCACGGCCGGATGGTGGAGCGATCTCGTGGGACCCGGCGCCGCGATCGACACCGACCGCTACTTCGTGATCGCCCCGAACATGCTGGGCGGATGCCAGGGCTCCACCGGTCCCGCGAGCATCGCCCCGGACGGCTACGAGTGGGCCTCGCGCTTCCCGTACCTCACGATCCGCGATCAGGTGAACGCCCAGGCCCTGCTCGCCGACCGTCTCGGCGTCGATCGCTGGCACGCCGTGGTGGGCGGATCGATGGGAGGCATGCACGCCCTGGAGTGGGCCGTCGGTTTCCCCGACCGGGTCGAGCGCGCGGCGATCCTCTCCGCACCGCCCATCACCACCGCCGACCAGATCGCGTTGAACTCCGTGCAGCTCGACGCCGTGCGCGTCGACCCGCGCTTCGCCGGCGGCGAATACTACGACTCCGGCGACGGCGACGGCCCGCACCGCGGTCTCGCCCTCGCCCGGCGCATGGCGCTGCTGAACTACCGCAGCCCCACCGAGCTGAACCAGCGTTTCCAGCGGTCGTGGCAGTCGGGTGTGAGTCCCCTCGGCCGGGGCGGACGTTTCGCGGTGGAGTCGTACCTCGACTTCCACGGCAACAAGTTCACGCGCCGCTTCGACGCCAACAGCTACCTCGTCCTCGTCGAGGCGATGAACTCGCACGACGTCGGCCGCGACCGCGACGGCGTCGAAGACGCGCTGCGCCGTGTGACCGCCACGACCCTCGTCCTGGGCGTCGACAGCGACCGCCTGTTCCCCATCGACGGGCAGCACCGCATCGCCCGCGGCATCGCGAACACCCTCGACAAAGACGGCGCGATCGTTCTGTCGAGCGACTTCGGCCACGACGGCTTCCTCATCGAGACCGCCGCGGTCGCCGCGCACCTGCGCCGACTCCTCGCGACCTGACGATCCCGGATGCCGTGAGCCCGCGGCATCCGCGTCCGCTCACCCGGACTCCGGACCCCGGACGTCGCGCCGTCGCCCCGTCGCCCCGTCGCCCCGGGACAACGCCCGAATGTCCAGGAAACGCCGTACACCCCGCTCGCGACACGGGGTGTTCTGGACACTCAGCGACGGCCGGTGGCCCCCGGCCGCGACGGCCCGGTGCGTCCGCGACCGCCCGGCCGCGTCAGCGCTGCGTCGGGATCGATCCGGTGATCGCGGTCTGCGCCGCCTCGGCCGCCGGCATCCGGTGATCGGGGTGGCGTCCACTGCGGTCCTCGACCCGGTACGCCACGATCGCGACGACGAGCCCGCCCGCGGCGAGCACCGCGCCGACCCACGCCGGTGCCACCAGCCCCAGTCCGGCGGCGATCGCGAGGCCGCCGAGGAATGCTCCGAGGCTGTTGCCGATGTTCAGCGCCGAGTGGTTCAGCGCCGCGGCGATCGACTGATTGTCTTCGGCGACGTCCATCAGACGGGTCTGGATGGCGGGGCTGAGCGCCGAGCCGCAGAACGCCACGAGGAAGGCGAACAGCACGAGACTCACGATCCACCCGGCTGTGAGAGCCAGACCCACGGATGCCGCGCCCAGGGCGATGAGGCCCGTGAAGAGCCAGAAGCGCAGATCCTTGTCGGCGAGGGCGCCGCCGACCATGTTGCCGATCGTCATGCCGATGCCGACGAGCACGAGCACGAGCGAGACCGTCCACTCGGGCTGGCCGGCGACGCCGGTGATCATCGGGGCGATGTAGCTGTACATCGCGAAGAACCCGCCGAAACCGATCGCCCCGATACCGAGGGCGAGCCAGACCTGACCGATGCGGAACACGCGCAGCTCGTCGCGCAACCGCCGGCCAGGCGAGCCGGGGTGCTTCGGCACGAACAGGGCGATGCAGATGGTCGCGAGCAGGAAGATACCGGTGACCACGGCGAAGGCGGCGCGCCAGCCGACCTGCTGACCGAGGAGGGTGCCCAGGGGCACGCCGACGACGTTGGCGATGGTCAAGCCCGTGAGGACGAAGGCCACGCCCTTGGCGCGGTTTCCCGGGCCGAGGGCGTCGGCGGCGACGAGAGCACCGATGCCGAAGTACGCACCGTGCGGGAGCCCGGCGAGGAAGCGGGATGCCGCCACGAGCTCGAACGTGGGGGCGATCACGGTCAGCAGGGTGAAGAACGCCAGGGCCGCGGCCAGCACGATCATCACGCGGTGGCGCGGGAAGCGGGCCACGGATCCGGCGATCGTGGGAGCTCCGACGACGACGCCGAGGGCGTACAGCGAGATCAGCCAGCCCGCCTGGGCGATCGCGTCGTCGGGAGAGGCCGCCCAGGCACCGGGGACGAGTTCTCGGGCGATGTTGGGCAGGAGGCCCATCACCACGAACTCGGTCATGCCGATGCCGAAACTGCCGATGGCGAGAGAAAGGAGCGCCCGCATCGCCGCACCTCTCGAGGTCGTCGAAGAGGTCACCAGGCGATGCTAGTCGGCGCGACCGGGTCGGGTCGAATCGTTTCGAGATTCGGGGGTGGCGTTCTCTCCCCGCGAGCCGTCGCTCCTCGACAGACCGCGGAGCGAAGGAGGTCTCCGCAGGCGAGACGGAGCGAGCAGCGCAGGCAGGAGACGGCGCGGCTCAGCCGCGGGTCAGTCCTGCCGGCGCTCCAGCGCGTCCTCGAGGCGCTCGATCTTGCCGTCGAGCTCGCCGGTGTGCCCGGGGCGGATGTCGGCCTTGAGCACCAGCGAGACACGCGAGCCGTAGGGCATCACGGCATCCGTCGCCGCCTTCACCACGGCGAACACCTCGTCCCACTCCCCCTCGACCTCGGTGAACATCGAGGTCGTGCGGTGTGCAAGGCCCGAGGCGCGCACGACCGCGACCGCCGCGGCGACCGCGTCGTGGACCGATCCGTCGGGGTTCTCCGTGGCAGCGGTGCCGACCCCCGAGGGGGCGACCGAGAAAGCGATGAGCATGGATCGAGACTACGTCTCGGCCGTGTGCAGCGGAACGCTCCCGCCTCGGTCAGCGTCCGGTCGGAACCCGGGCCGGGATCGGCCGACGCCCCGTGACGATCTCGCGGAGCCCCGCGGGCGGGCGCACGCGCCCCGTGGGAACGCGCACCACGCGCACGACGGCCCACACCAGCAGAACGAGGGCGAGCAGGTTGCGCGCCTCGAGCACGAACACCGGGAAGGGGTTCGGGTGCGTCGCCATGAGCCCGTCGTACAGCAGCGGGTACATCCACTGCGTGAGGGCGGCGATCACGAGCGTCATGCCGGCGAAGGCGTACCAGCGACGGCGGTCGATCATGAGCCCGAGTACGACGGGGGCGAACAGCCACACGTAGTACTGCGGCGAGCCGACCTTGTTCAGCGCGATGAACGCGGTCACCAGCGCGAGCGTCAACGGCGGGAAGAGCGACAGGAAGGTCGCTCCTCGGCGCATCTTCGTCACCCCGACGATCGCGACGGCGACCATCGTGAGCAGCATGATCGGGGTCATGGCGGCGATGAGGGGCTCGGCGCCCGGCCCGGTCACCTGGAAGGTGAGCACGCCGCCGTCGTAGTAGACCTCGCTGCCGGGCACGTAGAACGCCGCGAGGAACATGTAGAGGCCGCCGACGGGGGCCTCCATCTGGATGCCGCGCGAGGTCTGGTCCCCGACGAATCCGAAGACGTAGGGCGCTCCGCCCAGGGCCACGACGGGGATGATCGTTGCGAGCGACACCGCGACGGCTCCCCACACCAGCGCGAGTCGGCGGCGCACGACGATGAGACCGGCGGCGAGGATCGCGGCGGGCCAGACCTTCATCCACACCGAGATCGAGAGCAGCACCGACGCCACGAACGGACGCCGCAGCATCCAGATGCTGCCGAGGATCGCGAAAGGCACCGTGATCCCGTCGATGCGGTACAGGCCCACGGGGCCGATCAGCAGGATGGCGGCGAGCCAGAACCAGGCGGCGAGAACGCGACCCGTCGAGCGGCCCTTGCCGACCAGCACGACGAAGGCGACGAGGTTGAACAGCGCCACCGTGATCACCCACGCCGGGGTGTAGCCGACGGCCCAGGCGAAGACCCAGGCGAACGTCATCGGCAGGAACGCGAGCTGCGGATAGATCCACTTCTCGGTGATGCCCGGCCAGGCCCAGGCGTCGCTGCGCGTGCACGAGGTCACATCGATGCCCCCGAAGAGGGCGCAACGCGACCAGGGTTCATACACCAGGTACACGTCGCCCATGGGTTCGTTGGGCTGCTGATACCCCAGGATCCCCACCACGACGTGCACGGCGACGAACGCGATCAACAGGGGAACGACACGCCTCAACACCGCCTCATCCTAAACGGGCGTCACTCGCGGCCCCGGACGGAGGTCGGTCGGACCCCCGCCGTCGCGCGGGCCGACGCAGCGAACCGTTACGCGATCGAGTCCCTCAGCACCGCGGCCACCACACCCGGCAGCGTCTCGGCGACGTCGAGCGCCGCGATCGGCCCCCCGTCTGATCCGCGGGCGAGGGATGCCACCCGCCCGGCCGTCCCGTGCAGCCACGCGGCGGCGGCGGCCGCGGCGGCCAGGTCCTCCACGCTGTCCCGCCCGTCGGCCACCGACCCCGCCAGCACGGCCCCGAGCACCCCGCCGAGGACATCGCCGGTGCCCGCCGTCGCGAGCCACGGCGTCCCCGTCGAGACCCGGCGCGTCCAGCCCCCGGCCGCCGCCACGATCGTGACCGCCCCTTTCGAGAGCACGACTCCCCCGAACGCCTCCGCCGTCTCGCGCGCCGCCGCCTCTCGTGCGTCGTCGTCGCGGGCGTCGACCACCGGCATCCCGAGACCGTCCCGCAACCGGTCGAGCTCTCGCGCGTGGGGCGTGACGATCACGGGGGCCGTCGCTCCCGCGACCAGGTCCAGCGCCCCGGCGTCGACGACGACGGGTACCTCTTTCGACAGGATGCCCCGCAGCGCCGCGGTCTCGGCGGCATCGCGCTCGGCGGCATCCGTTCCCGATCCCATCACCCAGGCCTGCACCCGCCCGTCGGCCGTCACGGTCTCGGGGCGCCGGTGCAGCACGAAGTCCTGGGCGCGCGCGGGTCCGAGATAGCGGACCATTCCCGTCCCGGTGCGCCACGCGGCCTCGACGCCGAGCACCGCAGCGCCCGGGTACCGGGCCGAGCCGGTTCGCAGCCCGACCACCCCGCGGGAATACTTGTCGTCCTCCGCCGTTGGCTTCCGCAGTGCGCGGGCGACATCGTGCCCGCTGAAGTCCTTCGCCGTCATGGCGTCACCCTAGAACGCAAAGGTCCTCATGAGTGCCCTCTTCACACCCCTGTCCATCCGCGGTACCGAGGTGCGCAACCGCCTCTGGGTCTCCCCGATGTGCCAGTACAGCGCGGTCGAGGGCGTCCCGAACGACTGGCACCACGTGCACCTCGCGCAGTTCGCGTCCGGCGGTGCCGGCATGGTGATCGCCGAGGCGACCGCCGTCTCGCCCGAGGGGCGCATCTCGCCCGAGGACACCGGCATCTGGACCGACGCGCAGGCCGAGGCGTGGGTCCCCATCGTCGCCGCGATCCGATCGCGCGGAGCCGTCGCCGGCGTGCAGCTCGGCCACGCGGGTCGAAAGGCCTCGACCACCTCTCCCCTCACGGGCGGCCGCGGCACGATCGCTCCCTCCGATGGCGGCTGGACCACCGTCGCTCCCTCGGCGCTGGCCTACGACACCTTCGCCGCCCCCGTCGCCCTCGACCCCGCGGGGATCGAGAAGGTCGTCGCCGACTTCGCCGACGCCACCCGCCGGGCCGTTCGGGCCGGCTTCCAGGTCGTGGAGATCCACGCCGCCCACGGCTATCTGCTGCATCAGTTCCTCTCGCCCCTCACGAACCACCGCGACGACGAGTACGGCGGATCGTTCGAGAACCGCGTGCGCCTGCTGGTCCGGGTGACCGAGGCCGTTCGCGGCGCCGCGGGGGACGCCGCCGTGTTCGTGCGCTTCTCGGCGACGGACGCCGCCGAGGGCGGCTGGGACGTCGCCGACACCGTGGCCGCCGCGCGCCTCGTCGCCGATGCGGGCGCCGACCTCATCGACGTGTCCAGCGGCGGCCTCGTCCCCGAGCAGCGCATCGTCCCCGGGCCCGGGTACCAGGTCGACTACGCCGAGACCGTCCGACGCGAGACGGGCCTGCTCGTCAGCGCGGTCGGCATGATCGACGACCCCACCTTCGGCGAGCAGATCCTCGTCGACTCTCGCGCCGACGCCATCATGTCGGGCCGCGAGTGGCTCCGCGACCCGCACTACGCGCTGCGCGCCGCCGTGGCTCTGGGTGCGGACTCCCCCGCCCCCGCGCAGTACCTCCGCGCCTACTGAGCACCGCCCCGATCCAGGTCACGTGATCTCGCGCCGTACCGCCCGCTTCAGGGGCCGGATCACGTGATCTCGCCCACAGCACGCGCCACGACGGGTGCCGAGGGCCAGGTCACGTGGACTCGCCCACAGCACGCGCCACGACGGGTGCCGAGGGCCAGGTCACGTGGACTCGCGCACCGCCGCGCCACGACGGGTGCCGAGGGCCAGGTCACGTGATCTCGCCCACAGCACGCGCCACGACGGGCGCCGTGGGCAAGGTCACGTGATCTCGCGCCGCACCGGCCGCTCGCACCCGCGCGACCTCACACGAAGACACCGGATGCCACGGAGCCCAGGCCCCGTGGCATCCGGTGCGGTGTGTTCAGGCGAAGCGGCGACGCTCCGTGGCGTCCTGCACCTCGCCGACGAGCTCCTCGATGACGTCCTCGAGGAAGAGCACGGCCTTGACATCGCCGCTGTCGTCGCGCACCTGTGCGAGGTGGCGGCCGGAGCGGCGCATCAGGGCGAGGGCGTCCTCGAGGTCGGTGGTCTCGAGCATCGACACCATGTGGTGCACGCGCTTGCTGGGGATGGGGCGAGCCATATCGGCATCCGATCCCTCCGCCGCCCGCAGGACGTCCTTGAGGTGCACGTAGCCGGTGGGGTGTCCGCTCCGGTCGACGATCACGTAGCGCGAGTAGCCGTGCTGGGCGACGGCCCGCTCGATCTCGGCCGGCGTGGTCGTCTCGGGCAGCGTCACCAGGGCGCTCACCGGCACCGCGATGTCGGCCGCCTTCTTCTCGGTGAACTCCACCACCGCGGTGACCGTCCCGGCCGAGTCGTCGAGGACTCCCTCGCGGCGCGACTGCGTCACGATCGTGGCGACCTCGTCGAGCGTGTAGGTCGAGGCGGCCTCGTCCTTCGGCTCGACGCGGAACAGTCGAAGCACGTGGTTGGCCGTCCAGTTGAGCGCCACGATGATCGGGTGGAATGCCTTCGAGACGGCCACGAGAGGGGGCGCGAGCATGAGGACGGCCCGATCCGGCAGCGAGAAGGCGAGGTTCTTCGGCACCATCTCGCCGAACACGACGTGCAGGTACGACACCACCAGCAGGGCGACGACGAAGCCGACGACGTCGACTGCGGCCTCGGGGATGCCGGTCAGGCCCAGGGGGCCGGCCAACAGGTGGTGGATCGCGGGTTCCGAGACGTTCAGGATCAGCAGGGAGCAGATGGTGATGCCCAGCTGACAGGTCGCCAGCATGAGCGTCGCGTGCTCCATCGCGTACAGCGCGGTCTTGGCCGCGCGCGAACCGCGGTCCGCGTGCGGTTCGATCTGCGAGCGCCGTGCCGAGATGACGGCGAATTCGGCACCGACGAAGAAGGCATTGGCGGCCAGCAGGACCACCAGCCAGGCAATTCCGGCCCAGTCGCTCATCGCTGGTCACCGCCCTTCGCCGCCCGCACGAGTTCGTCGACGTCCTGCTCGACCGGCGTCGGGGTGAACTGCACGCGGTCCACGCGACGACCGTCCATGCGCTGCACGGTGAGCCGGCCGTCGTCGAGGTCGACGGTGTCGCCGACGACGGGGATGCGCTCGAGCGCCGCCATGATGTACCCGCCCACCGTGTCGTAGACCTCCCCCTCGGGCACGCGCACTCCGGCGCGATCGAGGGCCTCGTCGGGGCGCAGGTCGCCCGGGAAGGTGACGAAGGCGGCCGAGCGCACGACGCCGGCGCGCGAGCGGTCGTGCTCGTCGAGCACCTCGCCCACGATCTCCTCCACGAGGTCTTCGAGGGTGACGACCCCGGCCGTTCCGCCGTACTCGTCGATGACGATGGCCATCTGATAGCCCCGCGAGCGCAGCTCCGAGACGAGGGCGTCGAGGTGAACGGTCTCGGGCACGCGCAGCGGCTCGGTCGACAGAGCGGCCACGGGCACCTCACCGCGTCTCTCGCGCGGTACCCCGATGGCGGCCTTGAGGTGGACGACGCCGACGATGTCGTCCATCGACTCGCCGTACACCGGGAAGCGGCTGTGACCCGTGCGGCGGGCGAGCTGCACCACGTCGTCGGCGGGGTCGCCCGCGGCGAGCGCGTGCACGCTCGGGCGCGGGGTCATGACGTCGGCGGCGCTGAGCCGCGCGAAGGTGAGGCTGCGATCGAGGAGCGATGCCGTGTCCTTCTCGAGCATGCCCGCGCTGGCAGACCGCTTGACGAGGCTCGACAGCTCTTCGGCCGAGCGCGCTCCCGACAGCTCCTCCTTGGGCTCGACGCCCATGGCCCGCAGCACGCCGTTGGCGCTGCCGTTGAGCACGACGATGGCGGGCTTGAACACCGCGGTGAACGCGACCTGGAACGGCATGACGAGCTTGCCCGTCTGCCGCGGGATGGCCAGGGCGAAGTTCTTAGGGACGAGCTCGCCGAGGATCATCGACAGCACCGTCGCGAAGCCGACGCCGATGATCGCGGCGATCGACACCGTGAGGGCCTCGGGCAGCCCCCACGACTGGAACACCGGGCGCAGCAGGTTCGAGATCGCCGGCTCCATCGTGTATCCGGTGAGCAGGGTCGTCAGCGTGATGCCGAGCTGGGCGCTCGACAGGTGCGTCGATGTGATGCGCAGGGCGTCGATGGTCAGCGACAACCGGGTCTCCCCGGCGGCGCGACGCGATTCGAGGTCGGCGCGGTCGAGGTTGACGAGGGCGAACTCGCTCGCGACGAAGAGTCCGGTCCCCACGGTGAGCACGAGCCCCACAACCAGCATGACGTAATCCATCAGGCATCACCCCCGCTCGATCGCTCGGCGGAAGAGGGTCGTTGGGGCCTGGGTCTACAACTGGGAGGGTCGTCCATCGTGCGGACGATTCTATTGCAGCCCCGGCCCCTCGGCATCCGTATCGTGCACCTTCCTGCGCACTGGGGAGGATGGGCGAATGGATGCCGACACCCCGGCGCAGCAGCGCGCCGCCGCCGCGGAGCACTCGGTGCTCGAGCGCTACCTCCACCGCTACGGGCCCGTCGCGTGGGCGCACGCCTCGCTCGGCGGTGGCGAGAACCCCCGGATGTGGCACTACTGGTGGCACGCGCACCTGCTCCACGTCCTCGCCGACGCCGAGACCCACCGGCCCGACGCGCGTCGGCGGCGCCTCATCCGACGCGTGGGGCGCGGGGTGGCGCTGCGCACGATCGGCCGCTGGACCACGCCCTTCTACGACGACATCGCCTGGATGGGCCTGGCCCTCGCCCGCAGCGGACGGCATCCCCGTGCGCTGCGCAGGATCGCGCGCGTCCTCGACGATGCCGTGGACCCGGGCGTGGGCGCGCTCGCCTGGAGCGTCGACAGCGAGCTGTACAACGCCCCGGCAAACGCACCGGGCGGCATGGTGCTGGCGGTCACCGGACGACGGACCGAGGCCGCCGGTCTGGCCGCGTGGATGGCATCCGTCCTCGACGATCCCGCCACCGGTCTCGTGCGCGACGGTATCGAACACGGGGTGACACGGCCCGAGCTGTGGACGTACAACCAGGGCGCCGTGATCGGTCTCGAACTGGTGCTCGGCGAGCCCGCCCTGGCCGACCCGGCCCACGAGGCGGGGTCGCACGTGGAACGCGCCCGGGCACTCGTGCGGGCGGTGGAGCGGTGGTGCTCCGCGGACGACGGCCTGTTCCCGGGTGCCGGAGGGGGCGACGGCGGACTGTTCGCCGGCATCCTGGCCCGCTATTTGGCCCAGGCCGCGCGGGATCTCGCGGAGCGAGGGGATGCCGAGGGCGACGCCCTCTCGCGCACGGCCCGGCGTCTTGTGCAACGCAACGCCGACGCCCTGTGGGAGGGGCGCCGTGACGGCCTCTTTCCGGCGGACCCGCGTCGACCCGCGCGGTCCGAGGGCGACGACCTGGACCTCTCGGTCCAGCTGGGCGCCTGGATCACGTTCGAGGCCGCGGCCGGCCTCGAACGCGTGGTCACCAGCTGACGGGCAGCGCCTTGCCCTCGTCGTAGCCCGCGGCAGACTGCAGACCGACACGCGCGCGCTCGTGGAACTCGGCGACCGTGGCCGCTCCGGCGTAGGTGAACGACGAGCGCACGCCCGAGGTGATCATGTCGAGCAGGTCTTCGAGGCCCGGGCGCTGCGGGTCGAGGTAGATCCGCGACGACGAGATCCCCTCGGCGAAGAGCTCCTTGCGGGCGCGCTCGAAGGGGTCGAGACCGCCGAAGCGCCCCTGCACGGCCTTCGTCGATGCCATGCCCCACGACTCCTTGTAGATCCGCCCGCCCGCGTCGGTGAGGAGCTCTCCGGGAGCCTCGATCGTCCCGGCGAACCACGAGCCGACCATGACGGATGCCGCGCCCGCGGCCAGCGCGAGCGCGACGTCGCGGGGATAGCGCACCCCACCGTCGGCCCAGACGTGCGCGCCGACGCTGCGCGCCGCCTCGGCGGTCTCGAGCACAGCCGAGAACTGCGGCCGACCGACGGCGGTCATCATTCGGGTCGTGCACATCGCGCCCGGTCCCACGCCCACCTTGAGGATGGTCGCCCCCGCGTCCGTGAGGTCGGCCACGCCGTCGGCGGTCACCACGTTGCCGGCGGCGATGGGGATGCCGAGGTCGAGAGCGGCGACCGCGCCGAGCGCGCGGAGCATCTGCGCCTGGTGACCGTGGGCGGTGTCGACGACGAGGACGTCGACACCGGCATCGGCCAGAGCGCGCGCCTTGGTGGCGACGTCGCCGTTCACGCCGACCGCCGCGGCCACGATGAGACGACCCCGGGCGTCCACGCCCGGTCGGTAGACGGAGGCGCGGAGGGCGCTGCGCGCGGAGAGCGTTCCGACCAGACGGTCGCCGTCGACGACCGGGACGATGTCGACGCCCGCGGCCTCGATCCGCGCGAAGACCTCGCGGGGGTCGTGCACGTCGGCCGCGTCGACGGGCTCGGCGTCGCGGCGCGCGATGTCGCCGAGAGTCGCGTCGGGCAGGGCCGTGGCCAGGCGCCCGGCGGGCACGATGCCGCGCACGTCCGAGAGGGCGACCACGCCGTCCTCCCGCGCGGTGGCCACGACGATGCCCCGGCCGGGCACGGCGGGAAGGATGCGCCGCGCGTCGGCGACGGTGGCCTCGGGCGGAAGGATCAGCGGGGTGTCCCACGCCGTCGGCTGCGCCTTGACCCACGACACGGCCTCGACGAGGTCGTCGAGGGCCATGTCCTGGGGCAGGACGCCGAGGCCGCCGCGACGCGCCAGGGTCGCCGCGAGTCGCGTACCCGTGACCGAGTTCATGTTCGCCGACACCAACGGGATGGTGGCGCCGCTGCCGTCGGCGGGGGCGAGATCCACGTCGAGGCGGCTGCGCACCTCGGAATGGCGGGGGACGAGAAAGACGTCCGAGTACGTCAGGTCGACATCGGGCTGCGCGCCGGAGAACTCCATGGCATCCACCTCACCACATCAGGGCGAGGGAAAGACCCGAAGGACGTCCAGATTCCTCGGCTAGGCTGGCACCTACGCGGCACGGCGACGTTCGCGTATCCACAGGAATCTTCATCGAGGAAAGCAGGCGATCGACTGTGTCGAGCCAGGTGACGGGCGTCGGTACTTCGAGCGAGGGCGAGTTCGGCGCGAACGAGTGGCTCGTAGACGAACTCTACGAACAGTTCAAAGTCGACAAGCACTCCGTAGACAAGGCCTGGTGGCCGATCCTGGAGGCGTACCACCCGGTCGTCGACGGGTCTTCCGCCGCCGCTCCCCCGCCCTCCGCGCCGCAGGCGTCGACGGCGTCCGAGCCCAAGCCGGTGACGGCCCCCATCCCCGTGGTCGGACAGGCACCCGTCGCCCGCACCACGGCCAAGCCGGCCAAGCCGCAGCCAATTCCCGCTCAGGCTCCGAGCGCGGTTCCCTCCGCGGCCGCCGAGAGCACCGAAGAAGACCGTGTGACGGTCCTCAAGGGGATGCCGAAGGCCCTGGCATCCAACATGGATGACTCGCTCACGGTGCCCACCGCGACGAGCGTGCGCACGATCCCGGCGAAGCTGATGATCGACAATCGCATCGTCATCAACAACCACATGTCGCGCACGCGCGGCGGCAAGGTGAGCTTCACCCACCTCATCGGGTGGGCGCTGATCCAGGCGCTCAAGGAGTTCCCGAGCCAGAACGTCTACTACGCCGAGATCGACGGCAAGCCCTCGGTGGTCGCTCCCGCGCACGTCAACCTGGGCATCGCGATCGACATGCCCAAGCCCGACGGCTCGCGCGCGCTGCTCGTGCCGAGCATCAAGCGCGCCGACACGATGACGTTCGGCGAGTTCCTCGCCTCGTACGAAGACCTCGTCCGCCGCGCGCGCAACAACAAGCTGACGCCGGCCGACTTCCAGGGCACCACGGTCTCCCTCACCAACCCCGGCGGCATCGGCACGGTCCACTCGGTCCCGCGCCTCATGCGAGGACAGGGCGCCATCATCGGCGCCGGCGCACTCGACTACCCCGCCGAGTTCATGGGTGCGAGCGAGAAGACGCTGAACGAGCTGGCGATCGGCAAGACGATCACGCTCACGAGCACCTACGACCACCGCGTCATCCAGGGTGCCGGCTCGGGCGAGTTCCTGAAGAAGGTGCACGAGCTGCTCATCGGGCAGCGCGGCTTCTACGACGACATCTTCGCCGCCCTGCGCATTCCCTACGCCCCCATCCACTGGGCGGCCGACATCAGCGTCGACATCTCGGAGCGCATCGACAAGAGCGCCCGCGTGCAGGAGCTCATCAACTCCTTCCGCGTGCGCGGCCACCTCATGGCCGACATCGACCCGCTCGAGTACGTGCAGCGCACGCACCCCGACCTCGAGATCGAATCGCACGGCCTCACGTTCTGGGACCTCGACCGCGAGTTCGTCACCGGCGGCCTCGGCAACAAGCGCGTCGCCAAGCTCCGCGACATCCTGGGCGTCCTTCGCGACTCCTACTGCCGCACCATGGGCGTCGAGTACATGCACATCCAGGACCCGGCCCAGCGCCAGTGGTTCCAGCGCAACGTCGAGGTCAAGTACACCAAGCCCGGCCACGACGAGCAGCTGCGCATCCTGTCGAAGCTGAACCAGGCCGAAGCGTTCGAGACGTTCCTGCAGACCAAGTACGTCGGCCAGAAGCGCTTCAGCCTCGAGGGCGGCGAGTCTCTCATCCCCCTGCTCGACCAGATCCTGCAGGGTGCGGCCTCGGCCGGCCTCGACGGCGCCGCGATCGGCATGGCCCACCGCGGTCGCCTGAACGTTCTCACCAACATCGCCGGCAAGACCTACGGCCACGTGTTCCGCGAGTTCGAGGGCGCCGTCGCGATCGGCAGTAAGCGCGGCTCCGGAGACGTGAAGTACCACCTCGGCACCGAGGGCACCTTCGTCGGCGACGCCGGCGACGAGCTCCCCGTGTACCTGGCGGCCAACCCCTCGCACCTCGAGACCGTCGACGGCGTGCTCGAGGGCATCGTCCGCGCCAAGCAGGATCGCAAGCCCATCGGCACGTTCTCGTGGCTGCCCATCCTCGTGCACGGCGACGCCGCGTTCGCGGGTCAGGGCGTCGTGGTCGAGACCCTGCAGATGTCGCAGCTGCGCGGCTACCGAACGGGCGGCACGATCCACGTCGTGGTCAACAACCAGGTGGGCTTCACCACCACGCCCACCGACGCCCGCACCTCGGTGTACGCCACCGATGTCGCGAAGGCCATCCAGGCGCCGATCCTGCACGTGAACGGCGACGACCCCGAGGCCGTCGTCCGCGCCGCGGAGCTCGCATTCATGTACCGCGAGGAGTTCCACCGCGACATCGTGATCGATCTCGTCTGCTACCGCCGCCGCGGTCACAACGAGGGCGACGACCCCTCGATGACCCAGCCCCTGATGACGAACCTCATCGAGGCCAAGCGCTCGGTCCGCCGTCTCTACACGGAGTCGCTCGTCGGTCGCGGTGACATCACCGAAGACGAGTACGAGCAGGCGAAGCAGGACTTCCAGAACCGCCTCGAGGTCGCCTTCGCCGATACGCACGAGGCCGAGACCGGCACGAACCCCGTCGTCACCATGGACGCGGCGGAAGAACCGGCCGTCGGCGCGCCCGAGACCACCGGCGTCTCGCGTGAAGTCGTCCAGCACATCGGCGACGCGTTCGTGAACAAGCCCGACGGCTTCACGGTGCACACCAAGCTCCAGCAGCTGCTCGAGAAGCGCCACGACATGAGCCGCAACGGCAACATCGACTGGGCCTTCGGTGAGCTGCTCGCCTTCGGCTCGGTGCTGATGGAAGGCACCCCGGTGCGTCTCGCCGGTCAGGACTCGCGCCGCGGCACCTTCGTGCAGCGTCACTCGGTGCTGCACGACCGCGACAACGGTCAGGAATGGCTGCCGCTTGCGAACCTCAGCGAGAACCAGGGGCGCTTCTGGGTCTACGACTCCCTGCTGAGCGAGTACGCCGCCATGGCGTTCGAGTACGGCTACTCGGTCGAGCGCTCCGATGCACTCGTGCTGTGGGAGGCGCAGTTCGGCGACTTCGCCAACGGCGCCCAGTCGGTCATCGATGAGTTCATCTCGTCGGCCGACCAGAAGTGGGCGCAGCAGTCGAGCGTCGTGCTGCTGCTGCCCCACGGCTACGAGGGTCAGGGACCCGACCACTCCTCGGCCCGCATCGAGCGCTACCTGCAGATGTGCGCGCAGGACAACATGATCGTCGCCCGCCCCTCGACGCCCGCGTCGTACTTCCACCTGTTGCGCCGTCAGGCCTACCAGCGCCCCCGTCGCCCCCTCGTGGTCTTCACCCCGAAGGCGATGCTGCGTCTGCGCGGCGCGACGAGCCCCGTCGAGGACTTCCTCGAGGGTCGCTTCGAGCCGGTGCTCGACGACAACCGCGGTGTCGACAAGAGCGCCGTCACGCGCGTCCTGCTGCACGCCGGAAAGATCCACTGGGACCTGCGCGCCGAGCTCGACAAGAACCCCAACCCCGAGATCGCCCTCGTGCGTCTCGAGCAGTACTACCCCGCACCGATCGAGGAACTGACCAGCGTGCTGGCGCAGTATCCGAACGCCGAGCTGGTGTGGGTTCAGGACGAGCCCGAGAACCAGGGTGCGTGGCCGTTCATCGCGCTCGAGGTCGCAGACCAGCTCGGTGGCCGCTCGATCCGTCGCATCTCGCGCGCGGCTGCGGCGTCGACCGCGACCGGTTCGCCGAAGGTGCACGCGAGCGAGCACGCCGCGATCATGAAAGAAGCGCTCGCGCGCTGACATCGAAACGCTGCGGGGCCCGATCGACATCCGTGTCGGTCGGGCCTCTCGTGTCTCACCCCCGGCCCGGGCGTACCGCCGGTCGGGGGTGAGCCGAAGACCGTTCCAGAGGGCACGGACACGCGATGCGATCAGCCGCGCGCGGATCTCGAGGTCGCGCAGTGCGGGGCCTGGACCCCGCCCGCGGGCTCAGGATGCCGGCGCAGCCAGCCCCAGCGTCGGGGCGAGGGCGGGAATGGCCCACGCCAGGCTGCCGTCCAGCGCTTCACCGGTGTGTCCGGCCCCCTCGACGATGTGCGTCAGGACGGTGAATCCCGCCGCCGCCGCCGCCTTCGAGTTCGCGAGCTGTCCCGGCCCGTAGGTCTTGTCTTCGCTCCCCCACGTGAAGATGGCGGTATGGCCGGCGTACGAGCCGGGCGCCGCCGCCGCCATGATCACCGCGGGCTTGTTGGCCTGGAAGGCACCCGCGTTCCCGTTGTAGACGTCTTTCACGGTCTGGTCGACGTGCTCGGACCCGGGGAACTCGTTGCCCATCACGTCGAGCATCTGCCCCCAGGTGTCGGGGTACTTCGCCCCGTAGTACGCCGCGCACGAACCGCCGTTCGAGAACCCGCCGATGACCCAGTATCGGTGGTCCTTGATGATGTTGAGGTTGTTCTGGGCCCACTGCGGCACGAGCTGGTTGATGTACGTCGCGACGGCGCCGTACTTGCTGGAGTCGACGCACGTGGGGTCGCGGTCCGGAGCAGTCAGCTGATCGACGACGATCGCAATCGGCGCGAGACCCTTGTTCTTCGCGGCGAAGGCGTCGAGCGCCTTGGCCAATGCCGTCGGGTCGGGCGACCCGGGCTGGCCCATCATGAACACCAGCAGCGGGAGAGCCGGGGGGTTGGCGACCTGCGCCGCCGGCGGAAGATAGAGCGAGGCATCGCGCGCGGCGTACTGTCCGGTGGGGATCTTCGTGCTCCCCGTGAGAGCACTGACCGACCCCTTGGCGGGCATATCCGCCGGAGGCTCCCACGTCTGGTACAGCGTGGCGGGATCCCCCACCACCGCGTCCTGCGGAGGAAGCGAAGCGGGGTCGAGGGCCTGCACCCCGAGGATCGCGGCGAGATTGTGCGTGACGCCGTAGGAGGTGTTCACCCCCAGGATGCCGGCGAGGAGCGAGGCGATGACGGTGACGACGCCGAAGACACGACGCGGCCACGGAGCACGGAAGATCCCGACGACGCCGACGGCGACTGCGGCCACCGCTCCCGACGCCCACCAGATCGCAGCCCCCGGAAGCGGCCCCTGGAAGGTGTCCATCGCCTCGAGGATCTTCGCCGTGACGAACATGACCACCCCGACGGCGGCACCGATCACGAGGGTGCCGATGACTCGACGAGGACGCCAGACGACCACGGCCACCAGGCCCAGGACGGCGACGATGGCGCTGATGAGCAACAGGGGGCTGTCGATCAGCTCGAACGAAAGAATGAACTTGTTCACCGACGGCCCTCCCAGGCGGTTCGAGCGAGTGCCACCATCTCTCGGCGTGAGGCATCGGGCAGGTACGCACGCCCCACCGCGGCGCCGATCGCGGGGAGCTCGAGGGGATCGCGGTACGCCAGCGCCAGGGGCCGGTAACGCGGCCGGAACTTCCCCTTGAAGCGGAACAGCGAGGCGAACCCATAGGCGGGTTCGAGCACCTCGGCGAGCCAGCGAAGCAGCGCACGCAGGGGGGCCGGGTCACCGTCGACGGCTTCGTCGGGGTCGTCGGCGAGAGGGGCTCCCGACAGGCTGAGGACCGTCGCGCCCTCTTCCTGCAGCGCCAGCGCGGCCTTGGCGATGAGGAACTCCATCATGCCGTTCGGCCCATCGGTACGCCGTCGCATGAAGTCGAGCGTCCACCCCGTGATCTCGCCCGCCGTCCAGGAGGGCATCCAGCTCGTGACCGCCTCGATCCGCTCGTCCGGGCCTACCGCGAGCAGCAGACGGACATCGCGGTCGCGCAGCTCGTCGAGAGAGCCCAGGGTGAATCCCATCTCGGGGAGGGCTCGGTCGGCGACCCACTCCTCGTCGATCGCGACGACCTGCGAGGCCTGACCGACACTCAGCTCGTGCCACCGCGACCAGACGGCGGTGTACCCCTCGCGTTCGGCGCGGGTGAGAGGCTGGCGCACCTTCTGCCAGGACTTGCCGGCGAAAGTGAGGCCGGGCAGGTCCATCACCGTCTCGACCCCGACCGGAACGTGCCTCCAGCCGAGGGCGACCAGGGCCTCGAGGGTGTCCCCGTGGACGCTGTAGAACGCCGGCGTCCAGCCGTGCTCGACGCAGTAGTCCGTGAACCCCTGCAACGCCTCGGCACGCCGGCCCTCGGGGACGAGGGGATCGCCGACGGCCAGGGCCACGTCCCCGCTCAGCCGGTACGCGACCGCGCACTCGCGGTCATCGGAGTACCAGTGGAGGTTGCCGGCCCAGGTGCCCAGGAAGCCGAGGGTGTCGCTCCCCCGTCGCAGCAGGTCGCGGTAGTGACCGTCGTCGACGGTCGCGGGGCGGCGCGAGCGGCGGTAGAGCCACAGGATCGCGGCGACCACGATCGCCCAGAACAGCACGCCGATCCACTGGTAGGCGAACAGAGCCGGTCCGCTGTGCGGGAACGCCGTCGAGCCGCCCGGGTGGGTGAAGGCGGGAGGGAGGAAACGGCGCAGCGTCAGACCGAGCAGATCGAAGATCGACACGTCGCGGTCGAAAGCGCGATGACCGATGGCCTCGACGACGAACAGCGTCGTCGCGCAGGCGAGGAAGGCGAGCGAGACCACGGCTGCGACGACCCGCGCCGCGCGACGGGTCGCACGCACCGAGAACCGGGCACGCACGACGGCGAGCGCCGCGGCGAGCGCGAGAGGGATGATGATCGTCGCGATCGCCCACAGCACGTACTCCGCCCCGCTGCCGTCGACCCAGGGGTCGATCCGCAGGCGCCCGTCGAGAAGAGAGACGACGGGGAGGACCGCGGATGCCACGAGGACGAACTCCGCGACGATCCACGCCGAGCGTCGTCCCTGCCGGAGGCCCCACGCGGCCACCAGCAGCAGGACCAGGGGCACGATCGCGAGAAGGGCAGGGCCCGCTCCCCGGGTCATCAGGAGCGCGATCTGCTCGTCGCACACCGATGAGGCGACCTTGCCGCACTGGGACAGCAGCTCGTCGTCGTACTGCGTGTACGCGTCGACCACGAGCGAGAGAGGACCGCGGCCTCCGCCGCTGACGAGGGCGACGATCGGTCCGCTGCCCACGACCGCCACCAGCAGAGCCAGAAGGGTGCGCGTCTCGCGCGTCGAGCTGCGGTGCCACGAACGCCGCTCCCGGCCGCGCGCGAGGAGCGCACCGACGATCAGTCCGATGACCGCGGCCGAGAGCCGGTACCAGGAATCGGCGTCACCCGCGTAGAGCGCGAACAGGGCCAGGAGGGCGAAGCCCACCAGACGCAGACGACGACGCCACAGCGTCGGCGCGAAGGCCGACCCCGCCATGACGGCTCCGGCGATCGCGGTGGTCGGGTCGAGCACGGGCACTTCGGCGGCGACGACCGGGCGCAGGTCGGTGATGGTCCAGGCCGCCGCGTGCAGACCGATGCCCACGACCAGGCCGCTCAACCCGATGGCCACCAGGAAGACGCTCGTACGCCGTGATCCGACCAGACGCTCGACGTAGGCCAGAGCGGTCAGGGCGAGCAGCACCGACGAGAGGGCGTCGATCGTGGAGTCCGGGACCACCAGTGCGGTCACGAGCGTCCACCACCGGCCGCTTCCGAAGGTGGCCAGCGGCCCCGCTCCCCAGACGAGGGCGTCCTCGCCCCAGAGCGATCCCGTCGTCGCCGCCGCCGCGACGACCACCACGGACACGACGATCGCCACGGGGTTGTGCGACACGTAGCGGCGAAGCGCGACAGCGAGAGCCGTCAGGCGCGACGGTGAGCGTTCGGCGACCGGAGGAGCGACGGATTCGGACATCGGCGAAATCGTATTGCCAATTCCTATGAGAAGCCGTCAGTACCAGATGTCGAGCAGCGGGGTGACCTCGGGGGCGAAGACGCGGTCGAGGGATGCCAGGACGTCGGCGTCGCCGTGCACGAGACCCGCGAGCGCGAGCTCGGCCGAACGGACCCCGCCGAGAAGGAGCGAGCTGAGGGCACCGACGGTGAGCTCGACGTCGACCGGCCGGTCGCTCGCGGGCACGACCTCCGCCTCGCCGTCCGCCGTGATGCGCAGGTTCCACGTGCCCTCGGCGAAGCCGAGCGGGTCGGCGACGCGCAGGACCACGTCGAGACCGGCCGCGTACCGGCGCGAGGCCAGCGCCCCGGGGACGTCGAGGATGCGCAACCAGTGATGGTCGGTGAGCGTCGCCGTCACCGCGCGGCGGTCGGCGACCATCCACTGCACGGGAGGCACGGCCGGCTGCAGCCACGCCTTCACCCGACCGACGAGGTCGTGCTCGAGCGCGAACCGCCACAGGGCGGCCGAGGCCTCGCCGTCGACGGCGAAGATCGCGCGCACCTCGAGATCGTGTGCGGAGAAGTCGTCGCGCTCGTCGATCACGTAGACGAGGATCCCCGTCTCGTCACCGTCGGCGGTGCGGTACGAGACGGCGCGCACCTTCTCGCCGGACTTGTCGCCCGGCGCGAGACCGGCCACGCCACGCCACCGGCCATCCCACCCGGGGACGGACCCGGGACGCTGGAGGCGCACGCGCTCGTGCACAGCGCTCAGACGATCCGCCACCGCCTCACGCGGGACGAAGTCGAGACGCCCGGGGGACGACGGGCCGATCCAGCGGGCACGACCCGTGTCGACCTCGACATCCGAGGCCCACGCGGCGGGAGAGAACCCCCAGCGCCCGTAGATCGTGGCCTCGGTGACGGTGAGACCAGCGATGGCGAAGCCCGCCGCCGCTGCCGTGCGCAGCTCGCCGCCGATCATCGCGCGGGCGATACCCCGCCGGCGATGCGTCGCCGCGACCGTGACGGCGCTGATCGACCACAGCGGCGTCGTGCGCCCGGGCGACGTCGTGAGCTCCGACGCCCACGAGTCGATCGTGCCGACGGGCACCTCGGGCTCGACGCCCCGGCGGTCGTAGACCGCCGTGAGACGGCGGGTCCGCAGGGTCGTGCGCGCGTTCTCGGCCTCGTCGTCTGTCGACTCCCCGCCCAGGAAGCCCCGGGCCACCGCGCGCTGGAAGGGACGGAACCCCTCTCCCTCGGCATCCACACGCGCGTACTCCAAGCCGGAGGCGGCGAGGTCGGCGGCGGAGGTCTGGTCGAGGGGCAGCGTCAAGGTGTCGGTGGATGCCATGACCCCAGCCTAGGGATCACCTCCGACACCCGCCGGGCCGGCGCGGGTGCCGTCAGTGCGTCGCCTGAATGGCGCGAAGGCGCGAGAGCACCTGATCGCGGAGTTCGTCGGGAGCCGTCTCTTTGCACGCACGGGCGACCACCTCGGTCAGCGTGCGCGCCACGAGGGCCTCGTCCTGGCATCCGGGACAGTTCTCGAGGTGCTCGCGGATATCGGTGTGCTGGGTCTTGCAGACCTCGTTGCGGAGGTATTCCTCGAGGTCGCGTCGCGCCTCGTCGCAGCCGCAGTCGCTCATTTCTTCTCTCCCGTCGCGGCCTGGATGCCGCGCTCCTTGGCGTAATCCGACAGCAGGTCGCGCAGCAGCCGCCGGCCGCGGTGCAGACGGCTCATGACCGTACCGATCGGGGTTTTCATGATGTCGGCGATCTCCTGGTAGGCGAAGCCCTCGACGTCGGCGAGGTACACCGCCATCCGGAAATCCTCGGGGATCGACTGCAGCGCGTCCTTGACGACGGATGCCGGCATGTGGTCGATCGCTTCGGCCTCGGCCGAACGGGCGCTGCTCGCGGTGGTCGACTCGGCTCCGCCGAGCTGCCAGTCCTCGAGGTCGTCGATCGCACTCTGGTACGGCTCGCGCTGCTTCTTTCGATACGTGTTGATGTACGTGTTCGTCAGGATGCGGTAGAGCCACGCCTTGAGGTTCGTGCCCTGCGTGAACGTGGCCCACGAGCCGAAGGCCTTCACGAAGGTCTCCTGCACGAGATCGGCCGCGTCGGCCGGATTGCGCGTCATGCGCATGGCTGCGGCGTACAGCTGATCCATGAAGGGCAGAGCCTGCTCTTCGAACTGTTCGCGGGGCTCCACCTGCGGGCCGGCGTCTGCGGTGTCGTTCATCGCGCGCCAGTCTACGTCGGGCATGTCGACGGCCACCGGGATGGCCTGCGGCAAGCGGTCGCGTTCGAGAAGTGCGGTCACGTGTCCTCCCCTTTCAGTAGGCTAGGAACCGATGTCTCCCCTCGGGTATTCCCCTTCCGCCGCCAGTCCCCGCGGTGAGTGGGACGCGCCCGTCTCCGACGGACCCGTGAATGCCACGGTCACCGTGCCCGGGTCCAAGTCGTTGACCAATCGAGAGCTGATCCTCGCTGCCATCGCGGACGGCCCCGGCACGTTGCACGGCCCCCTGCACTCCGACGACTCCGCACGCATGGTCGACGCGCTGCGCGTGCTCGGCGTCGGGATCGACGAGATCGACACCGGCTCCCCTTTCGGCCCCGACCTGCTGGTGACGCCCCCCTCCTCTTTCGCGGGCGACGGCACGATCGACTGCGGGCAGGCGGGAACCGTCATGCGGTTCATCGCTCCAGTGGCCGGCTTCGCCCGGGGCGACGTGCGCGTCACCGCCCATGAGAGCGCATTGCACCGCCCCATGGGGGCGATGATCCACGCCCTGCGCGACGTGGGCGTCGACATCGACGACGGCGGCCACTGGGCGCTCCCCTTCTCGGTCCGCGGGCACGGACACGTGCGAGGCGGCGAGGTCGAGATCGACGCGAGCCAGTCGAGCCAGTTCGTCTCGGGCCTTCTTCTCGCGGCCGCGCGTTTCGACGTCGGACTCCACCTCCGCCACGTCGGCTCGCGCCTGCCGAGCATCCCGCACATCGACATGACCGTCGAGGCCCTCGCCCACCGTGCCGTGCACGTCGAACGTCCCGCACCCGGCGAGTGGGTCGTGCCCGCGGGACCCGTGCGCGCGAAAGACGTGGCGATCGAACCCGACCTCTCCAACGCCTCCCCGTTCCTCGCCGCCGCGATGGTCACGGGCGGCTCGGTCACCGTCACGGGCTGGCCCCTGCACAGCACGCAGCCGGGTGCCCTCCTCGTCGACATCCTCGCCGAGATGGGAGCCCGCGTCAGTCGCCGCGGCGGAGCCCTCACCGTGGCCGCCGGCGATGACGGCATCCTGGGCGTCGAACTCGACCTGTCGGCGGCGGGCGAACTCGCCCCCACTCTCTTCGGCCTGGCCGCCTTCGCGGACGGGCCGACCACGCTGCACGGCATCGGCCACATCCGCGGCCACGAGACCGACCGCATCGCGGCCCTCGTCGGCAACCTGCGCTCGCTCGGCGGCGAGGCGCACGAGCTCGAAGACGGCATCCGCATCGTCCCGCGGCCGCTGACCGGCGGTGAGTGGAAAGCGCACCACGACCACCGCTTGGCCACCACCGGCGCCCTGATCGGGCTTCGCGTGCCCGGCGTGCGCATCGACGACATCGGTACGACCGCCAAGACGCTCCCCCAGTTCGCGGGCCTGTGGCAGAGCATGCTCGACGACTCGCGCCCGTGAACGGGGACTGACGCGTGAGCTGGCTCGACGATCCCGACGACGACGAAGACGACCTCCGGTACGACGAGTCGTCCATCCGGGTGCGTCCCAACCCGAAGGCGAAC
Organism: Microbacterium sp. SL75; assembly: GCF_026625865.1. Classification (NCBI taxonomy): domain Bacteria; kingdom Bacillati; phylum Actinomycetota; class Actinomycetes; order Micrococcales; family Microbacteriaceae; genus Microbacterium; species Microbacterium sp. SL75. Next base: position 2,156,243 of record NZ_CP113067.1, on the reverse strand, counting down.
AGGCCCCGCACCAAGCGACGCCCCGCCCACGCCGACGCGCAGATCGCCCGTGTGCTCGGAGTCGACCGCGGCCGGTACACGGTGCTCGTCGACGAAGACGGCCCCGACGAGCGCCGGGTGCTGGCCACCCGCGCCCGCGAGCTCCGCAAGCAGCCCATCGTCAACGGCGACCGCGCCCGCGTCGTCGGCGACCTCTCGGGCGACGAGGGCACTCTCGGGCGCATCATCGGCCTCGAGGAGCGCACGTCTCTGCTGCGTCGGAGCGCCGACGACACCGACCAGGTCGAGCGCGTGATCGTCGCCAACGCCGATCAGATGCTCGTCGTGGTCGCCGCGGCCGACCCCGAGCCCCGCGCCCGTCTCGTCGACCGTTATCTGGTCGCGGCGTTGGATGCCGGCATCCGCCCCCTGCTCGTCGTCACCAAGACCGACCTGGCCGACCCGACCGAGTTCCTCGCGCACTTCGTCGGACTCGACCTGCGGGTGTTCACCAGCGCCCAGGGCGAGATGCCCCTCGACGAGATCGGCGAGGCGCTCGTCGGCCACTCGACCGTGTTCGTCGGGCACTCGGGCGTCGGTAAGTCGACCCTGGTCAACGCGCTCACCGGCTCGGAGCGCGCGATCGGGCACGTCAACACCGTCACCGGTCGCGGCCGCCACACCTCGTCGTCAGCGGTGTCGCTGCGCTACCGCGGCCGCGACGGCTCGGGCTGGGTCATCGACACCCCGGGCGTGCGATCTTTCGGGCTGGGCCACGTCGACCCCGCCCACGTGCTCGGCGCCTTCACGGATCTGGCCGAGGTCGCCGAGGAGTGCCCGCGCGGCTGCACCCACCTCCCCGATGCCCCCGACTGCGCGATCATCGAGGCGGTGGAGTCCGGACGCCTCGGACCCGGAGCCGCCGCCCGGCTCGACTCGCTGCAGCGGCTGCTCACGACGTTCCAGGGCATCGAGCGTTCTAGGCTGGAGGGGTGACGAACCTCGAAAAGGGCGATATCGCCCCCGACTTCACCCTCCTCGACCAGGACGAACACCCCGTCTCGCTGGGCGACTTCCGCGGCCGCCGCGTGATCCTCTACTTCTACCCCGCGGCCCAGACCCCGGGGTGCACCACCCAGGCCTGCGACTTCCGCGACAGCCTGGCCTCGCTGCAGGGCGCCGGCTACACGGTGCTCGGCATCTCGCGCGACCTGCCCGAGAAGCTGCGCGCCTTCCGCGACAGCGACGCGCTGACGTTCCCGCTCCTCAGCGACGCCGACCACGCCGTCCACGAGGCCTACGGCGCCTGGGGCGAGAAGCAGAACTACGGGAAGACGATCACCGGCGTGCTGCGGTCCACGTTCGTCGTCGACGAGGAGGGCAAGATCCTCGAGGCGATGTACAACGTCAAGGCCACCGGCCACGTGGCGCGTCTGCGCAAGAACCTGGGGCTGGCCGCAGCCTGACCTGCGACGACCACGACCCCGCCCCGCGACAGCGGTAGGCGGGGTCTTCTCGTGAGGGCGACGCGTCAGTCGTCGTCGCGGCGGCGCGGAGCCGCCGCGCGCACCGCCAGGGCGAGCAGCACCAGGCCGACGACAGCGGGGACCGCGATCAGCACGGCGATCCCGGGAGACGCCCACTCCCCCGTGACGGCGCCGATGGCCACCGACAGGATCAGCAGTTGCGTCACGATCCCGCCCGATCGGCCGGCGGAGACGTCGCGAGCGGTCGCGACGCCGAACGCGCCGACGATGGCCGCGCCGATCACGGTGAGCACGATGAGGGCGATCGAGCTGACCGCCGAGTCGGTGTCTCCGCCGATGAGGGCGACCGTCTGCCAGCCCGCGAGGGCCAGGATGCCGACACTCTCGAGCCCCAGGAGAGCTGCGGCCGCAAGACGAATCGGCATCAGGAAAGCCTCCCCGGCGGGCGCACCTGCGCCGTTACGATCTGGAAACCTACCGGTTACCTCTTGATCAGGCGGAATCGCTATGGGAGCATGGAACAAGCCGTGTGCTCCCACAGCGAAGTGGGGCGAGCAATCGCTCGCGTTCCCACCAGGGTACCGGACCCGAATCCCGGTGCCGAATCGACCAATTTTCTGTAACAAGGAGCACCCCCATGGATTGGCGCGACAAAGCAGCCTGCCTGACCGTCGACCCCGAGCTGTTCTTCCCGGTCGGCAACACCGGCCCCGCGGTCGACCAGATCGAGAAGGCCAAGTCGGTCTGTGCACGCTGCACCGTTACCGAGGTCTGCCTGCAGTACGCCCTCGAGTCCGGTCAGGACTCGGGCGTCTGGGGCGGTCTGAGCGAAGACGAGCGCCGCGCGCTCAAGCGCCGCGCTGCTCGCGCCCGCCGCGCCTCCTGACCACAGTCACGCGAAGAAGCCCGCCCCTCTCGGGGCGGGCTTCTTCGCGTTGTCGAGGTGGAGGGATCGGCGCGTCAGGCCGCGGAGCCGCCGATATAGCGCAGCGGGATCTCGATCGTGACCTCGGTGCCGCTGCCCATCAACGTGTGCCAGTCGATCGTGCCACCGAGTTCGCCCTGGATGAGCGTGCGGACGATCTGCGTGCCGAGCCCCCGGCCGACCTGCCCCTCGGGCAGGCCGACGCCGGTGTCGCGCACGCTGACCTCGAGCATTTCGCCGCTGCGCTCGGCCGCGATCTCGACATCGCCCTCCTGCCCGGCGAGGCCGTGCTCGACGGCGTTGGTCACGAGCTCGGTGAGGGCCAGGGCGAGGGGCGTGGCGAACTGGCTGGGGAGCGTTCCGAACTTGCCCGTGGTCCGCGTGCGAGCGCGGGTGTTCGGGGCCGCGGCCACCTCGGCGACGAGCTTGAGCACGCGAGCGAAGACGTCGTCGAAATCGACGTTCTGCGCGAGACCCTCGGAGAGGGTGTCGTGCACCACCGCGATCGCCGAGACACGGCGCATGGCCTGCGTGAGGGCATCGCGCGCCTCGTCGGAGTGCGTGCGGCGCGCCTGGATGCGCAGCAGCGAGGCGACCGTCTGCAGGTTGTTCTTGACGCGGTGGTGGATCTCGCGGATCGTCGCGTCCTTGGTGATGAGCTCCTGCTCCTGGTGGCGGATCTCGGTGACATCGCGGCTGAGCACGATCGCGCCGATGCGCGTGCCGCGGTCGCGCAGCGGAATGGTGCGCAGTGACACCTGCACACCGCGCGCCTCCATGTCGGCTCGCCAGGGAGCGCGGCCGCTCACCACGACGGGGAGCGACTCGTCGACGTCCTGGCGCTTCGCGGGAAGGATCCGAGCGGTCACCTCGGCCAGCGACTCGCCCTCGAGCTCGTCGTCGAAGCCCATGCGGTTGAAGGCCGAGAGCGCGTTGGGGCTCGCGAAAGTGGTGATGCCGTCGACGTCGAGGCGGATGAGTCCGTCGGAGGCGCGGGGAGCACCGCGTCGCGGAGCGGTGGGAGCCGAGAGGTCGGGGAACTCGGCCGAGGCGATCATTCCGAACACGTCGTCCGCGCAGTCGTTGAACGTGATCTGCTGCCGCGACGGGGTGCGCGTCTCGCCGAGGTTGGTGTGGCGGGTCAGCACACCCACCGTCGTGACCGCGTACCCCTCGCGCGAGAGCTCGCGCACGATCGGTACCGCACGCACGCGAGTGGGCGTCTCTTCGAACCAGTCGGGGGATGCCGAGTCGACGATGCGACCGCTCTGGAAAGCCTCGCGCACCTGGGTACGCCACTGCGGACGCACGCGGTCGCCGACGATGTCGCGGTAGAACAGCGTCGCCGCTCCCCCGGGCCGCGTGTGGGCGACAGCGACGAAGGATTCGTCGGGGGTGGGGACCCAGATGACGATGTCGGCGAACGCCAGGTCGGCCAGCAGCTGCCCGTCGCCCGCCAGCCGGTGCAGCCACTCGACGTCCGCCTCGCTGGAGCGGCCCTGGGCGTAGACGAGTTCACTGAGTGTCGACACCCCTCCACCCTACGGGGAGCCCTCGTCTCGGGCAGCCGTCGCGGGCTCGTTCCCGACGAGGGGTGAGGATCCGGGCGAATTTCGAGGCGACGGAAACAGGTCAGGGGGCTACCGCACAGACGATAAGTCCCCTGCCGTTGCGGGCATTCTGCCGGCCTCGGGACGACTGGCGGGGTGGCGGGTGACTTCTCCGCGTCCCCAGGACGGTGGACATAATGACCGCATGACGGAAAGGGACTCACCCAGAGGACGATTTGCGGCGCCGGACGCCGTCGCCGAAATACTCGGGATCACGCATGCAGACGTGCGATCTCTGATCCGCGAAGGACGACTCCGGGGTCTCCCGGTGGGGTCTCCCCCGCGGTGGCGGATCGACCTCGACAGCGTCGACGATTATCTCGACGAGCAGGCCGAACTCACGCGTCGCGCGGCCCTGTGGCAGCAGTCGCAAGCGGCCAGCTTCCCGGAGCTGTGGGGGCGCGGCGCGGTCCGTCACGACGACTGATCACCCGCTCCTCCCCGATCTCACCCCGCGGGCGAGTAATCCACAGCCACAGCGAATGCCCCACCGGGTGTGCGTGTCCACGCCTACTGTCGGCGTCATCCCCGCCCGCTGGACGCACGACCGACAGATTGAGGATCCATGCCCGAAGCAGCCCGGCGACCCGAGGACGCACGATGTGCGCCGCAGAACGCGTGCGACCTGAACGCCCTCGGGACCAATCCGTCCCCGGAGACTCCCTCGCCGGTCGAGGTGTTCGTCGGCAACATGGTGCGCGGCATCCTCGAGGTGGTCGCCGGCGTCCGAGACCCGGAGCAGTTGGCCCGGTGGATGTCGGAGGAGGTCTATCGAGCCCTGCTCACGCGCACGAGCCTGGCCACGCGAGCGCGCAGCGCTCGACGCGTGCAGGTGTACCGCGTCATGCACGAGATCCGAAGCGTGCGCCTGTTCTCCCCGCGAGACGGCGCGATCGAAGCCACGGTCGTCGTGTCAGGCCGCATGCGCACCCGAGCGGTGGCCCTGCGCCTCGAGTCCCTCGAACGGCGATGGCGCATCACGGCGCTCAGCCTGCTGTGACGCGTGCGATCACGCTCCGGGCGCGTGTGTCAGGGGCGCCAGGACGCGAGGAAGTTCCCCAGACGCTCGATCGCGTCGCTGATCACGCGGGCTTCGGGGAGCGTCACGATACGCACGTGGTCGGTCGCGGGCCAGTTGAAGCCCGACCCCTGCACGAGCAGCACGTGTTCGGCGAGCAGGAAGTCGCGCACGAACTTGCCGTCGTCGGGGATCTCGTACACCTCGGGGTCGAAGCGCGGGAACGCATACAGCGCACCGCGCGGCATGACGCACGAGACGCCGGGGATCGCCTCGAGGCCCTGCCACGCGGCATCCCGTTGCTCGTGAAGACGCCCCGTCGGAGCGATGAGCGCATCGATCGACTGCACGCCCGAGAGCGCCGCCTGAACGGCGAACTGCGCCGGCACGTTCGGGCAGAGCCGAGTGGATGCCAGCAGGTTGATGCCGTGCAGGAAGCCCTGCGCGTGCTCCTTGGGGCCGGTGATCGCGAGCCAGCCGGAGCGGTATCCCGCCACCCGGTAGGTCTTGGACAGGCCGTTGAAGGTCAGGCAGAGCAGGTCGGGGGCGACCGTGGCCATGGGGATGTGCACCGCGTCGTCGAAGAGGATGCGGTCGTAGATCTCGTCGGCCAGCAGCAGCAGCGAGTGTTCGCGGGCGATGTCGGCGATGCCCTCCAGGATCTCGCGCGAGTACACCGCTCCCGTGGGGTTGTTCGGGTTGATTACGACGATCGCCTTGGTACGGGGGGTGACCTTGGAGCGGATGTCCTCGAGGTCGGGCTGCCACTCGCGCTGCTCGTCGCAGAGGTAGTGCACGGGGGTGCCGCCGCCGAGGCTCGTCATCGCCGTCCACAGCGGGTAGTCGGGGGCGGGGATGAGCACCTCGTCGCCCTCATCGAGCAGGGCTTGCATCGTCATCGTGATCAGCTCGGACACGCCGTTGCCCAGGAACACGTGGTCGGGGTCGAGGTGCGGGAAGTCGGGCTCCTGCTCGTAGCGCGAGACGACCGCACGCCGAGCCGACAGGATGCCGCGGCTGTCGCTGTAGCCGTGAGCGTTGGGGACCGAGGCGATCATGTCGCGCACGATCTGGTGCGGCGCCTCGAATCCGAAGATCGCCGGGTTGCCCGTGTTGAGTTTGAGGATCGCGTGGCCCTCGGCCTCCAGACGGTCGGCCTCGACGAGGGCCTCCCCGCGGATCTCGTACAGGACGTCCTTCAGCTTGGATGACTGGTCGAGGGGGCGCAGCGGGCTCATCGGTTCAGGATATCCCCGCCCGCATCCGGCCAATCGACACCGTGTGGCCCCCGCCGGGCGAAGGCTGCCCCAGGCGAGGCGGCGGAGAGCTGCCCTCGAAAACGACGGATGCCGCGCCCCCGACCTCGGGGCGCGGCATCCGTTCTGCGCTTACTTCTTCTTGGCTGCGCGGCGGTCGGCGCGGTTGCTCGCGGCCGGCTCGTCACCCGAGGGCACGCGCTGACCGAAAGCTCCGCGGGCGGCAGGAGCCTGCTCTGCGGCGGGCTCGGCCTGCTGCTCGGCCTGGCGGAGACGGTTGGTCGCCGCCTGCTGAACCTGACCGCGGTCGTTGCGAACCTCGACCTCTCCGGCGTCGTTCGCCGCGGAGTACTCGAGGCGCTGCGTCTCGACGGGCGTCGGGGCGAGTCCCTTGGCCTCGACCTGCGCCTCGTCGCCCTCGACCTTTCGGACCTCGACCTCGAGGTTGTAGAGGAAGCCGACCGACTCCTCCTTGATCTGCCCCATCATGGACTGGAACATCTGGTACCCCTCGCGCTGGTACTCGATGAGCGGGTCGCGCTGGGCCATGGCGCGCAGGCCGATGCCGTCCTTGAGGTAGTCCATCTCGTAGAGGTGCTCGCGCCAGCGACGGTCGAGCACCTGCAGCACGACACGGCGCTCGAGCTCGCGCAGCGCCTGCTCGCCGAGGGCCTTCTCGCGGTTCTCGTACGCGATACGGGCGTCGGAGATGATCTCGCGCTTCAGGCCCTCGGGCGTGATGCGGCCCTTGTTGCCCCCGGCCTCGGCCACGACCTCGTCGATCGTGACGCTTACGGGGTACATGGTCTTCAGCTCGGTCCACAGGGCGTCGAAGTCCCACGACTCGGTGTGACCCGAACCGGTGTGGTCGTCGATGACGGCGGTGATCGCGTCCTCGATGAAGTGCTGGACGCGGTCGGCGATGTCGTCGCCCTGCAGCATGTGCCGACGGTCGGCGTAGATCGCCTCGCGCTGACGGTTCAGCACGTCGTCGTACTTCAGGACGTTCTTGCGCATCTCGGCGTTGCGCGACTCGACCTGCGACTGCGCGCTCTTGATCGCGCGCGAGACCAGGCCGGACTCGATCGCGACGTCGTCGGGGAAGTTCGTGCGCGCGAGGATCGCCTCGGCGGCGCCCGACTGGAACAGACGCATCAGGTCGTCGGTCAGCGACAGGTAGAAGCGGCTCTCACCGGGGTCGCCCTGACGGCCCGAACGACCGCGCAGCTGGTTGTCGATGCGGCGCGACTCGTGGCGCTCGGTACCCAGCACGTACAGCCCGCCGGCCTCGACGACCTTCGCGGCCTCTTCGGCCACGGTGTCGCGCATGCTCTGGTAGACGGTGTCCCACTCCGACTCGTAGGCCTCGGGGGTCTCGACGGGGTCGAGGTTCTTCGCCTTCATCTCCTGCACGGCGAGGAACTCGGCGTTACCGCCGAGCATGATGTCGGTACCGCGGCCGGCCATGTTGGTGGCGACGGTGACGGCACCCAGACGACCCGCGCGCGCGACGATCTCCGCCTCACGAGCGTGGTTCTTGGCGTTGAGCACCTCGTGGCGCACGCCCTTCTTGGCCAGCAGGCGCGAGAGGTACTCGCTCTTCTCGACGCTCGTGGTGCCGACGAGGACCGGCTGGCCCTTCTCGTGGCGCTCGACGATGTCTTCGACGACCTGCGCGAACTTCGCCGTCTCGTTCTTGTAGACGAGGTCGGACTGATCCTTGCGGATCATCGGCTTGTTGGTCGGGATCGGCACCACGCCGAGCTTGTAGGTCGACATGAACTCGGCCGCCTCGGTCTCGGCGGTACCGGTCATGCCTGCGAGCTTGTCGTAGAGGCGGAAGTAGTTCTGCAGCGTGACGGTGGCGAGCGTCTGGTTCTCGGCCTTGACCGGGACGCCCTCCTTGGCCTCGATCGCCTGGTGGATGCCCTCGTTGTAGCGGCGACCCACGAGGATGCGACCGGTGTGCTCGTCGACGATCATGACCTCGTCGTTCATGACGACGTAGTCGGTGTCGCGCTTGAACAGCGCGATCGCCTTGATCGAGTTGTTGAGGAACGAGATCAGCGGGGTGTTGGCCGACTCGTACAGGTTGTCGATGCCGAGGTAGTCCTCGACCTTCTCGATACCGGGCTCGAGCACGCCGATCGTGCGCTTCTTCTCGTCGACCTCGTAGTCGACGCCCGCTTCGAGGGTACGGGCGAGCTTGGCGAACTCGGCGAACCAGCGGTTGGCTTCACCGGATGCCGGGCCCGAGATGATCAGCGGGGTGCGGGCCTCGTCGATGAGGATCGAGTCGACCTCGTCGACGATCGCGTAGAAGTGACCGCGCTGCACGAGGTCTTCCTTGCGCCACGCCATGTTGTCGCGGAGGTAGTCGAAGCCGAACTCGTTGTTCGTGCCGTAGCTGATGTCTGCCTCGTACTGCTCACGCCGCACCTCGGGGGTCTGACCTGCGACGACCGTTCCCGTCGTCATGCCCAGGGCGCGGTAGACGCGACCCATGAGCTCGGACTGATAGCTCGCGAGGAAGTCGTTGACCGTGATGACGTGGACGCCCTGGCCCGCGATGGCGTTGAGGTAGGCCGGAAGAGCGGCGGTCAGGGTCTTGCCCTCACCGGTCTTCATCTCGGCGATGTTGCCCAGGTGAAGGGCCGCGCCGCCCATGATCTGCACATCGTAGGGGCGCTGTCCGAGCGTGCGCTTGGCGGCCTCTCGGACGGCCGCGAACGCCTCGGGCATGAGCTGGTCGAGCGTCTCACCGGCTTCGTAGCGGGCGCGCAGCTCGACCGTCTCGTTGCGCAGCTCGTCGTCGGTGAGCTGCTCGTAGTCCTCTTCGAGCGCTCCGGTCGCTTTCACGACGCCCTGCAGTCGGCGCAGGATGCGGCCCTCGCCGGCGCGCAGCAGTTTCTCGAGCGGATTGGCCACGAAGCATCTCCATCTGTCGGGTGCGGCGCCCGCATGGACGCCGGCCTGCGAACAGGCATACATCGCCCATGCTATCCGTGTTACCCGTTCGTGACCTGCGAGTGAGCCACAATCCGATCGCGGGGCAGCGCGCCCGCAGCGAACACACGGCGACGGCGGCGAGGGCGACGCCTAGGATCGAGCCATGGCCGGTTTCTGGGGCAAGAGGAAGCGCGAAGAACAGGACGCGGCGGATGCCGATCTGGCACGCCGAGCGGAGCTTGCGATCGTCGCGGCCGACGAGCGTGTCCGCCTGACCTCGGACGAGCTCGACTTCGCCCGCGCCGAGCTCGGCGACAAGGCGACGGAAGACCTCGCGGCGGCCCTCGATTCCGTACGAACCCACCTCGCCGAGGCGTTCCAGCTGCATCAGCTCAACCACGACGAGATCCCCGACACGAAAGAAGAGCTGCGCACGCGCAATGCGCGCATCGTCCAGCTCTCGCAATGGGCCGAGGACCTGCTCGAGGAGCGCACCCAGGTTCTGCAGCCCAAGATCGACGCCGTGCGCCGCGCCCCCGAGACGCTGGCTCGCGTGCGAGCCGACCGTGAGCGGCTGGCGCAGCGCATCCCCAACGCCCGGGAGGTCGTCGACAGGCTCTCCCGCCGGTACAGCGACTCCGCCCTGGCGCAGATCGGCGGCAACCCCGAAGAGATCGAGCAGCTCCTCGACTTCGCCGTGCACACCGCCGCCGTATCGGAACGTCGACGCGAGGCGGGCCAGCGCGAGCAGGCCTCCGTCGCCCTCGAGGCCGCCACCGAGGCCGCTCGTCGAGCCGAATCGCTCCTGGATGCCGTGGACACCTTCGAGATCGAGGCCCTCCGCGCCGAGTCCACCCTCGCCGCCGTGGTCGACGACTCGCGCAACGACCTCATCGAGGCGCGTCTGGGAGCGCAGACCCCCGCCGTCACCCAGGCGATGGCCGCGCTTCAGCAGGCGCTCACGGCCCTCCCCGCCTCGGGAACCCGCAGCGACCCCTTCCAGGCCCTGTCGTCGCTGCGGCAGGCCAACGCGGATCTCGACCTCGCCCGCGAGCGGGCGGCCCGCCCCGTCCCCTCCCAGGATCAGGTGGAGCACGCCATCGACGATGCCGACCGCCAGATCGCCGTCGCGCGCGGCCTCATCACCGGTCATCGGGGCTGGATCGGAGCCGATGCTCGCACGCGCTTCGTCGAGGCCGAGCGGCTGCGCGCGGGTCTGCCGCTGGGGCCCGTGCCCGAGGACCAGCGTGAGACGGCGCTCGCCACCGCACGACGCGCCGGGGCACTGGCATCCGAGGCCCTGCAGATCGCCCAGCGCGACATCGAGCAATCCCGCCCGAACGACTGGGGCAATGACGGCCGGGGAGGCGGTTACGGTCGGGGAGGCGGCATGGGCGGCGGCAACATGGTCGGCGGCATGCTCGGCGGTCTCGTCATCGGCTCTCTGCTCGGCGACATCTTCGACGGCTGAGCGCGGGCGTCTGCGCCCGCGGCATCGCCCGCACGACGAAGCCCCCGGTCCGAGGACCGGGGGCTTCGTGGCGTTCTCAGGTCAGGATGCGACCTCGACGGCGGGTGCCGCCTGGGTCGCGAGGGCGATCACACCGTAGTCCCAGCCCTTGCGTCGGTAGACGACGCTCGGGTGGTCGGTGCGGGCGTCGATGAAGAGGAAGAAGTCGTGGCCGACGAGCTCCATGCGGTCGACGGCGTCTTCGACCGTCATCCACTCGGGACCGAACTCCTTCTGGCGGATGACGACGGGCGAGTAGTCCTCTTCTTCGGCCCCGGCCTCTTGCACGGGGATCGAACCGGTCGCGACGGCGCGCAGCACCTCGACGGAGGCGGGCTCGACGTCGATACCCGAGAGCTCGCCGGTGCCCTTCTCGAACTTCGCACCGCGGGGGTGGTTGCGGGCGTCGATGCGCTTGTCCTTGGCGCGACGCACCTGTTCGGAGATCTTGTCGACCGCGAGATCGAGGGCCGCGAACTTGTCGGTGTCGGTCGCCTCCGCACGAACGACCGGGCCCTTGCCGTCGAGGGTGAGCTCGACCGTGTCGTCCTCCAGACGACCGTTGCGATAGGAGCGATGAGTCACCTTGACCTCGAGCGCCTGAGCGCGAGGCGCGAGGTGCTCGATGCGGCTGACCTTCTCTTCGACGACCGAGCGAAAACGGTCGGTGATACCGACTCCCACTCCGACGATGTTGGTGTCCATCAGTGACCTCCTTGTTCCGGGTTCCGCCCGGTCTAAGGGCGGAACATCCGTCGCCTTCAGTCATCCCCACGCTAGTAGTCCGACACCGCCGTGTCACGTCTCAATCACCCGGGATTCACCTTCGAAGCTCCTTCGACGCGGCGTGTCCGCCAGCGCTACGACGACGACCTCGTCGGCTCCCGCGGCACGGAGGGCGCGCGCCGCCTCGGCCAAGGTCGCCCCCGTGGTGACGACGTCGTCGAGGACCACGACCGTGCCGCCCGCGATCGGTCGGCTCACGAACGCTCCCCCGACGTTCTCTCGTCGCGCGCGGCGTCCGAGACCCCTCTGGTCGTCGGTGGCACGGGCCACCCGCAGCAGCCGCTCGTGCCTCCACCCCGCGCGGCGCATCAGCACGTCGAGCGGTCGGAACCCGCGACGGCGGAATGCCGCGCGCGTGCCCGGGACGGTGGTGAGAACGGCACCGGCGGGCACCGACAGGCGCAGCAGCTCATCGAGCGCCGGGGCGAGCTCGCGGGCGAGAGAGGTGCGACCCTCCTCCTTGATCGCGCGGATGACGCGGGCCGCCACGCCCTCGAAGACGAGGACGCTCGTCACGGACAGGCCCGGCTGAATGGGGCGCCGGATCCGCCTGGCGTTCAGGGCGTCACGGCATCCGCGACACAGGTCCGAATCGACGACGCCGCAGCCCGCGCAGGAGACGGGCAACCAGAACGTCAGGGCATCGCGGAAGGAGCGGGTGAGCGCAGCGTGAAGCGACATGCGCCCAGGGTGCCCGGGGCCCGCCGCCGCGCGCACGCGCCGAAGCCCCACTCGGGGAGAACGCCCCGCATACCCGGGGTGGGGAGGAGCCTCAGGAGGTGGTGCCCTGCTGGGCGGCGAGCACGCGGATATCGGTGGCCACCAGCGTCCACGAGCTTCCGCGCCGGCTGTAGAGGCGACCGGCGTTGTCGAGCACACGCACACTCGTGCTCCCCGCGGCGAGGGTGGTGGCGCCGTCGGGAGCCGCGGCCTCGGTTCCTCGCCCGCCGACGTTGAGCTCGCGCAGGCGGCCGGCGCCGTCGACGTCGGCGAGGACTCCCACCGTGGTGTCGTCGAGCCAGGCCAGCTCGAAAGCGCCCTGCTGAGAGAACGACAGCACGTGCGGGACGCCGAGGTCGACCGCGCCGCCCTCGCGCTCGATGCCGGCGACCCATACCTCGCGCGTACCCGAGACCGTGACGATCGCCGCCACCCGCGTCCCGTCGCGCGAGATCTGCATCGCGCTGATCTCGGAGGCGTCGGGCCAGGCGTTGCCGACGTTGCGCGGAACGCCCTCGGCGGAGATGGCACGCAGTTGCGTCGGCGCGGAGCTGGGCACGCTCCAGATCGCGCCCTCGGCGTCGATCGTGGGGGCAATCAACCCGGGGCGGTCGTCCAGCAGGAACGTGCGTCCGTCGGCCAGTGCACTCGCCACGCTCCCCTGCTGAGTACGGACAGCCGCGAGGCTCCGGTCGGCCTCGAGCTCGACCGAGGCCGGCGCGAGCGACTCGATCGCATCGGACAGCCCGCCGAGGGTTTCGACCGTGTCTCCGGCGAGCGCACCGAACACGCCGGCGGTGGTGAGCACCGCGGGAGAAGGATCGACCCGGGTGACGCGCACCGACACCTCGGAGGCGGGTACCGGGGTACCCTCCACCGTCATCTGGACCTCGCTGATACCGGCCGTGACCAGACTCTTGGACAATTGCGTCTGCATCCGGTCGAGCGTCGTGCGATCCAGACTCAGCGCGGTGCGCGGCAACTGCACCTGGGCGACGCCGCTCGAGGACAGCGTCACCGAACGGCCCACGAGGGAGAGCTCGTCGGGGAACGCCGTCTTGACCGCACCGGCGAGCCACGCGCTGGGCTGGCCGTCGACGAGGGCCGTCGCCACGCGGCTGGCCACGAGCGCCCGGGGGAACCAGCGGACGTCGGGCACGATGAAGCTCCACGTGGGGTCGAAGTACGCGATGGATGCCGACTGGTAGACGGTCGGGAACACCTCCTCGTACAGCACGACCCCGTCGGGAGCCGAGGTGATGCGCCACTGGTCGTCGATGCGCGCGAGGGTGAACGACAGCGACTCCGCGGTGCCCGAGGCCGTCGGGGCGTAGGCGCCGTCGGCATCCACCCCCGCCACCGTGGTGAGCGAGACGGTGACGCCGGTGCCGACGGCGTTCGCGACGGCGCGGCGATCGGCGAGGCGGTCGATGGTGACGCGGGCGCGGGGGTCCCACTGCGTCCCGGACGCCAGGAAGAGCTTCGCCGTAGCCCAGTCGTCGGCGGGGCCGGAACCGGCGCGCAGGAACCCCTCCACGATCTCAGCGGGAGAGGCGTCGTCCTGCGGTCCGTCGGGGACGAAGGCGAAGGCCTGGGTGTCGTCGACCTGCGGGCCGCGCCCGGGATTGACGTAGCCGGAGGTCGGCAGACCCGTGCACGCGGTCAGCGCGAGCACCAGGGCGAGGCTGACGAGGGCGAGGGCGCGTCTCATGTCGTCTTCCTCACTCCGGGCCGGGTCGAGATGGGCTGCGTCAGGCCCAGGGCTTCGAGGGCTCCGCCCTGTTCGTCGTCGGGCACGAGGGGCAGGGGCGAACTGCTGACCGGCTGACCGGCTCGCGGCAGCGTGAGCACGAAGTTCGAGCCGCGTCCGGGCTCGGACCACACCGACAGGGTACCGCCGTGCAGCTTGGCGTCGCCGAGGGCGATCGACAGACCGAGGCCGGTACCGCCGATGGTGCGCACTCGCGAGGGGTCGGCGCGCCAGAAGCGGTCGAAGACGCGCTCCACGTCGTCGGGCAGCATGCCCAGGCCGAAGTCGCGGACGCCGAGGGCAACGGCATCCCGATCACTGTCGACCGACACCACGATCGGGCGCCCCTCGCCGTGCTCGATCGCATTGCCGAGAAGGTTGCGGACGATCCGGCGGACGCGTCGGGCGTCCATGTCGACCGGCGTGTAGCCGCCCGGGGCGACGAGGCGCACGTCGGAGCCGTGCCCCTCTGCGAGCTGCTGCATCGAGAGGATGACGTCTTCGGCCAGATGGGCCAGACTCGTCGCCTCGAGCTCGAGCTGGACGGAGCCGGCGTCGTAGCGGCTGATCTCGAGCAGGTCGGTGAGGAGCACCTCGAATCGCTGCACCTGCGCGTGCAGCAGCTCCGCGGCGCGACCGGTCGCGGGATCGAACTCCTCGCGCTGGTCGTTGATCATGTCGGCGGCGAGCTTGATCGTCGTGAGGGGTGTGCGCAGCTCGTGCGACACGTCGGAGACGAAGCGCTGCTGCACGAGCGAGAGGTCGGCGAGTTCTTTGATCTGCGACTCGATGCTGTCGGCCATCGCGTTGAACGAGCGGTTCAGGGTGGCGAGCTCGTCCTCGCCGCGCACCGGGAGCCGTACGCCGAGATCGCCCGCCGCGAGCTTGGCGCTGGTCTCGGCGGCATCCGCGATCGGTGTGGTCACGGATCTCAGGACGAACCACGCGATCGCACCGATCAGCAGCACGAGCACGAGGCCCACCACCCACAGCAGCACCTGCACGAAGGCGAGAGTCTGCGAGGCGCTCGTGAGGTCGTACCCCATGTAGAGCTCGTACGAGTCGACCCCGTCCTCCGCGGGGAAGCGCAGTTGATGACCGACCAGGATGCCGGGCACCTCGCGGCCGTCGTCGGCGGGGAGCGCCACGGACTGCCACCACTGCAGATCGGGGCTCGACTGCACCTGGGTGCGCAGGGCGTCGGTGACCATGCCGGACTCGAAAGCCGGGGAGATGAACGGCTGCGGAGCCAGCGGGGAGGGCGGTCCGATGCGGTAGAGGGCGATGAGATCGCTCGAGGACTGCTGCGACAGACGCGTCGCGATGCCGTTCATGAGGGTCTGCGCCGCGGCCGGATCGGTCGAGTCGACGGCGGCGTCGAGGGTCGCCTGGGCTGCGGCGGTGGCGCGCTGGGCCTCGAGCAGCACCTGATCCTTGCGGGCCGTGAACAACTCGTTCTGGATCACGAGCGCCATGGCGACGCAGGTGACGAGGATGGTCACGGCGGTGAGCGTCACCGTCAGCACGATCGTGCGGAAGCGGAGCGAGCGACGCCACAGCGTCGCCAGACGATCGCGCACCACGCGCCAATCGCGCCATCCCCGTACCCGCTGCCGCGGGAGGGTGCGCACCGCGCCCGTCATGAGGGGCTCAGGCCACCGCGCCGGCGCGGTAGCCCACGCCGCGCACGGTGGTCACGATGCGCGGGTTGTCGGGATCGGCTTCGATCTTCGCGCGCAGACGCTGGACGTGCACGTTCACCAGGCGGGTGTCGGCCTTGTAGTGGTAGCCCCATACCTGCTCGAGGAGCATCTCTCGGGAGAAGACCTGCTGGGGCTTCTCGGCGAGGGCGACGAGGAGCTCGAATTCGAGAGGGGTCAGGGCGATGGGGGCATCGCCGCGGCGGACCTCGTGCGCGGCGACGTCGACGACGAGGTCGCCGATGCGCAGCGTCTCATCGACCGGAGCCTGCACGGGGCGCAGGCGCGTGCGGATGCGGGCGACGAGCTCCTTCGGGTTGAAGGGCTTCATGATGTAGTCGTCGGCGCCCGACTCGAGCCCCTTGACCACATCGGCCGTATCGGTGCGCGCCGTGAGCATGATGATCGGCACGCCGGACTCCGCGCGAACGCGCGTGCAGATCTCGATGCCGGTCGACGCCCGGGAGCATGAGGTCGAGCAGGATGAGGTCGGGGCGCTCGGTGCGCCAGGCGTCCACCGCTTGCGCACCGTCGGCGCAGAACACCGTGTCGAATCCTTCGGTGCGCAGCACGATGCCGATCATCTCGGCCAGCGCGGTGTCGTCATCGACAACCAGGATCCGTGAAGTCATTCGGGTGTACGTCTTCCGTCTCGAAACCCGCTCGGGGACGGGCACTACGCCCCGGGTAGGGGCACGTCCCATCGAGAGTAGTCGACCTGCCTGCACGACAGGCGTGCGTGTCGGGGGTGTGTGACACGATGAGGTCACCGCCATGTGACCAGGAGGGGCCCCACATGACCGCGTACCCGGCTTGGACTCCGGCATCACGCCCGGGGATCGTTCCGCTGCACCCCTTCGGGTTCGGCACGATCCTGGGCCGATCGTTCGTCGCTCTCCGGCACAATCCGAAGGTGCTGCTGGGCTTCGCCCTCGCGGTGCAGGCCGTGGCGTACATCATCGTGACGGCGGCGATCGCCGGGGTGGCCATCGCCAGCTTCTCCCGGCTCGACACCGTTGCTTACGGCAGCGACGACTACGACGCGATCCTCGCGGGCTCGGTCGCCCTCACCGCCGTCGCGGCTCTCGTGCTCGGCATCCTCTCCGGGGTGCTGGGGGTCGTCGTGCAGGGCATCGTCGTCGCCGAGGTCGCGCACGCGGTGGTCGCCGAGAAGCCGTCCCTCCGGGCCGTCTGGGCGCGGGTGCGCCCGGTGTTCTGGCGCCTGGTCGGCTACAGCGCACTCACGGTCGGCGCGGTGGTGATCCTCGTCGGGGTGCTCGCGGGGATCGTGGCGTTGCTGGTCATCGCCGCGACCTGGGTCGGCGCCCTCGTCGGCGTGCTGTTCTTCCTGGCGCTCATCCCGCTCTATCTCTGGTTGACGCCCAAGCTGTTCCTCGTCCCCTCCGTCATCATCCTCGAGCGGGCACCCGTCTTCCGCTCGATCGCACGGTCGTGGCAGTTGACCCGTGGACGCTTCTGGTCGACGCTCGGCGTCGTCGTGGTCATCTCCTTCGCCTTCGGCGTCGTCGCTCAGATCATCTCGCTTCCCCTCAGCCTCTTCGCCGGCTTCGTGCCGTCGATCGTCGCCCCCACCGGCGAGAGCGGCGCCGGCGCCGTCGTCGGCGTCATCGTCCTGCAGGTCGTCGGGCAGTTCGGCATCCTGCTCGTGCAGTGCATCGCTCTCGTGGTGCAGTCCACCTCCGCCGTGCTCGTCTACATCGACGCCCGCATGCGCGTCGAGGGCCTCGACCACGACCTGCAGTCGTACGTCGAGGCGCGCGATTCCGGCACCACCGAGCTGAGCGACCCGTATCTCGTGGGCGTCGGCCGCATCGTCGAGCGCCCTGCCCCGGTGCCCTACGGGGCTCCCCCGGCGTTCGCGGGCTACGGGCCGCCGTCGGGGAACGCCGGGTACGGCGCACCGGCAGGGTACGGCGCCCCCGCGGCGGGAGGGTACGGTGCGGTGCCGCAGGGCTCCGCGACCCCCCAGCAGCAGCCCGCCCCGGGCTACGGCCCCCCGCCCCCGCGGCCGCATCGGCGACCCCGCCGTATGCCGCGCCCGCCCCGCACACGTTCCCCGCCCCCACGGCCCCCGCGGTGTCGCAGGAGTCCCCCGCGGCACCGCCCGCGCCTCCCGCTCCGGATCGGGCGCAGACGACGTGGGCCGCCCCCGGCTCGAACGGCGACGCGTGATCCTCACGGCCATGGCAGCCGTCGCGCCGCTGCTTCCCGACCCCGACCAGGCCCGGGAGTGGGCCGAGCAGGAGCTCAGTGACCCCACCTACCAGGCCGCGGAGCCGAACCTGGTCGACCGTATCTCCCAGGCCGTCGGCAAGTTCCTCGAAGATCTGCTGCGCGTCCCCGAGAACGGCGGGTGGGGCCCGTCGGCTCTCGTCGTACTGGGCATCATCGTGGTCGCGCTGATCGTCGTCGCCCTGTTGATCTGGGGCCGACCGCGCCTGTCGACACGCGCCTCGGAACCGGCTCGCGCGCTGTTCGATCACGACGACGGCCGATCCGCCGACGAACTCCGCACCGATGCGGCGGCCGCGGCCGACCGCGGGGACTGGGACGACGCGATCGTGCTGCGCTTCCGCGCCTTCGCACGCGGCCTCACCCAACGCGGGCTCGTCGACCCGCCTCCCGGCGCCACGGCCCGCGCGTTCGCACGCGAGACGGCGACAGCGCTGCCCGCGCTCAGCCCGCTGCTCGATCCGGCCACGACGACGTTCGACGACATCCGGTATCTGCGCCGCCCCGGCACCGAGGAGCGCTACCGGCTGGTCGCCGATCTCGACGCCGCCGCCGTTCGCGCGCGCGCCGTACCGGTGGCTCCCCGATGAGCGCCGAGACGGCCTCGGCGGCCCCGGTGCGCTCCCGCCGGAGGTCCGCCCTCGGGTGGGTCGCTCTCGCCGGGGGCCTGCTGCTCGCCGCGCTGGTGGGCGGCACCCTCGTCTACGGCGGGTACACGCAGCGAGCGATCCTCGATCCCGAGTCGGCCGGTTCGGACGGCACCCGCGCGGTCGTGCGGGTCCTCGAGCAGCACGGTGTCTCGGTCACGATCGCTCGAGACCGGGCCGCCGCCGAACGCGCACTCGTGCGAGGCGACGCCACCCTCGTCCTGCGCGACGCGCCGATGCTGTCGGACGACGCCCTGCGCGATCTCACCGGCCGCGCGCGCCATGTCGTCCTCGTCGAGCCGCGATCCCGAGCGCTCGACGTGCTCCTCGACGGTTCCTCGCTCGGCGGATTCTCCCCCGACCTGTCCGCGAGCCCCGAATGCGGTGTCCCCGCAGCCGCCAACGCCGGAGCGGCTCACGTGGGAGAACTCCTGCGCCCCGCGGACGGGATCGAGGGGTGCTACCCCGTCGACGGCGAGTTCGGACTCCTGCAGTCCAAAGGTGTCGATGGACGAACGGTCACCGCCCTCGACGGGCTCTCGGTTCTCACCAATTCGTCCCTCCCCGTCGACGGCAACGCCGCTCTCGCCCTCGGCGTGCTCGGCCAGACCGACACCCTCGTCTGGTACGTTCCCTCGCTCTCCGACGCCGATCAGGGAACGGCCGCCCCCACCCTCGGCGATCTCACCCCCGCGTGGGTGACGCCGGCCATGCTGCTTCTTCTGACCGCGGCTCTCACCGCCGCGATCTGGCGCGGTCGCCGGTTCGGGCCGCTCGTCGCCGAGCGCCTGCCGGTCACGGTCCGCGCCGCCGAGACCACCGAGGGCCGTGCGCGCCTGTACGCCTCGTCGAAAGACGCCGCACACGCCCTCGACGAGCTCCGTCGCGCCGCCCGCTCGCGTGTGGGGCGTCTGCTGGGGCTCACCGCCCGCACCTCACCGCACGACATCGCCGACGCCGTCGCACAGCGACTGGACGCGGACCGTGCGCGCGTGCGCGGCATCCTCGTCGACGACATCCCCCGCACCGACCGCGAACTCGTCGCGGCGGCCGACCGCCTCCGCGATCTCGAAGAGAGCGTGCGCGCCGCCGTCCGAACCGAAGGGACCACACGATGACCGACAGCCCCGAGACCCCCGCAGCCGCGGCCTCCGTCGCGCCGAGCGACGACCACGCGCAGCTGCGCGACGCGATGCACCGCGTGCGCCTCGAGGTCGGCAAAGCCGTCGTCGGCCAGGACGGCACGATCACCGGCCTGCTCATCGCGCTGCTCTCCCGCGGCCATGTGCTGCTCGAGGGCGTCCCCGGCGTCGCCAAGACGCTGCTGGTGAGGTCGTTCAGTCGCGCGCTCGGACTCGACACCCGGCGCGTGCAGTTCACCCCCGATCTCATGCCCGGAGACGTCACCGGCTCCCTCGTCTACGACACCCGCGCCGGCAACTTCGAGTTCCGCGCCGGTCCCGTGTTCACCCACGTGCTCCTGGCCGACGAGATCAACCGCACGCCCCCGAAGACCCAGGCGGCGCTGCTCGAGGCCATGGAGGAGCGCCAGGTGTCGTCCGACGGCGAGAGCCGCGCGCTGCCCGATCCCTTCCTCGTCGCCGCGACGCAGAACCCCATCGAGCACGAGGGCACGTACACGCTGCCCGAGGCGCAGCTCGACCGCTTCCTCCTGAAGCTCGTCGTCGACCTGCCCGGTCGCGACGCCGAGGTCGACGTGCTGCGTCGTCACGCCTCGGGCTTCGATCCCCGTCGCCTCGACGACGCCGGTGTCGCGGCGGTCGTCACGGCACCGCAGATCCTCGCGGCGCAGCGCGCAGCGGCATCGGTCTCGGTCGACGACGACCTGCTCGGCTACGTCGTCGACCTCGCGCGCGCGACCCGGCAGAGTCCCTCGGTGCTGGTCGGGGTCAGCCCGCGCGCCTCCACGGGTCTGCTGGCCGCGGCCAAAGCGTGGGCCTGGCTGAGCGGCTACCCCGCCATCACCCCCGACCACGTGCAGACCATGCTGGTCTCGGTGTGGCGCCACCGCATTCGCCTCCGTCCCGAAGCCGAGATCGAGGGCGTCTCGGTGGATTCCATCCTCACCTCCGTCCTGCAGCAGACCCGCGTTCCCATCTGATGTTCGTCACCGGCCGTCTCGCCCTGCTCGTCGCGCTCGGCGTCGTCCCCCTCGTGCTCCTGAGCACGGCGGGGCTCTCGGCGTGGGCGGTCGCCGGCGGGTGGGTGCTGCTGTGCCTCATGCTGGCGATCGTCGACACGGTGCTCGCCGCCGACCCTCGACGGGTGGAGATCACCCGCACGCACCCCGAGCGGGCGCTGCGCGACGAACCCGTGTCCGGCGAGCTGCGCGTGCGCAACCTCGGCACCCGTCTGCTCCGTGCCCGCGTCCGCGACGCGTGGCAGCCCACGGCCGGAGCGCCCGCGGAACGTCTGCGCCTCGTGGTCCCGCCCGGCGAGCGGCGCGCCGCGCCTCTCCCCCTGCGCCCCCGCCGCCGCGGCGAACTGCGCAGCGCCTTCGTCGTCGTTCGCGCGGCGGGCCCGCTGGGACTGGCCGGGCGCCAGGGCGTCGTGGACGCTCCCGGTCGGATCCGCGTGCTCCCCCCGTTCACCTCGCGACGGCACCTCCCCTCGCGCCTGGCCCGGCTCCGCGAGCTCGACGGCAACACGAGCCTGCAGGTGCGCGGCCAGGGCACCGAGTTCGACAGCCTCCGCGAATACGTGCGCGGAGACGACGTGCGCTCGATCGACTGGCGCGCCACCGCCCGCGCGGGGACGACGATGCTGCGCACCTGGCGCCCGGAGCGCGACCGCCACGTCGTCGTCGTGATCGACACCGGGCGCACGGCCGCCGCTCGCGTGGGCGACGGCGTACGCCTCGACGCGGCGATGGAGGCGGCGTTGCTGCTGTCGGTGCTGGCGACGCGCGCGGGCGACCACGTGCACCTGCTGATGTTCGACCGTCTGCCCCGAGCTCGCGTCACCCGCGTCGACGGCACCTCGCTCCTGCCCGCCCTGGTGGATGCCATGGCGCCCGTCGATCCGCAGTTGATCGACACCGACTGGGATGCCGCTTTCGCGCACGTGCGCGGCTTCGCGGTCCGTCCGGCCCTCGTCGTGCTGCTCACGGCGGCCGACGACCCCGAGGCCGCCCGCGCGTTCCTCGCCTCGCTTCCCGCGGTCGCCTCCCGCTCGCGCCTTCTGGTGGCCACCGCCACCGACGGACCCGGCGACACCCCCGTCCACCGGGACGCGTCCGACGTCTACGCCGCCGCCGCCGTCGAGCGCGCCCGGCACGATGCCGAGCGGGTTGCCGCGGCGATCGTCCGCGCGGGAGGCGATGCGGTGTCGGCGTCGGCCGACGATCTGCCCCCGCTCGTGGCCGACCGCTACCTCGCCCTCAAAGCGGCCGGTCGGCTCTAGCACACCCACCCCTCATGCAGCCTGCGACATATCTCGCGGCTTATCCTGGGGGGTACCCTTCCAGCCGTCGATGCGTCCCCTCCGCGCCCGGCTGCGCCGTCTACGCACAGGATGCGGGAGATCTCTTGCCAGGTAACGCCACCACGCACTTCGACGATGTGGCCCTCGTTTCGGTGGCGAGCGTCTTGCCCAGCCGCGTCACGACGTCCGACGACATCGAGGAGCGCCTCGCCCCGGCCCTGCAGCGCCTGAAGCTCAAGCCGGGCCTGCTCCGCCGCGTCGCGGGCGTCAACGAGCGCCGCAACTGGGCCGAGGGCGAGTCCTCCGACGAAGCCACGATCGCCGCGGGCAAGCAGGCGCTCGCCGAGGCAGGCGTCGACCCGAGCGAGATCGGGCTCATCATCAACACGTCGGTGACGCGAAAGCATCTCGAACCCTCGGTCGCCGTGCGGCTGCACCACGGTCTGGGACTGCCGAGCTCCGCGATCAACTTCGACGTCGCCAACGCCTGCCTCGGCTTCATCAACGGCATGAGCCTGGCCGCCGGCATGATCCAGTCGGGCCAGGTCAAGTACGCCCTGATCGTCAACGGCGAGGATGCCGACGAGATCCAGGTCAACACCATCAACCGCCTCGTGCGCGAGGACCTCGACCGCGACGCCTTCATGCAGGAGTTCGCCTCCCTCACCCTGGGCTCGGGAGCCGCCGCCGCCGTCCTCGGCCGGGCGAGCGATCACCCCGAGGGTCACCGCATCGTGGGCGGCGTCACGCGCGCCGCGACGCAGTTCTACGACCTCTGCGTCGGCAGCGTCGACGGCATGTTCACCGACGCCAAGGCCCTGCTGAAGGGCGGGCTCGACCTCGTCGTCTCCGCCTGGAAAGAGGCGAAGGGCGAGTTCGCGTGGACCGGCATGGACCGCTACATCACGCACCAGGTGTCCTCCGTGCACACCTCGGCGATCGTGCGCGCCGCCAAGCTCGATCGCGAGCGCGTCCCGGTGACCTACCCCACCCTCGGCAATGTCGGCCCGGCCTCGATCCCGATCACGCTCGCCGCCGAGCAGAAGACGCTGCGCCGAGGTGATCGCGTCCTGCTGATGGGAGTGGGCTCCGGCCTGAACACCGGAATGCTGGAGCTGGCCTGGTGAGCTTCGCGCGCGTCACGGGACCGCAGGCCACTCTTCCCCCCGCGGGCCTGCCCGGGCTCGACCCGGCCCTGTCGCGCCTCGTGAGCGTTGACGGCGTCCTCGCCGACGCGGGCGCCACGCGCCTGTGGCACGTGCTCGACACCGGCGACGCCCTCGTCGAGCACGGCCTCGAGCCGATCGGGACGATTGTCGCCGTGCACGGCAATCCCACGTGGTCGTACCTCTGGCGCGCCCTCGTGAACGCCTCTCTCGCGCGGGCCGACGCCGGAGGGGCCGTCTGGCGCGTGGTGGCCGTCGACCAGCTCGAGATGGGCTTCTCCGAACGCTCCTCGCTGCGGCGCACCCTGGCCCAGCGCATCGCCGACCTCGACGCTCTCGTCGAGGGACTCGGCATCCGAGGTCCTATCGTGACCATCGGCCATGACTGGGGCGGGCCCGTCTCGCTCGGCTGGGCCGTCGAGCACCGCGACCGCCTCGCGGCCGTCATCGCCCTCAACACCGCCGTGCACCACCCCGACGGCGCCTCTCTTCCCTTCGCCCTCCGCGTCGCCACGGCTCGCGGCATGCTCGCGGCCGGCACCACGGGCACCACGGCGTTCCTCGACACCACCCTCGCGCTGGCCGAGCTCGACCCGGCCGTGAAGGCCGCGTTCCGCGCGCCGTACGCGACCGTCGCGCGCCGCCGAGGGATCGGCGGCTTCGTCGCCGACATCCCCGCGACCCCCGAGCACGAGAGCACTCCGGCCCTGCACCGCATGTCGTCGGGGCTGCGTGAGCTCGCCGTGCCCGCCCTGCTGCTGCGGGGCCCCAAGGACCCGGTCTTCGGCGAGGACCACCTCGACGACCTCACCGATCGTCTCCCGCACGCCGACGTGCACCGCTTCGAGGGCGCCGGGCACCTCATCGCCGAGGAGCGCCCCTACGCCGACGTCGTTCTCGACTGGCTCGACGAGAAGGTCGTGGAT
The DNA here is from genome assembly GCF_026625865.1 of Microbacterium sp. SL75. Taxonomy (NCBI): domain Bacteria; kingdom Bacillati; phylum Actinomycetota; class Actinomycetes; order Micrococcales; family Microbacteriaceae; genus Microbacterium; species Microbacterium sp. SL75. Next base: position 2,132,117 of record NZ_CP113067.1, on the reverse strand, counting down.
GCCGTCACGCCCGCGACCCGTTCGCGTCGCTCGGCCGCCGCGAAGCGCGCAGCCGCCGCGCCCGCGCCCGCCCCTTCCGACTCGCCCCAGGCCCCGTCGGGTCACCTGTGGGACGCCCTCGATGCCCGCCGCGACGACGACGGCACCGCCGTCATCGACATGACCTCCGCCCGCGACGGGGAGCCGCTCCGCGTGAGCTGGCGCCACCTGTCCGCCCGTGTCGACGAGCTCGCCGCGGGGCTCGACGCCTTCGGGGTGCGCGCGGGCGACCGCGTCTCGCTCCTCGTGCAGCCGGGTCCGACCCTGACGGCCGCCCTGTACGCGTGCCTGCGCATCGGCGCCGTCGTCGTCGTGGCCGACCGAGGTCTCGGCATCCGGGGTCTCTCCCGCGCCGTACGCGGGGCGGTCCCCGACGTCGTGATCGGTGAGGTCGCGGGGCTCGCGGCCGCACGCGCGCTCGCCTGGCCCGGTCGCCGCATCTCGGCCGCGTCTCTTCCGGCGGTCACCTCCCGCGCGCTCGGCGTCGAGGCGAGCTTGTCCGACCTCGCTCGGGCCGGGCGCGGTCGTGCCGTTCCCCCTCCCCCCGCCCCCGAGGCCGAAGCTGCGGTGCTGTTCACCTCCGGCTCGACGGGACCGGCCAAGGGCGTCGTCTACACGCACGCCCAGCTCACCGCGCTGCGCGACACCCTCGCGGCGCACTTCGGCGTGACCGCCGAGACGGGACTCGTCACCGGCTTCGCCCCCTTCGCGCTCCTCGGCCCGGCGCTGGGCACGCGCTCCGCGACGCCCGACATGGACGTCTCGGCTCCGCGCACCCTGACGGCGGCCGCCGTCGCCGCGGCCGTTCGCGCCTCGGACGCGCGGATCGTGTTCCTGTCTCCCGCGGCGGTGTCGAACGTCGTCGCGACCGCGTCGGCCCTCACCGCCGACGACCGCGCCGCTCTCGAGGGTGTCGAGACGTTCCTGTCGACCGGAGCCCCCGTGGGCGTCGATCTTCTCCGCCGCGCGCAGGCGCTCATGCCGAACGCAACGGCCCACACCCCCTACGGCATGACCGAGTGCCTGCTCGTCGCCGACGTCACTCTGCCCGAGATCGAACAGGCGCGAGGCGACCGCGGCGTGTGCGTCGGTCGCCCGCTCGGCAGTGGTCAAGTGCGCATCTCGGCGATCGACGCCGACGGCCGCGCCTCCGGCGCACCGTCGACGCAGCCGCGGGTCACCGGCGAGGTCGTCATCTCGGCGCCCCACCTCAAGCGCGGATACTTCCGCCTGTACCTCACCGACCGCGAAGCGCAGCGCGGACTCCCCGAGCGCTGGCACCGCACCGGAGACGTCGGACACCTCGACGCCGAGGGCAGGCTCTGGATCGAGGGGCGACTGCCCCACGTCATCACCACCGCCGACGGCCCCGTCACTCCCGTGGGAATCGAGCAGGACGTCGAGACGGTGCCCGCCGTCGAACGCGCCGCTGCCGTCGGCGTGGGCCCGGTGGGCGGCCAGGTCGTCGTCGCGGTGGTCGAGGCGGGCGCCCGTCGCCCGGGGCTGGCATCCCCCGATCTGACCGATCAGGTGCGTGCGGCCACCGGCCAGCGCCTCGCCGCCGTGCTCGTGGTCCCCACGCTTCCGACCGACATCCGCCACAACTCCAAGATCGACCGCGCGCGCGTGGCCCGCTGGGCGGAGCGCGTGCTGGCCGGAGAGAAGCCGACGGCGCCGTGAGGGTCCTCGCCACCGGGTCGTCCGGCTTCCTCGGCCGGGCCGTCGTGCGTTCTCTGCAGGAGGCGGGGCACGAGGTGCGCACCCTGCAGCGTCGCCCGTCGGGCGTCGACGGCGCCGATGACCGGCTCGGGTCGGTCACGGATCCGGATGCCGTGGCTTCCGCCCTCGAGGGGGTCGACGGGGTCGTGCATCTCGCGGCGAAGGTCTCTCTCGCCGGCGACCCGGCGCAGTTCCATGCCGTCAACGTCGAGGGCACCCGCATCCTGCTCGATGCCGCCGAGGCGGCCGGCGTGACGCGCGTCGTGCACGTCTCGTCGCCGTCGGTCGCGCACGCCGGCCACGCCCTCGCGGGTGTGGGAGCCGAGCCCGCCGATCCGGATGCCGCGCGCGGCGAATACGCCCGCACGAAGGCCGAGGCCGAAGTGCTGGCGCTCTCCCGCACCGGCGGCGACACCGCTCTGGTCGTGATCCGCCCCCACATCGTGTGGGGCCCGGGCGACACCCAGCTCATCGAGCGCGTCGTCGCCCGCGCGCGTCGGGGCACCCTGCCCCTGCTGGACGGCGGGACGGCTCTCATCGACTCCACGTTCGTCGACAACGCGGCATCCGGGATCGTGGCCGCCCTGCACCGCGTCGACGAGGTCAGCGGGCGCGCGTACGTGTTGACGAACGGCGAACCGCGGCCGGTCGGCGACCTGCTCGCCGGGATCTGCCGGGCGTCGGGCGTCACCCCGCCGCGCTTCAGCGTGCCCGCGGGGGTGGCGAAGGCCGCGGGATCGCTGATCGAGCGGGTGTGGGCCGTGCGCCCGGGCCAGGACGAGCCGCCGATGACGCGTTTCCTCGCCGAGCAGCTCTCCACCGCGCATTGGTTCGATCAGACCGCGATCCGCCGCGACCTGCGCTGGGCGCCGTCGGTGTCCATCGACGAGGGTCTGCGCCGCCTGTCTCGCGCCTGAGCCGCGCCGCCCCCGCGCGTGTCCGCCTCCGTGCGGGGAAACGCGCCGGAGCCTGCGCCAAGTGGGACACGGGTCTTCTACGTCGCTCGCCCCGAAGGTGCGTGAGTCGGAGCTCGGTCCGGCACGGGGTGGGACACGGCGCACGGGACACGGCGCGCGACGCGGGCGGGCACGAGAGAACCGCCCGGGACGCAACGAGCGACGGAAGGCCCGCCCCGCGAGGGGACGGGCCTTCCGGTTGCCGCGGGTTACCGAGCCGCAGCGTTCGCCGAACTCAGACCAGGTCGAACCGGTCGAGCTCGGTGACCTTGCGCCACGCGGCGACGAAGTCGCGCACGAACTTCTCCTTGGCGTCGTCCGAGGCGTAGACCTCGGCGAGCGCGCGCAGCTCGGAGTTCGACGAGAACACGAGGTCGACGCGCGTGCCGATCCCGACCTTCTCGCCCGATCCGTCCTTCGTGCCCTCGAAGGCGTGCTTGCCACTGTCGAGCGGCTTCCACGTCGTGCCGAGGTCGAGAAGGTTCGCGAACACGTCGTTCGTCAGGGCACCGGGAGTGTCGGTGAACACGCCCCAGTCGCTGCCGTCCCAGTTCGCGCCGATCGCGCGGAGGCCGCCGACGAGCACGGTCATCTCGGGAGCCGTCAGCGTGAGCAGGTTCGCCTTGTCCAGCAGCAGGAACTCCGCGGGAAGCCGCGCCTCGCGAGAGGCGTAGTTGCGGAAGCCGTCGGCGATCGGCTCGAGCCAGCGGAACGACTCGATCTCGGTCTGCTCCTGCGTGGCGTCGGTGCGGCCCGGGGTGAAGGGCACCTCGACCTCGACGCCGCCGGCGAGGGCGGCCTGCTCGACACCGGCGTTGCCCGCGAGCACGAGCAGGTCGGCGATCGAGACCTTCTTGTCGCCCTGCGCGTCGAATGCGCCCTTGATCTTCTCGAGCACGTCGAGCACGGATGCCAGCTGCTCGGGGTTGTTGACCGTCCAGCTCTTCTGCGGCTCGAGGCGGATGCGCGCCCCGTTCACGCCGCCGCGCTTGTCGCTGCCGCGGAAGGTCGAGGCGGCGGCCCACGTCGTAGTGACGAGCTGCTGCACCGACAGGCCGCTGTCGAGGATCTGCTTCTTCAGCGCTGCGGCGTCGGCGGCGTCGATCAGAGGGTGATCGACGGCGGGCACGGGGTCCTGCCACACGAGCACCTCGGAGGGGACCTCGGAGCCGAGGTAGCGCTCACGCGGGCCCATGTCGCGGTGGGTCAGCTTGAACCACGCGCGGGCGAAGGCGTCCTGGAACGCGGCCGGGTCCTCGGCGAAACGGCGCGAGATCTTCTCGTACGCCGGGTCGACGCGAAGCGCCAGGTCGCTCGTGAGCATTCGGGGCTCGCGGCGACCGTCGGAGTGCGCCTCGGGGACGAGGCCTTCGCCTCCGCCGTTGACCGGACGCCATTGGTGCGCGCCCGCGGGGCTCTGGAAGAGCTCCCACTCGTAGGCGAACAGGATGTGGAAGAACTCGTTGTCCCAGCGGGTGGGGTGGTACGTCCACGTGACCTCGAGGCCGCTGGTGATGGTGTCGTCACCCTTGCCCGTGCCGTGGCTGTTCTTCCAGCCCAGGCCCTGGTCGTTGATGTCGGCGGCCTCGGGGTTCACGCCCACGTGCGAGTCGCTGGCGGCACCGTGCGTCTTGCCGAAGGTGTGACCACCGGCGATGAGCGCGACGGTCTCCTCGTCGTTCATGGCCATGCGCCCGAACGTCTCGCGGATGTCGTTGGCCGACAGCTGCGGGTCGGGGTTGCCGTTGGGTCCCTCGGGGTTGACGTAGATCAGACCCATCTGGACCGCGGCCAGGGGCTTCTCGAGCTCGCGGTTGCCCGTGTAGCGCTCGTCGCCGAGCCACGTGGTCTCGGGGCCCCAGTACACGTCGTCGTCGGGCTCCCACACGTCGGTGCGGCCACCGGCGAAGCCGAAGGTCGGGAAGCCCATGTCCTCGAGCGCGACGTTGCCGGCGAGGATCATCAGGTCGGCCCACGAGATGGACTGGCCGTACTTCTTCTTGACAGGCCAGAGCAGACGCCGCGCCTTGTCGAGGTTGACGTTGTCGGGCCAGCTGTTCAGCGGGGCGAAGCGCTGCATGCCCGCGCCCGAGCCGCCGCGACCGTCGGTCACGCGATAGGTGCCGGCGCTGTGCCAGGCCATGCGGATCATGAGAGGGCCGTAGTGGCCGAAGTCGGCGGGCCACCAGTCCTGCGAGGTCGTCATGACCGCTTTGAGATCCTGCTTGACGGCGTTCAGGTCGAGCGCCTCGAAGGCGGCGCGGTAGTCGAACCCCTCGTCCAGCGGGTCGCGCAGGGCGTTGTTCTTCGCGAGGATCTTGACGTTCAGGGTCTCGGACCACCACACGCGGTTGGCGGATCCCTGGGTGGGGTGGGGCAGGGCGCCGGCGGGCTCGCTGTCGGCGGGGGCTTCGCCCACGGGCAGTCGGTTGTCGTCGGGGGCGGCTCCATCGTGGAAGACGGGGCACCCGTTCAGAGCGTCGCTCATCGGGATCCTCTCGGTTTTTCGGCTTCGGACTTCGCTCGGCAATCGGAGCACACGCCCCAGAACGTCACTTCAGCGGTCTCTATGAGAAAGCCGCTGCCCTCCGGCATGTGCAAGCACGGCGCCGCGCCGACGACGCAGTCCACGTCGTCGATCCGGCCGCACCCGGTGCACACCACGTGGTGGTGGTTGTCGCCCACGCGCAACTCGAACGTGCCGGCGTGGCCGGCGGGTTCGATGCGACGCGCGAGACCCGCGTCGGCGAAATCGCCGAGCGCGTTGTACACCGATTGCTTGCTCGTTCCGGGGAGCGTGCCGACGATGCCGTCGTAGACGGCGTCGGCGGTGGCGTGCGGCCGGGCGCGAAGGGCTTCGAGGACGGCGACCCGCGTCGCCGTCACCCGCAGACCCGCTCCGCGGATGAGGGCATCCGCGGGGGCTTCCGGTCGATTGTCGAGCATGCGTTCAGCGTACCTAGTTTTGAGTGAATCAAAAATGACACGCCGGGAAACGATCGGGAATGCTCACCTCCCGGGCCGAACGACACGGCATCCGGATGCCGTCAACCCGCCGTCAGCGTGGGGGTCCCGGCCTCGTACTCGGTGAGGTCGCCCGTCTCGCCCGCGCGGACCGCGCGTCGACCGACCCAGAGCATGTAGAAGAGGAAGACACCGAGGGCGAGAGCGCCGATCGCGATCTTGATCTGCCACGGCCACTCGCGCGGGGTGACGAACCCCTCGACGAGACCGGACAGGGCCAGGGCGAAGACGAGCCCCACGGCGACGGTGGCCAGCGATCGACCCGCTGCGGCGAGCGCCGCCGCCCGCGAACGCCGCCCGGGGGCGACCCAGGCCCAGAAGATCTGCAGGCCCGCCGCGCCCGCGACGAAGATCGCGGTGAGCTCGAGCAGGCCGTGGGGAAGGATGAACTGGAAGAACAGGTCGCCGCGGTCGAACGAGAACATGATCGCCGCCGAGGTCCCCACCCCGACGGCGTTCTGCATCATGACCGCGAGGGGCCAGAGTCCGGTGACGCCGAACAGCACGCACTGCGCCGCGATCCAGGCGTTGTTCGTCCAGACGGACCCCGCGAAGATCGCATTCGGGTTCTCGCGGTAATAGTTCACGAACTGCTCGTCGGCGTAGTTCTGCAGCTGGCTCTTCTCACCCAGGGCCGCGACGGCGGCCGGGTCGCTCGAGATCCACAGGGCGACGAGGCTCGAGACCACGAGGAAGCCGACGGTGACAGCCAGGGTGCTCCAGCGCACGCGATACAACGCCGCCGGAAGCTGCAGGACGAAGAAGCGCGGCAGCTGCTTCAGCACGTTGTCGCGGACGCCCGTGAGGCGCAGGCGCGTGCGCGCGAGCAGGATCGAGACGTAGTCGCCTTCGGGCGTGCGTCCGGCGGAGGTCTTAATGTCGGCCAGGTCGGCCGACGCCGCACGATAGCGGGTCACCAGCTCGTCCACGTCGGGACCGCTGAGGCGCTTGCGACGACCCAGCTCGTCGAGCCGCGCCCACTCCTCGCGCCGGGCGGCCGTGAGGGCATCGAGGTCCATGTGGTCAACTGTACGCATGGCTTCGTCGACGACCCCCTCTCCCGCGGTCGCCCTCGTGCACACGGGTGCGGACGAGACGCTCACCGGAGAGGCCGTCGCCCTCGACGTCCAACCCGTCGGCTTCTTCCTGCGCGCGCTCGGAACGCTCATCGACTTCCTCATCGGGGCGGTACTGCTGATCGGCGGAGCGCTGCTGCTGACGACGATGGTCGCGGCGGGAACCCTTCCGGAAGCCGCCGTCCGCATCGGCGTGATCTCGCTGCTCGTGCTCGTGACCGTCGTGATCCCCACCACGGTGGAGACGCTCTCTCGCGGCAGGAGCCTCGGTCGCCTCGCCGTGGGAGCCCGGATCGTACGCACCGACGGCGGGGCCGCCGGCTTCCGTCAGGCCCTCATCCGATCCCTGACCGGTGTTCTCGAGCTGTGGTTCACCCTCGGCGCGATCGCCGCGGTCGTGGGGATGTTCACCCCGCGCGCTCAGCGACTGGGCGACCTGCTCGCCGGCACGGCGAGCGAGCGCACCCGCACGCGTCGCCTCCCTCCCCCCGCGCCGGGCCTGCCGCCGGGCTGGGAGTCCTGGGCCGAGATCGCCGACGTCTCGCGGCTTCCCGACCGCCTCGCCGCCCGCGTGGCGCAGTTCGTGCGAGGCGCCGACGCCCTCGAGCCCGCCGCCCGCACCCGGGTCGCAGCGTCCCTCGCCGAAGCCGTGCGCCCCTTCGTCTCGCCGATTCCCCCGTCGGATGCCGAAGGGCTCGTCCGCGCCGTGTCGTCGGTGCGACGGGACCGCGAGTACCGCGCGCTGCTGCGTGAGAACGAGCGCGCCGCCGCCCTGACCGAGCGCGCGTGACCCCCTCGGGCCAGAGCGCCCCGCCTCAGGTGCGAAGCGTCTCGTGCCGCACGACCACCCAGCCCTTGGGAACCGACAGCCGATCGGCGTGGATCGCGCAGAGGTCGTGCGCGTGAGGGTCGCCCGCGGGACCGAGGGGGCCGAGGGCCGCCATCTGGTCGCCGTAATCGTAGGTGAGAGTGCTCATCGCCTCGCGGGCGCATCCCACTTTCGAGCAGAGTCTGTCGCGCATCGCGGATCAGCCTAGCCAGCCCCTCCGACACGGCCCCGACGCCGCGCCGGGGGCCCGGATGCCGGCCCGCGGCGCGACCGGAGCCTCGAGCGCACTCGCGCCGCGGCACGGGCGCGAGCGGGCCGCTGCCTCGAACGTAGGATGGGCCCATGATGCGTCGTCGATCCCGGGAAGCGCGGCCGGTGGCCCGCCCCTCGCGACACGGTCGTCACGGCCGCGAGAACCGCAGTCCCGTCGTCCGCCCGCCGCTGCCCCCCATCGACACCCGCGTCGAGCGCTTCGACATCGCGGTCGGTGCGGCCGCGGAGTTCCTCCGTTCGGCATGGACCGATCTGCGCGAAGTCTCGTTCGAGATCGGGATCATGCCGCCCGCCGCCGACGACGGCATCCCTCGATGGACGGTCCTGCGCGAAGAGAAGCGCATCATCCTGTACCGAGTGCCCATCGAGCGCCTGGGACACCCCCACCACGACGACGACCTGCACCGCCGCATGATGATCGAGGGCGCGGTCTTCCGCGCCGCCGCCGAGTACCTCGATCGCGACCCGTGGGACCTGGGCCCCGAGCGGTTCCGCTTCTTCTGACCGGCCCCGGGCGTCGGGACCGCTAGGGCAGGATCGTGAGCGCCGAAGCCGCGGCATCCGCCGGCCACAGCGGGTACGAGGCCAGCGCTCCCGCCCCGGCGTACGACACCGCCGCGCGCACGGGAGAATCGGCCTCGAGCCGGTAGACGCCCGCGGCGACGGGCACGGCCACGCTGGCTCCGGCGGCGACGGTCGTGGTGACGGGCGCGCCTGCGCCTGCGGGGGTGAGCGTGACGGTGGTGTCGCTCGAGGCGCCGGCGATCACCAGGTTCGCGCCCACGCCCGCGGCGACCGCGATCGTGCTGGGGGCCGAGATCTCGGGAGCGGGGACGTACCAGGCGAAGTCCGCTCCCTCGCCGAAGCCGGTCGTCGACCAGGTGGCGCCCACGATGGGAGCCGTGGCCGTCACGTCCACCGTGTAGGAACCGGCGGCGAGCCCCGACAGGTTCAGCGAGGTCGGAAGGCCCGACGTGAGGGGGACGTCGGTGGGCGCGGGTGCGCTGACCGCGGGGTCGTTCGGCACCACTGTCACCGTCGCGGCGGCGTCGGACCCCGGCGACAGCAGACGCAGCACCGTGCCCGCCTGGCTGGCGTCGGTGGCGAGCACCTGCACCCCCGGCATGACCAGATGCGCGTCCGCCTGAGCGAGCGGCGCGACCTGGTCGGCGCCGCCGGGAAGGAGCAGGCGCGTCAGCGTGGCCTGGAGCGAGGCGTGAACCGGTGCACCCGACGAGACGACGCGCACGACCGGACTCTCCTCCCCGAGGAGGAGCCCCGCGAGAGGGACCACGCGGCGTCCGCCCGCGGGAACCACGAGATTCTGACCGCTCGGCGGGCTCGACACGCCCTGTGCCCCGTAGACCGACAGCTGGACGGTCGCGGGGACGTCGCCGGGATTCGCCAGCACGACGAGGTCGTTCGCCCCCGTGGTGGAGGCACCCCCGACCAGCCACGACTCCGCGAGAGGAGGTCGGCAGGCGGATGCCGCGAACCCGATCAGGTCGCTCGCGGCGGCCGTGGCGGACCCGGCGGCGGCCAGCGGCGTCTGAAGGCGATCGCGGGGCGCGGCACGCAGGGCCTCGGCGTCGCCGGAGGAGTCGGCCGTCGCCCCGTTCAGGGCTGTCGTGGTCGCGTCCGCGTCGGCGGGGCCGCTGACGACCTGCTGGGCGGCCGCCGCGCTCAGGGAGCCCGCAGAGTCGGCGCTGCGCCCGAGTGCCAGCAGAGGACCGTCGCACGCGAGGAGGGTGTCTCCGGGGGTCGGGGTGGCCTGCACACGCACCGGCGTTGCGGAGTACTGCGGCCAGGGAGCCGCGATTCCCACGACCGTGCCGATGACGGCGGCGGTGGCCACGGCCGCACCGGCGATGACGCGGGCGCTCGTGGCGGCGACACGGAGCAGACGACGCTCGCTCATCGGGCTCCTCCCGGGTTCGGGCCCACGATGCGGGGCGTGCGGCGTGCGACCCGTCGGGACGCTGCGGTCGGCACGGCGAGCAGGAGGGCGATCAGGACGACGGCGAGGGAGCCGAAGGCCACCAGACGCTGCAGGGTGAGGCGGTGCTCGTCGAGCGGCGGGCGCGGGGTGACGGCGGTGTTCACGCGCCAGAGGTCGCCGCGCGAGGTCGCTCCCACCGGGTCGAGCAGGTCGCGCTGGTCGAGGGAGGTGGCCGCTCCCAGTCGCGTTCCGCGGATCACGTCGTCCTCGCCGGCCGGAGCCGATTCGAGCAGCACGAACGAGATGCCGCGCTCCGCGAGGCGCGAGACGACGTCGTCGGCCGAGGGGGTCACGAGGTCCGCCGCGAGGGCGGCGAGCTCGACGTCCTGGTCGTCGACCGTCGTGCGCGTGGCCTCGACGGTGCTCTGACCCGAGAGGGTGGCGCTACCGCCCCACACGACCTGCACACGCAGACCGTCGGCACGGGGGTCGAGGACGATCGTGCCGATGTCGAGCGACCCGCGCCCCTCGGCGGCGACGAACGCCGGGAGGGTCGAGACGGGCCCGTTCGTGAGCACCGAGCGCCCGCTGTCGGTCCCGGCCGTCTGGGCGGTGAGAGCGGGGGCGACCGAGACGGTGAGGGCCGCGAGCGCGAGCAGGGCACCGACCGGTCGGAGGACGCGCACGCGAGCGGGGATCCCGGCGTCGAGGGTGATGACGGCCGCACCGACCAGACCGATCCACGCGAGGCTCAAGCCCGCCCCCGGCCACAGGGGCACGGCGACCGAGTGATCGAACGACACGGCGATGCCGACGGCGGCGAAAGCGGTGGCGAGCCCCACCACGGTGAGGACGATGAGGGCGGATGCCGTGATCCACCGCGGGGTGAGGACCGCGAGAACGGCCAGAGCCGCGAGGGGCGCGACGAGCAGGCCGACCCACCACACCGGCCCCCCGGTCAGGCTCGCCCACCCGCCCGGGTCGGAGGTGGGGAAGCCCGCCGCGAGCAGTGCGCGACCGAGCGGCGTGGCGGAGGCCTCGGCCCCCGCGTAGGCGATGCCGGGGTCGGCGAGCAGGCCCCAGGGGTTGCCCGCGCGCACCTGCGTCCACACGAGCGGGGCGAACACGACGATCGAGGGGACGAGCAGCCAGACGACCCGAGCGATGCCGCGACCGGCCACGAGGGCGACGACCACGAGCGCCGCCGACCACAGCACCACGACGGCCGGAGCCAGCGAGGGCGCCGACGCGAGGACGGCGACGAGCAGGAGGGATGCCGCTCCCGCCGGGGCCCACGACCGGTGGGCGACGCTCGCGGCGTAGAAGAGCCAGGGCAGCAGCAGGTGCACGAGCACGCCGGCCGGCCGGCCCTCGACGAGAGCGGCGAGGAAGGTCGGGGCCAGGGCCCAGGCGAATCCGGCGACGATGCGCAGCATCGACGACTCCGTCACCCGGGTCGCCGCGAACCACCCGCCGAGGACGGCGAGGGGCAGGGCGAGCACCCACAGCACGACGAAGGCGCGCGACGGCTCCCCCGGCGAGAGCGAGCCGATGACCGCGACGAGGGCCGAGAACGGATCCGCCGGCCCGATGGCATCGAGCCCGAGGGGGCGCGCCCCCCAGGCGGCGTCCTGCCAGAGCTGGGCCACGTTCTGTCGCAGCGGCGCCAGAGCGCCCCCGCCCAGGACGGGCCACGCGAGCAGCGGGGCGAACAGGGCGGCCGAGACCGCGAGGGCACCGAGAACCGCCCAGGCACCCCCGCCGACGAAGAAGCGCAGTTCCGAGCGCACCGGGGCATCGGGGTCGGCGACATCGCTCTCCCATCGCAGGCGCATCTCGGCGCGCGTGACGCGCAGGGGCGCGAGCCGCGACCACCCCACCTTCCGCGAAGAGCGAATGCGGCCTCGGGCGCGGGCGACGGCGGCGGGCCGGACCATGACGAGCAGCGTCGCCCCCCACTCGGGCAGCACTCGGTAGGGGACTTTCGTCACCAGGTGCAGGATCGTGCGCCACAGGGCGAGCGGCAGCAGCGAGAGCCAGTGCAGGGCGACCGCGGGGGCGGGGGCGTAGACGAGTCGGCGGTGCAGCTGGGCCGTGCGCGTCGCGAAGGCGCGGCGGCGAGCGCGACGTCGACCGCGGGCCATGGCGGCCACCCCGTCTCCGGCGACGGCGACGCGGGCGGAGGGCACGAGCGAGACGAGATGACCGGCGAGGCGGGCGCGCACGCCGAGATCGAGTCCCTCGTCGGCACCGCCGAGGGCGGGGTCGAGACCGCCGAGCACCGTCCAGGCGTCTCGCCGCACGAGCAGCCCCCGCACGTCGGCGCCGAGCACGTCGGCATCCCCGTCGCGCTGTCCCTGGTCGAGCTCGCCGGCGGCGAGTTCGACAGTGCCGCCGTAGCGGTTCATGCTCACGCCCAGCGAGAGGATCGCGTCGCGGTCGTCCCACGCCACGAGCTTGGGGGCCGCGACCACGAGGGGCGGGGAGAGTTCGAGGGCGCCCGCGAGACGTACGAGCGCGTCGGGGTCGGGAGCGGTGTCCTGCGCGAGCAGCCAGACGGCGTCGCCGGTCAGGCGGGGCGTGGCAAGCGCCGTGGCCGCGGCGAACGAGGTGCCGGCCGGGGCCGTGATGACGCCCTCCGCGCCGGAGGATGCGGCGAGATCGCGCAGAGCGGCGTCGGCGCCGCACAAGACGATGGTGAGCGCATCGACGGGGCGGGTCTGCGCGGCGAGAGCCGCCAGAGTGCGCTCCAGATGGTTCGCTGCAGGAGTGCGTCCTTCGGGACGCACGACGAGGATGGCGTGAACACGGTCGGGCATGACGCGGATCAGCCTAGGTGCGCTCCCCCGCGATCACGAACGCCGCGCCGTCGGCTGCCGGATCACTCAGGGAGTGGACCGTGGAAGACGAAGTCAGGCGCGCCGCTTGAGCTTGCGACGCTCGCGCTCGCTGAGGCCACCCCAGATACCGAAGCGCTCGTCGTTCTGGAGCGCGTACTCGAGGCACTCGGACTTCACGTCGCAGGAGGTGCAGATGCGCTTGGCGTCGCGCGTCGAACCGCCCTTTTCGGGGAAGAAGGCCTCGGGGTCGGTCTGCGAGCAGAGAGCATCGGTCTGCCAGGCGAGGGTGTTCTCTTCGGTGGAGTCGATGTCGCGACGGACTCCGGGAACACCGAGGTCCACCGGGTCGACGAACCAGTTCTCCGGGACACCGGACCGGTACTGCGATGTCGCCATCTCGTCCTCCGCCTCGCTCACGCCCCCATGACGCGATTCCGCGCAGTCATAATTACACCCGTGTCATTCCGCTGAGTCAAGTCGCGGATCGTAAACCCTCAAGGGCGAGATGAACCTTCACGGGCAGCCCCGGCGTGTCGCGGGCGTCAGGCGCCCGGCATGGCCACGAAGACCTCGCCGCCGCCGTCCGACGCGAGAGGAGACTCGTCGGGGGTGATGAGCGCGGCCTCGCCGGGACGCACGATGATGTTCTCTCCCGAGGCTCCGGTGAGCACGGTCTCGCCCGCCACGCCAAGCGCGATCGCGATGCCGCGCAGCTCCAGGCTGCCCGCACCGCCCGCCTCGAGGTGGCCGAGCGCGAAGTCGGCGATCCCCGGCGCGAAGATCTCGGCCCCCTCCCCCGACGCGGTCGGACGGAGCAACGGAGGCTCGGCCGGCCGGAAGTCGACGAGACCGAGCAGTTCGGCGACATCGATGTGCTTGGGGGTCAGCCCCCCGCGCAGCACGTTGTCGCTCGCGGCCATGATCTCGACGCCGAGACCGGCGACGTAGGCGTGCAGCACGCCGGCCGGTACGAAGATCGCTTCGCCGCGTCGCAGCTCGACGAGATTCATCATCAGGGCGACCACGATGCCGGGGTCGGCGGGGTAGGCGGAGTGCAGCGACCGCGTCAGGGCCAGTTCGGCGGCGAACCCGGGCGCCTCGGCAGAGGCCGCGGCATCCACGATCTCTTCGATCTCGGCTCGCTCGGCTCCCCCGAGCAGCCAGCCGATCGCCGAGCGCAGAGCGTCGTCACCCGCGAGGTGGGCGCGCAAAGCCCGCACCGCGGGAGCGTCGCCGAGGGCATCCACGAGCGAACGCGTGCGCTCCAGATCACGCAGCCCCGCCAGGGCGGTGAAGGTGTCGCTGAGGGCGACGATCACCTCGGGCTTGTGGTTGTCGTCCTTGTAGTTGCGCTCGCCCGCGTCGCGCGGGACACCGGCCTCTTCTTCGCGAGCGAAACCCCGGGCCGCCTGCTCTTTCGAGGGGTGCACCTGGATCGACAGCGGCGCACCGGCCGCGAGCAGCTTCAGCAGGTAGGGCAGCTTCCCGGGGACGCCCCGCTCGGACGCGGCGGCGGGCAGCCACTCGTCGAGCGTGCGACCCGAGCCGTCGTGCACCTCGGCCGGTGAACCCGGGTGGTCGCCGAACCACACCTCGGCCTCGGGCGCCCCGGTGGGCTCGCGGCCCTCGAGGTCGGCGATGAGGGTCGGGCTGCCCCAGGCGTAGTCGCGGGGGGTGTTCGAGATGGCGATCAGCACGGCGTCAGCATAATGCGCTCACCCGACGACGACGGATGCCGACCGCTACCCTGAACACACCATGGCGATGCACACGAGTCACCCGGTGTCGGCGCTGCCGTCGGCGCCCGCGCGCGAGACGACGGGGCATCTGCTGCTGCGGGCATGGTGCGTGTTCCTCCTCGTCCTCGCCCTGGGCGGCGTGGGTCTCGTGAACGCCGTGGGCCCGGTCGCCACCGCCGTCGTCGTCGCGGCGACCGCCGTCGTGTCCGTCGTCGTCTGGGTCGTCGTGCGCCCGCCCCTCGCCGTCCGGCGTCTGCCGTGGATCGCGGCGGGCTACCTCGTCTGGTCGACGGCGTCGGTGCTGTGGAGCGCCTGGCCCGCGGCATCGGTGCTGACACTGCTTCTGTTGTGGGTCACGACTCTCCATGCGCTGTTCGTGGGGGCTGTGCTCACCTGGAGAGACGTCGTGCGCGCGATCGCGTCGGCGGCGAAGTGGGTCGTCGGGCTCTCGGTGCTGTTCGAGCTCGCGGTGTCGGTGATCGTGCGGGGTCCGCTGCTGCCGGGGTTCGTCGTACCGACCGAGCCCGCGGTCGCCCCCTGGTCTCGCGGCGCCCTGCTCACGGGCGGCCGGATCCAGGGCATCTTCGGCGACGCCGACCTGTTGGCCGCGGTGATGCTCGTCGCGGTCATCGTCTTCGGCGTGCGACTGGCCGTCGGTGCGCCGCGCCGCGCACTGCTGGTGGTGTGGATCGTCGTCGCCGGCTTCCTCTTCGTACGCGCGGAGTCGATCACGGGGGTCATCGCCGCGGCCTTCGTCGCGCTCGTGCTCGGCACGGTGCTGGTCATGCGCACCGCGCGCCGCCCCGGCGAGCGCACGCGCTGGTACCTCCTGTACGCGGCGATCGGCCTCGGCGGCGGCGCGACGCTGTGGTTCGGGCGCGACACGATCTTCGGCGTGCTGGGCCGCGGTGCCGACCTCATCGGCCGCGAGGGGATCTGGGCCGACGTGCTGGCCCGGGCGGATCGGCATCCGCTCATCGGGTGGGGTTTCTCCACGCCGTGGGTCACCTCGGAACCGCTCCTCGGCGGGTGGATCGTCGACCGCGGGCAGCCGGTCACCCAGGCGCACGGCATGTGGCTCGACACCTACCTGCAGCTCGGCGCCGTGGGGGTGGCGCTGCTGGCGCTCGTGTACCTCGCGTACCTGTGGCGCTCGTGGTTCTTCGCGGTCGACCGGCCGCGCTGGGATCTGCGGGACGATCGACCGCACTCCCCCCTCACCCTGTTGCCGACCCTCGTCGGTGCGCTGCTCGTCGTGCAGGGGCTCACCGACTCCGGCCCCCTGCTGCTGTGGGGCTGGATGTTCGTGATCCTCTTCGGCGCGAAGATCAAGCAGACCCCGCTCGTGGGCGTCGGCCCGAGCGAGCAGAGCATCTCGATCGAGCGCGGCGAGCTGCAACGACCGACGCCCTGAGCCGCGCGGCGGGGGCGCCGAACGCTCAGGGTGACGGGACCCGGGCCCGGTAGACTGCCCGCTGGCCGTCCGCGGCCGCGGCTCCTCGACCGAAAGATCTCTTCGTGACGTACACCCTGCAGAACGCCGTGCTGCCGCTCGACCGCGACCCCGACCTCCTCCCGTTGTACGTCGACCCCGAGACGTGGTCGACCATCGACGAAGAGCCGGTACGGGTCACCAACGTCGCCCAGCTCAGCAACATCCTCGACCGCCACCGCGCCCGCATCGTCGCGGGCCGTCGCGTCTCGTTCGGCACCTACTTCAACGCCTTCCCCGCCTCGTACTGGCAGCACTGGACGGGCGTCCGCCAGGTACGCCTGACGGTGCGCACCTCGGGGGATGCCACGGTGCTCGTGTACCGCTCGAACGGCGGCGGCACGAAGCAGCGCATCGAGACGCGCGAGGTGCGCGGCG
Source organism: Microbacterium sp. SL75 (assembly GCF_026625865.1). Taxonomy (NCBI): domain Bacteria; kingdom Bacillati; phylum Actinomycetota; class Actinomycetes; order Micrococcales; family Microbacteriaceae; genus Microbacterium; species Microbacterium sp. SL75. Next base: position 2,115,813 of record NZ_CP113067.1, on the reverse strand, counting down.
ACGCCGTCGCGACCTCGTTCGACCTCGTGCTCGATCAGTACAGCGACGGCGGCTGGATCTGGTTCGACGTCGCCGCCGACCGCGCGGACGCGATGTTCGAGGGCGCCGAGTGGACCACCGAGCAGGAGCCCGTCCGCGGCGGCAAGGCGAGCATCGGCGTCACGACCTACAACAAGCCCGACTACTGCGTCGAGACGCTCAACGCCCTCGCCGACTCCCCCGATGTCCTCGACGTCGTCGACCGGGTGTTCATCATCGACCAGGGCACCGACCTGGTCGAAGCGCAAGACGGCTACCCGGCGGTCGCCGAGCGCCTCGGCGACACCCTCCAGGTGCTGCGCCAGCCCAATCTCGGCGGCTCCGGCGGCTTCGCCCGCGCCATGGTCGAGACCCTCGCCCGAGAAGGCAGCGATTTCGTGCAGCTGCTCGACGACGACGTGCGCATCGAGCCGGAGTCGATCCGCCGCTCGGTGGTGTTCGGTCGGTACGCCTCGGTGCCGACGATCGTCGGTGCCCACATGTTCGACCTGCTCGACCGTCCCAAGCTCCACGCCTGGGCAGAGGTCGTCGACGACGCCCCCTTCATGTGGCGCGCCCTGTTCCAGGAGCGCCTCCCCCACGACTTCAGCGTCGCCAACCTGCGCCAGAGCCCCCTGCTGCACATGCGCCTCGACGCCGACTACAACGGCTGGTGGATGTGCCTCATCCCCACCAGCATCCTGCGCGAGATCGGCCTAGCGCTGCCCGCCTTCATCAAGTGGGACGACGCCGAGTTCTGCGTTCGGGCTCGGGATGCCGGCTACCCCACGGTCTCCATGCCCGGTGTCGCGCTCTGGCACGTCTCGTGGCTGGGCAAGGACGACTCGATCGACTGGCAGGCGTACTTCCACGCCCGCAACCGCATCGTCGCCGCGCTCCTGCACTCGCGCTCACCGCAGGGCGGGACCCTCATCCGGCACAGTCGACGCGTCGACCTCAAGCACCTCATGATGATGCAGTACTACCCGGTCGAGCTGCGTCACCGCGCCCTGCGCGACGTGCTCTCCGGCCCTGACCACATGCGTGCGAATCTCGCCACGGCCATGCCCGACGCCCGCACGGTGGCGAAGAAGCACCCCGAGACCGTCGTGCACAAGGATTCCGGCGTGCCCCTGCGCTCGCGCCGCGGACGCCAGGTGTTCAAGCGCCTGAAGAAGCACGAGTTCGACAGCCCGACGGGTCTGGACCTGCGCACCTTCACCGCGCGCACGCTCGTGTCGCACTGGTTCCACACCCCCAAGCCCGAGAACGTCAGCCAGCCCGAGGTCGAGTTCGGCAAGGGCGATGCGCACTGGTGGCGCGTCCCGCTCTACGACAGTGCCCTCGTGAGCGCCGCAGACGGCTCCGGCAAGAACATCTACACGCGCGATCGCGCCCTGTTCCGTCGGATGCTCGTCGACAGTTGGAAGCTGCACCGCCGCCTCCAGCGCGAGTGGCCCCGCCTGTCCCGTCAGTACCGCAGCGCCCTGCCCGACCTCGTCTCCGAGGCCAATTGGCGCGCGACCTTCGAGGAGCGTCCGTGACCACGGCCCCGTTCGACCCGAAGACCGCGACCATCGTCGTCGTCACCTACAACCGCACGCACCTGCTGACGCGGCTCCTCGAGAGCATCGAACGCATGGACCCGGCGCCCGGTCACCTCGTCGTGATCGACAACGCCTCGACGGACGACACCACCGCGGTGGTCGAGTCGTTCCGCGATCGCCTGCCCACCGAGCTGGTCTACCGGCGGCTCGAGACCAACACCGGCGGCTCGGGCGGATTCAGCGAGGGGATGCGCACGGCCTACGAGCTCGGATCCGAATGGATCTGGCTCATGGACGACGACGTCGAGGTGGTCACCGACGGGCTCGCTCGCATGGGGCACTGGACGCCGCGCTTCCGCAGCATCCAGGGCCGTCGCTACGACTACGACGGCAGCGAGTTCTACTGGCAGTACCGCGTCGCCGAGTCGATGGCGATCCCGATTCCCTTCGCCCCCGCCGCCTTCGACGACTCCGGGTTCAAGCCGATGAACTCGGGCTGCTTCGAGGGCATGTTCATCCACCGCGACATCGTGGCGAAGATCGGCCTGCCCGATCCGCGCTTCTTCATCTACTGGGACGACCAGTTGTACGGCTGGCTGGCCTCGCGCCAGACGCCCTCGGTGATCGTCAACGAGTTCGTGCTGCGTCGCACCCGCGAGATCAAGCAGTGGGACATGGGTATCCGGCACATGAACGCGTCGAGCGACGCGTACCGGTACTACATCATGCGCAATCGCGCCTACCTGCAGAAGTACTACCGCGCGCTCGGCGTCTACCGCGCCCTGCCCTTCACGCTCGGGACGACGCTCACCTTCGTGAAGGAACTCATCCGCCTCGTCGTGGTCGAACACAAGATCACCGGCACGAGCCACCTGTTCCGTGGGCTCCGCGACGGCCGACGCATCCTGCGCGACTCCTCGTGGAAGCCGATGCCGCCGCTCGAGCAGTCGCAGCCCGTCGGCTGACTCGTCCGCGCTGACGCGACGCGGGACGCCTGTGCATCCGCGGCTCAGCCGATCGTGGCCGGAAGCTGCTCGGCCAGGGACGGACTGAGCGTACGCGCATAGAGGCGGCTGAGGTGGTTGTCGTCGCGATAGACCGCGACGTTCCCGATCTCGCCGACGCAGAGGTCGTCGGGGCAGATCCACGGCGTGAGGTCGACGAGGTGCAGACCCGGGCGGTCGAGGTCGTCGGCGGGGTTCCGATCGGCGAGCGATGCCGACCGCGGAACCGCGCAGTCGAGCGGATCGTCGGACCCGACCACGCAGTCGTACATGTTGAAGGCGAAGCGCGGGTTGTCGCGGACGCCCAGCACCGGCACCCCCGCGCCGTCCATCCGGTCGAGGAAGCGTTCGATTCCCGGGCGCAGTCGCTCGTCGTCCTCCCCGGCATCCGAGCGCGTCACGACCGTCAGCGCCGCATCGGGTCGCACTCGTTCGACGAGCTCGATGGCCGCCTCGCGCCACCCGTCGCAGCGCTCGTCCATGCCCGGCTCGTCGAGACCCATCGAGCAGCCCCCCTTGATGAGGAAGACCACGCCCCACCCGTTCGCCTCGGCCGCCGGAAGCAGGGCGCTCGTGATCTGCTGCGCGTGCGAGTCGCCGATCACGGCGATGGTGTGGCGGGCCCGCGGGGTGCCGGTGGTCTCGGAGCAGGTCCCGCGCAGCATCTCGACATCGTTCGCCCACTCCCCCGAGCACTCGCGGTCTAAGTGGACCCACTCGTCGTCGATCAGGGTCGGAAGCGGCAGCAGCGGGGCGTCGGCCGGAGGTTTCGACAACGAAGGATCGCGCAGCACGGCGGCCCCGGGATTGGCTTGCAGCGCCCGAGCCTCGATCGCGCGCTCCTGCACCCAGGCCGACGCCTGCCAGGCTCCGACGGGAACGGCCACGACGGCGACGGCGACCGTGAGGACCACCACCGGTACCAGAGCGGAAGTGTCGGTCCTCCGCCAGGCACGCACGGGACGGTCGACGGCCCAGGTCAACAGCCGCGCGAGCAGCAGCGACAGCACGATGATCCCCGCGCCGCCCACCAAGCCCACCTCGGTGCGGCCGTTCACGACGAGGAAGGTCACCAGAATCGGCCAGTGCACGAGATACAGCGCATAGGCATCGCGCCCCACGGCCTGGAGCGGGCGCGACGACAGCACACGCGCGAGCGAGAACCGCCCGGTCTCGCCCGATCCCGACACCACGATGGCCGCAGCGCACAGCACCGGCCACAGCGCCAGGAACCCGGGAAAACCGCCCTGGACGTCGAGTACGGCACCCAGCACGAGAAGTCCGACGAGGCCCGCCCACCCGATCAAGGTGCGGGCGATCGCGCCGAACCTCACACGGGGCAACGCGATGACCAGCAGGGATCCCGCGGCGAACTCCCACAGTCGCGCCCCGGTGTCGAAGTAGGCGAGCTGCTGCGCCGACGCGGTGCGCACGACCGAGTAGACGAACGAGCTCGCGAAGACGGCGCCGAAGACCACCCCCACCACGCGATCGGCAGACCATCCGCGACGCCGGACCACGATCTGGCACGCCCAGAGCAGGATCACCCACAACACGAAGGCCTGCCCCTGCACCGACATCGACCAGAAGTGCTGCAGCGGGCTTGGCACATCGGTGCGCGCGTAGTAGTCCACCGCCTCGGCGGCCAGGAACCAGTTCTGCACGTAGCCGAGGCAGGCCCACGCCTGCTCGGCGATCGAGCGGTGCATGGTCTCGGGGTAGAGCGTCCAGACCACCGCCAGGATGCCGACCAGGGTCACGGCCGCGGCCGGCAGCAACCGCCGGAACACACCGAGCAGGTGTCGGATCGGACGCACCGGGGCGGGGCCCGCCATCCGGCGCACGAACCCGCGGGTGAGGAAGAACGCCGAGAGCATCAGGAAGACGTCGACGCCACCCGAGACCCGGCCGAACCACACGTGGTACGACACGACCAGCAGGATGGCGACGGCGCGCAACCCGTCGATGTCGCGACGGTACGCCCAACGCCCCTCGGTCTCCCGCTGTGCGGGCACGGGGCGGGTGGGCGACCCGAGGGTCAGCTGCACGAGGACATCACGCGAGCTGGTTGTTCCACATCGACAGGGCGGAACCGATGGCCATGTGCATGTCGAGGTACTGGTAGGTGCCCAGACGCCCACCGAAGTGCACGTCGCGCTCGCCCTTGGTCAGCTCGCGGTAAGCCAGCAGGCCCGCGCGGTCGTCGGCGGTGTTGACCGGGTAGTACGGCTCGTCGGCGCGCGTGGCGAAGCGCGAGTACTCGCGCACGACGACCGTCTTGTCGGTCGGGTACCGGTCGGCGCGCTCGGGGTGGAAGTGCTTGAACTCGTGGATGCGCGTGTACGGCACGTCGGCGTCGGCGTAGTTCATCACGCTGGTGCCCTGGAAGTCGCCGATCGGCAGCACCTCCTGCTCGAAGTCGAGGGTGCGCCACGACAGCTCGCCCTCGGCGTAGTCGAAGTAGCGGTCCACGGGCCCGGTGTAGACCACGGGCACCTGGCCGACGGTCGCCTTCTTGTTCAGCGGCTGCGACTCGTCGAAGTAGTCGGTGGAGAGCTTGACGTCGATGTTCGGGTGGTCCGCCATGCGCTCCAGCCACGCGGTGTAGCCGTCGACGGGCAGACCCTCCCACGTGTCGTTGAAGTAGCGGTTGTCGTAGGTGTAGCGAACGGGCAGGCGCGAGATGACCTCGGCGGGCAGGTCCTTCGGATCGGTCTGCCACTGCTTCGCGGTGTAGTCGCGGATGAAAGCCTCGTACAGGGGCCGACCGATCAGGGCGATCCCGCGTTCCTCGAGGTTCGCGGCATCCTTCGCATCGAACTCCCCGGCGAGCTCGTGCACGAGCGCGCGTGCCTGGTCAGGCGTGTACGCGGCTTGGAAGAACTGGTTGATGGTGCCGAGGTTGATCGGCAGGGGGAAGACCACGTTCTTGTGGGTCGTGTACACGCGGTGCACGTAGTTCGTGAACTGCGTGAAGCGGTTGACGTACTCCCACACCGTCGGGTTGGAGGTGTGGAAGAGGTGAGCACCGTACTGGTGCACCTCGATACCCGTCTCGGGTTCGTCCGCCGAGTAGGCGTTGCCGCCGATGTGGTGACGGCGGTCGATGACCGTGACCTTGCGGCCCGCGGCGGCGGCACGCTCGGCGATGGTGAGGCCGAAGAAGCCGGAACCGACGATGAGGAGGTCCATGAAATGCTGCGTCTTTCGTGTCGAGGGTGGGGGCACGACCCCGCGGGAGACGTCCGCTCGATACTACCCGGGGCGCATCCGAGCCCCCGCGGCCGCGCTCAGCGGCCCCGCAGAGACCGTCCGATACGATGGCGTGTCGAAACGGCCGCGGACGGAGACGGAATTGCATGGGTGACTGGATCAGCGCGGTCCCGGCGTACCTCGCGGTCGCTGCCGTCCTGATCATCCCCGGCGCCGCCGTGGTCGTCGCAGGCTGGGGCTGGCGGAGCCCTCAGCGCCTGCTCCTCGCCCCGGCCATCTCGGTCACGATCGCCGCCGCCGCGGCATCCGTCGCTCCCCTCGTGGGTCTGCGGTGGAACCTGATCCCCCTCGCCCTGGTCACGCTCCTGGTCGTCGGCATCGCGCTCGTCCTCCGCCGCTTCGCCGGGGTCGACGCCGCTCCCGCCGCACGCCGGACCGGCCTGGTCGCGCTGCTGTCGCTGGCGGCGACGGCCCTCGTCAGCGCCGTCATGTTCGCTCGCGCGTTCGGCGCTCCCGGCAACATCGCGCAGCGCTTCGACAACATCGTCCACCTGAACGCGATCGCCCTCGGCCTGCAGAACGGCAGCGCTTCGCCGTTCCAGATCGGGTCGACCTCCGACATCGGCTTCTATCCGAACGCCTGGCACGCCCTCACCACCCTCGGCGCCGAGTTGACGGGCGCGAGCGTCCCCGTCGCGGTGAACGGATCGAACCTGGCGATCGTGTCGATCCTCTGGCCCGCCTCAGCGATGGCTCTCGCCGGGGCCTTCTTCGCCCAGCGCCGCACCGCCTATGTCGTCTCCGCCGCGCTGTCGACGGGGTTCGGGGCTTTCCCCGCCCTGTTCTTCAACTGGGGCGTGCTGTACCCCAACCTCGTCGGTTACGCGATGCTCCCCGCGGCCCTCGCGGTCATCGTGACGATGCTGCCAGAGCGCGGCGCGCCCGCCCTGGTACGCTCGGCTCTCCTCGTCGCCCTGCTGGCCGGCGGGACCTTCCTCGGCCACCCCAACGCGTTCCTGAGTCTGTTGTTCTTCGCCGCCGCCGTCGTGGTCACCACCTTCGCGGTGCGCGCGATCACCGACCGCACCCGCGGAGCTCTTCTCGGGCTGTTGATCTCGGTCGTCGCTTTCGCCGTGGCGATGGCGGGCACCGTCGCGGTCTTCCGCACGGGGGCCGAGCACTCGGGCTGGGCCCCGTGGCAGCAGCTGTCGCAGTCGCTCGGCGAGGGCCTGTTCGCCGCGCCCCGCGGGTTCACCCCGACCGTGGTCGCATCCCTGCTGCTGATCGCGGGCTTCATCGCCGTTGCGCGCCGCCCGCGTCTGCTACCGGTCCTGGCTCCCTTCGCCGTCGCCGTGCTGCTGTTCGCCGTGGCCTCGGGCCTGCGCATCGACAGTCCCCTGCGTCAGCTGCTCACCAACCCCTGGTACAACGACTCGAACCGGCTCGCCGCGCTCCTGCCGCTGGTGGCCATCCCCGTCGCCACCCTCGGCGCTCTCGCGATCGTCGATCTCGTCCGAGCGGGGGTTCGTGGTCGACGCGTGCCGGGATGGCTCCACGTCGGCGCCGTCGTCGTCGGCGTCGCCGCCGTGTTCTCGGTCGCGATCGGGCCGAACGTGCGCATCGCGCTCAGCCAGGTGCACGAGGCCTACGCCTACACCGACAGCTCCCTGATCCTGTCATCCGACGAAGAGGCCCTGCTCGAACGCCTCGACGACGAGACGCCCCCCGACGCCCTCATCGCCGGGAGCCCCCGGACGGGTGCCTCTCTCGCTCTCGCCTTCGCCGACCGCCAGGTGACCCAGAAGCACGTCTTCGGCAACCCCTCCCCCGAGCTGCTCTTCCTCAACGCTCATCTGCGCGACATCGACTCCGACCCGGCCGTGTGCCGCACGGTCGACGAGCTCGGCATCGACTACGTGCTCGACTTCGGCACCCAGGACGTCATCAATCCGGCGGGCGCCGCGGAATACAACGGCATTCAGGACCTCACTGCCGGCACGCACCTCGTGCTCGTGGACTCCCAGGGTCCCGCCGCGCGGCTTTTCCGCATCGAGGGGTGCTGACGTGTCGCGCGCCTCGACCGTGGCGGTCGCCTACGACTGCCTGTTCCCGTACTCCACCGGCGGCGGCGAGCGACAGTACCGTGCCTTCGCCGACGAGCTGGGCCGCACGGGCCTCGACGTCGACTACCTGACCGCCGTGCAGTGGGATGCCGCGACCCCGGGGGAAGAGCACTTCCGCGTCGTGCCGGTCGCCGGCCGTCTCTCGCTCTACTCCGCCGATGGGGTCCGCCGCATCCCCGCCGCGCTGCGCTATGCGGCGGGACTGTTCGGCGCACTCCTGCGCCGCCGCCGCCGTTACGCGGCCGTCATCGTCAGCGGCCTGCCCATCTTCAATGTGTTCGCGGCTCGACTCGCCCTGCTCGGCTCCGGGACGCGCCTCGTGGTGGACTACCTCGAGGTGTGGCACCGCCGTCAGTGGATCGAGTACTCGGGCGTCGTCACCGGCACGATCGCCTGGGTCCTGCAGCGCGCGGCCATCGCGATCACCCCGCTGGCCACCTGCCACTCCCAGCTCTCGGCCACGCGTCTTCGTCGTGAGGGGCTGCGTCGTGCGCCCCTCGTCAGCCCCGGGCTCATCGACGGCGCCGCCGAGGTGGCTCCCCCCTCGTCGGCCGCGACTCCGCCGTACGTGCTGTACGTCGGCCGCCACATCCCCGACAAGCGCGTCGAGGTGCTCCCCGCCGCCGTCGCGGCGGCGCGCGAGAACCTCCCCGACCTCCGCCTGGTCGTGCTGGGCACCGGGCCCAGCTCCGAGGCGGTGCGCGCCGAGGTGCGACGCGTCGGCGGCGAGGACTGGACCGACTTTCCGGGCTTCGTGTCGGATGCCGAACTCGACGCGCTCCTGCACGGCGCGCTCACCCTGGCCAACCCGTCGCGGCGCGAGGGGTACGGCCTCGTCGTCGTCGAGGCCAACGCCCACGGCACGCCCGTGATCCTCGTCGCCGACGAAGGCAACGCCGCGACGGAACTCATCGACGACGGCGTCAATGGCGTCGTCTCCCCCACCACCCGCCCCGCCGATCTCGCCCGGGCCATCCGGGACGTCGCCGCCGGCGGTGACGACCTGCGCCGCACCTCGCGCGCCTGGTACGACACCGCCGTCGGCACACGCACCATCCGCCGAACCGTGGACGGGATCCGCGCAGCCCTCGCGCTGCCCGCACCGACCGCGGTGAAGACGAAAGAAGACACCCCGTGACCACTCCCGCACCGTCCGACGTCGAATTGACGATCCTCATGCCGTGCCTCAACGAGGTCGAGACGCTGGAGGTCTGCATCCGCAAGGCGCAGGGCTTCCTCGAGCGCAGCGGCATCCGGGGCGAGGTCCTGATCTCCGACAACGGCAGCACCGACGGCTCGCAGGCCCTCGCTGAGCGTCTCGGCGCGCGCGTCTCGCACGCCCCGCGTCGCGGATACGGCGCCGCTCTCATCAACGGCATCGAGACGGCCCGCGGCCGGTACATCATCATGGCCGACGCCGACGACAGCTACGACTTCGAGAACCTCGAGCCCTTCGTCGAGCGCCTGCGCGCCGGCGCCGACCTCGTCATGGGCAATCGCTTCCGCGGGGGCATCGAGCCGGGCGCCATGCCCCCGCTGCACAAGTACCTCGGAAACCCGGTGCTCTCGTTCATCGGCGAGCTGTTCTTCAAGCCCGGCATCCGGGACTTCCACTGCGGCCTGCGCGGATTCAACCGCGCCCGTATCCGCGAGCTCGACCTGCAGACCACCGGCATGGAGTTCGCCTCCGAGATGGTCGTGCGCGCCTCGCTCGCCCGCTTCCGCATCGAAGAGGTCCCCACGACCCTCAAGAAAGACGGTCGCTCGCGCCCGCCGCACCTGCGCAGCTGGCATGACGGGTGGCGTCACCTGCGCTTCCTCCTGCTGTTCGCTCCGCGCTGGCTCTTCGTCTACCCGGGTCTCGTGGCCTTCTTCTTCGGCGCCATCGCGGTCGGCGTGCTGTCGTTCGGCGGGGTCCGCATCGGCGACGTGGGCTTCGACGTGACGACCATGGTCTACGCGAGCGCGCTGTGCGTGATCGGGTTCCAGTCCCTGCTGTTCTTCTGGTTGACCAAGCTCTACGCCACGCAGGAGGGGTTCCTCCCCACGAGCGAGAGATACCGGCGCATCGTGGCGAAGTGGTCGGCCGAGCGCGGTCTGCTGATCGGTGTGGGCCTGTTCCTCCTCGGCATCGTCATCGGCATCGTGCAGGTGGCTCTGTGGGGCAACCTCGACTTCGGGGCGCAGAACGCCGCCCAGGCCGTGCGCATCGCCGTCCCCAGCGCGCTGTTGATCATCCTCGGCTTCCAGACCGCGATGATGAGCTTCTTCTCGGGCGTGCTGACCACGCCCCGGCGCGAGCAGCGCCCCGAAGCCGTCATCGAGAGCTGATGGCCGAGCGCCGAATCCTCGTCGACCTCCTCGGGTTCACCGGCTCACGCGGGGGCACCGAGACCTACGTCCGCGAACTGCTGCCCCGTATCGCAGGCCTTCTGCCGGAGACGCGCTTCGCCGCGGTGACCGGTCGTGCCGGCACCGACCGCGTGTCGGCCTTCTTCCCCGGCCACGTGCAGACGGTGCCGTGGGTGGGCTCCGACCCGGCGACGTGGGCCCTCGGCGCGGTCGCGTCGACCGATCTGCTCGCGCGGCGGGGCCGGGCCGACCTGGTGTGGGCACCGGCCAACTTCGGGCCCGTCTTCCGCGGCGTCCCGCGCGTGGTCACCGTGCACGACGCGATCTACGACGAGGTGCCCGGCGGCCTCGCCCACCGCGCGCAGCGCGCGGTGACGTCGACCCTCATGCGTCGTTCGGCGCAGACCGCCGACCGTGTGATCACGGTGTCGCACGCGGCGGCCCACAGCATCGAGCGCTTTCTCGGCGTTCCCGCCGGTCTCATCTCGGTGGTGCACAACGGCAGCTCCGAACCGCGACCCGTCGCCGAGCCCGACGGCATCCTGTCGCCCTTCGCGCTGCCGGCGGGCCGACCCCTCGTGCTGAGCGTCGGCAACCGCATGCCGCACAAGAACTTCCCGGGGCTGCTCGCCGCTCTCGCGACCATCTCCCCCGCCGATCGACCCGTCACGGTCATCGCGGGCAGCCGCCTGCCCGATCCGCTCGCCGGCGACGTGACGCGGCTGGGCCTGGAGCGCGACGTGATCCTGCCCGGCTGGGTCAGCGACGAGCAACTCGAGGCGCTCTACCAAGCCGCCGCCCTCTACGTCTGCCCCTCCCTCGCCGAGGGCTTCGGCCTCCCCGTCGTCGATGCACTGCGCCGGCGCGTTCCCGTCCTCGCCCACGATGTCCCCGTCCTGCGGGAGGTCGGCGGCGACGCGGCTCACTACGCCGATGCGACGGATGCCGACGCCTTCGGCGCCGCGATCACGGCGGCGTTGCGGACTCCCGCCGACGACGCCGCGCGGTCCGAGGCCCAGCGGTGGGCGTCGCGCTTCACCTGGGACGCCGCGGCCGAGGCGACCGCGGGCGTGCTCGATGCCGTTCGCCGGGGGGCACGACGATGACGGCCGCACCCTCGATGAAGCGGCGCCTGCTCGGGTTCCTCCTCATCCCCGCGATCGCGGCCCTCTCGCCCCTCATCGCCCTCCCCGCGGTCACCGCGATCGCCGGCCAGGCGGGGTGGGCGAGCGCGATAGCGGGCGAGTCGATCGGAACCTTCGCTGCTATCGCGATCGGCTGGGGATGGGCCACCGTCGGTCCGGCTCTCATCTCCATCGCCGCCGATGATGACGAGCGAGCGCGCCTCTACCGCGAGTCGATCGCCGTACGTCTGTCGATCTCGATCCTCGCTCTCCCCGCGCTCGCCGTCATCTGCTGGTTCGTCGCGTCTCCCGGTTCGGAGTGGCTCACCATCCTGATGGGGATGCAGGGCGCTCTCATCGCCCTGTCGTTCACGTGGTTCTGCGCCGGGGTGGGAGACCCCCGCACGATCGTCGTCTTCGATGCCGCTCCGCGTCTTCTGGCGAACCTCGCCGCGGCCGGACTCGTCCTGACGACCGGGGTCGTCGTGCTCTATCCCCTCGCGGGAATCCTCGTCACGCTCGTGGGGACCTCGATCTTCACGCTGCGCTTGCTGCGGCGGCATCCGGGACCGTGGCCGCGCCCACGGGATCTGCCGAGACTCCTCCGTACGAATCTCGCGGTGGCGCTGAACGATGCGGGCCTCAGCGGGTACTCGAGCGTGCCCGCCCCCGTCGTCAACGTCACCGCGCTCCCCGCGGCGGCCAGCGGCTACGCGACGGCCGACAAGATGCTCAAGCTCGGGCAGTTCATCCCGATGACCCTCGCCAACGCGCTCCAGGCGTGGGTCGGTGAGGCCCACGGGCCCCACCGCGGCCGTCGGATGCGTCTGGCCATCGGGCTCTCCGCCGCCACCGGTCTGCTCGGATGGGCGGGTCTGGCCCTGGTCGGTCCCTGGCTCACCCAGGCTTACCTCCCGGCCGCCCCGGCCCCCTTCGACATCCTCTTCGTCATGGGCCTGGTGTTCTTCTTCTTCTCAATCCGCACGGCCGTGGCGCGCCTCGTGCTCTTCCCGGCGGGACAGGCCTCCGCCGTCATGCGCGCCACCCTCGTCGCCACGGCGGCCGGAATCCCCCTCATGATCGGCCTCGGCATCGCCTGGGGCCCGATCGGTGCGGGACTCGGCTACGCCTTCACCGAGGGAGCCGCGGCTCTCCTGCTCACCCGCCGCTGCCTGCGGGTGCTGCACGATCTGCGCCACACCCCCGCCGAGGCCGCGGCGTGAGCCCTCACGCTCTGCGCCCCCACGAAAGGACCGCGCGATGACCATCGCCGTCAACGGCCGCTTCCTCATCGACTCCTTCGGCGGAGTACGCCGCTTCGCCACGGAGCTGACGCACCATCTCGCGCAGTCGCGTGACGACGTGGTGCTGCTGGTGCCGGCATCGGCCGACACCTCCAGCGTGGCGGGAATCCGCACCGAAACGGTCGGGCGGCTCGCCGGCCCCCCGTGGGAACAGCTCGAGCTGCCCCGGTGGCTGCGTCGCCACGGCTCACCCCTCCTGCTGAATCTGGCGAACATCGCTCCCGTGTCGTACCGCCGCCAGATCACCGTGCTCCACGACATCGCCCCCGCCATCCGGCCCCAGGACTTCACCGTGCCGTTCCGCGTGCAGTGGCAGTTCGCGGTCCGGTTCGGGATGCTGCGCCGCGGTCAGCGGCTCGTCACCGTCAGCCACGCGTCCCAGCGCGAGATCGCCGAGCGATTCGGGGTCGATCCTGCGACCATCGAGGTCGTCTACGAGGGGGCGGACAGCCTCCCTCTCGCACCCCGACAGGCGCCTTCGAGCGACCGCGGAACGCGCGTGGTCGCCTTCGGCCGTCACGGCGCGGCCAAGAACACCCGCGCGGTGATCGACGCTCTTGCACTCCTGCCCGAGTCCTCCGACGTCGAGGTCGAATTCGTCGGCAACCTCGACCCGGAGCTGGCTCCGCACGCGGCCTCTCGTGGCATCGATCCCGAGCGGATCCGATGGACCGGTCCGGTGAGCGACGACGAGCTCGCCGCCGCTTTCGCCCGCGCGGATGCGTTCGTGTGGCCGTCCCTGCACGAAGGGTTCGGCCTGCCGCCGCTCGAGGCGCAGCGGCTGGGCGCGCCCGTCCTGGCATCCGACATCCCCATCAATCGGGAGATCCTGGGCGATTCCGCGCGGTACTTCGCGCCGACACAGCCGCAAGAGCTGGCATCCCTCCTCTCGGAGATCTCCGCCTCCCCCGATCTGCGAACCACACTGTCCGAGGCGAGTCTCGCCAACGCGACGCGGTTCACGTGGGATGCCACGACCTCAGCCTGGAACCGGATCCTCGACCGCGAGGCGCGCTGATTCCCCACCCGACCGCTCAGACAGGCACAATCGTCTGGTGAACATCGGTTTCGTCGTGACCACCCTGGGACGCCTGGATCCCCTCCGCGCCCTTCTGACATCGCTCGAGGGGCAGCTGCACGAAGGCGACCACGTCGTCCTCGTCGCGCAGGGGGCGCAAGACGAGGTCGCCGCCCTGGCCGCGGAGTTCGCCGAGCGCGGCGTCGCCGTGTCGGCGACGACCTCGGGACGAGGTGCCTCCCTCGGACGTAACACCGGGGTGGCGGCCCTCCCCGCCGGTGAAGCCGTCGTGACCTTCCCGAACGACAACACGACCTATCCGGCCGGCACCGTGTCCGCCCTGCACGACGCCGTCGACGACGCGACCTTCCGCGCCGGGGGGTTCACCTCGTGGGACGAGCGCGGACCGAAGACGACGCTTCCCGAGCCGGGCACCCCTCTCGACAAGTACAACGTGTGGTCGGTGATCGAGATGGGGATCCTGATGCGACGCTCCCTCTTCGACGCCGTCGGCGGTTTCGACGAGCGGATGGGGCCGGGAGCCTCGACACCGTGGCAGGTGGCCGAGGGAACCGACCTCTTACTGCGCGCCCTGGCGCACGACCCGGGTCTCGTCCGCGACTTCCGGTGGCTGCCGGCATCCGTCCACGTCGACGGGATCTCGACCGGTTTCGGTCTCGGCGCCGCCGAGCGTCGCCGCAAGCTCCGCGCCTATGGGCGGGGAACCGGCCGCGCTTTCGCGACGCACGGCTACCCGCTGTGGTGGCGGGCGGCGTTCACCGGCGCGGGTCTGCTCTACGGCGTGCGCAATCCCCGGCCGATCACTCTCCTGGACGGCTGGCCCATGTTCGTGGGACGCCTCGAGGGCGCCCTGGGTCGGACGTTCGGCCAGGCCCGGATGGTGTCGACCACCCGCTGACCGGCGTCTTCCCCGGGCATCGTGGACCCCCGCTGATAGGGTGGGGAAGTGTCATCCAGAGTTCTGATCACCGGCGGAGCCGGCTTCATCGGGTCCCACTTGTCGGAACGCCTCCTCGCCGAGGGCAACGAGGTCATCTGCGTCGACAACTTCTTCACGGGTTCCCGCCGCAACGTCGAGCACCTCTTCGACAACCCGCGTTTCGAGCTGATGCGTCACGACGTGACCTTCCCGCTCTACGTCGAGGTCGACCAGATCTACAACCTGGCGTGCCCCGCCTCCCCGGTGCACTACCAGCACGACCCGGTGCAGACCACCAAGACCAGCGTCATGGGTGCGATCAACATGCTCGGTCTCGCCAAGCGCCTGCGTGTGCCGATCCTGCAGGCCTCGACCTCCGAGGTCTACGGCGACCCCGCCGTTCACCCCCAGACCGAGGACTACTGGGGCAACGTCAACCCCATCGGCACCCGCTCCTGCTACGACGAAGGGAAGCGCGCCGCCGAGACGCTCTTCTTCGACTACCGCCGTCAGCACGACCTGTCGATCAAGGTCATCCGCATCTTCAACACCTACGGCCCCCGCATGCACCCCAACGACGGCCGAGTGGTGTCGAACTTCATCGTGCAGGCGCTGCGCGGAGAGCCCATCACCATCTACGGCGACGGCTCGCAGACCCGCTCGTTCTGCTTCGTCGACGACCTCGTCGACGGCATGGTGCGCCTGATGAACACCGACCACTCGGTGACCGGTCCGATCAACGTCGGCAACCCCGGCGAGTTCACGATGCTCGAACTCGCGAACGCCGTGCTCGAGATCACCGGCAGCCCCTCGACCATCGAACACCGGCCGCTCCCCCAGGACGACCCCAAGCAGCGCCAGCCCAACATCGACCTCGCCCGTCGCGAGCTCGGCTGGGAGCCGACGATCGCGCTGCGCGCGGGCCTCGAGCGGACGGTGGAGTACTTCCGCGGGGTGCTCGCGGTCTGAGGCTCTTACCGAGAACGACGGAGCCGCCCGGTCCATCGGACCGGGCGGCTCCGTCGTCCGGGTCGGTCAGCGCGCGTCGAGGGTGATCCAATTGGGCGCGAGCAGATCGGCTTTCGCCGTCCCGCCCGATGTCCAAGGACGCGGTCCGATGATCACGGGAGAGCCTCCCCGGTGCTCCATCAGAGTTGCAGCCCACCAACTGAAGCTCGAGTTGCTCATGATCATCGCCGATCCTGACGCCATCGCCTTGATCGTGCTCCAGATGCCGAGCGAACCGTCGTCTTCGACGAAGTCGAACTGCGCGTCGACATCGGCGAGCTCGCCACGCACCAGATCCACCGAGTCGGAGAACACCCGAACCGGCAGGCGGACACCGAGATCGTCGAGCAGCCGTAGCGCGCGGCGAGCGTACGCGACCGACGCGATGAACTGACGATCCGACGGAACGGCCAGATAGTCGCCGCGGCGCAGGTGAAGCGTGACGGCCGGCTCGTCACGCATGCGCGCGAGAGCGGCCGCCTCGACCTCGGTCTCGGGCATGCCCTCCATCACATCCAGCAGACGTGGCCCCACCGTCGGAAAGTACCGCGGCGACTGAAAATAGCCCACCAGGGTCGTTCCCGGCTGGACGGAATCGATCGATGGGGAGTATCGATCCGCATCGCGTTCGAGATGGATCCGCCCCCAGCGCGTTGGGAGCGGCAGCACGCGCTCCGAGGAGATACGCACCGATCTCCAGCTCTCGCCTGCGCCCAGAACCTGCGCGGGCGTGGGAAGTGCGTCGAGCTCGAATCCACGCGTGCCCGTCACACCGAAGTGGGACCGGTCCAGGAACAGCGGAACTCCGAGACGCTCCGCCTGTTCCCACGCCGCACCGAGGATGAAGAGCTGGTTGCCCAGGCCCCCGGCGATGTA
Organism: Microbacterium sp. SL75; assembly: GCF_026625865.1. Lineage (NCBI taxonomy): Bacteria > Bacillati > Actinomycetota > Actinomycetes > Micrococcales > Microbacteriaceae > Microbacterium > Microbacterium sp. SL75. Next base: position 2,099,286 of record NZ_CP113067.1, on the reverse strand, counting down.
GCCGGTGATGCCTTCGCGGCGACGGTTCATCGAACACTCCGATCTGACGACACGCGTCTGAGTCTGACCATGATGGCGACGACGAGCACGCCGCACAGGACCCATCCAAGAGCTCCGAACGCCAGTAGCGTGGCACCGAGATCCGGCAGAAAGCCGAAGAAAACCGCGGCTTGCGCCCCGACCCCTAGGACCAACGTAACCGCCGCCACGCGAGACGCGTCGGAGATGAGTTGGATGAGCAGCCCCTGGAGGATGATCCAGGGCACGTAGGCCGCGGCGATAGGGACGAGGAGGGGCTTGGCGCCGGCGTAGCTCCCAGACAGGATGATGTCGATCACAGGGCCGCCCACCAACCAGAAGGCGAGGAGAAGCGCAAGGCCCGCCGCCGCCGAGACGGCGATCGAGGCGAAGACGCCGACCCGGGTGAGCTCGACGCTCTCCCTGTTGCGCGCGAATCTCGGCAAAAGGTAGAGCGACAAGGTAGACGGCAGGATGGATGAGGCCTTGACCAGGACGGCGACCGAGGCGTACTCCCCGGCGAGGGAGGCCGGAGCGAGAACGCGCAGGTAGAACACGTCGGCGCTCGTCAGCCACGCCAAGGCAATGGTGATGATCATGATGGTCGTGCCATCCGCCGTGAAGATCGACCGGCGCGGCGAGGGAGTCCGTCGTGCGGTAATCGCCGCACCCAGAGTCGCGAAACCCGTAGCCGCGACCACCGCCCCGGCGGCGCCGCCCACCCCGGCCCCCAACAGAAGCACGGGTACGGCGATCAGAACGCGCATGACGAGGGATGCCGTTGACCACCCGACTGCTGCGGTGGCGCGTCCCGCTCCCTGGATGCGGCCCACGTATGCCGCGAACAAGAAGCTCAGGGGGATGCTGACGGCTGCGGCCACCACGATGCCGAGGCTCGAACCGAGCGCAACGGCCAGTGACGGTGAGAGCACCAGGACCAGGATGCCGCCGGCCAGGCCCACGATCAGAGCATCGACGGGTACGCGCAACTTGGCGCGGGCGGTCACCGACTCGCTCCCCGCGGCCGTCTGCACCGCAACCGAATTCTGGAGGGCGGAGCTGCCGATCGCGGCGACGTTGACGATCGAGAAGAACGCCGCAAGCAATCCGAAATCGTCCGGACCGACCAGGCGCGCGGTCACAATCTGGAAGACGAAGGCGGCGACCGCGCCCACGACGCTCGCCACTCCCACCGACCCCAACGCGGTGGCATGAGATCGAATGTGTCCCCACCGACCGGTCGAGGTCACGATTGTCCGCCGTGGAGGGCCCGGCGGTCCGCCCGCGTCGTCGGCGCTCCCGCCTCCGATCCGGACGCGCCCTGGTCGACACGGACGCGGAAGGTGTCCGCCTCCTCCAGGACCCCGCCGGGACGCGGAGCACTCACCGGGCTGTCCGCCACGGGAACTCGCGGCCAGGCAATCGACAGCAGAAGGGCAACGGTCACGGCGAACGCGGCCGTGCCGATCGCCCAAAGCCCCATCGGCGACACCGGCGCATTCCACCACCACTCGATATCGCGGTCGAGGTTGACCCCCACGCGATCGAGGCCGGTGACATAACGGCGCAGGTTGACGTGCAAAGCCACGCTATTCGCCGTGACGAGCCCGATAGCCGCCACGCCGAGCTGAACGCGACCCATACCGAGAGAGGACCGCGCGAAGCCGAAGGCGGCGATTCCGGCGAACATGACGATGAGCGGGAAGACGTAGCGCGGCTGCACTCCGTTGCCGACGACGACGCCGTCATGCATGAGGATGTAGAGCGGCACCGCGATCACACCGGCGCCAACCCCCGCCAAGGCCAGCCATTTACGGGCATCGCCAAGACGCAGCCCCCAGAACACCACACCGGCGAACACCGACAGAGCCGTGACCCAGACAATGCCCGGCATGTACGTGTCGAGCCACCCCAGTCCCCAGGTGCCGAGGAAGCCCGTCAGAAGCTGTGGTAGTGCCTTGAGGTTGATAAAGAGCAGTTCGGAGAAGCTGTAGGTGTCATTCTTCACCACCGTCGCCCCGCCGACGACGGCGGATTGTCCTGCGGTGAAGAAGAGAGCTGCCGAGGCGGCCACTAGCCCCACCGGCAGCAGGAGATCGCGCAGGTATCTCCGGTCGCGGCGGAAGGCGAGAACTGCGCCAGCGATGAGAGCTAGCACCGAGTACGCCGCCGAGTCACCGCGAGAACCGGCGCCGACGATCACGAGGAGGACGGTGAGGACAGCCGCTCCCGCCTTGCGCCAGCCCGACTGCACGAAGAAGGCCCAGACCGCCACCCACAGTCCGGACGCCGAGATGACGGCCCACGAGCTCGGATTCACGCTCGCGACGATGAAGACGCCGAGAGGTACCGACGTGATCAGAGCCCCCCAGACGAGAGCTCGTCGTCCCGTGAGGGGCACCAGGAAGAAAAGGAGCGCGAGGACGCCGACGTAGAGCACAGCATTCGCCGCGCGGATGGTGACGATGGAGATGGAGAGATCATGTCCGGCGAAGGCATGCATCACGGAGTAATAGACGGGCGGGTAGGCCTCGCCGTTCCAATTACCGCGAGTGCTGAGCTTGATCGTGTCGGCGTCGAGGCGGCAATTCGCGGCTTTGTCGGGATCGAAGGCGAAGCAGCTCGAGGCTTCGAGAACATCCGCGGGGAGGGCGCGCTCAGACGGCACCCCTGTCTGCTCGCAGAGATCCGTTGAATCCGTCGTGCCGCACCAGATGCTGGCCATGTGGTAGTCGTCATCCGGGCTCGATCCGGGAGGGGATGACACGGCCCACGCCAGCAGCGCGACCAGTGCGGCAGCGATGACGAGGGCCGGGCGAACGGCGCGGCTCAAACGGCGGAGTCTCATGGATCCGGGCTCCTCGAGTGACGGGAACGAGAGAAGAAGGGCAAGAAGGAGCGACGCCGGCGGCACGGCTAGTCTGGGTGTGTGTTCCCCTGCCCCACTTCATGCTATCCGGCATGGTGCCCTGGACCTGAGCGCACCGTGACCGCCGGGGGTGACGACTGCCGATGAGCGCCCCCCTTGTCTCGCCCGACTTGAGCGTGGTGATTCCGTCCTATAACTCCGCCCCATGGCTTCCGAGCACTCTGACCGCCCTGCGGGGGGCCATCGATCGCGCCGGTGTCGCCGCCGAGGTGATCGTCGTCGACGACGGATCAACGGACGACACGGTGGCCGTCCTCCGTGGCTGGCAGGACGACAGTGTCGTCCCGGTGACGGTGCTCTCCCAGCCCAACGCCGGTCGTTTCGAGGCCCGTCGCTCGGGCCTCGAAGCCGCCTCCGCATCGACCGTCATGCTTCTCGATTCGCGCGTCTTGATCGAAGCGGACAGTCTTGCGCGTATCTGGGGTGAGGCCCAAGACGGTGTGCGTGTCTGGAATGCTCACATCGAAACTGATCCCGCCGCTCCCCTGGTCGGTCGGTTCTGGGACGTACCGACTCGACTGTTCTGGGGCCATTACCTTCGGCGTCCACGAGCGATGGTCCTCACCGCTGAGAATTTCGACTCCGCCCCGAAGGGCACGACCCTCCTGCTCGCACCCCGCGATCTGCTCACCGAGGCATTCCATCACGCTGCCCCCACCGTCGCATCGACACTGGTATCCGACGACACCAAGATCTTGCGCTGGGTCGCGGAGAACCACGGAATCCGCATCGACCCGCGTTTCTCTGCGGTCTACAGACCGCGGACGACCGTGAGAGGCTTCCTCGGGCACGCAAGAGACCGGGGCACACTTTTTGTCGACTCCTACGCGGGGACGACTCCCGCTCGATCGGCGATCCTTCTCGGGCTCGCTGTCGCCCCCATCGTCGTGCTGGGCCTGCTGACGTCTCTCGTTCTGCGGGGCAGGGCGTCCGTCGCGCTCGCCATACTGGCCGCGGGCGGTCTCACGGCGGCGGCACCCGCGATCCTCGCCGCGGTCCAACGGACCCCACGCCGCTCCGTCCTGGCTTACCTGACTTACATCGTCCCCTTCGCAGGCCCCTTCTGGGCGGGTATCGTGCGCGGCATCTTCGTCCATCGCTCCGCTTTCTCGCCTTCGTCGAAAGAACCGACCCCATGATCGTCTTTATCTACGGAACCACCGCCGAGGCCATCAAGCTCGCCCCCGTGATGCGGCGACTCGACGCGCGCGAAGTCCCTTACCAGCAATGGGTGACTTTCCAGCACACAGAGGCTTTGCGCACCGCCATGCCGCAGCTCGGTCTGCGCGCTCCCGACCGCGTGATCGCGAACGGATGGAGGGGCAAGCCTCTCAAGAAACCCGTCCACATGGTGGGCTGGATGACAACGGTCGGCCTGTGGACCCTCAAGAATCTGGGGTCACTGCGTCGCGCGTCACGACCGAGCGTCGTTCTGGTCCACGGGGACACGATGACCACCGTTCTCGGCACGTTCATCGGACGTCTCGCAGGGCTCCCCGTCGCGCACGTCGAAGCGGGCTTGCGCTCGGGCGATTGGCGACACCCCTTCCCCGAGGAGCTCGACCGTCGCATCGTTGGCCGCCTGGCTGAGGTGCACTACGCACCCACAGACGAGACGGCAAGAAACCTCGCCGGGCGTCGCAACGTCATCGTGACCCAGGGCAACACGGTCAAGGACGCGGTTCGCGATAGCGCCGCAAAACGTGCGGGCAATCCTGGTGAGGACGTCTCCGACGAACCGTACGGTCTCGTTCTTCTGCACCGATTCGAGTTCATCTCCAATCTCACCCTCGTGCGGGACACACTGCAGACATTGAATGATCAGAGCCCGGTCGCCTTACAGGTGGTAGTCGACTCGTATTCGCGCGATGCGATCGAGGAGGTCATCGGCGAGCTGGGCTTGGACCGCCTCACCACAGCTCCCAAGTTGGAGCACGCCGCCTTCGTGGAGCGTCTGCAGAACGCACAGCTGGTCGTGACCGATTCGGGCGGCGTGCAGGAAGAGTCGGCGGTGTTCGGCATCCCGACCCTCATCCACCGCATGGCGACCGAGCGGAATGAGGGCTTGGGCACCAGCGCCCTGCTCTCACGGTGGGACCAGGATGTCGTCCGGCAATTCCTTCAGGACGCCGACGCACATCGAGCCGGTAGCGACGAGGTCGCGGCTTCTCCGTCGGACATAATCGTCGAGGACCTGCTGGCTCGCGGGTACGGCACGTCCTCCTGAGCGACGGCGAGTCCGGCTTGTCACGGGCTCTCCCTCGAGGGTGGTATCGCTCAGGGCGCCGAGGGCTCCTCGGGGTCTTCGGGGTCGGCGTGTGCCCGGAAGCGCAGATCGGACGCGGTATTCGCGGCTGATTGCAAACGCGCCATGTCCGTGCGAAGGATCGCGACCTCCTCGGCGACGCGGCGGATCTCCTCCTCGGCGCGGGACAGCTCCCACGAAAGGTGGAGCGTCACGCCGATCAAGAGCGCCACGGCAAGAGCGAACAGCAGGTTCGAGGGAACGATTACTCCCAGAACCCCCGCCAGCGCGCCGAGGAGGTCGGGGAACAACGCGAGGACGAGCATGGCGGCGCCGATGAGAAGCCACATGACCGCGTACTTCTCGCGAAGGTGGCGCCGCATCAACATCGTCACGATGAGAGCGAGGATGACGAGGGCGAAGGCGATTCCGACGGGGACAATCATGCGCGGGGTCTCCGACGTAGCGCGCCGCGCATGAGCGCGAGCGAGATGGCGAACACGGACCTCACCAAGTACACGGTCGATCCGATGACGTTCTGACTGGGTTTGCCGTGCATCCGCGGCCGCATCGCGACTGGAACCTGAGTCACGGTTAGGCCGGAGTGCACCGCTTCGACGAGCGAATCGAGGGTGTCGCCGAGGTACTCCGCCGGGTAATAGCGGACGTACTGTCGGATCGCGCGCTGGTTCGCGGCTCTGAAGCCGCTGGTCACATCGGTCAGCCGCACACCCGCGACCCGGGACACCACGAAAGCAAGGAAGACCATCGCCCACTTTCGCGGGCCACGGACAGAGTAATCGCCCACGTCGGCGAACCGCGCACCGATCGAGATGTCGGCACGATCGAGGCCGTCGAGGACGAGGCGGATGTGCTCCGGATTGTGTTGGCCGTCGGCGTCCACCTGTATCGCGCGACCATACCCGCGTCGATCGGCGAAGGTGAAGCCGGTCCGCATGGCACCGCCTACACCGAGGTTGAAAGGAAGAACGAGAACCTCGGCGCCCGCGTCCCGGGCGGCGGAAGCCGTTCCGTCGACAGAACCGTCATCGATGACGATCACGTCGTACAGCGGATCGGCCGAACGGATCTCTTTCACGGTGTGTCCGACGTTGCGGACCTCATTCCACGCCGGCACGAGCACAGCGACGCGATCACCCAGTTCGGTCATAACGCTGCAATTCTAGTAGGCGGACTGCTGGGGCTCCGGGGAGCGTCGAGCCCCGTGCCTCGACGCTTCGTATACTCGGGGGATGCTGAGACGAGCCCGAGCCGTCTGGAGGCACGCCCGTTCCCTTCCCCTGCTCGCCCCCACCCTTCGGGAGGTCGACCGCTGGTGGTGGGCACGGACCATTGGTGCGGCGGACGTCGTGGACATCGACTACGTGCAGGCTCAGGGCGGTCCGCGGACGATCCGCGGAGCGATCCGGCTCTATACGCGCACGGGATATCGCAGGGATTTCGCTCTGAACCCTCTCTTCATGGAGCGTCTCGTCTCCTCCCAGCTGCCAGATGCGGGGCGTGTCCCTGCGCTCTACGCGTACCTTGTCAGCGACGCCGATGACGTAGACGTATCCGTCGCCTGGGACGCGGTGAGTTACGGTCGTCGGGTCCCGACGTCCCGGCGAGCCCCGGGCCGGGCTCTCGGGCACGCTTGGCGCGCCGCTCGCGTCTCGGGAACGATCGAGATGCCATCGAACGCGGGCGAGACAGCAGTCGACTGGAGGAAAGCGCACCGTCAGGTCGTCGAGATCCTCGCAGGAAGCGGCGACCATATCCTTCCCCCAATCACGACTGACGTCGTCGTGTGCCGATTGGCTCGAGACGAGGGCCTGCCCGCACGGCCCCTCGCAGAAGCCGTTCGGGCTGCTGATGATCTGTCGGCTGCTTTGATCGTCGCTGTTGCGCCCGGGGGCACCGAAGCGACATCCGCTGCGGCTTTGCTATGCAGCTCTCGCGTACACACGTTCCTTCTGATCGATGACGACATGCTCCTCCAGCGTGTTGAGGAGGCAATGGTCGAGGGAGCAACGCTGATCGTGCGAGGACCGCACAGCGAGATCTCCGCTCCGTCCCTGATCCAGCTCGCCGAGGCAGCTGCCCATGGCCCCGTCGCACCCCTCTGGCTCGGCTGGGACGGCGCGGTCGCCTCTGCCGGACTGGGCGTGCACGACGGGCTCCCTTTCCATCTCCTCTCAGGTGCGCCGAGCGAAGACGCCTTCGCACTCGGACCTGAGATCTTTCCGTGGCGGAGAGCGGGCATGACCTTCGCCCACCGCGCGGGAGACGCCTCGAAGACTCATCGCACACTCACCACCGTCGTCGTGCGCGCCCCCGCTTCGGACGACGACCTCGACCAGGATGCTTCGGGCATCCCCGACACCGACATCGAACCGTTGGTCGCGCAGCGCGGATGGCGAGTATCCCATTGGGGACCCTCCGGCCCGGCCTTCGCGCGCAATCCTGCGTCGGTCACCCTCGCAGATGGAAGTCGTGTCCCCTCGTTGCGATGGGCGCTGAAGATCGCCGCGCCCCCCGGTCGACCGGGTGAGGCGTGGGGCGACACCCATTTCGCCCGCGGCCTGGCCGGCGCGCTGCGACGGCGTGGTCAAGAGGTCGTCATCGACGCCTACGCCGCTCGCAACAGGTCTACGACCGGCCTCGACGACGTCTCGCTCGCACTCCGCGGCCCCGAGCACCTGGAACCGCAGGCCGACGCCCTCTCGCTGCTTTGGGTCATCAGCCATCCCGACGAGATCGCCGCCTCCGACGTAGCCGGTTTCGACGCGGTGTTCGCCGCTTCCGAAAAATGGGCAGACGAAACGTCGAGGGCGTGGGCCCGCCCGATCCTGCCCTTGTTGCAGTGCACAGATGCCGCGCGCTTCCGGCCTCAGGGGACCCTCCGAACAAACCGATTCGTTTTCGTTGGAACAGCCCGTGGGATCGCCCGACCGTCGGTGGTCGAGCCCGTCCGCGCGGGGTTGCCCGTCGATGTGTATGGACCGGATTGGCGCGGGTACATCCCCTCGGCGGTCATCCGGGCCGAGGGAGTTCCAAACGACCAGTTGCCCCGGCTGTACGAGGGCGCGCGGGCCGTGCTGAATGATCATTGGCCAGCGATGCAGCGGCACGGATTCGTCTCGAACCGCCTCTTCGACGTGGTCGCGGCGGGAGGGCGTGCAGTCAGCGACGACGTGGCCGGCATCGCCGAGCTCTTTCACGGTGCCGTCGCGACCTATCGCTCGGTTCCCGAGATGCTTCGCATCTTGGAGCACGATCTCGACGACGTTCTCCCGGACGACCGGTCTCTGGAAGCGATCTCCGCCTCCGTACGCCGCGATCACTCGTTCGACGCGCGGGCCGACACGCTCCTGCGAACAGCAATCGAGCTCCGCCGTTAGCGCTCGCCGAACGAGACCGAGACGTCCGCGGTAGTGGTCCCGAGCGTCTGCTCCGGAGTTTCGACCGTGAAGGTCGCTCCGTGGGAGATGCCATGAACCCCTCCCTCGTCCGACGCCACGGCGTTGGCGTGCACATGGTAGGTGCCAGCGCCGAGGTGGAGGGCGTCGACCCTGAAGTCGACCGTCATCTCACCCTCCATTGTCGGGAGGCTGGTGTTCAGCAGATCGGTGTTCGACGCGAACACCATGTGTCCCAACGGAGTGTTGACGCTGAACCCGGCGGCCCATCGCGAAATCGGATGGTCGGATTCGAGAGCGAGCCGGATGCCGATCGTCTCGGCCGACAGAAAGCTGCGGCGTTTCTCGCCGCGGTCATCCACGATCTCGACCCCGGAGACGCGGATGGGAGCACGTTCGGCCGCCTCCGCGGCGCTCGCCTCGTCACGACCCTCGAGGACATCGCGCAGGACACCGATCGCTTCATCGACGTCGCCATCATGGACGACCTCGCCCTTGCGGAGAACGATTCCACGATCGCAGAGCTCGGCGACCTGCTGCGCAGAATGGCTGACGAGAATGATCGTGCAACCGTTAGCGCGGAACTGGGCGATGCGATCCATGCACTTGCGTTGGAAGGCCTCGTCGCCGACGGCGAGGACCTCGTCCACGAGCAGAATGTCGGGATTGGTGTGGATGGCGACGGAGAAGGCCAGACGCACATACATCCCGGAGGAGTAAAACTTCACCGCGGTGTCGATGAAGTCTGCGATCCCGCTGAACTCGACTATCTCACCGAATCGCGCGTCGATCTCCGGACGGGTCAGGCCCAGGATCGACGCATTCAGATAGATGTTCTCACGTCCGCTCAGGTCGGGGTGAAAACCGGCCCCGAGTTCGAGCAGGGCAGCCATTCGTCCGCGGGTATGGATGGACCCGGAGGTCGGGGCGACGATCCCTCCGATGAGCTTCAGCAGCGTGCTCTTACCGGATCCATTCGCCCCCATGAGAGCGACCGTGGTACCAGCCTCGATGTCGAGGGAGACGTCCCTGACCGCGATGAAGTCCTCGCGATGGGTCTTTCCCTGACGCCCGAGGTGGACGATGCGGTCTTTTAGGCTGTTATCTCTGCGTACGCGGAAGCGTTTGCGTACCTTGTCGATGCGGACGACGACCGGGGCGTGGGCGATGCTCATCACAGCTCCTGCGCAAAATTGCCTTGCAGACGGGTGAACACCCGGTGCGAGATGAACAGGAAGACGAGTCCGACGACACCTGCAACGAGCATGCGCAACTCGAGGCCCGGGGGGTAATCCTGTGGCGTTCCCGCACCCCAGAAAGCCTTGTGGAACCCAAGAATGGCGAGCGTCAGCGGGTTGGCGAGGTAGATCTCGAGGACCCACGAGGGCAAGGAGAACCGAGCGATGACATCGCTCACCATTCGCCAGGAATACACGATCGGGGAGGCCCACATCGCAAGCATCAGGACGACATCGGTCAGGTACTGGATGTCACGCAGGTAAACATTCACGGCGCTGAGCAGCAGGCCGATCGCCGTGCCGTAGATGAGCACGAGTCCGAGCGCCGGGAAGAACCAGAGCATCTGCGCAGGTGCCGGTAGTGCTTGAAAGACCAAGGCAGCGATGACGAGGACGGCCAACTGCACCAAGAACATGAACCCGGCGCCACCGACGCTGGCGAACGGGAAGATCTCACGCGGCAGGTAGATCTTCTTGACAAGTCCCCCATTCATCAAGATGGACCCGGTGGCACCCGCCACCGTATCGTTGAAGAACTGGTAAAGCGTCAGGCCCGCGAAAAGGTAGATGGCGAAGTTCGGAATGCCTTCGGCGGCCCGGAGGAACTGCCCGAGCACAATGAAATACATCAAGAACTGGATCAGCGGCCGGATGACAGTCCAGAGGAAACCGAGGAAGCTGTCGCGGTAGCGAGCTTGCAGGTCCCGGCGGACCAGAAGGAACAGCAGATCGCGTCGAGAGTACAGCTCTCGGAGCTTCCCCCCGCGGCCGGGGAAACTCATGCCTTTGGCGTCGACCGTTGAGAACGGGAGCTCTTCCAAGGCCGCAAATCGTTCTATTTTTTCCAAGCCTGACCATCGTCTTTCGGGATAACTCGATCCTACCGGGCGTCGCCTGAGTCCTCTCTCACGGCGCTCTCAGGTGCGTCAGGTGCGCGTGGTACCGAGAAAACGACGAACGGCGTTCACGACTCGACGCGGGCGCGCGACCGCACCGCGCACACTCTGCCACCGGGCCAGCTGATGCGGCTTGTTGAAGCGTAGGTACATCTCGAGGAAATCGACGGCCCGCCCGGTGCCGATCCAACCAGCTCGGTGCAGGAACAGGGTCTTGTCACGGAGGGAGCCGGGGAGCGTCGCCGCCATCTCATCGACTTTGAATTCGAGGGAGGTGTGGCTCAGAGCCGCATACTCGGCGGTCAAGACCGTGCGAGTGTGAAAGCCTCGCTCGGCCGCCGCGTAGGAGGGGAGGCGTTCCAGCACGTGGGCAAGGCCGCCGTCCTTGTATGCGTCTTTTCCGCCGAACTCCTCGTACCGCCACTCCCGCTCGGCAAGCAACCGGAGCGCCTCCGGACGAGCGGCGTACATCGACCCGAAGGGGGCGAGAGGGGAGACGGTGTCGACCGGCACCGCGATACCCAGTTGCGCCGCGACGTGTTCGAAACGCGGACGGTTACCCCACCATGCATGCCCCAGAGTGCCATGCCCGATGTGGATCATCGGGGGGTAGGTAAGTCCGAGCCCCTCCTCGCGTTGGAACAGCCCGATGAGGTTCGCCGCGTAGCCCGCCGTCGGCAGGAGGTTGTCGAGCTGCTGTCCCTTGAAGTGCTGCCCTACGGCGTACCCCTGCTGCGGCGTCCGCTTCGTGTGCACCTTCACAATGACGTCATACGCGTCACCCAGGATGAGGTCGCGACAGGCGATGAGGAAAGCGCTCTGATCTCGTCCGTCGTTCGACGGCAACACGCGTACCTCGGTCCGTCGACCGGGGCGACGCCGCGTGTGGAGGATGCCCTCGATCTCTCGAGCACGATGGGCGTCGGGAGTGGTCACCACGAGGTCGTAGTCGCACGGCAGGAGATCACCACGGTCAAGGATCTCGTCTGTCATGTCCACATAGAAAATGTGTGCTACGAGCACCACACGCAGCGGATTCGACGGATCGTACGAAACGTCGACGTCAGAGAGGATGTCGAGCATGCCCAGATCGGTCGTCACATCTCGCGGCGGAGAGTTGCGAGCGAGGTTGGGGAGGATGAGGTCGCGTGAGTAGCCGAAGGACTCGACCTTCTCGATCAGCCACTTGCCGATGGACGCCTCGTGGTCCATGGTTACGGGCCAGAAGAAGAACGGCTTGCGCTTGACAATCGGACACCCGTCATCGAGCAGCTGCTCCGCGTTGAAGATCGACGGGTTCTCGGTGTCGTATCGCTCGTGACCGAAGGCCACGCGGTGCGTATATCCGGCAGAACTGAACCGCTCGGTGAACGTCACCTCGTGCAGCGTGACGGCCTCCGTCCAATCCTCGAGTACAGGGAGCGACCGCCAGTAATCACGCCAGACGTCCGAGGTAAACATCCGGCGGCGGACCGCGATCCAGAAAGACTGAAGATGGTAGGGGATGACCTCACCCGTCCAGGACGAGTTCTGCTCGACCCGCGGGTGATCAGTGAGACCCCAGAAGTCGACTTCGCTGGCATCCATATCCGCAAAAACCGGAGCGAAGGGGCGTACGGGCCCGAACCATGTGTCGTTTGTGAGGATGACTTCGTCGTACCGCGCGATGTCGTCGCCGAGGAACTCGAGGCCAGCTTTCTGCCCCCAGATGTCCATTCCGGTGTTCTCGCGCTGGAGGACGTCGTCTGCCACCGCCTCAAGCCGAGCCCGGGCGTCCTCGAGGAGCACCCCGTTAACGACCGCGATGATGCGATCGGCGTGTTCACGCAGACCTGACAGCGCATGCAGAACGAAGTCGTCGACGCGACCTCGACGGTCGTATATGACGTAGACGACAGCGCGCGAGCCCGATTCGGGAAAACGACCTGGACCGGGCATCAATTCTCCCTCCGTTCGGACCGGGCTGCTCTGCGCACGACGCGGCGCATCCGCCGTGCAAGTCGACCGACGCGCGAGATGGTGCCCAACCAGCCCGGATGCCGATATCGAAGCCACATGCGAGCGAAATCAACGCCCCGTCCCGACCCCACGGGCCCCGCCCGGTGAAGGAGCGAGGTGTAGCCCGCCGGATAGCCGTATGAGGTCATCGCCATATGATCGCCGATGTACTCGAGAGAGCCATGACTCAGGCCCGCATGCTCGCTCGTCGCCGCCGTTCGCGTGTAGTAGCCGCGTTCACCGGCGACGTAGGCGTGCAAACGGGAATGCACAGCGCTGGCGGCGGAATCGGTCCCCCACCGCTCTTCGGCAAGCAGACGCACCGCGTCCGGCCGACCCCACCACATCCCCCCGACGGGGGCGTGTGGGCTCGCCCAATCGAGCGGCACATTGACGCCGAGTTTCGTGAGGACGCGTTCGGCGCGCGAACGCTGCCCCACCCACCCGTCGCCGAGCGTCGACATCCCGATATGAGGAGTCGGGGGGAACACCAGGCCCAGCTCGGCTTCGCGCCGGAAGAGCTCGATGATGTTCGCTGCGTACCCCGCGTCACCGCCCAGAAGGCAGTCGTACTGCTGCCGACGGAAGTAGCGAGCTGCGTTGTGCGAAAGACGCTCTTCGACCCCCGTGTGCAACGCCACGACGAGGTCTATGTCGTCGGAGAACACCACGTCACGACACTCGTCGAACACGACGGCGGTGTCGGCCTGCCGGCGAGTGGTTGCGGCTCTGACCTCACAGGGCACATCCCTCGAGACAGAGGTTCTGCTCCACGCCGTCTCGACCGCCGTGCGGGTCGACTCCTCTGAAAGGGTGAAGATGACACGAGCGAGACCGGGGATCGCCGCGACGCGTCCGACGACGTCGGTGAGGACTTCGATGTCGAGAACGTGGACCACCGCGAGTACTGTCATCGCATCGCGCCCGGGAGCACGCTCCGTGGCGGGCAGAATCTCGAACATGGCTCCGTTGGTGTGTACGCGTTTGGGCGGGCACGTGCGTGCAAGATCGGACCACATCAGGCCCACCGGATAGCCCCGCGCGGCCATGGCGGCCGAGATCCGGCGACCAGCGATGGCGTGCTGGTCATAAAACAACGGATACCCGTCCAGGACTTCCCGGGCGACCGCGGGACAGCCGTCCTCAATGAGAAGGTCGACGTTGAACATGTCGGGATGCTCAGCCGGGTAGTCATCGCTGGCGAAAGCCGCACCGATGCGGAAGCCCGCACGGGTCACGACCTCGCTGAGATGGGACTCGGCGTTGCGCACCTCCCAGCTGTGGCCCGGACGCGCCGGGAGGTGAGACCAGAATTTTCCCCACGCGCTCGACTCGCGGACCCGGCGCCGGACCGCTATCCAATAGGCGCTCAGGCGCACGGCGCCGTCGCGGCCCTCTGATCGGTCGCGGTGCCGGGCATCCCGGCGATCCGTGATCGACCACATATCGAGGTAGCGGGCCTCCATGCGTTCGATCACGGGGCCCAGAGGGCTCACCGGACCGAACCACCCATCCCCCGTGAGGACGATCTCGTCGAACGTGCGCTCCGCGGAACCCCAGGCGCGCAGGCCTTCGGCATACGCCCACAAACCATGCACGTTCGGGCCCACGCCCACGACGCGATCAGCGAGCGACTCAGCCTCCGATCGACCTTGCGCATCGAGGCCTCCGACAACGAGGAGCAAATGATCGACGTGCTCACGGAGAGCCGACAACGAGTAGAGAGTGGCATCTGTCAGTCGGCCGCTGCGCGCCTGAGCGGAGAAGATCGCGCCGCGTGTCCCCCCGAGAGGAAACCGGACGGGGACAGTGGAGTCATTCACCCGGTCGCACCTGCCCCTGCGCCAATGCCTTGATCAGATAGTCGCCGTATCCACTCTTGGCCAGGCTCTCTGCGCGCGTCCGCAGCTCGTCGTCTGTCAAGAAACCCATCCGCCAGGCGACCTCCTCCGGGCAGCCAATAGACAGACCCTGGCGTTTTTCGACCGTGCGGATGAATTCGGTCGCTTCGCTCAGCGAATCGAAGGTGCCGGTGTCGAGCCACGCCGTGCCTCGCGGAAGAATCTCGACCTTGAGCTTGCCCTCGTCAAGATAGGCCCGATTCACGTCGGTGATCTCGAGCTCGCCGCGCGGCGACGGCCGGAGATTCCGGGCGATGTCGACGACGGCGTTGTCGTAGAAGTACAACCCCGGTACGGCGTAGTTGCTCTTGGGTGCGACGGGCTTCTCCTCGAGCGAGACGACCGCCCCCGAGGAGTCGAACTCGACGACGCCATACGCGGAGGGGTCGTCCACCCAATAGCCGAAGACGACACCGCCGTCGAGGTGATTGTACCGACGGAGGCGTGTTCCCATGCCCTGTCCGTAGAAGATGTTGTCGCCGAGCACGAGGGCCACCGAATCGGACCCTATGTGGTCTGCTCCGAGGACGAACGCCTGGGCCAGGCCGTCGGGCGAAGGCTGCTGCTTGTACGTGATGGAAACGCCGAAGGCCGAACCGTCGCCCAGGAGGCGCTCGAACTGCCCGGCGTCGGACGGCGTCGTGATGACCAGGATGTCGCGAACCCCCGCCAGGATGAGAGTGGACAGCGGGTAGTAGATCATCGGCTTGTCATAGACGGGGACGAGCTGCTTGGAAACGCCGAGCGTGATGGGGTGCAGTCGCGACCCGGTTCCGCCCGCGAGAATGATGCCACGCATGCTGCCAGTCTCGTCGATTTTCGCGGAAGCGGCCAAACCGGCGTCATCAGGAAGATCCGGCGATCCCGACTAACCTGACCTCATGCGTCTTCTCGTCACCGGTGGCGCCGGTTTCATCGGGTCCAATTTCGTGCATCACGTCATCGCGCACACCGAACACACGGTGACCGTGCTCGACAAGCTGACATACGCCGGCAACCGTGCTTCTTTGGAGGGGCTTCCCGCCGACCGCGTCCGCCTCGTGGTGGGCGACATCGCCGATGCGGCCGCCGTCGACCCGCTCGTCGAGGAAGCCGACGCCGTCGTGCACTACGCCGCCGAGTCGCACAACGACAACTCCCTGCATGATCCGCGCCCGTTCCTCGACACGAACATCATCGGTACCTACACGCTGCTCGAGGCCGCGCGCCGCCATGACGTGCGCTTCCACCACATCTCCACGGACGAGGTCTACGGCGACCTCGAACTCGACGACCCGGCGCGCTTTACGGAGCAGACGCCGTACAACCCCTCGTCGCCGTACTCGTCGACCAAAGCCGGATCCGACCTGTTGGTGCGGGCATGGGTGCGTTCGTTCGGCTTACGCGCCACCATCAGCAACTGCTCGAACAACTACGGGCCCTACCAGCACGTGGAGAAGTTCATCCCCCGCCAGATCACCAACGTGCTGCGCGGAGTTCGCCCCAAGCTGTACGGCACCGGAGAGAACGTCCGCGACTGGATCCACGCCGACGACCACTCCTCCGCTGTCCTCACAATCCTCGACAAGGGCGAGATCGGCGAGACGTACCTCATCGGCGCCGATGGCGAGAAGGACAACAAGAGCGTCGTCGAGCTGATCCTGCAGATCGCCGGTCAGCCGACGGACGCGTACGACCTCGTCGCAGATCGTCCCGGTCATGACATGCGCTACGCCATCGACTCGACCAAGCTCCGTGCCGAGCTCGGCTGGGCTCCTACCTACGGGGACTTCGAATCAGGACTCGCCGCCACCATCGACTGGTACCGCGACAACGAAGCCTGGTGGGCACCCGCCAAGGACGGCGTCGAAGCGTTCTACGCCGGCAAGGGGCAGTGACCGCGATGTCGATTGCCTTCGGTAAGCCCCTCGCCGTGCGCGAGACGCCCATCCCCGGTCTCGTCGTCCTCGACCTGCCGGTGCACGGGGATGCACGCGGATGGTTCAAGGAGAACTGGCAGCGCGAGAAGATGATCTCCGCCGGCGTCGATCTGCCGGACTTCGGTCCGGTCCAGAACAACATTTCGTTCAACGACGCCGTCGGCACGACCCGTGGCATCCACGCGGAACCCTGGGACAAGTACGTCTCGGTCGCGACCGGGCGCATCTTCGGCGCGTGGGTCGACCTCCGCGAGGGCGAGACCTTCGGCGCCGTGTTCACGACCGAGCTCGACCCGTCGACGGCGATCTTCGTTCCGCGCGGAGTCGGCAACTCGTACCAGACCCTCGAAGCCGACACCGCGTACACCTACCTCGTGAACGATCACTGGTCGCCCGACGCGACGTATACCTTCCTGAACCTGGCAGATGAGACGGCCGCCATCGAGTGGCCCATCCCCCTGTCCGAGGTCGAGATCAGCGCGAAAGACAGGGCGCACCCGCGACTGTCCGACGTGGTCCCGATGCCACCGCAGAAGCTCCTCGTCACCGGTGCGAACGGTCAGCTCGGCCGGGCTCTCCGCGCGGAGTTCGGTGAGCATCCCTGGATCGAGTACGCGGCGCGCGACGACCTCGACCTCACTTCGCCCGATCTGGACGTTGCCCGACGCTGGCGTGACTACGGCACCATCATCAACGCCGCCGCGTATACGCAGGTAGACGCCGCGGAGTCGCCGGAGGGGCGCAGCCAGGCGTGGGCCGCCAACGTTAGCGCCGTTGCAGCTCTCGCGCGTGTCGCGTCGGCGAACGGCATCACTCTCGTTCACATCTCGAGCGACTACGTGTTCGACGGCTCGGCTGCGGATCCCTACGAAGAGTCATCGGCATTCTCGCCGCTGGGTGTCTACGGTCAGACCAAGGCCGCGGGAGACGCGATCGCGTCGACGGTCCCGCGACACTACATCCTGCGTACCAGTTGGGTCATCGGCCAGGGCTCGAACTTCGTCCGGACCATGGCTTCGCTCGCGCAGAAAGGCGTTGATCCGAAGGTGGTCGACGATCAGATCGGCCGACTCACCTTCACCGACGACATCGCGTCGTCGATCCGTCACTTCCTCAGGACCGGCGCGCCCTTCGGCACGTATAACGTGACCAGTTCCGGCGATGCACTCTCGTGGTACGACGTCGCGCGAGAAGTCTTCCGTCTCACTGGCCACGACCCCGACCGTGTCGGCGCGGTATCGACCGAACGGTACTTCCACGACGCGCAAGGACCAGTTGCACCGCGCCCCCGAAACAGCGTTCTTGACCTGAAACGCTCACAAGCCGCCGGAGTCGAGACCCTCCCTAGCCTAGACGCCCTCGCCCTCTACCTCCGAGCCTGATCGGACACAGCGGCCTGAACGGCGAAAACGAAGGAGGGGCGACCGGATGATTGGTCGCCCCTCCTTCGTGTCAGTCACGGAACGGTGACGCTTCGACACCCAAGGAGGCTGTTCGGTCCCACCCCGTTGTCGTTAATCGGGTACACACACACGTTGTGCAACCCGCGGCTCGCGGGAACCGTTGCCGAGAAACCGTGACGATCACCGAGCCCGAATGCTGCGCCGATATCGCCCCGCGGAACATCGGCGAGGATCGCTCGCCCGACACCATCGACGTAAACGTGCACAGCGATCGAATCGGTCGTATCGGGATCTAGAGCCCAGCCGCCCACCACGACCGCGCCTGAGGTGACACCGACCGACTCGAGATTGCCAATGGGCGGACGGGAGTGGTCGGCAACCGTGATTGACCGGCACCCGATCAGGGTGTTTCCGCCGTCACCATTATTGATCGCGTAAACGCAGACGTTCGACTGTCCGGGCGGTGCTGCGATTCTCTCCGAATAACCATGCTGACCGCCCTGCAGCGGATAGGCAGCTCCAACGTCGGGGCGGGACTTGTCAGCCGTGTAGGCAGCTCCCGCATTGCCGACGTAGATGTGCACAGGGATCGATGCGGCCGTGTCAAGGTCGAGCGCCCACCCGCTGACGTTGACGGAGTTGCCCGATACCGATACATCGTCGATGACGCCGATCGGGGCGCGAGACCGATCTGGGACCGCAACGGTGACCGAGCGGCATCCGAGAGTCGTGTCACCCCCCGCGCCATTGTTCACCGCCACGACGCAGACCTGGTAGGACCCTCCCATCAACGTAAGCTGCGACGCAAAGCCGTGATTGGCCCCGTAGCTCGGGTAAGCCGCTCCCACGTCTGAGCGGGGGAGGTTCGCTGTGGCGTTCGACGACTTTCCGCTGGCGGTCATCCGCACCTGAATGGGCAGTGCCGTATCAGGGTCGATGGTCCACCCGCTCGCCGAGACCGAGGCACCGTTCACTGTTATGGCGTCAAGCGCCCCGAAGGGAACGCGTCCCTGATCGACAGGGGCCTGAACGACGACCGTTCGGCAGCCCAGCTGAACATTTCCGCCCAGACCGACGTTGATGCCGTAGGCGCAGACGGTGTGCGAACCAGGGTCAGCGGGCAGGACACCGCCGAACCCGTGGTTGGCCCCGTAGGCGGGGTAGGAGGAGCCCACATCATTGCGCGAGCTGTCGGCGGTAATGGCGGTGCCCGCGCCATCAATGTAGATGTGGACGGCGATGGGCGATGTTGTATCCGGGTCGATGGCCCATCCACCAACCGAGATCGCGCCGGAGCGCGCATCGACCCCCTCGAGGTTTCCGAAAGGCGACCCGGCCATCGCGGTGACTGCGGAGCATTTCAGCTGCTGGTCGCGCCCCGCGCCGACGTTCACGCCGGTTACGCAGACATTGTTATTTCCCTCCTGCGCGGCGGGGACGTACGCGGAGAACGCGTGATTTCCACCCAATGCCGGATACGCCGCCGCAACATCGGCGCGGTAGCCGTCAGCGGTGACCGTGGTGAGGGCGCTTTCCACGCGGATCTGGATCTGAATCGGGTTCGCCGTGTCAGGATCGGCGGTCCACCCCTCGACGCGGAAGCCCCCGGGAACCGCGTAAATGGTATCGACCGAGCCGAATGGCCCCGAGGGGTTGCCCTGTGCCCGTGTGGACCCGAACCAGTCCGTGAACGTCCGCCAGAAGTTGCGGTTACCGTAAGCGGAGCAGCCGTCACCCGTGCCGTAGAGGTTGTTCAGCGCGGCCTGGTTCGGCACGTACGGGGTGTAGATGTAGAGGCCCGCGGTCGCGGCGTTCTCGATGTAGACGCGTTGAGTGCCACACCCGCCGTTGGGGTTGTAGAGGATGTTGTTCCATCGGCCCGACTGATAACCCCACCACGTCGGGTTGAGGCGGTAGACCTCGAACTGACGGGCCGCGTAATAGACCTGATAAAAGAATCCGGCGGTTGCCGCGTCGCATGGAGCCGTGTCGGGGCACCCCTGGCCGGTGGCGGCGGAGTAATTCCACGACGACGGCGCTGTCGACGTGATCAGGCCCTGCTCCTTCTGCAGCAGGACGAGAAGCGCTTTCTGGCTGATGCCGCAAGAGCGGGCAACCTTGTCGATGATGGTCGAGGCACTTTCGTTCGGCGCGCCCGAGTAGCCATTGCAGTACTTGTCGACGGGCCGATTGTCGGTGTTCTGTCGGTAGTCCTTGACGCATGTGTACCCGGACTGGCAGCTGCGCACTTGGCGCTCCATGAAGGCCTGGATTTCGGGGGAACCCATCGCATTGCCGTCGTAGAAGACGGAATCATCGATAATGTTGCCCGGGTTCCAATCTGCTGCATCGGCGGCCGCCGCGGAATCCACCGGAGCGATCGTGGCCGGCAGCGCCAGAGGCGCGGCGACGAGCAACGCGAGCGCACCGGCCCACACCGCGACCGCCGCCGCGAAGCGGCGCCAGCGGGTGGGACCGATCACGAGGCCGGCTCGACCGTCGTCACTGCGGACTTGGCCGAGGTCGTGCGCGATGAGTATGTGACCTGGAAAGCCGGGTCGGCCTCGTCGCCGACGGCGATCGTCATGAGGCCGCAGTAGGTCACGTCCTTGCCCTCGTTCGCGGCGGAGTCGACCGTCGCCCCCGAGGAGACGAGCGTGAGCGAGCACGTTCCACCGGACTCGGAAACCCCGGGAACCATCGCGGAAACCTGTAGAGCACCGTCGCGGACCTCGGAGGTGACGATGAGGATCTCCCCGTTGAAAGGTGCCGCCGTCGCCTCGGAGCCCCCCGCGGTGGGAGCGGGAGACGGCGTCCCGGTGGCGTCGGGCGAGACCGTAGGCGTAGCAGTGGGCCCCGACGTGGTCGGAGTCGGAGTGGCAGAGCCGGAGGTCCCGGCACATCCGGAGAATGTGAGCACCCCGGCGAGGAGCAAGACGGGCAGCACGACGCGCGTGCGCCGGAGGGAGGACGAAACGGCGGCGTCGATGGCGTACTTCACGGCAATATTATGCGGGTGCGGCGAGGAACCCGCAGCCGCCCACGCCGCGAAACGCCAGGTCTTCACTGACGGGAGATCCGTCGACGCAATCTCCGCACGCGCGACCACAACGGCTGGTGAGCATCGAGCTCATGTCGAAGATCATCCCGGATCTCCGCACGCACCCGAGCCGCACTTGCCGCAAGCCGCTCATCGACATGCGCCTTGAGGCTCCGCCTGCAACGCCGCCAGGTACAGCGGCAGCCCGTCGCCCTCGCGCCCGATCCACTCCGCGAGCGCACGATCACGTACCCGCGCATCATCGACGGCGTGCACCTCGGTGAGGGCGAACATGCTGTTGGCGTCGAGGCCCGTGGCATCCGGTCTCTGCGTCCAGAAAGCGAGCGCTTCTCCCGGGAGGAAGCCGATCCCCCCGTGCCGAAGGATCCGAAGGTAGAGATCCCAGTCCTCCACGGCGTCGAGCGACTCGTCGTACCAACCGATCTCGTTGTGGATCGACCGCCGATAGAGAACCGAAATGGGGACAGCCCGGTTCACGCTGAGCATCTCGGTCAGCGAGATGCGTTGCATACCCGCCCAGAACGGCGCCCGCCCGACCTCGACCCATGCACCTTCGCGCTTCTCTTCGTAGACGATCTCTGTCGGCACGGCGACGGCCGCGTCAGAAGGGGTCGCGTCGAGCCACGCGAGGGTTCGAGAGAGGAACTCGGGATGCCAGCGATCGTCGTCGTCGTGAAGCACGACATACTCGGTACCAACGTCGCGAACACCCCGATTCGCAGCGACGCAGCGACCGCCCTCACCGTCCGCGATGTGTAGGGCGGAGACGTCGAGGCCGGCCCCCGAGACGATCGATTCGACCTCGGCGGGGTCTCCCCCGTCGTTCACCACGATGACCCGGTGGTCGACGAAGGTCTGAGCGCCGATGTCGCTGAGCGCCCGTCGGAGGAAGTCCGGCCGCCGCCGGGTACGGACGACGATCCCGACGCGCGCAGTCATGCTGTCGAGCATAGGGGCCGTCGACCTCACAGCTCCGCGTGCAGCGCCCACACCCGCTCGGCCGACGCTCTCCACGCGAAGCCCTTGGCGCGGTCGCCGGCCAGGACCCGCAGTCGCTCGGCGTCCTCGCCCAGGGCACGCTCGAGGGCGGCACCGAGCTGGTCGGAGGTCGCGAACGCTGCGGCATCGGCGAGCACTTCGTGCAGCACCGGGGTGTCGACGGCGGCGATGGGGACACCCACCGCGAGGGCGTCGACCGCCCGCCACGGCCAGTCGACCCGGGGGCTCGCGGCGACGAAGGCCGCGGCGTGCGAGAGGACCGCTGCGCGATCCCAGCGGTCGAGGGAGCCGCGGGCGTGGATCCGCGTCTCGGCGAGGCCCGCGGCCGAGGCGATGTCGATGACGGCCGGCTCCTCCCCCTCGGGGACGTCGAGGACGACGACGTCGCCCTCCCAGCCGGACGCGACCACGGCCGCGAAAGCCGCGCCGAGGGCGTCGGAGGCCGCGCTCCCTCCGGCGGCGGCGACGAAGGTCTGAGGCAGATCGAGGGCGCGGAGCCTCCCCACCGCATCCGACGGGACGCGCAGCCCCGCTGCCGGGGCCCCGTTGATCACACGGACTTTCTTCACCAGCTTGGCCTTCGCGACCTCTGCGAGGCGCTCGGCCATGGCGTGCGTGGGGACGATCACCGCGTCGGCGTGCTTTCCCACTCGCGACAGCAACGCTCGAGCGGCGAGGACCTCGGCCTTGGGCAGCTCCTCGGGGGTCTCCCACGCCCGCAGGTCCCACACCGTCACCACGATCTGGTGCGTCTCGTTGACGCGGTCGTGACGCACCAGCGGCGCCAGCGGGGTCGGCGAGTGGATGAGTCCCTTGCCGATGCCGGGAGCCACCCCCAGCTGCCATGATGCCGCGAGCTCGCGCCGACGCATCGACAGACGCGTCTCGGAGCTGAGACCGGCGATGGCATCGTCGTCGGGGATGCCCGGCGACGGGACGATGGCCCCGACATCGCAGCCGCGCGGGGCGGTGGCGATGAGGGCCTCGGTCAGCGAGGCCGAGGCTTCGGCGAGGTCGCGGGAAGTCGGGGCGACGAGCTGATCCAGCACGACGCGCAGGGTCACGGTCACGAGGAGGGCGCCTCCGTCTCGGTCGGCGGGTGCAGCTTGTCGTGCACCATCTGCTGCACCTGGGCGTAGTCGGGGTCGAACTCGTCGACGCCGCCCGCCGGGGTGAGCTCGAGGGTGCCGACCGGCTGGTCTTTGGCCTTGAGCGCCAGGTTCACCAGGGTCGGGGCGATGAGGCCCTGCGGCAGGTCGGTCTCGACGATGTTGGTGCCCGCGGTGGCGACGTCCTGGAAGTGCGCGAGCACGTTCTGCGGGGTGGTCTGCGCGAGGATCGCCTCCTGCAGCTCGCGCTGACGGCGCATGCGATCGAAGTCGCTCGTCGTGTACCGCGAGCGGGCGTACCACTGCGCGGTGTCGCCGTTCATGTGCTGCTGTCCGGCCTCGACCCAGCCGAAGGCCCAGTCGTCGACGGGCTGGCCGTCGTAGGCGGGGCCACCCTTCGGCAGGCGCTCCTTGACGTCGATGTCGACGCCGCCGAGCGCGTCGACCAGGTCGGCGAAGCCCTTCATGTCGATGAGCACGTAGTACGGGATCTGGATGCCCATGATCCCCTCGGCGGCATCCTTCGTCGCTTCGATGCCGGGCTCGGATCCCTGAGAAAAGGCGTTCGGGTAGAGCGTGTTGCCGTCCTGGCACACCTCGACCTCGGTGCGGAGCTGATTGATGCCGCTCCCCCAGCCGCAGGTCGCGTTGGCATAGCCGGTGTGGCCGTTCGGGTACTTGTCCTGCATCGGTCCCGGCGCGAAGGGGAAGTGCGGCATGTCGCGCGGGATGCCGGTGATGGTGGTCGCTCCGGTGTCGGCGTTGATCGAGACGACCGAGATGCTGTCGAAGCGCATCGAGTCCCGCCCCTCACCGGAGTCGGCGCCGAGAAGGAGGATGTTGTAGTACCCGTCCGACGGCGGCACGACGGGGGCGGACTGCGCGAACAACTCCGAGAAGGTGTCTCGGGTCGTGCCCGCGGTCTGCGCGGCCCACGCCGCGCCCGAGCCCGAGAGCACGAGGAGCGCGACGGAGACGAACGCCACGCCCACGCGCGAGAACGCGCGCAGACGGACCAGTCGGACCAGTCGGAGGGTGTCGATCGTGAGCACGACCCACAGCACGATGTAGGCGACGAGGACGATCTGCACGAGTGTCAGTGGGAGGGGGCGGAACCACGACAGGAAGTCGGGGATGAACGATCCGGTTGCCAGGGCGAACAGTCCGCTGGGCATGAGCAGCGCACCGAGTCCCGCGAGCACGAGGATGGTCCACATCAGCAGGGTCGCTGCGAGGCCGAACCGCCCCAGCCGCCTGTTGCCGGCGAGCACCTGGGCGGAGCCCGGGAGCAGGAAGTTCAACGCGACGAGCCACCAGCCGCGGCGCGTCATGACGGCCGTCGAGGTGGCGTCGGGGTTGCGCAGGGGACGCTGCTCGACGACGTGCGCCTGGGATCGTGGACGAGCGGCCGCGAGCGTCATAGGGAGTCCTTCAGACGTCGGTTCTTCTCTTCGACCTGCGCTTCGAGTTCGCGCGCGTAGGCCTCGACGCGTTCGGCGAGGGCGGCGTCGGCGCTGCCGAGGATCCGCGCGGCCAGGAGACCGGCGTTCTTCGCCCCGTTGATCGAGACGGTCGCCACGGGGATGCCCGCGGGCATCTGGACGATCGAGAGCAGCGAGTCGAGGCCGTCGAGCGTCGCCAGCTGCACCGGCACCCCGATGACGGGGAGGGCGGTGACGGATGCCAGCATGCCCGGCAGGTGCGCCGCACCCCCGGCCCCCGCGATGATGGCGCGCAGCCCGCGTTCACGCGCCTCTCGCCCGTAACGGACGAGCTTGTCGGGTGTGCGGTGCGCCGAGACCACCTCGACCTCGTGCGGGATGCCGAACTCGGTCAGCACTTCGCTGGCGGCGTTCATCACGCGCCAGTCGGAGTCGGAGCCCATGACGACGCCGACCACGGGCGTCTCGGAAGAATGCAGCGGCCGGGTCACCGGTCCAGGGTAGGTGGACTCGCTGGAAGATCTCGGAACGGCGCGCTCAGTCGAAGAACGCGGCGGCCGCGCGGCCCTCGTAGACGACGTCGTCGAGGTCCTCACCGATGACGTTGACGTGACCGACCTTGCGGCCCGGACGCGGGGCTTTGCCGTAGGTGTGGATCTTCGCGGCGGGGTGCGCGGCCATCGCCGCGGAGAACCGCTCGTCGAGGGTGCCTTCGGCAGGCCCACCCAGGACGTTGATCATCACCGACCAGGGTGCCACGGCATCCGTCGATCCGAGGGGCAGATCGAGGACCGCGCGCAGGTGCTGCTCGAACTGGCTCGTGACCGCTCCGTCCTGCGTCCAGTGACCGCTGTTGTGGGGGCGCATGGCGAGTTCGTTGATGAGGATGCGCTCGTCGCTCGTCTCGAAGAGCTCGACGGCGAGCATGCCCGTGACACCGAGCCCCTCGGCGACGGCGACGCCGATCTCGGCGGCCACGCGCTGCACGCGGGCGTCGGCGCGAGGAGCCGGGGCGACGACCTCGGCGCACACGCCGTCGCGCTGCACGGTCTCGACCACGGGGTAGGCGCGCACCTCGCCCGAGGGACGACGTGCCACCTGCTGGGCGAGTTCGCGCGTGAAATCGACGAGCTCCTCGACCAGGAGCGAGCCGCCGTTGCCATCCTCGGCGAGGGCGGCGAACCAGTCTTCGGCTTCGGTCGCGGCCGACACGACCCGCACGCCCTTGCCGTCGTATCCGCCCCGCGGCGTCTTCACGACGGCGCGGCCGCCGTGGGCGTCGAGGAAGTCCTTCAGCTCGGATGCCGCGGACACCGCCGCCCAGTCGGGCTGCGGGAGCCCCAGCTCGGCCATCTTGGCGCGCATGACCAGCTTGTCCTGCGCGACCCCGAGGGGTGCCGGCCCCGGGTGGACGCTGACACCGGCGTCGACGAGGGCGGCGAGCACATCTTGCGGCACGTGCTCGTGGTCGAAGGTGATCACGTCGACGTCGCGGGCGAAAGCCAGCACGGTGTCGGCGTCGCGGTAGTCGCCGACCGCTGTCG
Organism: Microbacterium sp. SL75; assembly: GCF_026625865.1. Taxonomy (NCBI): domain Bacteria; kingdom Bacillati; phylum Actinomycetota; class Actinomycetes; order Micrococcales; family Microbacteriaceae; genus Microbacterium; species Microbacterium sp. SL75. Next base: position 2,073,165 of record NZ_CP113067.1, on the reverse strand, counting down.
CGGCGAGCGCGGCCGACATGCCCTCGCTCTCGGCGAGGACGCGGATCTCGACCCCGAGCTCCACGGCGGGCGCGATCATCATCCGCGCCAGCTGTCCGCCACCGACCACTCCGACTCGCAGCGCCATGCCGCTCCTTCCGTCGGCATCCATTCTGTCTGGCCGCCCGCGGGGACGCGAGCCGGACGGATGCCGACACGGCTCCCGCGACGAAACTGCCTGCCGGCGACGGTTGGGGCTCTGAGGGGCGAGGCTCGGCTCAGACGCCGCCGACGGCCCCCGAGCCGAAGGTCTGCGCGTCGCGGTGGGCGAGGATCTGGTTGACCTCGACCTGGTCGACCAGCGTCTCGTGCACCAGAGCCGCGTGCGGGATGTTCTTCAGCCGCAGCACCGGCTCGACGCCGTTCGAGAGCGAGAGGGTCCCGGCTCCCCACATCCGTTGCAGGATGCCGCGGCGCATCTGGATCGCGTATCCGCGTACGTGCGAGATCTCGCGACGGTTCGCTCCGAACGGTCCCGAGCGCTCGATCACGCGGCGCGTCGTGATGGTCCACGTGTGCGACAGCCACACGAGGTACGGAATCACGGTGAGCAGCAGCACGAGCAGGCCCGCCGCCGTCAGCAGCATCCAGTTCTCGTAGGGGGCGGGAAGGTTGTCGTAGTAGTAGGCCGTGGCCCCGGCGACCCCGATCAGCACGAGGGCCGACCAGAACAGCCGCCGCGCGTGCGAGCGCAGGCGCGCGATGCGCAACTCGGGCGCAGCCGTGCCCGGCGCCGGCGTGCGCGGGCGCCCGATCGAGTTCGACGGCTGGGTCACGGTCTCATTCTGCGAGACGGAGGCGCCCGCGTGCCGCCGCCACGCGGAGTGCCGCGCCGTCAGCGCACGTGGACGACGTCGCCGGCCGAGACGACGGTCTCGATGGTGCCGGCTTCGACGACGAGCCGTCCGTCGCGGTCCAGACGCGCGGCGGTGCCCTGGAGCGTCGACCCGTCGGGCAGGGCGACGGTCACCTCTCGGCCGACGGTGGCGCAGAGCTTCTCGATCTCGTGGTGGACACGCTCGACATCGTCGTGCACGAGACGGGCCAGGGTCTTACCGAGATCCTCGAGGTAGTCGGCGAGCAGCCGGTCGTCGTCGCAGTCCGCACCGATCGCGGCGAACGAGGTCGCGGTCGTCACCGGAAGATCGGTCCGGCCCATCCGGGTGTTGACGCCCGCCCCCACCACGACGGTGTCGGGTGCCCCGGGGACGACCTCGGCCAGGATGCCGCAGATCTTGCCCCCGTCGACGAGCACGTCGTTGGGCCACTTCAACTCGGCCGTCCCCCCGTGGCCGGTGAGCTGGGCGCGAACGGCGCGGGTCATGGCCGCACCGGCCGCGAGCGGGATCCACCCGCGCTGCTCCGCCGGGATCATCGTCGCATCGACGACGACCGAGACGGCGAGGGCGGTTCCGGCCGGGGCCGTCCAGGTTCGGTCGAGGCGCCCGCGCCCAGCGCGCTGGTCGTCGGTGACGAGGAGCGACAGGTGCGGCCAGCCGCCGGGGTCGGCCGCGACCGCGGCGATCACGTCGGCGTTGGTGGAGTCGGTCGTCTCGACGACCTGCACGCGGGGGCTGTGGGCGGCGGCTTGCGGGTATCCAGCGGCGGGGATCGGCATGAGCACACCCTAGGGAACGGCCGGGTTCCCGGCATCCGCTTGCGTTCTCCTTCGCGGCGCGACAGGGCGGGGCATAGGCGGATGCCACAGCGCCCCGCGCATTCGCTTGTGCGCACCCTCCAACGCGGGCGGCGATGCGGTCGCTAGGGTGGAAAGCGTGACCGACCAGCCCGATCTCTTCACCACCGCCGGCAAGATCGCGGACCTCCGCAGCAGGTTCCAGGAGGCGGTCGTCGATGCCGAAGCCGCCGCTCGAGACAAGCAGCACGCGAAGGGCAAGCTCACCGCCCGCGAGCGCCTCGAGATGCTGGTCGACCCCGGCTCCTTCGTCGAGCTCGACGAGTACGTGCGCCACCGCACCACCGCCTTCGGCATGGACAAGTCCCGCCCCTACGGCGACTCCGTCGTCACCGGCACGGGCACGATCCACGGTCGGACCGTGGCCGTCTACGCGCAGGACTTCTCGACCTTCGGCGGCTCTCTCGGCGAGGTCGCCGGCGACAAGATCATCAAGGTGATGGAGCTGGCCCTGCGAAGCGGCATCCCCATCATCGGCATCCTGGACTCGGGCGGCGCCCGCATCCAGGAGGGCGTCGTGGCGCTCGGCAAGTACGGCGAGATCTTCCGGCTGAACACCGCGGCCTCCGGCGTCATCCCGCAGATCTCGATCATCATGGGCCCGGCCGCCGGTGGCGCGGTCTACTCCCCCGCCCTCACCGACTTCGTCATCATGGTCGACAAGACCAGCCAGATGTTCGTCACCGGGCCCGACGTGATCAAGACCGTCACCGGCGAAGACGTCGGCATGGAAGAACTCGGCGGCGCCCACACCCACAACACCCGCTCGGGCGTCGCGCATTACCTGGCCGACGACGAGGACGACGCGATCGACTACGCCCGCGGCCTCATCAGCTACCTCCCCGACAACAACCTCGCCGAGATCCCGGTCTACGACACCCCCTTCGAGTTCGAGACGACGGATGCCGATCGCTCGCTGAACACGGTCATCCCCGACTCCCCGAACCAGCCGTACGACATCCACACCGTCATCGACGGCATCGTGGATGCCGCCGAATTCCTCGAGGTGCAGCCGCTGTTCGCGCCGAACATCGTGATCGGCTTCGGTCGCATCGAGGGGCGCACGGTCGGCATCATCGCCAACCAGCCCTCGCAGATGGCCGGCACGTTGAACATCGACGCGGGCGAGAAGGCCAGCCGCTTCGTGCGTTTCTGCGACGCGTTCTCGGTGCCCATCGTGACCCTCGTCGACGTGCCCGGCTATCTCCCCGGCACCGATCAGGAGTGGACCGGCGTCATCCGCCGCGGCGCCAAGCTGCTGTACGCCTACGCCGAGGCCACCGTGCCCCTGGTCACCGTGATCCTGCGCAAGGCCTACGGCGGCGCATACATCGTCATGGGCTCGAAGCAGCTCGGTGCCGACATCAACCTCGCGTGGCCCACCGCCGAGATCGCCGTCATGGGCGGCCAGGGCGCGGTGAACATCCTCTACCGCGGCGAGATCAAGCGCGCAGAGGAGGCCGGCGAAGACGTCGCCGCCGTGCGCACGCGCCTCGCGAACGAGTACACCTACAACGTGGCATCCCCGTTCCTGGCCGCCGAGCGCGGCGAGCTCGACGGGATCATCGAGCCGGCGCAGACGCGCGTGTCGATCGCCAAGGCGCTTCGGGCCCTGCGCAACAAGCGCGCGAGCCTGCCCGCGAAGAAGCACGGGAACATCCCGCTGTGAGCGACGCCCCCCGCACCGACGACCCCCGCCCGTTCGTGGCGGAGGTCGTTCGCGGCACGCCCACCGAGGAGGAGCTGGCCGCGGCGATCGTCGTGGTCAGCGACGCGTACGTCCGCGAGGTGGCCGACGCCACCGTCCCCGACGACACTCCGCGCTCGCGCTGGGAGCTATCCGCGCGGGGCCTGCGCGCCCCGCTGAACCGCACCGCGGGATGGCACGGCTTCATCGGCTGAGACCTGTTCGAAATGTCCCCCGAAATACCTACAGACGGACGGGAGACACTGCCGAATACTGGAGGAGCTGGAACGCATCACGCGTTCGGTCGGACCGCTCACTCGAGCCGGATTCGGCCGTGCGGACGGTTTTCGGGTAACCGTTCGCCCGGGTGAGGGGCTGGCGCATTCGCCGCCCCTCACCCTCATCCTCTTCCCCCGCGGAGGGCATGGCGGCGCCGACGGACCCCCCTCACGTCGCCGCCGCCGGCCGCGCGCGGTGCGAGTTCGACGTGTGCGGCGCGGGGTCTTCTCGGATCAGCGAACGGCACCCCTCGGGTCGCCGTCAGCGCGGGCGACGGATCTCCCGCCAAAGGTCGACCTGATCGTCGTCTCCCCCGGCGCTGTCGCCGGCGGAGCGCCCCACGATCGTCACGGCGATCTCGTGGTGCGGCGACGTGCGGATGATCACCCGCTCCGACGACGCCTCGCGGAGGATCTCGGCCAGCTCGGCACGGATGCCGTTCAGGGCGCCGATGCCGAGCCCCTCCAGACCCCCCTCGTCGAAGAGGCTGACCGCGGAGCCGCGGCGCCTCGCGGCGTCGATCTCGGCGCGGACGCCGTCGTCGAGGAGCCGGTTTCCGCGCAGTTCATCGCGCAGGCTCGCCTCGGCGCGCCGGGCCGCCTGCTTGTCCGCGGCACGCAGGTTGCCGCCGTTCTCGATGGTGCGGGCGAGGATCGGACCCGCCGCCTGCAGGGCCCGCTGCACGTGCAGCCGACGCTCGCGCTGACGACCGCTCTGCGAGGCCTGCCAGGCGGATGCCGCCTGCTGGAGCTCCGCGAGGTGCTCGGCGTCGCGGGCCGCGCGATCGAGGGCGATGGTCACGAGCTGCGCCGCCGTGACCCAGACGATCGAGCCCACGAGGCCCAGGCTGAGCGCCTGGAGCGGCCCGAGCCAGAAGGACGTCGAGACGGTCAGGACCAGCGTGCCGACCCAGGCGACGATCGGACGGCGCCGCACCATGACGATGGTCATGAGCGCACCGACGCCGCCGATCACCCAGGTGACGAACGGCTGCGTGCGACCGGCCTCGGTGACGGCGAGGAACGGCGCGTTCGAGACGATCACCGCGACGAAGAGGGCGAGGGTGACGCCCCACGCGGGGAGCCGCGCCCGCGTCGCCGACGACGACTGCCCCCGCCTGTCGCGGGCACCGATCGCGAAGATCCACAACCACGTCACGGGGAGGTAGATCACCAGCGCCGCAACGATCAGCCATCCGCGCACGACGGTCTCGGGCGAGGTCCAGATGAGGCCGCGCGCGGCGAGATAGGCGGTGAAGGCCAGGCCGATGACCGAGAGGATGGAGCGGACGGTCACCAGCGGTCACCGCTCTCCCACTCGAGGGTCACGGTCGTTCCGCCTGCGTGGGAGTCGATCTCGCTGCGACCGCCGACGGCGGCGAGCCGCGCGTCGATCGAGCCGCGGATGCCGAGCCGATCGGCCGGGATTGAAGCGATGTCGAAACCGGGTCCGGTATCGCGCACCCGCACCGAGACGCTCCCCGGCGAGGCATAGCCGGTCAATTGCACGGTGAGGCCCTGCGCGTCGGCGTGCTGTACCGCGTTCGCGACCGCCTGCATCGCCGCGAGGACGAGCGCGCGCGCGATGCGGCCCGGCACGTGCGGCGTGCCCTCGTCGACGTGACGGACCACGGTCAGATCGACCCCGAGGTCCCGAGCGGACGCCTCGATGTCCTCGGCCAGACGCAGCGCGGAGACGGGCTCGTCGCTGCCCTCCAGAGAGTCCTTCTCGGCGTTGGCCAGTCGCGTCAGCGCCTCGCGGGCCATGCTGACCGCCAGCGTGCGCTCACGGGGGGTGGTCGCGCGGTCGGCCGCCAGCAGGGCCCCCAGCACGCTGTCGTGCATGAGGGCGGCCACGGCGACGCGCTCGTGCTCCGTCGCGGCGGTGGCGGCCGCTGCGGCGTAGCTGGTAACCGCCGAGGCGCGGGCCTGATCCACGTTCGCGGCGATGGAGCGGTACATCCAGCCGAGCGTCACCAGGACGCTGCCCAGGATGAGCGCGAACGAGACGTCCAGGGCGATCGGGACGAAGAACTCGCTGCGTCCGCCGGCCTGCAGCAGGCGGACCACGCCGAACAGAAGCGGCGCCGCGACCGTCCATACGACCTGCAACGACAGGGGGAAAGCGACCACGGTCGCGACGGTGGCGACGTTGACCAAGTAGAAGATCCACGGGTTCTCGGTGGGGACGGGCGTGGGCCCCCCGGCCGTGGCAACCGGCCAGAGCGTCAGCGCGAGCATGAAGACGACCGCGAACACGCCCGAGAACACTCGCGCGAAGCGCCCCACGGTGCACGCGGCGATCATGGCCACCAACGGGACGAAGACCGAGAGCACGAGCGGAATGTGCCATCCGGCGGCCTCGTCTCCGGGCCCGAACGCCGCGACGAAGGCCTGGAGCCCCAGCACGAGCGAGCCCGGCCCCACGATGAGGGTGATGACGCGCTCGATGCGCGTCTGCGTGAACGCCCCCTGCTCCGCCTGCCCCTCGCGCGTGTGCGGGATGCGTCCCCACGCCTCGTCGAGCACGGACCGATGGTTCTCAGCCATGGAGTGGAGCGTCATCGGGTGCGTCCTGCAGGATGCCGTCTTCCATGGCCCGTCGCAGCAGATCGACCTTGGTCGGTGCCGGACGCCCCACCTCGACGTACTTCACGCGGACGCGGGTGATGTTCTCCTTGGCGGTGGAGTACGCAACGCCCAGTCGATCGGCGACCGCCTTGAGCGGCAGACCGGCGGCGTACAGACGCAGGACCTCTCGCTCGCGGGTCGAGAGCTGCGCGTCGGCGAACTCGCGATCGCCCTCGACGGCGCTGGCCCACTCGACGTTGTCGAGCACCTCTCCGCGGGCCACGGTGCTGATGGCGCCGAGCACCTCGTGCGTCGGCGACGACTTGCTGACGATCCCCGCGGCTCCGGCGGCGAGCGCCTCGCGCACCGCCGCGGCGCGGTCGGCGACGCTGTGGATGATGACGCTCGAGCCGTCGCGGACGACACGGTCGACGTTCTCCGAAACGGTCGTGCCGTCTCCGAGCGTCAGATCGAGCACGACGACGTCGGCGGGGGTCGCCGCGGCGGCCTGCCTCCACGAGAGGTACGAGGCGACGTTCGCGCCCGAGAAGACGACCTCGGTGGCTTCGGTGCGCGCGAGAGCGGCCTCCAGCCCGAGTCGGACCGATTCGTGGTCATCGATCAAGGCGACGCGCGTCATCCCCACATCGTATCGGCGCGGGGGCAGGCGGGGCGGGAGCGATCTCGCGGTCCGGCGCGTCAGCGGCGCAGGACCGTGACAGCTTCGACGTGATGCGAGTTCGGGAACAGGTCCACACCCCGGATGCCACGCTCCGCCCGATAACCGAGCTCCGCGAACAGCGCCAGATCGCGGGCGAGGGCGACGGGATCGCAGGCGACGTAGACGACCGCCGAGGGAGAGAGCGCGGCGATGCCCTCCACCGCCGCGCGGCCGGCACCCGCACGCGGCGGATCCAGCAGCACGACGCCGCGCTCCAGGCGCGCGCGCTCGCGCTCCGACGCACCGGCGGCGAGGGTCTTTACGTAGCGGTCGACCCGCGCGGTCTCGGCGCGCGCGCCGACCCACTCGGCGAGGTTCTCTCCGGCGTGCTCCGTAGCACGGGGATCGGACTCCACGCTGACCACGCGCGTGGACGCCCCGCCCAGCTCGGCGAGGGATGCGGCGAAGAGCCCGACCCCGCCGTAGAGGTCGAGGTGCGTCGCCTCGGGGTCGAGCTCGCCCACCGAGGCGCGCAGTTCCGTCTTCACGAGAGAGGTCAGGGTGTGCGCGGCGAGGCGGTGCACCTGCCAGAAACCCCCGGCATCGACCCGGAAGACGCGCTCGCCCACGATCTCTTCGACGACCTCGGGTGCGGCGCTCGAGCGCTCGCCGTCGGGACGGGGAAGCACGCGGACGCGTCCGTCGGTCGGCTGGACGAGGTCGATGCGCCCGGGCCGTGCTCCCGCGCGGACCTCGGCGGCCGCGCGGGCGATCGCCTCGGTCGCGAGGGGGAGGTCGGGGGTCTCGACGACGTGGTGCGAGCGTGCGGCGTACGCGCCAACGCGACCTTCGTCGTCGACGTGGAGGCTCACGCGCGTGCGCCATCCGGTTCCATCGGCGGTCTCGGGGCGATCCGCATCTCCGGCCGGACGCAGATCGATCGGCAGCTCGAGGCGGCCGACGCGCTCCATCGCCTCGCGCACGACGCGCTCCTTCAGCACGCGCTGATGCGACAGGTCGATGTGGCCGAACTCGGCACCGCCCACGCGCTCCGCGGGATCGACGTCGATGCCGGCCGAACGCCACACGTGCGGACGACGCTCGGCAGCGGCATCCACGACTTCGACGGCCTCGGCGCGCCAGAACGCCTTCTTGCGCGTGTCGGTGAGCCGCGCGCGGACGCGCTCGCCCGGCAGCGTGTCGGATACGAAGACGACGCGCCCCTCGTGCCGCCCGACGAACACACCGCCGTGGGCGATACCGGTGATGTCGAGTTCGATGAGGTCGCCGTCGTGCATGCTCCGAGCCTGTCACATGCGGCCGGGAGAGCACCCGGCGGTTGGGCGAGACAGCGCGCCGAGGCCGCCGAAAAGGGCTCGCGCCCGGGTCGACGGGGTCGCGAGCCGGCGCGAACCGCCGACGCCGAGCGCGCTCGTGGGTAGCGTTGTCGTATGCGCGTGTGCCTGGCATCCACCTCTCCCGCCCGCCTGATGCTGCTGCGGCAGGCGGGGATCGAGCCCGAAGCGCGCGCACCGCAGGTCGACGAGGAGGCCGTGGTCGCCGAGGTCGAGGCCGCCGAGGGGCGACGTCTGCCCGCGACGGAGCACGTCCTGCTGCTCGCGCGCCGCAAGGCCGAGGACGTCGCCCGGCGACTGCACGCCGAGGAGCCCGACTTCGACGGGTTCGTCATCGGCGGCGACTCCATGTTCGCGCTCGGCGACGAGATCCTCGGCAAGCCCTACACACCCGAGGCGGCGACCGCACGCTGGCTCGACATGCGCGGGCGTACCGGCGTACTGCACTCCGGCCACAGCGTGTTCCGCCTCTCCCCCGGCAGCGAGCCGCGTGAGGCACACGCGGTGGCGGAGGCGTCGGTGACCTTCGCCGACGACGTCGACGAGGACGAGATCGCAGCCTACGTCGCCAGCGGCGAGCCCCTGCTCGTGGCGGGGGCCTTCACGGTCGACAGCCTCGGCGGCGCCTTCATCGAGCGCGTCGAGGGCGACCCCTCCACGGTGGTCGGGATGTCGCTGTCGACCATCCGGCGCCTTGTGCGGGAACTCGGCGGTTCGTGGACCGCGCTGTGGAACCGTTCGTAGACTCCCCCACACGTTTTTCGGCGTTTCTTGTCGAGGAGGGTCAAAAGGCAGGGGTGCCCCCTCGCTAGGCTGGGAGGATGCCGAAGATCGCCAAGGTCCTTGTCGCCAACCGCGGCGAGATCGCCGTCCGAGTCATCCGCGCCGCCCGTGATTCGGGGAAGGCCTCCGTCGCCGTCTACGCCGATCAGGACCGTGACGCTCTGCACACCCGCCTCGCCGACGAGGCGTACGCCCTGGACGGGGCGACGAGTGCCGACACCTACCTGTCGATCGAGAAGATCCTCTCGGTCGCCCGCCGCTCCGGCGCCGACGCCGTCCACCCCGGCTACGGCTTCCTCGCCGAGAACGCCGACTTCGCCCGCGCCGTGATCGGCGCCGGCCTCGTGTGGATCGGCCCCTCCCCCGATGCCATCGAGGCCCTCGGCGACAAGGTCACGGCGCGTCACGTCGCCGAGAAGGTCGGCGCACCGCTGGCCCCCGGAACCCCCGGCCCCGTCTCGGGTGCTGACGAGGTCATCGCCTTCGCCGAGCAGGTGGGCCTGCCCATCGCCATCAAGGCCGCATACGGTGGCGGCGGACGCGGGCTCAAGGTCGCCCGCGAGCTCGACGAGGTCGCCGAGATGTTCGAGTCGGCCACGCGCGAGGCGGTCGCCGCCTTCGGTCGCGGCGAGTGCTTCGTCGAGAAGTACCTCGACAAGCCGCGACACGTCGAGACCCAGTGCCTCGCGGATGCCGCCGGCAACGTCGTCGTCGTCTCGACCCGCGACTGCTCGCTGCAGCGCCGTCACCAGAAACTCGTGGAGGAGGCCCCGGCCCCCTTCCTCACCGACGAGCAGAACGCGGTGCTGTACTCGGCATCCAAGGCCATCCTGAAAGAGGTCGGCTACGTCGGCGCGGGCACCTGCGAGTTCCTCATCGGCGCGGACGGCACCATCTCGTTCCTCGAGGTCAACACGCGCCTGCAGGTCGAGCACCCCGTGTCCGAGGAGGTCACCGGGATCGATCTGGTGCGCGAGCAGTTCCGCATCGCCGAGGGCGAGGAGCTCGGCTACGACGACCCCGCGCCGACCGGCCACTCGATCGAGTTCCGTATCAACGGCGAGGACCCTGGCCGCGGGTTCCTGCCTCAGCCCGGCCCCATCCACGTCTTCAAGACGTTCGGCGGTCCCGGCATCCGTCTCGACTCCGGCGTGACCGCCGGCGACAGCGTCTCGGGCGCCTTCGACTCGCTGCTGGCGAAGATCATCGTCACCGGTCGCGACCGCGCCGAGGCCCTCGAGCGCGCCCGCCGCGCCCTCGACGAGTTCGAGGTCGCCGGCATGCCGACCGTGATCCCCTTCCACCGCAAGGTCGTTCGCGACCCCGCCTTCACCGCTGAGAACGGCGAGTTCGGCGTCTTCACGCGCTGGATCGAGACCGAGTTCGTCAACGACATCCCCGCGTGGGACGGCGAGCTCGAAGCTCCCGCCGCCGCACCCGGCCGCCACACCGTGGTCGTCGAGGTCGGTGGCAAGCGTCTCGAGGTGAGCCTTCCCGACCGCATCACTGCTGCCGCTCCCCAGGTGGGCCGCCCGGCCGTCGCTCCCCCCACGCGCCGCTCGCACGGGGCGTCGCCCACCGCCGGAGCCACCGGAGACGCGGTCAAGTCGCCCATGCAGGCGACGATCGTCAAGGTCGCCGTCGAGGAGGGCCAGCAGGTCGTCAAGGGCGACCTGGTCGTCGTGCTCGAGGCGATGAAGATGGAGCAGCCGATCCAGGCCCACAAGGACGGCACGGTCGCGGGCATCGACGCCGCCCCCGGCACCACCGTCTCGGCCGGTCACCAGTTGCTGCTGATCAGCTGACGTCGCGTTCCGATCGACCGGCGCCGCGCTCCCCCGGGGGTGCGGCGCCGTCGTTCGTCTCCGGCGTCGTTCCCCGCCGCCCCACCTCACGCATAAACGCTCTCCGCGCGCAGAAACACGAGCACAACGCGTTTCCGCGCGCAGGAAGCGTTTATGCGTCAGCCAAACCCCTCGGGACGGCCACCGGGCGACGGATGCCGTACGCCCACGGCATCCGCAACGCTCAGTCGTCGCCGGGGCCTTCCCCCGCGCAGAAACGCTCTCCCCACGCAGAAACACGAGCACAACGCGTTTCCGTCCGCAGGAAGCGTTTATGCGTCAGCCAGAGCCCGCGGGACGACCACCCGACGACGGATACCGCAAGCCCACGGCATCCGCACCGCTCAGTCCTCGCCGGGGTCGTCGCGGTCGACGATGTGCATGGCGCGGGCGGCGTCGGTGATGCTCGACGTGAGCGAGGGGTACACGGCGAACACGCGCGCGACCTGGTCCACGGTCAGGCGGCGCTCGACGGCGATCGCGATCGGGTAGATGAGCTCCGACGCCTTGGGGCCGACGATCACGCCGCCCATCACGGTGCCGCTGCCCTCGCGGGCGATGAGCTTGACGAAGCCGTCGGTGATGCCCTGCATCTTGGCGCGGGGGTTCGCCGAGAGCGGGAGCTTGCGCACCTTGCCGGCGATGCGCCCCTCGATGACGTCCTGCTCGCTGAAGCCGACCGTGGCGATCTCGGGCGCCGTGAAGATGTTGGCCGTGATGCGGCGGGTCTCGAGCGGGATGACGATGTCGCCCAGCGCGTGGAAGATCGCCTGACGGCCCTGCATCGAGGCGACGGATGCCAGGGGGTAGAAGTTCGTGCAGTCGCCGGCGGCGTAGATGTTGGGCACCGAGGTGCGGGCGACGCGGTTGACGCGGATGTGGCCCGTGGGGGTCATCTGCACGCCCGCCTGCTCGAGACCGAGGCCGGCGGTGTTGGGGATCGAGCCGACCGCCATGAGACAGTGGCTGCCCTCGATCGTGCGTCCGTCGGCGAGGGTGACGACCACCCCGTCGCCGGTGTTCACGACCGAATCGGCCCGCGCCTTCGACAGCAGCGTCATGCCGCCGCGCTGGAAGACGCGTTCGAGGACGGCCGCGGCATCCTGATCCTCACCGGGGAGCACCTGGTCGCGGCTCGAGACGAGCGTGACCTTCGCGCCGAGGTTCATGTAGGCCGAGGCGAACTCCGCACCCGTCACGCCCGAGCCGACCACGATCAAGTGAGAGGGCACCGACTTCATGTTGTACAGCTGCGTCCACGTGAGGATGCGCTCGCCGTCGGGCTGGGCCGAGGGGAGCTCCCGGGGCGAGGCACCGACCGAGACGACGAGGGTCTCGGCCTCGATGCGATCGAAGTCCGTGCCGCCGGCCTCGGTCGAGACGACCACGGCGCCGTTGCCGTCGAGCCGGCCGTGGCCGGAGATGATGCGCACGCCCGCCTCGAGGAGCGAGGAGCGCATGTCGTCGGACTGCTGACGGGCGAGGGACAGCAGACGCTGGTTGACGGCGGCGAGGTTGATCGCGACCTCGGGGGTCAGGGGCTTGCCCCGGTCGTCCTTGGCGAACAGCTGCACGCCGAGGCTGCTGGCGTTGCGGATGGCGACGGCCGCATCGGCGGTGGCGATGAGGGTCTTGGAGGGCACGACGTCGGTGATGACGGCCGAGCCGCCCACGCCGGCGCGCTCGACGAGGGTGACGTCGGCACCGAGCTGGGCCGCCGACAGAGCGGCCTCGTACCCGCCGGGGCCGCCGCCGACGATCGCGACGGACTGCTTGCGCTCGAAGCTCTGCACCATGGCATCCATTCTGTCAGCGCCGGGTGGGTGCCGATGCGCCACCCCGCCCGCCCGACACGATCGACACGGTTGCCTGCCGTCTGGCCCGCGGGCCCCGTAGTTTCTAGAGTGGGGGAATGTCCAACAGCACTTCTCACCCGCTCGATGACCCGGCGGTCGACCCGTTCGAGGTCGCCACGGCCGCAGCGTCCGACATCGCCCGTCTCTCGGGCGTCGAGCACCACGACATCGCCGTGACCCTCGGGTCGGGCTGGGGCCGCGCCGCCGAACTCATCGGCGAAGAGACGGCGTCGTTCCCGGCCACCGAGGTCACCGGCTTCAGCAAGCCCGCTCTCGAGGGGCACGTCGGCACGCTCCGCAGCGTCCGCACCCCGGGCGGTAAGAACGTGCTCGTCATCGGCGCGCGCACGCACTACTACGAGGGCCACGGCGTCCGACGGGTCGTGCACAGCGTGCGCACGGCCGCGGCGACGGGCGCGACCACGATGATCCTCACCAACGGGGCCGGCGGCATCCGCGAGACGTGGAAGCCCGGCCAGCCCGTGCTCATCAGCGACCACATCAACCTCACGGCCGACTCGCCCCTCGAGGGCGCGACCTTCATCGACCTCACCGACCTGTACTCCAAGCGCCTGCGCGCGATCGCGCGCGAGATCGACCCCACGCTCGACGAGGGCGTCTACACGCAGTTCCGAGGGCCCCACTACGAGACCCCCGCCGAGGTGCAGATGGCCAAGGCCATCGGCGGCCACATCGTCGGGATGTCCACGGCCCTCGAGGCCATCGCGGCACGCCAGGCGGGCATGGAGATCCTCGGCTTCTCGCTCATCACGAACCTGGCCGCCGGCATCCAGCAGACCCCGCTCAGCCACGCCGAGGTGCTCGAAGCCGGCCGCGAGGCCGAGCCGGTCATCTCGGCGCTGCTGGCCCGCGTGATCGGCTCGCTGTGAGCGAGTACCTGTCCGCCGCCCGCGCCTGGCTCGCGCAGGACCCGGATGCCGTGACCCGTGACGAGCTGACACAGCTCATCGCACGCGTCGAGGGCGGGGATGCCGAGGCGACCGCCGACCTCGAGGACCGCTTCGCGACCCGTCTGGCCTTCGGCACCGCCGGGCTGCGCGGCACTCTCGGGGCGGGATCGAACCGCATGAACCGTGTGCTCGTGGCCCAGGCCGCCGCGGGCTTCGCCGCGTACCTGAACGAGCGCTCGTCCGGCGAGGCGCCGACCGTCGTGGTCGGCTACGACGGTCGGCGCAACTCCGACGTGTTCGCGCGCGACTCGGTCGAGATCTTCGCCGGGGCGGGCCTGAATGCGATCCTGCTGCCCCGACTGCTGCCCACTCCCGTGCTCGCCTTCGCGGTGCGGCACCTGGGCGCCGATGCCGGCGTGATGGTCACCGCCAGCCATAACCCGCCGGACGACAACGGGTACAAGGTCTACCTCGGCGGCGACGACCAGGGCGCTCAGATCGTGTCGCCGGCCGACGCCGAGATCGCCGCCCACATCCAGCGCATCGCCGACGCCGGTGACGTCACGGTGCTACCGCGCTCGGTCGGGTACGCCAACGCCCCCGAGTCCGTCGTCGAGGCGTACATCGCGTCCACCGCCGAGGTGGCGCCGGCGCCCGCGGGAGCCTCGGGACTGCGCTGGGTGTACACCGCGATGCACGGCGTGGGATGGGAGACGTTCTCGCGCGTGCTGACGCAGGCCGGATACCCCGCGCCGGTGCTCGTCGAGGCGCAGATCCACCCCGACGGACGCTTCCCGACGGTGGCCTTCCCCAATCCCGAGGAACCCGGCGCGATGGACCTCGCGTTCGAGACGGCGCGGGTGTCCGACGCCGAGCTGGTCATCGCGAACGATCCGGATGCCGACCGCCTCGCCGTCGCGATCCCGGATGCCGAGACCGAGGGCGGATGGCGCCGGTTGAGCGGCAACGAGATCGGTCTGCTGTTGGGCTGGCGTGCGGCGCGCGCCGCGGCCTCGGCCGGAACGGGCGGCACTCTGGCCTGCTCTCTCGTCTCGTCGCCCGGTCTGCAGGCGGTGGCCGAGCACTACGGTCTCGACTTCCGCGCGACGCTCACCGGGTTCAAGTGGATCTCGCGTGCGCCGGGGATCGTCTTCGGCTTCGAGGAGGCGCTGGGCTACCTCGTGAACCCCGACGTCGTCCGCGACAAGGACGGGATCTCCGCCGCGATCGCACTGCTGGGCATGGCCGCCGACGCCCGAGCCCAGGGCCGGACCGTCGCGGACCTGCTCCGTGAGTTCCGGGAGACGTTCGAGGCCTTCGCGAGCGACCAGATCTCGATCCGGGTCACCGATGTGAGCGAGATCGCCGGGATCATGGCATCCCTGCGTGCTCATCCGCCCGTCGCGGTCGGCGAGGTCGGCGTGAGCCGCATCGACGATCTGCTCCTCGGGGTGGACGGGCTGCCGCCCGGCGACGTGCTGCGCCTGTGGCTCGAGGACGGCTCGCGCCTGATCGTTCGCCCCAGCGGCACCGAGCCGAAGCTCAAGCTGTACCTCGATGTGCACGCGGGTTCGGCCAAGAAGGCCAATCGTCGTCTGACGGCGCTGCGCGCCGGCGCCGAGGAGTTGCTCGTCGCCGCACGTAGCTGACGAGCGTCGTCCCGCGTCCGGATCACGGACGCGGGACGACGACGTCGGTCGGCGTGCGCCCCGTAGGCGCCGTCGACTCAGCGGCTGCCGGCCGCCAGTGAGGCGGGCACGGACGAGAACCTCTCGTAACGCCCCATCCCCAGTCGTGTTCGCGCGTGGTGCAGGTGGGATTCGACGGTTCGGACCGACAGACTCAGGCGAGCGGCGATCTCGGCGTTCGAGAACCCCGACGCGGCGAACTGGACGACCTCCCTCTCGCGCGCGGTCAACACTTCCAAGCGCGCCACGTCGCGTCCGGTCATCGTTCGCAACTCGTCCACGAAGGCGTGCAGCGAGGCGATGTCGAGCTGCTGGGTGAGGAGCTCGGCACGCTCGAGAACCTCCTCGGCCGGGACTCCGCTCTGCAACTGGAAGCGCAGGAGCACGGGCACGAGGATGGGCATCGTCCGCTGGGCTTGTTCGAGCACCCGTTCCGCTCGCGCAGCGGCCGCGAGCGGCCGACGACTCGCGGCGTCGAACAGCGCGCACACGGTGTCGCGAACGGCACCGAACCCCCCACGACCCCAGTCCTCGGAGACGGCGTCGATACGCTCGATGGCGGCGGCGGCGTGCACGAGATCGCCGTTGACGACGAGCGCCGCCGCGCGGACGACCTCGCACCAGATGCGTACCGGCTCCGTGGGGCTCCCGTCGATGAGTCCCAGGCTCAGCAGGGCGTCCGCAGGTCGACCCCGGATGACCTGGATCGACGCGTCCGTGAGAGCGAGCAGCGCCACATCGTCTTGCCGGTCCTCCCACCGTGCGACCAGCAGGCGACGCCGCGTGGCCCTCTGGACCAGGTCCAGATCCTCTCCGAGCATCATCAGGGCGAAGGCGTGCAGCCGGAAGACCGTGAAGTTGGACTCCACGTCCATCCCGTGCGTCTGATGCCGTCGGTGCAGGAGCTCGTGCACTCTCGCGCTGTCGCCGCGCGAGGCCTCGAAGGCCGCCTGACACGCCTCGGTCAGACTGACCGTCTCCTCGTCCGCGTGGGGGTCCAGCATGGTCAGGTCGTCCGGAAGATCGGGGGCCGACCCGCTGGACAACGACAGGGCGTTGACCGAGCACTCCAGCCGAAGCCGCCATGCCTCGTCGTCAGGGGCCCAGTCGGCCAAGGTCCGCAGCCGCTCCAGGGCCGCGTCGATCCCCGTGCAGGTGGCGAACAGGACGCTCACGTGCACGTGGAGAGCCCCCTCGCGCTCCTCCTTCGTCGTGGGAACGGGGTAGTGATCCAGCAGACGTTCGGCCTCGGAGTACTCCCCGAGAGCGACGCGGGCGAGGATGAGCGCGGAGAACGCGGTCGCATCGGGCTTCGCCTCGAGCACTCTTTCCGCGACGGGCAGGGCCTCACAGGGCGAACTCGACCGCGCGAGCGCAAGCGCTGCCCGCGGAAGAATCCGGGCGAGGGCCTTCTCGAGCGACGCGTCGCCCGCGGCGTCGGCCCACCGCGCGCAGAACTTCTCCTCCCCCGGCGTCAGACGCGACGAGTGCCGGGAGAGAAGGAGCAATTCTCGCGCCAGCGCTCGCCGCTCGTCGTCGAAATTGCCGAGATCGCTCGAATCGGTCACCATCCGCGCGATCACACCGCTCACGGCGGAGGTACTGGGATCCGCCCCCGCCGACAGCAGGCCGCCGTCGTGCAGCCGCGCAAGGACGTCAGAGGCAACGATCGACCCGAGATGCCCGTTGGGCACGGGCCCGAGCTCGGCCAGGGCCGCGAGGATCCGTCGCTCACGAGCGTCCAGGGGAGCAAGCATCTTCATCGCGGATGCCACGACCGCCCCCGGGAGAGCGTCAGTCTGGGGATCGATCGGGAGAAGCGCATGAAGACGCCCGCGGGCCGCCGCCGCCTCGACGATCTCGCGCACGAGGGCCGGGCTCCCCCCGCTGAGGTGGTGCAGCGCCATGTGCCAGGCGTCGTCCGCGCGATCGGCCCCGTAGCGGGCCGTGCGCAGGGCATCGCCGAGATCCGCCGTCTCGCGCAGAGACAGCGGCGGCAAGGGTATGGCGAGGGCCTCGGACTGATCGAACATCGGGCGCAGTGTCTCCCATCGCTCCGCACTCGCCGACGCCACGACATGACGAGGCGACATGGCGGCCAGGAAGACGGTCGGCGTCGTGCGGAAGGCGTCGATGAGCGGGGCCAGCACCGGGTACGGGAGCAGGTCCAGGTCGTCGACGACGAGAGGGATGTCGTGGGCGAGCGCGTCGATCAGAGCGGCGACATCGTCCTCCCCCGTCACCGGATGCCGGTCCGTCGTGCGGGGACCGCACCGTGTCACGCCGTTCGGACGACGTTCCAGGAAAACCGTGGGCCGGGCCAGATCCCTCACGACCGACGTCAGGAGCGTTGAGCGCCCGCTCCGGCTGGGGCCTGTCACGAACACGCTCCGATTCCGGCTGAAGGCGGCTACCGCCAGGGCTCGTTCCACCGAGCGCCCTACGAATGTTCGAGCACCACTCATTGTTTGCAACCCCCTTGTACTAGGGGTACGCGAGGCGGCACCCCCCTCCGTTCCTACACCGAATTCCGCGCGTCTCCCTGGTCACTGAGAGGCATCAGTGTTTGCGCAGCCATACCGAGCACCACGCTGAGAGCCCCCTCCGGAACGTTACGTGTGCCACACCGATGTGCCGATCTCTGCGAGCCCCTAGCGTCACCACGACCCGCATGACCCGACCCGATCGCGGGCTCCACGGCGCGCGGATTGACCAGGAAGAAGACACCATGACCACCGGATCATCAACGTCCTACGGCCGGGTGCGGCGCACGACGCGGACCGCAGGTGCGGTCGCCGTCGCCGCCGCCCTGCTCATCCCGGCGACCAGCGCCCAAGCTGCAGCCGTCGTCTCACAGGGCACCGGGCGGCTCGTCGAGACGTCCCTGCTCGGGACGAACGTGCTCGACAACGCCCTCGCCTTGAGGGGAGCGCAGGCGGTCAACCCCGATGCCAGCGGCGACGTTACCACCGACCAGCCGCTCGACGCCTCGGCGATCGCGGGCCTCGTCGGCCTGTCGGCGGGATCGACGAACCTCTTCGGCGACAACGGGATCATCCAGCTCGGCGCTGTCGGCCAGTACGCCCAGGCGCGCGACGACGGCAGTTCTTCCGCGTTCTCCGGTGCCGTCTCGGCTGCCCCCAGCCTCATCGGCGCGGGCACGGTCACGCCCTCGAACGTCGGCTCGCCGTCCGCGAACCAGTCGGCGACCTTCCGGCTGGGATCGTCGTCGGCGCCCGTCGGGCTGAAAGTCGATCTGGGTGTGCTGGCCGCCTCCGCCCAGCAAGCCGCCGACGGCACGCAGACCGGTCAGTACGTCCTCTCCGACGCCGGTTTCGTGGTCGACGGCACGATCGTCTCCGGTGTGCTCGGCATCATCAACCCGGCGCTGAACACGCTGATCGCGCTCGCGAACACCAGCGGTGCGGGACTGACGAATCCGTTCTCGTCGGGCACGGTCCAGCTGACGCTCGACGACCTGACCTCGGCCGCCGGTGTCTCCAGCGTCAACGCTCTGCCGCCGGGCACCGACCTGCTCTCGTACGTCCCGCAGGCCGTGGCGAACAAGATCGTCAGCCAGGTCGACGGTGTGCTGAACGCGGCGAGCGCCCTCGCCACGAACCTGCGGTCGAACATCTTCACCGCGGCTGCGGGCATCGCCCTGCAAGCGGCCGTCGACACCGCGAAGGCGACGATCGTGCCCGCGCTGAACGGGATCAGCAGCACCGTCGTCACCCCGCTCAGCAATGCGCTGACGCAACTGGCACAGATGCAGGTCAACGTGCAGTCGACCGGTTCGGACGGTTCGTTCACGCAGACCGCGCTGCGTCTGGGCCTCGGTCCCTCCGGGTCGGTGGCCAGCGTGAACCTCGCGAACGCGACGGTCGGTCCCAACGCCGGACAGCTCGCCGTTCCGGTCGCCGGGCCCGAGTCGTCAGCCCTGGCCGGCGGGTTCATCGGCGTCGGTGCGATCGTCCTGGCCGGGATCGCGTTGCGTCGTCGTGCCCGTGCGGCATCCATCCGGGGCTGACGCGATGTACCGCAACGGCGCGATGGGCGGAGGGGCCGCGATCCTTGCGGTCACCGGCTCGACGGCCCCGACGGCGACGCTCGTCGTCGTCGGGGCCGGCGCGGCCCTGCTCGGCGCACTCCTGGCGTGGCGCTCGGCGTGGCTGCGCGGTCACGGCGACGAGGCGGCGGCATCCGGAGAGGCCCGACGAAACTCGTGAACCCTCTCGACATCCTCTTCTCGCTCTCGTTCGTGTTCCTGGTGATGTTCCTGACCTACACGACGCTCATCGTCGTCCCGTTCGCTCGTCGGAGGCGCGCTCGCGGCGGCGACCGTCGGGAGTTCGAGTGGCACGCCTTCATCCCCTGCCGGGATGAGGCGACCGTGATCGCGGAGACGCTGACGAGGATGCGGGAGCGGTTCCCCGACGTGCACGTGTGGATCATCGATGACGCGAGCACGGACGGCACCGGGGACATCGTCTCGACCGTCGCCGCCGGCGACTGCTTCGTGCACGCGGTGATCCGCCGCCTCCCCGACGCTCGCACCGGCAAAGGGGCGGCCCTCAACGCCGCCTACGCGCAGCTGATGCACTGGCGGGCGTCCCGGGGCGAGGGCGGCGTCGAGGACGATCGCACCATCGTGATCGTCCTCGACGCCGATGGATCCCTCGCCCCGAACGCCCTCCGTCAGGCGTCGGGCCCCACCGCCTTCGGCTCAGCCGACGTCGGTGCCGTACAGGTCGCGGTGCGGATGAGCAACAGAGACGACCCCGCACCCCTGGGGGGACGGGGTCGTCTCGCTCAGGCGTGGGCTCGCTACCTCGTGAGGATGCAGGACATCGAGTTCCGCACCACGATCGCGGCGATGCAGGTCCTGCGTATGCGCACGGTCTCGGTCGGTCTCGGTGGAAACGGGCAGTTCACCCGTCTGAGTGCCCTCCGTGCCGCCTCGTCGGCGAAGGGGGAACCGTGGGGCGATGCGCTGCTCGAGGACTACGAGGTGGGGCTGCGGATCATGCTCGCCGGATATCGGACGGTGTACGTCCACGACACGTGGGTCTCACAGGAAGCACTCCCCTCGGCGCGTCGACTGCTCACGCAGCGCACGCGATGGTGCCAGGGCGGACTGCAGTGCGCACGGTACCTCCCGCGCATCTTCTCGTCACGTCATTTCACCAATGCCGGCGCCCTCGAGGCGGCGTACTTCCTCGCGATCCCCTACATCCAGCTCGCCGGATCGGTGCTGTGGCCCAGCGTGGCCGTGGCGATGCTCGTTTCGGGGGCCCTCGCGCCCGGTGGCATCCTCAGCTGGGTCTCGTCGTCCACGTGGATCCTGCCGCTGTGGGTGCTCACCGGCATCCTGCCGTTCTCGCTCTGGCCGCTCGTGTACGTGCTGCGCGAGGAGCGACACCCGCTCTGGCGTGCGGCGGTGTGGGGGCTGGGCTACTGGCTGTACATGTACCAGAGCTACGTCTGCGTGATCCGCGCGTTCGGCCGCATGCTGACGGGGCGGCGCGGGTGGACGAAGACACGCCGTAACGCCGAGGCCGGACGCCTTCTGCTGGCGGTCGAGTCGTGAGCGTCGCTGCGGCCGTCTCCCTCCCCCGCGCCGGTCGGGCCCATCGCACGCTACTGGTGGCGCTTCTGCTCGCGATCGCGGCACTGTTGGTCATCGCGGAAGCCGACACGCGTCGGGCCGAGGCACAGCTCGCGCGCGCCGTCGTCGCCGCGCTCACCCCTGGTCGCGCGGTCGCGTCGGGCTCGATCGTGTACTTCGGCATCGGCACCCCCGAGGTCGCGGGACTCTCGATCACGGCTCTGTGCTCGACGACCGTCCTCGTCGTTCCGTTGGTGCTCCTGGCCGCCGCCGTGCTGGGGGTGACGCGCGCACGCTCCGCGCGGGTCGTTCTGGGTCTCGCCGTCGGCGTGGCCGTCGCCGTGGCCAGCAACATGATCCGTTTCGGCTCCGCCGCGTGGGCGTACAGCGGATACGGACGCGAAGGCTTCGACCTCGTGCATCGCTACCTCGGCTCGCTCTTCGTCATCGCCGGCTTCATCGCCGCGATCCTTCTCGTATTGCGCATCGCCCTGCGCGAGTCCCCGCGGCGAGGGGTCGCGGATCCCGACGTCGGACGACGAGGTCGCGCACGCGCCGGGGGCGCCTCGCACCCCGTCCGACGAGACGGCTCCACGACCACGTCGACGGCCAGAAGTGCCACGCCCCCCGCCGATCACCCCGATGTTGCGGCACCCCTTCGCCGCGACCGACGCCGCACCGGTACCCGACCGGGCAGAAAGGACCGCCGATGAGTCGTCCCTGGATCGATGTCGTGTACGGCACCCGCCCGGAGGCGGTGAAGTGCGCGCCGCTGGTCGCGGAACTCCGGCGACGCAGTTCGGCGCGCACGACCGTGACCGTCACCGGTCAGCACCGGCAGATGGCCGACGAGGTCAACGCATCGTTCGGTATCGCGCCCGACGTCGACCTCGATGTCTTTCGGAGCGGGGCATCGCTCGCCGAGACATCGTCCGCGATCTTCGCCGCCCTCGCGCACCGCTGGGCGGAGGCGGCCCCGGATGCCGTCGTCGTGCAGGGAGACACCGCCAGTGCCGCGCTGGCCGCCGTCGCGGCGTACTACGCGGGGTCGCGCGTGATCCACCTGGAGGCCGGGCTGCGATCGGGCGATCTGCGCTCGCCCTTCCCCGAGGAAGGCAACCGCCGGCTGATCGCGCCACTGGCCTCGCTTCATCTCGCACCGACCGACAGCGCGGCCGCCAACCTCCGCGCCGAGGGGATCGCCCCCGACGACATCGTGGTCACGGGCAACACCGGTATCGATGCCCTCCGCTGGCAGAGGACGCATCCGCAGCGTTTCGACGATCCCGCGATGGAGGAGATCGCGAACGGGTGGGAAAGGATCGTGCTCGTCACGGTCCACCGGCGCGAGTCGTGGGACGGCCCGCTCGCGCGCGTCGTGGCCGCGGTGGCCGAGACGGTCACCGCCCGCTCCGACGTCGTGGCCATCCTGCCAATGCACCCGAACCCGCGCGTACGCCGCGAGGTCCTCTCTGCTGTGGGCGACACCGATCGCGTGATCCTGTGCGAACCTCTGCCCTACGCCCAGTTCGGTCGCCTGCTCGCCCGCGCTCATTGCGTGGTCACGGACTCGGGCGGGGTGCAGGAGGAGGCTCCCGCGCTCGGCGTGCCCGCCCTGGTCGTGCGGGACACCACCGAGCGCGGAGAGGGGGTCGAGGCCGGAGCCGCGCGGCTCATCGGCACACGCCGGGAGGTGGTCGCCGCCGAACTTGCCACCCTGCTCGACGACCCCGCCGCACACGCCCGTATGTCTCGTGCCCGGGAGCTCTACGGCGATGGCCGGGCAGCCCCGCGCGCGGCCGACGCGATCGAGCGCCTGCTCGGTGTCGCACGCTCCGATGCCCTGGCGGGTTGACGCTCGCGGGAGCGCCCCGCGATCGCGGACGAGCTCTCCCCGCCCGCGAGCGCATCGCGTCCGCCGACCGGCGGAGTCCGAGCCCCGGCCGGCCGCGCGGGGTCAGCCGTCGATCACGGCGACCAGTTCGTCCAGGAACGCCGCGAAGTCCGTGCCGCGGCGAACGATGCGCTGCACGCTGTCGCGCTCGCTGAAGACCTCGACGAACTGCTCGAACACCGTCTGGAACGCCTCGCGGTCGGTCTCGCTGAAAGCCACGAGCGCCACCACCTGCACGCGGCCCTCGCCCCAGGCGATCGAGGGGTCGGCGATGCCGATCGCGATGCGGGTCTGGGTCGCGGTCATGCCCATCGCGTGCGGAACGGCGAGAGCGTCGGTGAACGCCGTGGACGAGATCGCCTCGCGCTCCACCGCCCGGGCCACGTACGCGTCGTCGATCACGTTCTGCTCGACCAGCATGCCGCCGAGACGCCGGATGACGCCCGCCTCGCCCTCGGCGGCATCCACCCCCCGCACGAAAGCCTCGGGCGTGAAGTACCGCTCGAGCTCGGCCCGGAGACGGGCGAGGCGGCGACCGCGGCGGATACGCCCGGCCGCGGCCTGCACCCGCTCGACGTCGGCGTCGGTGAGGAACGGCTGGATACGTACGAACCGGTCCCCCGGACGTGGCGGATCGATGGTCGTGAGCACGAGGTCGGTCTCGATCGAGTCCCACGCCGGGTCGATGCGGGTCTCGACGCCGACGACCTCGATGGCCTGACCGAGCGAGCGGTCGACGCTCGAACGCAGCAGCTCGTGCAGTTCGTAGTACCCCGGGCACACGATCGTCGCCGTCAGCAGCTGATCGGCCCGACGACTGCGCTCCAGTCGCCCGCCGACGTGCATCGCGATGTAGGCGATCTCGTCGTCGAGGATCGGGATGCCGAGACCGTCCTGCAGCCCCTTCGCGATGTACACCGCGACCTCGAAGATCATCGGGTACGTCGACTTCAGCGACCGCGTCAGCGGGTTGCGCGACCACGCCTGCTCACGCGATCGGTGCAGCAGGTTCTGCACGTGCAGCGCCAGGCGCAGGATGAAGTCGTCGTGTGCGATGTCGACGAGGAACTCGGATGCCGCATTCTCGACGACCCGCCGCACGGCCGTCTCGACCGAGGGATCCAGGCGAGCACGCACGCCGTCACCGCCCGAGGATCCCGGGGCGACGATGCGCGTCAGCACCAGGGTCGCGAGATGCCGCAGATCGCCCGAGCCGAGCTGGACGCCGATGTGCTTCAGGGTGAGCCGGTCGAGCACGTCGACCACGGCGGCCGCCGCGTCCGAGGAGTCGCCGCCGGGAGAGCCGAGGGCGCGGTCGCGAGTGGTGCGGTCGGCGGCGATCGCGATGTGCATCACGACGTCGCCGATGCCGATCTCGTTGACGTAGTAGCCCAGCGCCCCGAGTTCCGCGACGAGCTCGGCTTTGAACGGCCCGAAGGCGCGCGCCCCGACCGACTGCTCGCCGAGCGTGCGGCGCAGGGCGTCGAGGTCGAAGAGTCCGGCGTCCATCTCGTCGTGGGCGAGCTTCGACAACAGGCGGCGCTGGGCGACCTCGGTTCCGCGCAGGCGAGCGGTGGATGCCGAGCGCTCGAGGGTGAGCTCGGTTCCGCCGAGCAGTCCCCGGACCCGGGAAAGGTCGGCCTCGAGGGTCGCCGCGCTGACGTGCAGGGCGTCCGCCGTGTCGTAGACGTCGATCCCCTCGGCGGAATCCAGCAATCGGCGCACGAGGGTGTGGAGGCGGTCGCGGGGGGTGCCGGCATCCGTTCCGGTAAGGGCGCGAAGGGCCGCGGCCGCCGCCGTCCCCGCGCGATAGCCCAGCGGACCGGACTCGATCGCCGCGCCGCCCGGGACGCGCGCGTTGATCGCCGTGACGTAGGAGCGGATGCTGCGCGGGGTCACCCCGAGGGCGTCGGCGAGCGATGCCGCGGTCGACCATTCCCCGTCCCGCAGCAACAGGGCCAGCAGGCGGTCTTGGCGAGCTTTCGTCGTCACGATCCGTCCTCCGCGCCGCACCGGTGAGCGGCGATTCGTCCATCCTTTCACGCCCTCCCGCACCGGGCGCAGGAGCGTGCACGCTCGCAGCGGAAAGGTCACGGCATCCGCGTTCCGGGGGGTGGGAAACGAACCTGGTTGTCCGCTGTGAGCGGGGTGCGGACAATCGAGAGGAAGAAAGGCCGGTCGATGAAGATCCTCGTGGTGTGTGGAGCGGGTGCGTCGAGCACGTTCGTCGCGCAACGCGTTCGTCGCGCTGCCCACGAGAAGGGCCTGGACTACTCCGCGTCGGCGGGAACCTCGCAGTCCCTCCCGATCGACCTGGACGCGGCCGACATCGTGCTGGTGGGTCCGCACCTGGCCCTCGAGCTCGAGGACATCCGCCTCCAGGCCGCGCCCCGCGGCGTGAGCGTTGTGCTGCTTCCCGACAATGTCTTCACGGACCACAGCGGCACCCGAACCCTCGCCCTGGTCGAGGACGCCCTGCGATCCCGCCAGCCCGCGGACACGATCTGAAAAACGACGGAGAGGACACCATGCCCCACTTGACCCGCACCGTCCGCATCGGATCGTCGCACGGCCTGCACGCGCGCCCCGCGAAGCTCTTCGCCCAGGCGGCGAAGGACTCCGGTATCCCCGTGACCCTCGCCAAAGACGCCGGCAAGCCCATCAACGCCGCGAGCATCCTCGGGATCATCGCTCTCGGGCTCGAGCAGGGCGACTACGTGACCCTCACCGCCGACGGCGACACCGCCGAAGCGACGTTGGAGCGCCTCGCGGAGCTTCTGACCACCGACCACGATGCCGAGTAAAGGAAACACAGCACCATGACGGAACTCCGTGGAGTCGGAATCGGACTGGGCGTCGCCCAGGGACCCATCGCGCGCATGGCAGAGCCCCTGCCCGCCCCGAAGGACGCGAAGAGCGAGCTCTCGGTCGAAGACGAGACCGCGCGCGTGCGCGAGGCCATCGGCGCGGTCGCCCGTGAGCTCGAAGCCCGCGGCGCCCAGGCCGGGGGAGCTGCGCGCGACGTGCTCGAGGCGCAGGCGATGATCGCCGAGGACCCCACGCTCGAGGCCGAGGTCGACAGCCGTCTGGCGGCCGGGAAGACCGGCGAGTTCGCCGTGCACGATGCCTTCGCCTCCTTCCGCGAGCAGCTCGTGGCCCTCGGCGGCTATCTGGGTGAGCGTGCCGCCGACCTCGACGACGTCGCCCAGCGGGTCATCGCGCGTCTGCGCGGGGTCGCAGCTCCCGGCATCCCGGATCCGGGCCACCCCTTCGTGCTGGTCGCCAAGGATCTGGCACCCGCCGACACCGCGCTGCTCGACCTCGAGAAGGTGCTCGCCCTGATCACGACCGAGGGCGGTCCCACCTCGCACACGGCGATCCTGGCCCGAGAGAAGTCGATCGTCGCCGTCGTCGGCGCGGCCGGCGCGAAAGACCTCGTCGACGGGCAGTCCGTCATCGTGGACGCCGCCGCAGGTGTCGTCACCGTCGATCCCACCGACGACGACCTCGCCCGCGCGCAGAACCGCGCCGACGCCCGCAGGACCGCGGCATCCGCCCCCATCACCGACGGCGCCCTCTCCGACGGCACGAAGGTCCCCCTGCTCGCGAACCTCGGCAAGCCCGGCGGCGCGGCCGAGGCCGTCGAGCTCGGCGCCGAGGGCGTGGGTCTGTTCCGCACCGAGTTCCTCTTCCTCAGCTCGAGCTCCGCGCCCACCGTCGAGGAGCAGCGCGCCGCCTACATCGAACTGCTCAGCGCTTTCCCCGGCAAGAAGGTCGTCGTGCGTGTGCTCGACGCTGGCGCCGACAAGCCGCTGCCCTTCCTCAACGACGCGCACGAAGAGAACCCGGCGCTGGGCCTGCGGGGCCTGCGCGCCCTCCGCGCGAGCGAGGACATCCTGCGCGAGCAGCTCACCGCCCTGGCGGAAGCGGATGCCGCGACCCGGGCTTCCGAGGCGGGCCCGGCCGACCTCTGGGTCATGGCGCCGATGGTCTCGACCGTCGAGGAGACCCGTTACTTCACCGCACTGGCGAAGGACTACGGCCTGAAGACCACCGGTGTGATGGTCGAGGTGCCCTCGTCGGCGCTGCTGGCCGACCGGATCCTGCAGATCGCGGATTTCGCCTCGATCGGCACCAACGACCTGACGCAGTACACGCTCGCCGCGGACCGCCTGCTCGGCTCGGTCGCGTCGTTCCAGGACCCGTGGCACCCGGCCGTGCTGCGCCTCATCCGCGAGGTCGGGGCCGCCGGTCGCGCTCACGACAAGCCCGTCGGCATCTGCGGCGAGGCGGCGGCCGACCCGCTGCTCGCTGTCGTGCTGGTCGGTCTCGGCGCCACCACGCTGTCGATGGCTCCCACGGCCCTCGCCGACGTGCGCGCCACCTTGCTCACCCACTCTCTCGACGATGCCCGTCGCATCGCCGAGGCCGCCCTGGCCGCGGATGACGCGGCCTCTGCCCGAGAGGCCGCCCAGGCAGCCTCCGCCCACTCGGCGGCGTAAGCCGCCCCCCACCGCGGCTCCCGCCGTGCAGCCAGTCAAGGAGACACAGCAATGACGACGACGTCACCCACCAAGAAGCCGGGAGGGGCTCGGATCGCGGTTCAGCGATTCGGCACGTTCCTCTCCGGCATGATCATGCCGAACATCGCGGCATTCATCGCATGGGGTTTCATCACCATGCTCTTCATCCCCGCCGGCTTCTTCGGTGCCAAGAGCCCCTTCGGCTGGCACTGGGCTCCGGTCGCCGAGATCCTCGGCGGCGGCGGCGACGCCGCGACCATCAACTGGCCGGGCGCCATGACCGCGCTGACCGCGAACGCGGACGGCGGCACCTACCAGGGCTACGTCGGCCTGGTCAGCGTCATGATCACGTACCTGCTGCCGCTGCTCATCGCCAACACCGGTGGGCGCATCGTCTACGGCGCGCGCGGTGGCGTGGTCGCCACGATCGCGGTGATGGGCGTCATCGTCGGCACCAACATCCCGATGTTCCTCGGCGCGATGATCATGGGCCCGCTCGCGGCCTGGGTCACCAAGCAGATGGACAAGCTGTGGGACGGCAAGATCCGCCCCGGCTTCGAGATGCTCGTGAACAACTTCTCCGCCGGCATCCTCGGCATGATCCTCGCGATCGTCGGCTTCTTCGCCTTCGGCCCGGTCTTCCTCGGCATCAGCGCGGTCCTCGGCAGCATCGTCGCGTTCCTCGTGCAGTTCAACCTGCTCCCGGTGCTGTCGATCATCGTCGAGCCGGCCAAGGTGCTGTTCCTCAACAACGCGATCAACCACGGTGTCTTCACCCCTCTCGGCATCGAGCAGGCGGCGGAGTCGGGCAAGTCGATCCTGTTCCTCATCGAGGCGAACCCCGGCCCCGGCCTGGGTCTGCTGCTCGCCTTCACCTTCTTCGGTGTCGGCGCGGCGAAGGCGTCGGCCCCCGGCGCGATCATCATCCAGTTCCTCGGCGGCATCCACGAGATCTATTTCCCGTACGCCCTCGCGAAGCCCATGACGATCCTCGCGCTGATCGCCGGTGGCGCCTCGGGTGTCGCGACGAACATGATCTTCCAGGGCGGCCTGGCCTTCCCTGCCGCTCCCGGCAGCATCATCGCCGTCACCGTCGCCGCCATCGGCGCCGGTCCCGCCAACCTCCTCGTGGTCTACCTGTCGGTCGTCGTGGCCGCCGCGGTGACCTTCCTGGTGGCCGGCGTCATCCTCCGCGCCTCGCGCAAGCGCGACCAGGAGGCCGAGGGCGACAGCTTCGCCGCCGCGATCGACCAGACCGCGGCCAACAAGGGCAAGGAGTCCTCGGCCCTCGGCGCCCTCCGCACCCGTGCCGCCGGCACGACCGGCTCGGGCACGACCGAGGCGGCCGACCGCGATGTCGACGCCGCCCTCGGCGGCGCCGCGGGAACTGTGGCGACCAAGCAGCTGAACAACATCGTGTTCGCCTGCGACGCCGGCATGGGCTCCTCGGCCATGGGCGCCAGCGTCCTGCGCAACAAGATCAAGAAGGCCGGCATCGACGGCGTCACGGTCACCAACCAGGCGATCGCGAACCTCGACGGCTCCGCCGACCTGGTCATCACGCAGAACCAGCTCACCGACCGCGCCAAGGCGCAGTCGCCCGACTCGCTCCACGTGTCGGTCGACAACTTCATGAACTCGCCGAAGTACGACGAGGTCGTGGAGATGGTGCGCGCTCAGCACGAGGCCAAGTAATCCCCTAGCACGCCAGGGGTCGGTGCGTCAGCCCGACCCCTGGCGTCTTCCCGTCCGGCCCGCGTTTTGCGAGGCTGGACAGCACGACGAGAAAGGCGAGAACCATGTCAGACGTCCTCCGCAGTGAATCCGTCCGCATCCACCCCGGCAGCGCCACCCGCGAGGAGGCGATGAAGGAAGCCGCCGACCTGCTCCAGGCCACCGGTGCCGTCACCGCCGAGTACTTCGACGCCATGCAGCAGCGCGAGGTGACCGTGTCGACGTACATGGGCAACGAGCTCGCGATCCCCCACGGCACCAACGAGACCAAGCAGGCCATCCTCACCTCGGGCCTGTCGGTCGTCCGCTACGACGGCGGCGTGGACTGGGGCGGAGAGCCCGTCACGTTCGTGATCGGCATCGCCGGCAAGGGCGACGAGCACCTCGAGATCCTGTCGCAGATCGCCATCCTCTTCTCCGAGGAGGACGACGTCGCGCGTCTGAAGGCCGCCTCTTCCCCCGAGGAGCTCTTCGAGGCCCTCTCCGGATCCGTCAACGCATGAAGGCCGTCCACTTCGGCGCCGGCAACATCGGCCGCGGCTTCGTCGGCCTGCTCCTACACGAGGGCGGCTACGAGCTGGTCTTCTCGGATGTGTCGGCCGCTCTGGTCGAGGCCATCAACTCGGCGTCGTCGTACACCGTCCACGAGGTGGGCGAGGGCGGCGTCGACAAAGAGGTGACGGGCTTCCGCGCGATCGACAGTTCCGTGGACGCCGAGGCGCTCGTCGACGAGATCGCGACCGCCGACGTGGTGACCACCGCCGTCGGCCCCACCATCTTGAAGTTCGTGGCCCCGCACATCGTGGCGGGTCTCGCCCTGCGCGATCCGGCGCTCCCCCCGCTGCAGATCATGGCGTGCGAGAACGCGATCGGCGCGACCGATCAGCTGCGCGAGCACGTGGTCGAGCTCGCGGGCGAGTCGTGGGATGCCTTGGCATCCCGCGCCGTCTTCGCCAACACCGCGGTCGACCGGATCGTCCCGGCGCAGTCCGGTGGCGGTGTCGATGTCACCGTCGAGCCGTTCTACGAGTGGGCGATCGAGCGTCTGCCGTTCGGCGACACTCCGCCGAGCATCCCCGGCGCGCACTTCGTCGACGACCTCGAGCCCTACATCGAGCGCAAGCTCTTCACGGTCAACACCGGGCACGCCACCACGGCGTACTTCGGCGCGCAGGCCGGGATCGACCGCATCTCGGACGCTCTGTCGAACCCCGAGATCGCGGCCAAGGTCGAGGCGGCCCTCGAGGAGACCAGCGCTCTGCTCGTCGAGAAGCACGAGCTCGACGCCGACGTGCAGGGTGAGTACCGCGCGACCATCCTGCGCCGGTTCCGCAACGCCGCCCTCCCCGACACCGTGTGGCGGGTGGGCCGCCAGCCCCTGCGCAAACTCTCGCGACACGAGCGCTTCGTGGGCCCGGCGGCCGAAGCCGTCGACCGGGGTCTTCCCGTCGACGCGCTGGTGGCCGCGATGGCCGCGGCTCTCGAGTTCTCGGATGCCGAGGACGCCCAGGCCGTCGACCTGCAGCGGATGCTGCGCGAGCTCGACGCCGAGGCGTTCACCGCCGAGGTCACCGGCCTCGACGTCGAGCACCCGTTGTACGCGCGCATCGTCGAGATCGTGTCGGCCCGCAAGGCTGCCCTTCCCGCCTGACACCCGCTACGCTCCGAACCTCCGCCGATGTGACGCCCCGCGCGCCACATCGGCGGAGGCGTTTCGGCGGGGGGGGTCCCGCGCCCTCGACGCCGACCGGCGAGGATACGCTCGAGAGGTGACCCCCAGCGAGACCCCCGCCGATCCCCCTCCCGCGCGCGCTCCTCGCCGTCGCCGGCGATGGCTGCGGTGGACTCTCGGCGGGTTGGGCGCTCTCGTCGTGCTGCTGGTCGTCGGCATCCTGGTCTACACCCAGGTGGGAGTGATGGGCGCCGAACCCGGCCCGCTCGCCGAGGCCCGGGCGAACCCGGCTCTGACGATCACCGATGACGGTGCGGGCATCGTCCTCTCCCCCGCGACGGGGGCGACCGGGCAGGGGCTGGTCTTCATCCCGGGCGCGAAGGTCGAGGCGGAGGGGT
Organism: Microbacterium sp. SL75; assembly: GCF_026625865.1. Lineage (NCBI taxonomy): Bacteria > Bacillati > Actinomycetota > Actinomycetes > Micrococcales > Microbacteriaceae > Microbacterium > Microbacterium sp. SL75. Next base: position 2,041,967 of record NZ_CP113067.1, on the reverse strand, counting down.
ACATCGCCACCTTCGCGGACACGGTCGTCGACGACGGTGTGACCGTGGTGATCACGCGCCCCTGGCTCAACCTGGCCTTCTTCGATCCCCGTCCCCTGTCGACGTTCACCGACCTCGCGCCGGACGTGTCGACCTGGGCTGTCGGCGGTCATTCCCTCGGCGGCGTCCGCGCCTGCCAGCTCGCCGGCGACGTCGACGCTCTCGTGCTCTTCGCCTCGTACTGCGCGAACGACCTCTCGGCATCCGGCCTTCCCGTCCTCAGCCTCTCGGGATCCGAAGACGGCCTGTCCACCCCGCAGAAGATCGCGGATGCCAAGGGCGAGCTGCCCGCGACCGCCACCTTCGTCGAGATCCCCGGCGCCTCGCACGCCTCGTTCGGCTCCTACGGTCCGCAACCCGGCGATGGCACCCCCACGGCCGACCCCGCCGAGGTCGACCGGGTGATCGCCGAGCAGCTCGCGGGCTTCCTGCCGCGGCCCTGACGCCGCCCGCGGTCGCGCGGACGGCCACGCGAGCGAAACTCCTGAGAACCTCGCGACTCAGGCACCATCGCGGACGGCCACGTGGGCGAAATTCCTGAGAACCTCGCGGCTCAGGCACGATCGCCGCCGACGCACGGCGCGTGCAGCGCGGAGAGTCAGGAGTTCGGCACGGGTCAGCTCGGTGCCGGCCGTTCCTCCCCAGCACCCGTCATCCACAGCTCGGGCGCTCGCCATCCGAAGACGGCGATCAGATCGGCCAGGGTGGGCGGGTGACGTCCCTCGTTCCCCTGTCCGAAGAGAACCAGGAGACGGTGTGGACGACGCGCGAACTCCTGGCCGCCGGATGGTCGCGGCGCGCTCTCGCTCGCGCTGTCGCAGACGGCAGCCTCGCGCGTGTGCGGCAAGGGCGATTCGTCGCGGCCGGAACGCACGGCGACATCGTTGCGGCGGCGCGCCTGGGCGGGCGGCTGGACTGCATCAGCCTGTTGGCCATGCGCGGGGTGTTCGTCCATCATCATTCGCACCGCCACGTGCAACAGGACCCGTTCGCGAGCCGTCGACCTCCGGCACCCCGCGACGTCGTCTACCACTGGCGTCCATCGTCGGCACCACGCGATCGTGCAGCAGTCGACGTCGTCGAGGCGCTCGCCCAGGCGACCCGATGCCAACCGCCGCGGTCTGCTGTCGCCACTCTCGACAACGCCTGGCACCTCGGGCTTGTCGATGAAGCGGACATCGGCGAAGTCTTCGCGCGCATCCCTCATCGCTTCCAGGCCCTACGTCCACTGCTGGATTCGCGCGCGGAAGCGGGGACAGAGTCGCTGGTTCGTCTGCTTCTGCGTCAGCTGGGCTGCCGTGTCGAGCTGCAGGTCCGTATCGACGGTGTGGGCCGTGTCGACCTGCTCGTCGACGGATGGCTCATCATCGAGTGCGACAGCGAGCAGTTCCACGGCTCCTGGCCAGTCCATAAGAAGGACCGGCGCCGCGACATGGCGGCTCTGGAACGCGGCTACGCCACGCTGCGACTCCTAGCCGAAGACATCCTGTATCACCCGGACCGTGTCCGCGCCGCTCTCGAGCGCATCTTGGCGCACGGCGCCCCGGGCAGCACTCCTGAGTCTTCGACCCCACGGCACCGCGACCGGCCCACGTGACGGCGTGCAGGCGCACATCTCAGGATGTTTCGCACGCCACACGCCCGGGCGCGCCGTCCCTCCGTCTCGCGCTCGGCTCCCCCACCCGCCGCGCCGACGGCGACCCCGGCCGAACCGAACTCCTGGGAAACGGTGCAATCGCGCCTGGGCAGGGCACCGCGCCGCCGCGTCAGGCACACATCTCAGGAGTTTCGCACGCCGCGCGCCCCTCCCCGCCGCTCCCAGAAACGACGACGGCGCCCACCGAAACCGGTGAGCGCCGCCCGCACCGCCTCAGCGGTGGAACCCCTCCGAGATGATCTCGATGAGCTCCTCGCGTTCCTCGACCGGCAGGAAGGCCCCCGCCGCCGCGTTCAGCTGGAACGCCTCGAGGTCGTCGAGGTCGTACTCGAACGCCTGCGCGAGCAGACCCAGCTCGCGCGTGAGCGTGGTCGCGCTCATGAGGCGGTTGTCGACGTTCACGGTCACCGAGAAATCGAGCTGATACAGCAGGTCGAACGGGTGCGCATCCATCGTGTCGCCCCAGGCCGTGACGGCCCCGCTCTGCAGGTTCGACGTGGGCGACAGCTCGAGCGTGATCTCGCGATCGCGCACCCAGCGGGCGAGGTCGCCGAAAGTGACCTGCACCTCTTCGCCCTCGCGCGAGACGACATCGAGGTCGTTGGCGATGCGCACGCCGTGGCCGAGACGCAGCGCCCGTCCGTCGAGGAGAGCGGAGCGGATCGATGCCAGTCCCGCCCCCTCTCCCGCGTGCACGGTGGTGGGGAAGAACTGCTCGGCCAGGTAGTCGAACGCCTCGCGATGCCGCTGCGGCAGGAACCCGTCCTCCGGTCCGGCGAGGTCGAAGCCGACCACACCGCGCCCGCGCCACGAAACCGCGAGCTCGGCGATGTCGCGCGCGTTGTCGTTGTGCCGGAGGGCCGTCAGCAGCTGTCCGACGCGGATGTCGCGGCCGCGTGCGTCGGCGGCATCTTCTCCCTGCTCGATGCCTTCCTGCACGGCGTCCACCACGTCGTCGAGGCTGAGACCGCGGGTGAGGTGCTGCTCGGGGGCCCACCGCACCTCGCCGTAGACGACGCCGTCGGCCGCGAGGTCTTCGACGAACTCCTTGGCCGTGCGTACGAGGCCCTCACGGGTCTGCATGACGCCGACGGTCACCGAGAACTTCTCGAGGTAATCCTCCAGCGAGCCTCCGTCGAGGTGGTCCGAGAACCACGCTTCGAGGCCCTTCGCGTCGTCGGCGGGCAGGTCGAGCCCGATCTCGTCGGCCAGCTCGAGCACCGTCTGCGGGCGCAGCCCGCCGTCGAGGTGGTCGTGCAGCGAGACCTTCGGCAGATCGGCGATCTTCGTCCGGCCGATACGGAATTCTTCGGATGCCACGGTGTCCCTCATTCCGGATGCCATCACGCGGTGATGCGCTCGCGCACGATGGGCGATGCCGCGGGGGCGGTGTCGCCGATCTCGAGGGCGCCCTCGACGGCGCCGAGTGCACGCTCGAAGCGCGACTCGTCGTCCGCGGACAGGGTGAACAGCGGCTGACCGGCGGTCACGGACTGCCCGACGGTGACGTGCAGGTCGATTCCCGCGGCGTGCACGACGGCGTCCTCGGCCCGTGCGCGACCCGCGCCCAGGCGCCAGGCGCCGATGCCGAACGGCAGGGCCTCGACGCGCGTGACGACGCCCGCACGCTCGGCCACGACCGTGTGCGTCTCACGCGGCTCGGGGAGAGCGGCATCCGGATCTCCGTCCTGCGCGCGGATCATGCGGTTCCAGACGTCCATCGCACGGCCGTCCTTCAGCGCTTCCTCGACGTCGGCGTCGGGCCGGCCCGCCAGCGTGAGCATCTCACGGGCCAGTGCCACCGTCAGCTCGACGACGTCGGTGGGTCCTCCCCCGGCGAGCACCTCCACCGACTCGCGCACCTCGTTGGCATTGCCGATGGCCAGGCCCAACGGGGTGTTCATGTCGGTCAGCAGGGCGGTGGTGTTCACGCCCGAGTCGGTGCCGAGGGCGACCATCGTCTCGGCGAGCTCGCGCGCGCGGTCGATGTCCTGCATGAAGGCGCCGGAGCCGAACTTCACGTCGAGCACGAGCGAGTCGGTGCCCTCGGCGATCTTCTTCGACATGATGCTCGAGGCGATCAGCGGGATCGCCTCGACGGTGCCGGTGACGTCGCGGAGCGCGTAGAGCTTCTTGTCGGCGGGTGCCAGGCCCGTGCCGGCGGCGCAGATGACCGCACCCACGTCGCGCAGCTGCGCCATGATCTCGTCGTTCGACAGCGCCGCACGCCAGCCGGGGATGGACTCGAGCTTGTCGAGCGTCCCGCCGGTGTGGCCGAGTCCACGGCCCGAGAGCTGCGGTACCGCGACGCCGAAGGCGGCGACGAGCGGGGCGAGCGGAAGGGTGATCTTGTCGCCTACGCCGCCGGTCGAGTGCTTGTCGACGGTGACCTTGCCGAGCGAGCCGAAGTCCATGCGCTCACCCGAGGCGATCATCGCGTCGGTGAGCACGCGGATCTGGTCGCGACCGAGGCCGTTCAACAGCACCGCCATGGTGAACGCCGACATCTGCGCGTCCATGACGTAGCCGCGCGTGTACGCGTCGACCAGCCAGCGGATCTCGCCCTCGGTGATGGCGCGTCCGTCGCGCTGCGCACGGATGATGTCGACGGCATCGTACTGCTCGGCGCTCATCGTGCCGCCTCCTCGAGGTCGCGGGGGCCGAAGGCGTCGGGCAGCACCTCGTCGATGGTCCGGATGCCGCTGACGGTCTCGAGCAGCATGCCCGGGATCGCGTGCTCGAACAGCAGCTGACGGCAGCGGCCGCACGGCATGAGGGTGCGCCCCTCACCGTCGACGCAGACGAAGGCCACGAGCTGGCCGCCCCCGCTCATGTGCAGGTCGGATACGAGTCCGCACTCGGCGCACAACGTCACGCCGTACGAGGCGTTCTCGACGTTGCACCCCGAGACGATGCGCCCGTCGGCGACGAGCGCCGCGGCGCCCACCTTGAAGCGCGAATAGGGCGCGTAGGCGCGGTGCATGGCATCCGTGGCGGCCGAACGAAGTTCGTCCCAGTCGATGTCGGTCATCGTGGAGTGGTGGATCCTCTCGTGAAGGGAAGGGGGTCAGCCCTTGATGTAGGGCTTTCCGGCGGCTGCGGGCCCCCGGATCTGGCCGGCGAAACCCGCCACCGCGATGATCGTCACGATGTAGGGCAGCATGAGCATGAACTCGCTGGGGATGGGCGTGCGCAGCACCGTGAGCAGGTTCTGCAGGTTCGTCGCGAAGCCGAACAGCAGTGCCGCGAGCGTCGCGCGGATCGGGTCCCAGCGACCGAAGATGACGGCGGCGAGGGCGATGAAGCCGAGGCCCGCGGTCATCTCCTTGGTGAACTGACCCACCGACACGAGGGTGAAGTACGCGCCGCCGATACCGGCGATCGCACCGGCGAGCGAGACGTTCCAGAAGCGGCTCGAATTGACCTTGATTCCGACGGTGTCGGCGGCCTGGGGGTGCTCGCCCACGGCACGCAGGCGAAGACCCCAGCGGGTGCGGTACAGGCCCCACGCGACCACGGCGACGACGGCGTACATCAGGTAGACGATGAAGGTCTGGTTGAACAGCACCGGTCCGATGATCGGGATGTCGCCCAGCAGGGGGATCTCGATGCGGGGGAAGCGCTCCGGGCGGTTCAGCACGTCCTCGTTCGGCACGAGCAGCGCGCCGTAGAGGAAGCCCGTGAGACCGGTGACGAGCACGTTGAGCACGACACCGACGATCACCTGGTCGACGAGGTACTTGATCGAGAAGGCCGCGAGCACGAAGGCCACGAGGACGCCGCCGATCATGGCCGCGACGAGCCCCAGGAAGGGGTTGCGGGTGAGGGATGCCACCAGAGCCGCGCTGAACGCGCCGAAGAGGAACTGTCCCTCGATGGCGACGTTCACGACGCCGACCCGCTCGCCGATCACGCCGCCCAGCGCGCCGAAGATCAGCGGGACGGAGAGCGAGAGCGCTCCGAACAGCAGGCCGGTGACCGGCACGAGGCCGTCGGCCGCGGCCCACACGAGGAAGGCGAAGACGGCCAGGGCGCCGAAGGCGATCGGCAGCCACAGCGGGGTGCGGCGGTAGCTCACGGCATCCCAGACCGACCAGGCGGTCAGGAGCACGAGCAGCACGAGCACGCCCCAGCTCGTGGCCGCGGTGGGCACCGCGACGCTGCCGAGGTCGATGTCGGAGGCCGGGTCGCCCAGGCGGAAGGTGCTCTGCCCGTCGCGAGGGACAAGGGCGAACAGCAGCGCGAGCAGCACCGTCACGACCGTCAGGCTCACCGCCAGCTTGATGTGGCGCACGCGCACCGTGGTCAGCTGGATCGCGTCATCCGCGAGATGCGTCGCGGTCATGCCGCCACCGCCTTCTTGGCCGCCTTGGCCCGGTCTTTGGCCGCGCGCTCGGCCTCGCTCTTGGGGAGGAAGAAGATCGTGCGCACCAGCGGCGGGGCCGCGATGAACAGCACGATGAGGGCCTGCACGACCAGCACGATGTCGACGGGGATGCCCTGCGACGCCTGCATCGTGAACGAGCCCGACTTGAGGGCGCCGAACAGGATGCCGGCCGCGAACACGCCCCACGGGCGGCTGCGGCCGAGGAGGGCCACGGTGATGGCGTCGAAACCGATGCCGGAGTCGATGAGACCGTCGAAGCCCGTGGTCACCGCCCCCTGGATCTGGTTCATACCCGCGAGACCCGCCAGGCCTCCGGCGAACAGCATCGCGTAGACGTACATGCGGGGTACCGAGATTCCGGCCGCGCGGGCCGCGTGCGGGTTCTCGCCCACGGCGCGCAGGCGGAAGCCGAGGCTCGAGCGCTCCATGAGCCACCAGACGAAGACCGTCGCCGCGATCACGAAGACGAAGCCGAGGTCGAGCAGCGGGAACTGCGGACCGAACAGTTCGGGGAACTGGGCGTTCGCGGGAGTCGCCGACGAGATCGGCTGGTCGCCCGCGGGGCGCTGCAGCAGACCGGGGGTGCGCACCATCCACGTCACCAGGTAGTAGGCGACGTAGTTGAGCATGATCGTGAGGATCACCTCGTGCGCGCCGGTGCGCGCCTTGAGCAGACCGACGATGCCGCCCCAGAGCGCTCCGCCCGCGATACCCACGATGAGCGTCAGCGGCAGCTGGATGATCATCGGCAGGTCGAGGTTGAAGGTGACGAGACCGGCGAAGGCGCAGGCGATGAGGATCTGGCCGCGTCCGCCGATGTTGAACAGACCCACGCGGAAGGCGAGAGCGACGCCCAGACCGGCCGCGATCAGCGGAGCCGCGAACCCGAGGGTGTTCGTGAGCGGGCGGATCTGCGCACCGAAGTCGGAGACGCGGGAGTTGAACACCGCGCCGCGGAACAGCGCCTCGTAGCCGCCGTAGACGGAGTTCCAGATCGCACCCAGCATGTCGCCGGGACGCGCGAAGAAGTAGCCCGAGGTTTCGCGCACCTGGTCGTTGGTGGCCGCCATCAGGATGCCGCCGACGATCATCGCCGCGACGACGGCGAGGAGCGTGGTGATCCACGACGAGCGCAGCAACTCGGTGAGGAACTGGTTCGTGCGCGGCGGCGCGGGCGTCTCGGCGGGGGTGTGGCCGGTCAGCGGCCCCGATGCGTTCGGCAGCTGCTCGGGCGGCAGACCTGCGTCTCCGGTCGGGCCCGTGCTCGGGATGTGGCCGCTCACGCTGTCTCCTCCGCGGGCTGCTCGCCCGCCATCATGAGCCCGAGGATCTCGCGCGGGGTGTTCCCCGGCACGATGCCCACGATGCCGCCGCGGTACATCACCGCGATGCGGTCGCCGAGGGCGGCGATCTCGTCGAGCTCGGTCGACACGACGATCACGGGCACGCCCGCATCGCGCGCGGCGACGATCTGCTTATGGATGAATTCGATCGAGCCGACGTCGACGCCGCGGGTGGGCTGAGCGGCGACGAACAGCTTCAGCGGGCGGCTCATCTCGCGGGCGATGACCACCTTCTGCTGGTTGCCGCCCGACAGCGTGCCGACCGGGGTGGATGCCGACTGGGTGCGGATGTCGTACTCGGCGATGCGCTCGCGGGCGAAAGCGGTGAGCGCGGCGCGCTTGATCGTGCCGCCGGAGACGAAGGCGGAGTCGGATGAACGGTCGAGGATGAGGTTCTCGGCGACGGAGAAGCCTCCGACCAGGCCGTCCTCTTTTCGGTCCTCGGGGACGAAGCCGACGCCCGCGTCGAGGATGGCGCGCACGCTCTTTCCGACCAATTCGGTGCCATCGAGGTCGACGGTGCCGGTCACCCCCTCGGCGAGGCCCACGATGGCCTCGACGAGCTCCGTCTGACCGTTGCCCTGCACACCCGCGATCGCGACGATCTCGCCGGGACGCACGTCGAGATCGACGTCGTCGACGACCACGGCTCCCTCGGGCGTGACCACGCGCAGGTTGCGGATGGACAGGCCCCCGGATGCCGCGGCCTTCGGGGCGGCCTTGACCACGGTGAGCTCGACCGCGCGGCCGACCATGAGCGAGGCGAGCTCGCCGTTGCTGGCAGTGGGTTCGGCTTCGCCGACGATCTTGCCCAGGCGAACGACGGTGATGCGGTCGGCGACCTCGCGCACCTCGCGGAGCTTGTGGGTGATGAAGACGATCGAGGTGCCCTCGTCGCGCAGCTGCCGCATGATGCCCATGAGCTCATCGGTCTCCTGCGGGGTGAGCACGGCCGTGGGCTCGTCGAACACGAGCACCTTGGCATCCCGAGACAGAGCCTTGATGATCTCCACGCGCTGCTGCACGCCGACGGGCAGGTCGCCGACCAGAGCGTCGGGGTCGACCTCGAAGCCGAAGCGCTGCGCGACGTCGCGCACGTGCTTGCGGGCGGCGTTCAGATCGAGCGCGCCCAGGGCCTTGGTGCTCTCGTGGCCGAGCATGACGTTCTCGGCGACGGTGAAGACGGGGATGAGCATGAAGTGCTGGTGCACCATGCCGATTCCCGCGGCCATGGCATCGCCGGGGCCGCGGAAGCGCTGGACGACGTCGTCCAGCAGGATCTCGCCCTCGTCGGCCTGATACAGGCCGTAGAGGACGTTCATGAGTGTGGATTTACCGGCACCGTTCTCTCCGAGGAGAGCGTGGATCTCGCCAGGCTGGACGACCAGATCGATGTGGTCGTTCGCAACCAGGGACCCGAACCGCTTGGTGATGCCGCGGAGCTCGAGCTTCATGCTGTGCACCCTATTCGAAGACGTTAAGAAGACGGAAAGAAACCGCGGTCGCTCGGACTCCTGGTCCGAGCGACCGCGGTTGGTTCTCTGGGGCTCACGGCCGCGGCCGCTCGAACTCCTGGTCCGAGCGACCGCGGCGCGAGAGGTGGTGCTTACGGGGAGCTGGGCGAGGTGACCTTCAGCGAGCCGGAGACGATCTGCTCGCGCAGAGCGGACAGCTCGTCGGCCAGACCGGCCGGCAGGGTGAACTTCGAGTTGAAGTCCGCCAGGCCGACGCCGTCGTTCTCGAGCGTGCCGACGTAGGGGGTCGCGTCGAAGTCGCCCTTGGCAGCCTGCGTCACCGAGTCGTACACGGCGGTGTCGATGCGCTTGAGGATCGAGGTCAGCACCAGGTCCGACACGTTCGGGTCGGCCTTGGCGAGGTCGGAGTCGACGCCGAGCATGACGCTCTTCGAGCCGCTGTCGCGGATCGCGTCGGCCGCGCTGCTGTAGATCGGGCCACCCACGGGCAGGAGCACGTCGACACCCTGGTCGAGCAGACCCTGCGCGGCCTGCTTGGCTGCGTCGTTGGCCGCGAAGCCGCCGGTGAACGAGCCGTTCTGCGCGGCGACGTCCCACCCGAAGGTCTGGACGCTGGCGCCCTTGTCCTCGTCGTACTTCTTCACGCCGTCGACGAAGCCGTCCATGAAGATGGTGACGGGCGGGATCGGGATGCCACCGACGGTGCCGACCTTGTTGACGCCGTTCTCCGCGGAGTACGCGGCGGCGGCGTATCCACCGAGGTAGGCGGCCTGGACGGTGTCGAACAGCAGCGGCTTGATGTTCGGGGCGTCGGTCTTGCCGTCGTTGTCGGTGTCGGCGCGGTCGTCGATGATCGCGTACTGGAGGTTGGGGTTCGCCTTGGCCGAGGCCACGGTGTCGGCGCTGAGCTTGAAGCCCACCGCGACGATGAACGTGCAGCCCTCGGCCACGAGGTTCTCGAGGTTCGGGGCGTAGTCGTTCGCCGAGCTGGACTCGACCTCGATGGCCTTGACGCCGAGCTCGCTCGCGGCCTTGTCGATGCCTTCCTTGGCCGACTGGTTGAACGAACGGTCGTTCCAGCCGCCGTCATCCGAGATGATGCAGGGGGTGAAGCCCTCGACGAGGTCTCCCCCGGCGGCAGCGGTCGAGCCGTTGCTCTCGGGCGCGGCGCCGCAACCGGCGAGCAGCACGGCGGCGCCGATCATGGCGAGGCCGCTGACGACGGCCTTCTTCGTGGTCTTCACGAATGGTCCTCCAAGACGGATGCCCCCAACGGGTTTGAGGGACGATCCCGTCACGTTACCCACTGTGTCGCCGCGCTTGCGCACCGGGAGCCCCCGCGCGCGGCAATGGTTACAAAGACGCAATCTCGCGTCATCCCCCCGCCACACGCCCCGCGAAAAAGAGAGACCGGATACCACGAGGCGTGGCATCCGGTCTCAGAATGTTGCGGGTACGCGGTGCTAGAGGACGTCGCCCCGGCCCGTCAGCTTCAGCGCGTCGACGACGCCCTTCACGCGCTGGGCGTTCTCGCTGGTGGTCACGAGCAGGGCGTCGGGGGTGTCGACCACGACAATGTCGCGCACGCCGATGAGGCTGATCACACGCTTCGTCTGCGAGACGACGATGCCGCTGGAGGCGTCGGAGAGGACGCGCGCGTCTTCGCCGAGGATGGCGAGTTCGTTCCGACCACCCGACGAGTTGAGCTTGGACAGGCTCGCGAAATCGCCCACGTCGTCCCAGTCGAAGTGCCCGGGGATGACCGCGAGGCGGCCCTTCTCCGCGGCGGGCTCGGCGACGGAATAGTCGATGGCGATCTTCTTCAGCCCCGGCCAGATGCGGTCGACCGCGGGGCCGCGACGATCGCGGTCGTCCCACGCCTCGGCGAGCTCGAGCAGACCCGCGTGGAGCTCGGGCTCGTTGACGGCGAGCTCGGCGAGCAGGACGTCGGCGCGGGTGATGAACATGCCCGCGTTCCAGAGGTAGGCCCGGTCGGCGAAGTACTCCTTCGCCGTGTCGAGGTCGGGCTTCTCGACGAAGCGCTCGACCAGGTAGGCCTCGGGGGCACCGTCGACGATGAGCTCGCCGGCCTGCTTGATGTAGCCGAATCCGACGGACGGCTCGGCGGGCTGGATGCCGATCGTGCAGATGTATCCCTCGCGCGCGACCGCGACGGCCTGGCGCACGGCGAACTCGAACTGGCGGGTCTGCCGGATGACGTGATCGGCCGCGAACGAGCCGATGATGACGTCGGGCTCACGACGGACGAGGATGGCCGCGGCGAGGCCGATCGCGGCCGAGGAGTCGCGCGGCTCGGACTCGAGGAAGACGTTGTGGTCGGGCACACCCGGAAGCTCGCGCTCGACGGCGGCACGGTGGGCACGGCCGGTGACGACCGCGATGCGACCCTCGCCCGAGAGCGGGGCGAGCCGGTCCCAGGTGTCGCGCAGCAGCGTCTGCCCCGACCCGGTCAGGTCGTGCAGGAACTTGGGCGCGTCGGCGCGCGAGAGGGGCCAGAGGCGGCTGCCGATCCCTCCGGCGGGGATCACGGCGTAGAAGTCGTCGATAGCGGGGTCTGCCATGGCTCCGACCCTAGCGGTCGCACCTGCGAGCGCACGGAGGCTCCGCACGGGCCGGCGCCGACGCGAGCGGCATCCGCAGATATCTCGATATCGAGAGAGTCTTAGGCGGCCCTAATCCCCGCCGTTCATAGGCCGGACGTAGTATTCAGTGGCGCCCGTGTGACGCTGGGAGCCCGTGCGGGCCCCACACCGTGTTCGATCAGGGAGGACGACCGTGTCAGCACCAGCACGTGCCACGCCGTCGGTGAAAGAGACCACCTCGAAGAGGCCCCGCGGCACTCTCTACCGGGGCCGCGAAGGCATGTGGTCGTGGGTTCTGCACCGCATCACCGGTGTCGCCATCTTCTTCTTCCTCCTGGTGCACATCCTCGACACGGCGCTCATCCGGGTCTCCCCCGAGGCCTACGACGCTGTCATCGGCACCTACAAGAACCCGATCATGGGTCTCGGCGAGGTGGCCCTGGTCGGCGCGATCGCTTACCACGCGTTCAACGGCCTGCGCATCATCCTCGTCGACTTCTGGCCCTGGGCCACGCGCCACCAGCGCCAGCTGTGGTGGGGCGTGCTCGGCCTCTGGGTCGTCACCATGCTCGGCTTCACGCCGCGCCACCTCATCAACGTCTTCAGCGCCGTCACCGGGAGCCACTGATGTCCGTCGCCCAAGAAGCCGCCACGATCCCCGCGCCCCGCACGCCCAGCGTGCGGAAGAAGGGCTCCAACCTCGAGAAGTGGGGCTGGATCTACATGCGCGCCTCCGGCGTGCTGCTGATCGTCCTGATCTTCGGCCACCTCTTCGTCAACCTCATGACCGGCGAGGGCATCCATCAGATCGACTTCGCCTTCGTCGCGGGCAAGCTCGCTTCGCCGTTCTGGCAGTGGTGGGACGTCCTCATGCTGTGGCTGGCCCTCATCCACGGCGCCAACGGCATGCGCACGATCGTCAACGACTACGTCGGCAACGCCACCGTCCGCAAGATCCTCATCGGGTCGCTGTGGACGTCGGCCGGGTTCCTCATCCTGCTCGGCACGCTCGTCGTCTTCACCTTCGACCCCTGCCTCGGTGTGACCGAGAGCAGCTCCCTGTGGGACGTGTGCCAGTCGGCCTGAGCCGGCGGCATCCCTTCTTCCCCTGACAGCAGAGGTATTGCACACGTGAGCACTCAGACCGCTTCGGACTCGATCGTCAAGGACGGCGTCCACTACCACCAGTTCGACGTCGTGATCGTCGGCGCCGGCGGCGCCGGCATGCGCGCGGCCATCGAGGCCGGCCCGGGGGCGAAGACAGCCGTCATCTCGAAGCTGTACCCCACCCGCTCGCACACCGGCGCGGCGCAGGGCGGCATGGCCGCGGCGCTCGCCAACGTCGAAGAGGACTCGTGGGAGTGGCACACCTTCGACACCATCAAGGGCGGCGACTACCTCGTCGACCAAGACGCCGCGGAGATCCTCGCCAAAGAGGCCATCGACGCCGTCATCGACCTCGAGAACATGGGCCTGCCCTTCAACCGCACCCCCGAGGGCAAGATCGACCAGCGTCGCTTCGGCGGTCACACGGCCGATCACGGCAAGACCCCCGTGCGCCGCGCGTGCTACGCCGCCGACCGCACGGGCCACATGATCCTGCAGACGCTGTTCCAGAACTGCGTCAAGCTCGGCATCAACTTCTTCAACGAGTTCTACGTGCTCGACCTCGTCACGGTGAAAGATGCCGCGGGCAAGACGCAGGTCGCCGGCGTCGTGGCCTACGACCTGGCCACCGGTGAGCTGCACGTCTTCCAGTCCAAGGCCGTGATCTTCGCGACCGGCGGCTTCGGAAAGATCTTCAAGACCACCTCCAACGCCCACACCCTCACCGGTGACGGCGTGGGCATCGTGTGGCGCAAGGGCCTGCCGCTCGAGGACATGGAGTTCTTCCAGTTCCACCCGACCGGCCTCGCCGGTCTCGGCATCCTGCTGACCGAAGGTGCCCGCGGCGAAGGCGCGATCCTGCGCAACGCGAGCGGTGAGCGCTTCATGGAGCGCTACGCCCCGACCATCAAGGACCTCGCGCCGCGTGACATCGTCGCCCGCTGCATGGTGCAGGAAGTGGCCGAGGGCCGCGGCGCCGGCCCCCACCGCGACTACGTGCTGCTGGACTGCACGCACCTGGGTGCCGAGGTCCTCGAGACCAAGCTCCCCGACATCACCGAGTTCGCCCGCACCTACCTGGGTGTCGACCCGGTCGTCGAGCCGGTCCCGGTCATGCCGACCGCGCACTACGCGATGGGCGGCATCCCCACCAACATCAAGGCAGAGGTGCTGGCCGACAACGACACCGTCGTCCCCGGCCTCTACGCCGCCGGCGAGTGCGCGTGCGTCTCGGTGCACGGCTCGAACCGTCTCGGCACCAACTCGCTGCTCGACATCAACGTCTTCGGCAAGCGCGCCGGCCGCAACGCGGTCGAGTACGTCAAGACCGCCGATTTCGTGCCGCTCCCCGAAGACCCGGCCGCCGAGGTGCGCGGCCTGATCGAGGGCCTGCGAAGCAACTCGGGCACAGAGCGCATCGCCGTGCTCCGCAAGACGCTGCAGGACGAGATGGACAAGGGTGCGCAGGTCTTCCGCACGCACGAGTCCCTCGCGCACGTGATGGACGTCATCGCCGACCTGCGCGAGCGCTACAAGAACATCCACGTCGACGACAAGGGCAAGCGCTTCAACACCGACCTGCTCGAGGCCGTCGAGCTCGGCTTCCTGCTCGACCTCGCCGAGGTCGTCGTGTACTCGGCGCAGAACCGCGAAGAGAGCCGCGGCGGTCACATGCGCGACGACTTCCCGACGCGCGACGACGAGAACTACATGCAGCACACCATGGCGTACCTGTCGGGCGACCCCCACTCGTCGCACCCGGCCGATCACATCGAACTCGGTTGGAAGCCCGTGGTGTTCACCAAGAACGAGGCCGGGGAGCTGCGCTACCCGCCCCTGGAGAGGAAGTACTGAGATGGCATCCACCGTCATCGAGCAGGTAGACACCTCGGACGAGGTCGCCGAGACCCCCGAAGACACGGGGATCCAGTCGTTCCTCGTCACCTTCAACATCCGCCGCTTCGACCCCGAGGTCGACGACGAGCCCCGCTGGGTCGACTACGACGTGGAGCTGTACTCCACCGACCGCGTGCTCGACGCGCTGCACAAGATCAAGTGGGAGGTCGATGGCTCGCTGTCGTTCCGCCGCTCGTGCGCGCACGGCATCTGCGGCTCCGACGCGATGCGCATCAACGGTCGCAACCGCCTCGCCTGCAAGACGCTGATCAAGGATCTCGACATCTCGCAGCCGATCTACGTCGAGGCGATCAAGGGCCTGCCCCTCGAGAAGGACCTCATCGTCGACATGGAGCCGTTCTTCGCCTCCTACCGCGAGGTGCAGCCCTTCCTGATCTCGAACTCGAAGCCCGAGCCCGGCAAGGAGCGCGTGCAGTCGATCGTCGACCGTGAGGTCTTCGACGACACCACCAAGTGCATCCTGTGCGCCGCGTGCACCTCGTCGTGCCCCGTCTTCTGGACGGACGGCCAGTACTTCGGCCCCGCCGCGATCGTCAACGCGCACCGCTTCATCTTCGACTCGCGCGACGACGCCGGAGATGTGCGCCTCGACATCCTCAACGACAAAGAGGGCGTGTGGCGTTGCCGCACGACCTTCAACTGCACCGAGGCCTGCCCCCGCGGCATCGAGGTCACCAAGGCCATCGCCGAGGTCAAGCAGGCCGTCCTCCGCGGCGGTCGCTGACTCTCACTCCCTCGAACGGCGGGTGCGCTCCGGCGCCCCGCCGTTCGGCGTTCTCGGGGGTCGCACACGGATCGCGGATGCCGTGGCCTGTCCGCGGAGCGGGAGTCGCGGCATCCATTCATTAGGCTTTCACAGTGACCGAGAACCGCCACGACCCGCGGCCGCTGCCCGCGGTGCGCGACGACGACGCCTCGCTGCGCGAGCGGCTCGAGGCGGCGCAGACCGCCGTTCGGGAACGCCTCGACGAGCCCATTGCCCGTGCGGCGAAGATCGCGCAGTGGTTCCCGATCCGGGTGTGGCGGCACTTCTTGCAGCACAACGGATTCCTGCTCGCGGCGGGCATGAGCTACCAGGGCCTGTTCGCCGTGTTCTCGGCCCTGTACCTGGCGTTCGCGGGTGTCGGGATCTGGCTGGGCGGAAGCAAGACCGCGATCGACGGTCTCATCCACATCGTCAACAGCTACATCCCCGGGATCATCAGCAAGAACGGTCTCGTCGATCGCGAGCAGGTGGAGGCCGTCGCGCAGGAGAGCGGGCGGCTTCTGACCATAACCGGCATCGTGGCCGTCGTCGTGGTCGTGTGGACGGCGATCGGCTTCGTGACCTTCACCCGACGCGCGGTACGCGACACCTTCGGACTCCCCTTCGACCTGCGCAACTACGTGCTGTTGAAGGCCCGTGATCTCGTCGCCTCGCTCCTGTTCGGGATCGCCCTGCTGGTGGGGGCTCTGCTGGGTTCGATCACCACCGGCGCCGTCGACCTGGTGTTCGGTCTCATCGGGTGGGACCGCGAGACCCTCGGCTGGTCGGCGGGCGCGCGGATCGTCTCGCTCGTGGTGGCTTTCGGCGTCAACACCGTGGCCCTCGCTTCGCTCTTCCGCTTCCTCACGGGCACCACGCTGACCTGGCGTCGCACGTGGCCGGGCGCGATCGTCGGCGCCACGGGCATGGTCGTGCTGCAGGTCGCCGCGGGCTTCCTCTTCGTCTACACGCCGTCGAACCCCTTGCTGGCCACCTTCGCCGTGCTCATCGGGTTCCTGTTGTGGTTCCGCTTCATCGGGATCGTGATCCTCGTCTCGGCCGCCTGGATCGCCGTCGCCGCGAGCGACCGCGACGTTCCCCTGCGCTCCCCCGAGGACCGGCTCGCGATGGAACAGGCGGCTCTCGTCATCGCCGCCCAGGTCGGGGTGCGCGAGGCCGAGAAGGACCTCGCGCTGTCGCGCTGGCCGTGGCGCTGGAGCGCGAGGCGAAAGCTCGACGCGGCGGAGAAGCAGCTGGCACGCGCACGGGCCGACGTCCCCGCGCCGCGCCGCGTGTCGCTCATCCCCGATTGAGCGGGGCTCGCGTCCTCCCCCGCGCGATCTCGATGTCGGAGGCCTTCGTTAGGCTCGGAGGGTGGCCCGTTCCGTACGTATCGTCTCCGTCAACGTCAATGGCATCCGTGCCGCCGTCCGCAAGGGCATGACCGAGTGGCTCGACGCCTCGGGCGCCGACATCGTGGCTCTGCAAGAGGTGCGCGCGACCGCCGATCAGCTGGCCGAGGCCCTGCCCGGGTGGGAGATCGTCAACGACGAGGCCCTGCAGAAGGGCCGCGCGGGCGTCGCCATCATCAGCCGCCTGCCCGGCGTCGAGACCCGAACGCACCTCGGTCCCGAGCCGCTCGATGCCTCCGGCCGGTGGATCGAGACCGACTTCGACATCGACGGCGAGACCGTCACGATCGTCAGCGCCTACGTGCACAGCGGCGAGGTCGACACCCCCAAGCAGGACGCCAAGTGGTTGTTCCTCGATGCGATGGAGCGTCGCCTCCCCGAGCTCAAGGCCGAGCGAGAGCTGGCCCTGGTGGTGGGCGACCTCAACGTCGGTCACCGCGAGCTCGACATCAAGAACTGGCGAGGCAACCGCAAGAACGCCGGCTTCCTCCCCCGCGAGCGCGCGTACCTCGACCGCTTCTTCGGGCCCGAGGGCGAGACGGTCGAGGGCGTCGACGGCTCGATCGGCACGGGCCTGGGCTGGATCGATGTGGGCCGCCGCGCGGTCGGCGAAGTAGACGGGCCCTACACGTTCTGGTCGATGCGCGGCAAAGCATTCGACACCGACAGCGGCTGGCGCATCGACTACCACGTCGCCACGCCATCCCTCGCCGAGCGGGTGACGTCGTACACGGTCGAGCGTGCCCCCTCGTACGACACCCGGTGGAGCGACCACGCACCGGTGATCGTGGACTACACGCTCGGGGGCTGACGGCAGCTCGCGGACGCCGGGGGCCGGCATCCACTCGCCTGCCCGTCCTCTTGCCGTCGGCCCACCGGGGCGGATCGACCGGGGGCGGAGGGGCTGCCGCCTCGGCACCTAGGATCGAGGGGTGACCCAGCAGCGCCTCTACTCCGGAATGCAGCCCTCCGCCGACAGCCTCCAGATCGGCAACTACATCGGGGCCCTGCTGCAGTGGCGCGACCTCCAAGACGAGTACGACGCCTTCTTCTCGGTCGTCGACCTGCACGCCCTGACGCAGCCCGGCGATCCCGCCGAACGCCGCGAGAAGACCCGTCGCACCGCCGCCCAGTACATTGCCGCCGGTATCGAGCCCTCTCGCTCGACCCTGTACGTGCAGTCGCACGTGCCGGCGCACGCCGAACTGCAGTGGGTGCTGTCGACCCTCACCGGTTTCGGCGAGGCCGGGCGGATGACGCAGTTCAAGGACAAGTCGGCGCGCTACGGCACGGATGCCACCAACGTCGGCCTCTTCACCTATCCGGTGCTGATGGCCGCCGACATCCTGCTGTACCAGACCGACGTCGTGCCCGTCGGCGACGACCAGAAGCAGCACATCGAGCTCACGCGCGACCTCGCCGAGCGCTTCAACCAGCGCTTCGGCGAGACCTTCACGGTTCCGAAGCCCGTCATCCGGCGCGAGACCGCCCGCATCTACGACCTGCAGAACCCGACGTCGAAGATGTCGAAATCGGCCGAGTCCGACGCGGGCGTGCTGTGGCTGCTCGACGACCCCAAGGTCAGCGCGAAGAAGATCATGCGCGCGGTCACCGACTCCGAGGGCGCGGTGCGCTTCGACCGCGACGAGAAGCCGGGCGTCTCGAACCTGCTGGTGATCTACTCGGCCCTGACGGGTCGCGACGTCACCTCGATCGAGGACGAGTACGCCGGGCGCGGGTACGGCGATTTCAAGAAGGGCCTGGCCGAGGTCGTCGTGAACGAGTTCGAGCCCGTGCGCACCCGAGCCCTCGAGCTCCTCGACGACCCCGCCGAGCTCGACCGCGTGCTGGCCGTGAACGCCGGCAAGGCCGCCTCGGTCGCCGAGAAGACCCTCACGGATGTGTACGACCGGATCGGTCTGCTGCGCCGCGGCTGACCCATCCCCTCCGACGCCCGCACGCCCTCCCGGGTCGTGCGGGCGTCGTCGTTCCCGTGTCCGGGTCCCTTGGCGTGTGGCAGGGGAATCGGATCGGTGCACCAGAATCGGACCCCGGGCTCGTCGGCATCCGGTTCTGGCGCGCCGATCCGGTCCTGCGAGGCGCAGGCTCCACGCCCGCCGGTAGCGTGGCCGAATGGAACCGGAGACCCTGCGCACGTCCCGCCTCGAGCTGTCCACGCCCCGCGCCGGCGATGTCGCCGCCATTCACGAAGAGTGCCAGGATGCCGCGATCCAGCGCTTCACGACCGTTCCGTCTCCCTATTTGCTCGCCGATGCCGAAGCGTTCGTCGAGCTCGCCCACCGGTGGTGGGCCGAGGGTTCGGAGGCGACCTGGGCGATCCGGCTCGACGAACGCCTGGTCGGGATGGTGGGCCTGGCCAAGCTGCCGAGCGGCGCCCCGGAGATCGGGTACTGGGTGTCGTCGAGCGTGCGCGGGCGCGGCGTCGCGAGAGAGGCGGTACGAGCGGTGATCGATTGGGCCTTCTCCCCCGCGCGTCCGGCACTGGCGCGCGTCGAGTGGCGCGCGGCCGTCGGCAACCTCGGATCGGCGCGCGTCGCGCGGTCTCTCGGCTTCCGCTACGAGGGGCTGCTGCGCCAGGCGCACGTCAATTCGCTCGGTCGCTCGGACCTGTGGGTGGCCGGCCTGCTGCGCGGCGACGACCGCCGACCCGTGAGCTGGCCGGTGGGCTGAGCCCCTTCCGGGACACCGGCGCAAGGCCCGACCCGATCTCGGAGGGCGGTGGCACCATGTATTCATGCCGGAGATGCCAGAGGTCGAAGGGCTCGTCGAGTTCCTGCGGGGGCGACTCGCGGGGCTCCGTTTCGAGAGAGCGACCGTGTCGGCCATCAACGCCCTCAAGACGTACGACCCGCCCCTGACCGATCTGGTCGGCGCCCAGGTGACGGCCGTCGAGCGGCACGGCAAGTTCGTCGACGTGGCGACCGACGGCGGCATCCACCTCGTCTTCCATCTCGCCAAGGCGGGCTGGCTGCGGTGGTACGACGCACTGCCGACGACCCTCATCAAACCCGGCAAGACTCCGATCGCGCTGCGCGTCGGCTTCGACGACAGATCGGGCTTCGACCTCACCGAGGCAGGAACGAAGAAGTCGCTGGCGGTCTACGCCGTGACCGATCCGGCTGAGGTACCGGGCATCGCCCGTCTCGGCCCCGACCCGCTCGACGACGATTTCGGTCGTGCCGAGTTCGGCGCGCTGCTCACGGGGCGCCGCACGCAGATCAAGGGAGTGCTGCGCGACCAGACGATCATCGCGGGGGTCGGAAACGCCTACTCCGACGAGATCTTGCACGCGGCCAAGATGTCGCCGTACGCCCTGGCGGCCAACCTCTCCGACGAAGAGGTGGATTACCTCTTCGCAGCCATGACCACGACTCTCGCCGAAGCGATCACCGTCGCACGGGGGAAGCCGCCTGCGGAACTCAAAGACGCGAAGCGCCGCGGCATGCGCGTGCACGGCCGCCGAGGTGAGGCGTGCCCGGTGTGCGGCGACGAGGTGCGCAGCGTGTTCTTCGCCGACAACTCCCTCGAGTACTGCCCCACGTGTCAGACCGGCGGCAAGCTCCTGGCCGACCGGCGCTTGTCGCGGTTGCTCAAGTAGCTAGGGGCATTGACCGTCGACTGCTCGAAACGTCGCCGTATGACCGGGAATGAAACCGCGGAGGGCACGTTGAGTAGGATCAGAAGTGCAACAACGTGCTCCGGGGTCGGTGAGAATCCGAACCGGCGGTGATAGTCCGCGAACCCTGCCGCTCACGCGGGAGGGCCGATCCGGTGGAATTCCGGGACCGACGGTGATGCGAGGGTCAGCTCTCGCTAGTCCGGATAGGAGGCAGCACGGATGGCGCGACGCGCCTTCCCGCTGGCCCTGCCCCGATTCCGCGGGAAGGACAAGGAAATGGCATCCGCCGTCGAGATCGACGCCATGCGGCGAGCGCTGCAGCTCGCCCGGCGCGGGCCGCGCGGGCTGAATCCCCAGGTGGGTGCCGTGATCCTCTCCCCCGCCGGAGAGATCCTCGCCGAGGGTTACCACCGCGGCGCCGGCACCGCGCACGCCGAGGTCGACGCCCTCTCGCGGTTGTCGCCGGATGCCGCGCGCGGCGCCACCGCCGTCGTCACCCTCGAGCCCTGCAATCACACCGGTCGCACCGGGCCCTGTGCACTCGCGCTCATCGAGGCCGGCATCGGCCGCGTCGTCTACGCCCTGGACGACCCCACCGACGCCGCGTCGGGTGGGGCAGACCGACTGCGCGCAGCCGGGGTCGACGTCGAGAGCGGGGCGGAGCGCGAGGCGGCCGAAGCGCTCGTGCACGACTGGGCCGTCCTCAAGCGCACCGGTCGCCCGCACGTCACCGTCAAGTGGGCGCAGAGCCTCGACGGTCGCGCCGCCGCCGACGACGGCTCGAGCCAGTGGATCACCGGTCCCGCCGCGCGTCGCGACGTGCACGCCCGACGCGCCCGGGCCGATGCGATCGTCGCCGGTACGGGAACCGTGCGAGCCGACGATCCGGCACTGACCGCGCGCGCCGATGACGGCTCCCTGCTCGGGACCCAGCCCGTGCCCGTGGTCGTCGGTCGCAGCGAGACGGCCCCGGATGCCGCCGTCCGCCGCCACCCGCGCACGCCCCTGTTCTACGACTCGCACGACCTGGCCGCCGTGCTCGCCGACCTGGGCGAGAAGGGGATCCAGCGGGTGTTCGTGGAAGGCGGGCCGACGCTTGCGAGCGCCGTCGTCCGCGCCGGTCTCGCCGACGAACTGCTGGTCTACCTCGCCCCCGTGCTG
This sequence comes from Microbacterium sp. SL75, assembly GCF_026625865.1. Lineage (NCBI taxonomy): Bacteria > Bacillati > Actinomycetota > Actinomycetes > Micrococcales > Microbacteriaceae > Microbacterium > Microbacterium sp. SL75. The sequence continues at coordinate 2,020,481 of NZ_CP113067.1, read as the reverse complement.
TTGGGCGGCTCGCGCCTCGCCCTCGGCGACGTGGGGGTGCCCACCATCGCGGATGCCCGTCGGCTGGCCGTGGCATCCGTCCAGAACCTCGGTGACGATCTGCTGATCGTCGCCCACCCCAGCTCGGATCGAGAGGGAGAATCCTGATGTTCACCGGAATCGTGGAAGAGATCGGTGCCGTCACCGCCGTCGAACCCTCGGGAGACGGCGTGCGGCTGACGTTGCACGCCCCCCTCTCGGTATCGGATGCCGGCCACGGCGATTCGATCTCGGTCAGCGGCGTGTGCCTCACGGTCGTCGAACAGGGCGAGGACTGGTTCACCGCCGACGTCATGAAGCAGACCCTCGACATGTCGACCCTCGCCGATGTCGCTCCGGGGCGCCCGGTGAACCTCGAGCGGGCCACCGCGGCCCACGGTCGCCTGGGCGGTCACATCGTGCAGGGGCACATCGACGGCACCGGCGTGGTGCGCGACGTGCGGCCCGGAGCCCAGTGGAGCGTCGTGCGGGTCGGCATCCCGGCCCACCTCGCTCCCCTCGTGGTCGACAAGGGGTCCATCGCGATCGACGGTGTCTCGCTCACGGTGAGCGCCGTCAGCGAGGCCGACGAAGTCGAGCCCTGGCTCGAGGTGTCTCTCATTCCCGAGACCCTCGAGGCGACGACGCTCGGCCGCGCCGAGGCCGGCACCCCCGTCAACCTCGAGACCGACATCCTCGCGCGCCACGTCCAGCGCATGCTCGCCTTCCGTACGACAGAGAATCCCGCGGCGACCGCCGCACAGACCGAGAGGGGCTCCCGATGAGCCTGTCCACCATCCCCGAGGCCCTCGAGGCCCTTCGTCAGGGTCGCCCGATCCTGGTCGCCGACGACGAGAACCGCGAGAACGAGGGAGACGTCATCCTCTCTGCGCAGCTGGCCACCCCCGAGGCCCTCGCGTGGACCGTGCGGTGGTCGAGCGGGTACGTGTGCGCGCCCATGCCGGCCGAGTGGGCCGACCGTCTCGACCTGCCGCCCATGGTCGAGGTCAACCAGGATGCCCGCGGCACCGCGTACACGGTGAGCGTCGACGCCGCGACCGGTGTGACCACCGGCATCAGCGCTGCCGACCGCGCGCGCACGCTGAACGTGCTGGCCGACCCCGAATCGGTCCCGACGAGCGTCATCCGCCCGGGTCACGTCCTGCCGCTGCGCGCCGTCGACGGCGGCGTCCGCGAACGCGCCGGTCACACCGAGGCCGCGGTCGACCTCATGCGCCTCGCGGGCCTGGAGCCCGTCGGCGCGATCGCCGAGGTCGTGGCCGAGGACGGCAGCATGATGCGCCTGCCCGGGCTCTTCGAGCTCGGCGAGCGCGACGGCATCCCGGTCATCACGATCGAGCAGCTCATCGGTTACCTGAACGACACCGATCCGCTGCCGGCGACCGCCCCCGCGCGACGCCGCGTGAGCCTGCGCGCCGAGTCGAACGTCCCCACCTCGCACGGCACGTTCCGCTTCCTCGCCTACAAGGACCGCATCACCGGCACCGACCACCTCGCGGTGGTCTCGGGCGACCTCACCGAGAAGGCTCCTTTGGTGCGCGTGCACTCGGAGTGCCTCACGGGCGAGGCGTTCGGCTCGCTCAAGTGCGAGTGCGGTCCCCAGCTCGAGGCGGCGCTCGACACGATCGACCGCGACGGCGGCATCGTCATCTACATGCGCGGTCACGAGGGTCGCGGCATCGGCCTCATCAACAAGCTGCGCGCGTACAACCTGCAGGAGCGCGGCCTCGACACCGTCGACGCCAACCTCGCTCTGGGCCTGCCCGCCGATGCGCGCGACTATGCCGCGGCCGCCGGCATCCTGTCGGACCTCGGGGTCGACAAGGTGCGCCTGCTCACCAACAACACCGACAAGGTCGCGCAGCTGCGCGGCTTCGGTCTCGACGTCGTCGAGCAGGTTCCGCTGCTCGTGGGCGTGGGGCCGAACAACCACCAGTACCTCGAGACGAAGCGTGACCGCATGGGTCACATCATCGCCGAGGACGACCTGCGCGACGCCCTCGCGCACATGAAGGAAGAGAGCGCCTGATGGCCGGCAGTGGAGCACCCGAGACCGGCGGCGTCGACGCGTCGGGCCTGAACGTCGTCGTGGTCGCGGGAACGTGGCACGAGGTCATCACGAACGGTCTCATCGCCGGAGCGAAGCGCGTGCTCGACGCCACGGGCGCGACCTACCGGGTCGTGCGGGTACCCGGATCGTTCGAACTGCCCGTGGCGGCCAAGGCCGCTCTCGACGCCGGGGCGGATGCCGTGGTCGCGCTCGGCGTGATCATCCGGGGTGGGACGCCGCACTTCGAGTTCGTCTCGTCGGCGGCGACCGACGGCCTGACGCGGGTCGCCCTCGACACGGGCAAGCCGGTCGGGTTCGGCGTTCTGACCCTCGACGACGAACAACAGGGCCTGGACCGCGCGGGTCTCGAAGGATCGAAGGAAGACAAGGGCGAGGAGGCCGCGGATGCCGCGATCCGCACCGCCCTGGTGCTGCGGGAGCTGCGCGGCTGAGGCATTCCTCCGACGGGCCCGGTGACCTCCGCGGTCGCCGGGCCCGTCGTCGTCTGCGGGACGGGGCGGACCCTTCGACAGGCTCAGGGACCTCGCACCGCGGCTCAGGGGCCTCGCGCCGCGGCTCAGGGACCGCGCGCCGCGAGCCGGGACCGCGCGTGGCGGCTCGGGCTGCCGCGCGGTGAGGCGCGCCTTCCTGGCGGGCGGTGCGCCGCGTCCCTACCCTGACCGGTATGGAGATCCTGCGCAGTGTCGTCGTCCTCGTCCACCTCGTCGGCTTCGCCGTCCTGTTCGGCGCCTGGGTCGTCGAGGCCGTCGCCCGCCGTGTGCGTGTGACGCCGCTGATGAACTACGCCCTGCTCCTCTCCCTCGTCACGGGCCTCGCCCTGTCGGCTCCGTGGGGCCTCGACCACGACCTCAACTACGCCAAGATCGGCATCAAGCTCGTGGTGCTCCTCGTCATCGGCGCTCTGCTCGGCATCGGCTCCGCCCGCCAGAAGCGCACGGGTTCGCTGTCGCCCGCGATCTTCTGGCCCATCGGCATCCTGGCTCTGCTCAACGCCGGTCTCGCGGTGATCTGGCACTGAGGCCGCGGGCCCCGCACTCAGCGCACGCATAGACTGGAGGGTCTGGACGCCCCTCACTCGGGGACGTCTCCGGTGCTCCTTCGCGCACCCGCTCACACCCACCCCCGTGATCGCGGCGCGCCACCGCTGCGCCCCATCCCGGACGCGATTGATCGACCTTCTCGTCAGGCAGTCATGACCACCTCATCCCCCTCCACCCGATCCGCCTCGGCCCCCGCGAACCCGCGTTCGCGCGTCATCACCGCGAGCCTGATCGGCACCACGATCGAGTTCTACGACTTCTACGCGTACGCCACGGCCGCGGTCCTCGTCTTCCCGATCCTCTTCTTCCCGACCGGCAACGAGACCACCTCGCTGCTGCTGTCGTTCAGCGTCTTCGGCGCCGCCATGGTCGCCCGCCCCCTCGGCGCCATCGTCTTCGGACACTTCGGCGACCGCTTCGGCCGCAAGGCCACGCTCGTGGCATCCCTTCTGACCATGGGGGTGGCGACCTTCCTCATCGGCTGCCTCCCCACCTTCAACGAGATCGGCGTGTGGGCGGCGATCCTGCTGCTGGTCATGCGTCTCGCGCAGGGCTTCGCGCTCGGCGGCGAGTGGTCGGGAGCGGCACTGGTCGCCACCGAGAACGCCCCGAAGGGCAAGCGCGCGCTGTTCGGCACGTTCCCGCAGCTGGGCGCTCCGATCGGCTTCATCATCGCCAACGGCGTGTTCCTCTTCATCAACTTCGCCCTGCCGCACCCTGACGGCACCGCACAGCGCTCGGCCGAGTTCCTCGCGTGGGGCTGGCGCGTGCCGTTCCTGTTCTCGGCCGTGATGGTCATCGTCGGCCTCTGGGTGCGGCTCCGTCTGGTCGAGAGCGAGTCGTTCGCCAAGGCCGAGAAGACCGGGGCGATCAAGAAGTTCCCGCTCGGTGAGGCCGTGCGCCGCACCTGGAAGCAGCTCATCCTCGGCACGTTCATCATGCTGGCGACCTACGTGCTGTTCTACCTGATGACGAGCTTCACCCTCTCGTACGGCACGAAGGCGACCCTCGAGGGTGCGCAGGCCGCAGCCGAGAAGGCCGGCACCCCGTTCAACGCCGCCGAGTACGTGCCCGGCCTCGGCTTCGGGTACACGGACTTCGTGATCATGCAGATCATCGGCGTCGTGTTCTTCGGCATCTTCACGATGCTGTCGGGCCCCATCGCCGACCGCATCGGCCGCAAGCGCCTGCTGATCGGCGTCACCGCCGCGATCATCGTGTTCGGCCTGACGTTCTCGTTCTTCCTCGTGCCGCACGCCGACCCCGGCTTCACGCGGGTGCTCGTGCAGGCGTTCCTCATCCTCGGGTTCCTGCTGATGGGCGCGACCTTCGGCCCCATGGGCGCCGTGCTGCCGGAGCTGTTCCCGACGAACGTGCGCTACACCGGCTCGGCCATCTCGTACAACGTCTCGTCGATCCTCGGCGCGGCCCTCGCACCGATCGTCGCGGTGGCCCTGTGGGCGGCGGGCGACGGCAACCCGTGGCTGGTGGGCGTGTACCTCTCGGCGATGGGCGTGCTGACCCTCGTCGCACTCGTGCTCTCGCCCGAAACGAAGGACGTCGACTACGACGACAACCTCGCCGCGGGAGCGACCGCGCCGTAACGGGTTCGTTCTCGACACCGGATGCCACGGGGCCCAGGCCTCGTGGCATCCGTCGTTGCGATCGGGCTTCGTCGGCGGGCGGGCCGAACTCCTGAAGATCGGTGCGCCCCGGGGGTCTTCACCCGGGAACGACGGCGCTTCGCGGGATTTCTCCGGAGTTTCGCACGCCATCGAGGGGACCGACCGGCGGTGTCGGTGGGGCGGGGTACGGTCGAAGCACCCCATTCCTTTCCCGAGGTGAGCATGTCGTTTTCCGCTCCCGCGCGTGGTCGGCGCGGCCGGCGCGCGCCCGAAGGCCCGCGCGCGTCGTTCCGTCAGCTGCTGCCGTTCCTGCTCGAGCACACGCGCACACTCGTCGTCGTGGGCGTGCTGAGCGTGCTCGGCGCCGCCGCCACGCTCGCGCAGCCGCTGGTCGTGGGCGAGGTCATCTCGCGCGTGCAGAACAGCGTCCCCCTCGGCGCTCTCGTCTGGATGCTCGTCGCCTTCGTCGTGCTGTCGTCGGTGATCTCGGGCTTCCAGCACTATCTGCTGCAGCGCACGGGCACCGCGGTGGTCTTCTCGAGCCGGCGGCGGCTCATCGGGCGCATCCTACGGCTGCCGATCAGCGAGTTCGACGCGCGCCGCACGGGCGACCTCGTCTCGCGCGTGGGAACCGATACGACGCTGTTGTACGCGGTGCTCACCCAGGGATTCGCGGATGCCGTGGGCAACGCCCTCATCCTCGTCGGCGCAGTCATCGCGATGGCGTTCATCGACCCGCTGCTGCTCGCGCTCATCGTCGTGGTCGTGGGCGCCTCCCTCGCCGTCGTCGTGCTGCTGAGCACGCGCATCCGCGCGGCATCCGCCGTCCAACAGGCCAAGGTCGGCGAGCTGTCGTCGGGCGTCGAGCGCGCGGTGGGGTCGATCCGGACCATCCGCGCATCGGGCGCCACCGAGCGCGAGATCGCCGCCGTGACCGAGAACGCCACGGCAGCCTACGCCGCGGGGGTGCGCATCGCGCGGGTGTCGGCGCTCATCGTGCCCATCGCGTTCGTCGCCCTGCAGGTGTCGCTGCTGGTCGTGCTCGGCGTCGGCGGATACCGCGTGGCATCCGGCGCCATCGACGTGGCCTCGCTCGTCACGTTCGTGATCTTCCTGTTCCTGCTCGTGCAGCCTCTCGCCTCGGCGATCGGCGCGATCACCTCGGTGAACCAGGCGCTCGGGGCGCTCGGGCGCATCCAGGAGGTCCTCGACCTTCCGCTCGAAGACGACGGCGACCGGCCGTCGGCGACGACCGCGACCCCGGATGCCGCGGCGATCGAGTTCCGCGACGTGCACTTCCGCTATCCCGATCACGTCGTCAGAGCGCGCGAGGCCGCGGCGAAAGAGGCACGTTCGGTGCTCGCCGAGGTGCACCTCGAGGCGAACGAGCCCGGGGACGCGGAACCCGAGACCGATCACGAGGTGCTGCGCGGGGTGTCGTTCACCGTCCCACGCGGCGCGCGCGTGGCGCTCGTCGGTCCCTCGGGAGCCGGCAAGAGCACGATCCTCTCTCTCGTCGAGCGGTTCTACGACCCCACCGGCGGGGCGATCATCATCGACGGAGCCGATGCGCGCGACCTTCCCCGCGAGCAGCTGCGCGCTCGCTTCGGATACGTCGAGCAGGATGCCCCGACCCTCGCCGGCACCATCGCCGACAACCTGCGTCTCGCCTCGCCCGACGCCACCGACGCCGACTGCGAGCGAGTGCTTCGCGCGGTGAACCTGGGCGACGTCGTCGAGCGCGACGTGCTCGGCGTCGACGCCCCGGTGGGCGAGGACGGCGTCATGCTCTCGGGTGGAGAGCGCCAACGTCTCGCGATCGCCCGCGCCCTGCTGGCCGCTCCCCCGGTCCTGCTGCTCGACGAGTCGACCTCGTCGCTCGACGGCGTCAACGAGCAGCGCATGCGCGAAGCGATCGACGCGGTGGCGACCGACCGTACGCTCCTCGTCATCGCGCACCGTCTGTCGACCGTCGTCGACAGCGACCTCATCGTGGTGCTCGACGACGGCCGGGTGGTCGGCCAGGGCACGCACAGCGAGCTGGTGGCATCCACTCCCCTGTATCGCGACCTGGCCAAGCACCAGCTGCTGGTGTAGCCGGCGGGCTGGCCGCGTGAGGCGCTCCAGCGCCGACGCGTCCCGCGGCTTCGCCCCGCTCGCCGCTGCTCTGCACCGCTCGGCGCCCTCGCAACGCGAGACTGCATCTCGCTGACACGTCGGCTGCAGCGTGACGCCGAGTTGTCAGCGGGATGCAGTCTCGCTGACCTGACCGATACGCACCGACGCCCCTCCCGCGCGCCATGAACGGGAGGGGCGTCGATTCACATGCTCGCCCGGTCCGCGCGAAACGGCGCGGGGGCGAGCGGTCTCAGGACCGCTGCAGGCGGTAGCGGAGAGCCGCGAGCTCGGCGCGCAGGGCGGCCGGCAGGTGGGAACCGAAGGTGGCGTAGAACTCCTCGGTCAGGTCGGCCTCGGCCAGCCACGACGCGGTGTCGATCGAGAACAGCTCCTCGAGGTCGGCGGCCGGCAGGTCGAGACCCGACAACTCGAGGTCCTCGAGGCGGGGCAGACGGCCGATCGGGCTGTCCACGGCATCCACCTGTCCGTCGACGCGACGGATGATCCAGTCGATCACGCGAGCGTTGTCACCGAATCCGGGCCAGAGGAAGCGTCCGTCGTCGCCCTTGCGGAACCAGTTGACCTGGAAGATGCGCGGTGCGCGGTCGAAGCGCAGCTTCTGCCCGACCTTCAGCCAGTGGCCGAAGTAGTCGCCCATGTTGTACCCGCAGAAGGGCAGCATCGCGAACGGGTCGCGGCGGAGCTCGCCGACCGTGCCCTCCTGCGCCGCCGTCTTCTCGCTCGACACGGTCGAGCCGATGAACACGCCGTGCGACCAGTCGGTGGCCTCGACCACCAGCGGCACGTTGGTGGCGCGGCGACCGCCGAACAGGATCACATCGAGCGGTACACCCTCGGGGGCCTCCCAGTCCTCGGCGATCTGCGGGCACTGCGCGGCCCCCACGGTGAAGCGCGAGTTGGGGTGCGCGGCGGGGCGGCCCGACGCGGGGGTCCAGGGCTTTCCCTCCCAGTCGATGAGGTGCGGGGGTGCCTCGTCGGTCAGGCCCTCCCACCAGACGTCGCCGTCGGGGCGGAGAGCGACGTTCGTGAAGATCGTGTTGCCCCAGAGCGTCTCGATCGCGGTGACGTTGGTCGACTCGCCGGTGCCGGGCGCGACGCCGAAGAAGCCGGCCTCGGGGTTGATGGCCCACAGGCGCCCGTCCTCGCCGGGGCGGATCCACGTGATGTCGTCGCCGAGGGTCTCGACGCGCCAGCCGGGAATCGTCGGCCGCAGCATCGCGAGGTTCGTCTTGCCGCAGGCCGAGGGGAACGCGGCGGCCACGTGGTACGCCTTGCCGGCCGGGTCGATCACGCGGATGAGCAGCATGTGCTCGGCGAGCCAGCCCTCGTCGCGGCCGATGACCGAGGCGATGCGCAGGGCGAAGCACTTCTTCGCGAGGATCGCGTTGCCGCCGTACCCCGAGCCGAACGACCAGACTTCGAGGGTGTCGGGGAAGTGCACGATGTACTTCTCGCCGTTGCAGGGCCAGGCGACGTCGTCCTCGCCGGGGGCGAGCGGCGCCCCGACCGAGTGCACGGTCTTGACCCAGGGCGCACCCTGGGCGATCTGCTCCGTGACAGCGGTGCCGACGCGGGTCATCACGCCGATGGATGCCACGGCGTAGGCGCTGTCGGTGATCTGCACGCCGATGTGGCTCAGGGGGCCGCCGACCGCGCCCATCGAGAAGGGCACGACGTACATGGTGCGACCGCGCATCGAGCCCTCGAAGACAGCGTCGAGCGTCTCGCGGATCTCGGCGGGGGCGATCCAGTTGTTCGTGGGACCGGCGTCTTCTTCGCGGTTCGATGCGATGTAGGTGCGCGACTCCAGCCGGGCGACATCGCCCGGGTGCGAGCGGGCCAGGTACGACCCCGGACGCCACTCGGGGTTGAGCTTGATGAGCTTGCCCTCGTCGACCATCTCGCGCAGCAGCGCGTCGTTCTCGGCCGCCGAGCCGTCGACCCAGTGGATGCGGGCGGGCTGGGTGAGGGCGGCGACCTGGTCGACCCACGCGGTGAGGGCGGCGAGGCCCGGACCCTGGACGGCGGGGAACTCACCGTGGCCGGGGCGCTGGCCGCGAGCGGCGCGGGCGGTGGGCGCGGCGGTGCGCGGGGTGGAGCTGAAGATGTCGGCGAGTGCCATGTCGTTCTCCTCGGTTGAGAGCGAAATCGGTGGTCTTCCTTCATGTTGCGCGTTCTCACAACTTCTTTCCAAGAATTCGAGCGGTAAGAATCGCCGATTTTTCGATATGGTCAAGGAATGGCATCGTCGTTCGAACTCACGACCCTGGGTCACCGCATCCGGCACCACCGCCTCGCGCGGGGCTACACGCTCGACGAACTCGGCGCGATGGTCGGAGTCGCCGGAAGCCAGCTGAGCCTCATCGAGAACGGCAAACGCGAGCCCAAGCTCTCTCTCCTCCAGGAGATCGCCCGCGCCACCGAGACCGAGGTCACCGAACTGCTCTCACGCGAACCCCCGAACCGTCGGGCGGCGCTCGAGATCGAGCTCGAGCGGGCTCAGACCAGTCCGTTCTTCCGTCAGCTCGGCATCCCTCCCGTCAAGGTCACCAAGGGCACGAGCGACGACACCATCGAAGCGGTCCTGGGCCTGCACCGCGAGCTGCAGCGCCGCGAGCGCGAGACGATCGCGAGCCCCGAGGAAGCCCGCCGCGCCAACACCGAGCTGCGCCTGCGCATGCGCGAGATGTCGAACCACCTGCCCGAGGTCGAGCGGCTCGCCGAGAAGCAGCTCAAGGCCGCGGGGCACTCCACCGGTGCGCTCACCCACCGCACGGTGAGCATCATGGCCGAGCAGCTGGGCTTCGAGCTCATCTACGTCAGCGACCTGCCCCACTCGGCCCGTTCGGTCACCGACCTCGAGAACGGCCGCATCTACCTCCCGCCCGCCTCGATCCCCGGGGGGCACGGATTGCGCTCGATGGCGCTGCAGGCGATGGCACATCGCCTGCTGGGGCATCGCCCACCCACCGACTACGCGGACTTCCTGCAGCAGCGACTCGAGATCAACTACTACGCGGCCTGCTGCCTGATGCCCGAGACGAGCGCCGTCGCGTTCCTCACGCAGGCGAAGAAGGACCGCAACCTCGCCGTCGAGGATTTCCGCGACGCGTTCGGCGTGACCCACGAGGCCGCGGCTATGCGCATGACGAATCTCATGACGGTGCACCTCGGCATCCGCCTGCACTTCATGCGCGTCGACGGAGACGGCGCCATCTCGCGCGTCTACGAGAACGACGACCTCCCCCTTCCCACCGACGTCACCGGGTCGGTCGAGGGGCAGATCGTGTGCAAGAAGTTCTCGGCGAGGTCGGCGTTCGACGAGCACAACCGCACCACCGAGCACTACCAGTACACCGACACCCCGGCCGGAACCTTCTGGTGCTCGACCCAGACGGGGAGCACGTCGAGCGGCGACTTCTCGATCACCGTCGGGGTGCCCTTCGACGACGCGCGCTGGTTCCGCGGACGCGAGACCACGAAGCGCGGCATCTCGCACTGCCCCGACGAGTCGTGCTGCCGTCGCCCCGACACGGAGGCCGCCGAGCGCTGGTCGGGCAAGGCGTGGCCGAGCGCCCGCGTGCACCAGTACATGTTCTCGCCGCTGCCCCGCGGCATGTTCCCGGGCGTTGACGACGCCGAGGTGTTCGCTTTCCTGGATCGGCACGCGAACGGCTGATTACCGTTCGGTGGGTCCGGGTGAGCCAAACTCCTGACGAACAGGGCTGGACCGCCGCAGATCACCCCACACCGCGCTCCACTCCCCGGAGACTCAGGAGTCTCGGGCGGTCGAGGGGACGAGAACGACGGATGCCACGGCCCCGAGCCCTCGCGGGGCGCCGGGATCGCGGCATCCGGTGTCGTCAGGCGTAGGGGTTCGCCGTCAGCGTGTACTTCGTCTGCAGGTACTCGTGGATGCCCTCGTCGCCGCCCTCGCGACCGAGGCCGGACTGCTTCCAGCCGCCGAAGGGGGCGGCGGCGTTGGAGACGACGCCGACGTTGAGGCCCATCATCCCCGTCTCGAGCTTGTCGATCATGCGCTGGCCGCGAGCAAGCGACTCGGTGAAGACGTACGAGACCAGGCCGTACTCGGTGTCGTTGGCGAGGCGCACGGCGTCGTCCTCGTCGTCGAAGGGGACGATCGCGAGGACCGGTCCGAAGATCTCCTCACGCAGGATGTCGCTGCCGGGCTGCACGTCCGCCACGACGGTCGGCTCGAAGAAGGTGCCGGGGCCGTCGACGGGCGCGCCGCCGGTGGTGACGGTGGCTCCGCGCTCGACGGCATCCCCCACGAGGGTCTTGGCCTTGTCGACGGCACGGTCGTCGATGAGGGGGCCGATCTGCACGCCCTCCTCGGTGCCGCGGCCGATCCTCATCGCCCGCACGCGCTCGGTGACCCGCGCGGTGAACTCCTCGACGATCGAGCGCTGCACGATGAAGCGGTTCGCGGCGGTGCACGCCTGGCCGATGTTGCGGAACTTCGCGAGCATCGCCCCCTCGACCGCCTTGTCGAGGTCGGCGTCGTCGAACACGACGAAGGGCGCGTTGCCGCCGAGCTCCATCGAGGTGCGCAGCACACCGGGTGCGGCCTGCTGCAGCAGCTTCACGCCGACCGGGGTCGAGCCGGTGAACGACAGCTTGCGCAGCCGCGGGTCGGAGATGATGCGCTCGGAGACGGGGCCGGTGTTCGTGGTCGTGACCACGTTGACGACACCGGCGGGCAGCCCCGCGTCTTGCAGGATCTGCGCGAAGAACAGCGTCGTGAGCGGGGTGAGGGTGGCCGGCTTGATGACGACCGTGCACCCGGCGGCGAGCGCGGGCGCGATCTTGCGGGTGGCCATCGCGAGGGGGAAGTTCCACGGGGTGATCAGGTAGCAGGGCCCCACGGGGTGCTGCGTCACGATCATGCGACCGGTGCCCTCGGGGTTCGCGCCGTAGCGACCCTGGGTGTGCGCGGTGACCTCGCTGAACCAGCGGAGGAACTCCCCTCCGTAGCCGACCTCGCCGCGCGCCTCGGCGAGGGGCTTGCCCATCTCGAGGGTCATCAGCAGCGCGACGTCTTCCTTGCGCTCCTGCAGCAGGTCGAAGGCGCGGCGCAGGATCTCGGCACGCTCACGAGCCGGGGTCGCCGCCCACGACGGGAACGCCTCGGCCGCGGCATCCATCGCGGCGACACCGTCGTCGACGCTCGCGTCGGCGATCTCGCGGATGACCTCGCCGGTGGCGGGGTCGTTGACCGCGACGGTCTTCCCGCCTTCGGCTGCGCGCCACTCGCCGTTGATCAGCAGACCGGTGGGCACGGATGCCAGCAGCTCGCTCTCGCGCGAATCAGTCATGAATCCTCCTGGATCGGGGCGGGGGTATACCGCCCATTCTTCTCAGCACGCCGGCGCGTGCCGATATACCTGGCGTACAAGGGGGTGGTTGCGGTCGCCGTCACGGCGAGTCCGTGCGCCGTATGGATGTTCGTTTCGTGTGCGCACGGCCGGCGGGCCGGCGTTGCACGCACGCATAAACGCTTCCCGCACGCGGAAACGCGAGGTGCTCGCGTTTCTGCGCGGGGATCGCGTTTCTGCGTGGGTGGGGCGGATGCCTCACGACGCCGGGCTCCGGCATTCGGGCGACTCCGGCATCCGCGCTCCGGCATCCGCGCTCCGGCATCCGGGCGCTCCAGCATCCGCGCACCGCCGGGGTCACGCAAAAACGCTTCCCGCACGCGGAAACGCGAGGTGCTCGCGTTTCTGCGCGCGGATCGCGTTTCTGCGTGGGGCGGGGCGGATGCCGGGCCGGGGCGTCAGCGCGATGCCGCGGCCATCGGCACCGCCATCGCGCCCGCCAGGAAGCGCTCCAGCCCCGCCGCATCGTCCAGCGCGAGCACCTGCGCGACGTACTGGTCGGGACGCACGAGCACCACGGCCCCCTCAGCGCCGATGCCCCGCTCGGCGAAGACGTCGCTGGTCGTCCAGGCCGAGGGCGCGGCGGCGAAGACCTTCTCAAGGTCGGTGAGACCCAGCGGCCCCGACCGGGGGCGAAACAGCGAGGGGACCTCGACCACGTCCTCCCAACGCCCCGGGAACACGACCTTGACGTCGAAGACCGCGTCGGGGTCGGCCCCTCCGGGGGTGAATCGCTCGACCACGGCCCGCGCGGCCTCGGCCCACTCCCGCAGCGCCGAGCCCTCGGCATCCGCGAAGGCATACAGACGCCACCGCCCGTCGGCTTTCGCGTGGTGGCCCAGGTGCACGGCGTTGCCGTCGCACACCCGCACGACCTCGACGCTGTGGAAGCGCTTTCCGACGGGGAATCCGGATGCCAGCTCCTGGGCCGCGTCGGCGGCGACGATCCGCGACGAGGCGTAGTGCGTACCGAAGCCCGAGGGGAACTCCGCGGTGGCGAGGTAGTAGGTCGCGAGCTCGTCGGGGTCGGTGATCTCGCCGGGCTTGCGGGCCATGAGCGAGGACCACTCGCGGTCGAAGTCGATGAGCTGCTGAGCGACGGGGCGGCGCTCGGCGTCGTAGGTGCGCAGCAACTCGGTGGGGGCGAGACCGGTGAGAACGTGACCCAGCTTCCAGCCGAGGTTGAAGCCGTCCTGCATCGAGACGTTCATGCCCTGGCCGGCCTTCGCGCTGTGTGTGTGGCAGGCGTCGCCCGTCAGGAAAACCCGCGGGTTCTGCAGGTCGTCGACGAACTGGTCGGTCACCCGGTGGCCCACCTCGTAGACGCTGCTCCACGCGACCTGCTTCACATCGATCGAGTACGGGTGCAGGATCTCGTTCGCCCGCCGGATGACCTCGTCGATCGGCGTCTGGCGCACGCGGTGGTCGTCGTCCTCGGCGACCTCGCCGAGGTCGATGTACATGCGGCTGAGGTAGCCGCCCTCGCGCGGGATGTGCAGAATGTTGCCGGCCGCGGCGTTGATCGCGCACTTGATGCGCCAGTCGGGGAAGTCGGTCTCGACGAGGACGTCCATCACGCCCCAGGCGTGGCGGGAGGCCGCGCCGACGTGCGTGCGGCCGATCGCCTGACGGACGCCGCTGCGCGCGCCGTCGCACCCGGCGACGTACTTCGCCCGAACCGTGCGCTCCCCCTCGTCCGTGCGCACGCGCACCTCGACGTGGTCGCCCTGCACCTCGAGGCCGAGGAACTCCACGCCGTAGTCGGGAACGATGCGCGCGGGGCCCTGAGCCGCCGCCTCGGCGAAGTAGTCGAGCACGCGCGCCTGGTTGACGATGAGGTGCGGGAACTCGCTGATCTTGTAGCCGTAGTCCTCGGTGCGACTGGTGCGGACGATGCGCTCGGGATTCTCGGGGTCGGGCGCCCAGAAGTTCATCCAGCCGATGTTGTAGGCCTCGGCGGTGATGCGGTCGGCGAACCCGAACGCCTGGAAGGTCTCGACGCTGCGCGGCTGGATGCCGTCGGCCTGGCCGAGAGCCAGTCGCCCCTCGCGCTTCTCGATCAGGCGGGTCGTGAGCTGCGGGAACTGCGACATCTGGGCCGCGAGCAGCATTCCGGCGGGACCGGAGCCCACGATGAGCACGTCGACCTCGTCGGGGAGGCGGTCGGGCCGATCGATGCCGGTCCCGGCGGCATTCTGCACGCGCGGGTCACCCGAGACGTAACCGTGGTGGTGGAACTGCACTGTTTCTCCTGACGTCGATGTCGGGGTTGCTCACCGAAACGTTGTGTTCTATATTCGAACGCAACGTTCCGGTATCGAACGAGAGGCTAGTCGAGCCATGTCATCGCGGCAAGACGCAACGCCCGCTTCGCAGACGCTCAGCCGCGGCATCCGCCTGCTCGAAGAACTCGCCGACGCCCGCACCCCGCTGACGATCGACGACCTGGCCACCCGCGTCGGGCTTCACCGCTCCGTGGCCTATCGACTCCTGCGCACGCTCGAGGACCACGGACTCGTGACGAGGGATGCCGCGGGCGCGGTGCGCCTGGGAACGGGCCTGGCGGCTCTCGCCGCGGGGGTCGCCGCCGACCTGCAGGCCGAGGCCCTGCCCGAGCTCACGGCCGCGGCGAACGAGCTGGGCATGACGTGCTTCCTCGTCGTGCTCGACCACGACGAGTGCGTGACCCTCACGAGCGTCGAACCACGTCACGCGACGACGACCGTCGCGCAGCGGCCGGGGACGCGGCATCCGGTCACCCGAGGGGCCCCGGGGCGGGCGATCCTCGCGCTGCTGCCTCCGCGCCGCTGGCCCGACGCCGTCGACGCCCGACTGGCGGCCGAGGTCACCGATGCCGCCGAGCGCGGCTGGGCGACCAGCCACGACGAGGTGATCCCGACCCTGCGCGCCGTCGCCGTGCCCCTCAGCGTGCAGGGCCGCGAGCCCGCCGCCGTCGCCGCGGTGCACGTGGCGACGGACCGCGACGACGGGGAGATCGCCGCGCGACTGCAGGCGGCGGCCGAGGCCATCCGCCGCGCGCTCTAGGACATCAGCGCGTCAGGCCGGTCCCGCACGAGGAACAGAAGCGCGCACCCGCGGGATTCTCGGAGCCGCACCCACCGCACGACGCGACCACCGCGAGCGGCGAGCCGCACTCACCGCAGAACTTGCCGCCGTGGGACTGGGCGCCGCACGCACCGCAGCGCGGGCGGGCCTGCGTCTTGAGATCGGCACCGCCGAGCAGGTCGACGGTTTCGAGCCGCTCCTGCACCTGGCGGCGTCGCGCCTCGGCCTGCAGCTGAGCGAGCTCTTCCGTGGCGTTCGGCGAGCAGCGCACGCACTGGCCCACCCCGTCGTTCCAGCAGCCGTCGCCGCAGACCCAGTCGCTGCAGCCCCGACACTGGTGGAAGCGCGGCGCGATCTCCGCCGTCGCGGCGCGGAGAGCCTCGTCTTTCGCCGGCGAGTTGGTGCCGCGGTCGAGGAACCGGTCGGCCATCGACGCGAACTGCGACACCGGCCCGCCGAAGAGGTTTCCGATGCCGCGGGCGAGCTTCTGTCCCGCGGCCCGCGGGTCGGGTCGGAACGCCGACCGGTAGCCGTTGCCGCAGCGTTCGCAGCGGAACTCGAACTGGAACCCGTCCATGTTGGACAGGTCGGTGAAGTTGTCGGTGAACGGGACGAGGTCGCTCATGTCACTCCTGATCGAGGCGAGGGGCGCCGTCGGCGCCGTGGGGGGATTCGGGCCGCGGCCCGAAGACGAGGTCGACGAGAGGTCCGAAGTCATATCGATCGCCGAAGTCGGGAGCCTGCATGAGGAGCAGGTTGTTCATCAGCATTCCGCGGCCCATGAAGGCCCACAGATCGAGGTCGGAGGCGCCGGCCTCGCGCAGCGTGCGATAGACCTCGTCGAACTGTCGACGCGACTCGACACCGATCTCGGGCTCCGCCGTCGCGGCCGAGAACGCGTGCGCCCAGACGAGAACCGCGTCCGGTCGCGACAGGACGAGCGAGCGGTACGCACCGCCCAAGCGGTCCGGGTCGAAGCCCTCGCCCGTCGCTTCGCGGAAGACACGCGTGATCTCCGCTCCGGCGTGCGCGTGCGTGCGCACGAACAGCTCGAGCTTCGACCCGAAGGTGCGGATGACGTAGGGCTGCGACACCCCCATCTCGCTCGCGACCTGAGCGGTCGAGGTGCCGAAGTACCCGCGAGCGGCGAAGGCCCGGACGGATGCCGTGAGCAGCTCGTCGTCGCGCGCGGTACGGCGGCGGGGGCTCGGCATCCGTTCTCCTTCCGGGAGGTTATCGCTTGATAATACTGGGGGACGCCGCCCGCGCCAGCGGATCCTTCCGCGGTGACGGGAGCGGTCGCCCCGCGCCCCTATACTCGATCCCGTCAGGCGCACGGGGCCGTGCGTCGCTGCTCGAAAAAAGGGCACGTAGCGGAGGACCCGCGAGACACATACGGCAACCATCCGTCCCGTCTCGAAAGGCTTCCTCTGCCATGCCCACCGTCTCCGCGCACGTCGCGCACACCCTCGCCCGCCACATCGACACCGTCTTCGGCGTCATGGGCAACGGCAACGCCTACTTCCTCGATGCTCTCGGGCGCGAGACCTCGTCGCGCTTCGTCGCCGTGCGCCATGAGGCCGCGGGAGTCGTCGCCGCCGACGCGCACTACCGCGCGTGCGGGCGCCTGGCCGCCGCCACCGCCACGTACGGCGCCGGCTTCACCAACACGCTCACGGCGTTGGCCGAGGCCGTGCAGGCGCGCACCCCTCTCGTGCTGATCGTCGGCGACGAGCCGACCTCGGGCCCGCGCCCCTGGGGCGTCGACCAGATTGCCCTCGCCGCCGCCGTCGGCGCGCGCACCTATACGGTCGGTCACCGCGACGCCGCGGCCACGATCGTCATCGCGATCGAGCACGCCCTGACCTATCGCCTGCCCGTCGTGCTCGGCATCCCCTACGACGTCGCGACCCGCGAGGCGGGACCGGTCCCGGATGCCGACGCCCCCGGCGCCGCGCCCCAGGTCACTCCCGAGCACCCCCCGCTCGGCGCCTACGCCGACGCGGTCATCGATCAGATCGTCGACGCGTTGGCATCGGCCGAGCGCCCCCTGCTGCTCGGCGGTCGCGGGGCGTGGCTCGCCGGCGCAGGAGCGGCCCTCGACGGCCTGGCCGAGACCGCCGGGGCGCTGACCACCACGAGCGCCCTGGGCCGCGGCCTGTTCTCGGACCCCGAGCGCGACCTCGGTGTCGCCGGCGGCTTCGGCGCCCCCGGTGCGATGGAGCTCGTGCGCGAGGCCGACGTCGCCGTCGTCTTCGGCGCGGGTCTGAACCAGTTCACGATGCGCTTCGGTGAGCTCTTCGCCCCCGGCACGCGCGTCTTCCAGGTCGATCTCGCGCCGACCGCGACGCACGCGAACATCGGCGGATACGTGCGGGGGGATGCCGCCGACGTGGCGACCGAGATCACGCGACGCCTGCACCAGCGCGGTGCGACCGGCTCGACCTGGGGCCGGGGCCTCGACCTCGCCGCGGCCCGCCGACAGCCCGAGGGCCAGGGCACGGGCCCCGACGGACGCCTCGACCCGCGCACCGCCGCCGCCCGCATCGCGGAACTCCTGCCCGAGGACCGGGTGATCGTCTCGGACGGCGGGCACTTCCTCGGCTGGTCGAACATGTACTGGCCGGTGGCCTCGCCCGACCGCATGATCATGGTCGGAACGGCGTATCAGTCGATCGGCCTGGGCTTCCCGAGCGTCCCCGGCGCCGCGGTCGCCCGCCCCGACTCGACGATCGTGCTCACCACCGGCGACGGCGGCGGGCTCATGGCCCTCGCCGATCTCGAGACCGCGGTCCGGGTCGCGGGCGGCCGCGGCATCGCGGTGGTCTGGAACGACGCGCAGTACGGCGCCGAGGTCCTCAACTACGGGGTGAAGGGCCTGCATCCCGACCCCATGCTGATCCCCCAGGTCGACTTCGCCGCGGTCGCGCGCGGGTTCGGCGCCGAGGGTGTGGTCGTCGAGTCGGTCGGCGACCTCGAGGCCCTGGCATCCTGGGTCGCTCGCCCGGCCTCCGAGCGGGGCTTCCTGCTGCTGGACCTCCGCGTGAGCGCGGCGGTCGTGGCGCCGTACTGGGAAGAGATCGCGGCGCGCTGAGCGCGCGGGTACGGGCCTCCGGACAATCCGGCGCGTCCGGGGACTACCGGACCGCGAGAAGCCGGGGCGGGCACCCGCCCCGACGCGTACCCAACTCCTGAACATCTCGGGCTGCGAGGTCCGGAGAACGGCTGCCTGAGCCGCGGCGGCCCGGATCTCAGGAGTTCGGTACGCCCGCAGAACCCGGGAGCCGGGCACCTCCCCCATGCCGAAGGCCCCGCCGCACCGGAGCGCGACGGGGCCGAACCGGACGGACTCAGACCTTCGAGAGCCCCCGCACCGGACTGACCGCCTGCTCGGCCTCGTGGTCGGGGCCCAGCGGGATGCCGCTGCGATCGCGGAGCACCAGCGTGGCGATCGCGCCGAGCACCACCATGCCCGCGAGGTACCAGGTCACCGACGCGGTCGACCCCGTCTCGCGCACCAGCGCCTCGGCGATCGTCGGGGCGAACGCACCGCCCAGGATCGCGCCGAGCGCGTACGAGATCGACACCCCCGAGAAGCGGATGGATGCCGGGAACAGCTCGGCGTAGAGCGCCGCCTGGGGCCCGTAGGTGAGGCCGAGGCCCACGGTCAGCACCACGAGCCCCAGGGTCAGCAGGCCGATGCTCGCGGTGTTGACCAGGGGGAACAGCAGGAAGACACCGACCAACAGCGCCGCCCACCCGATGAGGTAGGTGGTGCGACGACCGATGACGTCACCGATCCACCCGCCGATCCAGGTGAAGACGAGCCACGACACGGCCGAGATGGTGACGGCTCCCAGCACGTCGGCCGTCGCCAGGCCCACGGGCCCGTCGGGGTTCGTGGCGTAACGCTGGATGTAGCCGCCCGTGGTCATGTACCCCACGGCGTTGTTGCCGGCGAAGACGAGCGCGGCGATGAGCACGAGCAGCGCGTGCTTGCGGAACAGCTGCACGATCGGCATCCGCGTCTTCTCTTTGCGCTCGGCCAGCTCGAGGAAGACCGGGCTCTCCTCGACCTTCCGGCGCACGTAGTAGCCGATGAGGATCAGCACGAACGACAGCAGGAACGGCACGCGCCAGCCCCACGCGAAGAAGGCGTCGCCGGGGGCGATGACCGCCATGAGTGCGAGCATGCCGCTCGCCAGCAGCAGACCCAGCGGAACGCCGAGCTGGGGGGCGGCGCCGAAGAGGCTCCGCTTGGCCTTGGGGGCGTGCTCGACGGCCATGAGCACCGCGCCGCCCCACTCGCCTCCGGCCGAGACGCCCTGCAGCACGCGCAGCAGGATCAGCAGCACGGGGGCCGCGACGCCGATGACGTCGAAGGTCGGAAGCACTCCGATCAGGGTCGTCGAGGCGCCCATGAGGATCAGCGTGATCATCAGCACCACCCGACGGCCGTACTTGTCGCCGAGGTGGCCGGCGAGGAAGGCGCCGAGGGGGCGGAAGAGGAAGCTCAGCCCCACGGTGAGGAACGACAGGATCTGTGCGACCCCGGGTCCGGCCGGGGCGAAGAAGAGCTGGCCGAAGACCAGACCCGCCGCCGAGGCGTAGAGGAAGAAGTCGTACCACTCGACGGTGGTTCCGACGACGGTGGCGAAGACCACGCGGCGGCGATCGCCGGAGGTCGAGATGGTGCCGGTCGGCGTGAAACCGTCCGAGGGGCGAGGAGATGCGGTGGACATGGGTGGGCTCCTTTGACGTCATCGTCGAGACCGCGACGTCGCTGTCGAGAGGGGGGGCGGGGCCGTGCTTGCCCCCGCCTTTCGGATCATATACGATTTCGAATACGACGCAAGGGAGCTTCATGAACGACACCACCGACCCCCGGTTCGCCGCTCTCGGCGCCCGTCCGGGCAAGATCGTGGCCGTCCACCTGTCGTACGCCTCGCGCGCCGATCAACGCGGCCGACGCCCCGCCGCCCCCTCGTACTTCTTCAAGCCGTCGAGCTCACTGGCCCCCTCGGGGGTCGACATCGAACGCCCCGCGGGTACCGAACTCCTCGCGTTCGAGGGCGAGATCGCGCTGGTCATCGGCACCCCCGCGCGGTGGGTGACTCCGGATGCCGCGTGGTCGCACGTGGCATCGGTCACCGCCGCGAACGACTTCGGCCTCTACGACCTCCGGGCCAACGACAAGGGCTCGAACGTCCGGTCGAAGGGCGGTGACGGCTACACGCCGCTCGGCCCCGCACTCATCGATGCCCGCGATGTCGACCCCGAGAACCTGCGGCTGCGCACCTGGGTCGACGGAGAGCTCGTTCAAGACGACTCGACCGCGGGCCTCATCTTCCCCCTCGCCCGGATCGTCGCCGACCTGTCGCAGCACTTCACCCTCGAGACCGGAGACGTCGTCCTGACCGGCACCCCCGCGGGCTCCTCGGTCGTCACGCCGGGCCAGGTGGTCGAGGTGCAGGTCGATGCCGGAGCCCTCTCGACAGGAAAGCTCCGCACCACGGTGGTCCAGGGCGACCGGGCGTTCGACGCCGCGATCGGCTCGCTGCCCGCGGCGGACGACACCCAGCGCACCGAGGCGTGGGGGTCGCCGGAGGCCGCGGCCGCAGCGAGATCAGGCGATGCCACCAAAACAGCCGGCGAGGCGGCGGACGAGCCCGTTTCCGTGGCGTCCCCCGTTCTCGCGACCGGGTCCGACCCTCTCTCCCCCGCCCTGCGCGACAAGCTCTCGCGCGTCCCCGTCGCCGCCCTCAGCGGGCAGCTGCGCAAGCGCGGCCTGAACGACGTGACCATCGACGGGGTGCACCCGCTGACCCCGGGCAGCCGCTTCGTGGGCACGGCCCGGACCCTGCGCTTCGTCCCGCACCGCGAAGACCTCTTCGCCGCCCACGGCGGCGGCCAGAACGCGCAGAAGCGCGCCTTCGACGCGGTCGAAGCGGGCGAGGTCATCGTCATCGAGGCGCGCGGTGAGACCGGATCCGGGACGCTCGGAGACATCCTCGCCCTCCGCGCGCACGCCCGCGGCGCCGCAGCGATCGTCACCGACGGGGGCGTCCGCGACGCCGAGGCCGTGGCCGCCGTCGGAATCCCCGTCTTCACCGCCGGCGCCCACCCCGCCGTCCTCGGAAGGCGCCACGTGCCGTGGGAAACCGACGTGGCCGTCGGCTGCGGCGGCACCACCGTCGAGCCCGGCGACATCCTCGTGGGCGACGGCGACGGGGTCATCGTCATCCCGCCCGCCCTGGCCGACGAGGTGGCCGACGCCGCCCTCGCGCAGGAGGAAGAAGATGCGTGGATCGCCCGCCAGGTGGCATCCGGTCATCCCGTCGAGGGCCTCTTCCCGATGAACGCCGCGTGGCGCGCCCGCTTCGACAGCGAGAAGAACGCCTGATGGATGCCAGCACCTCGACCCAGAGCAAATCCCAGCGCGCGTACCACTGGATCAAGACCCGCATCGCCTCTCAGGAGTTCACCCCCGGCTACCGGCTCGTCCTGGGCTCGATCGCCGGAGAACTCGACATGAGCGTCGTGCCGGTGCGCGAAGCGATCCGTCAGCTCGAGGCCGAGGGGCTCGTCATGTTCGAGCGCAACGTCGGCGCCCGCGTCTCGATGGTCGACGACACCGCCTACCGCTTCAGCATGCAGGCGCTCAGCCTGCTCGAGGGCGCGGCGACCGCGCTGTCGGCCCGCGCGCTGACCACCGACGACGTGCGACGCGCACGCCAGGTCAACGAGCTCATGGTCGAGACGCTCGAGCACTTCGATCCGCGGTCCTTCACCGCGCTGAACCAGGAGTTCCACGCGATCCTGTTCACCAAGTGCGCCAACCCGCGCATGCTCGAGCTCGTGCAGGCCGAGTGGGCGCGCCTCGGCCACCTGCGCGACTCCACCTTCAGCTTCGTGCCCGGTCGCGCCGCCGAGTCCGTGCGCGAGCACGAGAACATCCTCGTGCTGATCGAGAACGGCGCCCCGCTCGCCGAGATCGAGAAGGTCTCGCGACGCCATCGCTCGGCGACTCTCGACGCCTACATGATCCACGAGCACCCCGACCAGGTGCTCGGCCTGCCCGCTTTCTGATTCCGGATGCCATCGGCATCCGCCCCCTCCGAAGAAGGAGCATCAATGACCCGCCGTATCCCCGCCGAGCTGCCCGAGCGCATCCAGCACTACATCGGCGGCCGGTTCGTCGACTCCGTCGACGGCGACACGTTCGACGTGCTCGACCCGGTGACCAACCAGACCTACGTCTCGGCCGCCGCCGGCAAGAAAGCCGACATCGACCTCGCGGTCGCCGCCGCCCGCACGGCCTTCGCCGAGGGCCCCTGGCCGCGCATGCTCCCCCGCGAGCGTTCGCGCGTGCTGCATCGCATCGCCGACCTCGTCGAATCGCGCGACGAGCGTCTCGCGGAGCTCGAGTCGTTCGACTCGGGGCTCCCGATCACGCAGGCGCTCGGCCAGGCCCGCCGCGCAGCCGAGAACTTCCGCTTCTTCGCCGACCTGATCGTGGCGCAGACCGACGACGCCTTCAAGGTGCCCGGACGCCAGCTCAACTACGTCAATCGCAAGCCGATCGGCGTCGCCGGCCTCATCACGCCGTGGAACACCCCCTTCATGCTCGAGTCGTGGAAGCTCGGTCCCGCCCTGGCCACCGGCAACACCGTGGTGCTCAAGCCCGCGGAGTTCACGCCCCTGTCGGCGTCGCTGTGGGCGGGCATCTTCGAGGAGGCGGGGCTTCCCGAGGGCGTGTTCAACCTCGTCAACGGCCTCGGCGAAGACGCCGGCGATGCCCTGGTGAAGCACCCCGACGTGCCGCTCATCTCGTTCACGGGCGAGAGCAGCACGGGCCAGCTGATCTTCGCCAACGCCGCCCCGTTCCTCAAGGGTCTGTCGATGGAGCTCGGGGGCAAGAGCCCGGCGATCGTCTTCGCGGATGCCGACCTGGATGCCGCGATCGACGCGACCATCTTCGGCGTGTTCTCGCTCAACGGCGAGCGCTGCACCGCGGGGAGCCGCATCCTCGTCGAGCGCTCGGTGTACGACGTCTTCGTCGAGCGCTACGCCGCGCAGGCCGACCGCGTGAAGGTCGGTTATCCCGACGACCCCGCGACCGAGGTCGGGGCGCTCGTGCACCCCGAGCACTACGAGAAGGTCATGTCGTACGTCGAGCTCGGCAAGAGCGAGGGACGTCTCGTCGCCGGCGGCGGCCGGCCGCAGGAGTTCGCGGAGGGCAACTTCGTGCGGCCCACGGTGTTCGCCGACGTCGCGCCCGACGCGCGCATCTTCCAGGAGGAGATTTTCGGCCCCGTCGTCGCGATCACGCCCTTCGACACCGACGAAGAAGCCCTCGCTCTGGCGAATAACACGAAGTACGGCCTGGCCGCCTACGTCTGGACCAACGACCTGAAGCGCGCGCACCTGTTCGCCCAGAACGTCGAGGCGGGCATGGTGTGGCTGAACTCCAACAACGTCCGCGACCTGCGCACCCCGTTCGGCGGGGTGAAGGCCTCGGGCCTCGGACACGAGGGCGGCTACCGCTCGATCGACTTCTACACCGACCAGCAGGCGGTGCACATCACCCTCGGGCCCGCCCACAACCCCACCTTCGGCAAAGCTCCGAGCCCGGCCCACTGAGCGAGACCCCGACCCGCGCACGCAGACGCAGACACACACGCAAGGACGCGACCCCATGACGAAGCACACCGAAGAAGAGAAGACCTCCTCCGGGTTCTGGGTGACCCAGGAGGCCCCGATCGCCTCGGACGATCCCATCCCCACCCCCACGTCTCCCGCACCCGACATCCTGCGCTGCGCGTACATGGAGCTCGTGGTCACCGATCTCCCGGCATCCCGGGTCTTCTACGTCGACGTGCTGGGACTGCACGTCACCGCAGAGGACGACGAGGCGATCTACCTCCGCTCCACCGAGGAGTTCATCCACCACAACCTCGTGCTGCGTCAGGGCGACGTGGCCGCGGTCGCCGCGTTCTCGTATCGCGTGCGGTCGGCGGAAGATCTCGACAAGGCGGTGGCGTTCTACGAGGAGCTCGGCTGCGACGTCCGCCGCGAGCCGGGCGGGTTCACCGAGGGCATCGGCGATTCCGTGCGCGTGGTCGACCCTCTCGGATTCCCCTACGAGTTCTTCTTCGACACCGAGCACCAGGAGCGCCTCTCGTGGCGCTACGACCTGCACTCCCCCGGTGAGCTCGTGCGCCTCGACCACTTCAACCAGATCACGCCCGACGTCCCCCGCGCGGTGAACTTCATGCAGTCGCTCGGTTTCCGCGTGACCGAGGACATCCAAGACGAGGAGGGCACGGTCTACGCCGCCTGGATGCGCCGCAAGCCCACCGTGCACGACACCGCCATGACCGGCGGCGACGGCCCCCGCATGCACCACGTCTGCTTCGCGACGCACGAGAAGCACAACATCCTCGCCATCTGCGACAAGCTCGGCGCGCTCCGCCGCTCGGATGCCATCGAGCGCGGTCCCGGCCGCCACGGCGTCTCGAACGCGTTCTACCTGTACCTGCGCGACCCCGACGGGCACCGCGTCGAGATCTACACGCAGGACTACTACACCGGCGACCCCGACAACCCGGTCATCACGTGGGACGTGCACGACAATCAGCGCCGCGACTGGTGGGGCAACCCGGTGGTCCCCAGCTGGTACACCGACGGCTCGCTCGTGCTCGACCTCGACGGCAACCCGCAGCCGGTCCGCGCGCGCGAACACTCCAGCGAGATGGCCGTCACCATCGGCGCCGACGGTTTCAGCTACACCCGCGCGCCGGAGGAATCGGCATCCGCCCCCTCCGCCGAGTTCAAGCTCGGCAACCAGCTCTGACATGCTCACCGACGCACAGATCGACGCCATCGCGGCCGAGCTCGCCGAGGCCGACCGCACGCACGCGGTCATTCCGCGCATCACGGCGAGGTACCCGGATGCCACGGTCGACGACTCGTACCGGATCCAGGGCCGCTGGCGCGATACGCAGCTCGCCGCGGGTCGCACCCTCGTGGGGCGCAAAATCGGGCTGACGTCGAAGGCCATGCAGCAGGCGACCGGCATCACCGAGCCCGACTACGGCGTGATGTTCGACGACACCGTGTACCGCTCGGGGGCCGAGATCCCCGTGGATCACTTCTCGAACGTGCGTATCGAGGTCGAACTCGCCTTCGTGCTGAAGAAGCCACTCGAGGGCCCCGACTGCACACTCGACGACGCACTGGCCGCGATCGACTACGCCGTGCCGGCCCTCGAGGTGCTCAACTCGCACATCGAGCTCGAGGGCCGCACGATCGTCGACACCATCAGTGACAACGCGGCCTACGGCGCCATGGTGCTCGGCGAGGTGCACAGGCGCCCCGACGAGATCGACCTGCGGTGGGTGCCGGGCGTGCTCAGCCGCAACGGCGAGATCGAGGAGACCGGGGTCGCGGCCGGTGTCCTCGGCCATCCCGCTACCGGCGTCGCCTGGCTCGCGAACAAGTTCGCCCAGCACGGCGCGCGCCTGGAGGCGGGCGAGATCATCCTGGCAGGATCGTTCACGCGCCCGATGTGGGTGTCGCGGGGCGATGACGTCCTCTGCGACTACGGACCGATGGGAACGATCTCGTGCCGCTTCGTCTGACCCCGACGTTCCGCGCCGCGCTCGCGGCGTCCGATCGACCTCTCGCGGGGATGTGGGTGTGCTCGGGCAGCACCGTCAGCGCCGAGATCGCCGCGGGCTCGGGCCTGGACTGGCTGCTGATCGACATGGAGCACTCCGCCACCTCGCTTGAAACCGTGCTCGCGCTGTTGCAGGTGAGCGCCGCGTACCCGGTGACCCCCGTCGTCCGCGTGCCGTGGAACGACCCGGTCGTCATCAAACAGGTGCTCGACCTCGGCGCGCAGAGCCTCATCGTCCCGATGGTGTCCTCGGCCGACGAGGCCCGCGCCGCGGTCGCCGCCACTCGCTATCCGCCCGCCGGGGTTCGCGGGGTCGGGAGCGCCTTGGCCCGCAGCGCGCGCTGGAACCGGATCGACGGGTACCTCGCCGACGCCGCCGAGCACGTCTCGCTCACCGTGCAGATCGAGACGACCGACGGCGTCGCCGCCGCGGCAGATATCGCCGCCGTCGAGGGGGTGGATGCCGTCTTCGTCGGCCCCTCCGACCTCTCGGCATCCATGGGTCTTCTCGGACAGCAGACGCACCCCGACGTGGTCGCCGCCGTGCACGCCGTGTTCGCCGCGGCCCGGGATGCCGGAACCCCGGTCGGCGTGAACGCGTTCGACCCCGCGGTGGCCGAGGCCTACCTCGACGCGGGCGCCGACTTCGTCGCCGTCGGGGCGGACGTCGCCCTGCTCGCGCGGGCTTCCGAGGCGCTCGCTACGCGGTTCGTCACCGCGCGGGTGGCCTCGGGCGAGCGCGACAGTTACTGACGGCTCCCCCGCGCGAGGCTAGGGAACGCGAGACGCACCCAGCGCCACGAGTTCCGCCCGGGTCGCGACCCCGGCTTTGCGCAGCAGGTTGGACACGTGGAACTTCACGGTGTTCTCGCTGATCCCCAACTGCGTCGCGATGGCGCGGTTGCGCGAGCCGACGATGACGAGCGTGAGCACTTCTCGCTCTCGCGGGCTCAGATCCACCGCGTCGTCGAGGAACTCGGGGCGCGCCGGCGGGTCGAGAGGAAGCCGCACCGATACCTCCGAGCCCCACCCGGGCGTCGAGGCGACGTCGAAGGCCCCGTTCAGCGCGCTCACCCGTTCGACGATCGGGCGCAGCGAATCGTCGTGCGCGGTCAGCCGCCCCTCGCCGTCGTCGCGGATACCGATGAGCAGGTTCAGGCCGTCGCAATCCCACTGGATGCGCACGCGGTGCGGCGCTCCACGGTCGAGCAGGGCCAGTACCGCGCTGCGGACGATCGCGCGCGCTTCGTGCGCGACCTCACCGGGAAGGGCGCGCCCGGTGGTCGGCGGCTCGACGAACTGCACGTCGAGGTCGCCGTGGCGCACGAGCGGACGCAGGTCGCTGCGTAGGCGCGCGAAGGCACCGGTGACCGGCTCGAGCAGAACGCCGTGCTGCTGGTCGGTCGAGGTGCGCAGCACCACCAGAGCCGCGGCCGCGGTCTCGGTGGCGAGGGTCCGGGCCGCGCGGTCGTCGAGGCGCGATGAGCGCAGGACCGCGAGCACGGACTCGAGCGTGACCGCGTGCCGATCGGCCTGTTCGGCGACGATGCGTTCGTGCTCGGTGACGAGCGCGCGGGATGCCGGGGAGGCGAGGGCGGGTACGGACGTCACGTGTTCAACCTAGACCACGGCGTGCACCTACCCATTCGGGTAGGTGGCCCCCTGCGGTCGACCGGCCCGTGCGGCGTCCGCACCGGCGCAGCATGGGGTCATGATGTCCCGCGACGACGCCACCGTCGATTCCTCCCTCTCGCGCATCGCCGGGGAGCTGGCATCCGTCGTCGATCGTCTCGTCTCGGAGCCCGGTGACCTCGACGGCGTGCTCGACGTGCTCACAGAGGTCGATCGTGTCTTCGTCCTCGGCGCGGGGCGCTCGGGCCTCGCGCTGCGCATGACGGCGATGCGCCTGATGCACCTCGGCCTCGAGGTGCACGTCGTCGGCGAGACCACGACACCCGCGATCGGCGCGAAGGACGCCCTGCTGACCGCCAGCGGCTCGGGCACCACCGGAGGCATCGTCCGCGCGGCAGAGACCGCGGCCGATGTCGGCGCCCGCGTCGTCGCGATCACCACCGCGCCCGACTCGCCGCTGGGGCGCGCCGCCGACGCCCTCGTCACCGTTCCCGCTGCCGCCAAGCTCGACCGCTCCGAGGCCGCCTCGACCCAGTACGCGGGCAGCCTCTTCGAGCAGGCCGTCGTGCTCGTGGGAGACGCGATCTTCGACGCCCTCTGGCACCGCTCGGGCCTCTCGGCCGATGAGATCTGGCCGCGCCACGCCAACCTCGAATGACCCACCCCGCAGAGAAGAAGGACCCCCTCATGAAGCTGCAGTTCGCCATGGACACCCTGTCCACCGAAGCCGCCCTCGACCTCGCCGCCGCCGCGGCGCCGCACGTCGACATCCTCGAGCTCGGCACCCCGCTCATCAAGAGCGAGGGCCTCTCCGCCATCACCGCGATCAAGCGCGCGCACCCCGACAAGATCGTCTTCGCCGACCTCAAGACGATGGATGCCGGCGAGCTCGAGGCCGACATCGCCTTCAGCGCCGGTGCCGACCTCGTCACCGTCCTCGGTTCGGCCGGCGACAGCACGATCGCCGGCGCCGTCAAGGCCGCCAAGAAGCACGGCAAGGGCGTGGTCGTCGACCTCATCGGCGTCGCCGACAAGCCCGCCCGCGCCAAGGAGGTCGTGGCCCTCGGCGCCGAGTTCGTCGAGATGCACGCCGGCCTCGACGAGCAGGCCGAGGAAGGCTTCACCTTCAGCACGCTGCTGCGCGACGGCGAGGCGGCCGGTGTGCCGTTCTCCGTCGCCGGAGGCGTCAACACCTCGAGCATCGCCGACGTGCAGAAGTCGGGCGCCCAGGTCGCCGTCGCCGGGAGCGCGATCTACAGCGCCCCCGACGTGGGTGCCGCGGCGGCCGCGCTGCGCGCCGCGATCGTCTGATCGCAGAGCCTCAACGAGAGAGGGACCGGGCCGAAACGGCCCGGTCCCTCTCTGACGTGGAGAGGATCACTCCTCGTCGTCGCCGTCCTCGTCGTCGTCGTCCCCGATGATCTCGATGTCCTCGACCTCGAGCTCGGGGGTGAGCTGCACGTGCACGAGGGCGTCGGGGAACGAGGTCTGCCCGGCGAACACGACGATGATCGCGTCGGCGAAGACGCCCACGCCGATCGCCTCGAGGTCGGTGCGCAGGTCCACATCGGTGTCGAGCTCGTCGTCGTCGAGGGCGTCCTCGATGTCGCTCGAGATCTCCTCGACGATCGCGCGCCAGCGCTCCTCGCCGACCGAGAGCACGTCCTTCAGGTTGCTCATGATCGCGTCGAGATCGGGCTCTTCGTCCTCGTCGAGCTCGGGGTCGAGGTCGACCTCCACCTCGACGCCGGCGGCATCCAGGTGTCCGGAACCGATGACGCTGTCTTCGTCGATCTGGGCGTCTTCGAGCAGGCCGCTCTCGGTGACGCGGCGGAGGAGGTCGTTCAGCACAGACTCAGTCATGAGAAAACCTTGCCACGTCGGTCGCGCTCGCGCCTCCCCATTGCGTGCGACGCTCCGTCTGTTCAACCGGCGGCATGCCGCGGTTCACCATCAGACGGCGGTGGCGCGCTCCGCGGCCTCGACGACGTTGGTCATCAGCAGGGCGACCGTCATGGGGCCGACTCCGCCCGGGTTGGGCGAGACGAAGCCGGCGACCTCGGCGACGTCGGGGTGCACGTCGCCGTACACGCGCGACTTGCCGGTCTCGGGGTCGGTCTCGCGCGTGACGCCCACGTCGAGCACCGCGGCGCCGGGTTTGACGTCGGCGGCGCGCACGATGTGCTTCACGCCCGCGGCAGCGACGATGACGTCGGCCTCACGCAGGTGCTTCGCGAGGTCGGCGGTGCCGGTGTGGGTGAGGGTCACGGTGGCGTTGATCTCACGGCGCGTGAGCAGCAGGCCGATGGAGCGACCGATGGTGACACCTCGACCCACGACGACGACCTCTTTGCCCTTCAGGTCGTAGTCGTTGCGCAGCAGCAGCTCGATGACCCCGCGCGGCGTGCACGGAAGCGGCGTGAGGATCGGCGCGTTGACGTTGAGCACGAGACGCCCGAGGTTGGTGGGGTGCAGGCCGTCGGCATCCTTCGCCGGGTCGATCCGCTCCAGAATCGCGTCGGTGTCGAGGTGCTTCGGCAGCGGCAGCTGCACGATGTAGCCGTGGCAGGCGGGATCGGCGTTGAGGCGGTCGATGACGGCCTCGACCTCTCGCTGCGTCGCCTCGGCGGGCAGCTCCACCTGGATCGAGTTCATGCCGATCGCCTCGGACTGCTTGTGCTTCATGCCGACGTACAGCTGCGAGGCGGGATCCGCGCCCACGAGCACGGTGGCGATGCCGGGCACGATGCCTCGCTCGCGCAGAGCGGCGACACGCTCGGCCAGCTCCGCCTTGATCGCCGCCGACGCGGCCTTTCCGTCGAGAATCGTCGCCGTCATGGCATCCCTCTTCCTGGTTATCGATCGGGGTCGTGCGGGTGAGGTGCCGCACGCATAAACGCTGTCTGGTCGCAGAAACGCGCTCTCCTCGCGTTTATGTGCGCGAATCGCGTTTCTGCGTGGGATGGGGCGGGCGGGCGGGCAGCGATCCGGCGCCGCAGGGACGCCGCGGCGGGTGCCCGGACCGGGGCCATCCGCTGTCACGCATAAACGCTATCCAGTCGCAGAAACGCGTTCTCCCCGCGTTTTCGTGCGCGGATCGCGTTTATGCGTGGAGTGCACGGGCCGGGCTCGGCGCCCCGGGGCGACCGGACGGGGCGGATGCCGAGACCCCGCGCGGACGCGGGTACCGGGCACCGAGACCCCGCGCGGGCGCGGGGGCCGGGCACCGAGACCCCGCGCGGACGCGGGTACCGGGCACCGAGACCCCGCGCGGACGCGGAGACCGGGTACCGGGACGGGGCCGCACGCGCGACGCCCGCCCCGGCCGGGCTCACTGCTGCAGGTCGGGGTAGAGCGGGAAGGCGTCGGCCAGCTTCGCGACGCGTGCGCGCAGGGCCTCGACGTCGGCGCCGGGGATCAACGCGAGCGCGATGATGTCGGCCACCTCGGTGAACTCGGCGTCGCCGAAGCCGCGGGTCGCGAGCGCCGGGGTCCCGATGCGCAGGCCCGACGTCACCATCGGCGGGCGCGGGTCGTTCGGCACGGCGTTGCGGTTCACGGTGATGTGGATGTCGTGCAGCAGGTCTTCGGCCTGCTTGCCGTCGATCTCGGCTTCGCGCAGGTCCACGAGCACGAGGTGCACGTCGGTGCCGCCCGAGCGCACGGCGATGCCGGCGTTCTTGACGTCGTCCTGGGTGAGGCGGTCGGCGAGGATCGAGGCACCGCGCAGGGTGCGCTCCTGGCGCTCCTTGAACTCCGGCGTGAGAGCCAGCTTGAACGCCGTCGCCTTGGCGGCGATGACGTGCATGAGCGGACCGCCCTGCTGGCCGGGGAAGACCGCGGTGTTGATCTTCTTGGCGAGGTCGGCGTCGTTGGTCAGGATGAGGCCCGAGCGGGGACCACCGATCGTCTTGTGCACGGTGGTCGACACGACGTGCGCGTGCGGGATGGGTGAGGGGTGCACGCCCGCGGCGACGAGGCCGGCGAAGTGCGCCATGTCGACCCAGAGAAGGGCCCCGACCTCGTCGGCGATCGCGCGGAAGGCGGCGAAGTCGAGCTGGCGCGGGTAGGCCGACCAGCCGGCGATGATGACCTTCGGCTTGTGCTCGAGGGCGAGGCGGCGCACCTCGTCCATGTCGATGATGCTGGTCTCGGGGTCGACGCCGTAGGCGACGATGTCGTACAGGCGGCCCGAGAAGTTGATCTTCATGCCGTGGGTCAGGTGACCGCCCTGGTCGAGGGCGAGACCGAGCAGCGTGTCGCCGGGGCGGGCGATCGCGTGCAGCACGGCGGCGTTGGCCGACGCACCGGAGTGCGGCTGGACGTTGGCGAACTCGGCGCCGAACAGGGTCTTCGCCCGCTCGATCGCGAGCGACTCGGCGACGTCGACCTCTTCGCAACCGCCGTAGTATCGGCGACCGGGGTAGCCCTCGGCGTACTTGTTCGTCAGCACCGAGCCCTGCGACTGCAGCACCGAGACGGGAACGAAGTTCTCGGACGCGATCATCTCGAGGAAGCCGCGCTGGCGGTTGAGCTCGCGCTCGAGGACCTCGGCGATCTCGGGGTCGACCTCCGAGAGAGGGGCGTTGAAGTACGGATCGGTCATGCGATCTCCTTGACGATGGTTCCGGATGCCGCGGGCTCGGCGAGCCCGCGTAGATACCGCACCGACCCAGGCGTGCGGTCGAATACCGTCAAGCGGTCGCTCCCCGGTGGTTCCCCACCTCAACGCCAGTCGCGACGGTGCCACTTTAGCGGGTAAACCCGCCGCCGCCCCACGCATCTCGGCATCCACCGTTCCTCCACAGGGAGATCTCGGAGCGCGCGGTCCACTCGACGCCGAGGCATCGCGGATGCCGGGCTCCGAGGCCCGCGTAAAATGGCGGAGTGACCGACTCCCGCAACGTCCGCGCCCAGGCGCCTCTCGCTCCCGGCATGCGCCCCCGGCCGTCGGCGCTGGAGATCGGCAGTGTCATCTGCGGCCTGTTCGCCTTCGTGACCCTCGCCATCTGGGGCTTCCTGGCGTGGCCGTTCCCGTGGAACATCGTCGCCGGCATCGGCGCCCCGGCCCTGGCGATCCTGGTGTGGGCGCTGTTCGTCTCACCGCGGGCCGTGCTCGCCGTGCACCCCTTCGTGCGCGCGCTCGTCGAGCTGTTCGTCTACGCCGCCGCCACCGTCGCCTGGTGGAGCATGGGTCAAGCCTGGATCGGCCTGGTCTTCGCGATCGTCGCCGTCGTCCTCGGCGCGCTGAACGGGCGACGGCGCCTGGCATGACCGCCGAGGTCGTCGCGCTGCTCCGGGCCGAGCTCGGCGCGCGCGTCGACACGGACCCCGCCGCCCTCGAGGCGGCTCGCGCCGACAAGTCGGGGCACGCGGCCGAGGGCCTCCCGCTCGCCGTCGTGCACGCGGCATCCGTCGCCGATGTCCAGGCGGTGATGCGGATCGCCACCGCCACCCGCACCCCCGTCGTCCCCCGCGGAGCCGGCACCGGACTCGCGGGCGGAGCGAACACCGGCGGCGGCGAGATCAGCCTCTCGGTGCGCGGAATGGACCGTGTGCTCGAGGTCCGCCCCGACGACCTCCTGGCCGTGGTCGAACCCGGCATCCTGAACGCCGAGCTCAACACGCGACTGGAACCGCACGGCGTGTGGTGGGCACCCGATCCGGCGAGCCGCGAGATCTCGACCGTCGGCGGCAACATCGCCACCGGCGCCGGCGGACTCCTGTGCGCCAAGTACGGCGTCGTGCGCGATGCGGTGCTCGGCGTCGACGTCGTCCTCGCCGACGGACGCCTCATGCGTTTCGGTCACCGCAGCGTCAAGGGCGTGACCGGCCTCGACCTCACCTCGCTCGTCATCGGCTCGGAGGGGACCCTCGGGGTCGTCGTGGGCGCCACTCTCAAGCTCCGCCGCCTCGTCGAGGGCGAACGCGTCACTCTCACCGCGCTGTTCGACGGTGTCCGCGCCGCCGCCGTCGCGTCCGCCGCGGTCACGGCCTCGGGAGTGCAGCCCGCGATCATGGAGTTGATGGATGCCACCAGCCTCGCCGCCGCGCATCGCCTGCTGTCCCTGCCCGCTCCTCCCGAGGGCGCCGCGCAGCTGACCATCCAGACCGACGGCCCGGTCGCCGCCGACGAGGCGGCCGAGATCGCCGAGGTTCTCCGCGAGGCGGGCGGCGCCGTCGCCGTGGCGGCGGACGCCGCCGAGGGCGAGGCGCTCCTGGCCGTCCGCCGCGCCATGCACCCCGCGATGGAGACGCTCGGCACCACCCTCATCGAAGACGTTTCGGTGCCGCGCAGCGCTCTGCCCGACATGTTCGACGAGATCGCGCGGATCGAACGGCAGTTCGGTCTGGTCATTCCCGCGGTCGCGCACGCCGGCGACGGCAACCTGCACCCGAACTTCGTGTTCGAGGGTCCCGAGGTGCCGCCGGTGGTCTGGGAGGCGGCCGAGGAACTGTTCCGCGCCGCACTCGCGCTCGGCGGAACCCTCACCGGCGAGCACGGGATCGGCGTGCTGAAGCGTCGCTGGTTGATCGACGAGCTCGGCGACGACCAGTGGGCCCTGCAGCGCGACATCGCGCGAGTGTTCGACCCGCTCGGCATCCTGAACCCGGGGAAGGTCTTCAGCGTCTGACCTCCGCCTGGTGCGCAGGCGACGTGATCAGACCGTGATATTGCTCAAGGCGTATCCGCAAGATCCGCTCGTAGCATAAGAAGACTGACTATCGGGGGGTTTGACTCATGACCGACGGCGCACCTGGCACCGACGGCGCAACCTACGCCTGGGCACCGCCCGAGCCGACGAAGCGCAAGAACCGTTCCGGCCTGTGGATCGGCATCCCCGCCGGTGCAACGGCCGTGGCTCTCATCGCCGCCTCCCTCGTGCTGATCGCGCCGGGTGCCTCGGTCGCGGGTGTGCAGATCGGTGGTCTCACCGCCGGTGCCGCGGCCCAGGCCATCTCGAACCGCCTCGCCGAGACCACGGTCACCGTCGACTCCCCCGCCGGCGCCGTCACCGTCACCGGTGCCGACCTCGGCGCGACCGTCGACGCGGCGGCCCTCGCCGACAAGGCCTTCTCCGACAACCCGATGTGGAAGCCCGCTTCGTGGTTCCCCGAGGGCACCGGGGTGCAGGTGCAGGTGAATGCCGACCAAGCCGCGACCGCACTGAAGAACCGCGCGCCCGGCACCTACCGCGCCCCCGTCGACGCGACCATCGCGTACGACGCCGGCTCGCAGGCGTACGTGACCACTCCCGCCGAAGCGGGAGAGGGCATCGACGTCGCCGCCGTGATCTCGGCGCTGCAGTCGGCTTTCGACGCCGGCCAGCCCGCCACCACCGTCGACGCCACCCTCGTCCCCGTCGATGCCCCCGTATCGACCGACGAGGCGAACGCCGCCGTGGCCACGCTCAACGGCATCCTCGACTCGGCCGGCTTCTACGTCGGCGAAGAGCGCACCGTCCCCGTCGACCGCGCGACCGCCGCATCGTGGCTCACCGTCACCCCCGACGGCAAGGGCGACTTCGCCATCTCGGCCGACGCCGCCGCGATCCAGTCCGCCGTCGCCGGCCTGCCCGGTGCGGTCGACCGCGCCCCCGTCAACGCCGACGTGATCGTCGACACCGGCGGAGAGGTCATCAAGGCGCTCACCGAGGGCCAGACCGGTCGCACGCTCGGCGACACCAGCGGTGTGGCCGCGGCCTTCGCGAAGCAGCTCGCCGAGGGCAACGGGCGTTACGCCCTCCCCGTCACCGAGACGGCCTTCGACACCACCAAGACCGAGCGCCGGATCGACGTCAACCTGAGCACGCAGACCACGACGCTCTGGCAGAACGGCCAGGTGTACCGCACGTACACGATCTCGTCGGGCGCGGGCGACCACGCCACCCACACCGGTAACTTCCGCATCGGCTGGAAGACCGCGATGCAGGACATGGGCTGCGTTCCCGGCTACGACTACTGCACCAAGGACGTCCCCTGGGTGGCCTACTTCAACGGTGACGAGGGCTTCCACGGCACCTACTGGCACAACAACTTCGGGACACCGATGAGCCACGGCTGCATCAACATGACGATCCCGCAGGCCAAGGAGCTGTACGACTGGGCCTACCGCGGTACCGAGGTCTCGGTCCACTACTGAGCCCGGGTCTTCGAGGGGGTGGATGCCATCGGCATCCGCCCCCTCTTCCGTTTCCGTGGCCCTTGCCGGCGTCTCGCGGAGCGTGGGCAACCGTGAAGTGCTGTTCGGGCTCTCGTCCGGTCTCCTCCGTAAACGCGAAAGGGGCGGATGCCATCGGCATCCGCCCCTTTCGGGTTCCGGCTCAGCGCAGGGCGTCGACCACCGCGTTCAGCGTGGCCGAGGGGCGCATGACCTTCTCGACGAGCTCCGTGTTCGGGCGGTAGTACCCGCCGATCTCGGCGTGGTGCCCCTGGACGGCGTTCAGCTCGGCGACGATCGTCTCCTCCGAGGCTTCCAGCTTCTCGGCGACCGGGGCGAACACCTCGGCGAGGGCGGCGTCCGTCGACTGCTTCGCCAGCTCCTGCGCCCAGTACAGGGCGAGGTAGAAGTGGCTTCCGCGGTTGTCGATCGTGCCGAGGGCACGGCCGGGCGACTTGTCGTTCTCGAGGAACGTGCCGGTCGCCGCGTCCAGCGTCTGCGCGAGCACGCGCGCGCGCTCGTTGCCCGTCGTGTCGGCGAGGTGCTCGAGCGAGGCCGCGAGTGCGAAGAACTCGCCCAGCGAGTCCCAGCGGAGGTAGTCCTCTTCCACGAGCTGCTGCACGTGCTTCGGGGCCGAACCGCCCGCACCGGTCTCGAACAGGCCGCCGCCCGCGAGCAGGGGGACGATCGAGAGCATCTTGGCGCTCGTACCCACCTCGAGGATCGGGAACAGGTCGGTCAGGTAGTCGCGCAGCACGTTGCCGGTGACCGAGATCGTGTCCTCGCCGCGGCGGATGCGCTCGAGCGAGTACGTCGTGGCCGCAGCGGGGGCGAGGATCTCGATCGTGAGGCCCTCGGTGTCGTGGTCGGCGAGGTACTCGTTGACCTTGGCGATGAGGTTGCGGTCGTGCGCGCGGGTCTCGTCGAGCCAGAACACGGCCGGAACCCCGGTCGCGCGCGCGCGGGTGACGGCGAGCTTCACCCAGTCGCGGACCGCGACGTCTTTGGTCTGGGTCGCGCGCCAGATGTCACCGGTGTTCACCTCGTGCTCGAGCAGCACGTCGCCGTTCGAGGCGACGACCTGCACGCGACCGGGCGCGGGGATCTCGAACGTCTTGTCGTGGCTGCCGTACTCCTCGGCGGCCTGCGCCATCAGACCGACGTTCGGCACCGAGCCGATCGTGGCGGGGTCGAGCGGACCGTTCGCAATGACGTCCTCGATGGTGGCCTGATACACACCGGCGTACGAGGAGTCGGGGATGACGGCCAGAGTGTCGTCCTCTCCCCCGTCGGCGCCCCACAGCTTGCCGCCATTGCGGATCAGCGCCGGCATGGAGGCGTCGACGATCACGTCGCTCGGCACGTGCAGGTTGGTGATGCCCTTGTCGCTGTTGACGTACGACAGGCGGGGGCCGGATGCCAGCGCATCGCGGATCTCGGAGGCGATGGCGTCGCCGCCCTCGACGTTCGACAGACCCGAGAGGATCGAGCCGAGACCGTCATTGGGGGTGAGGCCCGCGGCGGCGAGAGCATCACCGTGGCGGTCGAACACGTCGGCGAAGAACGCCTTGACGACGTGACCGAAGATGATCGGGTCGCTGACCTTCATCATCGTGGCCTTGAGGTGCACGGAATAGAGCACGTCGTCGGACTTCGCTTCGGCCAACGTGTCGGCGAGGAAAGCGTCGAGCGCCGCGGCCGAGAGGAAGGTGGCATCCACGATCTCGCCCTGGAGGACCTTCAGGCCCTCTTTGAGCGTCTTGGTGGCGCCGTCGGCCGCCACGTGCTGGATCGTGAGCACGTCGTCGTCGGCGAGGACGACCGACTTCTCGTTCGAGCGGAAGTCGTCGTGACCGAGGGTCGCGACGCGGGTCTTCGAGCCCTCGGCGAACGCCTTGTTGCGGTGCGGGTGCTTCTTCGCGTAGTTCTTCACCGCGAGCGGCGCG
Source organism: Microbacterium sp. SL75 (assembly GCF_026625865.1). NCBI lineage: Bacteria > Bacillati > Actinomycetota > Actinomycetes > Micrococcales > Microbacteriaceae > Microbacterium > Microbacterium sp. SL75. Next base: position 1,982,685 of record NZ_CP113067.1, on the reverse strand, counting down.
CGACGGTCGCTGTTGCCCTCGCGCAGCACGGGGTTCACGGCGGATCCCTTGATGCGGTCGTAGCGGGCGCGCACGTCCCTGTCTTCGACGCTCGACGCCTCGTCCGGGTAGTCCGGGATGTCGTAGCCCTGCGACTGGAGCTCGGCGATGGCCGCCTTCAGCTGCGGGATGGATGCCGAGATGTTGGGCAGCTTGATGATGTTCGCCTCGGGGAGCGTCGCGAGACCGCCCAGCTCGGCCAGCGCGTCGCCGACCTGCTGCTCGGGGGTGAGGCGCTGCGGGAAGGCCGCGAGGATGCGGCCGGCGAGCGAGATGTCGCGGGTCTCGACGTCGACACCCGCCTGCTTCGTGACGGCCTGCACGATGGGCAGGAACGACGCGGTGGCAAGTGCCGGCGCCTCGTCGGTGTACGTGTAGATGATGGTGGAATCGGGCACGTCAGATCTCTCCGTAGAGGCGGCCAGGGTTGTGTTTCAGCCTATCGCACGTGGGCAAAGTCTCTTGATATCGAGATAGTTCACGGATGATCCCCACCCCGCGGGAAGCCGCATCTCAGGCGCGGATGCCGTGTTCTCGAGCGGTCTTCGGGTGCGCCAGGGTGTCACGGGTGAGATCCGCAACGCGCATCCATCCGGGCCCGTCGACGCGGATACCGCCGGCGACGAGGGCGTCGATCGCGGCGTCCACTTCCCGCGAGATCTCGTCGGAGAGCTGGCTGCCGACCACCATCGAGACGATGATGCGCCACCGCCGGCCCTCGGGCCGCGACGTGACGACAACCACCGCCTTCAGCGAGAGGGGCCCGATGCGCGAGACGAACAACGACAGCCCGGTGTTGTCGAGGAGCGCCTCGCTCACCACGTCGCCGCGTTCCCACACGTCGAGACTCTCGCCCGTCTGCGCGGTCTTCGCCGCGCTCGCGCGTTCGGGAGCCGGATGCAGGTGCGCGCGTCGCAGCGCCTCTCGGATCGCGGCGACGGCGGCATCTTGCGCCTCCTGCGGCACATGGACGACGCACGCGCGAGCGATCTTCCATCGACCGGTCGGCCCCTCTTCGGCGCGAGGCGGGCGGTCGGGCGGGGATGCGGCAGGCATCGCCCCAGCGTAGAAGGCGGGCGCAGCGAGGGGACAGGAGGCTCCCTCGACGCATGCGGGGGCATGAGCTCTTGGGGGCGCGGTGGCGGCGCGCTAGCCTGGGCCCATGGCTGACCTGCGTCTCGTCGAACTGTCCGCCGCCACGATCGTGGCGGTGAACACCCTCTCGCTCAAGCCCGGGCAGGAGCAGTTCCTCGCTCCGGTCAGCTACGGCATCGCCGCGACCGTCAGCAACCCGCAGACCTCGTGGCAGCGCGTCGTGCTCGACGCCGACGAGGTCGTGGGCTTCGTCAGCGCCAACTTCGACCCCGAAGCACCCGAGGAGCACTTCCGCTCCGTGCTGTGGCGCATCAACGTCGACGCCGACGAGCAGGGCCGCGGCGTCGGCAGCTTCGCCATCGCCGCCGTGCTCGAAGAGGCCCGCGGTCGCGGAATGGATCACGTCGACGTCATCTACGAGCCCGGTGTCGGCGGACCCGAGGCCTTCTTCCAGCGCGTGGGCTTCGAGCCCGTCGGCGAGACGGAGTACGGCGAGATCGTCGCCCGCGTGAACGTCTGACGGCGGTCGCACCCGCTTTCGTGCGCGGCGCCACCCTTGCCGCGCGAGCGACCCCGGTGGTGGCACGCAGAACCGGAGAATCGCACCGCGATCGGATCGGCGGGGACGCGGCATCCGATGTCGGCGCGGTTCTCCGCTCACGGTCAGCACGTCTGAATCGCCGGCTCAGCCGACGGAACAGACGGCAGAAGCACCGGATGCCACGCCCCCGAGGGAACGTGGCATCCGGTGTGCGGAGTCAGACCAGAGACTCCCGCCATGCCGCGTGAAGCTGGGCGAACTTGCCCGTGCCGGCGATGAGGGCGTCGGGAGTGTCGTCCTCGATGATGCGGCCGTGCTCCATGACCAGGACGCGGTCGGCGATCGCCACCGTGGACAGGCGGTGGGCGATGATGATGGCCGTGCGGTCAGCGAGAAGCGTCTGCAGGGCGTTCTGGATCTGACGCTCGCTGGGGATGTCGAGCGAGGCGGTGGCCTCGTCGAGGATCAGCACGGCCGGGTCGGCGAGGAACGCGCGCGCGAACGAGATCAGCTGACGCTGACCCGCCGAGACGCGGCCACCGCGCTTGTTCACGTCGGTGTCATAACCGTCGGGCAGCTTCGAGATGAAGGCGTCGGCGCCCACAGCGCGGGCGGCGGCGCGGATCTCGTCCATCGTGGCGTCGGGCTTGCCGAGCGCGATGTTGTCAGCGACCGTCCCGCTGAACAGGTACGCCTCCTGTGTGACCATCACGATCGCTCGGCGGAGATCCTTCGGGTGCAGGCGACGCAGGTCGACGTCATCGAGGGTCACCGAACCCTTCGTCGGGTCGTAGAAGCGCGAGATGAGCTTGGCGAGCGTCGTCTTGCCGGCGCCGGTGGTCCCGACCAGGGCGATCGTCTGCCCCGCGGGGATGTCGAGCGTGAACTCCGGCAGGATGACGCGGCCCTCGGTGTAACCGAAGGTGACCTCGTCGAAGCGGACGTGCCCGCGGGCACTCCACAGGTCTACGGGGTCGATCGGGTCGGGAACCGTCGGCTCCTCCTCGAGTACGCCCGACACCTTCTCGAGCGCAGCCGTGGCGGATTGATAGGAGTTCAGGAAGAACGCGACCTCCTGCAGCGGCGAGAAGAAGTTGCGCACGTAGAGGACCGCCGCCGTGAGGACACCGATCTCGAGCGGCCCCGCGATCACTCGTCCACCGCCCCACAGCAGCACGACCGCCACCGAGACCGCCGCCACCGCCATGATGCCCGGCTCGAACGTTCCGAAGAGTCTGATGGAGCGCATGTTGACGTCGCGATAGTCGGCCGCGAGCTTGCCGAACTCCTGGTCGTTGCGGGGTTCTTTTCGGAACGCCTTGACGGCGCGGATGCCGGTCATGGACTCGACGAACTTCACGATCACCTGCGCGCTGATGACGCGCGACTCACGGTAGATGACCTGCGAGCGCGAGTAGAACCACCGCATGAGCAGGTACATCGGGATGCCCATGACGGTCAGGATCAGGCCCGACTGCCAGTCGATGAGGAACAGAGCGCCGAGGGTGAAAAGTCCGTAGAGGACACCCGAGACGAGCTCGTTCAGACCGCCGTCGAGCAGCTCGCGGATGGTGTCGAGATCGCTCGTCTGACGCGAGATGATGCGGCCCGACGTGTACGACTCGTGGAACTCGAGGCTGAGCTTCTGCGTGTGCAGGAAGATGCGCTTGCGGAGGTCGAGCATGACGGCCTGCGTCAGACGCGCAGCGACGACGACGTACCACCCGATCAGGACGGCGCCGCCGATCCCCGCGAGCAGGTACACGCCGACGACGCCGATGGTCGGCATCCAATCCGATCGCTCGATGACGGCCGGCAGGGCGTTGTCGATGCCGAACGCGATGAGGGCGGGACCGGCGACGCGGAGCGCCGTCGATACGACGAGCACGGCGCCGGCGAGGACGAGCTGCCAGCGCAGGGGCGAGACGAGCGAACCGAGAAGGCGCAGCGAACGCTGGCGGATGGAGCGGCTCTCGTCGCGCGTGTAGTCGGAGCGGTCCTCGCCGCTGGTCCCGGAGACGGTGGCGGTGCTCATCGGGTCGCCTCCTTTCCGGCGAAGGAATCATCGTCGATGACGGGGATCGCCCCCGTTCGCGCTTCGCGCTCAGCCTCTTCGAGGCTCGAGATCACGTAGCGGTAGTGGTCGCTCTGCCGGAGCAGGTCGGAGTGCGTGCCGACTGCGGTGATACGCCCCTCCTCCAGAAGGGCGACGCGGTCGGCGAGGGTGACCGTCGAGGGCCGGTGGGCCACGATCAGGGCGGTCGTCTCGCTGAGCACCTCGCGAAGGGCATCCTCGACGAGCGCCTCGGTGTCGACGTCGAGCGCCGAGAGAGGGTCGTCGAGAACGAGCACGGCCGGGCGGGCGGCGACGGCACGCGCAAGGGCGAGACGCTGACGCTGGCCACCGGAGAGGCTGAGCCCTTCCTCCCCGATGACGGTGTCGAGGCCGTCGGGCAGATCGTACACGAAGTGGGCCTGGGCCACCTGCAGCGCCTCGCGCAGGATCTCTTCGGCCTCGTCGGACCCGGGCGTGAGGTCCTCCCTACCAAGCAGCACGTTGTCGCGCACGGTCTGCGAGAACAGCGTGGCGTCTTCGAATGCCATGCCCACGTGCCGGCGCAGCTCCGCGAGGGTGAGATCGCGCACATCGACACCGTCGATCAGCACGCGACCGCCGGTGACGTCGTAGAGGCGGCCGGGAAGCGTCGTGAGCGTGGTCTTGCCCGAGCCGGTCAGACCGACGAGGGCCATGGTCTCGCCCGGGTGCAGCACCAGGTCGACGCCGTCGAGCAGGTCGCGCTCGGCGTCCGCGGCATCCTGGTAACGGAAGTGGGCGCTCTCGAACGCCAGCTCTCCGCGAGGCTGCGCGATGGTGCGCGGGTTCTCAGGGTCGACGATCGTGTTCTGCTCGTCGAACACCTCGAAGATGCGATCGGTCGCCGTCCGCGCGTCGAGCAGGAAAGAGAAGAGAAAGCCGATCGATTCCATCGGCCAGCGCAGCACGGTCGCCATCGCGAAGAACGCGACGAGTTCGGGCACCTGCAGCTGCCCCAGCTGGGTCAGCACGATTCCGGCGCCCAGGCAGACCGCGAAGGCGATGTCGGGAAGCAGCACAAGCCAGAACCAGATCCACCCGACCGCGCGGGCCTTGTCGATCTCGGTCTCGCGCAGCGACTCTGCCTGACGGGTGAACTTCTTCAGGGCATGTGCGCCGCGGCCGAAGGCCTTGAGGACGCGGATGCCGTGAACGCTCTCTTCCACGGAGGTGGCAAGGTCGCCCGCCTGGTCCTGGCTCTGCCGCGTGAGCGCGCCATAGCGCTTCTCGAACCGGAACCCGACGTAGATCACCGGGGCGGAGGTGACGAGGAAGAGCGCGCCGAGCACCCAGTGCCAGCGGAACAGCAGTACGGCGCCGATGGCGATCGTGAGCATGTTGACGACGAGCAGGATGACGCCGAAGGCCAGCCAACGACGGAGCATGCTGATGTCCTGCATCATGCGCGAGAGCAGCTGGCCGGACTGCCACCGGTCGTGGAAGGCGACCGGCAGGCGCTGCAGGCGCGAGTAGAACGACTGGCGCAGGTCGTACTCGACCTTGGTTGCGGGCGCGAGGACGAACCAGCGCCGCAGCCACACCATCGCGGCTTCGGCGAGGCCGAGACCGAGCACGGCGAGGGAACCCCACACCAGGGCGGTGGGGTCGAGGGAGGCGATGGGGCCGGCGACGATCTGCTCGAGCACCAGGGGGATGGCGAGCGCCAGAAGGCTGGCGATGAGCGCGGTGACGGCACCGGCGATGAGGCGCGGGAGTACCGGGCGCGCGATGGGCAGAAGCCGCGCGAGCGCGCGCGGCGTCGAAAGACGGGGCGGATGAGCGGAGGGAGTCATGATCCTCGTGGGGTCGAAGCGGGCGCCGGGATCGGGCGCAGAAAGGGGTGCCGGAGGCGCGACGAAAATCGTCAGTCGGGGCGAAGCGGTGCGTCGAAACGCGAACGCGGAGCCCTAGAGGCGTCGGCCGGGTCGTGAGACGGCGGAGGGCGCGACGACGGCCGGGGCGACGAAGGCGTCGGTCTGGTCCATGGCATCCTCCTTGTTCGATGAAGCTTCCGCGGGGGGACGGCAGCCCTCCAGAATATGTCTGAGAGAACGCTGGAAGCAAGAGTCTCTTCCCCAATTCCCGCCGGTCAGGTCGCCGATTCGCGCGACAGCAGACTCTGCTTCACTCGCGTTCCCCATGCGAAACCCCCCATGGATCCATCCGCGCGCAGGACGCGATGACAGGGAACGAAGAGCGCTACCGCGTTCCGCGCGCAGATGGACGCGGCCGCCCGCACAGCCGTCGGAGACCCGAGCGCTGTGGCGAAGCCCGTGTAGGTGAGGGGCGTCCCGGGGGTGATGGCGCGCAGCGCCTCCCACCCGGCCAGTTGCAGGCGCGTCCCCCGCTGAGAGACGACGACGGAGTCGATCGCACCGATATCGCCCGCGTAGTACGCACGAACAGCATCAGCGGCCGTCGTCGTGCCCCGACGGACGTCGGCTGGACGCTGATCCGGTCGGAGCCGCGCGAGAACGGCGTCGGTGTCATCGGTCCACCCCGACACGATCACCCGGTCGACCTCATCGGCAAGGATCGCGAACGCACCGTCGGGGGTATCGACGAACTGGAGGGTGGCGGCGGTCATGCGGGGTTCTCGCTCTCTGTGACGGAATCGGGTGAGGGGGTCAGGACGACGTCGGCGCGCATGCCCGAGGCTCGCCGACGGGTGGGGGACGCCGCGACTGCGGCCGCCGTCTCGGCCGGTGCGCGCCAGGACTGGGTCACCGGAGCGGCATACCAGTAGTGCGCCATCGCGTAGCTGCGCCAGGGCGCAGATCGCTCCGACCACGCGGTGAAGCCCGCCGGATCGGAGGGGAGCCCGAGGGCTGCCGCACCGGCGCGGGCCGCGACGTCGCCGGGAAGCAGGACATCGGGATCGCCGAGCACGCGCATGCGCACGTAATCGGCTGTCCACGGGCCGATCCCTCGCATCGCCAGCAGCCGCTCGCGCTGCTCCGCGCCGTCGTCGCCGGCGCCGAGCTCGAGGCGGCCGTCGGCCAGCGCTGCCGCCGCCTCGACGATGGCCCGCATGCGCGCCGCGGGCCCGCGAAGGACCTCGAGCCCGTGCTCGGCGATCACCGCCGGCGTGGGGAAGAGAGCGAGCGGCCTCGGGCCGATGGCGGTGGGTTCGCCGAGTTCGGCCGTCAGCCGGCCCTGCATGGTCCGGGCCGACGCCACGCTGATCTGCTGCCCGATCATGGCCCGCAACAGCATCTCGTGGGCGTCGACCGCACCGGGAACCCGCACACCGGGGATCGCCGCCACGGCGGGGGCGAGCTCGGGATGCCGGGCGAGAGCCTCGTCGATCGCGAGGGGGTCGGCGTCGAGGTCGAACAGTCGGCGAACGCGGGCGATGAGCGTGCCGAGGTCGGCCAAGGCCGACAACCGCGCGCGCAACCGGAGCCGACCGTCGTCGGCGAGGCGCACCTCGAACCACGCCGGGCCGCCCGGGAGGCGAGCGACACGCGCGAACGAGCGGTCGCCGCCCTCCTCGACGCCCGGAATCGCATGAGCCCTCATCCACCCGAAAAGGCCGACGGTGTCGATCGGCCCTCGCACCGGCAGGGCGAGGTCGATCTCGCCCGCCGCGGCCTCGACACCCGAGGTGTGGGAGCGTCGCGCACGGAGATCGCGCGGCGGCATCCCGAACACCTCGCCGATGGTCTCGGTGAACTGACGGATGCTCGAGAACCCGGAGGAGAACGCCACGTCGGCCGAGGGGAGGTCGGTCCCCACCAGCAGCGCCCGTGCGGTGTGCGCGCGCTGCGCGCGGGCGAGCGCGAGAGGCCCGGCCCCGAGCTCGGCGGTGAGGAGCCGGGTGAGGTGCCGCGACGAATAGCCGAGGCGCCGCGCGAGCCCCGGAACCCCCTCGCGGTCGACGACGCCGTCGGCGATGAGGCGCATGGCCCGCGCGGCCACGTCCTGGCGGACGTCCCACAGGGGAGAGCCGGGAGCGGCCTCGGGCAGACACCTCTTGCAGGCGCGATAGCCCGCCTCGTGCGCCGCGGCGGAGGTGGCGTAGAAGGTGACGTTCTCTTCCTTCGGCGTGCGCGCAGGACAGCTCGGACGGCAGTAGATGCGCGTCGAACGCACCGCCGTGACGAACTGCCCGTCGAAGCGGCGGTCGCGCGACTGGATCACGCGATAGCGCTCGGCGAAGCCCGCGGGCTCGGAGACGGAAGTGGTCATGGCATCCACCCTGCCATCGACCTCCGACATCGACTGGCGGAAATCGGACACGGCCGTGCGGGCCGGCTCGACCGTCCCCTCCCGGTCGTCGGGCCTGGGCGCAACCCCCGTGCGATGTCGGAGGTCGTGGGTAGCGTGAGGAACATGAGCGAACGCGAATACGACCTCATCGTCATCGGCGCCGGCCCCGTCGGCGAGAACGTGGCCGACCGTGCCGTGCAGGCCGGTCTCACCGCCGCCATCGTCGAATCCGAGCTCGTCGGCGGCGAGTGCTCGTACTGGGCGTGCATGCCCTCGAAGGCTCTTCTGCGCAGCGCCGCAGCCCTGCGCGCCGCCCGCGACGTCGACGGCGCGAAGCAGGCCGTCACCGGCGACCTCGATGTCGACGCGGTGCTCCGCCGTCGCGACACCATGACCAGCGACTACAACGACTCCGGTCAGGTCGAGTGGCTGCAGGGCGCGGGCATCGACCTCGTGCGCGGCCACGGCCGCCTGACCGGCGAGAAGCGCGTACGCGTCACCGCCGAAGACGGCGCGACGACCGACCTCCTCGCCCGGCATGCGGTCGCCGTCTGCACCGGCTCCGCTGCACTCCTCCCCGATATCCCGGGTCTCGCCGACATCGCGCCGTGGACCAGCCGCGAGGCCACCGCCGTGCAGCGAGTCCCCGGTTCTCTCGCGATCATCGGCGGCGGCGTCGTGGGCGCCGAAATGGCGACCGCGTTCCAGAGCCTCGGCACCACCGTCACCCTCATCGCCCGCTCGGGCCTTCTCGGGGGCAACGAGCCGTTCGCCGGCGAGCTCGTCGCATCCTCGCTCCGCGACCGCGGCGTCACGATCAAAGAGGGAGCGGATGCCACGTCCGCCCGCCGCGACGACGACGGGCGCGCGGTGCTCGAGCTGTCCGACGGCACCACCGTCACCGCCGACGAGGTTCTCGTCGCCGTCGGTCGTACTCCGCGCACCGGCGATCTCGGTCTGGATGCCGTGGGCCTCGACGCCGACACCTGGCTCGACGTCGACGACACCCTCCTCGTCCGCGGTTTCGACTGGCTCTACGCCGTAGGCGACGTCAACCACCGCGCCCTGCTCACCCATCAGGGCAAGTACCAGGCCCGGGCTGCGGGCGACGTGATCGCCGCTCGGGCGAAAGGCGACGAGGTCGACGACGCTCCCTGGGGCGCGCACGTCGCCACCGCCGACCACGACGCGGTCCCCCAGGTGACGTTCACCGACCCCGAGGTGGCATCCGTCGGTCTCACCGCACAGAAAGCGGAGCAGAAGGGCCTGAACGTGAAGGTGCTCGACTACGACCTCGCAAGCATCGCCGGGTCGAGCGAGCAGTCCGACGCCTACGTCGGCAAGGCCCGTGCGATCGTCGATCTCGACCGGGGTGTTCTCATCGGCGCCACCTTCGTCGGGCCCGATATCGCCGAACTGCTGCACTCCGCCACGGTTGCGATCGTCGGCGAGGTGCCGGTGAAGCGTCTGTGGCACGCGGTTCCCTCGTACCCGACCGTCAGCGAGGTCTGGTTGCGCCTGCTCGAGACGCTCGGGCGCGACTCCGCCTGAGACCGGGGCCCGCGCGAGCGCCGAGAAACGCTCGGCCCCGCCCCCGTTCGAAGCGAGGCTCCGACGTGCTCCGAGAAGCGCGCGAACGAAACCGGCTCGCTGCGCCACGGTGTCCCACTCGGCGCGGTGTTGTTGGCGGCGCTTTCGTCCTCCACGCCCGCGCTCGCACGGCGTAAGGTCGCCTCATGCCCCGCATCGTCGCCCTCCTCCGCGGCGTCGGCGGACCGACGGCACTGAAGATGCCCGCGCTGCGTGAGGTGTTGGCATCCGAGGGTCTGGGTGAGGTCGAAACGCTGCAAGTCGCCGGCAACATCGTGCTCGACGACGGCGGGCGCTCCCCCGGCGAGATTGCGGGCGTGATCCGCGGTGCCGTGCGCACGGCGTTCGGCTTCGACCTCCCGGTCATCGCGCGCACCCACGCCGAACTCGCGGATGCGCACGCTCGGAATCCGTTCGCCGGCGCGGCCGAAGGTCGGTGGGTTCAGACCGTGTTCCTCGCGGAACCTCCGGCCCCGGAGAAAAAGATCGTCGTCCCGGCGGATTACCCCGAAGAGGCGTTGCTGGATGGTCGCGAGGTGTTCGTGCGGTATCCCGAAGGAATCGGCGGCTCGAAGCTGCAGGCAGCCTGGTTCGAGAAACGCCTCGGTGTGACGGGCACCGCGCGCAACGCGAACACGGTGGCCAAGCTCGTCGCACTGAGCGCCTGACCGCGGCCGCGCACCCGACCGCAGGCGCGAGCCCCGCTCGGGGCGCACTCCGCCGTTCGGGGCGCACTCCGCCCTTCGGCGAATGACGTCCACCACCGCCGCGAAACGCGCCCCACAGCGCACATCACGCCACCCCGACCACGCATAAACGCCGTGCGCGCTCAGAAACACGAGCACCACGCGTTTCTGCGCGCGCACCGCGTTTCTGCCCGAAGCCCGCGCCGGCAACCGCCCCGCAACACGCACCGGCACCCGCCCCAAACCCCCACAACCCACCCCGCACACGCACCGACACCCGCCCCCCGCACACGCGACGACGCCGCCGCAGCCGAAGCTGCGACGGCGTCGAACGCACCGAGAGGTCTCAGTGGAAGAAGTGGCGCTCCCCGGTGAAGAACATGGTTACACCGGCGGCGCGCGCGGCGTCGATGACCTCGGCATCCCGAACCGAACCGCCGGGCTGGATGATGGCCGAGATGCCCGCGTCGATCAGCACCTGGGGGCCGTCGGCGAAGGGGAAGAACGCATCGGATGCCGCGATGGAGCCGCGCGCACGGTCACCGGCGCGCTCCACCGCGAGACGGCACGAGTCGACGCGGTTGACCTGGCCCATGCCGATGCCGACGGTGGCCGACCCCTGGGCGAGCACGATCGCGTTCGACTTCACCGCGCGGCACGACTTCCAGGCGAAGATGAGGCTCTCCATGTCTTCGTCCGCGGGACGCTCACCCGAGACGAGCTCCCAGTCCTTCGCGACCGACTCGATGTCGTCGGGGAAGCGGTCCGCGTCCTGCAGGAGAAGTCCGCCCGAGACGAGGCGCACGTCCATGCGCTCCTGCTGCCAGTCGGCGGGCAGGCGCAGCACGCGCAGGTTCTTCTTGAGCTTGAACACCTCGAGCGCCTCGGGCTCGAAATCGGGGGCGATGACGACCTCGGTGAAGATGTCGCGCAGGTTCTCTGCCATCTTGAGCGTGACCGTGCGGTTCGCGGCGATCACGCCGCCGAACGCCGACACGGGGTCGCACTCGTGCGCGCGCAGGTGCGCCGAGGCGATCGGGTCGAGGGCGTTGGGGGCCGCGACCGCGATGCCGCAGGGGTTCGCGTGCTTGATGATCGCCACGGCCGGCTTGACCATGTCGAAAGCGGCGCGCAGCGCCGCGTCGGCGTCGACGTAGTTGTTGTACGACATCTCTTTGCCCTGCAGCTGCGTGGCCTGGGCGATGCCGTGGCCGCCGACGCGCGTGTAGATCGCGGCGCGCTGGTGCGAGTTCTCGCCGTAGCGCAACGTCGACAGACGCTCGGCCTGGATCGTCAGGTGCGCGGGCAGATCGATGTCGTCGGCGAGGGTGCCCTCGGCGAACCACGTCGACACGGCGGTGTCGTAGGCGGCGGTGTGCGAGAACGCGCGGGCCGCGAGCTCGCGGCGCTGCGCAAGGGTCGTGCCGCCCTCACCCTGCAGCGCGTCGATGATGGCGGGGTACGACTCAGGCGAGACGACGATGGCGACGTTCGCGTGGTTCTTCGCCGACGCGCGCACCATGGCGGGGCCGCCGATGTCGATCTGCTCCACCACGTCGTCGCCCTGGGCACCGGATGCCACGGTCTCGACGAACGGGTAGAGGTTGACGACCACGAGCTCGAAGGGGCGGATCTCCAGCTCCTCGAGCTGCGCCTCGTGCGAGGCCAGGCGCAGGTCGGCGAGCAGTCCCGCGTGCACGCTCGGGTGCAGGGTCTTCACGCGCCCGTCGAGCGACTCGGGGAAGCCCGTGACGGCCGAGACGTCGGTGACGTCGTACCCGGCGTCGCGCAGCAGAGTCGCCGAGCCCCCGGTCGAGACGATCTCGACACCGGCGGCGGCGAGCGCTGCGCCGAGGTCGAGCAGACCGGTCTTGTCGCTCACCGACACCAGCGCGCGGCGGATCGGGACGACGTCGCGGGGGCGGTAGTCGGCGGGGTCGTGGCGGGGTCCGGCCATGGCGTTCGGCTCCTGTGTCTCGAGTCGGGTTCGGATGCACGACGGGCCGACGCCCGTCGGGCGGGTCAGGCGGTTCGGGATGCCGTGGCGGCGAGGTCGAGCTCACCCTCGGCGATGCGTCGAACGACGTCGATGAGCAGACGTCGTTCGACGGGTTTGATGCGATCGTGCAGAGAGTCCTCGTCGTCGCCGGGGAGCACCGGGATGCGCTCCTGCGCAAGGATCGGGCCAGTATCGACGCCGGAATCGACGACGATCACGCTCGCTCCGGTCTGCTCGACGCCCGCCGCGAGGGCGTCACGCACCCCGTGCGCCCCGGGGAACTCCGGCAGGTACGCGGGGTGGGTGTTGATGATGCGCGGTTCCCACGCGGCGACGAGATCGGCCGGCAGCAGCCGCATCATGCCGCTGAGCACGACGAGGTCGGGATTCCACACCGACAGCTGTGCACCCAGCTCGGCGCCCCACTCCTCACGAGAGGTGAACGCACCGAAGGGGACGAGGAAGGTCGGGATGCCGAAGTGCTCGGCGTGGGCGAAGCCGTCGGCCTCGCGATCGGCACCGACCGCGATCACACGCGCCGGAAAGCCGGGGGCCGAGGCCGCCTCGAGCAGGGCGCGGAGGTTCGAGCCGGTGCCGGAGATGAGGACGGCGACCGTGAGCACGCGCTCAGTCTACGCAGGTGCGTCCGCGCGCGCGGGCCCTCGAGAGCAGCCGGGGACCGCCGGCTCGGAGCCTGCCGTACCGGCCGAGCGGGTCGGGCCCGGGCCGAACGCCCCGGGGCGGCCGGCCCGATCGCGTGGCGGTCAGCGCCTGTCGTCGGGCTCGCCGCCGTGCTCCGACCAGGCGGCGCGGATTCGCGCACGCACCTCGTCGTCGCTGAGTTCGTCGGGTGCGCGCCCGCTCGCGCCCGCCACGGGGCTCTCGGAGACGGGCGGCGCAGGAACGGGCGGCGAAGACACGGGCGATGCTGAAGAAGGGGATGATCCCCGAGCGGTCCCCCGTACCCCCAGCGCGGTGTCGGTCGCCACGGCATCCGGATCGCGGTACGAGCTCGGCCAGACGTCGTGCGAGATGCCCGCGCCGGCGGGCAAGCCGGTCGGGGTCGGGCCGGTCCAGTGCTCGTCGCGGTCGAAGGGCGTGTGCTCGCGCGCGGAGAACGAGAAGCCCCGGTCGTCGCGCTCCTCGTACCGGTCGTCGCCCTCGTACCCGCCGAAGCGCGGGCTGAGCAGCAGGATCGCAAGCCCCACCAGCACCTCGAGGCCGAGCGTCAGGGCGAGCGGGCCCGGCTGCGGGCCCGTAGCGGCGAGGCGGCCGGGACCGATCGACCCCGACGAGACCACGGCGGCGAGCGCACCCATGCCGCCGGTGAGCGCCGCGACCGCGACGGCCAGGACCAGCCGAGGTCCCAGCGGCTCGGGGCCGGTGGTCGATGGCATCCGGGATCGCAGGATCCATCCCGTCAACGCGCCCACGGCGATCGGCAGCAGCACGAGCAGCAGCAGCCACGACGAGGTCGAATCGGACACCGCGCCCAGCACCGGGATGCCGGGGAGCGCACCGACCTGCGTCGCGGCCGGGGTGACCGCGGTGTCGGCACCGAGGGCGAAGCCCGGCCCGGCGGCGAACGACGTGGCCCAGAGCACGAGCGTGGGGAGGTAGAAGAGCTGACCGAGGGCGATGACGGTCGCGCCGATACCGTCGGCGTTACTGGCCTGGTACAGCCCGATCACCTGCGAAGCGCGGGCGATGAGACCCGCCAGCACGACCACCGCGCCCACCGAGACGAGTCCCAGAGTGGTGATCGCCAGTCCCCGCAGCGCGAGCGCGGGAACGGGCGCCCAGGCGCTCGGCATCCGCTCGATCCATCCGCGCACGGCATCGACCGGCCCGTCGTCGCCCACGCGCCAGGCGCCCACGACGGCGCCGATGAGCGAGGGCACGAGGAAGATCAGCGTCGGCAGCAGGATGGCGAGCCAGGTTTCGGATGCCACGAGCGAAGCCTGTGAGGTGAGCGCGATGCCCGCCGAGAGAGCCGCGAAGACCAACGAGCCCGAGAGCCACCCGGTGAGACCGGCGCCCGCCTCTGCGGCGCGAGAGCCGGAACGAGCGGCGAAGAGGCCGGTGAAGGCCGCGAAGGCCAGGGGGGCGAGAGACAGCGTGAAAGTCGCGAACGTCGGGTCGATGCCGGTCGCGGCGAGGTAGGCGTCGGGCAGGGTGATGGTCACCGGCACGAGGTGGCCGAGGTGCCAGATCGCGGCCGACGCGGGCCACAGAGCGCTCCAGTCGGGGTTGCCGACGCCGAACACCCACAGCAGCGTGAGCGGTGCGAGCACGACGGCGATGCCACCGGCGGTCGCCAGGACGGCGTCGAGGGCGGCGAGGAGAGCGATGAGGAGGCGATGCATGGGCGAGAGGAACCCTACCCGCGCCGCCTCAGCCCGCCCCTCAGGCGCGGCGGCGAGCGCCCGAGACGAGCCTGCGCAACGCGGTGAGCCAGGCGCGCGAGGCCGTGTCGGGCTCGGCGGGCGCGTCCGCCGGCGCGTCCGAGGAGCGCGGATCTGCCCCGGCGGCCCCGGCGACCGGGGCGACGCGCGCACCGCGCCATCGCTCCCACACCACCGCCGCCAGGCGCGGGTCCGCACCGATCGGGGCGGTGGTCAGGTCGGCCTGCGCCTTCTCGATCAAGCGCGAGAAGTGCCCCGGTGCGAGGACGTAGCTCGCGGCGACGGTGCGTCGGCCGTCCGCGCGTGCTGCGGCCACGGCATCCGGGATGCGGGGATCGGATGCCGCGGCGTAGGCCGTCACGACGGGGCCGGTGACACCGGCATCCGCCATCAGCTCCGCCATGCGTTCGACGTCCATCACGGCGCCCGGGCGGGTGGAGCCGGCCGCGGCGAGCACGACGGTGTCGTCGGGACCCGCCCCGGCGGCGCGGACGCGGTCGGCGAGGATCTCGGCCAGCACCGGGTGGGGCCCGAGAGCGGGGGCGACGGGCAGTCCGTCGGCGGCCTCCACCAGGTCGACCTCGGTGTGGTAGCCGGTCGACAGCAACAGGGGCACGATCACGATGTCGTCCGTGCGCTCGCGAGCTTCGGCCACGACGTCGGTGACGGAGGGACCGTGCACGTCGACGTACGCCTCGAGCACGTCGACGCCGGCGGGAGCGGTGGCGCGCAGCACCTCGAGCAGTTCGCGCACGACGACGCGGCCCTCTTCGAACCTCGTGCCGTGGGCGCAGGCGATCAGTACGGCGGTCATGCGTCCTCCTCGTCGATCACGTCGAGCCGGTATCCGCGTTTGTAGACGGTGCGGATCAGGTCGAGCCCGCCGAGCGCGTCGCGGGTGCGGGCCACGGCGACCTCGACGGCGTGCCCGCTCGCCTCCGAGCTCGACAGCGCGGCGATCAGATCGGCGCGCGAGACCACCGCCCCCGGCGCGCGCCCGAGCGCGCGCAGGATCTCGACGCCGGTGCGCGGCAGAGGTGTGAACTCCCCGTCGAGCACGATCCCCGATGAGCGGATGCCGAGGCGCCCGACCGTCGTGGGGATCAGCACCGCGTCGGCTCCGCCGTAGTGCGTCACTACGGCGCGCACGAGCGCCCCGAGACGTCCGCGGTCGGGGATGAGCGGGGTGATGCCCGCCTCGAGGAGGGGACCGGCGGTGATCGGCCCGACGGCCGCGACGAGGACGTGCCCGCGGGCGGCTCGGGAGGCCACTCCGTCGAGCGCCTCGGCCCGTTCGGCCGCGAGGATCCACTCGCGCGCAGCGGGAGCGGAGGTGAAGAGCACCGCGTCGATCTCTCCGCGTGCGACCTGCTGGGTAGACGCGGCGACGACCTCGGGATCGGGCGGCGGCCCCCAGCGGTAGATCGTGAGGCTGGTCACGCGGGCTCCGGCCGCTTCGAACGCCTCGTCGAGGCCGTCGGCCCCCGAGCCGTGGTGCTGCACCGCGATGTGCAGTCCGTCGATCCCCTCGGCCACGAGGAAGTCGCGCAGCTCGGCGGCCGTCTCGCTCTCGGCGACCCAGTCGGCCTCGAAACCGGCCTGCTGGATCGCGCCGCGCGCCTTCGGGCCACGGGCGACGATCCGTGCGCCGTCGAGCACGGGAGCGAGCGCATCGTGCAGGCCCGCCTCGTCGGCTGTCTCCAGCCACGCGCGGAACCCCACACCCGTCGTCGCCACGACGACGTCGGGAGGGTCGGCGACGAGCGAGCGCGTCTGCGCGATCAGCTCGTCGTCGTCGACATGCGGGATGATCGTGAGCGCCGGCGCGACGCGCACGCGCGCCCCGTGTCGCTCGAGCGCGGCCGACAGCTCCCCCGACCGTCGGTCGACGGGGAGCAGCACGGTGCACCCCTGGAGCACCGTGCTGATCGTCCGCGCGGGTGTCGTCACCCGATGCCCTCCGGGTGCGCCGCGACCCGGACCGGAGCGTGAGCGGGCTGGAGCGATACCGCAGCCGCCGCGGGCGACGCGGCCGGCAGCAGAAGATCGGCCCGGGCGACCTCGCCGAACACCAGCACCGCGGGATTCGCGAGGCGGTGCGTCTCGGCATCCTGGATCGCCGTACCGAGCGTGGTGCGGATCGTGCGCTGAGCGGGTGTGTGGCCGTTCTCGACGAACGCGACGGGGCGCGTCTCGGGAGCGCCGGCGGCGCGGGCCGCGGCCACGAACCGCGGCAGGGCGCTCACGCCCATCAGCGCGACGACCGTGGCGCTGTCGTCGCGCAGGGCGGCGAGGGTCGCATCGCTCGGGGTTTCCTGACCGTTCACGACATGCAGGGTACCGGCGACGCCGCGGTGCGTCACGGGCACTCCCGCGGCCGAGGGCACGGCGATCGCGCTCGAGATGCCGGGAACGACCTCGACCGCGATGCCGGCCTCGCGGCACGCGATGACCTCCTCACCGCCGCGGCCGTACACGAACGGATCGCCGCCCTTGAGTCGCACGACCCGCAGGCCCTTCGCCGCTCGATCGACGAGGAGGGCGTTGATCTCGTGCTGCGGCACCGGGTGATGCTGCGGGCGCTTGCCGACGTCGATCAGCTCGACGTCGTCGCCGAGCTCGGCGAGTACGCCGGTGGGTCCGAGCCGGTCGTGCACCACGACGTCGGCCTCGGCCAGCAGAGCGCGGGCGCGCACCGTCAGCAGGTCGATCGGGCCGGGACCGCCGCCGACGAGTGCCACGCTCCCCACGAGCGGGCGGCGTCGGCGGCGGAGCGGAAGGGCGCCTTCGGCGAGGCGCTGTGCGATCGCGTCGCGCACGGCGACGCTGCGGCGAGGGTCGGCACCGGCGGTGGAGACCACGCCCACCATGACGTCGCCGCTCGTGGTCTCGGCGGCCAGGCGCGCGGTGCCCTTGCCGCCGTGACGCGCGTTGACGCACCAGACGCGGCGGGCTTTGGCCGCCGCGACGACGGCGGCGTCGACGGATGCCGCCCCCGTGGCCGTGTGGCAGAACCAGGCCTCGTCGAGATCGGTGTCGGCGAATCCTCTGTCGATCCACTCGATCTCACCCGCGGCGGCGAGCGCGGCGAGCCCCGGCGTCGCGACGGGGGCGATCACCCGTACCCGGGCGCCGGCGGCACGCAGCCGCGCGATGCGCTTCTCGGCGACGGAGCCGCCGCCCACGCACACGACGAGCTTGTCGGTGAGGTCGAGGCCTGCGAGAGCGATCATCGGGGGTCCCCTTCGAGCTTCACGAATACATCCCCTTCGGCGACCGCGACCGGGTGCACGGCCACCGTCAGCGGGTCCTTGCCCTGCGTGTCGAGACAGGTTCCCGTGCGCAGGTCGAACACCTGCTTGTACATGGGCGAGGCGACGGTGGGCACTCCTCCGCGGTCGCCGACGATCCCACGCGAGAGCACCGCCGCCCCGCTGAACGGATCGATCTGGTCGGTCGCGAAGATCCGGCCGTCGAACGTCCGGAACAGCGCGACCTGCCGGTCGCCGAGGAGCGCCGCGGCCCCGCGCTCCACGAGCAGATCGTCGACGCGGCAGACGCGGATCCACCCGTCGCCCTGTGCCGACGCCGAGCCCGTCGTCGCGGCCGGGGTCCCGGCATCCGGAGTCGTCTCCATCAGAGTCATGAGCGCACCGCCAGCGTCGTTCCGCCGATGAGCACGGCGCCCGACGCGCGTTCTTCGGCCGTGGCGGGTCGGGCCTGACCGCGCTCGGCGACGTAGGCAAGCGAGGGGTCGGCCTTGTCGGGAGCATTGACGAAGCTCTGGAAGCGCTTGAGCTTCTCGGGGTCGGCGAGGGTGGCGGCCCACTCGTCTTCGTAGGCGTCGATGTGGGATGCCATGGCCCGGTCGAGGTCGTCGGCGATGCCGAGGGTGTCGTCGAACACGACGCCCTTCAGCGCCTCGAGACCGCCCTCGTACTCCGCCGCCCACGGGGCGGTGCGCTGCAGCCGGTCGGCGGTGCGGATGTAGAACATGAGGAATCGGTCGATCGCCCGCAGCAGCCCGTCGTCGTCGAGCCCCTCGGCGAAGAGCACCGCGTGACGCGGGGTGAAGCCGCCGTTGCCGCCGACGTACATGTTCCAGCCGGCCTCGGTCGCGATCACCCCGATGTCTTTGCCGCGCGCCTCGGCGCACTCGCGGGCGCATCCCGAGACGCCGAACTTGATCTTGTGCGGCGAGCGCAGGCCGCGGTAGCGCAGCTCGAGCTGCACGGCCATCCCCACCGAATCCTGCACGCCGTAGCGGCACCAGGTCGATCCGACGCACGACTTCACCGTGCGCAGCGACTTGCCGTACGCGTGGCCCGACTCGAACCCGGCGTCGACGAGGCGCTTCCAGATGTCGGGAAGCTGGTCGAGGCGGGCACCGAACATGTCGATGCGCTGCCCGCCGGTGATCTTCGTGTAGAGCCCGAAGTCGCGGGCGACCTCGCCGATCACGACCAGGCCTTCGGGCGTGATCTCGCCGCCCGGAATGCGCGGGACGACGCTGTAACTGCCGTCGCGCTGGATGTTGGCCATCACGTGGTCGTTGGTGTCCTGCATCGTCGCCAGCTCGCCGTCGAGCACGTGCCCCGAGTACAGGCTCGCGAGGATGCTCGCCAGAGCCGGCTTGCAGATGTCGCAGCCGCGCCCGGTGCCGAAACGCTCGACGATCGAGGTGAAGGTGCGCAGCCCCGAGACCCGGACCGCGTCGAACAGCTGCGCCCGGGTGAACGAGAAGTGCTCGCACAGTCCGTTCGAGACTTCTTTTCCGGATGCCGCCAGCTCCGTCGCCACGAGCTTCTTCACGAGCGTGAAGCACGAGCCGCACGCCGCCCCGGCCTTGGTGCACGCCTTGACCTCGGCGGCATCCGCGCACTGGTGCTCGGTGACGGCCTCGCGCACGGTTCCGGCGGTGACGCCGTTGCACGAGCACACGATCGCGTCGGCGGGCAGGTCGCCCTGCGGGGCCGGGGCGAGGCCTTCGGGCATGAGGTAGGCCGCCGGATCGCCGCCGAGCGCTCGACCGACGAGCGGGCGCAGCGCGGTGTACGCCGAGGCGTCGCCGACCAGGATGCCGCCGAGCAGCGTCTGCGCGTCGTCGCTCAGCACGAGCTTCTTGTAGACGCCCGATACCGGGTCGGCGTAGGTGACGTCGAGCGCGTTCGGCGTCTCGGCGAATGCGTCGCCGAAGCTCGCGACCTCGACGCCCGAGAGCTTGAGCTTGGCCGAGGTGTCGAAGCCGGGGAAGGCGGCCGCGCCGCCCAGCAGGCGGGTCGCGGCGACCTCGGCCATCGCGTACCCGGGGGCGACCAGACCGATGCACTGCCCGTCGAAGCTCGCGACCTCGCCGATCGCCATGATCGCGGGGTCCGAGGTGTCGCAGCCCTCGTCGATCACGACCCCGCCGCGGGCGTCGACGCGCAGCTCGGCCGCACGGGCGAGCTCGTCGCGGGGCCGCACGCCGACCGTGAAGACCACGATGTCGACGGCCTCCCACGTGCCGTCGCGCAGCTCGAGGCCGCATACGGCGCCGGTCTTGTCGGCATCCACCCGGGTCGTCACCGAGCTCGTGCGCACCTCGATGCCGCGCGCTTCGATGAGCCGCTGCAGGGTGCGCGCCCCGCCCAGGTCGAGCTGGGCAGACATCAGGCGCTCGTTCGACTGCAGCACGAACGGCGAGACGCCCTCGGCCTGCAGCGCCCCCGCGGCCTCGAGCCCGAGGAGACCGCCGCCGACGACCGCGCCGCGCAGGGGCCGTCCGAGCTGGGCCGAGCGCTCCGCGACCCAGGCGCGCATGCCGGCGACGTCGTCGAGCGTGCGGTAGACGAAGCACCCCTGGTGGTCGAAGCCGTCCAGGGCCAGGCGGGCGGCGAACGAGCCGGTCGCCAGCACGAGACGGTCGTACGCGTGCGTCGAGCCGCCCGCCGTGGTGACGGTGCGTGCCGCGCGGTCGATCTTCGTGACGCGCGCGTCGGTCTTCACCCGCACCCGCTCGTGATCGAGAACCGCGGGGTCGAGGGCGAGGTCGTCGGGGGTCTTTCCGCTGAAGATGCCGGTGAGACCGACGCGGTCGTACGGCCCGCGGGCTTCATCGCCCAGCACCGTGACGGACCAGCGGCCCTCGGTGTCGCGGCTGGTGAGGCTCTCGACGAAGCGGTGGGCCACCATTCCCGCACCCACGACCACGACGGACCCGGATGGGGCGGGGTGGAGCATGCCGTCACAGTACGCGGCGGAGTTTGCCGCGGCGTCAGCGGCGTGTTTCGTTCCGGTTGCGGGGTTCGAGCGGGCCATGCCCCGACGCTAGGCAGCCGAGGTTTCCCCCGCCCTCGCGCCCGCGTTACCCCCGGCGAACGTTTCTCTCACGCGGGCGCGGGGGTGGTGTGAGCTTTCGCCCGCGGCATCCGTCTCCGACTCTCCCGCGCCCGTGCGGCGAGCGTCGTTCCGCTCCCCCGCTGAATGTCCAAAACACCCGGACAGATTTTTTCGACGTCCGGGTGTTTTGGACATTCGATGCCGGTCGACCGGGTGGCGACGGGCGCCACGGACCGGTGTCAGTCCACCGGCTCGAGCACGAACAGCTCGATACGCCGGTCGGTCTTCTTCTGGTACTCGTCGTAGTCGGGCCAGACCTCGGTCGCGTAGCCCCACCACTCCTCGCGCTCGGCGCCCTCGGCCTGGTGCGCGTCGTACTCCTTCTTCACGTCGCCGTCCTGCAGGGCCACGCGGGGGTTCTTCACCAGGTTGTAGAACCACGCGGGGTGCTCGGGAGCCCCACCCTTGGATGCCACGACCGCGTACTTTCCGTCGTGCTCGACGCGCATGAGGGCGGTCTTGCGCAGCCCGCCGGTTTTGGCCCCGACGGTGGTGAGGACGATGATGGGTACGCCCCGCATGTCGGCGGACTCCTTGCCCCCCGTGGCTTCGAAGGTTTCCGCCTGCTGACGGGCCCATTCGCTGGTGCTGGGTAGATACTCGCCTGAGAGTGACATAGCTCACACGATACGTCGGCGTCTTCCCCTCCGGTCTAGCCCCTCCCCCTTTTTCCTGGAGCCTTCATGAGCGCTTCCGCTCCCGAGACCACGGCCGTCCCCGAACCGAAGAACGGCCTCGACCGCTTCTTCGAGATCACCGCCCGCGGCTCGACCGTCGGCGGAGAGATCCGCGGCGGCGTCGTCACCTTCGTCACGATGGCGTACATCGTCATCCTGAACCCGATCATCCTCTCGGGCACGCCCGACGTCGCCGGCAACGCTCTCGGCTTCTCGCAGGTCGCCGCCGTCACGGCGCTCACCGCGGGTGTCATGACGATGTTGTTCGGTCTGGTCACGCGCCTGCCGTTCGCGTTCGCCGCGGGCCTCGGGATCAACTCCTTCCTCGCGGTCGGCATCGTCGGGCAGGTCACCTGGCCCGAGGCGATGGGCCTCGTCGTCATCAACGGCCTCATCATCGTGCTGTTGGCGGTCACGGGCCTTCGCCGCATGATCTTCGAGGCGGTGCCCCTCGCCTTGAAGACCGCGATCACGGTCGGTATCGGCCTGTTCATCGCCTTCATCGGCTTCGTCGACAGTGGCCTGGTCACCTCGACCGGGCTCAGCTCGCCCCCGGTCGGCCTCGGTGTCGGCGGCTCGATCACGACGATCCCCACCGCGCTGTTCGTGCTGACCCTCGTCATCACCGCCGTGCTGCTGGTGCGCAAGGTCAAAGCCGCGCTGCTGATCGGTCTGCTCTCGGGCACCGTGATCGCGGTCATCGTTCAGGCCGTCACGGGCCTCGGCGCGAAGGCCGACGGCAACCCCGGCGGCTGGGGCCTGAGCGTTCCGACGCTCCCCGCGCAGTGGGTCAGCCTCCCCGACCTGTCGCTGGTCGGCCAGGTCGACCTGGTCGGCTCTTTCGGTCGCATCGGCGTGCTGGCGGCCCTCATGCTCGTCTTCACCCTCGTCTTCACGAACTTCTTCGACGCGATGGGCACGATGACCGGCCTCTCCCGCGAGGCGGGCCTCGCCGCCCCCGACGGCACCTTCCCGCGACTGCGCTCGGCGCTGGTGATCGAGGGCATCGGCGCGGTGGCGGGCGGCGCGACCTCGTCGTCGTCGAACACCGTGTTCATCGAGTCGGGCTCCGGCATCGGCGAGGGCGCCCGCACCGGGCTCGCCAACGTCGTCACCGGCGCGCTGTTCCTGCTCGCGATGTTCTTCACCCCGCTGACGAGCATCGTCCCCACCGAGATCGCCGCCGCGGCCCTGGTCATCGTCGGTGCGCTGATGATGGCGCAGATCCGCCACGTCGACCTCAGCGACATGTCGGTGCTCATCCCCGTCTTCCTCACCGTCACCGTGATGCCCCTGACGTACTCGATCGCCAACGGCATCGGCGCGGGCTTCGTCAGCTGGGTGCTGATCCAGTCACTGTCGGGTCGCGCGCGTCGCATCAGCCCGCTGCTGTGGATCGTCGCCGCTGGCTTCGTGGTCTTCTTCGCCCGGGGTCCGGTCGAGGCCCTGCTCGGCTGACGCCGGTGCGATCAAGGGGCCCGGATGCCACGGCATCCGGGCCCCTTCTCTGTCGCGGTGCTCCGCACGGCGCGCAACTTCTCTGTCGCGGTGCTCCGCACGGCGCGCAATGCGGCCCCGGCGGCGCCGCCCCGCTGTCATATCACGTGACCTCGCGCGGGAAGCCCAGGCCCGGCCGCCGAGATCACGTGACCTCGCGCGGCAAGCCCGGGCCCGGCCGCCGAGATCACGTGATCGGGACGAGCGCACACGCCGGGGCGTGTGTTCTCGGCGGAGTCACGTGATCTCGCGCCCCGTCGTCGCACGCACGCAACCCAGCCGCGCGCGAGGCCAGCCGCACCCCGCAGCCGCACCCCGCAGCCGCACCCCGCCCCCGCCGGACATGCGAAAGGGCCCGGATGCCATGGCATCCGGGCCCCGAAGAGAGTGCTGCTTACAGGCTCTCGATGATCTCGCGCATCAGGGCGGCGGCCTCGGACGGCGTCTTGCCGACCTTGACTCCGGCAGCCTCGAGGGCCTCCTTCTTCGCCTGGGCGGTACCGGCGGAGCCGGAGACGATGGCGCCGGCGTGGCCCATGGTCTTGCCCTCGGGAGCGGTGAAGCCGGCGACGTAGCCGACGACCGGCTTGGTGACGTTGGCCTTGATGAAATCGGCGGCGCGCTCTTCGGCGTCTCCACCGATCTCACCGATCATGACGATGGCCTTGGTCTCGGGGTCGGCCTCGAACGCCGCGAGGGCGTCGATGTGCGTGGTACCGATGACGGGGTCGCCGCCGATGCCGATGGCGGTCGAGAAGCCGAGGTCGCGCAGCTCGAACATCATCTGGTACGTCAGGGTGCCCGACTTCGACACGAGGCCGATGGGGCCCTTGCCGGTGATGTTCGCGGGCGTGATGCCCACGAGCGCTTCGCCGGGCGTGATGATGCCGGGGCAGTTCGGACCGATGATGCGGGTCTTCTCGCCCTTGGCCTTCGAGTACGCCCACGCCTCGGCGGTGTCGCCGACGGGCACACCCTCGGTGATCACGACGAGGAGGGGGATCTCGGCGTCGATGGCCTCGACCATCGCGTCCTTCGTGAAGGCCGGGGGCACGAACGCGATCGACACGTCGGCACCGGTCTCGCGGATGGCCTCTTCGACCGAGGCGAAGACGGGGAGCTCGACGTCGTTGCCGGACGCGTCCTTGTGCGAGACCGTGGTGCCGGCCTTGCGGGCGTTCACGCCACCAACGACCTGGGTGCCGGCCTTGAGCATGAGGGCGGTGTGCTTGGTGCCCTCGCCGCCGGTGATGCCCTGGACGATGACCTTGGAATCCTTGTTGAGGTAGATCGACATGTTTCTGTCCCTATCCCTTACGCGTTGGCCAGTTCGGCGGCCTTGTCGGCGCCCTCGTCCATACCGGCGGCGAGGGTGACGAGCGGGTGGTTGGCGGCGGCGAGGATCTGACGACCCTCTTCGACCTGGTTGCCGTCGAGGCGGACAACGAGCGGCTTGGTCGCGGCGTCGCCGAGGATCTCGAGAGCCTTGACGATGCCCTCGGCCACGGCGACGCACGAGGTGATGCCGCCGAAGACGTTGACGAAGACGCTCTTGACCTGCTCGTCGCCGAGGATGACGTCGAGACCGGCGGCCATGACGGTCGCCGAAGCGCCGCCGCCGATGTCGAGGAAGTTGGCGGGCTTGACGCCGTTGTGCTTCTCACCGGCGTACGCGACGACGTCGAGGGTCGACATGACCAGACCCGCGCCGTTGCCGATGATGCCGACCTGGCCGTCGAGCTTGACGTAGTTGAGGTCGTGCTGCTTGGCCTTGGCCTCGAGCGGGTCGGCCGCGTCCTTGTCTTCCAGCGCCTCGTGGTCGGGGTGGCGGAAGCCGGCGTTCTCGTCGAGCGAGACCTTGCCGTCGAGGGCGATGATGTCGCCGTCTTCGCTCTGGATGAGCGGGTTCACCTCGACGAGGGTGGCGTCCTCGCCCTTGTAGACGTTGAAGAGCTTGACGAAGACGTCGGCGACCTTGGGAGCCAGCTCGTCGTCGAACTTCGCGGCCTTGGCGATCTCGAGGGCCTTCTCGGGCGTGATGCCCTCGATCGGGTCGACCTCGATGCGCGCGAGCGCCTCGGGACGCTCGACGGCGAGCTCTTCGATCTCCATGCCGCCCTCGACGCTCGAGAGCGAGAGGTAGGAGCGGTTGGCACGGTCGAGCAGCACCGAGAAGTAGAACTCCTTGGCGATGCGGGCGCCCGCTGCGACCATGACGCGCTTGACGACGTGGCCCTTGATGTCGAGGCCGAGGATGGCCTGGGCCGCCTCGAACGCCTCGTCGGGGGTCTTCGCGACCTTCACGCCGCCGGCCTTGCCGCGGCCTCCGGTCTTGACCTGAGCCTTGACGACGACAACGCCACCGAGCTTCTCAGCGGCCGCCTTCGCCTCCTCAGGGGTGTCGGCGATGATGCCGGCGAGTACCGGCACCTCGTACTTTTCGAACAGGTCACGTGCCTGGTACTCGTAGAGATCCACGGACAATCCTTCGCTGGGCGATCGGTGGTGGGAGGAGGCGAACTCTCTCGATATCAAGAGATCTTCGCCAGTCGACAACCCTACTAGACGGGGCTGAAGACCCCCGACCGGCGAAGAGAGGCATGCGCCTAGTCTGGCGATGACCCCCGACATTCGCCTCGCCGTCAGGAGCCCCCATGCCCTCTGCCGTCACCCTCATCCGCGCCGCCGCCCTGTCGGACGCCGCCGAGTACGCCTACGCCGCCACCGCTCCGGCCGACGCCCGCCTGATCTTCCTCGCCGGATCGTGTCCGCTGAACACCGACGGCTCGACCGCCGGCGTCGGCGACTACGCCGCGCAGGCCGCGAGCTGCATCGACAACATGACAGGCGCGCTGCGCGCAGCCGGCGCGGAGCTCACCGACGTGATCAGCACCCGCGTGCTGGTGGCGTCGACCCGTCAGGCCGATCTCGTCACCGCGTGGGAGGTCGTGCGCGACGCCTTCGGCGACCACGACGTGCCGAGCACGCTGATGGGCGTCACCGTCCTCGGCTACGACGATCAGCTGGTCGAGATCGAAGCGGTCGCCGCGGTCGCCGACTGACCGCGAGGCTCACCCCACGACCGCGAACCGCTCCAACACCACCGACGTGTCGTCGTCGACGACGAAGGCACTCCCGAGCTCTTCACGCATGGCATCCGAGGTCCAGAACCGCACGTGACCGCGG
This sequence comes from Microbacterium sp. SL75, assembly GCF_026625865.1. Lineage (NCBI taxonomy): Bacteria > Bacillati > Actinomycetota > Actinomycetes > Micrococcales > Microbacteriaceae > Microbacterium > Microbacterium sp. SL75. The sequence goes on along the minus strand of NZ_CP113067.1, from coordinate 1,956,282 downwards.
CGCCAATCCGCGACGGACGCGTACCCCTCGCCCTCGTCGAGCGCATGGGCGAGCGAGACGTCCCGCAGAGCGACGATCTCTACTGCGGTCGTCTCGATGACGCACACCGGCTCACCGGCCGAGTCGACCACGGCGCCCCGATCCCCGACCGCCGGCAACGGCTCCCCCGCGACGAGATACTCCCGCACGAGCGAGCTGGTCGCCGTCTTCTCCCCCGCGCGGATCGCCGCGACGATCCGGTCGCGTCCCGCCCCGGTGAACATGAACTCGATCGGGGGCAGGTCGCCGGTCATACCGGCATCCGCTTCTCGAACCGGAACATGCGGTCGGGGCCGGGGTGATCCCCCTCGCTCCCGGCCTGGGGGCGGTGCCCCGGGTGGAAGAACTCCACGATCTGGAAGCCGCAGCGGTTGACGTAGAAGTGGATGTTGCGCTGGTCGAAGTACGGCGTCTCGGTCTCCCACACCTCGGTATCGGCGTAGCGCGCCTCGATCGCCCGCCACGCGGACGCACCGATCCCGCCACCGTGGTGACCGGCGTCGATGAAGAAGAGTTCGAGGCTGCGGCGCCCGTCATCCGGTGCTGTCACGGCGGCCCCGCCGATGACCAGGTCGTCGCGCACGATCTGAAGGGTCTCGGTGCCGGGTGCGTCCAGCACCCTGTCCATCTCGTCCGCCTGGGGAATCGGCTGCTCCCCCGGCTTCAGCCCGGCATCGCGCAAGCCCGCAGCAAAGGCCGTCTCCATCCGCGTCAGCCACGCGGGGCGGTCGGCCGCCTCGAGCTCCACCAAGCGAACCTCGCCCATCAGATCCATCCTCTCTCGCACGAGTGCGTCGTCGCACGGTTCCGACCCGCGCGTCCCCGCTGTCGACCATCGACGATACGGGGTCGCGTGCCGCTCCCGTCACGGCGCGGCTGCCCCTTCCGCCCTGCGCCGGACGGTCGCACCCCACCCGTCCATCGCCTCGGAAGCGCGTTCTGCTGGCCCGCCGAGCCGACGCTGCATCCGCGCGAAGACGAGGCAGAAGCGATCGTCGCCTCCGCACGAGACCCGCGCGGGCTCGACGGTCGTCGGCTAGATCCAGCCCCGCTCGCGCGCGTGGATCGTCGCCTGCTGCCGGCTCGCCAGCCCGAGCTTGCCCAGCACCGACGAGACGTGGTTGCGCACCGTCCCCGCCGACAGATGGAGGGATGCCGCGATCTCGGCCACCGTCTGCCCTCGCGCTCCCGCGCGCAGCACGTCGAGCTCCCGGTCGGTGAGCGGACTCCGCTCGTCGCTCAGCGCATCGGCCGCGATCTCGGGGTCGACGTACCGGCGCCCCGCCGCGACCTCGCGGATCACCGCCGCCACGTCATCCGCCGGCCGCGACTTCGGCAAGAAGCCGCTGACTCCCGCGCCCAGAGCCCGCCGGAGCACCCCCGGGCGCGCGTGCCGCGTGACGATCACGCAGCGCGAGGGCACGCTCCGCAGGATCTTCGCGGCCGTGTCGACGCCGTCGAGCCCGGTCATCTCGAGGTCGAGCAGGCAGACGTCCGGCCTCAGCCGCTGCGCCTCGGTCACGGCGCTCTCGCCATCGCGGCATTCGGCGACGACCTCGAGGTCGTCCTCCAACCGCAAAAGAGCTGCGAGCGCGGTACGGATCATGTCTTCGTCGTCGGCGATGAGTACGCGGATCATGCCGTCACCTCCTCGGGCACGCGAACGGTGATGCGGAATCGGTCGCCGAGGCGGGTGGCATCCATCGTCCCTCCTACCGGGCCGACGCGCTCGACGATCCCCGACAGTCCCGCCCCATCTCCGACCGGAGACGCGGTACCCCGCGAGTCGTTCTCGACGACCAGCACCCACGATCCCTCGTGACGGGAAAGGGAGAGGGATGCCGACACCCCGCCGCCGTGCTTCAGCACATTCGTCGTGGTCTCGCGGACCACCGGCCCGAGCACGTCGGCGGGCGCGCGTCCGGCCTCGGTATCCACCAGCAGGTCGACGGTCAGGCCCGCGGCGCGCAGCAGATCGGCGGCGTTGGCGAGTTCGTCGGGCAGGGGCACGCCGCGGAATCGCGAGGCCAGATCGCGCGTGCCGCGCCGCGCCTCGTCGACGCTCACGCGAGCCGCGCGGACCTGCTCGGCAGCGGCATCCGGATCCCGCCCCATCATCTTCTCGGCGAGTTCGAGTTGCAGCGCGATGACCTGCAGGTGGTGGCCCTGCAGATCGTGAAGGTCGCCAGCGAGACGTAAGCGCTCTTGCGCTGCGGCAAGGCGCCCCTCGGCGCGGCGGGCGCGGTCGAGCTCGCGCACGATGTCCCACCACCAGAGCGAGGTCGCCGTCAGCGGCGCGAGCATCGTGACGAACAGCGGCAGCGCGAAGGTCAGCGAGACGTAGCCGTCGGGGTTGAGGCGCGTCGCCTCGATCACCCACGAAGCGACCACCACGACGAGCATGAGAGCGACGAGTCGCCCCCGGATGCCGCCCCGCCACCTCACCGTGCACAGCGCCTGCGCGACGAGAGCCGCAGCGACGAGCAGCGACCCGGCCCCGACACCGAACAGCACCGCCGACGCGATCCCCAGAAGCACGGGCGTCCAGACCAGCCGCCTTGCGGAGTCGTCTGCGTCGTCGAACGGCTCGCGCCGGTAGTGGATGAGAAGGAGGACTCCGGATGCCACGGAGCCTGCCGCCCCGACCAGGGCGAGGACGACGTCGAGCGGCGTCCCCCGCATCACCACGACGAACGCCCAGAGGAAGACCGCGAAGACGTGCAGGAACATCACCGACGCGGCCGTGTACCACCAGGTGACGCGGACGTCGCGGGCGTACGTGGCCGCGGGGCTACGGACAGGTGCGGGAGCGCTCACCCCCGCCACAGTACGGGCATGACATTCGTCACGGGCGGGGCCGGGATTCGTCCCCCGGTGCGCGCCCGCGCGCGTCAGCGGTAACTGTCGGGGAGCTCCGGCGGCACGCGATCGCGGTTCTGGGCCGTCTCGATCGAGGACGACTCCTGCTTCAGGTGCATCGAGGTCGAGGGCGTCCAGCCGTAGAACGCCGACTCGACCGCACCCGCATCGATGACGGGGCGAATCGCCTGCCGCACCGCGTCCTTCCGCCGACCCGAGCGACGCCGACCGAGCGCGACGCCGAGACGCACGAGCAGCCCCACCGCGATGACCGCCCAGAAGAGGTATTCGATCCAGACAAGGCCATAGGGCACGGGTCCTCCTTCGGATCGGCCGCGGTCTTCCGCGGGGCTTGAGACGATACGCGACGTACGCGGCGCCGGGAACCCTGACATTCATCACGGGTGGGCCGTTGCATCCTCACGCTTGGTCGTGACACCACGGCACTGCCGCGAGGACTCGCACGCCGATGGGATGGAATCACCGCGGTAGACGCCGCGCCCTCATCACCTAGGAGTCCCCGTGTCGAACCCCGTCTCCGACCTCGTCCTCGGCTTCCAGGGTCTCGTCGCCGACGTGCCCGACCTCGTCCAACCGCTCATCGTCGCCCTCGCCGGGGCCGTACCGTTCATCGAGGGTGAGGGTGCTGCGGCGATCGGCATCCTGGGCGGTATCCATCCGGTCGTCGCCGCATGTGCCGCCGCGATCGGCAACTTCCTCTGCGTGGCCGTCGTGGTGCTCGCGTCGTCGCGCGTGCGCACCGCCGTGACCGGCCGCCGAGGGGCGGTCGTGAAGCCCCCGACGGCCCGGCGCGAGAAGTTCGAGAAGGCGTACCACCGCTACGGGACCCCCGGGGTGAGCCTGCTCGGTCCCCTGCTGCTGCCGACGCAGTTCACCGCCGCCGCCCTGACTTCGACAGGCGTGCCCCCGATGCGCGTGCTCGCCTGGCAGGCCGCCGCGATCGTGCTGTGGACGACGGTGGTGACGCTGATCATCACGGGGGTGATTCGAGCTGTGGCGTGAGGAGTGCACCGGACCGGGATGCCGCGGCTGGACGCCAGCACTTCGTTCTTCACCCGGTCAGCGAGGTCATAGAGAAGACCTCGGTCCGCGCCACCTTTGCCCGAGGCCCGCATGCCTGGATAGAGGAGACCCCGCCCGCATGTGAGAGGACACCATCCCGATGCCAGAGCAGACCGTCATCCTGACCCTCGGACAGCCGATCTACGCGCAAGCCCTCTACTACACGGCCATGTTCTCGCAGAAGCCGTTCCGCGAAGCACTGCTGGTCTACCGCCACGGTGGGACCTACACGATCCTCTCCCCCGGTGAGGATCATCACGGGTGCTGGGTGTCGGCCACGGCCCCACTCGATCCGCCACGTCACGTGGCGTTCATGTCGTGGCCGTCGGCCGACTGGGACCACGACATCGCCGCGCACACCCTGACGTTCGCGCCCGATACGGGGGCCTTCACGCAGGAGCTGCGACTGCCGGGCGAGGCGGTTCCGCGCGCTCAGCACGGATTCGCCGTCGCGGTTCCCTCTGCCGAGTCGATCGACCCGAGTATCGGGTGGGAGGCCCTCCGGGAGCAGCACGAGGCGAGCTTCCGTGCCCTGCACGATCTCGCTGGCGTGCAGCGGTCCGGCAGCCGACACGACCGAACCTGACGCAGAGCTGGGCGGTCGGCGCCCGTCTCGTCATCCTCGACCTCACACGCTGACCGCGCCGTTCTGATCGCCGCGAGTGGGCGCATGAGAGCAGACGTCGCGCGAGGCCCGGACAGCTAGTCTCGACACATGACCTGCGCCGCTCGTCCCACCTACACAGAGATCCACGAGTGGGTCACGGAGTACGAGAAGCACGATCGCGTTGCCCACGCCACTGTGCACGTCCTCCGCCAGGACGACCCCGAGCACCTTGAGTCCGGGATGGTTGCCATCCACCTCAACCACGGGCCCGCGTCGATCTCGCTGAACGTCGACTGCGAGCGGAAGTGGACGGCATCCCTCTCCGAACGCTCCGGCGAGTTCCCGCTCTCGGGCAGCCACCTCATCGCCCTCGGCGAAGAACTCTTCACGACCGGCAAGCTCTGCGAGTACCTCCAGTCGCGCACCGACGGCACGGTCGGCACGGCTCCTGCCGAGCTCTCATGACGTCCGACGGCAGCGACCCGGCCGATATCGAACCCGGCATCTACGAGCACTTCAAAGGCCAGCGCTACGAGGTGCTCGGTACCGCGAAGCACTCCGAGACCGAGGAGGTTTTCGTCTCCTACCGCGCGCTCTATGGCGATCACTCGTACTGGGTGCGCCCGATCGAGATGTTCACCGAGCACGTGGAACGCGACGGCTACTCAGGCCCGCGGTTCCGGCGCGTCGGCCCGTCGAGCTGAGGCGACGCGAACCCGCCACCAGGCAAAGCGGGGCGTTTCTTCAAGGCTCCGGCGACCGCGCCACTCCCGTGCGAGAGTGACGGCGTGAAACTGTATTCCGACTTCGCCGTGCAGCGCGCGCGTCAGGTGACCGCCGACATCATCGCGCTCGCGCTCATCGCGCTGAGCGTCGTCACGGGGATCGCCGTCTTCTCGGCCGTCGACCAGCTCGCGCAGTTCGGCCGCCAGCTACAGACCACCGGCGTGGATTTCCGCACGTCGATGACCGACGCCGGCACCCGCCTCGGAGGAGTCCCCTTCATCGGCGAGGGCATCAGCAGCCCGTTCACCACGGCGAGTTCCGCGGGCGACACTCTCGCGGCCGTCGGGCAGACGCAGCAAGATCTCGTCCGGCAGGCGGCCATCGCCCTCGGTGTGGGAGTAGCGGCCCTGCCGATCCTCATCGTTCTGCTGGTCTGGATCATCCCGCGCCTGCGCTTCGTCTCGCGCGCGACGCGCACCCGCGCTCTGATGCGCGCAGGCCTCACCACCGACCTTCTGGCGCTCCGGGCACTCACCCATCAGAAAGTGGGCGCGGTGACCAAGGTTGATCCCGACGCGGTGAGCGCCTGGCGCCGAGGCGACCCCGTCGTCTTGCAACGCCTCGCCGGGCTGGAGCTGAAGTCGGTCGGCATCCGGGCGCGTTGACGTCAGGGGGTGAGCGTCCGAGAAATCCCGCCGGACGCCGTGCTTACTTCTCCATTGCTAACAAGACGTGAAACCCGTCCGGGTCGGCGAAGGCGAGAGCATTCGTCCGCCAGTAGGGGTTTGACGGCAATACCTCTCGTCCGGCAAGACGAGCCGCGATCCGCTGGCGTTCGAGGTCATCGTCGAAGTACAGAACGAGTATCGTCTCGGCATCCGGCATCGGCGCCGAATGACCGCCGCCGGTGGTGAACTCCAGATGCGCGCCCGTTCCGGGAAGGTCGAGAAACACCCCGTCGTATCCCGCGTGATCGCGAAAGCCGCCGAGTACGCGGAGCCCGACCCCGTCGCGATAGAACCGGACGATTTCCTCGAGTCGGTCAGTATGCCGCGCGAAACGAACCTTCATTCGAACCATGTTCGCAGCAGAGACGCATCGACGCGCCACCGCATTCTCGCCGACATGATCAACTCGCCCAGAGCCCTGTCGCATCGCGACCTGTCGCGCGTACCATCGCCGGTACGCCGGAGTCCCTCCGCGGCATCCGGTCCCTCCGTCACAACGAGCACTCGGGAGAAGCAATGGACACGATGGCCATGATGAAGTCGATGGACATGGGCGAGATGACCATGGACATGGATGCCATGCAGGAATGCATGCAGTCGCTCAACGCGTGCGCGATGGCCGCGGCGATGTGCGCCGGCAGCGACATGATGCACGGCGCCGAGATGGCCACGTGCTGCGCCATGTGCTCGAACATGGTCGAGATGGCTCAGGCGACGATGCACATGATGATGCGTCCGGCCGGGATGAACATGGACGTGATGAGCGCCATGATGACCGCCTGCATGACCATGGGCAAGGCGTGCGCCGCCGAGTGCCGCGCGCACGGCGACATGGACGAGATGTGCCGCTACTGCGCCATGGCCTGCGACGACATGGTCATGAAGTGCGAGGCCATGATGGCCTCGATGACCGCCTGAGTTCTCTTCTCGAACTACTCGGCGCGCGCGGTCGTGACGACCGTCGCCGCGCTGAGCAGTTCTGCGACCGGGTGGTACGCGACCGGCTCCCCCGACGTGATGTCGACCGCCGGACCGATGACACGAAGCCGTACCGTCGCGCCGCTCAGCAGCGCAACGGTCACGGTCGCGCCGTCGACACGGGCCACGAGGCCGTCCGACCAGGCAGCGGGGTTCGAGGCTGCCATGCAGCGCTGGATCGGGTGGACTGTCGACGAGATCGTGCGGGACATGGCTTCACCTGCCTTCGAGGGGTTTCGGTGAGACGAAGCTACGGGATGCCGGCAGCCCAGGAGCCGGGAGCGTAGCGGGGCGTAACACCTCGCCGTGCGGTTCGTCGCGAGACAGCGAGAAGACGGGCCGCACATCCTCGAGACGGTGCCCGACGGTCTCGCGCCTCAGCCCTCGACGCGGGGAGCGGCCGTCGCCATCTGATGCCTGAGCCCGTCGAGGACGGCGCGGACGTTGACGCCGTCGCGGCGCGCAGAACGCACGGTCGCGGCGATCTCGCGAAAGGCGGTCTCGTCGACGAGCCGCACCGCGACGGTGCCGGCAGGAAGGCTCCCCCGCCCGAGGCGCGGGAGAGCTGCGATGGCCAGCCCCTGCTCGACGAAAGCGAGGAGGGACTGAAACTCCGCTGCCTCGTAGACGGTCCCGGAGCCTCGGTCGAGTCCCGTCGTCGAGTCGAGCCACCGTCGGTAGGGATCGTCGTCGGAGGTCACCGCCCAGTTCTCATCGACGAGGTCGAGCCATCTCAGGCTGGTGCGGCCGGCGAGCGGGTGGTCACGCGCGAGGATGATGTCGACGGCATCGTGTCCGAGGACGATCCGGTCCAGGCCGGGGTCGGTGCGACTGGCCGACGCGTCGCCCCACGACTTGACGATGGCCACATCGGCGAGACCGAGACGCACGTGCCGGATTCCCTCCGCGGGCTCGCGCTCGACTGGCTCGATGCGAAGAGCAGGGTGAGCGTCACGCAGGGCGGAGATGAGGGGAACGACCAGCCCCCTCAGCGCCGTCGGGAAAGCCGCGATGCGCAGAAGCCCGGACGGGCGAGCGGATGCCGCGACCTCGGCCAGATCGTCCAGTCGCAGCACGGCGGGTCGCCCCTCGTCGACGAGCCGGCGAGCGAGCTCGGTGAGGACGACGCCGCGCCCCACCCTCTCCAGTAGCGGCGCGCCGACGGAGTGCTCCAGGCGTTGCACGCGCTGGGTCACGTTCGACGGTGTGTAGTGCAGGAGCCCGGCCGCTGCGGTCACCGACCCGGTGTCCGCCACCGCGATCAGGGCGCGAAGCCCCTGCACGTCAATCATTCACTGATCCTAAATCCTAAGTACGAAGAATGCTCGATTGTGCTTCAGTGTCAACGCCGCAAGCATCGAGGGGTGACCCAGACGACGCCCCTCGCCACCGGCATCCGCTCGCCCCGCAACCCGCGCACACGCGCGAGTGTGCTGTTGGCGCTCGCGATGGCCGGGTGGGGAACGATCGGGCTGTTCAGCATCCAGGCGGGCACCGACGCGATCACGACCACCGCGTGGCGCTGCGTTTTCGCCGCGGCAACACTGCTGGTGCTGTCGCTCGCGACGCGGTCGTTCCGCACGTCGGTGTGGACGCGGCGCGCGGTCGCGTTGACCGTTCTCGGCGGTCTCGCGCTGGTGGCGAACTGGGCGTTCCTCTTCTTCTCGTTCAGTCAGACGACGATCACCATCACGACCGTCGCGTATCACCTGGAGCCGTTCTTCCTCGTCGCACTCGGCGCCCTCGCCGCCCGCAAAGTCCCACGGCGCCGCGACATGGCGTGGCTTCTCGTCGCCTTCTGCGGGCTCCTGCTCGCGACGCAGTTCATTGGGCTCAACGGCATCCAACCGCTCGACACGGCCCAGCTGCTCGGCGTCGGCGCAGCGCTCGCCGCCGGAGCGCTCTACGCCGTCGCCACCTTCGCCGCACAGCACACCCGCGGCATCCGCCCCTACCCGATGACGCTCATCCAGTGCGTGGTGGGTGCCGCGATCCTGCTCCCGTTCGCGCGAGCGCTGGACTGGAGCGACCCCTCGTGGGGGTGGATCGCGGTGATGGGCATCGTGCACACCGGCCTGCTGTACTCGATCCTCTACAGCACCGCCCGCGTGCTCTCGACCATCACGATCGCGGCCCTGTCGTTCGTGAACCCGGCCGTGGCCGTGCTCGTCGACGTGATGGTCTACGGGCACCTGCCCGATGCCCTGCAACTCCTCGGGATCGCGATCATCACCGGCGCGACGTTGGCGATGACGGTCCGCAATCGCTGACGGGCCGGCCCTCAGCGGGACGCCGGAGGAAGGTCGTCACCGTGGCGGAGTCCCCCCTCTATGCGGGCGAGCAGGGCAGCCGCCGCCTGCACTCCGGCTTCATCGCCGCCGAGCGCCTCTCGCAAGCGGTCCGCCCAATACGCATGAAGCTTCTGCACGCTTTTCTCCGCCAGAGCGGTGGGATGCAGACGCGTCACTCGAGCGTCATCCGGGGCGGTCTGACGCTCGATCAGGCCCTTCGCAACCAGCGAGCGCAGCGCGACGCTGCAGTTGCTGCGCTGCAACGCCGTCGCTTTGGCGACGGCGCTCGGTGAGGCGCCGGGATTGTGGTGCACCCATCTCATGACCAGGGCTTCCGTGCCGGTGAGCGTCACGATGTCGGGCGCCTGAGGAGCCTTCGGATCGATCTCGCGCGCGACGCGCATCACGACGTCGGCGAGCTCTGCGAGAGCACCGTCAGAGACCGAGGGGGGCACGGCTCGACTGTAACAGCCGCACTAATCGGTTATGCTTTCATAACCATGACGATCGACACCGGTTCCCTCCGCACCCAGGCGGCATCCCTTTCCCCTCAGTCGAAGGGCATCACGACGCCGCTTCTGCTGGTGCTCGGGCTTCTGAGCGCCGTCGCCCCTTTCGCCACCGACCTCTACCTGCCAGCATTCCCGCAGATGACCGTCGAGCTGGCGACCTCGGCCACGACCGTGCAGCTCACACTGACGGCGTTCCTCATCGGCGTGACCGCCGGGCAGCTCGTCTTCGGCCCGCTCTCCGACCGCTTCGGTCGCGTCCCGCCGCTCGTCGTCGGTGCCGCCCTCTGCGTGCTCGCGAGCGCCGTCGCGGTGTTCGCCCCCAACGTCGCCGTCCTCGTCGCCGCGCGTCTGTTCCAGGGCCTCGGCGGGGCCGCGGGAATGGTCATCGGTCGCGCGGTCATCTCCGACCTGGCGACCGGCAAGGCCGCCGCGCGCGCCTTCTCGCTCATGATGATCGTCGGCGGCGTCGCCCCGGTCGTGGCCCCGCTCCTCGGGGGCCTGCTCACCGGACCGATCGGCTGGCGCGGCCTGCTGACGATCGTTCTGGGACTGTCGGTCGCCATGCTCGTCGCCGTGCTCGCGGTGGTGCGCGAGACGCATCTGCGCGCCCGCCGCGACATGCTGCGCGCCGAGCGGGTGGCATCCGGGTCTCCCCTTCGGGCACTCCGGTCGCGAACCTTCATCGGCTACACGGCGGTATTCGCCTTCGGCTTCGCGGTGATGATGGCGTACATCTCGGCGTCTCCGTTCCTGTACCAGAACATGCTCGGACTCGACACGGTCGCCTACGGCCTGCTCTTCGGCCTGAACGCGCTGGCGCTGGTGGTCGTGAGCGCCCTGTCACCCAAGCTCACCGCCACCCGTTCGGTCGAGAGCGTCTTGACGCTCGGGATCGCGCTGGTAACCGCATCTGCCGTCGCCTTCGCCCTGCTCGTCTTCTTCGGCGCGCCGGCTTTCTGGCTCACGGTGCCGCTGTTCACGGCCGTCGGGTCGCTGGGTCTGGTGTTCGGAAACGCCACCGCCCTGGCACTCAGCGCCGTCCCCCAGATCGCCGGAAGCGCCTCGGCCGTACTCGGAGCATTGCAGTTCGGCCTCGCCGCGGTGGTCTCGCCGCTGGTGAGCTTGGGCGGAGAGGGCACCGCCGCACCGCTGGCTGTCGTCATGGTCGTCGCCGCCGCGATTGCGGCCGTAGCCCTCGCGGTCACGCGGCGCTCAAGGGCGGGCGCGCCGGCCTGACCGTAGGCGAGGCGTGCGCCGCCGAGTGCCGCGCGCACGGCGACATGAACGAGAGGTGCCGCTACTGCGCCATGGCCTGCGACGGCCTCGATGACCGCCTGAGTTCTCTCTTTACGCGCGGCCGCTGACGTGTCGTCGGCGGCCGCTCGGCTATGCGGTGCGCGCGGTCGTGAGAACCGCCGACGCGCTGAGCAGCTCGGCGACCGGGTGGTACGCCACCGGCTCCCCCACCGCAATGTCGACCGCCGGGCCGACGATACGCAGCTGCACCGTCGCGTCGTTCAGGAGCGCGAGCGTCGCGGTTGAGCCGTCCGCGTCGATGACGAGGCCGCCCAATCACGCAGACGGGTCGAAGCTGCCATGCAGCACTGGATCGGGTGGACTGTCGACGAGATCGTGCGGGACATGGCGTCGCCTGTCTTCAGAGGAGTTAGTGAGATGAAGCGACGGGATGCCGCGGGTTGCTTCGTGATTGCTCGTTAGACGACGTAGCGGCGGGCGATTCCCACCCGCTGACATCGAGCGGCCCACTGTCACTTTGCGTCAGCGAAACCTCCCGATGATGAGCTCCGATACGGGCGACAATGGAGTCATGGTGGATGCAGAGCTGCTCGGCGTGGGCGCCGTCACACGACTGATCGCACATTGCCCTCGACTCAAAGCGCAGATCGACGACAATGATAAGACTCCAATAACAGATGGTCATATTGACCTGTACGAAGACAACCATCAGACGAACGCAACGCTCGCGGGTCGAGTGACGGTGCAAGTTAAAGGTCGAGCGCACCGGAATAAGAAGATCTTCAAGAAACCGTCCACCACCTTCCCTGTGAGCCGAGACGTTCTGCGCTTCCTCCGAAACGATGGCGGCGGCGTATACTTCTATGTTGCAATAAACGCAGAAACGCGTGCCGAACGAGTATTCTACGCGGTTCTCAATCCATTCAAGCTCGACAGGCTTCTTGGCGCAATGAAGGCCGACCAAAAAGAAAAGAGCATTTCCCTGCGCCCTTTTCCTGAGAGCCCTCAGGAGATAGAAAGAGTTATTTGGTACGCACTTCAGACTAAATCGCAGGATATGCGCCTCGGGTTTGATGACTCTCTTCTGACCGAAGAGTCGCGCCTCACAATCCACTCGCTCGACGGACTCGACCTCTCCCGCCCAGCGAATCTAAATCTCAACGAGGCCGACTTCGCCGTATTCCTCCACACACCCGGCGGCCTGACAATCCCTGTCGACATGGACCTCACAGTCCTACCAGAAGAATACATTGAGCATGAGCGAGAATTGAGTATCCGGTGCGGTCGAATTCAGTTCGACAGCGCACGCGTGATCAAACTTGATGAAAATCAACTAAAACTCACACTGCTTCCCGGCTTGACAATTACTTTGAGAGGAGAAGATCGGGTTCTAAACGCAACTCTCGAACTTCGCTCATCAGGCGCCCTTCTTGACGACATCCGGGGGCTGGAATTTTTCATTTCCGCAAGTCAAGGCGAGCCTTTACTCTTGGGGGGCAGGGAGCTCCCACCAGCCGAGCGATCGGCCGAACAAATAGACGCACTACTCGCGCAACACAAGAGACTATCTGATATTTCAGACTTGCTGCGGATCCTCCACATCCCAGTTGAACTAGTAGACCTTTCAACCATGTCAGATTCCGAGTTGAGGACATTGATCCTTGTGCACAGGGCGCTAACCACTGAGACGGAGCTATACGCGGCGGGTGGGGGGCCAGGGCGCTTCGATTTGAAAGTAGGATCCTTCACCGCGGCCTTAATGGTCTTTCCCGGAAAATCCGAGAATCATTGGCGATTCTTCGACATCTTCGACCCCGCTAACCGGGAAAAGTTCGTATTATTCACCAGCGATGAGGCAGGGAAGGCCTCCGAGATAGACGGCACAGTCTACGAGGGCGTGAAGGCCGAAGACCTGGCCGTTGTGTTAAATCTGCGCTTGGGCGGCGTTGTGAGCGCCTACGCAAGTCTCACAGACAGAAAAGGTGCATATGTTCTCGCAAATCGCAAGGTGCTACACCTGATTGAGGCCGCAGAGCATCCTCAAACCCCGCAACGCACCGAACTACTGCAAGCCGCCGAACTTTTGAATGAGTGGCTTATTGAGAGCGAAGGAGCAGAGGCAACTCATCTCGTCAATAGGTGGCTGATATCCGCTCGCCAGTCCGGACTGTCAAGCGAAACTCGCGCGGAGATTCACTCGTTCCGGAAGCGCGCACTCCGGGACATCAAGCAGAACTCAGAGTTGCTGGATGCCTGCCTCGCCGTTCTGTTGGGGGACGGCGATGACATCCTCGCAGCAATACGCGAACTAAGCCCCGATCAGTATGAGCAATTGCACTCGTGGCCCATTTGGGAGTTGGCGGACCAGGGAATACGCACCGACGTCGAGGACGAGCGACGACCGTTTGAGTCAATGGCTGATTAGGTGCAGGCTGACATTATTCATGGCCACCCGTGGCAGGTCCGCCTCTACGATTTGTCCAGGCCGACTAGCTGGTCGCATGTCAGCTCCCGGGGGCGGGGCAGATCGTCAATGTAACGCCCACGTAAACTCCCCCTCTCCCCCACCCCCACCGCGGGTGAGACAACCGTTACCTCCCCGCCCCTCCCGACGCGGTCGCGGGTAATGCTCCCTCCCTACGCTGGCGGCACGTCCCGCCCATGCGGGTCGCTGCACCTCCCCCGCATCGCCCACCGGAGGACCCCGTGACCGTCACCGACCCGCGCCCCGAAACAACCCCGGCGCAGCCCACCACCCGAGCCGAAGCCGCGAGCGCGGAAGCCGCAGCACAGCTCGTCCACCGCCCCGGCCGCTGGATCGACAACTGGAACCCCGAGAACGCCACACAGTGGGCCAACGAGGGCAAGGCCATCGCCTCCCGCAACCTGCGGTGGTCGATCTTCGCCGAGTTCCTGGGCTTCGTCGTCTGGCAGCTGTGGTCGGTCGTCGTCGTCTCGCTGCCGGCCGCCGGCTTCCAGTTGTCGACGGGTGAAATCTTCTGGCTCATCTCCATGCCGAGCCTCGTCGGCGCGACGCTGCGCATCCCCTACACGTTCATGGTTCCCCGCTTCGGTGGCCGCAACTGGACGATCGTCTCGGCGGCCCTGCTGCTCATCCCGAGCATCGGCCTCGCCATCGCGGTCAGCAACCCCGCAACCCCCTTCGGCTTGCTGCTGCTCATCGCCGCGTTCGCTGGCTTCGGCGGCGGCAACTTCGCCAGTTCGATGGCGAACATCACGTTCTTCTACCCGGCGGCGCAGAAGGGCTACGCCCTCGGGCTCAACGCCGCCGGCGGAAACCTCGGCGCCTCGGTCGCGCAGTTCGTCGTCCCCATCGTCATCACGGTCGGCGCCGCCGCGACCCTCAACCTGCCGCTCGCGGGTCTTATCTGGGTGCCGCTCATCATCGTCGCGATGGTCGGCGCCTACCTCCGCATGGACAACCTCTCGAGCGCGAAGGCCGACATCACGGCATCCCTCGCCGCTCTGAAAGAGCCGCACCTGTGGATCATGGCCGTCCTTTACGTCGGCACCTTCGGCTCGTTCATCGGCTTCGCCGGTGTCTTCCCGAAGCTGCTCGCCGACACGTTCCCCGACTTCAAGGGCTTCGCGATCGGCACCGCTACCGTCACCCTCGCGTTCCTGGGCGCGCTCGTCGGCTCGCTCGCCCGCCCCTACGGCGGCAAGCTCGCCGACCGCTTCGGCGGCACCGTCATCACGATGGGCGCATTCACGGTGATGGGTCTCGGCATCCTGGGCGTCATCCTCACCCTGCCGATGCAGAACTTCGCCATCTTCCTGCTCTGCTTCCTGGTGCTGTTCGCCGCCGCCGGTATGGGTAACGGCTCGACCTACCGCATGATCCCGACCATCTTCGCCCTGCGCTCGGACAGCGGTATCGGCGCGCAGCGCAAGGCGGCCGCGGCCCTCGGTCTCATCTCGGCGATCGGCGCGTACGGCGGGTTCTTCATTCCGCAGCTGCTCGGCTTCTCGAAGACCACGTTCGGCTCGTACACTCCCGCCCTCGGCTGGTTCGCCCTCGCGTACGTCGCCTTCCTCGCTCTCACCGCCGGGATCTACCTGCGCATGTCGAAGAAGAGCGGAACCCGCATCTGATGTCCGTGAGCTCCGCCGACACCCACTGCCCCTACTGCGCGCTGCAGTGCGCCATGACCGTGACCCACGAGGGGTCCACCACGGTCGCCGGCCGCGACTTCCCCACCAACCGGGGAGGGCTCTGCGCCAAGGGCTGGACGTCGGCGGAGCTTCTGGCATCCCCCCACAGACTCCGGATGCCGCTGCTCCGGCAACCCGACGGCACCCTCGCCGAAACCACCTGGGCTGAGGCTCTGGATGCCGTCGCAGCAGCATTCCGCGACACGAAGGCCACCCACGGACCCGACGCCAACGCCATCTTCGGCGGCGGCGGACTCACCAACGAGAAGGCGTACCAGCTCGGCAAGTTCGCCCGCGTCGCGCTCGGCACCTCGCGCATCGACTACAACGGCCGGTTCTGCATGTCGTCGGCGGCAGCGGCATCCAATCGCGCATTCGGCATGGATCGGGGGCTGCCTTTCCCGGTCACCGACCTCGAGGACGCCTCGACCATCCTGCTGCTCGGCTCGAACGTCGCCGCGACCATGCCGCCGTTCCTCGCACACCTCACCGGGGCCCGCGCCGCGGGCGGCCTGATCGTCGTCGACCCGCGCCGCTCGGCCACCGCGCGACTCACCGAAGACGGCGCCGGCACCCACCTGCAGCCCGCACCCGGAACCGACCTGCCCCTGCTGCTCGGCCTCACGCACATCGCCTTCGCCGAGGGTCTCGCCGACCGTGCCTATGGTGAGGAGCGCACGACGGGCTTCGACGCGGTGCGGCGATCCGTCTCCGCGTGGTGGCCGGAGCGAACGGCATCCACCACCGGTGTTCCCGTCGCCGAGCTGCGGGCCACCGTGCGGCGCCTCGCCGCGGGCCGCGCCTACATCCTCACCGGACGCGGCGTCGAGCAGCACGTCGACGGCACCGCCACCGCGACCGCCGCGATCAACCTCGCGCTCGTGCTGGGCCTGGTCGGCCGCGAGGGCTCGGGCTACGGCACCCTCACCGGCCAGGGCAACGGCCAGGGCGGACGCGAGCACGGCCAGAAGGCCGACCAGCTGCCCGGCTACCGCTCCATCCGCGACCCCGAGGCCCGCCGGCACGTCGCCGGGGTGTGGGGCGTCGATCCGGATGAGCTTCCGGATGCCGGGATCCCGGCCACCGCCCTGCTCGCCGAGCTCGGCGGGCCGGTGAAGACGCTGCTGGTCGCCGGATCGAACGTCGTCGTCTCGGCTCCCGACGTCGAGGCCGTGCGGGCGGGGCTCGACGCCCTCGACACCCTGATCGTCTGCGACTTCTTCCTCAGCGAGACCGCGGAGCTCGCCGACATCGTGCTGCCCGTGCTGCAGTGGGCCGAAGAGGAAGGGACCATGACCTCGCTCGAGGGCCGCGTCATTCGCCGCCGCCGAGCGCTGCCGGGGCCCGAAGGTGCCCGCAGCGAGCTGTGGATCCTGGCCGAGATCGCGCGGCGCCTGGGCGCGGCATCCACCTGGTCGGTGAATCCGTCCGAGGTGTTCGACGAGCTCGCCCGCGCGTCGGAGGGCGGCGTCGCCGACTACTCCGGCCTCTCGCACGCCCTGCTCGACACCGGCGTCGAGGCGTACTGGCCGTATCGCTCTTCGAGCACTCCCCGTCCGTTCGCGGAGCGCTTCGCCCACTCCGACGGGCGGGCGCGCCTGGTGCCGGTGGATGCAACTCCCCCGGCGCCGACCGACCGCGGCGGCGAGCTGACCCTCACCACCGGCCGCTACCTGCAGCAGTACCAGTCGGGCACCCAGACCCGCCGCGTCGCCGAGCTGAACGGCGCCCGCCCCGAGGCGCGGCTCGAGATCCACCCCGCGACGGCGTCGCGGCTCGGCATCCGCGAGGGTGCGCTGGTCGCCGTGTCGAACGAGCGGGGCGAGGTACGGGCACGGGCAACGGTGACCACCGACATCCGCCACGACACCGTCTTCTTGCCGTTCCACTACACCGGCGACGAGTGCGCCAACCGTCTCACCGAAGCCATCGTCGACCCGACCTCGGCCATGCCCGAGTTCAAGCGCACGCGGGTGCGGGTGCAGGCGATCCCGGATGCCACGACCCCGCCGATCTCTCACGCCACGGCCTCGCCGGTCGTCGTGGCGGAGCACCCGGGTGTGGGGCCCGTGCTCGTCGGGGTCGCGAGAGGTTCGGCGCCGAGCGCTCCGCCGTCGGGCGCCCTGTCGCCGAGAACAGCGTCGTCACGCACACCGTCGTCGCGCACAGCGTCGTCGCGCACACCGTCTTCGCGCACCGAGGAGGAGACCCGTGTCTGAGCGTGTGGTGCTGGTGGGCTACGGCCCCGTCGGGGCGCGGCTGGTCGAGGGGCTCCTGCCCGCGGTGCGCGAGGGGCGGATCGACCTGACCGTCGTCGGCGCCGAGCCGCACGACGTGTACAACCGCGTGCTGCTCGCCGAGTACGCCGTCGGCCGCACCGACCGCGACGGGCTCGACATGGGCGACCGCCGCGTCGCTGAAGAAGCGGGAGTGCACTTCGCGCTCGGGACGACGGTGGTCGGCATCGACCGCGACCTCGGGGTGGTGCGCCTGCATGACGGCATCCGTGTTCCCTACGACCGGCTCGTGCTCGCCACCGGGGCCCGAGCGAACGTGCCGACGCTCGCCGGGCTCGAGCGGGCGCAGCGGCACCGATCCGCGCGGCCGGCCGACCATTCTGCTCTGGATCAGGGCACTGCGCCACTTCCCCGCGGTGTCGTGGCCCTGCGCGACCTCGTCGACGCCGAGCACGTGCGCGCGGCGGTCTCGGCCGGTCAGCGCATCGTCGTGCTCGGCGCGGGAGTGCTCGGCATGGAACTCGCCCTCGCCGCCGCCGAAGCGGGGGCCGAGGTGGTCGTGGCGTACCACTCCGCCGCGCCGATGAACCGGACGCTGGATGAGAACGGCGGACGCGTGCTCGCCGCCGCGGCGAGCGCCGTGGGCGTCGAGATGCTGCACCACGCGCGTGCCGAGAGCATCGTGCAGCGCTACGACGACCACGGTCAGGCCTGGTTCGACGGACTCGTGTGCGCCGACGGCAAGGTGCTCGCGGGCGACCTGCTGGTGTTGTCGTGCGGCGTCGGGGCACGGACGGAGCTCGCATCGCTCTGCGGTCTCGCCACCTCGGCCGGCGTGCTCGTCGACGCAGCGTCGCGCTCGTGGACCGACCCGAACGTCTTCGCCATCGGCGACTGCGCGCACGTCGCCGACCCCGCCGAAGCCGGTGCCGACGGCCGCGTGCCGGGCGGTCCGAGCGGACTCGTCGGACCCGGTTGGCGGCAGGCCGACAGGCTCGCGGCGTTGCTGTCGTCGGGAGTCGAGGAACCTGTCGCCATCGAACGCCCCGGCGTCGTCATGCTCAAGGCCGAGGGAATCGACGTCGTCGCCGGAGGCGCGGTCGACGCCGACCCCTTCACACACGCTCCCGGATGCCACGGCCCCCAGGTCACGCTCTGGGCCGACCCCGCGCGCGGCGCGTACGTGAAGCTCGTCACCGTCGAGGGTGTGCTGACCGGCTTCGTCGCGGTCGGGATGCCGCGGACCGGGGCCGAACTCACGCTCCTCTTCGAGCGCGGGTCGGAGCTGCCCGCCGACCGATCGTCGCTCCTGCGCCTCGACGCACCGGACGCCGGGATGGCAGTGGTGGCCGACCCCTTCGCCGCCGACGCGACGGTGTGCTGGTGCAACGGCGTGAGCGCCGGGGCGATCCGCGAGGCGGCCGCGGCGGGCGAACCCACGGTCGCGTGCGTGAAGGCCGCGACCCGCGCCGGCACCGGCTGCGGCGGCTGCGTGGGGCGGATCACCGAGCTGCTGGCCCGCGAGGCCGTGCCGGCGTGAGGCCGCGGCCACCACGTCCGGCGGCCTCGGCGGCGGCGGGTCACGGCGGCGGCCGGGCCGAACTCCTGAGAAACCGCGTGATCACCCCCCTCTGAACGCGTCCGCGGCCACCGGCATCCTGAATCTCAGGAGTTCGGCCCGCCGCGACGCGCGCACCACCTGCCCAGACGCGGGTACAAATTCTGGCCTCGGCGCGCCGCCCCGCCGCCTGCCGACACCGGACCCGGCTGAGGCGAGGCGAAGCCGCCGGGCCAAACTCCTGAGAAACCGGGCGATCACCCCGCCCTGCGCGCGTTCACCGCCACCGGCATCCCGAATTTCAGGAGTTTCGCCCGCTGCCACGCGCGATACCGTCCCGAAACGCGACGGCAGTACAGTCCCCGCATGCCTCCGATCGAGAACCTCGTGGCCTTCGTCGCCGCGTCGGTCGTCATCATCGTCATCCCGGGTCCGAGCGTGCTCTTCGTGATCGGACGATCCATCGCGCTCGGCCGCCGCGCGGGGGTGCTCAGTGTCGTCGGAAACGCGCTGGGCACCGTGCCCGCCGTCATCGCGGTGGCCTTCGGCGTCGGGGCGATCGTCGCGTCGTCGATCGTCGCGTTCACGGTGCTCAAGATCGTCGGGGCGATCTACCTCGTGTGGCTCGGCATCCAGGCCATCCGTCATCGCCACGCTCACGTCGCCGGGGCGAGCCGCGCGCCGTCGTCGTCGTGGACCCTGCTGCGTCAGGGTTTCGTCGTCGGGCTGACCAACCCCAAGACGATCGCCTTCTTCGTCGCGGTGCTGCCGCAGTTCGTCGATCCGCACGCGGGGGCGGTGTGGCTGCAACTGCTCGTTCTCGGCCTGATGTTCCAGATCATGGCGCTCACCTGCGACAGCGTGTGGGCCCTGGCCGCCGGCACCGCCCGCGAGTGGTTCGCCCGCTCACCCAAGCGCATCTCGACCCTGTCGGGCACGGGCGGGGTCATGATGATCGGCCTCGGCGGCGCGCTCGCGCTGTCGGGCGCGAAGAGTTGACCGGCCCGAAGAGCTGACTCGGGCGGTCGTCCAGGTGGCGGCCGTCGAGGTAGCGGCCGTCGAGGTGGCGGCCGTCCAGGTAGCGGCCGTCGAGACGGCAACTCGCTGACAACTCCGCGTCAGCCTGCAACCGGTTTGTCAGTGAGATGCAGTCTCGGCGCGGCCGAGCCGAGCCCCGCCAGGCCCGACGACCTCAGCGCACACCCAGATCTGGGGATGCCGCGCCCTCGAGCCGAGCCCCGCCAGGCCCGACGACCTCAGCGCACACCCAGATCTGCGGATGCCGCGCCCTCGAGCCGCGTCCCGTCCGGGGCGTAGCGCGAGCCGTCGACGGGGCTGTCCCACGAGCGCTCCGCGTCGTTCCAGGTGAGCGGGGCCGGGGCCACCACCGCGCGCGTGCGCCCCTCGATCGTCGACACCGCCGCGGTCCGCAGCCCCTGCCGCGACACCACCCCGGCTCCCTCGGCCGGTCGCTTGACCGGTGCGGGCGCCGCCGCGGCGAAGGCGCCCGCTGCCACGCCCACCCGACGTGCGGCTTCGCCGACGCCCCGGCCGAGGTCGGCGGGAACCGTCATGCGCGTGCCGATCGTGCGCATCCACTGCGGCCGGTCGCTGCGCGAGACGCCGCGGATCTCGTCGGTCAACCGCATCGCGGCGGCGGGGGCGTTGGTCAGGCCCCACCCGGCGTATCCGGTGGCGAAGCGGAGGCGTCCGAGGCCCCTCGGCATCCCTCCGACGAAGGGCACGAGGTTGTGCGACTGGTAGTCCTGGCCCGACCAGCGGGCGATCTCCGCGCCCACCGGGAGCGTGCGGCGTGCCCAGGCGGCGAGCCCCTCGGCGAGCGCGACCTCCGAGGGCGCCGAGCCGACCGGGTGCCGTGCCCCGGTCACCAGCAGAACGCCGCGCCCGAACGACGACGGTGCCGCCACGATGCTGCGCCCGTCGGCGCCGACCTCGCTCCACATGCCGCCGGGGGCCTCGGCATCCCCCTCCATCTCGAAGGCGATCGCCCACGAACGCAGCGCCCGGGTCTTCAGGTCGTACAGGCCGCGACGGGCGATGGGCGTACCGGTGGCGAGAACGACGGTGTCGCCGAAGATCGTGCCGTGATCGGTGTCGGCGCGACCGGCGGGCAGAGCGTGCACGTCGGTCACGCGGACGCCCGTGTGCAGCGTCGCCCCAGCCGCCAGGGCCGCCTCGGCGAGGGAGCGCGAGAGCGCGACGGGGTCGAGGGCGAGCTGGTCGTCGAGGGCCAGGGCACGCACAGCGGTGCGGCCGCCGAGGTCTGCGGGGCCGTCTTCGCGCACGGGGAGTCCCGCTTCGCGCGCTGCATCGCGTACCGCGTCGAGAGCGGTGTCGCTGGCGAGACCCCGTCCGAAGGTGAAGGCGGTGCGCCGATCGGCGGCGGCGCCGGCGCGCTCGGCGAGCCACTCCTGCCCCGCGCGGTTCGCGTCGACATACGCCTTCACGAGTCCGGCCGGGTGGTGGGCGCGGAGCGCCGCGAGGGTCGTCCCCTGCAGAAGGGATGCCATACCCACCGACGCCCCGGTCGCGCCCTGCCCCACGTCGCCTGCGTCGACCACCGCGACATCGACCCCCGCCTCGGCGAGCATCACGGCGGTCGAGAGGCCGGTGATCCCGGCGCCGACGATGAGCACGTCGTGCAGGGCGTCGGGTTCGAACGGCGTCCCGTCGACAGGCGTCTGGTCGCGGTGCCACAGGGAGGAGGTCATGCGTTCATCCCATCGCGCGCGCGAGGGTCTCGGTATGCGGTTGCCACCGTCGCCCCGATCATCTACGCGACGCCCGCGTAACCCGACCCCGCGCGCGGGCGGCCCGCGGATAGGCTCGGGGCGTGACCGACAGCGCCGCCCCTTCGAGCCGCACCGCCGTCGTGTCCGCGGCTATCGACCTCTTCGTCGAGCACGGCTACGACCAGACCTCGGTCGAGCAGATCGCGCAGGCGGCCGGGGTGTCGCGGTCGACGTTCTTCCGGCAGTTCGGCGGCAAAGAAGACGTCGTGTTCGCCGACCACGAGGTGCTTCTCGCCGAGACGCGCGCTTATCTCGCCCAGCCGCACGACGATCCGTGGGCGGCCGTGTGCGAGGCGTCGGTGCGCGTGTTCCGGCACTTCGCCGCCGACCCCGAGGTCGCCCGACGCCGCTACGCCATCGTGCGGCAGATCCCGGGCCTTCGCGACCGCGAGATCGTCACGGTGTTCCGCTACGAACGCCTCTTCGATGAGTACCTGCGCGAAGCGCTCCCCGGTCTCGACCCCCTGGATGCCGTCGGCTTCGCGGCCTCGGTCACGGCGGTGCACAATCACGTGCTGCGCCGATTGATGCGGGGGGCTCGGGTGCCGGCATCCATTCTCCGTCGCGCTCTCGACGACGTGCTGCGCCGCTACGGCGTGCACCCCGACGGCGATGACGCGGCCGGCGACGACCTGATCGTCGCGGCCTTCCCCCGTCGCATGCCCGCCGCGGAAATCACGCGGCGCCTGCGCGGGGCGCTGGGCGACTGACGCGCGGGCTTCGCGGGGGCCGTCCCTCGCGTGCCCGCCCGCCCGCCCGCCCCACCCGTTGAGTGTCCAAAACACTCGGACGTTGCGAAAAATCGTCCGGGTGTCGTGGACACTCAACGTCCAATCACGCACCGCCATCGCGGGGCTCGACGTCGAATGACGCACCGCCATCGCGGGGCGGGGCCCCTGCGTTGAGTGTCCAAAACACCCGGACATTTTGAAAAACCTTCCGGGTGTCGTGGACACTCGACGTCGAAGCGGGCCCGGTCATCGCGGGGCGCGCGACACGGCGCCGCTCGCACCCGGGCGCCCACCCGAGCATCCGCCCGAGCATCCGTCCGAGCGTTCGCCGCGAGTCTCTCCCGGCACGTGACACCCAGTATCAACATGCGCGATACTGGGACCCATGACCATCGACGCCGATGCCCGCGCGCTCCCCGGAGAGCGCGTCGCCCGCTACGACCTGCTGGGCCGCCGCGACACCGACTACTACGCGGTGTTCGCCGACATCCCCGACGCCGACCGCGCGATCTGGGACACCGCCAAGGCTTTCGCCGACGAGGTCGGCACGCGCATGCAGGGCGAATGGGATGCCGCGAGCTACCCGATCGACCTCGTCCGGCGCATGGGCGAGCTCCAGCTGTTCACCGACGGCATCGAGCACGACGAGCTGCCCTACACCTCGCCGCTGGCCGCGGGCCTGGTCAACATGGAGATCTCGCGCCACGACGGCTCGCTCGCCACGGCCCTCGCCGTGCAGGGCGGACTCGCGCTGCGGACGCTCGCGCTCTACGGCTCGCCCGAGCAGCAGCAGCGCTGGCTGAAGCCCCTCGCCGACGGCACCGTGCTCGGCGCCTTCGCCCTGACCGAGCCCGACCACGGCTCCGACTCCGTCTCTCTCGAGACCACCGCCACCCGTACCGACGAGGGCTGGTCGCTCAGCGGAACGAAGAAGTGGATCGGCAACGGCGCCTCCGGCGGCATCACCTTCGTCTGGGCGCGCGTCGAGAACGAGGGCGGCGCCGACCACGGCAACGTGCGCTGCTTCCTCGTCGAGCAGGACACCCCGGGCTACACGGGCACCGTCATCACCGGAAAGGTGTCGCTGCGCGGCATCCACCAGGCTCACATCGCGATGGACGAGGTGCGTCTTCCCGCGGATGCCGTGCTGCCCGGCACACACACCTTCAAAGACGCATCAGTGGTTCTGTTCGCCACGCGATCGGGCGTCGCCTGGTCGGCGCTCGGCCACGCGACCGCCTGCTACGAGATCGCCCGGACATATGCCACCGAACGCATGCAGTTCGGCAAGCCCCTCGCCAAGTTCCAGATGGTGCAGGAGCGGCTCGCGCAGATGCTCGACGAACTCACCGCGATGCAGCTCTACTGCCGCCGCCTGGCCGACCTCGAGTCCAGCGGAGGCCTGCGTCCCACCCAGGCGTCGCTCGCGAAGTATCACAACACCCGGGCGGCCCGCCGGGTCGCCGCGATCGCTCGCGACCTGCTGGGTGGCAACGGCATCCTGCTCGAGAGCGGCGTCATGCAGCACATGGCCGACATCGAGGCCATCCACACGTACGAGGGCACCGAGAGCGTCCAGGCCCTCCTGCTCGGCCGCGACATCACCGGAATGAGCGCGTTCGTCTGAGCCCGGATGCCGACACCCCGGCGCCCGCGCGCCCAGGGGGCTACGCGGATGCCACCGCCTCCGCTGCGGGAGCCGGGCTCGTGCCGGAGCGCGTCGGCAACACCACCGTCACCGTCGTCCCCAGCCCGGGGGCGCTCTCTATCGCGATCTCACCGCCGTGGGCGTCGACGATCTTCTTCACGATGGACATGCCGACGCCGATTCCCTGGATGGCGTCGTCTCGCACGACCTGAGCCCGATAGAAGCGGTCGAACACGCGCCGTCGAACGTCGGCGGTCATCCCAATCCCGGTATCGGCCACCGAGATCGACAGTTCCTCGTCGCTTCGTCGCCGCGCGCTGACCGTGACGAGTCCCCCGCGCCCGGTGAACTTCGTCGCGTTGCCCACGAGATTTTCGACCACCTGCGCCAAACGGGTCGGATCCGCCTCGATGAGAAGATCGGCGGACACGTCGGTCCGCAACTCGATACCGGCGCGTCCGGCCAACACGGTGAACGGTTCGACCGCGCGCCCGATGATGGATGCGACGTCGACCTCCCGGACCTCGAGCTGCACCTGCGAATCGGCCACCGTCAGCAATTCGCTGACACGATCGAGCAAGGTGTCGGTGTTGCGCAGGATCGTCGCCAGCCACGAGTCGATCCCGAGCCTCTTCGCGTCTTCCCCCAGGACGTCGACGATCTCTTCCGTGTAGCCGATGATCGATGTGAGCGGAGTACGCAGCTCATGCGACACCGTCGTCAAGAACTCCTCGCGCACCTCGATCGCCTCTACCAGCTCGGTCACGTCGTATGCGGCGATCACCGTGCCGAGGAGGGTGCCGTCGTCTCGGTGCACGCGGCGCGACGATGCCATGATGGCGATCTGGCTGCCCGGGCGGCCGAGCCATTCGATGTGATTCGCGATGATCTCGCCCCGCAGGGCACGCGGAATGATCTGGCGCTCGAGCGGGATCCTCGTCTTCCTGTCGGCCATCAATGCGTCGGGTCCTGCATACGGGGGAACGTCGAGACGGAATCCGACGACATCGACCATCTTCGCGGCGGTCGCATTGGCGAGCACGAGCTCGTTTCGCGCGTTGTAGTACGCCACGGCTCCGCTGACGGTGTCGAACACAGAACGCAGGAGCAATTCCGCCTCGTGCGACTGCTCCAAAGCGGTGCGAAGCCTCGCCGTCGCTTCCTCCGACATTCGACGCCGCATTTCGAAGTTCCGCGAACCCAGATGGATCGCGACCGATAACCCGGTCGCGATGAAGGGGAGGGTCAGAACATTCACGAGCGCGAGGAGAGTCGTCACGGGTCGTCCGCCGAGAAGAAAGGGAAGACCGGCGATGACGATGCCGGACACGAGGATCAGCGCGAGTCCGGGCCACCCGAACCGGTACGCGATCCACGCGAAGGGGACGAGGGACAGCAGTCCCACGGACGGCAGGTACGGCAGGAGGGCGGTGCGCACGAACGCGATGCTGACGATGTCGAGCACGGGGATGACGACGATCCACCCCGTGTGCATCCACGTCTGCCGCGGCGAGAGGAACAGGACCGAGGCAACCGCCGCCACCACCAAGCCCAGCCACAACTCCGCCGATCGTTCGAGTTCGGGAACGGCGATGAGCATTGCGACCGAGAGCAGCGTGACCCCGAGCAAGAAGGGCAATTGCAGACGCACGAACAACTGACGAGGAAGAAGGGGCGTCCAAATTGATCGATCGGGCATGCCGCCCCCTTCCGCGCGCCACAGGACGGCGCTGCCTCGTGCGATTTTGCCAGCATCTGGGATGAGGTTCTTTGCGCCGACCATCACGGTACTTTCCGGGCAAGATATCTCATATGGGAGCTTCGGTTGTGGTTGTGGACGACGACGATGACATCGCCGATCTGTTGCTGATGGGTCTCGACCGAGCAGATATCTCAGCCGTTCGGGCGAGCAACGGGGAGGAAGGCGTCGACGCCGTGCTGCGCGAACGGCCGCGCGTCGTTCTTCTCGATTGGATGATGCCCGTCATGGACGGCATCCGAGCGTGCGAGAAGATTCGGGCGACGTGCGGTATCGAGCAGCCCCGCATCCTCATGCTCACCGCCCGCGCGCAGTCGGAAGATCAGTGCCGAGCGCGCGAGTCGGGCGTCGACGCGGTCATCTCGAAACCTTTCCGACCGCGGGCGGTCGTCGCCCAGGTTCGGGAGATCCTCGAGGGTTGACCGAGGACTCCGGCGGAGCCGCGTCGCCGCGCCCTAATCCGCCTCGACACCCGGCGCAAGACACACCGGCCATGTCGGAGGTCCCCACTACCGTGTGAGCATGGGCCTGTTCTCCCGCCACCCCGCGCCGCACGACACCGTCCGTTCCGTCCCCCCGGCGGCACAGACGCCATCGAAGAGCCTGTGGTCCGACGGCTTCGGGCGTCTCGCCATCCGCGCCGTACAGATCATCATCGTCGTGGTGCTGGTGACCGGGCTCATCTGGGGCATTCGTCAGGTCACGCTGGTGATCATCCCACTGGTCCTCGCCCTCATCTTCGCGTCGGCCTTCGGGCCGGTCACGATGTGGATGAGGCGAAAGGGCGTGCCCGCCATCTTGGCGACGCTGCTGACGCTGCTCGCGGTCGTCGTCGTTCTCGGGGCGCTCGGCTGGCTGGTGGCGAACGCCGTCATCAATCAGTGGGACTACCTCAGCTCGCAGGCCACGCAGGGCTTCGAGCAGGCACAGGACTGGTATCACACGCTCCCCTTCGCCATCTCGCCCGACCAGGTGAATCAGGCGCTGCAGGGGGTCCAGAGCTTCGTCACGAGCTCGGAGTTCGGCACCGGAGCCCTCGCCGGGGTCAGCGCTGTCGCATCGTTCGTCACCGGCTTAGTGCTCATGGTCGTCATCCTGTTCTTCTTCCTCAAGGACGGCCCCCGCATGTGGGAGTTCGTGCTGCGCCCCTTCCGCGGCAGCGACTACGAGCGCGCACGCCGGATCGGAGACAAGACCGTCACCGTGCTGGGCTCGTACGTCCGCGGCACGGCCTCCGTCGCCGCCGTCGACGCGATCGGTATCGGCATCGGGCTGGCGATCCTGCAGGTACCCCTCGCCCTCCCCCTGGCGGTTCTTGTCTTCCTTCTCGCTTTCATCCCGATCGTCGGCGCCGTCACCGCCGGCATCTTGGCCGCTCTCGTCGCCCTCGTCACCAACGGGCCGATCGTCGCCCTGATCGTGGTCGGCATCGTGGTGCTGGTCAACCAGCTCGAGGGCAATTTCCTGCAGCCGGTTCTCATGGGTCGCTCGATGAAGCTGCACTCCTTCGTCGTCCTGGTGGTGCTCGCCGGTGGCACCGCGATCGGCGGCATCCTGGGCACGCTCCTGGCCGTCCCGCTGACCGCCGT
This sequence comes from Microbacterium sp. SL75, assembly GCF_026625865.1. Lineage (NCBI taxonomy): Bacteria > Bacillati > Actinomycetota > Actinomycetes > Micrococcales > Microbacteriaceae > Microbacterium > Microbacterium sp. SL75. Next base: position 1,928,691 of record NZ_CP113067.1, on the reverse strand, counting down.
GGTCTGGGGCGTGATCAGCGTCTGGAACGGCGATGACAAGCCGGCCGAGTGGGCGCGCCGCAAGAAGCGTCGCAACCCAGTTCCGCTCGCCGGGGGCGAGAGCGAGGACTGACGCCGTGGGCTATGACATCCCCGCACCGATGCTGGCGAAGTCGGTGCCCCAGGTGCCCGAGCACGCCAAGGTCGCGGGCGGGTTCAGCTACGAGCCCAAGTGGGACGGCTTCCGCGCGCTGGTGTCGTGGGACGGCACCGACGTCGAGATCGGCAGTCGCGGGGCGAAGCCCCTCACCCGGTACTTCCCCGAGCTGGTCGCGGCGTTCGCCGAGATCCTGCCCGAGCCGTGCCTCATCGACGGAGAGGTCGTGGTCGCCCGCGGCGAGGCCGGCGCGCAACGCCTCGACTGGGAGGCCCTGTCGCAGCGCATCCACCCCGCGGCCTCGCGCGTGGCCCTGCTGTCCGAAGAGACGCCGGCGATGTTCATCGCGTTCGACCTGCTCGCCCGCGGCGACCGCGACCTGCAGAACGAGCCGTTCTCGGAGCGCCGCGCGCAGCTCGAAGACCTGTTGGGCACCGTGCCGCACCCCGTTCACGTCACCCGCACGACCGACGACCCCGACCTCGCGCGCCGGTGGCTCGCCGAGTTCGAGGGCGCGGGCCTCGACGGCGTGATCGCCAAGCCGCTCGCCCAGCCCTACGCCCCGAACAAGCGCACGATGTTCAAGATCAAGCACGCCCGCACGGCAGACGTCGTGGCCCTCGGCTACCGCATCCACAAGTCGGGCGAGGGCGTGGGTTCGCTCCTCGTCGGTCTGTACGACGACGAGGGTCGCCTGCACGGCGTCGGCGGTGTCTCGGCATGGACCGACAAGAAACGTCGCGAGCTCATCGACGAACTCGCCCCGCTCGTCGAGCGAGATGCCGATGGCGCCGCCGTCGTCGGCGAGACCGACCGCTCACGCTTCTCGGCGTCGAAAGACGTGTCGTTCGTCCGGCTGCGCCCCGAGCTCGTGCTCGAGGTGCGTTACGACCAGCTCGAGGGCATGCGCTTCCGCCACACCGTGCAGTTCGACCGCTGGCGCCCCGACCGCGACGCCCGCTCCTGCACGTTCACACAGCTCGAGACGGTGTCGTCGTACGACCTGGGCGACGTGCTGGACTGAGTCCGGCGACTCCCGCACTGTCGCTCAGTCGGTGGGAGCGGCATCCCTTTCCCGCTCGGCCCGCCGCGCGATCACGACGACTCCCGCAGCCGCAGCGGCGAACATCGCCGCAAGAATCGCCCACCCGCCCGTGCCGAGATCGATCGCCGTGAGCGTCACCACGGCGGGGGCGATCATCGCGCCGACGGCGTACCCGGTGCCGTAGACGCCCTGGTAGCTGCCCATACGCTCCTGCGGGGCGAGGTCGAAGCTGAGGCTCCACCCCGCAGCGCTCGAGGTGATCTCGGCGAGGGAGTGCACGACGGCCGCGGCCAGCAGCACCACGATCACCGCCGCCACCGGGCCCCACCCCTCGCCGCCGATCCAGCCGGCGCCCGCCCAGAGCGCGCACGCCGCGACCATGAGCCACCCTGCCCTGCTCATCGCGCGTCCGGCCCCGGCGAAGGTGCCGGTCCCGCGACTCATCCGCACCTGCAGCAGCACCACGACGACCGTGTTGACGAGCAGCAGTGGGCTGACGACCACGTCGGGGGCGATCGTGTGCGCGACGACCCACAGCGGTACGCCGATCTCGAACACACCGAACTGGATGCCGAACACTCCCATGAGAGCGGTGAGCCACAGGAACCGCGGGTCCCGATAGGGACTCCGGCCTGCCTCGGCGGGGGCGTCCGGCGCGGGTTCGGCGGTGGAGACGTCGACGCGAGCCGGGTCGAGTCCGGCCACGAGCAGCGCGGACAGCAGGAAGAACGATCCCGAGACGGTCATCGTCACGTGGAAGGCGAACGGCGTGCCGAGGGCGAGCGGGATCGCCGCGACCGCGGTGCCGATCCCGATCCCGACGTTGGTCACGGTACGCATGGCGGCACGGATGCGTACGCGGTCGTCTCCGCGGAACGCCCGCCCGACCACGGACGAGCGCACGCTCCCGCCGCCCTGCTGAGCGAGCAGCACGAGCGAGGCGACGATCACGAGAGAAGCAAGATCCCTCACGAAGAGGTAGCCGATGAGCGCCGTGCCCTGCACCACGTGCAGCACGATCAGCATCATCCGTGCGCTGAAGCGGTCCGAGAGGTGGCCGAAGGCGAGCGAGCTGGCTACCCCCACCGCGCCGGCGATGGTCAAGCCGATACCGACCGTCACGGGCTCGAGTCCCACGATGAGCGTGAGATACAGCGTCGTCAGAGTGAAGAACGCGCCGCGTCCGAGGGTGTCGACCAGCGTGATCGTGAGCAGGCGGCGCAGAGTCTTGTCCGTCTGCGCGAGAACTCTCAGGGGGACGGCGGGGATCGTGCTGGTCACCCCTCCATTGATCCAGTCGGCAGAGAGGCGTTCAATCGATGTAGCGTGAGGCTTCATGATCCGGTACGAGCTGGAGGCCGCCGACATCTCGGCTATCCGTTTCGGCATCTCCCCGTTGTCGGAGCTGGGGCTCGGACTCCGCGCCCTGTCGCAACCGGAGGGGTACCCGCTGCAGGCTCCGTGGCTCCGGCAGATCGCAGACGTGCGCCCGCTCCTGGATCTCGAGGTGCTGCTCGCGCTGATCAATGACCGCAAGTGGACGGCCGACTTCGTCAACCCGCGGCCCGCCTCCCCTCTTACGTCGTTCGACGACGAACTGGCGGAGCTCGGCCGCATCTCGCGGGCGCGCTTGCACACCGATCTCGAGCGGGTGCACGGGGAGGTGCCGACGGTTTTCCGCGGGCGCCACGATCTCGTCGTCGCTCGTCTGCAGCGAGCGCTCGCGACCACGTGGGACCTCTGCTTCGCGCCGCACTGGGCGCGCATGAGCGCGGTCCTGCGCTCCGACATCGCCTACCGTGGGCGCGTCGCCGCGCAATCCGGCATGGGTACGGTCCTCAACGGCCTGTCGGATGCCGCGCGCTACGACGGACGACACCTCGACGTGCGGTTGTGGAACCCCGAGGTTCGCCGCCGACCGGTCCTCGGCGAAGGCCTCACCCTCGTCCCGTCGATCTTCACCGTCCGGGTGTCCACGCCGATCGACGACGACCTCCCTCCCACGGTGATGTACCCCGCGCGCGGGCAGGGGGCGATGTGGTCCACCAGCGCGCAGCCCGCACCCGACGCCGTCGTCGACCTGCTCGGTCGCACGCGCGCGACACTTCTCGTGGCGCTGGGTGAGCCGGCATCCTCCACCGATCTCGCCCTGCAGCTCGGTGTCTCGACCTCCGCGATCAACCAGCACCTGCGCGTGATGGAACGCGCGGGGCTCTTGAACCGCACGCGATACGGACGCGCCGTGCTCTACTACCGCAGCGCCGCGGGCGACGCGCTGAACCCCTAAGCGTCTGGGGCCTTCGCCCGCGAGGGCTGCACGCGCGGCGGCTCACCCGGCATCTTCGGGAACTCGGGCGGGAACGGCAGCTCGCCCAGCCCGGCGTCGAGGTCGCGCTGCCACCATTCCAGCAGCGTGTCGATGCGTCCGGGCTTCTCGCTGAACCCCGCCCACGGATCCCCGACCGTGTCCAACCGCTCGGGAATCGAGCGCACGGTGAACGCGAGCGGGTCGAGGCCGTCGAGCTCGTCCCACGACACCGGAGTCGACACGGTCGCGGTGGGCAGAGCCCGGGGCGAGTACGCCCCCGCCATCGTCCGGTCGCGGTTGGCCTGGTTGAAGTCGACGAAAATGCGCTGACCCCGCTCTTCCTTCCACCAGCTCGTGGTCACGGCATCCGGCATCCGTCGCTCCAGTTCGCGCGCGGCGGCGATGACCGCGTGCCGGACGTCGAGGAACTCGTGCGTCGGCTCGATCGGGCAGAACACGTGCAGGCCGCGGTTGCCGCTGGTCTTGATCCAGGCCTCGAGGCCCGCTTCGCGAAGGACCGTACGCAGTTCGTGCGCCGCGCTGACCGCCTCGGCGATACCCGTTCCCGGCTGCGGATCGAGGTCGATACGCAACTCGACGGGGTGGTCGGCGTCGCTCGTGAGAGAGGCCCAGGGGTGGAACACGATCGTGTTCATCTGCGCGGCCCACACCGCCGACGCGATCTCGCCGAGGAAGAGCTGCGGATGCCGGCGCCCGCTGTTGTACGTCACAGTGACGGCCTCGACGAAGTCGGGCGCCCCCTTCGGCGGGTTCTTCGAGAAGAAGGCCTCGCCTCCCACCCCCTCGGGAAAACGCTCGAGCGACACCGGCCGATGCCCGTTCGCCGCGATGAAGGGGTCGGCGACGGCGATGAGGTACTCCGCCAACTCGCGCTTGGTGATCCCCACCTCGGGCCACAGCACGCGATCGGGGTTCGAAATGCCCACCTCCCGATCGCCGTCGGGGCCCGGCACGGTCAGCGTGATGCGGGGGGATGCCATGTCCCGACGCTAGTGCGCGGGCGACGGTCGTGTCTGCCGGGTTGCGCGAGAGGGCGGAAGCCGTGGTACCCCGGAGACGTCTTCGAGCAGAGCGGGCGCCGCCTCGCTGTCCAGCCCGAGTCCTGGCATCCGGCAGCCGTTTACGCTCGGACCATGACCTCCGCAGCCGCCCGGACCGCCCTCGACATCGCCGACTGGCGCCGACGCGTCTTCGCGCTGTACGACGCGGTGCGCGAAGCCGACGACCCCGAAGACGCCCACGAGCTGTGGCGCATCGAGCGCGACGCGCTGTTCGCCGATCATCCGGCCACGCCGTTGCTCCCCGAGCAGCGCGACGGCTTCGTCGGTCTGCCGCTCGCGCCCTACGACGCCGCGTGGCGCTTCGAGGTTCCCCTGCTCGACGCCGACGAGGCCTCGTTCGTGGCCACGACCGGCACCGACGGCGAGGTCGGCTTCGAACGCATCGGTCGTGTCGAACTGCCCGAGACCGGATCCCTCGACGTGTGGCGGCTGACGTCGTACGGCGGCGGGCTGTTCGTGCCGGTTCGGGATGCCGCGGCCGGCCGCCCCGGGGGCACCTACGGCGGCGGGCGTTATCTGCTCGACACCATCAAGGGCGCCGATCTCGGCCGGGGCGCCGCGCCCGACACCCTCGTCATCGACTTCAACTTCGCATACAACCCCTCGTGCGCGTACGACCCGATGTGGGCCTGCCCGCTGGCCCCGGCCGGCAACGTGCTCCCGGTGGCGGTGCCGGTCGGCGAGCTGTACGGGGTCTGACACGAACGACGGCGGGCCGCCCCGAGAGGGAGCGGCCCGCCGTCTTGTCGTCGAGTCAGGCGGTGGGCTCGGAGCCCTCTTCCGCCAGAACGATCACCGGAGCGAGCTCGTCGCGGTCGATGCGGATCCACGGGCCGGCAGGATCGATCAGGATGCCGGTGAGTGCGGCGTCACCGGCCAGAGCCTTCGCGAGCTGTGTGCGCTGGATGGGCAGCGGCTGGTCACCGCGGCCGAGGGCGAGAAGTTCGAGCGGGTGCGTGAAGACCTCGAGGAAGCGCTCGCCCGTGGCCGACCGCGACTCGGCGACGCCGATCGGGCCGCCCTCCTCGGAGCGGTTCACGCCGATCCACAGGGGAGCCTCGGCGACGATCGCGTCGACAATCTTCGACGCGGTGGAGTCATCGCGCGTCTCGCACAGGGCGGTCTTGATGCGCAGTTCGGGGTCGACCTCGGCGACCATGCGCTCGAGGAGAGCCTTGGGCAGCACGGCGCGGTTCGGCTGGGAGGCGGGGTCGAGGATGATGCCCGCGTAGGGACCGGCGAGCACGTGACGCAGCAGCGCCATGACGGGTTGGCCCATCGCGGACGTGTCGCGGTCGCCGTCGGCATCGACGCTGGCACGCAGGGCGAGTCCGCCGCTGTAGGCGAGGACGAGCTGCTCGTCGCCGTTGTTCGCGACGGCGAGCGGGAGGTCCTTGCCCTCGGCGAGGAGCGCTCGGGCGTCGCCCTTCACGCGGAGGAAGACGTGCCCTTGCAGCAACTGCCGCGCGATGTTGAGCAGCTGAGCGGGCTCGGGCTGCCCGTCGACCTCGGCGAGGGCATTGCCGAGCAGGACGTTGTCGCGAAGGCCCGGCACCGTCTCGGGTGCCTCGGGGGCCTCCATCGCGCCGGGCTGGCGCGCCGAGGGACGAGCTGCCACCGGCGGAGCCGACGACGGCTCGGGAGTGTCGGGGCCGGCGCCCACCCCGCGGAACGACGACATCGAGATGCCCACGGTCGGGGCGGCTTCAGCCGGAACCTCCGCGGCCGGAGCGGCATCGCTCGGGCCCGCGGGATCGACGGGCTGTTCGCCCGGCTCGATCGCGGTGTCGGGCCGGTCGGCCGATACGTCGTCGGAGTCGGACTTCTTGCGGCGCGAGAAGAGAGCCATTGCGCAAGCCTATCCGGGCGGTCCGCGGGCCGGGCCCGGCGGGGTGCCCGCGAACGGCGTCCGCGCCCCGGTCGAGGCCACGACCGCATGGCGTTCCTGCGCGGGACGGCGCCTGCGGGCACCGATAAACACGATCAGCGCCGATAAACGCGAGGAGCACGCGTTTCTGCGCGTGGATCGCGTTTATGCGTGGGACGGACCCGCCGCGCCCGCACCCCCGACGGCGCGCACGCGCTCGCGCTGGCACCCCCACCCGCGCTCGCGCTGGCACCCCCACCCGCGCACGCGCACGGCACGCGCACGCGCCGCCGTACTCATGCCCGCCGCACCCGCGCCCGCGCCTCCGCGCACCCACGCACGCCGCACCCGCGAACGCGCACGGCACGCGCCCGGCTCACACCCGCGGCCCCCCGCCCGCGCACGCGCACACGCCCGTGGCACCACACGCCGGGCACGGCACGCCGACGGCCCGGGCCAGGAGCCCGCGAACCGCCTCGCGACGCGTTCTACAGCTTGGTGATGGGCGCGATCTTGACGAGCAGCTTCTTCGGCCCGACCGTGTCGAAGCGCACGTGTGCCACGCGCTTGGCGCCTTCGCCGGTCACGGCGTCTACACGGCCCTCGCCGAAGTCGTCGTGACGGATGCGGTCGCCCGACGCGAGCTGCATGTCGCCGTTGTCACGGACCTTCGCCGGGATGCGGTTGGGGAACTTGCTCGGGTCGGCCGGCGCGCGCTTGGGCAGCGGCACGAGGTCGTCGCCGTAGCGGTTACCCGCGCTCCCGGCCTGGCCGGGGCGTCGTCCGCGGGCGTTGAGCGCACGCGACTGCGAGCCCCCGCGGCCGTTGACGTCGCCGGGCGACTGCCGCCAGTCGATGAGGTCGGCGGGGATCTCCTGTAGGAACCGGCTAGGCATCGCGACCGTGACCTCGCCGAACTGCGCGCGGGTCATCGCGAGCGAGAGGTGCAGACGCTTGCGGGCGCGGGTGATGCCGACGTAGAACAGCCGGCGTTCCTCCTGTGGCCCGCCCGGCTCGTTCGCCGAGATGCGGTGCGGGAGCAGGTCTTCTTCGACGCCGGTGAGGAACACCGCGTCGTACTCGAGGCCCTTCGCCGTGTGCAAGGTCATGAGCGACACCGAGCCCGACGCGTCGTCGAGGTCGTCGGCATCGGCCACGAGGGTGACCTCGGTGAGGAAGTCGATGATCGTGCCCTCGGGGTTGTTGCGCGCGAACTCCCGCGTCACCGCGACGAGCTCGTCGAGGTTCTCGAGACGCGCCTCGTCCTGCGGGTCTTTGCTCGCGCGCAGGGCATCGAAGTACCCGCTCTTGTTCAGCAGCAGCGTGAGACCCTCGGTGACCGAGGTGGAGGGAGCGAGCTCTCCGGATGCCGGGAGCATGACCGCCGTGGCCTCGGTCAGCACCGCGTCGAGCTGGTCGATGGCCTTCTGCAGCTTGGGGCCGACGCCGATCTGGGCCGAGTTGGCCAGGGCATCGCGGAAGGTGATCCCGTGCTCTGCGGCGTAGCGGGCGATGGCCGTCTCGGTGACGTCGCCGATACCGCGGCGCGGCCGGTTGAGGATGCGCCGGAGGGCCATCGAGTCGGCGGGATTGGCCACGGCGACGAGGTATGCGAGGGCGTCTTTGATCTCGGCGCGCTCGTAGAACTTGGTGCCGCCCATGATCTTGTAGGGCACGGCCGAGCGGATGAAGATCTCTTCGAGCGCACGCGACTGCGAGTTGGTGCGGTAGAACACCGCGACGCCCGAGTAGTCGACGCCCTTCTTGTGGAGTGCCTCGATCTCGTCGGCGACGAACTGCGCCTCATCGTGCTGCGAGTAGCCGGTGAAGCCGATGATCGGATCGCCGGCGCCGACGTCGGTCCAGAGCTTCTTGTCTTTGCGGTCGAAGTTGTTCGAGATCACCGCGTTGGCCGCGGAGAGGATGTTCTGCGTGGAGCGGTAGTTCTGCTCGAGCAGTACGACCTTGGCGCCCGGGTAGTCGCGCTCGAACTCGCTGATGTTGCGGATGTCGGCGCCGCGGAAGGCGTAGATCGACTGGTCGGAGTCACCGACGACGGTGAGGGATGCGGCGTCTTCGCCCGCCGGCTCGGCGTCGAAGATCATCATGCCGCCCGACGAGAACGGCTCGGCGTCGGCGCCCGGAGGCCGTGTCAGCTCGTGGATGAGCGCGTATTGCGCGTGGTTGGTGTCCTGGTACTCGTCGACCAGGATGTGCCGGAACCGCTTGCGGTACCGGTCGGCCACCTGCGGGAACGCCCGGAACAGGTAGACGGTCTGGGCGATGAGGTCGTCGAAATCGAAGGCGTTGGCGCGCTGCAGCTCGCGCTGGTACGAGCCGAAGATCTCGACGAACACGCGCTCGGCCGGGTCGCTCATGTTCGCGGATCGCGCGTAGGACTCGGCATCCGCCAGCTCGTTCTTCAGCTTCGAGATGCGGCTCTGGGTACCGGCCGGGGTGAGGCCGAACGAGTCGCCTTCGTGCTCTTTGACGAGACGCTTGATGAGGGCACGCGAGTCGCCGGAGTCGTAGATGGTGAACGACTTGGTGAAACCGAACTGCTCGGCCTCGCGGCGGAGAATGCGCACGCAGGCGGAGTGGAACGTCGAGATCCACATGCCGTCGGCCTTCTGACCGATGAGCTGGTGCACGCGCTCGCGCATCTCGCCCGCGGCCTTGTTCGTGAAGGTGATCGCGAGGATCTGGCTGGGATACGCCTCGCGCGTGCGCAGCAGCGAGGCGATGCGCCGCGTGAGCACGCTCGTCTTACCGGAGCCCGCGCCCGCGACGATGAGCAGCGCCTGGCCGCGATAGGTCACGGCCTCGCGCTGCGGACCGTTCAGCCCCTCGAGGAGGTCGGCGTCGGGTCGGGATGCCGACGGTCCGGGACCGTCGACGATGAGGGGCGTGGAGGCGTCGGTCATGGCGGGGTCAAGTCTAGGCGGGGCCTCCGACATCGGCCCCGTCGGGGCTCAGCTCCGCGCCTCCCCCGCCGCCCCCGACGACAACAGCGACTGCGCGCGCGCGAAGTGCTCGGCATCCACCGTCACGTCCCAGCGCTCGGCCTCGAAGCCCTGCACCGACGAGAAGTCGCGGCGTCCGCCCGTGAACGCGTGCCCGGCGAAACCGAAGACGGCACCCCAGACGGCTCCGAGCACGAGGCCCAGCAAGACGAAACCGAGGAAGCCGTTGACGCTGAGCAGACCGATCAGCACGCCGATCATCAGGCCGAACCAGGCCCCCGACGCGGCTCCGAGCCCGGCCGCGCGACCGCGCGTGAGGCGGCCCGTCACCTGCTCGACGATCCGCACGCCGGTTCCGACGATCGCGGTGTGCTCGACGGGGAAGCCCGCGTCGGACAACCGGTCGACGGCGGCTTGTGCCCCGGTGTAGTCGGTGAAGCTCGACAGGACGCGGCGTTCGGGCGTGGCCCGGGTGATGTCGGACATGGCGGTTCCTTCCCTCGGTGGCCCCACGCTAACGGCGCCTCCCGCTCGCCGCGGGGCGGTTGCGCGTCGAGGGAGCCCGGGTTAGGGGCCAAGAGTCAAACCCGCACGCCATTCAGCCGACACCTGGATGATGGAGGCATGCACCTGATCCTCAACGTCCTCTGGCTCGTCCTCTCGGGCTTCTGGCTCTTCCTCGGCTACCTCGCCGCGGGGGTCGTGCTGTGCATCTTCATCGTCACGATTCCCTGGGGCATCGCGTCGTTCCGCATCGGCCTGTACGCCCTGTGGCCGTTCGGTCGTGAGATCGTGGCGAAGAGGTCGGCGGGAGTCGGCTCGTTCCTCGGCAACGTCGTCTGGGTGATCCTCGCCGGATGGTGGCTGGCCCTCGGCCACGTCTTCACCGGACTGCTGCTGTGCGTCACGATCATCGGCATCCCGCTCGGGGTCGCGAACTTCAAACTGGTCCCGGTGTCGCTTATGCCGCTGGGCAAAGAGGTGCGTGAGATCGGTCGCGGCGGGCCGTTCGACCAGACCCTGGGACGCTGACGCTCAGCGCCCGTACACGCGGCGCGGCAGAGCGAGCAGGATGCCGACCACCAGCGCGACCCCGCCGATCACGGCCGTGGTCGTCATGATCTCGAGGGGAAACGCCCCTTCGCGTGCTCCGCTGAAGCGCGCGAGATCCCAGGGAAGCACTCCGATCTGCTCGTTCCAGGAGCGGAGCGCGTCGTGCGCCCCCATCACCGCGATGGTCCCCGCGGGCAGGGCGTAACCGACGCCCATCCCGGCGAGGGCGACGCCCGCAGCACGACGGCGGCCGAGCTGCGCCGAAAGCGACCACCCGGCCACGACGAACACCCACGCCACCAGCGCGAAGGCGACCGCGAGGTAGAGGATGCGCACCCACGGCTGCGCCCAGATCGTCGGCCAGACGCCGTCCGGCCCCGACAGCGACACGGCCGACAGCGCGACCACGCACCGCAGTACGAGGGCCCCGCCCACCGCCGCGATGATCGGCCAGGGCGAGCGGCGCCCGAGCAGCAGACGCACCGTGGCGGCGAACACGAGCCACCCGGCGACGGCGATGAGGATGCCCCACAGCCCGTCGCGCGGCGTCTGGACGACCCGCGTCATCACGAGGAGCGCGCCCGGCACCAGGATCATGAGCCAACGGTCCAGCGGCAGCAGGCCGAGGCTCGACTCCCGCGACCGCCACGGCCGGGTGGAGGCGATCCACGACGCGCGCGCGGCAGCGGCGCCGGGTCGTCGAACCAGACGCGTGCGCGCGGCGATCGCACCGATCAGCAGCCAGACCACGCCGAAGACCAGCAGCACGCGCGCGACCCATTCCGCCGTCGGGTCGACCGTCACCTGCTCGCGCGTGAACGGATCCACCAGCACGGCCAGAACCGTGCCGACGGCGAGGAGGATCACGGCGACGCTGAGGGCCAGGATGCCTCGCCCCGCCGTCGTCGCCATGTACCCACGTTACCCGCCCGTTCCTGGGCTTCCGCCCGGCCGGCGGCGGGCATCGGAGCGGGTGAATTCGAGCGTGGGCCGGGGTGACGGCATCCGTTCCGCTCGAGCATCGCCGTCACGCGGAGTCCACCGCCGACACGCCGTCCCCCGCCCGCGGAGACCGGCGTGTCCCGCCCCGACTCCGCCGGACGGTCCCGGATGCCGGGAACCCGCCGCCCCGCCCGGCCGAAACACCCGCCGCCCGACACCGCCCCCGACCGACCGTCCCGCGGAGTCCACCGCCGACACGCCATCCCCCAGCCACGGCAACCGGCGCGTCCCGCCCCAACTCCGCCGGACGGCCCCGGATGCCGGGAACCCGCCGCCCCGCCCGGCCGAAACACCCGCAGCCCGACACCGCCCCCGACCGACCGTCCCGCGGAGTCCACCGCCGACACGCCGTCCCCCAGCCACGGCCACCGGCGTGTCCCGCCCCGACTCCGCCGGACGGCCCCGGATGCCGGGAACCCGCCGCCCCGGGCTCACCCCCTGTCGTGCAGGGTGACGTGGTAGCCGTCGGGGTCGGCGAAGGTGAAGGTGCGGCCGAACGGTCCGTCGATCGGGGCCATGACGATCCGGTGCCCGTCGGCGGCGAGGGCGTCGTGCATCTGCTGCACCTCGGTGGCGTGGAGCCAGACGGCGACGCCGACGCCCGGCTGGTCCACGCCGGTGAGGTCGGTGCCGGGCGCGAGGTCGCGCAGAGCGAAGGCGATCGGTGCGGTGTCGAAGACGACGGCGTGAGGAGGGCCGGTGGGCGAACGGCGCAAGCCGAGGTACTTCTGGTAGAAGGCGTGGGAGGCGGCGAGGTCGCGCACCTGCAGAGAGATGAAGTCGGGTCCGGTGGCGGGCATGGCATGCTCCTTGCGTGTCAGTTATCTGACACAGAGCGTATGTCAGAATACTGACATGGCGCAAGAGGCAATCGACTTGGACACCTCGCTCGGCTACCTCCTGAAAGAAGCGGCGAGCGCTCTGCGCGCAGCAATGGAAGACGTGCTACGCCCACTCGGAATGACGATCACGCACTACTCCTGCCTCGAGCTGCTCGCCCAGCGGCCCGGCCTGTCGAACTCCGACCTCGCGCGCGGCGCTTTCGTCACACGACAGTCGATGAACGTGCTGCTGCAGAGCCTCGAGCGCGACGGCATCGTCGAGCGACCGGACACCGCCCCTGTCGGCAAGGCGCTCCCCACCCGCCTCACCGAGAAGGGCCGACGCACCCTCGCTGCGGCGAGCGCCGCCGTCCGGTCCGTCGAGAAGCGCATGCTGAGCGGGATGACGGATGCCGAACAGGCCGCCGCCCTGCACGCGTTGCGATCGATGATCACGGCGCTCCGTGACTGAGACGTACGACGACGCGCAGATTGTGTAACAATCCATGCATGCTTCCCGCCCTCGCGATCCTCGCCGCGGCGCTGTGTTTCTCCACCACGGGCACGGCGCAGGCCCTCGCGGGCGTCGACGCCTCGCCGCTCGCGGTCGGGGCGGCACGGATCGTGGTGGGTGGTGGCATCCTGGGCCTTCTCGCCCTGACGCAACGCGCGCCCGTGCGGCCGCACCGCGGCTCTCGAACGTCGACGTCGGCACTCATCGCCATCGGAGCGGTCGGAGTGCTCGCCTACCAGCCCCTGTTCTTCCTCGGCACGCGCGAGAACGGTGTCGCAATCGGCACGGTCGTCGCCCTCGGCTCGGCGCCCATCGCCACCGGGATCGCGGATGCCGTGCGCCTGCGCCGCGCCCCGTCACCGCGCTGGATGCTGGCGACCGCCGTCGCCCTGCTCGGGGTCGTTCTCGTGTCGGGCATGACCGGCGGCGCGACCGCGCTCGCCCCGGCGGGCCTACTCGCCTCGGCGGGCGCGGGAATGTCGTACGCCCTCTATACGGTGTGCGGCAAAGCGTTGATCGAGAGGGGGTGGAACTCCACGCGCGTCATGGGGGCGGTATTCGGCGTCGCCGCCGTGGCGAGCCTGCCCGTGCTCCTGCTCGCCGGAGCGTCATGGCTCCTCACCCCGAACGGTCTTGCCCTCGCCCTGTGGCTCGGGGTGGTGACGACGGCGATCGCCTACCTGCTGTTCGGGTGGGGCCTGGCGCGGCTGAGCGCCGTCACGGTGTCGACACTGACGCTGGCCGAACCCCTCGCCGCCACCCTGCTCGGCCTCTTCGTACTGCGCGAGCAGCTCACGCTGGTCAGCGGCATCGGCCTGGCCCTCATCGCGGTGGGCCTCGCCGTGGTGTCGGCTCCGTCTCGTCGTGGTGAGGAGGTTCCGGATGCCGCGGCACGGGCCTGACGCGAACGAAGGCGCTGCGGCCGGGGCGGGCCGCACCCCGCCAGGAGAGGCCGAGCGCATCGCCGCGGATGCCGCGGCACTCACGACCGCAGCCGCGCGCCGATCTTCGCCGTCCGTCCCCGGCCCCCGCACCGCCGACGCGGTCGCCGCCGCTGTGCGCTCCGAGATCCTGTCGGGCGAACTCGCGCCCGGCACCCCGCTGCGGGAAGAGGATCTCAGCGCGGCGCACGGCGTCTCGCGGCACACCGCGCGCACCGCTCTCGCCACGCTGACCGCCGAGCGACTCACCACCGCCGAACCGTACCGCGGAGTCCGCGTGTCCCTTCTCGACGACGACGCCCTGATCGCCCTGCAGCAGTTGCGATGCGCCCTCGAGACCGAGGCCCTGCGGATCGTGCGCGATCGCGGCATCCGCCCCTCCGCCGCCGGCGCCGCGCTCGATGACCTGGCCGTGGCCGAGGCCGCGGGCGACTGGCCCGCCACCCTCGATGCCCACGCTCGCGTGCATCTCGCACTCGTGGACGCGTCCGGCTCTTCGCGCATCGCCGAGGAGTACCGCCGCCTCGACGGCGAGATGCGGCTGCTGCTCACGCACGTGCGGCCGGCGTACGCACCGGGGGCACTGACGGAGGAGCACCGCGCGTACGTCGAGGAGGCGTTGCGAGCCCCGGAGCGGGTGGTCCGCGCGCACCTCGAGCACTCGACGCGGGCGATCATCGACGGGCGCGCCGGTCGCTGACGAGCGCCCCGAGCGCCATACGACGACACATCGCGTCACGCCGCGCAACGCCTCTTCGCCCCTCCCGCACCCCGGGTTAGCGTGGGGACACATCGCGGCGATCCGGGCGGTCCCGGGCCTCGGCTCATAACCGAAGGCGTGGCGGGTTCGACTCCCGCCGTCGCGTCTACGCCTGCCCGGTCAGTGCCCGAGTTGTACGATATATCACGGAGGTATACCCGTGATCCGACACGTCGACCGAAGCCGCGCCGCGCACGTCGTTCGGGCCGCGCGACTCGACCGGGGCATGTCGCAGGCCGACCTGGCACGCGCCGCAGGGATGAGCCAGCCGAATGTCGCCGCCATAGAGAACGGCACGAGGAACCCCAGCGAAGACGCCCTCGAGCGGCTCCTCCGAGCCGCCGACTACCGACCCAGCCTGGCCCTCGAAGACAACGCCGAGGCCATCGTCGAGGCAGGACGACGGCACGGACTCCATGACATCCGCGTATTCGGCTCGATTGCGACGGGCGCGGATCATTTCACGTCGGACATCGACTTTCTCGCTCGCATCGACAGCGGCCGTGGGTACTTCGACATCGCCGCCTTCACGAGCGCGGTCGAAGAGCTCACGGGGTTCACCGTCGATGTGATCGTCGACGATGAGCAGCGTCCCTCTTTCCTCGACTCGACGGTGATGGCGGCCCTGTGACGGCTTCCGATCCACAACCGGCGAAGCGCTTCACGCGGGCGCCACGGACAGAGCGCCCCCTCACAGACCATGCTCGGGCGAACTTCCTCGAGAGCGTCGACGCGATCGCGGCCTTCCTGAGCCATGCCGTGGGGAGCGGGAGGGGTGCTTTTCTCCGCACCTCCCCCTCGTACGCGTCCGGCTCGATGGCGATCATCCGGACTGCCGCACTCTTCGAGACCGACGACTTCGCACCGTTCGTCACGGACACCCCCGCCGAGGTCGTCGCGGCCCTGCGGACGATGCGCAACATCGCGTCCCATGCGGGTTATCGCGCGATGAACGATGAGCGCCTGTGGGTGACCCTGACGACCGAGCTCCCCCCGTACATCGCCGACTGGCGGCGCGCCGGCGAGAAGCCCCCGTCCGACTGATCCCGCACGACTACGCCTCAGCCGACACCGTTCCTCGCGCGACCGGCCGGCGCTTGCGCACCTCGCGCAGCACGATCTGCTCGGGACACACGGTCGACAGGAAATCCCCCACCGACAGCGCCAGCCGTTCCCCGACGAGCGAATACAGGATGCGGTTGGCATCGCGACGCTCCGTGACGAGACCGGCTTGGCGCAGCACCCCGAGGTGTCGCGAGATGGTCGGTCCGCTCGCGTCGAACCGCGCGGCGATCTCGCCCGCGGCCATCTCGCCGTCCTTCAGGTCTTGCAGGATCTGGCGCCGCGTCGGGTGCGCGAGAGCCGCGAAGATGTCGGATGCGGTGTCGGTCACGCCACCCAATCTAGCACTGTAGCTAAATTGCGTGTAGCTTCTTCGCTAAATAGCCAAGGAGGCGTCATGACCACTCAGACAAACATCGGGGGCAGCACGAACCCGGTGCCGGCGATGGCCGCGACGATCGTCCACCGCGTCCTGGTCAACTACCGCGTCGACCCCGACGCCGCACGATCCCTGCTCCCCCGGGGCTTGCGCCCTCAACTCGTCGCCGGCAGCGCCGTTGCGGGCATGTGCCTGATCCACCTCGCCTCCGTCCGTCCCGCGTGGTTCGCGCCCGCCATCGGGCATCGCAGCCGCAATGCGGCGCACCGCATCGCGGTCGAGTGGGATGCCGCTGACGGCCCGCGAACCGGCGTCTACATCCCCCGGCGCCACAGCTCGTCCCGACTCGTCCGACTCGTCGGCGGTCGCGTCTTCCCCGGCACACACTCCCCCGCCACCGTCTCCTTCGACGCCTCGCGCGCCAGCCTCGCGGTCCGCGTCGACGCGAGCGACCTGCACGTTCGCGTCGCGGGTCGCCGGGGCCCCGGCATCCCGTTCGACAGCCGCCTCTTCGAGAGCCTCGACGACGCGTCGGCGTTCTTCCGGAAGGATGCCGTTGGCTGGTCGCCCGCGCGCGCGGGAACGCTCGAGGGGCTACGGCTCGACACCGACGCCTGGCGCGTCGAACCCCTCGCCGTCACCGACCTCGCCTCGAGCTTCTTCGAAGCCCTGCCCGCCGGCACCGCCGAGTTCGACCACGCCCTGCTGATGCGCGACGTGCCGACGCGCTGGAGCAGCGTTTCCGAACCCGCACCGGCCGCGTGACTCCTGCGAGACTGGATTCATGACCACCCCCGCGCCCCAGGATGTACCCATCGGCAGTGAGGGCATCCGCCTCGGCCCGTTCATGAAGTTCGCCGGCATCCTCGACTCGGGCGGAGACGTGAAAGAGGCGATCATCGACGGCTACGTCGAGGTCAACGGCGAGGTCGATCGCCGCCGCGGACGCCAGCTGCAGGTGGGCGACGTCGTGACGTTCGAGGGGCGCTCGTTCCGCGTGCAGGCCTGACCGGGGGCACGCGAGGATACCCGTGCGACATCGACAACCGCGGGGATGCCGTAGCCCGGCGTCGTGGGCCCCGCTCCGAGCTCACCCCCTCACGCACCGTGCGCATTGTCGGTCCAACCGAGGGGTAGGAGCAAGTCCCGCCCATTGCGGATGTCGTGAGCGGAACCAACTCCGCGGTTCAAAATGCGAGAAGCGCCGAAATCTAAGTTGCAGGCGATCTCAATCCCCACCCGTTGGCAGAAAGATCCCCGACTGCAACGCTTCTGACGCGTGTTCAGTATCACGCGAAACGCATCAGGTAGAGGCTTTGCGAGACACACTAGGACTGAAACCTGTATCGTCATCCGTGGTTGCGAGAGAGTCGTGATTTGCCGGAAATGACTGAAGGAGTGGGCATTGAAACTCGAGCCCTGGGAGCCCGATCTGAAGAGCCTGCACCTTAGATACACGGAAGGGAGCCTCGACCTGCAACCAGCCTTCCAACGTGGATTGGTCTGGCCCCGAGAGAAAAAGGCAAGGCTAGTCGACACAGTTCTGCGGGGTTGGCGGGTTCCGCCCGTGCACCTCGTCGTCGAAGAGGACGAGAGCCTTTCCGTCTTGGACGGCCAACAACGCCTCCAAGCCCTGTTCGATTTCATAGAGGGCAAAGTCACAGTTGGCACGTTCGCCCCTGTGGATGAGAGCGTGTCCCAGTACAAGGGGCTGACATTCAGCCGACTGCCCCCCCTCATACAGAGGAGGATCCTGTCGGCCCGTATCAGCACCTACCGCCTGTACGACTTCGAGCCCGATGAGCCCTACGAACTCTTCTTCAGACTCAACCTGCCGACGGGACTTACGTCGGCCGAGAAGCGTAATGCCCTGTCGGGAACGACGCGCCGCCAGATACGCGAGATAGTGCAAAGCGCTGCCGCTATGGGGTGGAGCAAGGACCTCTTGGGCTTCTCGGATGGGCGGCTCGCATACGACGATGTCGTCGCCCGCTTGTGTGCATATCTGTTGCGAGGGTCGCTCAAAACTCCCCTCACTGCCCGCGATATGGAGGCCATCTACAGAGACCAAGACGGCCTTCCTGCTGGCGTCATCGAGCGCGCGAACCAGAGCGTCGAACTATTCACATCAGAAGCTCACACGTTGCACGCTGTGAAATTCAATAAAGCTACCTTGCTGACGTGGCTTCTCGTGGCCGCGCGGGCTAGTACTTCAAATGCGCCTGCGCCACTGAGACTCGGCGAAGCAATGCAGCTTCTCGAGCGGGGCAGAATCATGACCTCGAAGGGCGACCTCGCCGCGTCATCGAAAGAGTTCAAGAATCCAACTCGCACTGCGCCACTCGTTGCGCTGTATGCCGACCGAGCCAGCCTCCGTGTGGCGGACGTGCTGTCAGTTCAAGCTCGCGACGCTGTTGCCTGGCTAGCTGTATCGGAGTACAACGAAGCGATAAGTTTGCCGGACATAGTGCGTGAACTAGACACACGCGTTCGAGACATTCAGTGGGAAGGAGCTGATGCATTCGAGCTTCAGGTGCTGGAGCTCGTTTCGGAGTGGGACGAGTGGAGTGCGATCGCATGAAGTCCGTGCAAGCCAAGCATAGCTGGGACCGCGTCACCTCCGACTGGACTGGACGCCAATCGATGTCATCATTGTCAACTCGCAGCGGACAAGGGTTTGCTGACAGCAACGTGACCATGTCGGGCGGCTTGTTGATTTTAGCCGGCGTGAATTCTGGCGGAAAATCGCGCATCCTGCGCTCCATTTGGTCCGAGCGAAATGACCCCCAGTCCTCCAACACCGTACTGACTTGGGTTGGCGACGAACCCGATGACTTCGTGTACGTCGATCTTTTCGAGCTACTATCCCGTCAGTGGCGATCACACCGAATTCCAGATCTACGAGAACAGGTCGACGCGGCCGGTCTGTCACCGCTTCGATCTTCGGATACGGCAACTTTGTCTTACGTTCTCGGCCGAGAATATGACTCGATCCGAGTCGCTGAAATCGATAGTTCTCTCGTGACTGACGAAACGAGCACGGAGGGTGTCCCCTTATACAGGGAGGAAGTTGTTCCGTACTTCGAGATGACCACCAGCGGTGGCACGCACAGTTCGCCCAGCCTGAGCAGGGGTGAATTGAGTGCGCTTACGCTTCACTGGGCGCTGAAAAGCGCACCCCGAAACGCAGTTTTGCTTCTCGACGAGCCGGACATCATGCTTGCTCCGATGTCTGCTCGACGGGTGTTGGACTTGATCGTCGATCACGCAAACAGCCAAAAGTCGCCCGTCATTATTGCTACGCACTCCTACCTGAGCCTTGCCGATGCACCACGGAGTGCGCAAGCGCTTCTGCGGGTCGGCCTGGACGGAAAGTCTTCCCTCGCCAAGCCAGATGATTACGCACTGTGGGACGCATTGCGGGTCGCCGCACCGAAGCAAATAGTTTTCGTGGTCGAAGATTCGATGGCTAGACTCCTACTGAACCAACTTCTGGTTATGGCAGACTTTCCACACTTCGATGTGAGCGAAATTTGGATCGGAGGCAGCGCGGCGGAAGTCCGCGCGGTAGGCAAGCTTCCGCAACTTAAAGAGACTAAAATTTCCCTATGGGGCGTGCTCGATGGGAATGAGAAAATATCACCCTCGGAAAAGAGGTGCTTGAAACTCCCGGGCATTTTGTCGCCGGAAGAAGGAGCGCTCCTCGTGGCCGAAAATCATGAAGATCTTCTTTCCACAGACGCCGGAATGTTGAAGCGGGCGCTCGAGCGCACGGTGGGGGATAACCCTCACGATCGCGCGAATTCGGTTGCCTCCGCCGTGGGCAAAAGCGGTTCCCAATTTGTCGTCGAAACTTGGACCGCCTGGTTGACGGCAACAGTCGAGGGGCGGGAAGCCCTCGAAACGTTCCGGCAGTCGCTCCGGGCGGTAACACCACCGGAACGACCTGTCTGAGTCCGAGGCCCGCCACCCCGAAAGGGGAAGCGGGCCTCGCTGCATCCTGAGCTCGTGACACAGGATGCCGCTCGAGCTCAGTGCTCGTCGTAGTGATCGGCGTGCAGCGCGTGACGGTGTCCGTCGTGCACGTAGTCGGCGTGGCCGTCGTGCTCGACCTTCTCGTGACCGCAGTCATCGCCGTGGGCGTGCTCGTCGACGGTGTGCTCGGCCTTCGACTCGTGCTCGTCGTAGTGGTCGCCGTGGAGGGCGTGGTGATGGGTCCCGTGCACGTAGTCGACGTGGTCGCCGTGCTCGATCTTCTGGTGGCCGCAGTCGTCGCCGTGCGCGTGCTCGTCGACGGTGTGCTCGGCGTGGGTCTCAGCGATGCTCATTGTTCGTTCCCCTGGTCGTTCGGTTCCTGGACGTGGGCGATCGCATCGAGCACGACATGAGCGACGTGCTGGTCGGCGAGGGCATAGCGGATCTCTTTGCCCTCGCGTTCCGAGCTGACGAGCCCCGACTGCCGCAGGGTCCGCAGGTGCTGTGACACCAGCGGCTGCGACAGTCCGGCGCGCTCGGCGAGCGCGCCGACCGTGAGCGGTTCGCGGCTCAGCAGCCAGACGAGCGCCAGACGCGACTCGTTGCCGAGAACCTTGAACAGCTCGGCGGCCTCGTCGAGCCCCGCGATCTTGTCCACGACACCTAGACCACCACACACATGCACGGATTGCAATGTGTTCACCTATCTGGGAACGGTTCTCGTTTCCGTTATCGCAGCGACCCGGCGATCACCCCTGTCGACCCTTGAAGCGCGGGTTGAGCTTGTTGATCACGAACACCTTGCCGCGCCGACGCACGACCTGCGCACCGGGCTGTTTCTTGAGGGACTTGATCGACGCTCGGACCTTCATGGCATCCTCCTTGTTGATAAGCGTTATCAATAACAAGCTAGAGTGTCCCCACTCCCCTGACAAATGAGAGGTGGATGCCATGCCCCGCACGATCGCCATCATGGGCGTGTGCGCCCCCGAGCGCCGGACCTACTCGGAACGGACCGCCGTCGCCCTGTCGCGGCCCCTTCATCTGCTGCGGTACGCCGACCTCCGCGTGCCTCACGCGCTCCCGCTCCCCCGGCCGCGCGCGGACGACACCGCGTCCGTGGTCGATCTCGGCACCGACGTCGACCTCATCCACTCGATCGCGGCACGCGGCGGATCCGAGGTCGAGGCGGTGTGCGTCGTCGACGCCCGCCACATGAGGTGTGCGTCGTCGACGCCCGCCACATGATCGGCGACCTTCTCGACGACGCCCCCCTGTCGGCAGCCGCGAATCACGGTGACACCCGCGGTGACGTCGGCGCGCGGGCGCGTCAGGCCGCCCTCGCGCTGGAGCTCGCGACCCGCATCGTCTGGGTGAACTGGGAGCAGGTGCCGACCCCGGCGCTGGCGGTGCAGATGGCACTGGCCTCGCACCTGAACCCGACAGCGGTCGTCCGGCTGTCGCGCGACCCGGTGAGCGACCTGCACTCGGCCGCGACGCACGAGGGCGAGATCCTGGAGCGCGCCGGATGGGTGCACGCCCTCAACGGCGAACACGACCCCTACATGCGCGACAACCGCGTGATGACGCTCCGCCACGAGCAGCTGCGGCCGTTCCACCCCGCGCGCCTCTCGGCGGCACTCGACCGGCTGGACGCGGGCGCTGCCGGACGCCTGGTGCGCTCGGCGGGCTTCTGCCGCCTGGCGTCTCGCCCCGGCATCCTGGCTCGGTGGGAGCACGTGGGCTCCGCGATGTGGATCGAGCCGCTCGGCACCGACGACGGCCGCATGGGCATGGGCCAGGAGATCGTCTTCACCGGACTCGATCTGTCGGCACCGAAGCTCGCGCACGTCCTCGACCACGCGGCCCTCACCGACGACGAGCTCGCCGCCGGGCCCTCGGCGTGGCTGGCGTTCGATGACCCCCTGCCTGCCTGGCCCGCGGTGGATTCGTCGATCCCGGATGCCACCGACTGACCGTGTCAAGCCGGTCGCCCGCACCGCACCGGAGGAGGAGCGTGAGCGCATGAGCACTCCTGACATCCCCTCCCGCCACTCCGACGACGCTCGCGCCGACTCGGCCGCCCCCACCGACGCCGTGACCGACGAGGTCCGCGAAGACGCCGCCGAAGCCGAGGAGCACGTGAGCCTCGACGACCACACCGGCGACGCCCTCGACGGCGACGACGCTCCCGCCGCCGACCCCGGGTTCCCGGCGGCCGAAGGACACGCCTGAGTCTCGCAACGAACCGGAGGGGCGCCCATCCTGATCCAGGAGGGTGCCCCTCGCCCGTTTGCGCGCGCACGGCCACCGTGAGCGATGACCGGCGGCACGCCCGGCGGGCGACGGCGGCCGACGGGCCGCGCTAGGCGATGCGCGTCCCCGGCGGCAGCCTCTTCGCGGGCGTGCGCGTGCGGGCGACGCCCCATGCGAGCAGACCACTCGCCAGCAGCAACTGGACGAACAGCCCGACGAACCAGCTCGGCGCGGTGCCCGCGACTAGCTGCTCGGTGCTCGGGTAGGCATCGACGTTCCACCCGCGGGATTGAGCACATCCGTCGAACGACGTGGTCGCTTCGGGAGCGATCTGCGCCAGACGGACGCCGGAGGCGATCTGCGAGAACAGGTCGGTCGGGTAGCCGTCGACGTACGTCGGCGGAGTCGCGTCGGCGAGGATCACGAAGGGGTTCGCCGCGAGGATCCACCACACGCGATCGAAACGCGGCTGCTCGGAGAGGGTGCGGGACTCGACGCACGGCAACTGGTCGTAACTCGGGCAGTCGGTCGAGCGCACCGGGGCGCCGGGGTCGCACCCGGCAGGGATGGCGTTCCAATCGACCTCGCGGCTGATCGTCGTCGTCTGGGTGCGCAGAGCCGCACCCCCGAGTCCGAAGGCGATCAGCGTCCCCACCGTCAACGCCGCCACCAACAGATACGTCGACGCGACGGAGAAGATCGGCCGGGCGATCACCGCGCTCAGCCCCACCCCGATCGCTGCGACGACGCCGACCTCGATGATCGGGATGCCGAGCGAGGTCACGATCGCACCGGGGTTGAGCACTCCGGCGAGGGTCGCAACGACGAGGAACGGCAGCGCCACTACGAGGAATGCCAGTCCCGAGATCCACGCGGCGAGGAACTTGCCGATGACGATCTCGGCCGTCGTGACGAGAGTGACCTGGACGGGGGCGAGGGTCGCCGCATCCCGATCGCCGTTCACCGCGCTGCCGCTCAGCGTCGGTGAGACCAGCAGCGTAAGCAGCAGCACGAGCATGATGACGAGCGAGAAGAACCATTCGCTGCCGCCCGTCGTGAGCGAGAACGCGGCGAACGAGAGGCTCAGCAGGGCGATGAGGATGACCGCGAAGATCCCGAGCAGCACGTACCAACCGACGGAACGCACGCGCTGACGCAGCTCGATGCCGATGATCGTGCGAAGGCGATGCAGGTTCACGAGGCGCTCCCGTCGTCGGTACGGTCGGCGGGCGGCTGCCAGGAGCCGGGTGGTGCGGGATCGACCACGGGTGTGGAAGCGCCCTCGGGTACGGACGGCGATGCGTCGGCCCGCAGATCGAGGAACGCGTGCTCGAGATCGCCGACGGCCGGGGCGAACTCGACGATCGGCAGCCCCGCGCTCACGAGCGAACGCAGACCCGCGACGGCGCCCGCCTCGTCGACGAAAGGCACGAGCACGTCACGCCGGTCGACGCGCACCTCGCCGGCCGTGCGCCCGAGGGCGGCCGCGACGTCGTCGCGCACGGCGTCCGGGGAACGCGCGACGTCGGCGGGGACCCGCACCCGCCACACCCGCACGCGGGTCGCCGCGGCCGCGACGCGGTCGGTGCCGACGGTGCGCCCGTCGACCAGGAAGACGGCGTCGTCGACGACCTCTTCGAGCTCCGCGAGCACGTGGCTCGAGATGAGGATGGTGCGCCCCTCGGCCGCCAGCCGCCGCAGCAGCACGCGCAATGCGATGCGCGCTTGAGGGTCGAGGCCGGAGGCGGGCTCGTCGAGCAGCAGCACCCGGGGGTCGTGCACCAGAGCACGCGCCAACGCCAGTCGCTGCTTCTGCCCCCGTGACAGCACCCGGGCGGGAGAGGCGGCGAGCGCGCCGAGGTCGACGAGCTCCAGCAGGTGGTCGGCCCGGGCCCGCGCGTCCTCGCGCGAGAGGTCGTAGAGCTGCGCGGTCGCCACCAGCACCTCGCGCGAGGTGAGGCTCGGCCAAGCGCCGAGGGAATCCGGCATCCATCCGAGAAGACGACGCGCGCCGGCGGGGTCGGACACGGGGTCGATGCCACCGATGCGCATCTCGCCCTCGTCGGGTCTCAGGAGCGACGCGAGCATGAGCATGAGCGTCGTCTTGCCCGAACCGTTGGGCCCGACGAGTCCGGTGACCCGGCCGGGCAGGGCCGTGAACGTCACCTGCTGTACGGCGTGCACCGCTCCGAAGGAACGTTTGACTCCCGCGACGTCGATACCGGCATCCATAGCCTCACCATAGAGGGAGCCTCCGACACCGCCGAGGACTCTCGTCGTCGAGCGGCCGTCACGCGCCGATGATGGCGAGGTTCACCAGGGCTTTTCGCTCGGTCGCCGCCCGCGCGTGTCCTCGATGCCCTTCAGGATGCCGCGAGCGCCCGCCCCAGCGCGTCGCCCGAGGTCCACGCGGTGCGGACGGCGGCGCTGTCGCCCCACGCGTCTCCGCAAGCGGAGAGCCCCGGCGAGCGGAAGAACGGTTGCCCGGTCGTTTCGACCGGCCGGGCGAAGGTCCAGCGATGCGCGCGCGTCGACACCGGTTCGACATCGATGCCGAGCAGCCGCCGGGTCGCCGCGAGCACCGGGGCGATGGCCGCCTCGGGGTCGTCGAGGTGCTGTCGGGCGCGGTCGGCCGTGGTGTGGACGACGAGCACGGCAGCGTCGTCCCCGCGGCGGTCGCCGTCGTCGGCGAGGAACGACACGTCGGCGTCGCCGTCGGCGAAGGCGCCGTGCAGGTCGGCATCCCACTGCCGCTGATCCCACCGCAGGACGACGGCGATCACCGGATCCCACTCCTGGGCGCCGCCGGGCGCCTCACCGGTCAGTCGCGCCGCCTGCGGAGCCGGCATCGCCAGGACGACCTCGCCCGCATCCTCACCGTCGACCCGGAAGGGCCCCGCGCTTTCGACGACACGCTCCGACGAGACCTCGAGCCCCTCGGCGAGGTCGAGAGCGAGCGAGCGCAACCCGGCGGGAGCGGCCCACCGCATCGGTCCGGGCTTGGGCGTGCACCCGCCATCGGGGTCGATCACCTGGAACGTGTCGGTCCACGGCCGCGCGAGCCCGCGCTCCTCCCAGTCGGCGACGACGTGGGCGAAGCCCTCCGCCTCCCCGACCACGAAGTACGACGCCCCGAGATCCACGGGCCGCCCGTCGATCGTGCGGCTCGACAGACGTCCGCCCACCCGGCGCCCGCGATCGAGCACACGCACCGCGCGACCGGCCTCGTGAACCGCCCGCGCGCACGCGAGACCCGAGATTCCGCCGCCGATCACCGTCACATCCATCGTCATGCGGCCATCCTGTCGGCTGCGCGCGTGCCGGGCGTCGGGGTTGCGCGGGGCGAAACTCCTGAGAATCGCCGCCTCGACGCGGTCCAGCGGCCGAAACGACCGACACGCGGGTCGAAACTCAGGAGTTTCGTCCCGCCCCGAAGAACTCGACGCCCAGATCGGGATGATCCACGAACACCCCGTCGAGCCCGGCGTCGCTCAACACGGTCCACTCGCGTCGCCAGTCGCCGAACGCGGCGTCGCCGCCCGGCCCCCGATAGGCGGGCAGCAGGAAGGCGTTCTCGGGGCGGCACGTCCACGTGAAGACCCGCAGGCCCCGATCCTGCGCCTCGCGCACGAACCGCGCCGGTCCTCGCGCGACGCCGCGCTCATCGGGCGCGAGCACCGAGCGTTTGTCGGGGCTGATCCCCTGCACCTCGCCGGCGAGAACATCGAGACCCGCCGCAGTCAGCATCGAGGCGTACGAGGCGGCGTCAGTCCCGTCGCGCTCCCGCAGATCCCACGGCGCCCCCTGCGCGTCGATGAGCTGAACGAGCGGGATCCGGATGCCGCGCTCTCGCAGCCGCGCCAGGACCAGGGGCTCGAACGACTCGATGACGAGCGCGTCCTCGGCGTCCTGCCATCCCGCCGCGCGCAGCTCGGCGTCGACGAGCTCGGCCAGGTCGAACCCGAGTCGGGCGAAGAACGCCGCGTGCTTGATCTCGAGCACCACGCCCACCCCGCCCTGCCGGGCGAGGTCGAGGACGTCGCGCAGGCGCAGCAGTGGTTCGGTGTCGTCGTGGGCGGCGCTGTCGGGACGGAGCGCGGGGATCCGCTCGCGGCAGTGCAGGGTCCGCAGCTCCTCCCACGTGAAGTCCTCGACGAACCAGCCGGTCAGCCGCTCCCCGTCGACGATCTTCGACGTGCGCCGCTCGGCGAACTCCGGTCGCGTCAATACGTCCGTGGTGCCTGAGATCTCGTTCTCGTGCCGCACGACCAACACGCCGTCGCTCGAGGGGACGACGTCGGGCTCGACGGCATCCACCCCCTCCGCGATCGCCCGTAGATACGAGCCGCGGGAGTGCTCGGGCAGATATCCGGGGGCACCGCGATGACCGATGACGACAGGCACCTCGACACGCTAGCGAGACCGTGTGACGAGCGGGTGCGCTCAAAGCAGAATCCCAGTCAGCACAAGGAATCTGCCGCCCTGCTCGGCTAGTGTTGTCTGACAGCACGGTGCTGTGATCACCATCTTTGGAGTGTGAGTTCCCGTGGCCCTCAACAACCCGGCATTCAACAACCCGGCGTTCCAGGACCCTCGAGCCGGTGGCGCGAATACGCGCTACAGCCCGCCCCCGGCCGTCGATCCCGCCGCCGCCGCCTCGATCGAAGGCGCGTACGCCGCCCCGTCGGCGAGCGCCGTCGACACCGGCCGTATGACGGTCGAAGACACCGTCATGAAGACGCTCGCCCTGT
The DNA here is from genome assembly GCF_026625865.1 of Microbacterium sp. SL75. Taxonomy (NCBI): domain Bacteria; kingdom Bacillati; phylum Actinomycetota; class Actinomycetes; order Micrococcales; family Microbacteriaceae; genus Microbacterium; species Microbacterium sp. SL75. The sequence continues at coordinate 1,901,776 of NZ_CP113067.1, read as the reverse complement.
TCGGCATCCTCGTCGTCACGGCCGTCGTCGGCTGGATCTGGTCGATGGCCGGCGTCAGCGCCGCCAACCCGAACCCCAGCGCTGCGCCGATGATCGTCGGTGGCCTCGTCGGCTTCGTGCTGGCGATGGTCGCAACGTTCAAGAAGAAACCCTCCGTCCCCGTCTTCATCGCCTACGCGGCGTTCGAGGGCCTGTTCGTCGGTGGCATCTCGGCCTTCTTCGAGTTCATCTTCCCGGGCATCGTCCTGCAGGCGACCCTCGGCACCCTGTCCGTCGTCGGTGTGACCCTCGCCCTGTTCGCGAGCGGCAAGATCCGCGCCTCGGCGCGCGCCACCAAGATCTTCATGATCGCGATGGTCGGCTACCTGGTGTTCAGCCTGGTCAACCTCGGCCTCATGCTGTTCAACGTCCCGATCGCCGGTGGCGCGTTCGGCCTGCGCAGCTCGATCGAGATCTTCGGCATCCCGCTCGGCGTGATCATCGGCGTCTTCGTGGTCATCATGGCCGCGTACTCGCTCGTGCTCGACTTCGACCAGATCCAGCGCGGCGTCCGCAACGGCGCTGCCCGGGTCTACGGCTGGGTCGGCGCTTTCGGCATCATGGTCACCGTCGTGTGGCTGTACGTCGAGATCCTGCGCATGATCGCGATCCTGCGCGGCAACAACTGACGCACTCGCTTCACACGAAGGGCCGTCCCGTTTCGGGGCGGCCCTTCGTCGTAGAGTGCCGGCATCCGGGCTCCCCCCTTCTCTCCCTCACTCCCCCACACGCCCACACGCCCACACGCCCACACGCCCACACGCCCACACGCCCACACGCCCACCACCATTGAGTGTCCGAAACACCCGGACCCCTCGAGAAACTGTCCGGGCGCCCTGGCCTCTTAACGCCTCGCAACGCCCCGGCACCCCGCCCCGTTACGAGTGTCCACAACACCCGGACCCGCCGAGAAACTGTCCGGGTGTCCTGGACACTCAACACGCCGCAACGCCCCCGCACCCCGCCCGCAAGGGGTTCGAACCCCGAATGCCGCGGCGCTAGCCTCCCGCCATGAGCCCCGCGAAGACCCCGGCCGAGATCCTCGACGTCGACGGCCACGAGGTGCGCGTCACGAGCCCCGACCGCGTCGTCTTCCCCGAGCCCGGCCTCACCAAACTCGACCTCGTGCGGTACTACCTCGCCGTCGCCGAGGGCGCCCTGCGCGGAGCGGGCGGTCGTCCGATGGTGCTCAAGCGCTTCTCGAAGGGTCTCGATCATGAGCCCTTCTTCCAGAAGCGCGTCCCCGAGAACCACCCCGCCTTCATCGACACCGCCACCCTGTACTACGCCTCGGGCACCTCGGCCGAAGAGACGGTGATCCGGGATGCCGCGGGACTGGCGTGGGTCGTCAACCTCGGCTGCCTCGACCTCAACCCGCATCCCGTGCGCGCCGAAGACCTCGATCATCCCGACGAGCTCCGCGTCGACCTCGATCCGATGCCCGGGGTCGACTGGGCCCAGATCGTGGACGTCGCGTTCATCGCCCGCGAGGTGCTGGAGGATCACGGGCTCGTCGGATGGCCGAAGACCTCTGGGTCCCGGGGGCTGCACATCCTCGTGCGCATCCGTCCGGAGTGGTCCTACGCCGACGTCCGCCTGGCCGCCGAGACCCTCGCCCGCGAGGTCGAGAACCGTGCGCCGGGTCTCGCGACCGCCCGCTGGTGGAAGGAGGAGCGCGGCGAGAGCGTCTTCGTCGACTTCAACCAGAATGCCAAGGACCGCACGGTCGCCTCGGCGTACTCGATCCGCGCACTTCCCGACGCTCGCGTGTCGACGCCGCTCACCTGGGACGAGGTGCGCGACCGTCGCCCCGGGGAGTTCACCGTTCTCACCGTGCCCGAGCGCTTCCGCAGCGTGGGCGATTCCCATGCCGGCATCGACGACGCGGCGGGCTCGCTCGATGCACTCCTCGCCCTGGCGAAAGAGCTCGGCCCCGCCGAGAAACCCCCGCGCGGCTCCGACGGTTCGGGTCGCCGAGCCTCGACCATGCCGCTCATCGAGGTCGCGCGGACGAAGACCAAGACCGAGGCGCTCGACGCCCTCGAGACCTGGAAGCAGCGGCATCCCGACGCGGCATCTGAGCTCCACCCCGCCGACGTGCTCGTCGACGGTATGCGCGGGTCGAGCTCGCTCTGGTACCGCGTGCGCGTGAACCTCCAGCACGTGCCGGATGCCGAGCGCCCGGCGCAGGAGGACCTGATCGCCGACTACGACCCCTGGGCCGGCCGCTCAGCTCCCTGATCCCGCGTGAGCGAGGCGACCAGGTGGCGCCGACCGTAGCGGTACGCGTCGTCGAGGTCGCCGCCGAGGCGGAAGGCCCCCGCGAGCTCCATCGTGACGAACCCGGTGGCCCACGCCGTCAACAGCCGAGCGGCGTCGAGCGCGTGCGCCTCACCCACCGCCGACGTCGTCGCGCGCAGCACCGGCGCGCTCGTGGCAGCAAGTCGGTCGGCATCCACCACCGTCGTGGACAACAGACGGAACGCCTCCGGCCTGTCGTGCCCGAACGCGCGAAAGGCGACCAGTAGGTCGTCGAGATTCGCGGATGCCGTCTCGAGCCGCACCGTCAGGTCGTCGGCCGCGGCTGCCCCGACGAGTCCGAGCAGGGCCTCGCGGTCGCGCACCCTCTTATACAGCGACGGAGCCTTGACCCCGACCGCCTGGGCGACGGCCTGCATCGTCACGACGCTGGGTCCGCCCTCTTCGAGCAGTCGCGCGGCCGCCTCGACGATCTCGTCGAGCGACGTTCTCTCCGGTGTGGGCACGGACCCTCCTCATGGCTACGCTAATAAGCTATCATGGCTAATGTTCGTAGCCATTCAGAAAGGCACCCCGTGAGACTCGCTCCATCGCTCCACCGCATCGGCAACGACATCGTCGCCTCTTACCTCGTCGTCGCCCCCGACGGCATCACCCTCGTCGACGCCGGACTCCCCGGCATGTACGCCGACCTGCGCCACGAACTGGACGGCCTCGGCCGAACCCTCGACGACATCCGCGGCGTCATCCTCACCCACGGCGACAGCGACCACGTCGGCTTCGCGGAGCGGCTCCGCCGCGAGCACGGCGTCCCCGTCTTCGTGCATGCGGGCGACGCCGATCGCGCCCGCGGGGGCGACAAGCCGAAGAGCGCGATGGGCCCGTTCCGCCTCGGCCCACTGCTGAGCTTCGCCGCCTTCGGCATCCGCAAGGGGATGCGTCCGCAGTGGCTGACCGAGGTGCGCGAGGTCGCCGACGGCGAGACCCTCGACCTCCCCGGAAGCCCTCGCATCGTCGGCATGCCCGGTCACTCCCCGGGTAGCGTCGCGGTCTTCTCCCCCGCGGTGCGCGCCGTGTTCGTCGGCGACGCCCTCACGACGCGCCACGTCCTGACCGGTCGCACCGGCCCCGGACCCGCGCCCTTCACCGACGACCCGGCCGAGGCGCTCGCCTCGCTCGATCGCATCGCGGGACTGGATGCCGACTGGGTGCTGCCCGGCCACGGCCCGGCGTTCCGCGGCTCTCCGGCGGATGCGGCGGACGCGGTGCGGAGGGTCGCGCGCGGCTGACGCGGACGCCTACGCGGCTCGGACCGTGTCGGTCGGAGCGGGACGTACGGGTGGGCGAGGACCCCGGCACCGCCAGGCCGCGCCTCGGCTCGGCTCGAGCGACAACGCACACGGAACGCAATCCCGGGTTGCGCGATTCAGCGCCGGCGCGACCGCCCCAGCACCTCTTGTGCCACAGCCGCGAGGGTGCTCATCGCGCGCGCCGGGCTCACGGCATCCGCTGCCTGCCGCGCCTCGGCCGCAAGACTCTCACGCAGCCCGTCGTCGGTGAGCACCCGCCGCAGCGCATCGACCAGAGCGTCGTCATCGCCGTCCGGAACCAGGATGCCGCCACCCGACGCGAGCATGTCGCGCGGGCCGTAGCGGATATCCCACGCCACCACCGGCGTCCCGTGCGCGAGAGCTTCAGCGAGAGCGAGCCCCTGCCCCTCGAAGGCGGAGGTCGTCAGGTACACGGCGGCTCGGTCGAGCACAGCGCCCGGCTCGGTGGTGAGCCCGGGCAGCGAGACGGCGTGTTCGTGTCCGTGTTCGGCGACGAGAGCCTCGAGTGCCCCGCGCTGCGCTCCCTCGCCCCAGAGTTCGAGCCGAGCGTCCGGCACGTCGCCGAGAACGCGCGCGAAGGCGTCGATCGCCCGGTCGAGCCGTTTGCCGGGGGCGAGTCGCCCCAGCACCACGACGAGGCCCCGCTCACGCTGCGACGCCGACACAACGGCATCCGGAGCCTCCACGCCGTGCGGTGCGACCACGTCGTTCGCCGCGGTGCCGAAGCGCGCCCGCACGTCATCGCGCTGGTACGCGGTCGGCCACAGCACGGCGTCGAAGCGCGGTGAGATCTCAAACCACCGCGTCCACAGGGGGTTCAGCTCCGAGTCGGCCTGGAACGGCGGCTCGAGGTGGATCGTGTGCACCGCGTGCACGATCCGCACGTCGTCATCGCCCCAGCCCGCGATGAGCTCGCCGAGCTGCCGCGACTCGCAGATGACGACGATCGGCCGGTCGTTGTCGACACGGAGCCGGTCGGCCAGGTGCGTCAGCCACGCGCGGTACAGCGCCCCGAATCCGTCGATCACGCCGACGGGTCCGCCCGCGGCATCCCGGATCACGATCGGCGCGGTCGCGAGGTGCCAGTCGGGGTCGATGACCACGGGGAGCTCGACCGCTCCCCCGGCCACGAGGCGGTACTCCAGCGCCGGGTCGGCGTCCCCCGCGTGCGCCGCTTCGCGCAACCACGCCGCGGCTCCCCCCTCGGCGTCGACGGCCTCGTCGAAGAGGTTGCGGAAGATCCCGGATGCCGAGGCCGCCCCCCGCTCGACGAAGGTCGCGCGCTGCGCAGAGTGAGCGTCGGCGTCACCCGGGTCGACGGTCAGCAGGAGGGGGTCCGCGCCGGCCTGGGCCATCTGCCGCGCCCGCGCGAGGGTGGCGATCGTGTACCCGCCGTCGAGGTCGGGTATCAGCCGGCTCGACAGGATGAGGTACCACGCGTCGGGGAAGTCGCCGGAAGTCACGCCCCCATCCTCCCCCACCCGCCGCGTCCCCCGCGGCACGTCGGAGACACGGCAGCCCTGTCCTTCTTTCCGCCGGAAGCGCTGGAACGCACGCCCAGCCGCGAACGCGAGGACACGTGACACGCCCTCCCGAGTCGATCGGGCCAGCGTCCCGGTTTTGCATACCCTCCGCGGACAGACGGAGCGCCGCCGACGCCGGACGGCGAAGGGGCACCGTCTTCGGGTCGATCGGGGTAGGGGCCCCGCTCTCGACCCGAAGGCGGTGCCCCGGAGCCGGCCGACGACGTCGGCGCGGGAGCGGGCTAGACGCTCACTCCCATTCGATCGTCCCCGGCGGCTTCGACGTCACGTCGAGAACCACGCGGTTGACGTCGCGCACCTCGTTGGTGATGCGGTTCGAGATCTTCGACAGCACGTCGTAGGGCAGGCGCGTCCAGTCGGCGGTCATCGCGTCTTCGCTCGAGACCGGGCGCAGCACGATGGGGTGTCCGTAGGTGCGGCCATCTCCCTGGACGCCCACCGAGCGCACGTCGGCGAGCAGCACGACGGGGCACTGCCAGATCTCGTTGTCGAGACCGGCTTTGGTCAGCTCGGCGCGGGCGATGGCGTCGGCCTCACGCAGGATCTCGAGACGGTCAGCGGTGACCTCACCCACGATGCGGATGCCAAGGCCGGGCCCCGGAAAGGGCTGACGGCCGACGATGGCTTCGGGCAGGCCCAGCTCGCGTCCGATGGCGCGGACCTCGTCCTTGAAGAGGGTGCGCAGCGGTTCGACGAGCTCGAACTGCAGATCTTCGGGCAGGCCGCCGACGTTGTGGTGGCTCTTGATGTTCGCGGTACCGGCTCCGCCACCCGACTCGACGACGTCGGGGTAGAGCGTTCCCTGCACGAGGAAGCGCACCTGCTCCCCCTCGGCCTTGGCCTCGGCGACGAGATCGGCCTGCACCTTCTCGAAGGCGCGGATGAACTCCCGGCCGATGATCTTGCGCTTCTGCTCGGGATCGCTGACCCCGGCGAGGGCGTTCAGGAACGTCTCACGCGCGTCGACGGTGATGAGCTTCACACCGGTGGAGGCGACGTAGTCGTTCTCGACCTGCTCGCGCTCGCCCTGGCGGAGCAGACCGTGGTCGACGAACACGGCGATGAGCTGGTCGCCGACGGCCTCGTGCACGAGCGCGGTCGAGACGGCGGAGTCGACGCCGCCGGACAGCGCCGAGATCACGCGGCTGGTGCCGACCTGCTGGCGGATGCGCTCGACCTGCTCGGCGATGACGTTGCCGCTGTTCCAGTCGGCGGGGAGGCCTGCGGCCTTGTGCAGGAAGTTCTCGAGCACGTGCTGGCCGTGGTCGGAGTGCTTGACCTCGGGGTGCCACTGCACGCCGTACATGCGGCGCGCGTCGTTCGCGAAGGCCGCGACCGGGGTGTGGGCGGTGCGGGCGAGGACCTCGAAGCCCTCGGGAGCGCGGGACACCTGATCGCCGTGGCTCATCCAGACGTTCTGCTCGGCGGGCTGCCCCTCGAGCAGCGTGCCCTCGGTGACGACCGTGGCATCCGTCGCCCCGTACTCGCGGAGACCGGTGTTCGCCACCTCTCCGCCGAGCGCCTTGGCCATGACCTGGAAGCCGTAGCAGATGCCGAGCGTGGGTACGTCGAGGTCGAAGACGTCGGCGTCGAGGCTGGGCGCTCCCTCTTCGTACACCGACGACGGGCCACCCGACAGGATGATGCCGACGGGGTTCTTGGCGGCGATCTCCTGCGCCGACGCGGTGTGCGGCACGATCTCGCTGTAGACGCCGGCCTCGCGGACGCGGCGGGCGATCAGCTGCGCGTACTGGGCGCCGAAGTCGACGACGAGGACGGGGCGCTGGGACGTTTCGGTCTGTTCGGTCACCGGTTGCCTTCCGGGGCGGGAACGGGAGCGGCGGCCTTCGCGGCCTCACGCTCGGCGAGATAGGCGCGCACGCGACGGGCGGTGCGCACCTCGAGGATGAAGGAGAGGAACGGCACCACGCCACCGAGGGCGAGGAAGACGAACCGGCGGAACGGCCACCGCATGAGGCTCCACACGCGGAAGCACGAGATGAGGTAGACGACGTAGAACCAACCGTGGACCACCAGGATCGCCAGCGAGACGTTCACGCCGTCGCCGGTCGACAGGATCGAGCAGCCGTTACCGCCGGGGACGAAGAGCGAGAACCACTGGCAGTCGGGGCCGGGCACGGCATCCGCGAACCACAGGAATCCACCGGATCCGCCGAGGAACAGCTCCACGTGAATGGGCGTGTACTTCAGGATCATCTCGGCGACCAGCAGCAGCAGGCCGATACCCGTGATGATCGAGCAGATCTGGTAGAACTTCAGGGCTCCGCGGATCGCCGGGAAAGAGGCGAGCTTGGGGGCGCGGGGCATGGAGGCCAGTCTAGTCGCGGGATTCCGCGGCGCCCGCCGCGAGGGCCTCGGACTGTTCGTCCTCGAGATCTTCCACTTCTTTCTCCCAGGCGTCGCGCGCGAGGCGATACCAGAGGTACAGCGCGAAGCCGGCGAAGATGGCCCACTCGGCCGCGTAGAAGATGTTGAGCCAGTTGACGCGCGAGCGCTCATCGGGCGCGGGCGATGCGATCGCGTCGAGCGGGCCGATCGCCGTCTGCGACGCGATGTATTGCCGGTAGACATCGAGACCCTGCGTGTCGTGCCAGCGGCCCAGCAGCATGGCCGGCGACATCTTCACGAGCGTCAGAGGATCGGCGTCGGCGGGCGGAATGGACGCCCCCTCGTCGGAGATGAGACGGCCGGTGACCTCCACCACCGCGGTGGGATCGGCCTCGGCCTCGGCGCGCAGCTCATCGGCGGCCGCATCGGCCTGATCGCGGCTGCTCGTCCACCCGGTGGCGACGGCGATCGACGTCGGCTGAGCCGCGCCGGCGACGCGCAACTGCCCGGTCACCCAGTAGCCCTGGACGTCGTCGTTGTACCGCGACGAGACGACGATGAAGTCGGATGCCACCCAGGTGCCGCTCGTCTCGACCCGCTGTCCCACGAGGGGCTCGGCAAGGTAGTCGCCCGGCTGGACGACGTCGGCGAGCGGTCGCACGATCTCGGTCTGACCCGGCTCGGGGGGTGCGGTGTCGACCGCGCGCCCCAACTGCCACTGCCCCAGCCACGCCAGCGCGCCCGCCACGATGAGCGAGAACGCCAGCAGCGCGATCCAGCGCGGCCGCAGCATGACCTCCCGCAGCGTCGGCGGAAAGATCTGCGGCGGAGCCGGCTCGGTCGTGGGGGTGGAGGTCATGGGGCTCCGGGATCAGTGCCCGTAAGGGGCGACGACGACCTCGACGCGTTGGAATTCCTTGAGGTCGGAGTACCCGGTGGTCGCCATCGACTTCTTGAGGGCGCCGATGAGGTTGGCCGTGCCGTCGGCGACCGGAGCGGGGCCGTAGAGGACCTGCTCGAGCGGACCGACGCGGTCGACCTCGACACGACGACCGCGGGGAAGCTTGGGGTGGTGCGCTTCGGGACCCCAGTGGAAGCCGCGGCCGGGGGCATCGGTCGCGCGGGCGAGCGCGACTCCGAGCATGACCGCGTCGGCGCCCATGGCGAGCGCCTTGACGATGTCGCCCGAGGTGCCCACCCCGCCGTCGGCGATCACGTGCACGTAGCGTCCGCCCGACTCGTCGAGGTAGTCGCGGCGAGCGCCGGCGACGTCGGCCACCGCGGTGGCCATCGGGGCGTGCAGTCCGAGGGTGGCGCGCGTGGTCGAAGCCGCTCCCCCGCCGAACCCGACGAGCACGCCCGCGGCACCGGTGCGCATGAGGTGCAGAGCGGCCGTGTAGGTGGCCGCCCCGCCCACGATCACGGGGACATCGAGGTCGTAGATGAACTTCTTGAGGTTGAGCGGCTCGGCGACCTTCGACACGTGCTCCGCCGACACCGTGGTGCCTCGGATCACGAACAGGTCGACGCCCGCGGCGACCACGGTCTCGTACAGGTCCTGCGTGCGCTGCGGCGTGAGGGCGCCCGCGACCGTGACGCCCGCGGCCCGCACCTCGGCGAGGCGATCGCGCACGAGCTCGGGCTTGATGGGCTCGGCGTAGAGCTCTTGCATGCGACGCGTGGCATCGGCGTCCGCGAGCGTGGCGATCTCGGCCAGCAAGGGCTCGGGGTCGTCGTAGCGCGTCCACAGCCCCTCGAGATCGAGCACGCCCAGTCCGCCGAGGCGGCCCAGCTCGATCGCCGTGCGGGGGCTGACCACGGAATCCATGGGGGCACCGAGCACGGGGATCTCGAAGGGGAACGCGTCGATGGTCCACGCGGTCGAGACGTCTTCGGGGTTGCGCGTGCGCCGCGACGGCACGACGGCGATGTCGTCGAAGGTGTACGCGCGGCGGGCGCGCTTGGCGCGGCCGAGATCGATCTCCATGGTCACCCCCTCAGCCTACCCGCGCCCTCCGACATCCCCGTCGGGATCGTCCACCGACGAATGTCGGCCACCCAGCGCGCGTGTCAGCGGCCCGTCGACGACGTACAGCAGGAACGCCCAAGAGCCCAGCCACGGGCTGAGCGCGACGACACCCGCACCGACGACGACGGCGGTGAGACCGGCCCGCCCGGCGGCGCGCGTCTCGACAGCGGAGAGGTCGGCCACGGCGCCCGACCGCGCGGCCCAGAGCCATTGCAGCCAGCTGAAGAACAACGACACCAAGAACACCCCGGGCAGCACGAGTTGTCCGAGCCTCAGGTTCTCGCCGCCGTAGTTGACGGAGGCCGCGAACGGCACCAGCACGACGAACAACAACCGCAACGTGTTCAACCACATGCCCAGGGTGTCCACCCGCACGATGTGCTCGAACTGTTCGACGTGCGTCATCCACAAGCGGCAGAGCACCAGGAACGCGATGACGAACGTCGCGAGCGTCGGGGCGAGCTCGGCCAGCGCGGTACCGAGCGCCGCGTCGGAATCCAGCGCCCCCACGGGGTGGTCGGTGAGCCCGAGAACGAGCAGGGTCGCGGCGATCGCGAACACGCCGTCGGTGAAGGCCTCCGTCCGGCGCGCCGAGACCGAAGCTCGGGGGTGACTTCTGCGTCCGATCATGCCGTCAGCGTAACGGCGGGCGATTCGGGCCCACCTCGTGACGCCCTCCCGGGTCGCAGAACGGCCGGGCACTCGTGCACCCGGCCCTTCGCTGCGACGCTTACTTCTTGTAGTTCGGCGCCTCGACCACGATCTGGACGTCGTGCGGGTGCGATTCCTTCAGACCCGCCGACGTGATGCGGACGAACCTGCCCTTGGACTTGAGCTCCTCGACGGTGCGTGCACCGACGTAGAACATCGACTGGCGAAGGCCCCCGATGAGCTGGTACGCCACCGCGGCGACCGGCCCGCGGTACGGGACCTGACCCTCGATGCCCTCGGGGATGAGCTTGTCGTCGCTGGGGACGTCGGCCTGGAAGTAGCGGTCCTTCGAGTACGAGGTCTTCTTGCCGCGCGTCTGCAGAGCGCCGAGCGAGCCCATCCCGCGGTACTGCTTGAACTGCTTGCCGCCCTGGAACACGATCTCGCCCGGCGACTCGTCGGTACCGGCGAGGAGCGAGCCGAGCATGACGGTGTCGGCGCCCGCCACGAGGGCCTTGGCGATGTCGCCCGAGTACTGCAGGCCGCCGTCGGCGATCACGGGCACGCCCGCGGGGATCGCCGCCTTCGCGGCCTCGTAGATCGCGGTGACCTGCGGCACGCCGACGCCCGCGACCACGCGGGTGGTGCAGATCGAGCCCGGACCGACGCCGACCTTGACGGCATCCACTCCCGCGTCGATGAGCGCCTGGGCGCCCTCGCGGGTCGCGACGTTGCCACCGATGACGTCGATGTGATCGAACGAGGAGTCTGCCTTGAGACGGCTCACGATGTCGATGACCCCGGCCGACTGCCCGTTCGCCGTGTCGACGACGAGGACGTCGACGCCCGCGTCGCGCAGGGCCTCGGCACGCTGCCACGCGTCACCGAAGAAACCGATGGCAGCGCCCACGCGTAGTCGCCCCTGGTCGTCCTTGGTGGCGAGGGGGTACTTCTCGCTCTTGTCGAAGTCCTTGATCGTGATGAGGCCGGCGAGCTTGCCGTCGTCGTCGACGAGCGGGAGCTTCTCGACGCGGTGCTTCGCGAACGTCGCGATGACGTCGTTGGCGTGGATGCCGACGTGCCCGGTGATCAGGCCGTCCTTCGTCATGACGTCCCTGACCTTGGTCGTCTGGCGCTCGAAGCCCGAGACGAAGCGCATGTCGCGGTTCGTGATGATGCCGACCAGAACGCCGTCGAGATCGACCACCGGCAGGCCCGAGATGCGGTACTGCGCGCACATCGCGTCGACCTCGGCCACCGTGGCATCCGGATTCGTGGTGATCGGGTTCGAGACCATGCCCGACTCGCTGCGCTTGACCTGGTCGACGATGCCGGCCTGGTCCTCGATCGAGAGATTGCGGTGGACGATGCCGATACCGCCCTGACGCGCGATGGCGATCGCCATGCGCGCCTCGGTGACGGTGTCCATCGCGCTCGAGAGCAGGGGCGTGGCCACCGTGATTCGGCGGCTCAGACGCGACGACGTGTCGGCCTCGCTCGGGATGACGTCTGTGTGGCCGGGAAGCAGCAACACGTCGTCGTAAGTCAGTCCGATGAAACCGAACGGGTCGTGCTGCTCCATGAATCCTCCTGCGCGCGCGGCGCCTGCTCGAAAAGGGACGTCGTCGGCCGGGGCGCGTGCGGCGCGCTCCGCCTGAAAGTGTAAGCGCCGTAGGGACCTCTTTTCTTCCCCGCTCGCGCGATATACCCCACATCACACGCCCGCCACTACCCCCGTTGCGCAGGGGTGAAGACGCCCCGAATGCGCAACGCACAGCGAATACATCGCGTCCGGGTATCGTTCTCGCATCGACTGCTGCGATGGAAACAACGCGGCAATAATCCCGGACTACGGTGTCCGGGCGGCGACGGTCCACGTCGTCGAACGACCAGGAGGTTTCGTGACCACTCGGCAAGCATCTCCACGGATGCCTCGCCGTCGACGCTCGATCCTGACGCTGCTGTCAGGACTCTTCGCTGCCGCTCTGGTGCTCGGGTTCGCCCCCGCATCGACGGCAGCCGTCAACGACGAGGATCTTCCCTATTCCATCACGGTGAACGTGCGCTCCGAGGGAGAGCCCGTCGCTCAGGCGAAGGTCACCGCCACCGACGGTTCCTTCACGGGCGAGGCCACGACAGACGAGCGCGGTCGCGCGACAATCAAGGTCCCCACCAAAGAGGGGTCCTGGACAGTGGACCTGGATCGCAACTCCCTCCCCTCGGGTGTGACTGTTCCGGACGGCCAGGAGTTCGAGCGGCAGGTGCAGTTCGGCAGCTCCAGCACCGTCTCGAGCAACTTCACCCTCGGCGCCGCGGAACGCCAGACGGTCGGCTTCATGGACCAGCTGCTCTCGCGCACGGTGAACGGCCTGAACTTCGGCCTCATGCTCGCCCTCGCCGCGATCGGACTCTCGCTCGTGTTCGGCACGACGGGCCTGTCGAACTTCGCCCACGGCGAGATGGTGACCTTCGGCGCCATCGCCGCGTTGTTCCTGAGCGCGGGCACCGGATGGTCGATCTGGATCGCGATCCCCCTCGCGGTTGTCCTCTCGGGAGTCTTCGGCCTCGCGATGGATGCCGGGATCTGGAGGCCCCTTCGAAGGAAGGGTCTCGGCATCGTCCAGCTCATGATCGTCTCGATCGGTCTGTCACTGGCGCTGCGCTACGTGTTCCAGATCTTCATCGGCGGCGGCACGCAGCAGCTCCCGGGCGCGTCGAGCGACATCATCCCGGGCCTCGGATCGATCCGCATCAGCGTGACCGACCTGACGAGCATGGGCATCTCGATCGTCGTGATCGCGGCCTTCGCGTGGTTCCTCACCCGGACGCGTCTGGGCCGGGCCACCCGTGCGGTGTCCGACAACCCCTCGCTCGCCGCCGCCAGCGGCATCGACGTCGACAACGTCGTGCGCATGGTCTGGATCCTGGCATCCGCTCTCGCCGGTCTCGCGGGCGTGCTGTGGGCCTACTTCCGCCCCGGCATCCGCTGGGACATGGGTTCCGGCATCCTGCTGCTCATGTTCGCCGCCGTCGTGCTCGGCGGACTCGGTACCGCGTTCGGAGCTCTCATCGGCTCGATCGTGGTCGGCCTCCTCGTCGAGGTGTCCACCCTGTGGATCCCCTCCGACATGAAGTATGTGGGCGCCCTCGTCGTGCTCATCGTCATCCTCCTCTTCCGGCCGCAGGGCATCCTCGGCCGCCGAGAGCGAATCGGGTAGGTAAACCATGGACTTCCTGCAGATCCTCTCGAACACGGCCTCGCAGATCCTCGCGCCGGCCACGTTCGGTTACGCCCTTGCGGCCATCGGCCTGTCGATGCACTTCGGCTTCGCCGGCCTTCTCAACATGGGCGTCGCCGGCTTCATGGCCATCGGCGCCTACGGCTTCGCGATCTCGATCCTGACGTTCGGCCTTGCGTGGCCGCTCGCCGCTCTGATCGGTTTCGCAGCGGCCGTCGTGTTCGCGCTCATCATGGGCATCCCGACGCTTCGGCTGCGAGGCGACTACCTCGCCATCGTCACGATCGCGGCCGCCGAGATCCTCCGACTGGTGTTCCTCACCTCGACCTTCCGTGGCGTCACGGGCTCGGCCGACGGCCTGTTCAACTTCCAGTCGGGGTGGCGCGGCGAGAACAACCCGCTCCCGGCAGGGGACTACGGCATCGGCCCGTGGACGTACAACGCCAACCGCTGGTACGTCATCCTCATCGGCCTGGTCGCCGTCGCCGTCGCGGTCCTCCTCGTCTGGATGCTCATGCGCAGCCCCTGGGGTCGTGTCATCCGCGGCATCCGCGAAGACGAAGACGCCGTGCGCGCACTCGGAAAGAACGTCTTCGCCTTCAAGATGCAGGCACTCGTCATCGGCGGTGTGATCATCGCCGCGGGCGGCATCATCACCGCCATGGACACGAACGTGAACCCGAACGTCTACGTCACCTCGCAGACGTTCTTCGTGTACACGGCGCTCCTGCTCGGTGGTGCGGCGACGATCTTCGGCCCGGTGCTCGGCGCCGTGCTGTTCTGGGTCGTGCGCGCGTTCCTGTCGAACCTGTTGCCGGCGCTGTCCTCGATCGGACTGCTGCCGTTCCTCACCGCAGACCAGTCCCAGATGCTCGTCTTCGTCATCGTCGGCGTCGCGCTCATGCTGCTCGTGATCTTCCGCCCCCAGGGCATCCTGGGCAGCAAGAAGGAGATGACCTTTGTCCGATGAGTCCACGCCGGTCGTGCCCAGCGCCTCGGCGCCGCGGGTGAAGGCGACCGGGCTGCACAAGGGCGAGATCGCCCCCGGCGTCGCGAAGGTCGACCCGATCATCATCGCCGACAACGTCCGCCGCGACTTCGGCGGCAACACCGCCGTCGATGTGAAGCACCTAGAGATCCCACGAAATGCCATCACGGCGCTGATCGGGCCCAACGGTGCGGGCAAGACGACGCTGTTCAACCTCCTGACCGGCTTTGACAAGCCCAACAGCGGCCAGTGGTCGTTCGACGGCCGCAACCTCGCCGGTATCCCCGCGTTCAAGGCGGCCCGCATGGGTCAGGTGCGCACGTTCCAGCTCACCAAAGCGCTGGGTCTGCTCACCGTCCTCGAGAATATGAAGCTCGGCGCGACGAAGCAGAAGGGCGAGAGCCTGCTCTCGAGCATCCTCCCGTTCGTGTGGCGTAAGCAGGAGACCGACAACGACGCCAAGGCGCGCGAGCTGCTCAAGCGTTTCAAGCTCGACAGCAAAGAGACCGACTTCGCGGCCTCCCTCTCGGGCGGCCAGCGCAAGCTCCTCGAGATGGCGCGAGCGCTCATGAGCGATCCGACGCTGGTCATGCTGGACGAGCCGATGGCCGGGGTCAACCCCGCGCTGACGCAGTCGTTGCTCGACCACATCCTCGATCTCAAGGACCTCGGTATGACCGTGCTGTTCGTCGAGCACGACATGCACATGGTCCGCCACATCGCCGACTGGGTCGTCGTGATGGCCGAGGGCAAGATCGTCGCCGAGGGGCCGCCCGACACCGTCATGAAGGACCAGGCCGTGATCGACGCGTACCTCGGCGCACACCAGGACGTCGACCTGGGTGTTGTCACCGGCCGCCACGAGGGCACGGTCGACTCGACCGCAGCCGCCGAGCTGCTCGAGACCGCGCAGCAGGTCGACGCCGCGATCGACGCAGAGTCGTCGCACGAGAAGGAGGACGGTCGATGACCGCCAACGTTGTCGAGCTCCGCGACGTGCATGCCGGGTACCTGCCGGGCGTGAACATCCTCAACGGCGCCAACCTGACCGCTGCTCCCGGCGAGCTCATCGGCATCATCGGCCCCAACGGCGCCGGAAAGTCGACGATGCTCAAAGCGATCTTCGGCCAGGTGAAGGTACGCTCGGGGTCCGTTCTGCTGCAGGGCGAAGAGATCACGGGCCTGCGGGCCAACAAGCTCGTCGCCAAGGGCGTCGGGTTCGTCCCGCAGACGAACAACGTGTTCCCGAGCCTGACGATCGCGGAGAACCTTCAGATGGGCCTGTATCAGCGACCGAAGGGGTTCAACGAGCGCGTCGACTTCGTCACGAGCATCTTCCCCGACCTCGCCAAGCGCCTGAAGCAGCGCGCCGGCTCGCTGTCGGGCGGTGAGCGCCAGATGGTCGCCATGGGACGCGCGCTCATGATGGACCCGAAGGTACTGCTGCTCGACGAGCCGTCGGCCGGCCTGTCTCCGGTTCGTCAGGACGAGGCGTTCATCCGCGTATCCGAGATCAACAAGGCCGGGGTGACCTGCATCATGGTGGAGCAGAACGCCCGCCGCTGCCTGCAGATCTGCGACCGCGGCTACGTGCTCGACCAGGGTCGCGACGCCTACACGGGAACCGGTCGCGAGCTCATGGACGACCCGGCTGTGATCGGTCTGTACCTGGGCACGCTCGGCACCTGAGCCGAGCCCCCGCCGGAAGGCCCGAGTCCCCCAGGGGCTCGGGCCTTCCGCTTTGCCGCCGAGGTGCGCCCGCTCGGCTTCCCCGCCCTAACCGCTTCGAAGGCGACGACGTGCCCTTCTCGGAGGTCAGTGCGCGCCGTCGTCGGGACGCTCGTTGCAGCGGACGCGCTGTACCGCCCGGGCGAGGCGGGAGAACGGATGCCACGGACCCGAGCTTCTGATTCGCTCTACGGTCCGCGCCGACTAGCTGGGCCCCTCCGACGCAGCCTTGTGCTGACGTGCGCCTGCCACGAGGCCGCGGTCAGAGCCTGTGGACGCCTCACTGTCCGGGCCTTTTCGAATGCGGACGAACGCACCCCGCCCGGAACCTTCGCGGCCAACCGTTCGAGGTGCGCGCCGCCCGCAGGGAGCTGAAGGCGCGTGGATGCCGTGGCCGAGCCGCGGAACGGTCTCCCCCCGCGCACGGGAAAGGGCCCCGGGACCGAAGTCCCGGGGCCCTTCACGGGGAACCGATCAACCGGCGCGGAGCCAGCTGTAGTTGTTGTCGTCGCCGTACTCGAAGACACCGATGGTGGCCTGCGTCGGGTCGCCCACGTCGTTGAACGTGATCGGGCCCGAGACGCCGTCATAGTCGGCCTCGCCGCCGCCGATGATGATGTCGGCGCACGCGGCGTAGGTGGTGCACTTCGTGCCACCGCCCGTACCGCCCGAGACCGCCTGCATGTTGGCAGCCACGTCGGGACCGGCCGCCGAGCCCGCCTTCAGCGCCGCGAGGGCGAGGAGGATGACCGAGTCATACGACTCGGGGGCATAGGTGAAGTCGTCGAGCTTGGGGTTGCCCTTACCGGTCCAGAACGACTCCAGCGTGCTGCGGAAAGTCGCCGTCGAATCGGGATCGACGCTCGGGTAGGTCCCCTTGGCGCCGGTGAGGGTGCCGTTCGGGAACTGCGTACCGAAGTTCTTCAGGTTGCCGTCGACGAAGAACAGCTTGTCCTTCGCGAAGCTGGCGGTCAGGTCGGGGATGATCGTCGAGACCTCGTCGAACGTGATCAGGGCGATCGCATCGGGCTTCTGGGCCAGGACGTCCTCGATCTGCGCCGAGAAGTTCGTGTCACCGGTGTTGTAGAGGCTGGTGGCCACGACGGATCCGCCGGCACCCTCGAACGCCTTCTTGGTGAAGCACGCGAGACCGGTGCCGTACGAGTCGTTCAGCACGATCATGCCGAGAGTCTCGTTGCCCTCGGAGGCGATCAGGTTGCCGAGGACCTCGCCCTGGAGCACGTCCGAGGGAGCAGTCCGCCAGTACAGGCCCTTGTCGTTGTACCCGGTGAAGGCCGCCGAGGTGTTGGCAGGCGAGATCTGCACGGCGTTCGCCGCGATGACCTGGTCGATGAACTGCAGCGAGGTTCCCGACGATGCGGCACCGACGATCGCCGTCGCACCCGCACCCAGCAGGCGCGGGATCTCGGTCTCGTAGGCCTTGTTGTCGGTGTCACCCGAGTCGCCCTGGAGGAGGTTGATGTTCACGCCCTTGGCTGCGGCGTTGACATCGGCGGCCGCGAGCTCGGTGCCGGCGATCTCGGGCGGGCCGAGGAAGGCGAGGTTACCGGTGACGGGCAGCGCCGTGCCGATGTTGTACGTGAGGTCTTTGGCGGGGCCGGTCGAAGTCGACGAGTACTCGGGCGTGTACGAGGCGGGTTCGGCGGCGTTGCAGTCGATCGGGAAATCGCCTCCACCGGCGGCGTTGCCGGAGTCGGACGGAGTGCTGGTACCGGTACAACCGGCGAGGACGAGCGCGGTGACGCCGACCACGGCGAAACCGCCGATGACCTTCGCCGCACGCGAACGGGAGAGGACACTCATATGGGTGCTCCTTGGTGAGTTGGAACCGCGCGGATAACCCGCTCGGATTGTGACAAACCTAATGGCGCACTTGTAGCCGCGATGTTGCAATGTGTTAACGGTCGATTACGCGACCTAATCGTTACTTTTTCGCGGCAATTCCGAGCCGCGAAACGAAAGAAACAGGTCAAACGGGCTCGGACACGTCCACCGCAGCCCGGCGATGACGCCGCGAGGCGACGACGGAGTCGACGCTGAGGATCACGAGCGCCACCCACACGAGTGCGAACCCGATCCACCGTTCGAGGGTCATGGGCTCGTGCAGCACCCATACACCGATCCCGAACTGGATGATGGGCGCGACGAACTGCAGCAGGCCGATGACGGTGAGCGGTACGCGCCGTGCCCCCGAGGCGAACAGCAGGAGGGGGACGGCGGTGACGGCTCCCGCGAGCAGGAGCAGAACGGTGTGCAGTGCTCCCGCCGTGCCCAGGGTGATGCCGGTGAGGTTCGCGACGAACACCAGCTGGATCGCCGCGACCGGGAGCAGCCACAGCGACTCGAGGGTCAGCCCGCTCACGGCATCCACCGCCGGTCCGATCTGCTTCTTCACTAGGCCGTAGAAGCCGAACGAGAAGGCGAGGGTCAGGGCGATCCAGGGGAAAGCGCCATAGCCGATGACGATGACCGCGACCGCGACGACCGCCAGGCCGATGGCGGTCCACGGCACGACGCGCAGCCGCTCACGGAGCACGATCACCCCGAGCAGCACCGTCACGATGGGGTTGATGAAGTAGCCGAGGCTCGTCTCGATGACGTGGTTCGTCAAAGCGCCGTAGAGGTAGGTCTGCCAGTTGATGTAGATGAGTACGCCCGCCAACGCGGTGAGCCCCATGAGCCGCGGCTGCCGCACGATCGCGAGGAACGGCCGCCACGTGCGCAGCACCGTCAACAGCAGCAGGCAGAACACGAACGCGAGGATGATCCGCCAGGCGACCACCTCGAACGGGCCGGTGGGCCTGAGCTGCAGGAAGTAGAGGGGGAGGACGCCCCAGAGCAGGTATGCGCCGAGCGCGTACAGCGCCCCGCGGGTGCTCCCGCCGGTCGGAGCGGGAGGCGCGGGGGTCACCGCTTCAGCCTAGGGGTCCCTCGGTGACTCGCAGCGCCGACCGTCGCGTCTTTCCTGCCACATCGGACTCCGGCGGCGGGTACGAAGAAGGCCCCGGATGCCGTGGCATCCGGGGCCTTCGAACGATCTCACTCGATCAGCGGACGACGACCGCCAGGACGTCGCGAGCCGAGAGCACGAGGTACTCGTCGGCGCCGAACTTGACCTCGGTGCCGCCGTACTTGCTGTAGAGCACGCGGTCGCCGACGGCGACGTCGAGGGGGACACGGTTGCCGTTGTCGTCGATGCGGCCGGGGCCGACGGCGACGACTTCGCCCTCCTGCGGCTTCTCCTTGGCGGTGTCGGGGATGACGAGACCACTCGCAGTGGTCTGCTCAGCCTCGACCTGCTTGATGACGATGCGGTCCTCGAGCGGCTTGATGGAAACCGACACGGTCTACCTCTTCTTTCTCGTTACAGAAGACTTGTCAGCACTCACGCGGGGAGAGTGCTAATTCGAGTGTAGAGAAGCGCTGGCACTCACGCAACGCGAGTGCCAGCAAGAACCCCCGCCTAGGCTGAATCAGTGGATACCAGCGAGCTGACCGCCCTGCTCACGCCCGAGGGCCTGCGCCTCCTCGACGAGGTGGGCACCCTCGATTCGGTCGATGAGGTCGCCCGGTCGGTGTCGCGCCTGCGGGCCGCCGGCCACTCCCCCGATCTCGTGTCGGCCGTCGTCGGCCAAGCACGCCTGCGGGCGCGCGCGACGGCGAAGTTCGGACCCTTCGCCGACCGCATGCTCTTCACGCGCGCCGGCCTCGAGCAGGCCACCCGCCTCTCGATCGCCGCCCGTCACGCCGGACGCTTCCGCGCCGCGGGAATCGACAGCGTGGCGGACCTCGGGTGCGGGATCGGCGGTGACGCCCTCGGGATGGCGGGCCTCGGCATCCGGGTCCACGCCGTCGACGCCGACGAGGTGACCGCCGCCATCGCCGCCTACAACCTCGCCCCCTTCGGCGACGCGGCGACGGTGCGGCACGCGCGCGCCGAAGACGTGGACCTGGGCGCGACGGATGCCGTGTGGCTCGACCCCGCGCGACGCACCGCCGGTCATGCCGAGACGCGACAGGTGTCGTCGGCCGAGTGGTCGCCCTCGCTCGAGTGGGTCTTCGAGCAGTTGAGGAAGACGCCGGGCGGCGTGAAGCTCGGGCCGGGCTTCGACCGCACGCAGATCCCCGACGAGTTCGAGGCGCAGTGGATCAGCGCCGACGGTTCGACGATCGAGCTCGTGCTCTGGGCCGGCGCTCTCGCCCGAGAGGGCGTTCGCCGCGCGGCACTCGTCGTGCGCGCCGACGACGCGTGGGAGCTCACCGCCCCGGGCGACAGCCCCGACGTCGAGGAGCGCGAGCTCGGCGAGTTCGTGCACGAACCCGACGGGGCCGTCATCCGCGCGCGTCTCATCGGCGAGGTCGGTCGAGCCCTGGATGCCGGCATGCTCGCGCCCGGCATCGCCTATCTCACCTCGGATGCGGCGTTGACGAGCCCGTTCGTGTCGTCGTTCCGGGTGCGCGAGCAGCTGCCCGCCGACCCGAAAAAGCTCGCGCAGGCGTTGCGCGCGCGGGGCATCGGCACGCTGGAGATCAAGAAGCGCGGCGTCGACGTCGACCCGGCGGTGCTGCGGAAGAAGCTCGCTCTGCGCGGCGATTCCTCGGCCACGCTCATCCTCACGCGCGTGGGGTCGAAGCGTCTCGCGCTGCTGGCCGACCGCGTCTGACGGCTCCGCTCACCCGACGGCGAGCTGCGAGAAGCCCCAGACCAGCCAGCCGACGCTGAACGCGACGGAGAGCAGCGCGAGCGCCAGGGCCCACACGGCGACCCGGCGGCTGTCGTGGGCCCGCCGGAGCGAGACGATCGCGAGAGTCGAGCCGATCACACCGACCGGAAGCAGCCAGCCGGTGAACAACGCGGCCGCCAGCGCGATGACCGCCACGCCGAGGGCCCAGGGCGCGACGGACGGCGGCTTCGGAGGGACGGGCGGCGCATACGGGATCAGGTGATCGCCGAACGCCGCCATCTCGAGCTGGGCGGTGGGCAGACGGTTGTCGTCGTCCACCTCGGGGGCGACGATCTCTGACCCCGCGGCGCGGACGCCGGCGGGCAGGGGCGGCACGGGGGGAAGGTCGACCGCGGGGCCGGCCTCTTCCTTGCGTGCACGGCGCGTGGGCGGCGGCGTGTCGGTCACGGCGTCGTTCCCGCGCGTGGCGCCGGGGCGTCGGCATCCGGATCCTCCGCCACCTGGATCTCGGTGACGGGCAGCGTCGAGTCCGCTCCGAAGGCGAGGGTCGAGGGGCGGCGACCCGACGAGATGAGTTCCGCGGCGAGAGCGGCGATCATCGCGCCGTTGTCGGTGCACAGGCGCAGCGGCGGGATGCGCACGGCCACACCGGCGGCCGCGGCCCGCTCGAGGGCGACATCACGCAGGCGCTTGTTGGCGATGACGCCTCCGCCCAGCAGCAGGCGGGGAACGCCGTGACGCTCGCAGGCGTCGAGGGCCTTGGTCACGAGCACGTCGACGACGGCCTCTCGGAACGAGGCGGCCACGTCGGCGACCGGGACGACCTCGCCCGCGGCCTCGTGCTGTTCGACCCACCGAGCCACGGCCGTCTTCAGGCCCGAGAACGAGAAGTCGTAGCGGTGGGATGCCATGTCGGAGGCCCGCGAGAGCCCGCGCGGGAATCGGATCGCGGTGGGGTCGCCCGAGGCGGCGACCCGATCGATCTCCGGGCCACCGGGGTACGGCAGCTTCAGCAGGCGCGCGACCTTGTCGAAGGCTTCACCCGCTGCGTCGTCCATCGTCTCGCCGAGGAGCTCGACATCGCTCGTCAGGTCGCGGACCAGCAGGAGCGAGGTGTGCCCACCGCTGACGAGAAGGGCGACGGTGGGGTACTCGAGTTCTCCCGCGTCGGCGTCGAGGATGTCGGCCGCGATGTGCCCGACCAGGTGGTTGACGGCGTAGAGAGGCTTGTCGAGGGCGACGGCGAGCCCCTTGGCGGCGCCCACCCCGACCATCAGGGCCCCCGCGAGACCGGGACCGCTCGTCACGGCCACGGCGTCGAGGTCGCCGAGGGTGACGCCGGCCTCGGCGAGCGCCGCGTCGATCGAAGGCTGCAGCGCCTCGAGGTGGGCGCGCGCGGCGACTTCGGGCACCACCCCGCCGTAGCGGGCGTGCTCGTCCATGCTCGAGGCGATCGTGTTGCTGAGCAGCTGTCGGCCGCGGACGATGCCGATGCCCGTCTCGTCGCAACTGGTCTCGATACCGAGTACGAGGGGCGCGTTCATCAGCACCAGCCCTTTCCGGAGGCGGTCGGTGGCGTGGATTCGGACGAGGTCAGGGGAATCGCCTCTCCCGGCGCCTCCGATCCGATTCCGTGAGACCGGTCCGGTCCTTCGAGACCGGATGCCGGGATGCCCGCGGTCTCCGCCCGCCGCCCGGCCCACCCGCGCAGATCGAGCTGCATGACGATCGCGTCGACGTCGTCGGGTTGGTAGTACCGGGGGCGGCGACCGACCTCGGCGAAGCCCTCGGAGAGATACAGCTTCTGCGCGACGGGGTTGTCGGCGCGGACTTCGAGGAACACGTCGTGCACCTCGCGGCGAACGGCCTCCTCCAGCAGAGCCGTCAGCAGAGCCCGGCCCCGCCCCCGGCCGCGCGCGGCCTCGGAGATGGTGATCGTCTGGATGTCGGCATCCCGGGCCCCGCGCACCGCGCGAAGCCCCGCGTAGCCGACGAGTCGACCCGCCTCTTCGACGACGACGTACCAGCCGTGCGGTGAGGCGAGTTCTTCGCGCATCATCGCCGGGCTCCACGCATCCGTCGGGAACGAGGCGCGCTCGAGCGCCATGATGCCGTCGAGATCGGCGACGGTCGCGGTGCGGGTCGCCATCAGCTCACCCGCTTGGGCGCGTGCGCGGCGACCACATCGGGGCTGCGCAGGTAGAGGGGCTCGGAGTCCGCGAGCGTGCGGCCGGCGTCGAGGGCTCGCGCCGCGGCGAGCGCGATCATCGCGGCCGACACGGTGGTGGCGTCGTATCGACGGGCGCCTGCGGCAACCAGCCGGGCGTCGAGGTCGTCGCGAGGGCTCAGCTGCGCGTCCGACACCCGCACGGGAAGACCGTCGTCGTCGATGCCCTCGTAGACGCTGTAGGCGAACTCCCTGCGCCGCGCGTCGGTGACGACGGCGAAGCGACCGGTGTCGGTCCCCGTCAACACGTCAGCGAGGAGGAGACCGAGGGCGATGCCGTCGTGGCTCGGCACGGGGACGGCGGGGATGCCGCGGCCGAGGGCGTACACGCGAGCGGTGGCGATACCCACCCGCAGCCCGGTGAAGGGACCGGGGCCCATGCCGACAGCGACGTGCGTGGGGGCGGGGGCTGCGACCGTGGCCCGGCGCAGGAGATCGCCGATCACCTCGGCGTGGCCGAGCGGGTTGGAGCTCTGCTCGTCGGCGAGCACCTCTCCGTCGCGGGCGATCGCGGCGACGGCGGTGCCGAGGGAGGTGTCGATGCCGAGAATCACGCATCCAGCGTATCCGGCCGCTCCTCGGCGGCATCCGAACTCCCCCTCCGCTCCAAAGAGGGGGCATGGATCATGACGCCCTCGGCCTCCGCCGCGTCGTCGTCCCCACCGGGGCGGCGCCGATCGTGGTGCACGCGGGTCGGCGGTCGGGGAGCCCCGTCGCCACGATCCTGCTGCACGGCGCGGCCGGGTCGTGGCGCACGTGGCGTCCGATGATCGCGGCGAGCGACCAGCTCCGCCTCCCCCTGTCGGACATCGTCGCGGTCGATCTGCCGGGCTGGGGCGAGACGCCGGGGCCGGTGCCGGAGCCGGCCGAGATCGCGGTGGCGGTAGCCGGCGTCGCCCGCGCACTCGGCTACCCGAGATGGCGCGTCGTCGGGCACTCGCTCGGGGGCGTGATCGCTCTCGACGTCGCCGCCCGCTTCCCCCGTGAGACCGTCGCGGTCGGGGTGGTCTCCCCCAGCGGCGCCGGTGCGCGCGCCGTCGCCCGGCGGCCGTTCCGTCAGGCTCCGAGGCTGCCGTGGTTGGCGGGGATGGTTCTCGCCATGCGGGTGTTGCGCGGTCTCGGCCCCCTCGCCCGCCCGCTGCTGCGCCTGCTGCGTCGCACGGGAGCGTTGCACAGCCTCTCTCGCCCGCTCTTCCGGCATCCGGAGAGCGTCGACCGGTCGGTGACCGACGATCTCGCCGACGAGATCCGTCCCTCGGCCTTCCTGTCCGCGGCCCACCTCTCTCGCGCGCACGACGATGGCGTGTGGCGACGCATCTCGTGCCCGGTTCGCTCCGTCCGGGGTGCGGGCGATGTCTTCGTCGCCGAGCGCGACGCCCGCCAGTGGGAGCGACTGATGCGCGACTACGACGACCGTGTTCTGGAAGAGAGCGGGCACTTCGCCCACGTCGAGCAACCGGTCGAGACCCTGCGCGCGCTGCGCGAGGTATGGGCTGCGGACCGCGCCCCGGCATCGCGCGGAAGAGGGGGAGGATCCGGCGGCTCCTCTGCGCGTCGAGCGGGGTTCAGGGCAGACGCGAGATCGTGACCCGCCGCGGGGCGTCGGCGTCGAGCTCGACGGTGTGCACGGCGATCTCGCCGCAGGCGTTGTCGACCCCGCGTCCCCCGACCTGACGGTCGATCTCGATCTCCCACCACGTGTCGGCGAGGTACTCCGCGACGCCGCGGCCCCACTCCACGATCACCGCGGAACCCGCGACGTCGATGTCGAGATCATCGAGCTCGACCGCGGCCCCCAGTCGATAGGCGTCGACGTGCACGAGAGGGGTGCCCCCGACCAACGAGGGATGGGTGCGGGCGATCACGAAGGTGGGGCTCTGGACGGGACCCCGGATGCCGAGCCCCTCGCCGATTCCCCGGGTCAGGGTCGTCTTGCCGGCGCCGAGAGGCCCGGTCAGCACGACCACGTCGCCCGGGGCCAGTGCGCGGCCGATCTGCCGGCCCAGCTCCTCCATGTCGCTCGGGCTTTCGATCACCCGCTCGCCGAGCAGTGCGTCGGGAACACTCACGCGCGGACCTCCCGTCGGGGCACGCGAACGCCCACGCGCGTGACGATCTCGTAGTCGATGGTGTCGGCGGCATCCGCCCAGTCCCGCGCCGAAGGCACGCCCAGGGTCGGGTCCCCGAAGAGGACGACCTCGTCACCCACCGCGACCGGGTGGTCGCCCACATCGACGATGAACTGGTCCATCGCGATGCGTCCGGCCACGGTGAACCGGCGGCCGTTGATCGAGACCGGCCCCCGACCCGAAGCCTGCCGGGGCACGCCGTCGGCGTAGCCGAGGGGGACCAGCGCGAGCGTCGTCTCGCGGTCGGTGCGGTAGTCGTATCCGTAGGACACCCCCGTGCCCGCAGGAACCCGCCGGACGGCCGCGACCGCGCCGCGCAGGGTCATGGCCGGGCGCAGGCCCAAGTCGGCCGACGAGCGATGCTCGAACGGGGAGATGCCGTACAGACCGATGCCGATCCGCACGCACCCGAGCCGGGTCTCGGGTAGTGCGATGGCCGCGTTCGTGGCCGCGATGTGCCGCAGCGGCGGATTCAGCCCCACGGATGCTGCGAGCACCACTCCTTCTTCGAACCGGGCCAGAGCGGCGCGATCGTCGGCCTCGCTCGTGTTCGACAGGTGCGAGAACAGCCCGACCACGTGCAGCCGGCCGATGCGCTCGAGACGCGCGGCCTCGGAGAACACCATGCGCCAATCGGCGGGGGCGATGCCGTTTCGAGACAGCCCGGTCTCGATCTTGAGGTGCACGGTCGCGGGTCGCTCACCGTGAGCGGCCTCGGCCGCGCGGAGCAGCTGGTCGATGTCGGAGATACCGAGCTCGATCTCTTCGCGCACGGCCTCGACGAACGATGCGCCCGGAGCGTGCAGCCAGGCGAAGAGCGGGGCGGTGATGCCGGCGCGGCGCAGAGCCAGCGCCTCGTCGATGTCGGACACGCCGATGCGCGTCGCCCCTCCGCGAAGCGCGGCGACGGCTGTGCGGTGAGCCCCGTGCCCGTACCCGGCGGCCTTGACGACCGCGATGATCTCCGACCCCGTCAACGCGCGCAGATGACGGACGTTCTCGGTGATCGCATCGACGTCGATCATCGCTTCGCGCAGCACTCCCGGTGCCATCGTCATGCGTCGTCCTCTCGAGTGGGCGGATTCACGGATGCCGGGGCCTCGGCGCCCGCACGGGATTCGGCGATGACATACGCCGTCGCCAGCCCCGCGTCGTGCGACATCGACAAATGCAGGGCCGTGATCCCCCGGCGGGCGACCGTGGCGGCCGTCTCGCCGCTGAGCGAGAAGACCGGACGTCCCGACGCCTCCGAGGTGACCTCGATGTCGATCCAGTGCACGCCGTCGGATCCGCCCAGCGCCTTGATCAGGGCTTCTTTCGCCGCGTACCGCGCCGCCAGGGAGCGGGGCTTGAGCGTGCGCTCGGTCGCTGAGAACAGGCGGGGAATCAGCCGAGGGGTACGCCGCAGATGCTCCTCGAACCGCGGAACGTCGACAAGGTCGACGCCGATACCGACGATCACGTGCGCTCCCCTCTCGACTGCCCTCTTATTCTGCCGGTGCCCGCGGACACCGAGACGACGAAGGGGCCGGATGCCACGGCATCCGGCCCCTTCGATGCGGTGTCTATTCGACCGTCACCGACTTGGCGAGGTTGCGCGGCTGGTCGACGTCGAGCCCCTTCGCCTCGGCCAGGCCCATCGCGAAGATGTGCAGCGGCACGACGGCCAGGAGCGGCTCGAAGAGCGGTGCGGCCAGCGGGATGCGCAGCACCTCGTCGGCCGCGGGGAGCACGGCGACGTCTCCCTCTTCGGCGATCGCGATGACGCGGGCACCGCGGGCGCGGATCTCCTCGATGTTCGAGACGACCTTCTTGTGCATCTCGCCCGAGCCGCGGGGGCTGGGAACGACGACGAAGACCGGCTGACCGGGCTCGATGAGCGCGATCGGGCCGTGCTTGAGCCTCACCGGCGGCGAAACCCTCGGCGTGGATGTAGGCGAGCTCTTTGAGCTTGAGCGCTCCTTCGAGCGCGATCGGGTAACCGACGTTGCGGCCGAGGAACAGCACCGATCGGGTGTCGGCCATCCAGTGCGCGAGCTGCTCGATCCGGGCCTGCTCGGTCTCGAGCACGCGCGCGATCTTGCCGGGCACCGCCTCGAGCTCGGTCACGGCCTCGACGGCGACGACCGGATCGACCGCACCGCGGACGCGGCCGACGTGCAGGGCGAGCAGGTAGAGGGCGGTGATCTGCGCGACGAATGCCTTCGTCGAGGCGACGGCGACCTCGGGACCGGCGTGCGTGTAGACGATCGCGTCGGACTCGCGCGGGATCGTCGCCCCCTGGGTGTTGCAGATCGACAGGGTCTTGGCGCCGCGCGAACGGGCGTACTTGACGGCCATCAGGGTGTCCATGGTCTCGCCGGACTGACTGATCGAGACGACCAACGTGCGGGCGGTGAGCACGGGGTTGCGGTAGCGGAACTCGTGCGCCAACTCGACGTCGACGGGGACGCGGGTCCAGGTCTCGAGGGCGTACTTGCCGACCATGCCGGCGTACGCCGCCGTGCCGCACGCGATGACGAGGATACGGTCGATGTCGGCGAGGAAGTCGTCCATGCCGTCCAGCTCGGGGATCTCGACCCGGCCCTCGTGGATGCGACCGCGGATGGTGTTGGCGACGGCCTCGGGCTCCTCCGAGACCTCCTTGGCCATGAACGATGACCAGCCGCCCTTCTCAGCGGCCGAGGCGTCCCAGGTGACCTCGAAAGCCTCGACCTCGACGGGGGCGCCCGAGAAGTCCGTGACCTCGACGCCCTCGGGGGTGATGGCCACGATCTCGTCCTGGCCGATGGCCAGCGCATTGCGCGTGTGCTCGACGAAGGCGGCGACGTCGGAGCCGAGGAAGTTCTCTCCCTCGCCCAGACCGATCACGAGCGGCGAGTTGCGGCGGGCACCGACGACCAGGCCCGGGTGATCCTCGTGCATCGCGAGGAGCGTGTACGCCCCCTCGAGGCGCGACACGACCGAGCGGAACGCCTGCACCAGGTCTTTGGTGCGCGCGTACTCGCGACCGATCATGACCGCGGCGACCTCGGTGTCGGTCTCGCTGCGGAACGCGAAGCCCTCGCCGACGAGCTCGCTCTTGAGCTCGGCGAAGTTCTCGATGATGCCGTTGTGGATCACGG
Organism: Microbacterium sp. SL75; assembly: GCF_026625865.1. Lineage (NCBI taxonomy): Bacteria > Bacillati > Actinomycetota > Actinomycetes > Micrococcales > Microbacteriaceae > Microbacterium > Microbacterium sp. SL75. The sequence continues at coordinate 1,873,432 of NZ_CP113067.1, read as the reverse complement.
CGAGCTTGTCGTCGTCGGCCAGGTGCGGGTGGGCGTTGGCGTCGGTGGGGCCACCGTGCGTCGCCCAGCGGGTGTGACCGATGCCGGTGGTGCCGTTCGGCATGGGCGTGGACTCGAGGTCCCCGCGCAGCACGGCGAGCTTTCCCGCGCGCTTGCGCATGTCGAGCCGCCCGTCGCCGTCGATCACGGCGATGCCGGCGGAGTCGTACCCCCGGTACTCCAGACGCGACAGACCCGCCAGCAGGATGTCCTGGCTCTGCCGAGGACCCACGTACCCGATGATTCCGCACATGGAGTCGAGTCTACGTGGCGGGGCTGAGCAAACCCCTCCGCGACGACCCGAGAGGCGGGCCCGAGCGATTCCGGCGCCGCACGGCGGGACCGGGTCGCTCCCGGGCCGGCCCGTTCAGAGCTTGCGGAGCAGCACGGTCTCGACCGTGTGGTCTGGACCCTTCTGAAGCACGAGCTTCGCGCGATGGCGCGTGGGCAGCACATTCTCTTCGAGGTTCGGCAGGTTGATCTCCCGCCAGTATCCGAGCGCACGCTCGACGGCCTCTTCGTCGCTGATGTCGGCGAAGACCTTGAAGAACGAGGTCGGATTGGTGAAGGCGTTGTCGCGCAGCGCGAGGAAACGGTCGACGTACCAGCGTTCGATGTGCGCCGCATCGGCATCGACGTAGATCGAGAAGTCGAACAGATCGCTGACGGCCACTTCGTTCGGCGACGGCGGCGGCTGGAGCACGTTCAGCCCCTCGACGATGACGACGTCGGGTCGATGAACCGTGACGTGCGCGTCGGGCATGATGTCGTATCGCACGTGGGAGTAGAACGGAGCCCGCGCCTCCTCCGCACCCGACTTCACCTCGCTGAGGAACTCCACGAGCGCCCGCCGGTCGTACGACTCCGGGAAGCCCTTGCGGTCCATCAGACCGCGCCGTTCCAACTCGGCGTTCGAATAGAGGAATCCGTCGGTGGTCACCAGCTCCACCCGAGGGGTGTCGGGCCAGCGGCTCATCAGCTCGCGCAGCAGACGCGCGATGGTCGACTTGCCCACCGCCACCGACCCGGCGACTCCGATCACGAAGGGAGTCGTGGCATCCGGCTCCCCCAGGAAGGTGCTCGTGTCGGCACCGAGCCGACGGGTGGCCCGCGCGTACAAGCTCAACAGACGGCTCAACGGCAGGTAGACCTCGGCGACCTCGCGGGGGTCCAGCCGATCTCCGATGCCGCGCAACTGCACGATCTCGTTCTCGGTCAGCGGCTGCTCCAGCCCACCGGCCATGCGAGCCCAGTCGTCGCGGTCGATCTGACGGTAGGGGCTCAGCGACGGCGCGGGAGCTGCGGTCTCGGTCTCGGCGGCGGACACCCGCTCATGCTACCCGGGGCGTCACCCTCCCCCGCCGACCCCGGCCGTCTCCCCGCGGCCACTACGCTCGGGTCGTGCGCCTGGGAGTCCTCGACATCGGTTCGAACACCGTCCACCTGCTCGTCGCGAACGCCCGGGCGGGAGGACGCCCGACCGCCACCACCTCGCACCGCTCCGTGCTCCGGCTGATGCGCTACCTGCTGCCCGACGGGTCCATCTCGCAGGAGGGTGTGCGGGGACTGGTGGATGCCGTGACCGCCGCGCGCGATCGCGCCCGCGCCGAGCGGGTCGACGAGCTCCTCGCCACGGCCACCTCCGCGGTGCGCGACGCGACCAACGGAGAGGAGGTCATCGCCCTCATCGAGGAAGCGCTCGGACAGCCCCTCCAGGTTCTGGGCGGGGAGACCGAGGCCCGCTTCACCTACCTCGCGGTGAGGCGCTGGTTCGGCTGGTCGGCGGGGCAGATCCTGCTGTTCGACATCGGCGGCGGCTCCCTCGAGATCGCGGGCGGCGCCGACGAGCTCCCCGATCTCGCCGAGTCCGTGCCGCTCGGCGCGGGACGCTCCACGGTGCAGTTCCTCCCCCACGACCCTCCCAGCGGCGAGGAGATCGACGCGCTGCGTCAGCACGCGGCATCCGTCCTCGCCCCCGTCGCCGAGCGCTTCGCCGCCCTCCCGCGCCCCGACCACGTGGTGGGGTCGTCCAAGGCCATCCGATCGCTCGCGAAACTGGCGGGCTATCCCGTCCCCGGCTGGTCGGGCATCGACCGCATGGTGCTGCCTCGCAGAGAGCTGAAGGACTGGATCCCGCGGCTCGCTCGCATCCCCGCCGACGCACGCGAGGCCCTGCCGGGCATCACCGCCGACCGCACGTTCCAGATCGTGGCCGCCGCGGTCGTCGTCGAGCGCGCCATGAAAGCGCTCGATGTCGAGGAGCTCGAGGTCTCACCCTGGGCGCTGCGCGAGGGCGTCCTGCTGCGCTACATCGAATCGCTCGAGTACTGATCACCGCGGCATCCCTTCGACGGGACCTCCGCGGACGTCAGCGCCGATCGAGGACGGGGCGGGCGTGCTCGACGCACGTCCGCCCCGTCCTCCGGGGTCAGAGGGCGAGGCGCTCCCGCACGACCTCGGCCAGCCGATCGGCGTGTGCGCGGGCGTCCTCTTCGGAGGCCGCTTCGACCATCACTCGCACGAGCTGCTCGGTGCCCGACGCGCGCAGCAGCACACGACCGGAGTCGCCGAGCTCGGCCGTCGACGCGGCCACGGCTCGCTGGACGCCCTCGTCGCTCACGCCGTCGCGATCCACGCCGCGCACGTTCACCAGCACCTGCGGGTAGACGGTCATGATCGAGGCGAGCTCAGCCAGCGTCTTGTCTTGACGGGCCATCTCGGCCACGAGGTGCAGGCCGGTCAAGAGGCCGTCACCGGTGGTGGCGAAATCGCTCATGATCACGTGTCCGGACTGCTCGCCGCCGAGGGAGTAGCCGCCCTCGTTCATCGCCTCGAGCACATAGCGGTCACCCACGCCGGTCTGCAGAACCCGGATGCCGTGGGCCTGCATCGCACGGTGGAGTCCCAGGTTGCTCATGACCGTCGCCACGAGCGTGTCATCGGCGAGCGCCCCGCGCTCCTTCATCGCGACCGCGAGGATCGCCATGATCTGATCGCCGTCGACGATCTTGCCCTGCGCGTCGACGGCGAGGCAGCGGTCGGCGTCACCGTCGTGGGCGATGCCGACGTCGGCGCCCAGACGTACGACGGCCTCGGCGAGCACGTCGAGGTGCGTCGAGCCCACGCCGTCGTTGATGTTCAAGCCGTCGGGCTCGGCTCCGATGACCGTCACCTGGGCGCCCGCGTCCTTGAAGGTCTCGGGCGACACGCCCGCCGCCGCGCCGTGGGCGCAGTCGAGGACGACGTGGATGCCGTCGAGACGGTGCGGCAGAGACCCGAGAAGGTGCAGCACGTAGCGGTCCTCGGCGTCGGCGAAACGACGAATGCGCCCGACTCCCGCGCCGGTGGGCTGCAGCCGCTCGCCTTCGAGGGCGCTCTCGATGCGCTGCTCGACGATGTCGGGCAGCTTGGTTCCGCCACGGGCAAAGATCTTGATGCCGTTGTCAGGGGCCGGGTTGTGCGACGCCGACACCATCACGCCGAAGTCGGCGTCGTGGTCGGCGATGAGGAACGCGGTGGCTGGAGTGGGGATGACGCCGGCGTCGAGAACGTCGACACCGGAGGAGGCCAGGCCTGCGGCGACCGCGGCCGAGAGGAACTCCCCCGAGACACGCGGGTCGCGGGCGACGACGGCCGTGAGGCGACGGCCCTCGGCCTTGCGCGCTTCCGCAGAACGGCCCTGGCCCAGGACGACAGCAGTCGCCTGGGCCAGGTGCAGCGCGAGTTCGGCGGTGAGGAGGCCGTTGGCCAGCCCCCGCACCCCGTCCGTGCCGAAGAGAGGCATACGGAGGATCGAACTCAGCGCTTGGAGTACTGAGGCGCCTTGCGGGCCTTCTTGAGACCGGCCTTCTTGCGCTCCTTGACGCGAGCGTCACGCGAGAGGAAGCCGGCCTTCTTGAGGGTCGGGCGGTTGTTCTCGGCGTCGATCTCGTTGAGCGCGCGAGCGATGCCCAGGCGCAGCGCGCCGGCCTGACCCGAGGGGCCACCGCCGGAGATGCGCGCGATCACGTCGTACGAGCCGGCGAGCTCGAGCACCGTGAACGGGTCGTTGATCAGCTGCTGGTGCAGCTTGTTCGGGAAGTAGTCCTCGATCGTGCGGCCGTTGACCGTGATCGTGCCCGAGCCGGGAACGAGACGCACGCGGGCGATTGCCTGCTTGCGACGGCCCACGGCTGCGCCGGGAACCGAGAGCACGGGGCGCTCGGTGGCGACGACCGACTGCTCGGCCGGCGTCTCGGTGCTGTAGTTGCTGGAGTCGATGTTCGACACTGTTTCGTCCTTATCCGGCGGCGCTTACTGGGCGACCTGGTCGAAGGTGTATGCCGTGGGCTGCTGAGCACCATGGGGGTGCTCGGCGCCGCGGTAGACCTTGAGCTTCTTGAGCTGCGCCGCGCCGAGGCTGTTCTTGGGCAGCATGCCGCGGATGGCCTTCTCGACCGCGCGGACAGGGTTCTTCTCGAGGAGTTCGTCGTAGGTGACGGACTTCAGTCCGCCCGGGAAGCCCGAGTGGCGGTAGGCCTTCTTCTGCGTGAGCTTCTGGCCCGTGAGCGCGACCTTTTCGGCGTTGATCACGATGACGAAGTCACCAGAGTCGATGTGGTTGGCGAAGGTCGCCTTGTGCTTGCCGCGGAGGAGGACCGCCGCGTGCGAGGCCAGACGGCCGAGAACGACGTCGGTGGCGTCGATAACGACCCACTCGCGCGTGACCTCAGCGGCCTTGGGGGTGAAAGTGCGCGTCACAGTAGTGCTGCTTTCTTGATCGAACGGAGGAGTTCGTGAATCCCGCTCCGGTGGTCCGTTACCCCGCCGATGGCGGGAGAACAGGGCCGGTGGAGGGCTCACGTTCGGGCGACCCGCTCGCAGAGAGGCGGGCACCAAAGATCGAGACTACGCCATTCGGATGCCATGACCAAACGCTGCCGCCTCCGCCCGGCGGGAATCGCGCCTCTCACTCCGCCCCTGCACGGGACTCCTCCTGCGCCCTCACTCACAGATGCCCCGCCACCGATCGGGTGGCGGGGCATCTCGGCATCCGTCGCGTCCTCCGCGGGTGCGGGCGAGAGTGGGGACGCGTGCGGCGGCGGGGTCAGCGCTTCAGGAAGTCGATCAGCACGCGGTTGAACTCGTCGGCGTGGCTGACGTTGACGCCGTGGGGCGCTCCGGCGACCACGTGCAGCTCGCTGCCGGCGATCGCCTCGTGGGTGCGCTTGCCCGACCCCTCGAAGGGCACGGTTCCGTCGCTGTCACCGTGGATGACGAGGGCCGGCACCGTCACGTTCGGGAGGTCTTCGCGGAAGTCCGTCGTCGCGAAGGCCTCCATCGACTTCAGGGCGGCGTGGTGGTCGGCCTGGTTGGCCAGCCGCTCGGCCTCGGCGCGCTCGGCCTCCGGGACGGCGAGAGTGCCGTCGACGGAGAAGAAGTCGGTGGTGAACTGGTGATAGAACGCCTTCTCGTCGCCCTTCAGACCCTGCTTCATCCCGTCCGCGGTCGCGTCGTCGAGCGGACCCTCGGGGTTGTCGTCGGTCTGGGCGAGATACGGCGGCACCGCGGCCGCGAAGACGACGCTGTGCACACGGTCGGATCCGTGACGGGTCAGGTAGCGGGCGACCTCACCACCGCCCATCGAGAAGCCGACGAGCGTGACGTCGCGCAGGTCGAGAGCCTCGAGCACAGCCTCCAGGTCGTTGCTGAAGGTGTCGTAGTCGTAGCCGGTGTGCGGCTTGTCGCTGCGCCCGAAACCGCGACGGTCATAGGTCACGACGCGGTAGCCTGCGGCTTCGAGGGCGGGCACCTGGTGAGCCCAGGACTCACCCGAGAGGGGCCAGCCGTGGATGAGGACGACGGCGCGGCCCGTGCCGCCGGTGTCGTCGACGTGGAGGTCGATGTCGGTCAGAAGTCCGTGGTGTGCGGTGATCTCGCTCATGGCAGCCATGGTTCGAGTCGAAGCTGGACGCAAGGGAGCGGTTGACGCACTGCGGCCGACTTGGTATTGATCGCGACGGCAGCGTCGGCTGGCAGAACCGCGCACTCGGCGCAACCCCGAACGAACGCCGAAGCGAGACCGGGCGCCCTCACTACACTCGGTGCATGAGCCACGCCTCCGACGGTCACAGTCCAGGCGCCCGGGTGACCCCGGGCGATGTCCTCCCCCTCGTCACGGTGGTGACCCGGTGAACGATCTCGCGCTCAACATCGTGCTGGTCGTGGTCTTCGTTCTGGTCGGCGGCGTCTTCGCTGCGACCGAGATGGCCCTGGTCACTCTTCGCGAGAGTCAGGTGAACGCCCTCGCAGCCCGCGGTCGGCGCGGCCAGAAGGTCGCCGACCTCGCGCGCAACCCCAACACGTTCCTCTCCGCCGTGCAGATCGGGGTGACGGTGGCCGGGTTCGCCTCCGCAGCGTACGGAGCGTCATCGATCGCCCCGTCCGTCACGCCCCTCTTCACCAACCTCGGCCTCGACCAGGGCGCCGCAGCCACGATCGCCACGATCACGTTGACCCTCGTCATCGCGTATCTGTCGCTCGTGCTCGGCGAACTGGTCCCCAAGCGCCTCGCCATCCAGCGCAACGCCGCGTTCGCCTACGCCGTCGCCCCGGTGCTGAACGGCTTCGCGAAGCTCATGCGGCCGGTGATCTGGCTGCTGTCGATCTCGACCAACGTGCTCGTCCGCCTCCTCGGAGGCGATCCGAACAAGACCGGCGAGGAACTGACCGACGAGGAGTTGCGCGACATCGTCTCGAGCCACGAAGGGCTCCCCGCCGACGAGCGCCGCATCCTCGACGATGTCCTCTCGCTCCGGGACCGCCACGTCAGCGAGGTCATGCGCCCTCGACCCGAGGTCGTGACCCTCGACGCCGGCGGCACGATCGCCGACGCCTACGAGCAGGTCCGCGATCTGCCCTTCTCGCGCTATCCCGTGGCGGAGCAGACCATCGACGACGTCGTCGGCTTCGTCCACGTGCGCGACCTCACCGACGACCCGGAGCGTGCCCTGAGCGCGGTCATGCGTGAGATCCGCTACATCCCGTCGACCGCCCGCGTCCTGCCGACGCTCACCACGATGCGCGCCGAGGGCAGCCACATCGCCGTCGTCGTCGACGAGTACGGCGGCACCGACGGGATCGTGACCCTCGAAGACCTCGTCGAGGAGGTCGTGGGAGAGATCTTCGACGAGTACGACACGGATGCCGAGCAGCCCCTGTCGGAGGGAGAGCACGGGACCGTCGAGGGACGCCTGAACCTCCAGGACTTCGAGGAGGCGACGGGTGTCGCACTGGCGCGCGGAGCCTCCGACACCGTCGGCGGGTTCGTGGTCGAACGTCTGGGTCGGCTCGCCCACGTCGGCGATGTCGTCGAGGTGGACGGCGCGACGCTGCAGGTGAGCGCGGTCGACCGACGTCGCGTAGCGGAGCTGCTGGTGACCCGGCATCCCGTCGATGCAACCGGTGACGGCGGCGAGCGCACCGATCGAGCATGATCATCCCGGCGTGAGCCGACGGCACGAACCCGTCGGCTCACGCGCAGAGGGCGATCAGGCGCGGTCGCCGCTGAGGGGATCGCTCGGTGCACCGAGCTCGAGATGGTGCCCGCCATGCGCCTCCTGTTGCGATGTCTCACGGCCGAGCGTCCGGGCCTGACCTCCTCGACCCACCCGACCGATTGCGGGCAGTTTGGTTGTGCACAACCAAGTTGTGTGCAATAGTTTCCTCATGCCCGCCGTCGATCAGCTCGTGTGCTTCGCGCTCTACGCCGCCAACCGCACGACGACGCAGGCCTACCGCGCACTCCTCGAACCGTGGAACCTCACCTACCCGCAGTACATCGCCCTGGTCACCCTGTGGAGCGACGGAGAGCAGACCGTCGGCAGCCTCGGCGAGGCGCTGCAGCTCGACTCCGGCACGCTCTCCCCCATGCTCGCCCGCATGGAGAACGCCGGGTACCTCACCCGTACGCGCCGCACCGATGACGAACGCGTGGTGACCGTGGCACTGACCGAGCGAGGCATCGCCCTGCGCACCGAGCTGGCCCACGTCCCGCGCTGCATCGCCGCGGGCTCCGGCCTCACCGACGCCAGCAGCGCCCGTGAACTGATCGATGCGCTGCATCGACTCACCGACGCCATGAAAGACCTGCGCGATCACCCCGATGACGTGCGCGACGCCGACGCGGCGCGCCACCCGGCCTGACGACCGCACCCCCACCGTCCCTAGAAAGGAACACCATGGACGTTCTCTACACCGCCGAAGCCGTCTCCACCGGCCAGGGCCGCCTCGGCCACGTGACCGCCGGCACGTACATCGACCTCGACGTCGCTCCCCCCAAGGAGCTCGGCGGCTCCGGCGCCGGCACCAACCCCGAGCAGTTGTTCGCCGCCGGGTACGCCGCATGCTTCCACGGCGCCCTGCACTCCGTCGCCCGCGCGCACAAGGTCAAGATCGAGGACTCCTCGGTCGGCGGCCGCGTCCACATCGGCCCCAACGGCCAGGGCGGCTACCAGCTGGCCGTGCTGCTCGAGGTCGTTCTGCCCGGTATCGAGAGCGATCTCGCCCAGCAGCTCGCCGACGAGGCCCACCAGGTCTGCCCCTACTCGAACGCGACGCGCGGCAACATCGAGGTCACCGTCACCGTCTCGGAGGACTGACCTCTCCTGAACCCCGGGGCGAGGCGCTGAGCCCCACGTATCGCGCCTCGTCCCGGCCTGCCGCCCCTCACCCCGGGGCGGCTTCGTCGTCTCGGCGTACAGTGACTGTCGTGATCCGGGTGATTGTCGTCGACGATGAGGCGCTCGTCCGTTCCGGCTTCGCCTTCATCCTCAACGCGGCGGACGACATCGAGGTGGTCGCCGCGGTCGGCGGACCCGACGCTCTCGCCGCCATCCGCACCCTCCATCCCGACGTCGTCCTCCTCGACATCCGGATGCCGGAGCTCAGCGGCCTCGACATCCTCGCCGCACTGCGAGACGACGCGGATCGGCCCGTGGTCGGCATCCTGACGACGTTCGCGGCCGACGAGTCCATCACCCGGGCCCTGCGAGACGGTGCTTCCGGCTTCCTCGTGAAGGACACCGATCCCGCCTGCCTCGCGGCGATGGTGCGCTCTCTCGCCGCGGGTGGGGTCGTCCTGTCGCCGGAGGTCTCCCGCGCTCTGGTCGACGGTTACGCGGGAAGACCCGACCTCGACGCCGCGCGTCGTGTCGCTCTGCTGACCGACCGCGAGCGCGACGTCCTCGAGTGGCTCCCCACCGGCGACTCGAACGCCGACATCGGTCGTCGGCTGCACCTGAGCTCCGCGACGGTCAAAGACCACGTCAGCTCGATCCTGGGCAAGCTGTCGGTGTCGTCGCGGGTCGAGGCCGCCCTGATCGCGGAACGGGCCAGCTCTCCGGCTGAACGACGCTGACGCGAGCAGGGACGGCTCAGATCAACCGGAGCTCGCCCTCCGTCATGCCGTACGAGCGACGCAGCCACTGCCCGAAGCCCGGTTGGGCGAGGCAGGCCGCTGCGGTGTCGCACGTGACCACGGGGTCCTGCGCCGCATAGGTCGCGTAGACCTCGACCTTCGCATCGAGGACCTCCCCCTCGACGTTGATCGGCTCGTGCTGCGAGGGATAACCGATGTAGTAGGTGACGTCTCCCGGCGCGATCCCGACGACCGGCGCCACCGCTCGAACCAATGATCCGACGCACGAGTGGTCGGGGTGGTCCCCCCGCGCGAACGCGCTCTCGTGCGGGATGTTCGTCGTGACGTGGTCGGGGCGTGCGGCGTGGATCAGCTCCGCGACGGTCTCCGAAAGACGGCGTGCATCGAGCGTCGGACCGTCGTCGATCGGAGCGAGGGCGGGCACCGTGCCGTTGATGAGCTGGGTGAGACCGGCCTCGCCCGTCGTCGCGAAGCCCTTCCCGCTGAGGTTGCCGTCCGGCAGACGGAGAACGGTGATCGACAGACGAGGATCGTCTGTGGGCACGAAACGCGTGACCCGCGCGCCGCTTCGAAGCGTCAGCTGGGTGGTGTCCCACGGTTGGGTGCTGCCGCGCATCTCGTCGTACGCGGCTCGGATGCCCGCCTCGCGCTGTTGCGCATAAGCGAGGCCCCGGCCGGCGTCGCCCGCGGTCACGAAGATGGTGCGCAGCGTCGCCCCCGAGCCGATGATCCCCGCGAGGTGGGGGTTGGCGAAGATGATGTCGTCGTCGGCGTGGGCCCAGACCGCCACGGTCGTGTCGTCGCCGGGCTCCTCGAAGGCGGGAGAGACGGGACGCGGCGAAGCATCGGGCACCGGCACGATGGGGCTGAGCTTGACCCAGGTCCCCTCCGGAGGCGCCGAGCGCCGGATCTCGCGATAGACGAGAGCTCCACCACCGAGCACGGCGAGTCCGCCGACGGCGACGCCACCGAACACCAGCGCTCTCCGGGATATCCCGGACCGACGCGGCGTTGCCGATTCACCGGGTGCCCGATCGGCACCCGAAGGCTCGTCGATGTCACTCACGGCGACTCCGTCCTGTACTTCGCCCCCCGGCGACGGATTGCGGGTTTCCCCTCGCCCTCGGGCGCCCTCCGACGTTATCGCGGCGGTCGGTCTTTACGAACTCGAAACCCCGCAGCCCCGCCACCCGGCGGGGTGGGGCGAACCCCTTCGGCGGATCACGTTCCCACGTCACCGACAGCCGCACCGACGTCACGCACCAGACGCATCGGCGATGCTCAGCGCGCACCTAACGAAGGTGACAACACTCCCCCTATGCAGACGTCCACACCGCCGCGGTCACTGTCGCCCGTAGCCCTGCGCATCCGCGCCGTCCTGAACGAGTGGGATCCGATCGGAGTCCACCACATCGGTCAAGGATGGCCCGACGACGAATACGACGACCTGATCCTGCCCATCCTCGAAGCCCTCGACGCACGCCCCTCCGTCGACGAGTTGGCCGCCGAACTGCGCACCGTCGTCGAGAACGACTACGGCCTCCCCGCTCCCGAGGGCTGCCGGGAGACCGCGCGCTCCCTCCTCCACCTCCGCCTCTGACCGATAAACCCCGGCGCGGGCGGATGCAAGCCCTGCCGTTCGGTCACCCCGCCGTCATAACGTCCCCTCCATGGCAGATCTCTCCCGCCCGCAGACGCCCGATCCGTACTCCCTCCTTCCGTCCGTCCCATCATTCGACGTGGTCAGCGATGACGTCACCGATGGACAACCGCTCGCGGACGACCAGGTCGCCGACAAGGGCAACACCTCGCCCCAGCTCAGCTGGTCGAACGTCCCCGAAGGAACCAAGTCGTTCGTGATCACGGGCTTCGACCCCGACGCCCCCACCCCGAGCGGCTTCTGGCACTGGGTACTCGTCGACGTCCCGGCGGACGTGCGCGAGCTGGCATCCGGGGCCGCCTCGGGCGACCTCCCGGGCCACGCCTTCCACGTCCGCAACGACGGCGGCGAGGCAGGCTTCCTCGGAGCCGCTCCCCCGCAGGGCGACCAGCCCCACCGCTACTTTTTCGTCGTGCACGCCGTGAGCGAGGAATCGCTCGGCGTCGACGCCGATGCCACCCCGGCCGTCGTCTCGTTCAACCTGGCGTTCAAAACGCTCGGTCGGGCGATCCTCCACGGCACCTACCGGCACTGAGGTTCGGATCATGACCGAGCGCGGCGAGGGTTTCGACAAGGACCAGACCATCACCGGGGTCGAGGAGCGCCTTCAAGCGCGCTTCCCCGATGCGGAACCGGGAGTGGTGCACGAAGAGGCCGTCGTCGCGGTCGACAAGTACGCCGACGCGCCCGTGAAGGACTTCGTCGACATCATCGCCGAGCGCGAAGCACGAGCAGCGGTCGAGGATTCGCTCTCGAGCGAGTCCTGAGCCCGCGGCGAACGCCGGAGCGTCTCAGCCCATCTGGAGTTCGGCTTCGGTCTTGGGGTAGGACCTCTGGAGCCACTCGCCGAACTTGCGGGTCTTCAGACATGCGTTGCGATCGGCGCAGCGGATCACCTGGTCCTGCTGCGTGTAGATGCGGTACGTGTCGACCTTGGTGTCGAGCACCGCCCCTTCCAGGTTCCGAGGCAGGTCCTCGGAGGGGTACCCCACGAAGTACCGGATGCCGGGGCCTACGGCCGCGTCCGAGGTCAGCGTGTCACGGACGAGAGTGCCGACGGCCGAATGATCGGGGTGGTCGCCGGGGGCGAAAGCGCTGCCCCGGGGGATATGGGTGAGGGTGCTCTGCGGAGCGAACGCGGAAGCCAGTTCCCGGATCGAACCCACGAGCTGATCCCGCGTCACCGCCACTCCCCCGTCGACCGGGGCGAGCGAGGCCTCGGTTCCATCGTAGAGCTTGCTCAGGGTCGCGTGCGCGGTCGCATCGAACCCGGCGCCCGTGATGTTGCCGTCCGGCAGCCGCAGATAGAGCACCGACAGACGCGCGTCGTCCCTCGGCGTCAGCCGCCGCACGTGCACGCCGGTACCGAGGGCGATCTCCGTGGCATCCCACTCGCCGTCCTTGCCGCGCATGGCGTTGTACGCGCGCAGGATGCCGAGCTCCCGTGCCCGCACGTAGTCCATTCCCTTCCCCGCGTCTCCCGCCGTGACGAACACGGTGCGCACGCACCGGCCGGCGGCGATCGCATCCGAGATGGTGGGGTTGGCGAAGATGATGTCATCGTCGGGATGCGCCCAGATCGTCATCAGCGTCGACGACCCCTCGCATCCCTGGGCGGCCGGCGAGACCGGCGGCGCCGGGGGCGCCGGGGGCGGCGTGGGTGTCGCCGACGTCGACAGCGACGGGGCGGGAGAAGAGGTCGTCTCGTGAGCCGGTGCGGGCGACGAGGTCGCCGCGGGCTCGGGCCGAAGCAGCGCGAACGCGAAGACACCGGCGACGGCGGTCACCACGAGAGCGGCGATCGCGATCGCCGCGATCAGACCGGCCTGCACCCGGAGAGGGCGACGCGGCGGCGACGCGGTGCGGGGCATCGGAACCTTTCGTGCGGGCGGCAGTGGCGACCCCGCCGTGCGGCACGATCTCGCGGCAGCCGATCACGGCTGATCCGCGCCCGAGTGTAGGGGAACGCCCACCGCCCGACCAACCTGTCGTCGGCCGATACGAGCCCGAACCACGAACGTTCACGTTTCCCGCGTATGACAAGAGAAACAGGGTGAGTTGACGGGTGAATTTTGCCTGTTACTGTTCGCGGGAGAGTCCCCGCGCACGCGGGGGATGGGGAGAGGGGCACACATGGCGACATCTGGCCTACGCCCCGGCGCGTCGCCCTCTGACGCCGACCCCGACGGAACCGCCCCCGCACTCGACCAGAACCCTGCGGAGGAGTCCGTGTCGACCATGACATCGGTGCCCTCCGCGGCCTCGACGCCTCCCGAGCACGTTCGCGACCCCTGGCGCGGACGATACCGACGCAACCTCGTGCTCACCGACTTCGCTGCCCTCGTCTGGGTCGTCTACGGCACCCAGCTCCTCTGGTTCGGGCTGGGGAATGCGCAGCTCGCCGCGGGGCGTGACAGCCGCATCAGCGACCTGTCGTACTGGGCCTTCTCCGCGATCCTCATCGTCACCTGGATGTGGGCCCTCGCCTTCGTCGATTCGCGCAGCGACCGCGCTATCGGCACGGGTTCCACGGAGTACGTGCGCATCGCCGACGCCAGCTTCCGGCTGTTCGGAACCGTCGCCATCATCGCCTTCCTGACGCAGATCGATGTCGCGCGGGGCTACCTGCTGGTGAGCCTGCCGCTCGGCATCCTGGTCCTCTGTTTCACCCGCTGGATGTGGCGGCAGTGGCTCGTCGTCCAACGCTCCCGTGGTCGGTACTCCGCGCACGTGCTCCTGGTCGGGTCGCTCCCCTCCGTGACGCAACTCGCCCGGGAGTTCGCCCGCAGCCCCAGCGCGGGATACCGCGTCGTCGGTGCCTGCGTGCCGAACGGACGGATCGCCGACACCATCCCCGGCTCGGTGGTCCCGATCATGGGACATGTCGGCGACGTGACGCGCGCACTGCACGCGACGGGGGCCGACACGGTCGCGATCACCAGCGCGGACGAGCTCCCCGCCGAGAAGGTGAAGGAGATCTCGTGGAGCCTGGAGGCCGGTCGTCAGCATCTCGTCCTCGCCCCGAGCATCGTCGACATCGCCGGCCCGCGCCTGCACACCAGACCCGTCGCCGGCCTGCCCCTCATCCACGTCGAGACGCCGAAGTTCTCGAGGGGGCAGAGCTTCCTGAAGAGGTCCGTCGACCTCGTGGCTGCGAGCATCGGACTGGTGCTCCTCAGCCCGGTCCTGCTGTTCCTGACCGTCGCGGTGAGGCTGTCGAGCGAGGGGCCGGTCCTCTTCCGCCAGATCCGCGTCGGCTTTCGCGGGCGGGAGTTCACCATGTTCAAGTTCCGCTCGATGGTCGTCAACGCCGAGGAGTTGCGCGCGCAGCTCACCGCCCAGCAGCGGGATTCCGGCAACGAGGTGCTGTTCAAGATGAAGAACGATCCGCGGGTCACGCCCATCGGGCGCGTGATGCGGAAATTCAGCCTCGACGAGCTCCCCCAGCTCTTCAATGTGATCGGTGGATCGATGTCGCTGGTCGGACCGCGTCCCCCCTTGCCGTCAGAGGTGGCGGTCTACGCCGACCACGTCCACAGACGTTTTCTCGCCAAGCCCGGTATCACCGGCCTCTGGCAGGTCAGCGGGCGATCATCCCTCTCCTGGGAGGATTCGGTACGACTCGATCTGTCGTACGTGGAAAACTGGACGCTTCTGGGCGATTTCGTCATCCTCGGCAAGACGGCTCGCGCAGCACTCGCTCCCGGCGAGACCGCTGCGTGACGCAGTCTGCGCCGCCCGTTGCCTGCCCTGCTCCTATCGCCGTCGGTTCTTTCCGCGGAAATCTGAAAGGCTCTCATCGTGCGTCTGTCTGTCGTAGGTTGCGGATACTTGGGAGCCGTTCACGCGGCGGCAATGGCCTCGATCGGTCACGAAGTGGTGGGAATCGACGTCGACGAGCGGAAGATCGAGACGCTCTCGAGGGGCCAGGCGCCGTTCTTCGAACCCGGACTGCAGGAGATCCTCACCGAGGGCATCGCCTCGGGTCGGCTGTCCTTCACGACCGACATGTCCGCTGCGCGAGGGGCGGCGGTGCACTTCATCGGCGTCGGCACGCCGCAGCAATCCGGCGGGCATGCGGCAGATCTGACCTACGTCGACGCGGCCGTCGATGCGCTCGTCCCCTTCCTCTCCCCGGGTGATGTGGTCGCCGGCAAGTCGACGGTCCCGGTCGGCACCGCCGCTCGTCTGGCGCCTCGGGTGGCCGAGCGCGGCGCGGTGCTGGTGTGGAACCCGGAGTTCCTGCGGGAGGGGTGGGCGGTTCAAGACACCGTCGACCCCGATCGGTTGGTCGCCGGCGTCCCCTCGAGCGACGGGTCCCCCACCGACGAAGGCGAGCGCACCGCCGAGATCCTCCGCGAGGTCTACCACCCGTCCATCGCCAAGGGCACGCCCTTCATCGTCACCGACTACGCGACGGCCGAACTGGTGAAGGTCGCCGCGAACGCCTTCCTCGCCACCAAGATCAGCTTCATCAACGCCATGGCCGAGATCGCCGAGGTGACGGGTGCCGATGTGACCACCTTGGCCGACGCCATCGGTCACGACGCCCGAATCGGGCGCCGCTTCCTCGGAGCGGGCATCGGGTTCGGGGGCGGGTGCCTCCCGAAGGACATCCGAGCCTTCTCGGCGCGCGCCGAGGAGCTCGGTCGCGGAGAGTCCGTCGCATTCCTGCGCGAGATCGACGCCATCAACCTCCGCCGCCGAGACCGCGCTGTCGAGCTCGCCACCAGCGCGCTGGGCGGCAGCGTCTTCGGTGCGAAGATCGCCGTCCTAGGAGCCGCTTTCAAACCGCACAGCGACGACATCCGCGACTCCCCGGCGCTCGACGTCGCCGTCCGACTGCACGGCCTGGGGGCCCGGGTCACCCTGACGGACCCCGCGGCGATCGACAACGCCCGCCGTATGCACCCGCAACTCACCTACGATGCGGACCTCGATGCCACCCTTCGGGACGCGGACGCGGTCATCGTCGTGACCGAGTGGGACGAGTACCGTCGGCACCTCAGCCCCGAACACGCGGCCTCGTTGGCGCGCGGCCGTATCGTGATCGACGGTCGCAACTGCCTCGATCCGGTGGCGTGGCGCGCCGCGGGATGGACCTACCACGGCATGGGTCGCCCCTGACGAGGCAGAGGGACCGGCGCCGCTCGTACGAGACCGACCCTCGCCGCTGTTCCCGACTCTTCGGCGATCACTCGTGACGAAACCCCCGTGCGGCACGTCTTCGTCGTGACGGATCTCGCGCCGCGGCCCCCGGCCGCCGAAACCCCGAGGTCCTCATCGACAAGGAGGATGCCATGCGCAACAAGCTCATCGTGATCGGTGCCGTCGCCCTGCTCGCCTACGTGATCGGCACCCGCAGCCCGCGCGTCCAGGTCAAGAGTCGCGAATCGGTGGGCCACCAGGTGGTGCGTCTGTGGAACGACCCACGCGCCCGCAAGCGCCGCCACAAGGCCGCGAAGAAGGCGGCCGGCGCCGCTGAGAAGCGCGCCCGGAGGGCGCTGCGCGATCTCCGGAAGTAGCCCCGGACGCGACCGGGCACGGCCACTGCGGAGGTCGGACCGGGCAGGGGCCTCCTCGCGCCCGCTCGGTCTGTGCCGCCGTGCGGCGGCGTGTGGACCCGAGCGGGGTCGTCGCTGCGATGGCCGTCGCGGGGCCCACCACTCATCGCCTCTGTCGGAGCCGCCCTCCGGCAGCGCCTGCCGTCGTTCATCCGCGCCGGAACGTCTGTGGACAATCGGCCGTTGCCTCACGTGCGCATGTATAAATAGGCATGCTTGCGATAACACCCCGCCTCACTCCTGCCACCGACCTCGACGACCTCCTCGCAGGATTCGCACCACCATGCCGGTCGTGCGGGGGCACCGTCGAACCCCTCCAGCGGGGACGCGCAGCCTGGTGGCACTGTCATCGATGCGGCCTCGCTCGAATCGACTGAGCCGCACCCGGCTACGCTGACCACGTGATGGCCAGCATCCTGATCTCGATCACCGCCGTCGTCTCGGCGGTACTCGTCGGGTTCGTCGCGCGTCGGGTCCTCGGGACCGCGGTCGGTTGGCCGCGAAGCATCGTCGTGGGACTCCTGGTCTTCCTCCTGGGAGTGCCGTCGGCGGGGTGGACCCTGCGGCAGACGGGCTTGCCCGATGCCTCGGCATCCATTCCCTCCGAAGACGTGTGGATCTGGGCGGGATTGATCACGCTCTCGCTCGCGTGGGTCTTCGCCCTCGGGGTCGCCGCCCTCGTGGCGAGCGAGGCGATCTTCCCGACCCGTCCGCTGCCCAACCCGATCGATGTGGTCCGGGCCGCGCTCCGCCAGCGCAAGCGGACCCGACGGTATCTGGAGATCCTCGCGATCGCCTCGCGCCACGGCGTAGGTTGGCTCTTCCACGGCGGCCGCGCCCGCGTGGAGGAGCAGCTCAGCACCTCCGAGGAACGTGCCCGCGCCATCGTGGCGACCCTGAACGACGCCGGCGTCAGCTTCGTCAAGCTGGGCCAGGTGCTGTCCACCCGACGAGACCTCGTGCCGGAGCCGTACCTGAGCGCCCTCGCCTCCCTGCAGACGAATGCGACGACCCTCCCCTGGGATACGGTGCGATCGGTCATCGAAGCAGACCTGGGGCGATCCATCGACTCCGTGTTCGCCGAGGTCGATCCCCTCCCCCTCGCCGCAGCCTCGGTCGCACAGGTGCACCGGGCCCGACTGCTCGACGGCACGGCCGTGGTCGTCAAAGTGCAGCGACCCGCGGCTCGCGCGCAAGTGGAGGCGGATGCCGACATCATCGGGCGTCTCGCTCATCGAGCCGAGGCGCGCACGCGCGTCGGTCGCGACCTCCGAATCGAGTCCGTCGCCCGCGGATTCACCGCCACTCTTCTCGAAGAGCTCGACTATCGCATCGAGGCACGCAACACCCAGATGATCGGATCGACCCTCGAACTGATCGATCGCGCGGAGCCCGACCGACGAGGCCTCATCACCGTCCCGGACATCTTCTCCGAGGCCTCCGGCCAGCGAGTGCTCACGATGGGGCTCGTCGACGGAACAGCTCTGAGCGACTCGGCGGCTCGAATCGCCCTCCTCGACCCCGCCCAGCGCGATCGCCTCGCGGAGACACTGATGGCGACGGTCCTCGAGCAGATCCTGGTCTACGGGGTCTTCCACGCCGACCTGCACCCGGGCAACGTCGTACTGAAGACCGACGGCACCCTCGGCCTCATCGATTTCGGCGCCGTCGGCATCATCGAGCGCAGCCGACGCCAGCACATGACGGCTTTCCTTCTCGCCGCTCTCAGCGAGAACGATGTCGCGGCCACCGACGCGCTCCTGCTCATCGTCGATGCGCCCGAAGACGTGGATCTGGAGGCCTTCCGGCACGACATCGGCGTCGTCCTGACCACGGAGCATCTGCGCACGACCGGTCACGGCTCGATCTTCACCCGAATGGTCGACGTGATCCGCCAGCATCACATCGCTCTGCCGGGCGAGCTGGCGTCCGCCTTCCGCAGTTTCGCCACTCTCGAGGGCTGTCTCCGGGTCATCGTCGACGAGTTCGACATGGTCGGCCGAGCGCTTCCCCTCATGCCGACCCTGCTGCGCCGGACGGTGTCGGTCAAACGCATGGCCACCGACGCCCAGGCCCAGGCGGTCATCGCCCTCGCTCGTCTCGAACAGATACCGCGCCGCCTCGATGCGCTGCTCACCGGGGTTGAGAAGGGCTCCATCGGCATCACCCTTCGCAGCGCCGACGGAGAGGACGTCAGCGGCATCCTCGGTCGGGCCACGGGCGAGATCGCCTCCACCCTGGTCTCGATCGCAGCGGTGGTCATCGCCGTGGTCCTGGTGATCGCGGGGGGAGGCCCCGTCCTCGGGGGATCCATCACGTTGTTCGCGGTGCTCGGCGCGGTGGTCGGGCTCTTCGGCTTCCTCGGTCTCCTTCGTATCGTGCGCAGAACGTTCGGCCGCCGCGGCTGAGGCCGGCGCACCCGGGAGCACTCTCTCGGAACGGGCGACGCGTGTCTACAGTGTTCCGTGCCCGCCGATCGATCGCCTTCCCGTCGCCGCTACGTCGCGACGGCGGTGACGGCCGTCTATCTCGCCGCCCTGGGCGTCATCCTGCTCTGGCCCGACCACCTCGACCGCAAGGCGGGCGCCGCCTACGCCGTCCTCTACGAGCTCTTCCCCGGGGCGACCCCCCGAACCATGGACTTCGGTCTCAACGTCGTCCTGTTCGTCCCTTTCGGCGTCGTCCTGGGGGTGGTCCTCAGAGGACACCCATGGCGGCTCCTCGGTATCGCCTGCGCCGTCCCGCTTCTCGTCGAGATCTTCCAAGGGGTCTTCCTCCCCGGGCGTACGAGCAGCGTTGTCGATGTGGTCGCCAACGCGCTGGGCGCTCTCATCGGGGCGGCCGCGATGGCTCTGGGACGAGGCCTCCTCATCGGCCGACGCACTCGACCACGTCGCTGAGTTCGCCGGGGTCAGTCGATGTCGCGCTCCGGTACGAGGAGGCCGCTGATCTCGGCGTCGCTCCAAACACCGGCCACGAGTGCGCGGGCGGCGTGCACCGGGACGGACACGGATACGCCGACCCCGGTCTCCACGATGACCCAGGTCTCGACGTCTGCGGCTCGCCGCAGCAGGCCGATCTCCACCTCGGTGGCGACGCCGACGCCGCGCACCACGGAGTCGCGCACGCGAGCGCTGACCCCGATACCCGCGCTGCGGTGGTCTTCATCGTCGGGATGAACGGTTGCGCCGTGCTCGGTGACGCACCAGGCGAAAACACACCCCCGGGCGTCTCGGATCTGTTCGTTTCGCCGTGCAGTCATGCCTGACACCTCTCTGTCGGGGCCGCCGCTGTCGGCGACCCTGAAACCGGTGGGCACGAACGCATTACATCGCGAACCTCCGACACCGCCCTCACCGACCGGGAGGGAGACCCTTCGGCGGGGCGGGGATCAGGTCGCGAAGCGGGATGCCGAGCACGTCCGAGAGCGCGACGAGGGTCCGAAGGCGCGGATTCGCGGCGGTGCCGGGATTGGACTCGCCCTTCTCGAGCTTCCGATAGGTGAAGGTCGCGAGGCCCGCCGCGTGGGCGACCTGCTCCTGGGACATTCGCTTCTCGGCGCGGGCGCGGATCATTCGCACGCCCAACTCGCGGGCGAACTCTGTCCAGGGGTCGGGCGCGTCGTTCATGAGACCAGCTTGATCGGCGGTCAACGCTCACATGAACATGTTTACATGCCTCCCGTCGTCACGCGAGGCTCTCCGTGGCGGCGACCCGAACGGGTGGCACGCCTGCGCAGCCGGGTGAGGTGGCGGGTGAGCATCGGGGCGTCGGGGGTTCGCGGTCTCGGGGCGTGCGCGCGGACGACACGCGGCTTACGCCGGTTTCCCCCGACAGCGCACGATCAGGCGCCGGGGCCGGGCACCCGACCGAGGCACAAGAGTCCGCCGCCCATCGGGCTCCCGTCCGCGGAACAGGGCTCCCGGGGAGCCCTCCGGGCGGCGAACGGGGAGCGCTCAGCGCTGTGCGTCTCACTCACCGAGTCGCCTGAACCCCGACCGCGGCTCACCCCCTGACGGCGCCGTCTTCGCGTCCCGGACATCGACGCCCCTCGGCGGGGTCGCGGGTGCCGACGCCCGGTGAGCGCGTCCGCCCACACCCCCGATCCGCCGGCGACATCCACACTCGCCTGCTTCCGGGAAGGACGGAGAGCGACGTGGAGAGGGTGATGCGGAAGGGGTGAGAAGGGGATGACGCGGGGGGTGAAAGAGGTCACATTCGCCACCTCGTCGCGCGCATCACCCCCAGGATCGTCTCGACGAGGCGTCGCTTCGCCACGTCGACCGCCCACCCACCCGAAGGGGCGGCGGTCCTTCCCCACATGGAGGTTCGAATGTTGATCGACGCGGATGCCGCTCCCACCGGCGCACGAGCCGCCCGCCGCACGAGCCGGTTCTGGGCGCCACGCCCTGAGGCACTGGACCGCCTCGAAGCGGCCTTGGGCAGTGACGTCGTCCTGCTTCGCGGTCCGGCCGGCGTCGGGAAGACGTCGCTTCTGCGTCAGTTCGCGGCCACGCTCGACGCAGACCCGGAGCGCGGCGTCCAATCCATCGACGGCAGCCTCACCTCACCGGAGGCCCTCCCCCGCATCGTCGAAGCCTTCGCGGACGGGCCCGCCTCCCATGTCCTGCTGATCGACAATCACGTCGAGGGACTCGGACTCTCGACCGATCACCTCCTCCACCTCCTGCGTGCCGACAGCAGCCTTCGAATCGTGGTCGCCACCCGTCAGCCGACCGGCCTCGAGAGCCCGCTCATCGCTCTCGAGTTCGATGTGCAGGTGCTGCCCGCGTGCGACTTGCTCATGACCCGCGACGAGGTGGCATCCGTCCTGGCCCTGAACGGGGTCGAATCGACCGAGATCGCCGTCGACGAGCTGGTGGCGCTCACCCACGGGTGGCCCGCCCTCGTCCAGCTGGCGAGCGCACGACTGCGCTTGGAGGGCCTCCCCCTGCGCACGCGAGCCGAAGCCGCCGCCGCGGCGGCGTATGCGGGCACCACCTTCACCCACGACATGGAAGAGCGTCTGGCCATGCCGGTGACAGACGACGTCCGCTTGCTGGCGGTCGCCCCGTACATCACCGAGTCGCTCGCGGACGCCCTGGGCCTCGACTCGACGACGGGTACGACGCGTCACCTCCTCGATCACCTCCAGAGCGCGGGCTTCGTCTGGCCCAGCGCGACGCGCGTTCTCCTGGCCGAGCCGGTTCGCGAGCGCTGGCTGGAGGAGATCTCCGCTCGGCAGCCTGCGCTCGTGTCCGCGGCGAGGCTGCGTCTGCTCGACCATCTCATGTCGGGAGGGGAGCCGCTCCTCGCGGCCCAGCTCGCGGCAGACGCACGGCAGTGGACGACCCTGGCCCGCGTCCTTCGACGGTCGGGGCCGGAGATCTGGGCACGCAACGCCGACGCCTTCTCGCGCATGCTCGGCCAGCTCAGGTCCAACTCTTCGGTCTCGCCGGTCGTCGTTGACGCACTGCTCGCGCTCGACCCCGATACCGCAGCGTCCCCGGAGACCCCGTCGCTCGCCGCCTCCGTCCTCAGTGACCTTCCCGACGCCAAGAGCGTCGCCGTGGGGGATGCCGAGGCCCTCATCATGCGCGCAAGCCTGCACCGCGCCGCGGGGCGGTTCGCTCTCGCCGGCGAAGCGTCCGGCATGCTGTCCGACGCCCTCCGCGGAGCGCAGGACCTCGATCCCGAGACGGCGGCGGAGGGGTGGTATCAGGTCGCGATGACCTTCCTCGCGATGGGCAGACTGCGGGACGCGAGCGTGTCCATGACGCTCTCCGATCGAGTCGCGCCGCCCGCCCACAGGCTCCGTGCTCGCGGAGCGCTGGCCGTCATCGCCCTCCTCGAGGGCGACGTCCGCACGGCGCGCTCCATCGTGGAGGAGAACAGCACAGACAGCTGGGGGGCCTCGCCCTGGGGAGAAGGGCTCCGGCTGGCATCCGCGTGGGTTCTGCTCGAAGCCGGAGAAGCCGGAGAAGCCCGCGCCCTTCTCGACGCTCTGCCCGCGACCTCCGCGGCCCGGGAATTGTGGCCCTTCGCTGCCTCGACCCACATCCTGTCGTGCCTGCTGTCGGGCGCAGCTTCCGACGCACTCGGGCTCTTCCGCACCTGGATGGCACGATCCCGAAGCACCCCGCCATCGCACTATCAGTCGGTGCAGATCCTCATGACGCGGGCGAAAGTGCTGATCGCGCTCCGGCAGGCACGAGAGGCGCTCGCGCTGTTCGAGGGCCCTTTCGCGCTCTCCCCTCTCACCGCTCCCGCTATCGCCCTGTCGCAGCTGTACGCCGGGCGATCACACGAGGCGTTCGTCATGAGCGTCAAGTGGGGGCTCCACCACGAGCCCTCCCCGCGGGCTGCTCTCGAAAGCTTGGTCGTGAGCGTCGTGGCCGACGTGCGACTGAACGGCGTCAGCTCACACCGCTCCACCGTTCAACGCGCCGAGGCTTTGAGCATCCGGCATGACCTGTGGAGCCCATGGAGCGCTGTCGCGCCCGAGGACCGCGCACGGGTCACCAAGATCCTCTCGTCTTCGTCACGCGAGCAGATCGAGGCGAGGACGTCGTTGTTCGCGTCCTCGGTCAGCGTGCCCCGTCTGACCAAGCGCGAGCAGGTGGTGTTGAGCCAGCTCACTCCGACCTCGACGATCGCCGACATCGCACGTGCGCTCGTCGTGTCGCCGAACACCGTCAAGACGCAGCTGCAGAGTCTCTATCGCAAGCTCGAGGTGTCGGACCGCTCGAGTGCGATTCGCGCCGCACACGCCTGGGGGCTCATCGAGAACGACCTGGACGCGTGACGGTGCGGTCTCGCCGCCGTCGGCGTGACCGCCCCATCATCAGGCGCGCGGCAGCGAGCAGCACGACGACGACCAGGATGCCGGGAACCGACAGCGGCACGCCCGCTCCCCGAAGGACGGCGAGAATAACGACGAAAGCGGCCACGGGCGCCAGCCAGGCGAGGACGCGGAGCAATCGTCGGAGGGTCACGGCTCCCACGCTAATGCGTCACACGTCGGGCATCTTCGCGCGGGCTCGTCGTTCGTCGGCGGCGACCTGCAGACCGAACACCCCGAACCACGCGATGGCCAAGGTGGCGGCGGTGAACTCGAGGTTCCCACCGAGCGTCGTGTCGCCCCGGGAGAGAGCGATCATCGCGCCACTGAACGATGTCAGACCGACAGCGACGAGCGTGACGACGGAAGCCGCGCGCATCCAGGGGCGCCGCCGGATGGCGGCGACCTGCCCCATCGCGACGATCGCCAAGACGAACCCGAGGACGGCGAAAGAGATGTGGATCAGATCCTGAGGGAGGGCTCCCTCCGTGAAGGGAATGGGGCATCCGGGCGAGCAGGTGACGACAGATGCCACCCCGAAGCACAACCCGCACACGAGCAGCGTCGTGGCGACGGGCCACCCGACGACATATCCCCCTCCCCGAAACGCCAAGGACCGGTCGACGAGGACGGCGGCGATCGCGAGCAGGAGAAGAGCCGTGTTGAACAGGGGCGCGGTCGGCATCGACGTGGCGCCGAGCTGGCTGACGTACTGCACGCTCGGCTCCCACAAGCGACAGACCCAGATGAGCACCGCGCTGAGGAAAGCCGCGATACCCCCGGCCGTCGCCAAGCGGGCGACGGGTGAGGTTTGCGTCCGGGCTACCCGCGTGACGGGCCGCTCGACTGTCTCGGTCATCGGCTCCTCCTCCAGCGGGCTCGGCCACACTATCGTCTCGCCCTCGCTGCACCCGGCATCGGGGTGATCTGTGGGCCTGCGGGGGTGATATCCGGGCGCTGAAGCCGACGATCAGCGTCAATGGGGATGATGCTGTTCTGTGCGGGCAGAGAACAGCCTCACGTGCGTGCCGGGGGGCCGCACTGTTCGACGCTGGTTCTCTGCCCGCGCCCATTGCTCACCCACCGCCTCTGCGCGATGCTCAATCGCCGCGACGCCGACGGCGTCCTCGCGAGATGACGAAGACCGCGCCGACGACGATGACGGCCGCCGCCAGGAGCGGGATCAAGACGAAGGCGAACCGCCCCGCCTCGGCTTCCGGGGCGGGCTTCTCCTGCACCGCGCCCGCGACAAGGGACTCACCCGAGCTGATCGAGAAGCTGATTCCACGCGCCGTCGGGCTCGCCGTACTGTCCTCGTGGAGCGACGCGGTGCCGCTGTCGCGGACGACCTGCGTCGGAACCACGGCATCGGCAGGCCCCGAGGGAAGGAGGAACAGCGCAGCGATGAGGGCGGTGGCGGACAGCGCGGTGGTGATGGAGCGCACGGACGGATCCCTTCGTCGGAGCCGCTACGGTAACCAGCGACGGCCCCTCCCGAGCGGTGGTAGACGCGGCCGCCCGCAACCGGTATGACCTTCGCAGCCACTCCGCGCATAGGCTGTCGACAAGCCCGCAACCGGAGGAAGGGGTGCGATGGACTCGCGGTCTCCACGCCCGATCGGGTTCGCGCTCTGCGTCGTCGCGGTGATGGTGCTGGCCGCCCCGACGCTCGTCCTTCCCGCCGATTCCCCGACCGAGCCCAAACTCGTCTTCGCCGCCGCCGGAGCGATCATCTTCGCTCTCGCCGTTCTACGGATTCGTCGAGAGCCCGCCGCGCGGGCCCCGGAGCCGCGTTCGGACGACGACGTCAGCGATCGCTGAGAGCGGCGATCTCTTCAGGGCTGAGGATCGAGATCGGTTCGGTGGGTACATCCCACGTCGGAAGGGTCTTCACATCTGCTCCTGTGACGGATTCGAGGGCGTGAGCCGAGAGCTGAGGGCTCGGAGTACCCGAGACCAGGACACGGTGCAGGATGCGCGCCGAGACGGGGCGGACTCGCCCAACGCCGACCGAGCGGTGGCCGCGTCGGCGTACGTGCCGACGTATCGCGCGTGACAGTCGAACACGAAGAACGCCTCGGGCGAGCAGCGATCCACGTAGCCGGCGAAGTCCCCGTCCCGCCGGGCGACCGAGAGGTCGTCGTCGAGCCGCGACCAGACGATCGCCCCGACGAGGGGACGGGGCGCGGACAGGATCACGCCGCGCGGACGAGGGAGCGCGTCGGTTTCGACGTCGCAGCCGTCCGCACCGGAGCGGACGTCGCGGCGGGCTCGTCGAGAGCGATGTCGAGGCTGAGACCGCGCGACGAGTTGGCGTCGTTGGCCATGCGCTTCAGCAGGTTCTGATCGAGCGCCTCGGGCTGTTCCGAATCGAAGACGAAGCGCAGGGGGATCGACGGCTGCAGCCAGATGGTCGAACGACCGGTCGGCTCGTCCTGCCCGTGGACCCACGACAGGGTGAAGCTCTCTCCCCGGCGGAGCTTGGTCGCGACGACGACCTTGACGTGCGCCAACATGCGGTCGTCGATGCTGATCGGCTCGGTTGTCGTGCCGTAGTAAAGCTTCGCCATGATGTACCCCTCTGATCGTTGCTCGCAATTTAACTTACTAGGTAGACTAGCGAATAGGCAAGCGAGATATTAGGAGCGCGATGTCGATCGAGAAGACGGCACCTCCGTCGTACTGGTACAGCGACAGCACCGACGATGAGCGTGGAGCGCGGGTCATGGAGGCGATGCGGGCCTACCGTTCGG
Organism: Microbacterium sp. SL75; assembly: GCF_026625865.1. Taxonomy (NCBI): domain Bacteria; kingdom Bacillati; phylum Actinomycetota; class Actinomycetes; order Micrococcales; family Microbacteriaceae; genus Microbacterium; species Microbacterium sp. SL75. Next base: position 1,847,157 of record NZ_CP113067.1, on the reverse strand, counting down.
CCGAGATGGCGATGCGCCGGCGCACGCAGGGCTCGATGGCCATGGGAGAGAACGAGCTGCTCGTGCTTCGGTTCCTGACCAGGGCCACCTCCTCAGGCCGCGATGTCACTCCGGTCGATCTGGCGCGTCACCTCGGTGTCTCCACGGCCTCCGTGACCGCCCTCCTGGACCGACTCGAGCGATCCGGGCATCTGGAGCGCCGCCCGCACCCCTCCGACCGGCGGAAGGTTCTCGTCTCCACCACCTCCCACGCCGATGAGGAGATGCGGGACACCCTCGCCTCCATGCACGACCGCATGATGCAGGCCACTCGCGGTATGACCGAGAGCGAGACCGTAGCGGTCACCGCTTTTCTTCAGCGCATGCGATGCGCCGTCGCCGACGTGTGCGACACGGCGGGCCCCTCGTGCTGTGCGCTGATCGCGGAGCGGGCGGACGCTCCCATCGTCCGTTCCGCCGGGGACATCGCTCCCCCGAACGCCGCCTGACGGGCGGTCACTCCGCGACGCGGATCACCTCGGCGATCACACGCGGGTCGGCGAGCACGCGGAAGTGCCCGCCGCCGGCGAGCACGACGTTGCGGGCACCGGCGAGCTCGCTTCCCTCGGGGATATGCGGGTCGAACGGACCGAACACAGAGACGATGCGCGTATTCACCGCGCCCGACGCGGCGAGCGCCTTCATCGTCGCGTCGCCCGAGGCGAAGGCACGCAGCGAAGGCGTCGGCATGAGGCGGCTGTACCGAGACCCGCCGAACGGAGTGGCGACCGCGACCATCGCACGCACGCGCTCACCGGCAGGGCTGAAGGCCATGACGTGCTTGCCGATGAGTCCGCCCTTGCTGTGCGCGACGAGCACCACGTCATTAAGACCCCGAGAGAACAGCAGGGCGGCAACCCGTCCGGCGGATTCCGCGATCGGTCGCCGGTTGCCGCCGAGTTCCGTCACGACGTGCACGGGGTGGCCGCGTTCGTGCAGGGCCCGCGCGAGCGGCTCGAGGAAGCGCCAGGTCTCGTAGATGCCCGGGAGCAGGACGACCGGCGTGCCTTCGCCCTCGGCGAGGAGGTCCGCAGCGTCGCGGCCGAGAAGAGCCCGTGCCTGGGCGCGAATCGCGTAGACGTAGTCGCGCGCCCACCATCCCGCGTCGCGCAGAACGGTACGGATCCGCTGCGGCACGGTGGTCACGGCGTCCTTCGACATTCCTTCATCGTGCCGCGCCGACGCACGCGGGCCGGGCGGGTTGCCGCACACATCGAGCCGTGCGATGCAACCCCGGGATCAGCGAATCGGGGTCGACCGTACCGTATGGCCATGGACATCTCAGACATCCGCTGGAACGAGCCCGCCCGCCAGAAGATCCTCGACGACGCCGACGCCGTGCTGCGCGAGGCCGTCGTCGCGATCGCCCGTGACAGCGACGGGATCTCGTCGGACGAGGCGTTCGCGCAGATCAATGCGCGCATCAAGGATCGCTTCATCGACTACGAGCCCGGCCCGGACATCCGTACGTACGCGGACGCCATCGCGGCGGGCGAAATCCCCACGGGCTCCTGAGCCGCGGACGAGAAGAGGCCCCGTGCGCATGCACGGGGCCTCCTTCGCATTACCTGAGAGGACGCTCGGCACCGTCGGCAGCGGCGTAGCCTTCCGGTACCCGGCCCCGGCATCGCCGGCGCGGACGACGTCGATCTCGGCGTCTCCGACGACTCCCGCCCGTCGAGCCCGCCCCCCACACGGGGCTCCGGACGGGAGTCGTCGTCCGGGTCAGCTGTCTTCGCCGTAGCCGCGGATGCTGCGGATGTCGTCTTCGAGCTCTCGCTGCGCGGGGTCGTCGTCCTCGTGGACTGCGGCGTCGGCGGCACGCTGCTGCTGCGCGCCCGCCTTCTTCTCTTCCACGCCCGCGTCGGTCGCGCCGTCCATGACGGGGGCGTCCTGCGTCTCTTCGCGATCGGTCATCGTGGTCCTCCTCGAACAGGTCGTTTCCGGCATCCTGCGGCCTCGAGGGCGTCAGTGGCCGGGGCTTGCGCTCCCCCGGCCGCGGATGCTCACTACCCGTGGTGTCCCGGATGGCGACGCTCGAGCGCCGAGCCTTCGACGTCGACGTTCGGCACGACGCGGTCGAGCCACTTGGGCAGCCACCAGGCGGCGCCGCCCAGCACGTGCATGATCGCGGGCATCAGCAGCATACGAACGATGAACGCGTCGAAGAGCACTCCGAGGCCGAGCCCCAGACCGAACGATTTGATGATGACGGCCTCCGAGGTGATGAAGCCCGAGAACACCGAGATCATGATGATCGCCGCAGCGATCACCACGGTGCGGCCCGCCCGGAAGCCCTGCGCCACGGCCAGCCGCGGGGCGGCGCCGTGCGCCCAGGCCTCACGCATGCCGGTGGTCAGGAACAGCTGGTAGTCCATCGCCAGGCCGAACAGGATGCCGACCAGGATCACCGGCAGGAAGCTCAGGATCGGTCCGGGGTTGTGTACCCCGAACAGGCCGCCGAGCCATCCCCACTGGAAGACCGCGGTGACTGCTCCGTACGTCGCGAACAGGGACAGCACGAAGCCGAGGGTGGCGATCAGCGGTACGAGCAGAGAGCGGAAGACCATGACCATGATGAGGAACGACAGACCGACGACGACCACGAGGTAGATCGGCAGAACGTCCGCCAACCCCTCGGAGATGTCGATGTTGATGGCCGCCGCGCCCGCGACGCCGAGGTCGATGTCTCCGTCGACCGGGGGGAGCGAACGCAGGTCGCGCACCAGCCGATCGGTGGACACCGCGTTCGGTCCCTCGGCGGGGATGACCTGGAACGCGGCGAGCGTGCGGTCCTCGGACACCGCGACGGGTGCCACCGCCACCACGTCGTCCTGAGAGAAGAGCTCGCGGGCCACGTCGAGCTGCAGGCCCTGGACGTCGGCCTCGGCGGTACCGGCGGGGAGCGCGGCCGTCACGAGAAGCGGGGCGTTGGATCCGGCGCCGAAAGCCTCCTCGCTCCAGGTGAAGGCTTTGTACCCGGTGGAATCCTCGGCTTCGCTACCGCCGTCGGGCAACCCCAGGCGCATCGAGAGAGCGGGGATGGCGATCACGAGAAGCACCACCGTCGCCACGAGCATCGTCACGGTGGCGCGCACCGTCGACATCGGGCGCACGGCCCGCCCGTTCGTCGCGACCGGGCCGGTCTCGGCTCGGGCGGCGCGGCGCGGGTGCTCGACGGCGCCGGATGCGGCGGTCGCGCGAGCGCGCGCCCTGCGGCTGAGGATGCGCATGCCCGCGAGCCCGAGCAGGGCGGGGGTCAGCGAGACGGCGATCAGCACCGCGACCAGGACGCTCACGGCCCCCGCGGTTCCCATCAGACCGAGGAACGGGATGCCGGTGATGTTCAGCGCCAGCAACGCGACGATGACCGTGGACCCGGCGAAGACGACGGCGTTGCCCGCCGTCCCGTTGGCGAGCCCGATCGATTCGCGGACATCCGCGCCCGCCAGGAGCTGCCTGCGGTGGCGGTAGAGGATGAAGAGCGCGTAGTCGATGCCGACCGCGAGGCCGAGCATGACCCCGAGGAAGGGCGTGACGGATGCCATCTGAATGACACCCGAGAACGACAACGTCGCCATGGCACCGATGGCGACGCCGATGATCGCCGTGGCGATCGGGAAGGACGCCGCGAGCAGCGACCCCAGCACGACGACGAGGACGATGCCGGCGATGGCCACGCCCACGATCTCGCCCACCCCGAAGATCTCGGGCACTCCCTGGGAGATCTCGGTGTTGAACGCCACGTCCACGCCGGCGACCGCCTTCGCGGTGAAATGCTCCACGACCGCTTCTTTCGACGCCTCGGTGAGCTCGAGACGCGGCTTGTCGAACGAGACGTTGACGATCGCCGTCGAGCCGTCCTCCGACACCAGCCGGATGGCATCCGCGAAGCTCAGCAGCTCGGAGCCGTCATCGAGCTGGGTCTGCTGGGCGTCGATCTGGGCGAGGCCTTCGGTCAGCTGCGTCTGCTGCTGCTCGAGAGCGGAGCGCTGCTGGTCGATCTGCTGCTGCTGCGCCTCGAGGGCGGAGAGCTGCGCCTGCTTCTGGGCGGAGGGCAGCGGCGCGGCTTCGATCTGCGCCTTCCCCTGGTCGAGCCGCTGTTGTCCGGCCTCGAGCTGCGCCCTCCCCGCGTCCAGCTGCTGCTGGCCCGACTCCGCCTGAGCGCGGGCCTGCTCGAGCTGCTGGCGACCATCGACGACCTGCTGGCGCTGATCCTCGAGGTGCTGCTGGGCGGTGAACGGATCGGTGACGCGGGCCACATCGGGCAGGTCGCTCGCCGAGGCCACCAGGGCCGAGATCTCGGTCTTCTGCTCGTCGGTGAGAGCGGAGCCGTCATCGGTGCGGAACACCACCGCTCCGGATGCGCCGGCGAAATCGGGGAGCTCGCCCTGCAGTTCGGAGATCACGTCCCCGGAGGCCGTCCCCGGGATGTCGAAACTCGAGCTGAGCCCCTTGTACCCGACGAGGAAGCCGCCCACGACGACGCCGAGGATCACGGCCCAGGCGACGATCACCGTCCACGCGCGGCGCGCCGCGAACGTTCCGAGGCGGTGCAGCAGTTCAGCCATGGGGATGTTCCTCTCGTGCGGTGCACGCGAGGGAGCACCGTCGGCTCCGACAAGTCCGGGCAAAGATAACACGCACCGTCTCGTCTCGTTTTGCGGCGCGATCGTTCAGAATGTGTGTCATGACCCTTCCGCGCAGTGGACCCGTCCGCAGCGAGGCGGCACGCCTGGCGATCCTCGACGCGGCCGTCGCACTGTTCGTCGAGCGCGGCTACGACCACCTCACGATCGAGGGCATCGCTCGACGTGCGGGCGTGGGCAAACAGACCATCTACCGGTGGTGGGCGAGCAAGGGCGACGTCATCGCCGAGGCCATCCTCGAGGGGCGCATCCTCGGCGGTCAGCGAGAGCTGCCCGACACGGGCGACCCCCGAACCGATCTCGCCGCCTGGCTGACGGACCTCTTCACCCTGCGAGCGAGTCCCGACGGAGAAGGCTTGCTGCGATCTCTCGTGGCCGCCGCGGCGGGCAGCGCCGAGACCGGTCGACGGCTCCGGGCCGAGATCCTCGCCGCCCCGCTCACCGAAAGCCTCTCGCGGGCCATGGGCGGCGTCACCGGCCCCCGACTGCACGCCGCCGCCGACGCCCTGCTCGGAGCCGTGATCCTGCGGGCTCTGAGCCGCGAGGAGTTCGACGCAGAAGACATGCTCACCCTCGTCGACGCCATCGTGGGCAGCGCTCCCCCGCACTGAGAGATCGGCCGGGTCGCGACATCCGGATACCACAACGGCGAAGCCGACGTCCAGACCGGGCGCGCACAGTCGCATGACGTACAATCGTGTTCAGCAAGGGGAGTACTCCCACCGCGACGTTCTCGTCAATACGGATCACGCCATCGTGAGCCCGGGACGTCGGCCCGTTTCCCGGGTGGAGGAGACCTTGGTGTCTTGTCGCACACCTACTCACCCTTGGAGGTCGCCATGGGCGTCACCCCTTTGATCTGGATCATCACGATCGCGATCACCATCGCGTTCTTCGTGTTCGAATTCTTCGCCCACGTCCGCAAGCCCCACGAGCCCTCGATCGCCGAGTCGGCCCGCTGGTCGGCTTTCTACATCGGCCTGGCCCTGCTGTTCGGCGTCGGGATCGGCGTGTTCTCCGGATGGACCTACGGCGGGGAGTACTTCGCCGGGTACCTGACTGAGAAGGCCCTCTCGATCGACAACCTCTTCGTGTTCCTGATCATCATGACGGGGTTCGCGGTGCCGAAGATCTACCAGCAGAAGGTGCTGATGATCGGCATCGTCATCGCGCTGATCATGCGCGGCGCGTTCATCGCGGTGGGCGCGGCGTTGATCGAGAACTTCTCCTGGATCTTCTACATCTTCGGTGCACTGCTGCTCTTCCTCGCCTACCGCCAGGCCTTCTCGCACGGCGAGAGCGACCCCGCCAACGGCAAGTTCATGCGCTTCGTCCGTCGCATCCTCCCCGTGAGCGAGGAGTACAACGACGACAAGCTGACCGTCCGCAAGAACGGAAAGCGCTTCGTCACCCCGATGCTGCTGGTCATCATCGCGATCGGCTTCATCGACCTCGTCTTCGCCGTCGACTCGATTCCGGCCATCTACGGCCTGACGAACGAGGCATACATCGTCTTCACCGCCAACGCCTTCGCACTCATGGGGCTGCGCCAGCTGTACTTCCTCATCGGCGGCCTGCTGGAGCGTCTCGTCTACCTCGCACAGGGCCTCGCCGTCATCCTGGCGTTCATCGGCGTGAAACTCGTCTTCCACGCTCTCCACGTCAACGAGCTGCCCTTCGTCAACGGCGGGCAACCGCTGCTGTGGGTTCCGGAGATCCCCATCTGGTTCTCGTTGCTGTTCATCGCGGGAACGGTGGCCGTGGCGACGTTCCTCAGCCTCCGCAAGACCCGCAACGACGACAAGAAGAAGGATCGCGAGACCTTCGACGGCGAGAAGGTCATCCACGCCCCCGAGGACTGACGTCCGAACGAAGGGCCCGCGGCGACGGCCGCGGGCCCTTCGTCGTTCCTGCCGCATCCCCGCGGTGAGCGCAACCCCGGCGATCGGCGGGCACCGCCGCTCTACCGTGGCCGACATGACGCGATTCGGCTACACCCTCATGACCGAGCAGAGCGGCCCCAAAGCCCTCGTCGACTACGCCGTCGGCGCGGAACGCGCCGGCTACGACTTCCTCGTCTCGAGCGACCACTACTCCCCGTGGCTGACCAGCCAGGGCCACGCGCCTTACGCCTGGACCGTGCTCGGAGCGGTCGCGCAGGCCACCACCGATGTCGAGTTGATGACCTACGTCACCTGCCCGACGGTCCGGTATCACCCCGCCGTCGTCGCTCAGAAGGCCGCCACCCTGCAGCTGCTGTCCGACGGCCGCTTCACGCTGGGGCTCGGCTCGGGTGAGAACCTGAACGAGCACGTGGTGGGCGAGGGGTGGCCGGCCGTCCACGCGCGGCAGGACATGCTCGTCGAGGCGATCGAGATCATCCGTGCTCTGCACACCGGGGATCTGGTCACCTACGACGGCGAGTACTTCCGCGTCGACTCGGCTCGCGTGTGGGACGCCCCCGAGGGCGGCGTCCCGATCGGTGTCGCCGTCTCCGGCGAGCACTCGATCGCGCGCTTCGCCCCTCTCGGCGACCACCTCATCACCACCGAGCCCGACGGCGAGCTGATCCAGGGCTGGGACGAGCACCACGAGGGCGCGTCTCGCAAGATCGGTCAGATCCCCATCAGCTGGGACCCCGACAAGGAGACCGCGATCGCCCGAGCCCACGACCAGTTCCGATGGTTCGCGGGCGGGTGGGCCGTGAATGCCGATCTGCCCACGCCGGCCGGCTTCGCGGGCGCGTCGCAGTTCGTCCGGCCGGAAGATGTGGCCGAGTCCATCGCGTGCGGTCCCGACCTCGACGAGCTCGCCGAGAGCGTGCGTCCCTTCATCGACGCGGGCTTCACCGACATCGCCATCGTTCAGGTGGGTGACGCGCAGCAACAGCGTTTCGTCGACGAGATCGCCGCACCCCTGCTCGAGAAGCTTCGAGCTCTCTGATGGTTCGGGGTGCTCTCCACGCGCACCCCGAACTCACCGACGGCCGACGTATCCCGCCTCGGCGACCCATCGTTCGAGCTTCCACACGGGAAGACGGAAGATCCGCGCGACGGTGACGACCGAGTGGCCGGCCTCGGCGACGGCGGCCACCGCGAACTCGCGGAGCGAATCGAAATCACGCCCCGCGAGGATTCCCTCACGTAGATCCGAAAATGTGCGAGGTTCCCGCGGTGCGGCGGCAGCGCTCGGCGCGACGAGCACGTAGCGGGGACTCCCCTTCCCGCCCTGGCGGGACGCGGAAACGTGAACCCCCGAAGCTGCGGCTGACGGGGCCGGAGGCTGATCGGTATCCGATGCGTGCACGATGGTGGCGTCCGCTTCCGCGACCCACGGCGCCGGCGGAAGCGGGCCTCCCCCGATCTTCTGGGTCGACGGGATCGGTGCCGACTCGGGCGCGCTCGGCTGCGCGAGACCGACCAGCTCCGGCATATCGGCACCGGCCCTCGCTGTGGTCCATGAAGCGGCGGGGAGTTCGTCGCCCCACACCACCTCGCTCGGAACCACGTAGGGGCTCGGCGCGGGGACTTCGGAAGAGGCGGACATCCATGGCGCGGGCGGAAGCTCCCCGCCCCACGTCACCTCGTGCGACACGTCAGGACGGCTCGACTCATCGCGATCGAAGCCGCCTCGCGCGGTCTCGCCGAAAAGCTCCGAGAGTTCGATCTCGAAGGCCTCCGCGAGGGCCACGAGGGTCGCAAGCGATGCCGTCGAGCGCCCGGACTCGATCGCGCGTACGCGGGATTCCGAGATCCCCGCCTCGAACGACAGGGCGACGACGCTGAGATCGCGCTCGCGCCGCAGTTCGCGCACGCGATCGGCGAGCGCGTTCAGCACAGCATCGAGGCGGACGTCGGTGGTCACGTGGGTCATCGCTCCCCCGCGGGACGATCTGACGAGGTGTACGGCCCCCGTTCGGCGATCTGCGCGCCCCGAATGCTCGTTCCCTCGACGAGATACTGACGGCGGACCGGGGGACGTGCGTCCCCCGCGCCGAGCGCTTCTGCCGACACCGTTCTCCCCCTCGGACGTAGATACGTCGACTCGTGTCCGGGGGAGACACTGAACACTATCGCGTCCGGCGCTCGCCCGACGGCCCGACCTGCCGAATAAGGTGGGCGCATGCGCCGCCCCTCGCTCCTCGCCGGGGTCATCACCGGGGTCGTGGCCCTCTCCTCCTGCTCGGCTGAGGTCCCCTCCGTCCCGCCCTCCGCCGCTCTCCCACCCCGAGTCGCGATCGACTACCAGCTGGGCGGCCCCTACGACCCGCCGGATTCCGTACAGATCGTGGTTCGCGACCCGCGGCGGGCTTCGACTTCGCCGTCGCCGAGGAATGCGCCGCTTTCGCGGAGTGCGACGCCTACACCGGGGTGTACGGCGACCAGGTCATCGATATCGAGTACGCCGATCGACTCCCGCGAACCTTCGCCGACGTGTGCGCGGATGCCGCGACCCCGGCTTCGACGGTCCTGCGCGATCGGAAGCTCTCGACGCCGACGGATCCCGACTACGTCTTCGCCGCGTGCGCGGATCGGTCGGGCTGACCGGCGGCTCTCACACGCCGGTCAGCCGCTCTCACACGCCGTCGCGCAGGTCGCGGAAGAACGTGTCGACGTGAGTGCGCAGCGCCTCCACCCGGCGGTCGCGAGCCGCAGCCGCATCGTGACCGAGGTAGGCCGGTGGATCCAGACGCCGCGCGTTGCGGGAGCATTCGAACCGCGCGCACACCAGGGTGCCGACGGTGTTCCCCGCGCGTCCGGCCTTGCCCGCCCGACGCGCGGAGAAGAACACGACGTCGTTCGGCAGCGTGACATCGGAACACCATGAGCACTGCGGTCGCGTGCGTGTGGGCTGCTCGGTCTGCCGAAGTTGCAGGCCGACGGGGCTTCCGTCGATCTCGGCGATCACGAAGCCGAGCAGCGGGGTCTTGGCGTCGCGCCAACCGAAGTAGTCGAGACGGTCCCACGCGGTGGCGTCGAGGTCGGCGGGAACGACGATCGAGCTGCGTTCGCGGAGCGAGACGTTCACGAAGCTGGATCGAATGGCGGAAGAAGAGAGAGCGTGCATGGGACGTCCAGTCGATGGGCCGCGGCGCGCGCGGCGGCGCGGCGACGAACGCGCGATCGGATCGCGCGGCGATGCGCCCGTCACGAAGAGGACGAGCGAGGAGGGCGCTCACCCGGCAGAGCGGGGCACCCGCGCCGGTCACCCGGCGAGGAAGACGGCCTGGACAGTGCCTGTGCCGTCGGCGCTCCACACGCCGACGACCCCCTCACGCCCGGAGGGCATCGACGAGGTGATGGGGGACATGGCCCCAGGATACGCCGATCAGGCGCGAAACGCTGCCGAACCGAGCACACGCTCGACGGCCATCTCGAGGACGACGCGGTCGGGGTTGGGGCGCGGCTGGCGGTAGCGCGCCGCGTACAGCTCGACCGCGTGCGCCACGGCATCCGGATCATCGCTCACCCGAGCAGCGCCCTCGAAGCTGATCCACTGCGCGCCGTCGACAGAGCAGATCGAGGCGCGGCCGCTGCGCTCGGCATTGACGAACTTCTGCGTCCCGCGCGATCCGATCACCCGGACGACACCGTCCTCGTAGGTGAACCCGACGGGCACCGCGTGCACGCGACCCGAGCGCCCCACGGTCGACAGGGTGGCCAGGTGGTACTCGCGGAGGAAGGAGAGGGCGTCGTCGGTCAGCACTGTTCCAGGGTGCCACGTCCGACGAGGTCGGCGACCGTCTTGTCGGCGGCATCCCATCGTCGAATCCCGACGGCCCGGCCCGAGATGTCTCTCCCGCCGTTGTCCGCGAGGACACCCAGCGCCTCGCCCATGCGCTCCAGCGGAACCCGCCGAGCCAGGGTGACATGCGCGGTCCACGCGCCCGGCACCGTGTGGTCGACGTCGGCACCGGGTCCGGCGAGCTCGTGGATGCGGGTGTGCAGAGCCAGCAGCGCCGGCGAGGGTACGACCGTGCGAGCGATGACACGATGCCGTCCCGCACCGAAGAGCACCGGGGCACCGAGCACCAGCGAGAGGGGGAAGATCTCTTGCAGGACGGCAGCGTCGAACGGTGCCAGTGCGGATCGGACGAGCAACGTCACGTGGGGCCGGTTGCTCTCTCCCCGATGCCGCGCCTGGCTCGGCAGGTCCGCGGCGAGCAGGGCATCCCACTCCGCGCGGACGGCGGCGTCGGTCTCGTCATCGAAGACGAGCTCGAGGCTGACGACGTCCGTCATCGAGGAGTCACCGGGTCGACCACCACGCGGCCGCCACGAGCAGCGGCTGGAAGAACAGCCGCCCGAAGCGCTTCTTATCGGTGTCGAGCCCGAACGCCGAGCGTCCCTTCCGCCATTGATCGATGTTGCCGGGGAAGATGGCCACGAAGAAAGCCGCGAGCGCAGCACCGATGCGGCGCCGCTCTTTGGGAAGGACCAGCAGCGATAGTCCGAATGCGGCCTCCACGACCCCGGATGCCACGACCACGGCGTCGCGATCGAGAGGACCTTTCTCCACGAGAGCGTCGGGCACCTGCGCCTGGAAGTCCCGACGCGCGAAGGTCAGGTGTGAGACACCGGCGAACATCATCGCCAGGGCGAGAGCCCAGCGCACAACAGATTTCATGGACTCACCGTAGGGTGCCCGTCTGTCGCACAGGTCGGGCTTGACGGCACCCGCGACGGACGTCCCGCCCGGCCATCGCCGACCGCTACGACACACGTCCCGATTGCGCAACCCCAGGCCTCCCACGTCGCGCGGCGATTGACTGTCACCAGACGAAGGAGGTGCACCGTGACCATGACCGACCCCGCGACCCGCGAGAGCCGGGAGCAGGATCTGGACGCCCTCCTCGTCCGCGCGGCGATGGGCGACTGCGATGCTTTCGTGGAGTTCTACGACGCGACGGCACCGCGGATCTATGCGGTGCTGTTGTCGCTGACGGGTGTCGCGGGGATCGCTGACACTCTGCTCGAGGGGATCTACGTCGAAGCGTGGGAACGCATGCGAGGGCGAACCGCTCCCCCGTGCCCGGGCGTCGAGTGGGTGTCGTCGATCGCCCACCGGCACGCGCGAGCGCACCGCTGAGATCTCGACGATTCAGCGCGCGTCGGAGATGACGGCCTCGGTGATGTCGTCGAGCTCGAGAGTCAGGCCTCCGGAAGAGTTCGCGGAATTCGCGAGCGAGTGAAGGAGCGCCGGGTCGAGGACCTCGGCTTCCGCGGAGGCGAAGACGAATCGCAGCGGAATGGACGGCTGTATCCACAGGGTGCTCCGGCCGGTCGGTTCACCGGAGGGATGCCGCCATGACATCGTGAAGCTCTCCCCGCGCCGCAGCTTGGTCGCGACGACGACTTTGATGTGAGCGAGGATGCGGTCGGGCATGCGGATCGGACTCGCGGAAGACCCGTAGAACAGTGAGCCCATCGGCCTCTCCTTCCCGGGTGCGTCCTGCCGGAAATGATACGAGATCACGACCGTCGTGCATATGAACCGAGAAAGAAGTCTCTACGCGACCCCAGATTGTTGGACTCGAGCCGGAATAAGCCGGTCGGCTGGAATCTCGGCAACCTAACTAGAATGCTCAGACGGGGCCCAACCCCGAGGAGACCTATGACGCTCGAGACCGAACACGATCACGCGAAGACGGCAGCGCGCGCGGTAGAACGGCTCCGCTTGGCGGAAGCGCGGCTTGCTCGTCGCCGGCAGTCCGATTGCGGCCCCAGCGAGAACGCCCGCGCGGCGATGAGGCTCATCCTGGAACGCGCGGATGCCGGGGGAAGCCTGACTCCGACCGAGATCGCGCAGTCCTTGGGCATCTCCACAGCGTCGGTGACAGGAATGCTCGACCGCCTGCGCGCGGGCGGCCTCGTCGACTTCGTCGCCAACCCGTCGGACCGCCGGAGCAAGTTCGTCGTCCCGTTCGATCGCGACACAGACCCGGATGCGATCGACCCTGTGACAGCCCGCGTCCGCGAGTTCGCCCTGGGACTGCCCAGCGACACCGCCGACCAGATCGCCGCATTCCTTGACCGTGTCCGAGAGGTCGTCGACGCCGAATGCGCCTGAGTCGGCTCAGCCCGACGACGTCAGGACGGACTCGGGGTCGGGCTCGGCCGTGACGCTGAGTCCTTGCGGGGAGCTGGCTTCGTCCATGAGGTCCTCGATCCACCGACGATTCAGCTGCGGCGCACGACTGCCGTAGAAGTGAAAGACGAGCGGGATGGACGGAGAGATCCAGAGCGTACGCGTGCCGCTGCCGTCGCCCATCGGGAAGTGGAACATGAACGACTCGCCTCTACGCAGCTTGTTCATGAAGACCATGCGTAGGTGGGAGAGCGTCCGATCTTCGATATCGAATGAATGACCCGCGGTGTTGTAAACCAGTTTTCCCACGAAGTGAGTCTATATCGCTTCACCCGATTAACTACCTCGACCCCGGCGGGTGCCACCTCGACTAGAGTTCCGAACGTGGCGAGATCATCTCGGCCGAAGCGGCCCCGACGACGGCTCCCCCGCGCGCTTCTCGTCGCTGGCGCAGTCGTCGCGATCGTGGCGGTCATCGCGGGAATCGGCGTCGTCGGAAGCCTGGTGACCACTCTCTTCCAGACTCTGTCGGCGAAACCACCGGCCGTCGACACCCGGATCGTCGCACCGAACGAGTCCAAGGCCGCCCAGGCTGCTCGCTCGGGCGGCGGGGACGCCGACGAGGTCGCCGCCGCGCAGTGGCTCTCCTTGCAGCCCACCACCTACTGGCTCACCCCCGAGATCGACCCCGTCGACGAGGTGTGGGACCGCATCGCACACCTCGCAGCGGAGGCTCGCGATCAGAAGGCGTCGCTCTCGATAGCGGTCTACGGGCTGCCCGACCGTGACTGCGGAAACCACTCGGCCGGAGGCCTCGACCCCTCGTCGTACGCGCAATGGACGAAACGCATCGGCGATGCCCTGCGCAACGCGTCGGACCTCCAGAAGATCGTGGTGCTCGAGCCCGACAGCATCGCTTTGTCCTCCTCGTGCGGGTCCGTGAGCGATCGCGCCGGGTACTTGCAGCAAGCTGTCGAGAACATCCGTGGCACCAACACGTGGGTCTACATCGACGGCGGCCACTCCGCCTGGCACCCTGCCGCTGAAATGGCGGGGCTCATCCGGGCGATGGGGATTCTGCCCGAAGTGCGCGGCGTCGCCCTGAACGTCTCGAACTACCAGGACACTGCCGCCGAGTTCGCCTACGCGCACGCCCTGTCCGATCTTCTCGGAGGCACTCACGCCGTGATCGACACCTCGCGCAACGGCGCAGGACCGGCGGGCTCGGAATGGTGCAATCCCTCCGACCGCCTGGTCGGCAGCCCGGGCGGCTCGTACGGCGACGACGTCGTCGACACCAACCTATGGATCAAGCCTGCAGGCGAGAGCGACGGCGAGTGCAACGGCGGTCCCGCCGCGGGCGTGTGGTGGCCTGCCGCGGCAGCGGAACTGACACGCGAACAGCGCTGAGCTCCGAGTCGACCGCGTCGCAGCCGCGATGTGTGCCAAAATTGCGCTCGTCGCGCTGCGACGCCGCGACTCGGGGAAGAACGCGGGCACGGTCCCGTGCGAAGCCGGAAGAGTGGGTGACATGAGCGACAGCACCGAGATGCTGAAAACAGCCGTGATCGTGGAAGACGATCCCGATATCCGCCACCTGCTTGTCGAAGTGCTCGAGTCTGCGGGGTTCTCGACCGTCTCCGTCGGCAACGGCATCGACGGGGTTCGCGCCGTCATCGCGTATCAGCCGCTGATCACCACGCTGGACGTCAACATGCCGGGCATCGACGGCTTCGAAGCCGCGCGTCGGATTCGTCAGAAGAGCGACACCTACATCATCATGCTCACCGGTCTCGAAGAAGAGGCCGACGTCGTGCTCGGCCTCGGCGCCGGCGCCGACGAGTACGTCGTGAAACCGTTCCGCCCCCGCGAGCTTCGCGCGCGCATCGAAGCGCTGCTCCGCCGCCCCCGCGCCGGGGAGTCCGCCGTTTCCTCGGCCCCCCGCCAAGACAGCGTGGGCCCGTCCTTCCCCGCCGGGCGCCCTGAGGCACCCGTCGCACCGCAGGCGGCGAACGCCCCTTCCACGGCGGCCGTCATCGTGCCGTCCTCCCAGGGCCCGGAGCCGCGCGAGGCGGCGCCGGGTGGCGAGATCGTCCCCCGCTCGGCGGCCGGAGAACTCACGCCCACCGGTGGCGCCTGGGTGGCTCACCGAGATCTGCTGCTCGATCCCGACAGCCGCCTCGTGCGCGTCGGCGGGGAGGAGCTGGAACTCACCCGCACGGAGTTCGACCTGCTCGCGACCCTGATGGAGTCCAAGCGGCGGGTGCGCAGCAAGGCCGACCTCACTCTGGTCCTGCGCGGCGAGTCGTACGTGACGAGCTACTTCGTCGGAGAAGCCGACAAGCGGGCGATCGAGGCGCACATGACAAACCTGCGCCGCAAGCTCGGCGACAACCCGGCCAACCCGCGTTACATCGAAACGGTACGTGGGGTGGGCTATCGCCTCACCTCGGAGTTGCTCTCCACTCCCTGACGCCCCGCACACATGACGGATGCCTCGACCCTCCCCAGGGCCGAGGCATCCGTGTTTCTGATGCGTTCGGGCGTATCAGATCTTGCGTCCGTCAGACCTTGAAGCCGTGGTGGCGACGGACGAGCTTGGAGAACATGAGGAGCGTCTGAAGAACGGTCACGACGCCGACGATGGGCCAACCGATCCACAGGATCGACGACTGCACCATGGGGCCGACCATGACCCAGATCACCGCGAGGGCGATGGCGACGGCGATGAGCACGACCATCGGCGTCCAGTGTCCGAGTCCCCCACCGCGCTCGGCCTTGGCCTGCATCGCCCAGTTGTCGACCTTCTTGCGCGAGAGGAATCGGGTCCACGAGCGGACGAAGTGACTGATACGGATCCACATGAAGATCTCCGCGGGGAAGAACAGCACCGCGAACAGGACGTCTGTGCGGTCGACGTTCTTCATCGTGCGGGCGATGCGGAGGTTCAGCAGCATGGCGATCACCGGCGGGATGAGCCACATCGGCGAGAAGACGAAGGCGTGGATCGTCAGCGACCCGGCGAGAAGGGTCAGGAAGGCCACGCGGACGAAGAGGTTCGTGAGCATGCCGAAGTTCTCGAACCAACGCAGACGGAGGTTCGGGTGGAACGGTTGCCCCTTGGTGTCGCCGCGCTGTCCGGGCCACATCAGCTCGATGGCGCCATAGGTCCACTTCACCTGCTGGGCGTCGTAACCGGAGAGCGTGGTCATGCCGCCCACATCGGCGCGAGCGTACGGGCTGATCTTGGTCAAGTAGCCCGCGCTCTTGATCTGCAGGGACAGCAGGGAGTCCTCGACCTCGGAGTCCTTCACCCACGGGGTGCTCTGGTGGTTCTGTTTCATCGCGTCGCGCAGGGCGTTGGTGGAGAAGATCGAGAACTGACCGCCGAGCACCGCCATGTTGCGACCGCGCAGCATGTTCTGCAGGTTGAACGCCGCGAACTGCGTGCGCTGGCCGGCGGTGAGGAACCGGGCGACGAGGCCCTTGATGGGCTTGTCGTCGATCGTGTAGATCGCAGAGATACCGCCGATGCGGGAGTCGGAGATCGCCTCGGTCTCGAGGTACTCGACGGCCTTGCTGTCGGCGATGGTGTCTCCGTCGACGCCGAGGAGATAGTCGTACCCCTCGACGAGGGAGTACCCGTAGTTGAGCGCGCCGACCTTCTTGTCGGGGTTCTTGCCGATGTCGTGGACGAAGACCTCGGTGAACTGCTCCCCGAGCTCGGTGCTCAGCTCGTGCGGGCCGCTGTACTCCGAAGCGATCTTCACCGTGGCGTCGGAGGTGTTGTTGACGACCACGTGGATGACGTCCGGCACGCGGGTCTGAGCGAGCAACGCCTCGATGACGTCGGCGATCGACTCTTCCTCGTTGTAGGCGGGGATGACGCAACCGATCGTGGAACGGTGCACCGACGTGTTCTCGAGCACCGCGGCGAAGTCATCGGCGAAGCCGTGCTCGCCGGCGGCTCCCAGCGCGCCCGGGTGCATATCGAAGTCCCGGGCGTGGGGGGTGAAGCTGCGCGCATCGGTCATGGCGGTGTCTTCCTGTCGGTTCTCGCGGCGTATCGGCCGAGTTCCACTCTGGTAGGTTCGCCGCAAGACGACCGATGCACACGACCACCGTCCCCGCAAGATTTCCGCAAGATTGCGACGGGCACCTGAAGGAGACGACCGTCCGTGATCGTCCTCGCTCTGCTGGCATCCATCGCCGCCGCGGGCGTCGCCCTCACCATGCTGTTCCTGGCGCACGGGCGACCCGAGGACGACCGCGGCGGACCACGCGCGGACATGGTCCGGTACTTCGGCATGGCGGCCATCGCCGCTTTACTGTGCGGAGCGCTGAACGTGATGGAGACCGCGTGGGACTCCGTGGCAGCCGCGGCCGCCGGGAACGCGACCAACGTCATGGCGGTCGGTCTTCTCTGGGCGGGCGCGCGACGACTGAACGGTCGGCGCGCGATCGGCGCGATCAGCACCGGCGCCGGTGGCATCCTGCTCTTGGGCTTGACCTTCCTCGTGCCCCTCGACGATGCAACCCTCCTGAAGACGGCCGGCCTCGTCGTGTTCTCGGCTCTCGGTGCGCTCGAGTGCGCTCGCTCTCCCGTGGGGCGACTGAGCGGAGCTCGTCTGCTCTCCTGGACCCTGAGCCTGTACGCGCTCTACAACCTCGCCCGCCTGGCCGCCGCCGCCGTCTCCGGTATGGCGCCGCTGCTGCGTCAGGGCCCCGTCTCCCCCGAGACCACGGCTGCGGTCAGCGCGATCGCGATCGCGCTGGTCTCGGTCGGCGCCGTATGGATCGGCCGTCAGCTCGACGACGACCCCGCTCCCGGCACCCGTGCGCACGACCGTGGAACTCTGCGTCGCGAGACCGCCCGACTCCTCGTCGAGCACCCCGGTGTGCGGGCGACCCTCGTGCGCGTTCCCGAGATCAATCTGATCCGCGCTGCCCACAGCAGCGAGCTCGGCGAAACGATGCTGCGCACCGTGTCGGACGCCGCCGCCGACGTCGTACCCGATGTCGTGACCGGGATGCCCACCCGCGACGCGGTCTTCCTCGTCCACCCCGCCGCGACAGCTGCGGCAGAGGTCGAGGAGTCTTTGCGACGCGCATTCGCGCGACGCATGCCCTCGATCGACTACGACGACGTCCCCGACCTCGTCTTCGAGCACTACCTTCTGAGGGACGTCGACGATCTCTCGTGGCTCATGGAGAGCCGCCGGGCGCGGCCTCGCCTGCGGCAGCCGAGAGCCGACTGAGGCGGGTCAGCCCTGGTCGGTCGACGTGCCCCAGCCCGGAGCGCGCCCGGTCGAGCTCGATGTGCCCGTGCTGGTGCCGCTCGAGGACTGTCCCTCGTCCGCGAAGATCGCGATGGGGAGGTACTGGTACACGGTCTGCTGGCTGAAGGAGGAGTCCGTGTTCGCGGCGCCCTCGACAGCCACGTTCAGTGCGAACTCCAGCGTGATGCCGTACGTGTCTGCCGGGAGCTGGCGGATGGACGTCGTCGGCACCAGGAGTCCGCCCTGGAAGCTGTTGAGGAGAAGCCCCCGGTCCGAACGCAGGGTGTCCGAAGGGACCAGCGTTCGCGGATCGGCGCTGAACTGGAACGGGTTCGAGACCTGGCCGCCGGTCTGAGCGGTCTGCGAGGTGATGGAGATGGACGACACGTAGACGCGCCGCTTCTGCGCGAGGACCGCCTTCTCGTCGACGCGATCGTCGACGATGTTGACAGCGAAACCGAGCTGCTTCTCGTTCGTCGCGGTCCACTCCATCGTGCGCTTGGGGTCGACCGCCCAGACATCGAGGCGCAGCTCGAGGCCGTCGGCGACCTCCGAGGTCAGCCGCACCGACCCGTCGTAGGTGAACTGGGAGTCGAAAGGCTTGGTCCCCGCCGAGGCCTGCGGCGCGGGCGTCGCCACGACGACGGACTGGTTGCTCCCCGCCTGCCCGGGGAACGCACCGAGCACATCGGTGATCTGGCTGCAACCGGACAGGACAGTCGGCAGGGCGAGGGCGAGGGCGACGGTCGCGGCTGCTGCGCGCACACGACGGCGAGAGGGCATGCTCACAGGTGTCTCCTGAGGAAGGGCGCGAAACGCGCGGGAGGTCGATGATCGACCATCACACTGCGGGATGCAGGCCTCAGGGGGAGTCTGACCGGACGGCGTGATCGGGACCACGCGGGGCGAGCAGAGACAGGATGGCGCGCAGAAGACTACACCACTCTCTATACACTCGGAGAATGGCATCCATGAGGAGTGTTCCTCCGGCGATTCCTTCGGAGGGCATCCCCGACGATGACGCGACCAACCCGGGCAGCCGCACCCGGTCGATTTGGCTTCTTCAGCTCGTTCTGGGGGCGAGCGTCGTCATCACGGTCCTGCTGGTCCAGGCTCTCGAGCCGTCCCTGTTCTCCCTGTGGCCGTTCTCCTCCGGCGTGGGCGTCATCATCGCCCTGACGGCGATAGCGATCGTCGTGCCCTGGCAGAAGATCCCCCGGTCCGTGGTCGCGGCCGTTCCGTTCGGCGACATCCTCGGCATCGGTCTTCTGAGCTTCGGCACAGATCTGCGCTTCGGTTTCTTCTGGGTCTTTCCCATCATCTGGATCGCCACCCACTTCACCCTCGTGTACCTCATCTCCGCGCTCAGCACGGTCGGCATGATCATCGTGGTGGACGCCACGGTGAACGCCTCCGGCCCGGTGACAGCGCTCAGACTGATCGTCGTTCTGCTCTCCCTGACGTTCATCGGCATCACCTCCTTCCTCTCAGCGCGGCAGACGAGGGCGTTCAAGCAATTGCTGCGGCGCCAGGCCAGCCGACTCCAGGGAACCCTCCAGCGCGTGTCCGGCCAGGAACGCCGGGTGTCGCAGATGCTGAACGGGCTCGACACCGGCATCGCCCGCCTGTCCGTGGACGGCGAAGTGCTGGCGCTGAACGACACGTATGTCGCCCTGTACGGGGTCGAACGCGACGAACCGCAGCGTCCGGGGGCAGCGGTCGAATACGCGACGCTCCGCGGAGAGCCCCTCCCCGAGGCCGAGCGTCCCTTCGCGCGGGCATCGCGCGGAGAGCAGTTCGACGACGAGCGCGTCTGGCTCTTCGATCCCCACGGCGAATGGCACGCGCTCTCGGCATCGACACGCCGACTCGTCTCCTCCGACGAGCCCGAGAGCACGCTGCTCATCGTCCACGACATCACCGCGCTGATCGAGTCCGAACGTGCGCGCGAGCGCCTCGCGGCGACGGTGTCTCATGAGTTGCGTAACCCGCTGACCGCCATCATCGGCCACGCCGATCTCGCCCTCGACGACCCCGACCTCTCACCCAAGGTGCGAGAGCAGCTCGAGGTGATCGCCGGCGCCGGCGAGCGCATGCAGAAGCTCATCTCCGAGATCCTCGCCACCTCGAGGGGGGTGTTCCGCGAATCCTCCTCCCCCGGCGCCGCCGATGCCAGCCGCATCATCGCCTCGTCGCTGGCGTCTTTCCGCCCCGCAGCGGCGGCACGCCGCGTGAGCGTGGTGGACGACCTGCCCGACACCGCCGAGGTGGTCGGGGACGCATTCCGCCTTCGGCAGGCGTTCGACAACATCCTGAGCAACGCGATCAAGTACACGCCCGCGGGAGGCATGATCCGCATCTCCGGCGAACTCTCACCAGACGACGTCGTCCTCCACTTCGCCGACACCGGCATCGGCATCCATCCCGACGACCTCGAGCGAGTCTTCGACCCGTACTTCCGCGCGCAGTCGGTGCGAGAGAGCCCCACCCCCGGCACCGGACTCGGTATGGGCATCATCCGGAGCATCGTCGAGGAACAGGGAGGTTCTCTCTTCCTCGAGAGCGAGTTGGGTGCCGGCACGACGGTGACGGTCATCCTCCCCTCCCGCGTCGAGGCCGGAACACCGTGATGCCGTCCGATGTCCTGACGAACCTGGGTTTGGCTCAGGCCACGGTCGCCACTCTCGGCAGCCTCATGATCATCGGTCTGGGATTTCTGCACCGCCCCTCTCGCTCCGCCCTTCTGTGGTCCCTGGCGTTCGTTCTGGCGATGTCGAGCACCTGGGTCTCGGTGACGGGCGGGATCATGAACGATGAGACCATCCGCCGCGCGGGTCTCGGCCTCATGCTCGGCGCACCCGCACTGATCTGGTCGGGTTTCCGCGCGCGTCGCGGTGCACCTGCCTTCTCCTGGGTGGGCGCAGTCCAAGCAGTGACGACCGCCGCCGTCTTCGTGCTCGTGGACGAGATCAGCGCCTACGGCCTCGCATTCCGCTTGGCTTTCCTCGGGTCATCCGTGTTCGCCGGGCTCACCGTGTGGGAGCTGCGACGTGCGGCCGACCGTCTCGAGAGGCTCGCCCTGCCTCTGACGGTGGTCTCGTCCGCCTTCGTCGCACTCGGCATCGGCACGCTCGTGTCGGGGCTCGCCGCGCCCACGACCCTGGGCGACCTCGCGCTGCCTCGAGTGCTCAACGGGCTCGGAATGCTCATCTTCCTGGTGTGCGCGACCGTATCCCTTCTGTACTTCACGTCGGTATCGCCCAGCGGGCGTCGCGCGGCATCGAGTTGGCCGCATTTCATCGTCACCGCGTCAGACCGTCTGGCTCGAGCCCGCCGCGCACGAGAAGAGTCGTGGGCAGTGCTGACGGTTCGGCTCGACGACCCCGCTCAGCTGCGCAGCGCCGCCGGCGAAAGCGGTTGGCTACGTCTCGTGAGTCAGTTCGAGGCCCTCGTCGCCGACACTTTCCCCGCCGAGGCGGACCTGGGCCGGGAGGTCCGAGGACGAGTGGTCGTCGTCGTCTCACGCCCCGACTCGGTGTTGCGCGAGCACGTGCGTACCCTTCTTCGACAGATCACGGAGCTCGATGTCTCCTCCTGCATCGACATCCAGCTCTCGGCGAGCATCGGGTGGGTGCCGGCGGAAACAGCCGACTACGACCTCGCTGCGCTCATCGTCGATGCGGATGCCGCGGCCGGTGAGGCCACCCGTCAGGGCGGCGATCGCTGGGAGCGCGTCCGACCCTGATCAACCGGCGGCGGCCCCGCCGGCGATCGCGACGGTCAGTGTGTCACTCGCCGTCTGCTTCGCGAACTCGTTGGAGGTCGGGGTGGTCTGCACGAGGAACTCGAACGTGAACTGCAAGGTGACGAACGTCGCCTCCGCGGGCACCTCGCCGACGTTGAAGGTCTGCGAGTAGCTGTAGGGCGACAGGACGAGGTAGCCGGGCGCATCCGTCTGATCGCTCTGCGGGGCGAGCGCCGAGAAGGACTGCGACGCGTTCCCCGGAACAGCTGTCATCGTGGCGCGCTGGAGATACACCTTCTGCCCGTCGTTGGGCGTCACCGTCGTCTCCATCGACAGGTTCACGGGTTTGAGAGCCGTCGCCGTCCAACGATCCATCGACAGGGTCGACCAGTAGTTCACCGTTGCGGCCACCGAGCCGGCCGTCAGCGCACGCTGCGTGGAGCCACTCGACAGGTCGTTACGGACAGGCTGCGGCGCGGTCGTCACCGTCGCCGACGGCGAGGGCGACTCCGGGGACTCACCGCCACCCTGGGCCCACGGCGGCGCTCCACATCCGGTGAGACCGAGGAGGGCCGACACCGCCACGGCAACGCCGATCACTGCCCTGCCGCGACGCCCTGCGAGCACCATGAATCCTCCCCCGGATCGTTTCCCCCAGTGTAGGTGGCCGGAGGATGAGGGCGGTCGGTCTCCCCCGCGTTCTCTCCGTATGCAACACCCCGGGCCGACGGGTCGGTCCGCTAACGACGGACGAAGGGAGCATCCTGACGGCCTCGGCGGGCGGAGCCCACGGGCGCACCGCCGCTCAGACGGTCCCGGACCCGCGTGCCTGCGTCACGTCGGCGGTGATGAGGATCGGTAGGTGGTCGCTGAGTCCCTGAGGCAGTGTCTTGATGTGCGCGATGTCGAACCCGATGGACGTCGCGAAATCGTAATGTCCTCGGAAGAACCGGTAGCGCGTGTAGGTGCGGGTATCGCTGAGCGTCAGCTCGTAGCCCTGATCACGGACCTTCTGCCCGAGGTTCTCCTTGAAGACCGGGTAGTTGTAGTCCCCGACCATGAGCGCGGGAAGACCCGGTCCGAGGTTCTGCAGCTCCGACAGCGCGGTGCGGATCTGGTGTCGGCGCAGAGAGTTGAGCGCCGTCAGTGGCGCGGCGTGGAACGATGCCACGATGACGTCGCGCCCGTGGTCGATGTCGCGCAACCGCACGCCGAGCATGCGCTCTTCCGCGGGCTTGAGCACACGGTCGTGCAGAGACTTTTTCAAACCGATCGCACGGACGTCCTCGGCCCGGAACGTGTTCTCCCGGTAGTAGAGGGCCAGGCCGAGACGGTTGCGCTGCGTCGCCTCCGCCAAACGGAGCCCGCCGATGTGATCCGGGATGTCCGTACTGTCGCATTCCTGCAGGCAGAGAACATCGGCCTCGTGATTCTCTACGAGGGCGACGAGCTCACCGGCGGCCCGGTGCTTGTTGAGGTTGTACGAGATGACCTTCATGGCGATGTCAGCATACGTCCGCCCGCAGCAGGATCACCGAGGGGTTGCACATGGTTCTCCCGACGAGATCAGGGAGCCGTATCCTCGGCATCGCGACGGTTCCGCGTCTGCTCCGCGCGAGCGGCGAGCAGCTCGTCCGCGGGATAACCCACTTCGGCGAGAACCAGGCCCCGCGCGGCCAGGACCTTCGTCTCCGGAATCCGCATGCGCGCCTCCCGGATCGCGACCACGTCGTCGATCCCGATGCGCCCCTCCCCCACCGCGACACACGCACCCACGAGAGCGCGCACCATGCTGTGACAGAAGGCATCGGCCCGGACGTTCGCCACCAGCACCCCGGTGTCGTCCCGATGCCAGTCGTATTCGAGAAGCGTCCGAATGGTCGTCGCGCCCTCGCGGGCCTTGCAGTAGGCGGCGAAATCGTGGAGGCCGATGAGGCGTGAGGCCGCGGCATCCATCGCCTGTCCATCGAGGATGCTTCGAACGTACGTCGTCCACTGCCTTTCGAGCGGGTCGTAACCCGCCGTGGCGTCGGCGAGACGATAGCTGTACCGCCGCCAGACGGCCGAGAACCGCGCATCGAATCCGGCGGGGGCGAGCGAGGTCCGCAAGACCGTCACGTCGGCGTACCCGCCCAGGATGCCGCGAAGACGACCCGCGAGGGCCGCGATCGCGTCGAGTTCGTCGTTGTCCCGACGGCGCCGCGGCAGACGGGCCGCCTGCTCCTCATCGAGGTCGAGATGGGCGACCTGGCCCGTAGCGTGCACTCCCGCATCGGTCCGCCCGGCGACGACGAGTCGCGGATCGCCTCCGACGACGCGAGCAAGAGCGCTTTCCAGCTCTCCCTGCACTGTCCGTAGCCCTGGTTGACGGGCCCACCCGCGGAAATGCGAGCCGTCGTAGGCGATGTCGAGTCGGATGCGCACGGGTCAAGCCTAAGAGCGCGCGCACAGCGAAGACGACGAAGCCCCCACCCGAGTCGGGTGGGGGCTTCGTGCGAGCGAGAAGGCTCAGGCCTTGGCGTCGTCCTGGACGGCGTCGTCGGCTGCAGCCTCGGCGGCGGCGCCTTCCTCGGGCGACTCGGCGCCGGCGGCGGCGGCCTCGTCCGTGGAGGTCTCCTCGGCGGCCGGCGCAGCCACGGCGGCGGGAGCCGCAGCAGCCTTGTTGGACGCCTTCTTCGCGACGGGCTCGAGGACGAGCTCGATCACGGCCATGGGAGCGTTGTCGCCCTTGCGGTTGCCGACCTTGGTGATGCGGGTGTACCCGCCGTCACGCTCGGCCACCAGCGGCGCGATCTCGGTGAAGAGGGTGTGCACGACCTCTTTGTCGCCGATGACGCTCAGCACGCGACGACGCGCGTGGAGGTCGCCACGCTTGGCGAAGGTGATGAGGCGCTCGGCGAGCGGACGCAGGCGCTTGGCCTTGGTCTCGGTCGTCTTGATGGACTTGTGCGTGTAAAGAGCTGCCGCGAGGTTCGCGAGAAGCAGACGCTCGTGGGCCGGGCCGCCTCCGAGGCGGGGACCCTTCGTGGGCTTAGGCATGTCGTATTACTCCAGGAGAGGTTCGGTCGGGTCCGACAGGGTCAGACGGTTTCTTCGTCGTAGCCGCTGTAGAACTGGGCGCCGTCGAAGCCGGGCACCGAGTCCTTGAGCGACAGGCCGAGGGAGGTGAGCTTGTCGCGCACCTCGTCGACCGACTTCTGACCGAAGTTGCGGATGTTCATCAACTGCGTCTCGGAAAGGGCGACCAGCTCCGAAACGGTGTTGATGCCCTCGCGCTTGAGGCAGTTGTACGAGCGGACCGACAGATCGAGATCCTCGATCGGCATCGACAGCTCGTTGGAGAGGACGGTCTCGACCGGCGCGGGGCCGATCTCGATGCCCTCGGCCTCGACGTTCAGCTCACGGGCGAGGCCGAAGAGCTCGACGAGGGTGCGACCGGCGGAGGCCACGGCGTCGCGCGGGGCGATCGAGGCCTTCGACTCGACGTCGAGGACGAGCTTGTCGAAGTCGGTACGCTCACCGGCACGGGTGGCGTCGACGCGGTAGCTGACCTTGAGCACGGGCGAGTAGATCGAGTCGATCGGGATCTGACCGGCCTCGGCGTACTCGTTGCGGTTCTGGGTCGCCGAGACGTAGCCGCGGCCACGCTCGATGGTGAGCTCGAGCTCGAACTTCGCCGTGTCGTTCAGCGTGGCGATGACCAGCTCGGGGTTGTGCACCTCGACACCCGCGGGAGCGGAGATGT
Source organism: Microbacterium sp. SL75 (assembly GCF_026625865.1). Lineage (NCBI taxonomy): Bacteria > Bacillati > Actinomycetota > Actinomycetes > Micrococcales > Microbacteriaceae > Microbacterium > Microbacterium sp. SL75. Next base: position 1,821,612 of record NZ_CP113067.1, on the reverse strand, counting down.
CGGCGGCGGTGACCTCACCGGCGCCGGTCTTGCGCAGGTACGCCGTGATGGGCTCGTCGCGCTCGCTCGAGACGACCAGCTGCTTGATGTTCAGGATGATCTCGGTGACGTCTTCCTTCACGCCCGGGATCGTGCTGAACTCGTGCAGGACGCCGTCGATGCGGATGCTCGTGACGGCCGCGCCGGGGATCGACGACAGGAGGCTGCGACGCAGCGCGTTGCCGATCGTGTAACCGAAGCCGGGCTCCAGCGGCTCGATGACGAAACGGCTGCGGAACTCCCCGATCTTCTCCTCGGTCAGAGTGGGACGCTGTGCGATGAGCACTATGTGTTCCTTTCGATCACGTGCCCGCTATATGACACGTGTAATGGGGTGAGGTGTTGAGTTGTACTCGCGGGATGCCGTGAACCCCGACGATGGCGTCGAGGGTGCGTCGCGGCATCCGGAAGTCTGAGGTCGCGCGTGAGCGCGGCGTTCCCGGGGAGTGGCGAGCACTCCCCGGGAACGGATCGCGTCAGACGCGGCGACGCTTGGGCGGACGGCAGCCGTTGTGGGCCTGGGGCGTCACGTCCTGGATCGAACCGACCTCGAGGCCGGCCGCGGTCAGCGAACGGATCGCGGTCTCACGACCCGAACCCGGACCCTTCACGAAGACGTCGACCTTCTTGACGCCGTGCTCCTGTGCCTGGCGAGCGGCCGACTCCGCGGCCATGCCTGCGGCGTACGGCGTCGACTTGCGCGAGCCCTTGAACCCGACACCGCCGGACGAAGCCCAGCTGATGACGGCACCCGAGGGGTCGGTGATCGAAACGATGGTGTTGTTGAACGTCGACTTGATGTGGGCCTGACCCACGGCGATGTTCTTCTTCTCTTTGCGACGCGGCTTGCGCGCGGCGGACTTGGCCTGTGCCATGTGCGGTTCTCCTGAATCCTGCGCCGGCGGAGGCCTAGCGCGCCTTCTTCTTGCCGGCGACCGTGCGCTTGGGGCCCTTGCGGGTACGCGCGTTCGTCTTCGTGCGCTGGCCGCGCACGGGGAGGCCGCGGCGGTGGCGCAGGCCCTCGTAGGAACCGATCTCGACCTTGCGGCGGATGTCGGCGGCGACCTCGCGACGGAGGTCACCCTCCACCTTGTAGGTGCCTTCGATGTGGTCGCGCAGAGCGACCAACTGGTCGTCGGTGAGGTCCTTGACGCGGATGTCCTGGCTGATGTCCGTTGCGTTCAGGATCTCGACGGAGCGGGTGCGACCCACGCCGTAGATGTAAGTAAGTGCGATCACCACGCGCTTATCGCGCGGGATGTCGACGCCGGCAAGACGTGCCATGCGGCTCTCCTCAGAGTGTGTTGGAGGTGTGGAGCAGGACCGGTGCTCGGGCCTCCGACCCGAGGTGTCCCCCGACCGCGCGAGCGGATGGGATCTGATCCTGCCGTTGTGTATTCAGTTGGAAAGGTGTCGAGCTGGAAGCTCAGCCCTGGCGCTGCTTGTGGCGCGGGTTGCTCTTGCAGATCACCATCACGCGCCCGTGACGACGGATCACCTTGCAGTGGTCGCAGATGGGCTTGACGGAGGGGTTGACCTTCATGATGTTCCTGATTTCGCTGTCTTCGACTCGCGGTTGCGGTCGTTACTTCTCGGCCGGACTCAGCGGTAGCGGTAGACGATACGACCACGGGTGAGGTCGTAGGGGCTCAGTTCGACGACGACGCGGTCCTCCGGGATGATGCGGATGTAGTTCTGCCGCATCTTGCCCGAGATGGTTGCGAGCACTTTGTGCCCGTTCGTCAGCTCGACACGGAACATCGCGTTGGGCAGTGCTTCGGACACCGTGCCCTCGATCTCGATGACACCGTCTTTCTTCGCCATAAACTCGCTCACGCTCAGTTGCAGACCGGCCGGTCTGCGGTGGATGGGGGTTCGATACGTCGACACGCCAATGAAGGCGCAACGCACCAAAGATCAAGCATACGTGGTAATGCCCGACCCGGCAACTCGCCGGGAGCCGAGTCAGCCGTTCAGGCGCGCGACGATGTCCTTCTGCGGATCACCCGAGAGGTCGGTCTGGTTCTGCAGGACGGTGCCGTTCACCGCGATCGTCGGGGTGGCCACGCTCGTCGCGTTCGGCTGCAACGGGGTCTTCTGCGTCATCGCGGTCACGAACTTCGTGTAGGTGCCCGACGTGATGCACGAGGACACGGCATCCGATGCCCCGGCCGACGTGGCGATGGAGGCGAGGGTGGTGTCGTCGAGTCCCGCGGTGTTCTCCTTGGGCTGCTGCGCATACAGCGCCTTCACGAAGGCGGGGATGTTCGCGGAGTCGTCCACCGCGACGCAGTAGGCGGCATTGGCCGCACGTGTCGAGTACTGCGTCCCCTGGGACAGCCGGTCGAGGATCGCAATCGGGTGGATCTTCAGCGTGATGGTGCTGTCGTCGACGAGCTGCTGCAGGGTCGGACCGTAGGCCTGCTCGAACGAATTGCACACGGGGCACATGAAGTCGATGTAGGTGTCGACGGTCTTGTCTCCGCTACCGACGGAGATCGCCCCGGTCTCGGTGTCCACGGCCGAAGCCTGCGGCAGCGTACCCGGCGAGGTGGCCTGGCTGTTGGCGAACCACACAACTCCCCCGACGATCAGGACCACCACCAGCGCGGCAGCGGTCACCCCGATCGCGAACCAGTTCGTGGTCTTGCGCGCAGCGGCCATCATCATCAGTCGATCTCCTTCGGCACCACACCGAAAGGCGCCAGTTTCTCGGCACCGCCATCGTGCGCGGTGAGGACCCAGATGCCTCCATCATGCACGGCGACACTATGTTCCCAGTGGGAGCCGGCTGTGCCGTCCACCGTCGAAACGGTCCACCCATCGTCCTCGGTGAACGTCTCTTGGTCACCGATGACGACCATCGGCTCGATCGCCACGGCCAGGCCGGGGCGCACCTCGGGGCCGCGATCGGCGACGGCGTAGTTGAAGATGCTCGGCGATTCGTGCATCTTCCGGCCGATGCCATGACCCACATAATCGCGAAGGATGCCGTAGCCCCCCTCGGGTGCGTTGTCCTCGATGTATTGCTCGATGGCGGCGCCGACCTCGGAGAGATGGCTCGCCCGGCTCAGCGCGGCGATACCGGCCCAGAGCGACCCCTCGGTCACCTCCGAGAGTCTCCTGCGCGGAGCCACGAGCGCCTCGGGAGCCTCCCCTGGCACGATGACCGTAAAAGCGGAGTCGCCGTTCCACCCCTGGAACTCGGCTCCCGCGTCGACCGAGAGGATGTCTCCCGCCTGCAGCGGGCGGTCATTCGGGATGCCGTGAACCACCTGCTCGTTCACCGAGGCGCAGATCGTGTGTCGATAGCCGCGAACCATCTGGAAGTTGGACTTCGCCCCCCGCGCCGCGATCGACGCGGACGCGGCCGCGTCGAGTTCGAGCGTCGTCACGCCGGGCGCAATGAGCGATCGCACGGCAGCCAGAGCATCCGCGGTGATCAGACCGGGTTCGATCATCGACCGCAGCTGTGCGGGCTTCTTGTAGATCGAGGAGCGCAGCCCCACGTCAGGTGGCCGGGGTCGCGCCGAGACCGCGCGCTTCGAGCGCGGCGAAAATCCGGGCCGTGACATCGTCGAGGCTGCCGACGCCGTCGATCTCATCGACGATCCCGCGCGTGCCGTAGACATCGAGGATGGGAGCCGTCTCACGCTCGTAGATGCCCAGGCGGGTGGCGATGGCCTCTTCGGTGTCGTCGGCGCGCCCCTGCTCGGCGGCGCGCGCGGTCAGCCGTGCCAGAGACTCCTCACGCGGCACGACGAGTGCGATCACGGCATCGAGCGACTCGTCGCGTCCCTCCAGGAACTCGTCGAGGTGCAGCACCTGAGCGAGGTTGCGGGGGTACCCGTCGAGCAGGAAGCCCTCTGCAGCGTCCGCCTGCGCGAGGCGATCGCGGACGACAGCGCTGGTCAATTCGTCAGGGACGAGATCTCCGGCGTCGATGATCGACTTCACCTGGAGGCCGAGCTCCGTGCCGTCCTTGACGTTGGCGCGGAACACGTCGCCCGTCGAGACGACCGGGATGCCGAAGGCTTCGCCGACACGGACGCCCTGCGTCCCCTTGCCCGAGCCCTGTGGGCCGACGATCAGAAGGCGAGCGGTCATCGCAGCAGCCCTTCGTAGTGACGCTGCTGAAGCTGCGCGTCGATTTGCTTCACCGTCTCGAGACCGACACCCACGATGATGAGGATCGACGCTCCGCCGAACGGGAAGTTCTGGTTCGCGCCCACGGTGGCCAGGGCCACGAGAGGAAGCAGCGCGATCAGACCCAGGTAGATCGAGCCCGGAAGCGTGATGCGCGTGAGCACGTAGTCGAGGTACTCGGCAGTCGGGCGGCCGGCGCGGATACCGGGGATGAATCCGCCGTACTTCTTCATGTTGTCCGCCACGTCGACCGGGTTGAACGTGATCGCGACGTAGAAGTAGGCGAACCCGATGATCAGCAGGAAGTAGACGAGCATATAGAGCGGGTGGTCTCCGCGCGTGAGGTACTGCGAGATCCACGTGACCCAGGCGGCCGGCTCCTGGCCGGCCTGAGGCTGATTGAACTGCGCGATGAGCGCCGGGATGTACAGAAGCGACGAGGCGAAGATCACGGGGACGACGCCGGCCATGTTGACCTTGATCGGAATGTAGGTGTTGGTGCCGCCGTACGTGCGGCGACCGACCATCCGTTTGGCGTACTGCACCGGGATCCGTCGCTGAGACTGCTCGACGAACACCACGAGGGCGACGATCACGATGCTGACGGCGAGCACGAGGAGGAAGACCTCGACACCGCGGGCGTTGAGGATCGAGATCATGGCGCCGGGGAAGGTGGCGGCGATCGAGGTGAAGATCAGGATCGACATGCCGTTGCCGACGCCGCGCTCGGTGACGAGCTCGGCGAACCACATGACCAGGCCCGTACCGGCGGTCATCGTGATGATCATGAGCAGCTGGGCCCACCAGATGTCGTTCGTCAGGAGCTGCTGGCACTCGGGCACTCCGGCCGAGCCGAAGAGCTGACCCGAACGGGCAACCGTGACAAGCGTCGTCGACTGCAGGAGCGCAAGCGCGATCGTGAGGTAACGGGTGTACTGCGTGAGCTTGGCCTGACCCGCCTGGCCCTCTTTGTACAGGGTCTCGAAGTGCGGGATCACCACGCGCAGCAGCTGCACGATGATGGTCGCCGTGATGTACGGCATGACGCCCAGGGCGAAGATCGACAGCTGCAGAAGCGCGCCACCGGAGAAAAGGTTGACCAGGGACAGCAGGCCCTCGGTACCACCCGACTGGTTCAGACACTGCTGAACGTTCGGGAAGTCGACGAACGGTGTCGGCACGTGGGCACCCAGCCGGTAAATGGCGATGATGCCCAGCGTGAAGGCGATCTTCCGCCTCAGGTCGGGCGTGCGGAAAACCCGCGCTATGGCGCTGAACAAGGGGATTCCTCCAGAACGATCTCGGCACGCGACAGGGCGCACACCAAATCAGACTAACCCAGAAGGGGCCGACGGCCATAAGGCCGCCGGCCCCTCAAGGGTCGGGCGTCAGTTGACGGAGCCGCCAGCGGCGACGATCTTCTGCTCAGCGGAGCCGGAGACCTTGTCGACCGAGACGGTCAGCGCGACCGAGATGTCGCCGGTGCCGAGCACCTTGACCTTCTCGTTCTTGCGGACAGCGCCCTTGGCCACCAGGTCGGCGACGGTCACGTCGCCACCCTGCGGGTAGAGCTCGCCGAGCTTGTCCAGGTTCACGACCTGGTACTCGACGCGGAACGGGTTCTTGAAGCCACGGAGCTTCGGGGTGCGCATGTGCAGAGGCATCTGCCCACCCTCGAAGCCCACACGGACCTGGTAACGAGCCTTCGTTCCCTTGGTACCGCGACCGGCCGTCTTACCCTTGGAGCCCTCACCGCGACCGACACGGGTCTTTGCGGTACGAGCTCCCGGGACGGGACGCAGGTGGTGGACCTTGAGCACGCCGGGGCGCGCCGCGGGCGCTTCGTTCTTCTCGGCCGTCTTACGGGCCGATGCCTTCTTCGGGGCGTCGACCGTAGCGGTCTCGTCCTTCTTGGCAGCCATTAGTCGATCTCCTCAACCTTGACGAGGTGGGCGACGGTCTTGACGTAACCGCGCGTCTGCGCGTCGTCGGGACGGACGACTGAGTCGCCGATCCGCTTGAGACCGAGCGAACGCAGCGTGTCGCGCTGGTTCTGCTTCTCGCTCACCTTGGACTTGATCTGCGTGACCTTCAGACGCTCGGCCATCAGGCACCTACCTTCTGAGCAGCGGCCTCGGCGCGCACGAGGCGGGCCGGAGCTACCTGGTCGAACTCCAGGCCACGGCGAGCAGCCACGGCGCGGGGCTCTTCGAGCGACTTCAGCGCCTCGACGGTCGCGTGCACGATGTTGATCGTGTTCGACGAGCCGAGCGACTTCGAGAGGACATCGTGGATGCCGGCGCACTCGAGGACGGCGCGGACGGGACCACCGGCGATAACACCGGTACCGGCGGCGGCGGGGCGCAGGAGCACCACACCGGCAGCGGCCTCGCCCTGGACGGGGTGAGGGATGGTCGAGCCCGAGCGGGGGACGCGGAAGAAGTTGCGCTTGGCCTCTTCGACACCCTTCGAGATGGCGAGGGGGACTTCGCGGGCCTTGCCGTAGCCGACACCCACGACGCCGTTGCCATCGCCCACGACGACGAGCGCCGTGAAGCTGAAGCGACGGCCACCCTTGACCACCTTCGACACGCGGTTGATCGTCACGACGCGCTCGAGGAACTGGCTCTCGTTGCGGTCGCGCGAACCACGGTCGCGCTGGTTGGTGTTGCGCTCGCGACCACCGCGACGCGGCTCGCGCTCACGCTCGGCGGGGGCCTGAGCCGCAGCCGCACCCTCAGCCGGTGCAGTCTGCTCGGTCACTTCGGTCTCCTTGTTGTCACTCACAGGTTCAGCCCTCCTTCGCGAGCTCCGTCGGCGATCGCGGCGACACGACCGGCGTAACGGTTACCGCCGCGGTCGAACACGACGTCGGACACGCCAGCGGCCTTGGCACGCTCGGCGACGAGCTCGCCGACCTTGCGGGCCTTGGCGGTCTTGTCACCGTCGAAGCCGCGCAGGTCGGTCTCGAGGGTGGAGGCGGAGGCCACGGTGTGGCCCTTGCTGTCGTCCACGACCTGGACGAAGACGTGGCGGGCGGAACGCGTCACCACGAGGCGGGGGCGCAGCTCGGTACCGACGATCTTCTTGCGAAGACGCAGGTGGCGACGCGAGCGGGCGACGGACTTTGTCTTGACAGCCATGGCTACTTACCACTCTTTCCGGCCTTGCGGCGCACGACCTCGCCCGCATACCGCACACCCTTGCCCTTGTAGGGCTCGGGCTTGCGGATCTTACGGATGTTGGCGGCGGCCTCGCCGACGGCCTGCTTGTCGATGCCGCTCACGGTGAGCTTGTTGTTGCCTTCGACCGTGAGGGTGATCCCTGCGGGCGGGTCGATGAGAACGGGGTGCGAGAAGCCGAGGGCGAACTCGACCGAGCTGCCCTTCTGCGCCACGCGGTAACCCGTACCGACGACCTCGAGGCCCTTGGTGTAGCCCTGGGTGACACCGATGATGTTGTTGTTGATGAGCGTGCGGGTCAGGCCGTGGAGCGACCGCGACTCGCGCTCGTCGTCGGGGCGGGTGACGAGAACCTGGTTCTCCTCGACCGACACCTCGAGAGGCTGTGCCACGGTGAGCGCGAGCTCGCCCTTGGGGCCCTTGACGGAGACCTCCCGGCCGTTCACCGAAACGGTGACGCCGGCGGGGATGTCGATGGGAAGACGTCCAATACGCGACATGTCAGATCACCACACGTAGGCGAGGACTTCCCCGCCGACGCCCTTCTGCTCGGCCTGACGGTCGGTGAGGAGACCGGAGGAGGTGGACAGGATGGCAACGCCGAGGCCACCGAGGACCGTGGGGACCTCGGTCGACTTCGCGTAAACGCGGAGGCCGGGCTTCGACACGCGCTTGATGCCGGCGATCGACCGCTCGCGGTTCGGGCCGTACTTCAGCGTCATGTTGAGGGTCTGGCCGACACGAGCGTCTTCGACGTTCCAGTCGGCGATGTAACCCTCCTGCTTGAGGATGGCGGCGATGTTCGTCTTGAGCTTCGAGCTCGGCATCGACACGGAGTCGTGGTGCGCCGAGTTCGCGTTGCGCAGACGGGTCAGCATGTCTGCGACCGGGTCTGTCATCGTCATGTGTTGCTTCTTTCGGTCATGAGGTTTCGGCTGCCGTTACGCGACAGTCGACCTTCGATGAAGGGCCCCCGGAAACCCCGGGGGCCCTGGGGGTCAGGCCTGCGCGTCGGCCGACTGGAACGGGAAGCCGAGCTGACGCAGCAGCGAGCGGCCCTCGTCGTCGGACTTCGCGGTGGTGACGATGGTGATGTCGAAACCACGCACGCGGTCGATGCGGTCCTGGTCGATCTCGTGGAACACGGACTGCTCCTGGAGACCGAAGGTGTAGTTGCCGTTGCCGTCGAACTGCTTGGCCGACAGCCCGCGGAAGTCGCGGATGCGGGGCAGCGCGAGGTTGACGAGGCGGTCGACGAACTCCCACGCACGGTCACCACGAAGGGTGACGTGCGCACCGATGGCCTGGCCCTCACGCAGCTTGAACTGCGCGATGGACTTGCGGGCCTTGGTGACGATGGGCTTCTGACCGGTGATCTTGGTGAGGTCGTCGACCGCACCATCGATCACCTTGCTGTCTCGAGCTGCCTCGCCGACACCGGTGTTCACGACCACCTTGACCAGACCGGGGATCTGCATGACGTTCTCGTAGCCGAACTCGTCCTGCAGCGCCTTCTTGATCTCGGCGTTGTACTTCTGCTTGAGGCGGGGCTGGATCTTGCCAGCCGCCGCGGCAGTCGAGGTGCTCATGTTCAGAGGTCCTTGCCTGACTTCTTCGCGAAGCGCACGCGGACGGTGCGCTTGACGCCGTCCTTCACCTGCTCCTCGACACGGTGGCCGACACGCGTCGGCTTCTTGGTCGAGGGGTCGACGAGCGCGACGTTGGAGATGTGGATCGGGGCCTCGAAGGTCTCGATGCCACCGGTCTTGGTTCCGCGCTGGGACTGGCCCACGCGGTTGTGCTTGGTGACGTAGTTCACGCCCTCGACGATGACGCGGTTCTGCTCGGTGAGGACCTCGAGGACCTTACCCTGCTTGCCGCGGTCGCCGCCACGCTCGGGCTTGGCGCCCGAGATGACCTGAACCAGGTCGCCCTTTTTGATTTTCGCCATGATCAGATGACCTCCGGGGCGAGCGAGACGATCTTCATGAACTTCTTGTCGCGAAGCTCACGACCGACCGGCCCGAAGATGCGGGTGCCGCGGGGCTCCCCGTCGTTCTTCAGGATCACGGCGGCGTTCTCGTCGAACTTGATGTAAGAGCCGTCGGGACGGCGGGTCTGCTTCACGACACGGACGACGACGGCCTTGACCACGTCGCCCTTCTTGACGTTTCCACCCGGGATCGCGTCCTTGACCGTGGCGACGATGACGTCGCCCAGGCCGGCGTAACGACGGTTGGAGCCGCCGAGCACGCGGATGGTGAGCAGCTCCTTGGCGCCGGTGTTGTCGGCGACCTTCAGCCGGGATTCGTTCTGAATCACTTTTTACTCCTTGGATTCCAAGTAAGCCGCGAGGCTTACTTGGCCTTCTCGAGGATCTCGACCAGGCGCCAGCGCTTGGTGGCGCTGAGCGGACGGGTCTCGTTGATGACGACGAGGTCGCCGATGCCCGCCGAGTTGGACTCGTCGTGCGCCTTGACCTTCGAGGTGCGGCGGATGACCTTGCCGTAGAGCGGGTGCTTCACGCGGTCCTCGACCTCGACGACGATGGTCTTGTCCATCTTGTCGCTGACGACGTAGCCACGACGCGCCTTGCGGTAACCGCGGGCGTTCTCGTCGCGGACGTCGTTCTCGGCGTGCTCGTGACCGGCGACCTGCGCCTCGGCCTTCTTCGCGGTAGCCATTACTCCGCCTCTTCCTTCGCGGCGTCGTCAGCGGATTCCGCCTTCTTCGCCTTGCTCTTCTTCGCCTTCGTCGCCTCGACCGGGGCCGGGGTGGCGCGGATGCCGAGCTCGCGCTCACGGATCACGGTGTACAGACGCGCGATGTCGCGCTTGACTGCACGGATGCGACCGTGGCTCTCGAGCTGGCCGGTGGCCGACTGGAAGCGCAGGTTGAACAGCTCTTCCTTGGCCTTACGCAGCTCCTCGACGAGGCGCTGGTCTTCGAACGTATCGAGCTCGCTCGGGGCGAGCTGCTTGGTGCCGATCGCCATTACGCGTCGCCCTCCTCGCGCTTGATGATGCGTGCCTTCAGGGGCAGCTTGTGAATTGCTCGGGTCAGGGCCTCACGAGCGAGCTGCTCGTCGACACCCGCGACCTCGAAGAGGACGCGGCCCGGCTTGACGTTGGCGACCCACCACTCGGGGGAACCCTTACCCGAACCCATGCGGGTTTCGGCGGGCTTCTTGGTGAGAGGACGGTCGGGGTAGATGTTGATCCACACCTTTCCGCCACGCTTGATGTGACGCGTCATGGCGATACGAGCGGACTCGATCTGACGGTTGGTCACGTAAGCGGGGGTCAGCGCCTGGATCCCGAACTCACCGAACGACACCTGGGTGCCACCGGTGGCCTGGCCCGAACGGCCGGGGTGGTGCTGCTTGCGGTACTTGACCTTGCGGGGGATGAGCATTACGCCGACGCTCCTTCTGCCACGGGGGCCTCGTTGCGAGGGCTACGACGACGGTCGCCACCGCGGTCGTCACGACCGCGCGACTTGGGCGCGTTGGCCTGCTCGCGGGCGAGCTCCTTGTTGGTGAGGTCGCCCTTGTAGATCCAGACCTTCACGCCGATGCGGCCGAAGGTGGTCTTCGCCTCGTAGAAGCCGTAGTCGATGTTCGCGCGAAGGGTGTGCAGGGGCACACGGCCTTCGCGGTAGAACTCCGAGCGGCTCATCTCGGCGCCGCCGAGGCGGCCCGACACCTGGATGCGGACACCCTTGGCGCCGGCACGCTGCGCGCCCTGAAGACCCTTGCGCATCGCGCGGCGGAAAGCCACGCGAGCGGTGAGCTGCTCGGCGACACCCTGAGCGACGAGCTGAGCATCGGCCTCGGGGTTCTTCACCTCGAGGATGTTCAGCTGGATCTGCTTTCCGGTGAGCTTCTCGAGGTCGGCACGGATGCGCTCGGCCTCGGCGCCGCGGCGACCGATCACGATGCCCGGGCGGGCGGTGTGGATGTCGACGCGGACACGGTCACGCGTGCGCTCGATCTCGATGTTGCTGACACCGGCGCGGTCAAGCGAGGTGGTCAGCAGGCGACGGATCTTGATGTCCTCGGCGAGGTAGTCGGCGTAACGCTGACCAGCCTTCGTCGAGTCCGAGAACCACCGCGACACGTGGTCGGTCGTGATGCCGAGGCGGAAGCCGTACGGGTTGACTTTCTGTCCCATTACTTGCTCGCCTTCTTGTTGGCGCGAGCCGGGGCCGCCTCAGCGGTCTCGGGCGTCGCGAGCACGACCGTGATGTGGCTCGTGCGCTTCTTGATCTGGAAGGCGCGACCCTGAGCGCGGGGCTGGAAACGCTTGAGCGTCGTGCCCTCGTCGACGTACGCGTTCTTCACGTACAGGTCGGCGTCATCCAGGTACTCGTTCGTCTTGTCAGCCGTGACGCGAGCGTTCGCGATGGCCGAGGCGACGAGCTTGTAGATCGGCTCGCTCGCGCCCTGCGGCGCGAACTTCAGGATCGCGAGGGCCTCTTCGGCCTGCTTGCCCTTGATGAGGGCGACGACGCGACGAGCCTTCTGAGGGGTCACGCGGATGTGTCGCACACGTGCGATGGACTCCACCATTTCTCTCTCCTCCTCGGTCGCCTTAGCGGCGACGGCCCTTCTTGTCGTCCTTCACGTGGCCGCGGAAGGTGCGGGTGGGCGAGAACTCGCCCAGCTTGTGGCCGACCATGGTCTCGGTCACGAACACGGGGATGTGCTTGCGTCCGTCGTGCACGGCGATGGTGTGTCCCAGCATGGCGGGGATGATCATCGAACGGCGCGACCAGGTCTTGATGACGTTCTTCGAACCGGCTTCGTTCTGCGAGACGACCTTGCGAAGCAGGTGCTCGTCGACGAAGGGGCCCTTCTTAAGGCTGCGAGGCATCTTCCTCTACTCCTACTTGCGCTTCTTGCCGGCGGTGCGACGGCGGACGATGAGCTTGTCGCTCTCCTTGTTCGCGTGGCGGGTGCGGCCTTCGGCCTTACCCCACGGCGAAACAGGGTGACGACCACCGGAGGTCTTACCCTCACCACCACCGTGCGGGTGGTCTACCGGGTTCATGGCGACACCACGCACGGTCGGGCGGACACCCTTCCAGCGCATACGGCCGGCCTTGCCCCAGTTGATGTTCGACTGCTCGGCGTTGCCGACCTCGCCGATCGTCGCGCGGCAGCGCACGTCGACGTTGCGGATCTCACCCGAGGGCAGACGAAGCTGCGCGTAGGGGCCGTCCTTCGCGACCAGACGCACGGATGCGCCGGCCGAACGGGCCATCTTCGCACCTCCTCCGGGACGCAGCTCGATCGCGTGGATCACGGTACCGGTGGGGATGTTGCGCAGCGGCAGGTTGTTACCGGGCTTGATGTCAGCGCCGGCTCCCGACTCCACGACGTCACCCTGCGACAGCTTCGCCGGGGCGAGGATGTAGCGCTTCTCGCCGTCCGCGTAGTGCAGCAGCGCGATGCGCGCGGTGCGGTTGGGGTCGTACTCGATGTGAGCGACCTTGGCGTCGATGCCGTCCTTGTCGTTACGACGGAAGTCGATCAGACGGTACTGACGCTTGTGTCCACCACCGATGTGACGCGTGGTGATGCGGCCCTGGTTGTTGCGGCCACCGGTCTTCGACAGCGGGCGCAGCAGCGACTTCTCAGGCGTCGATCGGGTGATCTCGGCGAAGTCGGCCACCGACGAGCCGCGGCGACCGGGGGTCGTGGGCTTGTACTTGCGAATAGCCATTGTTCTTGTCCTCTATCCCGACCGTCAGCCGACAGACGTGAAGATGTCGATGGTGCCCGACTTCAGCGAGACGATGGCGCGCTTGGTGTCCTTGCGCTTGCCGATGCCGAAGCGGGTGCGACGGGCCTTGCCCACGCGGTTGATCGTGTTGACCGAAGCGACCTTGACGCCGAAGATCTTCTCGATCGCGAGCTTGATCTCGGTCTTCGACGAGCGGGGGTCCACCAGGAAGGTGTACTTGCCCTCGTCGATGAGCGAGTAGCTCTTCTCGGAGACGACCGGCTTCAGGATGATGTCGCGCGGGTCCTTGTTGACGGTGGTCATGCCGAGACCTCCTCGGTGGCGCCCGACTTCGACGCGACGAAGGCGTCGTAGGCGGCCTTGGTGAAGACGATGTCGTCGGAGACGATCACGTCGTAGGTGTTCAGCTGGCCGACGGTCAGCACGTGGACGTACGCGAGGTTGCGCACGCTCTTGATCGTGAGCTCGTCATCGCGGTCGATGACCACGAGCACGTTCTTGACGGCACCGAAGGCCTTCAGCGCGGCGGCAGCGGCCTTGGTCGAGGGGGCACCCTCGATGGCGAAGCTGTCGACGATGTGCAGACGCTGTCCGCGAGCACGGTCGCTGAGCGCGCCCAGAAGGGCGGCAGCGATCATCTTCTTGGGGGTGCGCTGGCTGTAGTCGCGGGGCTTGGGACCGTGGACGATGCCACCACCGGTCATGTGCGGCGCGCGGATCGAGCCCTGACGGGCGTTACCCGTGCCCTTCTGCTTGAAGGGCTTGCGGCCGGCACCCGAGACCTCGCCACGACGCTTGGTCGAGTGCGTGCCCTGGCGAGCCGCGGCGCGCTGCGCCACGACGACCTGGTGGATAAGCGGGATGTTCGTCTTGACGTCGAAGAGCGCGGCGGGCAGCTCGACAGAGCCGGCCTTGTTGCCGTCGGCCTTCACGACGTCGAGCGCGAGAGTCGAGTCAGCCATGATCAGGCACCCTTCACTGCGTTGCGGACGTAGACGATGCGGCCACGGGCACCGGGGACGGCGCCCTTGACGAGCATGAGTCCCTTCTCGGCGTCGACGGCGTGCACCGTGAGGTTGAGGACGGTCACGCGCTCGCCACCCATACGGCCGGCCATGCGCATGCCCTTGAAGACGCGGCTCGGAGTCGACGACGCGCCGATGGAGCCGGGCTTGCGGTGGTTGCGGTGCGCACCGTGCGAAGCGGACACACCCTTGAAGTTGTGACGCTTCATGACACCGGCGGTGCCCTTGCCCTTGCTGGTGCCGACGACGTCGACCAGCTGACCGGCTTCGAACAGACCGTCGACGGTGAGCTCCTGGCCCAGCGCGTAGTCTGCGGCGTCAGCCGTGCGCACCTCGGTGAGGTGGCGGCGAGGGGTGACACCCGCGGCGTCGAAGTGCGCCGTGAGGGGCTTGTTCACCTTGCGGGGGTCGATCTGGCCGTAGCCGATCTGAACGGCGTTGTAGCCGTCCTTCTCGAGCGAACGCAGCTGGGTCACGACGTTCGGCGCGACCTCGATGACGGTGACGGGAACGAGCTTGCCGTTCTCGTCCCACACCTGGGTCATGCCGAGCTTGGTGCCGAGGAGGCCCTTGGAGATCTTGGAGTTGATGTCAGCCATGTCGAACCTCAGAGCTTGATCTCGATGTTGACATCGGCAGGAAGGTCGAGGCGCATCAGCGAGTCGACGGCCTTGGGCGTCGGGTCGATGATGTCGATGAGGCGCTTGTGGGTGCGCATCTCGAAGTGCTCGCGGCTGTCCTTGTACTTGTGGGGCGACCGGATGACGCACACGACGTTCTTCTCGGTCGGCAGGGGAACCGGGCCCACCACGGTGGCGCCGGCACGGGTCACGGTGTCGACGATCTTGCGGGCCGACGAGTCGAGCCCAGCGTGGTCGTACGACTTCAGGCGAATGCGGATCTTCTGTCCCGCCATTGTCTGCTCTCTCTCTTTCTCGCGTCTTACCCGACCTGGGGCATTGGACGCACGGTGGCGCTATCGCGCCCTGGCACTTCCCCTCGCTCGCGCGAGGGATGCTGCACCCTGTTCAGCTGTCAAACCGGAAGACTCGGCATCCGGCCCGCCCCTCGCACGCACGCGCACGAATCCCACAAGGGGATGAAGGGGTTTCGGTGTGTGTTCTGCTGCCCGCGGCCCAGGACCCTGCGCTCTCGCGCCGCCTGTGCACTGCCCTGACAGTGATCCTGGCGCGCGCCGAGCACGCACCGGAATGTGGAACTGGACTAGTCTACGTACGCCCCGGTCATGTCGCAAACCCGGGCGTGTCGCGCGCGGCTGATCCTCAGTAAAACCCCCGCCGACAGCAGCGGCGCCGCCCCCGAAACAGGGAGCGGCGCCGATGACTTCGCCTCTGGTCACGCGTTCCCGATGTGCTTGTCCACGTTCGCGCGCGTCTCGTCGACCTTCGCGTGATGTTCCGCCGGAACGATCTTCTTGATCGCGTCGGCCGCTCCGTCGAGCACCTTGTCGCTGACCTCTTCGGCCTTCTCGCTCTTGAGCGCCTCTTCGATCTTGTCGCGGTTCTCGTCGAGGAGCTTCTTGCCCTTGGCGATGATGTCGTCCACTCCCATGTGCGTCTCCTTCGCAGACTCGGTCGGCTGGCACGCCGACCCCGGTTCGATTCTGACCGCGGGGTAGCGGCAACCGAAACCCCCGCGGGCGTCGGGTGCGACTGGTGTAGAGCACATCCGGGAACGACAAAGGCCGGGCCCGAAGGCCCGGCCTGTGCCGAGTGAAGTCTGGAAGGACTTACTTGAGGATCTTGGTGACGGTACCGGCACCGACGGTGCGGCCACCCTCACGGATCGCGTAGCCGAGGCCCTCTTCCATGGCGATCGGCTGGATGAGCTCGACCGACATCTCCGTGGTGTCACCGGGCATGACCATCTCGGTGCCCTCGGGCAGCGTGATGACGCCGGTCACGTCGGTGGTGCGGAAGTAGAACTGCGGGCGGTAGTTCGTGAAGAACGGGTTGTGGCGGCCGCCCTCTTCCTTGGACAGGATGTACGCCGTGCCCTCGAAGTTGGTGTGCGGGGTGACCGAACCGGGCTTGACGACGACCTGGCCGCGCTCGACGTCGTCACGCTTGGTGCCGCGAAGGAGCAGACCGCAGTTCTCGCCGGCCCAGGCCTCGTCGAGCTGCTTGTGGAACATCTCGATACCGGTGACCGTGGTCTTCTGCGTCGGGCGGATGCCGACGATCTCAACCTCGGAGTTGATCGCGAGGGTACCGCGCTCGGCGCGGCCGGTGACGACCGTGCCACGACCGGTGATCGTGAAGACGTCCTCGATGGGCATGAGGAAGGGCTTGTCCTTGTCACGCACCGGGTCGGGGATCGACTCGTCGACGGCTTCCATGAGCTCGACGATGGCGTTGACCCACTGCTCGTCACCCTCGAGAGCCTTCAGGCCCGAGACGCGAACGACGGGGGCGTTGTCGCCGTCGAAGTCCTGCGACGACAGCAGCTCGCGAACCTCGAGCTCGACGAGCTCCAGGATCTCCTCGTCGTCGACCATGTCGCTCTTGTTCAGCGCGACGAGCAGGTAGGGAACGCCGACCTGCTTGGCGAGCAGAACGTGCTCACGGGTCTGAGCCATCGGACCGTCGGTGGCGGCGACCACGAGGATCGCGCCGTCCATCTGAGCGGCACCGGTGATCATGTTCTTGATGTAGTCGGCGTGACCGGGCGCGTCGACGTGAGCGTAGTGACGCTTCGGGGTCTCGTACTCGACGTGCGAGATGTTGATCGTAATACCGCGCTGACGCTCTTCCGGCGCCGAGTCGATCGACGCGAAGTCACGCTGAACGTTGGTGGCCGACGGGAACTTGTCGGCGAGCACCTTCGAGATGGCAGCGGTGAGCGTGGTCTTGCCGTGGTCGACGTGACCGATCGTTCCGATGTTCACGTGCGGCTTGGTCCGCTCGAACTTGGCCTTAGCCACTGGGTCCTCCTCAGGACGTTGGTTGCGAGGTCTCGGGCACTGGATTGCGACCGGTTCTTCGCGGGGATGGTTCTCAGATTACTAGAGAGTCGGTATTCAGTTTGAGCGGATGCCGGGAACCTGAGCAGAACCCGGGGTTCCCGGCATCCGTGAGAGCGGTTTTACTCGCCCTTGTTCTTCTGGATGATCTCGTCGGCGACGGCCTTCGGGACATCGGCGTAGCTGTCGAACTCCATCGAGTAGACGGCGCGACCCGAGGTCTTCGAGCGCAGGTCACCGATGTAGCCGAACATCTCGGACAGCGGCACGTTGGCCCGGACGACCTTGACGCCGGCGGCGTCTTCCATCGACTGGATCTGGCCACGACGCGAGTTCAGGTCGCCGATGACGTCGCCCATGTACTCCTCGGGAGTACGGACCTCGACGGCCATGATCGGCTCGAGGATCGTGGGGTTCGCCTTGCGGACGGCCTCTTTGAAGCCCATCGAGCCGGCGATCTTGAACGCCATTTCGGACGAGTCGACGTCGTGCGAAGCACCGTCGAGGAGGATCGCCTTGACGCCCACCATGGGGTAGCCGGCGAGCACGCCGACGTTCATGGCGTCCTGGAAGCCCTGGTCGGTCGGCGAGATGTACTCGCGCGGGATGCGACCACCGGTGACCTTGTTCTCGAACTCGTAGGTCTTGTCGGCCGTGACCTCGAGAGGCTCGATCGCGAACTGGATCTTCGCGAACTGACCCGAACCACCGGTCTGCTTCTTGTGGGTGTAGTCGTGACGCTCGACCGACTTGCGGATGGTCTCGCGGTACGCCACCTGAGGCTTTCCGACGTTGGCCTCGACCTTGAACTCGCGCTTCATACGATCGACCAGGATGTCGAGGTGGAGCTCGCCCATGCCCTTGATGACGGTCTGACCGGTCTCGGAGTTCTGCTCGACGCGGAACGTCGGGTCCTCTTCGGCGAGCTTCTGGATGGCGACACCCAGCTTCTCCTGGTCGGCCTTGGTCTTGGGCTCGATGGCGACCTCGATGACCGGCTCCGGGAACGTCATCGATTCGAGGACGACCTGGTTCTGCGGGTCGCAGAGGGTGTCACCGGTGGTGGTGTCCTTCAGACCGATGACCGCGTAGATGTGGCCAGCGGTGACGGAGTCGACCGGCATCTCCTTGTTGGCGTGCATCTGGAAGATCTTCCCGATGCGCTCCTTCTTGCCCTTGGTCGCGTTGACGACCTGAGCACCGGAGTCGAGGTGACCCGAGTACACGCGGATGTACGTGAGGCGACCGAAGAACGGGTGCGTCACGATCTTGAACGCGAGAGCCGCGAAGGGCTCCTCACGGTCGGCGTGGCGCTCGATGACGATCTCTTCGTCCTTGGGGTCGTGCGCCTCGATGGCGGGCACGTCCAGGGGCGAGGGCAGGTAGTCCACGACCGCGTCGAGCATGGGCTGCACGCCGCGGTTCTTGAACGCCGAACCGCAGAGCACCGGGTAGAGCTCCGAGTTGATCGTCATCTTGCGGATGGCGCCCTTGATCTCGGCGACCGTGAGCTCCTCACCGCCGAAGAACTTCTCGAGGAGGGCGTCGTCGGACTCGGCGACGGTCTCCAGGAGCTGCTGGCGGTACTCGGCGGCCTTGTCGGCGAGGTCGGCCGGGATCTCCTGGATCTCGTACTTCGCGCCCATGGTCACGTCACCCTTGGCGTCGCCGGGCCAGACCAGTGCGCGCATCTCGACCAGGTCGATGACGCCGACGAAGTCGTTCTCGGCACCGATGGGCAGCTGGATGACCAGCGGCTTGGCCTTCAGGCGGTTGACGATGGTGTCGACCGTGAAGTAGAAGTCGGCGCCCAGCTTGTCCATCTTGTTGACGAAGCAGATGCGGGGGACGTCGTACTTGTCAGCCTGACGCCACACCGTCTCGGACTGGGGCTCGACGCCCTCCTTGCCGTCGAAGACGGCGACCGCGCCATCGAGCACGCGCAGCGAGCGCTCGACCTCGACCGTGAAGTCGACGTGGCCGGGGGTGTCGATGATGTTGATCTGGTTCTTGTCCCAGAAGCAGGTCACAGCAGCGGAGGTGATCGTAATGCCACGCTCCTGCTCCTGCTCCATCCAGTCGGTCGTAGCCGCACCATCGTGCGTCTCGCCGATCTTGTGGTTGACGCCCGTGTAGAACAGGATGCGCTCGGTCGTCGTGGTCTTGCCGGCATCGATGTGGGCCATGATGCCGATGTTGCGGACCTTATGAAGGTCGGTGAGCACGTCTTGTGCCACGGGTGTCTTCCTTACCTGTTGGGAGGTTGATGCCGGGCCCATCGGAGGGTCCGCGACCGGGGTCGGTCACGGGCCCTCCGCGGGTTTTACCAGCGGTAGTGCGCGAAGGCGCGGTTCGACTCGGCCATCTTGTGGGTGTCCTCGCGGCGCTTGACCGCGGCACCGAGGCCGTTCGAGGCGTCGAGGATCTCGTTCTGCAGACGCTCGGTCATCGTCTTCTCACGACGACCCTTGGCGTAGCTCACGAGCCAGCGCAGCGCGAGGGTGTTCGCGCGGTGCGGCTTGACCTCGACGGGAACCTGGTAGGTCGAGCCACCGACGCGGCGGCTCTTGACCTCGAGGGTGGGACGGACGTTGTCGAGCGCCTTCTTCAGCGTGGCGACGGCGTCCTGGCTGTTCTTCGCCTCGACACCCTTGAGGGCGTCGTAGACGATCGACTCGGCGATGGACTTCTTGCCGTCGACGAGGATCTTGTTGACCAGCTGGGTGACGACGGGAGCGCCGTAAACCGGGTCGTTGACGACGGGACGCTTCGGGGCAGGACCCTTACGAGGCATGTTTCTCAGCCCTTCTTCGCGCCGTAGCGGCTACGAGCCTGCTTACGGTTCTTGACAGCCTGGGTGTCGAGCGCACCGCGGACGATCTTGTAACGGACACCGGGGAGGTCCTTGACGCGACCACCGCGGACGAGCACGAGCGAGTGCTCCTGCAGGTTGTGGCCCTCGCCGGGGATGTAGGCGGTGACCTCGGTGCCGTTGCGCAGCTTGACGCGGGCGACCTTGCGCATCGCCGAGTTCGGCTTCTTGGGGGTCGTGGTGTACACGCGAGTGCACACGCCGGCCTGCTGGGGGTTCGACTTCAGCGCGGGAGCCTTGGTCTTCGAGACCTTCGGCGAGCGGCCCTTGCGAACCAACTGCTGAATGGTTGGCACGTTCTCTCCTTGATTGGCTGGGCGTTCCTCGCGGTGGCGCCCAGGGTGCTGCACGGTGACAGCGTCGTGTCTCCCCCGTCATGTCGCTCATCTTGCGATTCGTGACGTGTCGGGCTCACGTGTGATCCACCGCGCGACAGAATGATCTAGCGCGATTCGTGGTGGATATGCCGTGGGGGCGACCTGTTCGCAGGCCGATCCCTGAGATGGTGCGAGCGTTGATCCGAGCGACTCACCCGAGGGCACGACGCACGGCGCGCGTGAACGCACACCCGGTCAATGATACGCGTTCCCCGGGACGCGGGCAAACGTGTGCGGGACCGGTCACTGGGAGTCTCCCGGATGCCGCGTTCGTCATCCGAGCAGCAGCAGCGCTGCCCCGATGGCTGACGCGACGAGCACGACGACGATCACCGCCGCGAGCACGATCACGCGGGCCGCGCCCCGGCGCGCCCGGGGGCGGACGGCCGCGGCGTCCTCGGATGACGGAGCGCGGACGACGCGAGCACGCTCGACGCGTGCGGGCCCCTCGTGACGGGCACCGTACGACTCGCGGCTCAGGGCGTCGGGGACGCGTGCTTGCCGGACGGCTCCCTCTCCGACGGCGCCGTCTGCGGCCTCGGCGACTTCTCGGCGACGGCGGCGGGAACCCGATGCCGTGTCGTCGTCTGACACCGGGACGGGCCGTGCGCGCGTGGCCTCGTCGACGGCGGGTTCCGCCGAAGGCCGGCGGCGGGTGGTCTCGTCGACCTCGGTGCCCCCTCCCCCGCCCGCAGGACGTCGACGGGTCTCTTCGTCAGGGGCGGGGGTGGCGAGCGAGCTGGTCGGAACGGGGGGCGCCGCGCTCCGAGGAGCGGTCGTACCCACCTCCTCGTCGACGAAGACGTCTGCCACTGGCGTCCCCGGGGGCGTCGGGCGGGAGGAGAGGGCACCGTCGTGAGGCGTGTCGATGCGTGAGATCACGGTCTCGTCGTCGGGGACGTCGACCCGGGAAAGCAACGTGTCGTCCTCTGGCACGATACGACGCGAGATCACCGTCTCGTCCGCGGGAGCCTCGGCCCCGGAGCGCAGCGTGTCGTCCTCCGGCACGATACGACGCGAGATCACCGTCTCGTCCGCGGGAGCGTCGGTCCCGGAGACGGTCTCGTCGTCCGCAGCGTCCCGGCGCGTCAGGATCGTCTCATCATCGACCTCGTCGTCCTCGACGGCGGGCGGCGTCGGCCAGGCCCGCAGGCGACCCGCCCAGAGGGTCACCTCGTCGGGATCCTCGGCGCGGTCGTACGGGCCGCTCACGCGTCGCTCCGCGAGAGGCGCACCTCCGCGTCACCGAGGAAGAAGCGCTCACCGGCTTCGATCTCCTCGCCGGGAGGCGCCTCGACCTCGGTGCCCATGAGCGTGGCGAACAGCACGCCGTTCGTGGAGTGCAGGTCGGTGACGTACCAGGTGTCACCGCGAAGCTCGAGTCGCGCGTGGGTCTTCGAGACCGTTCGCGTCTCGTCCGAGATCGGGACGAGCTGCGCGTCGGGGTACGCGGAGTCGGGGCCCGGGCGACGACCCAGGATGACGACAGCAGAGGTGAGGTCGATCGGCGTCCCGCTCGGAGGCACGAGCGCCCACGGAATGCGTTTGCGCCGCGTGACGACGGTTCGGTCGAGAGCGTCGAAGTCCTCATCGGCCGCGACCGAGGGGACCTCGGGCTGCGTGTAGAGCGCGGACACCGAGGTGCGGGCGGAGCGCGGGGAGCCGGCATCCGGGGCCTCCGCCACGGCGGAGACCGCCTCGGACAACTCGGGGAACTCGTCGATGGTCGCTGCCACCGAGGGATGGGGAGCCGGAACGGCGTCGGGCGCGGGCCGGGTGAGGGGCACATCCGCTATGGGTGCGGGACCGGCATCAGCCGTCGTGCGACGCGGTGGGTTCGCCCAGGGCGCGACGACGTCGGAATCCTCCTCGGCGTCCTCGGCGGGCAGCTCGGAGGACGCCCGCGCCTCGGGGACCGCAGGGGGCGCCACGGGAGGCGCCCAGATCGGCGCGGGAGCCGCCGCGGAGGGCGCATCGAGAACGTGGGGGCGCGGGGGCTCCGACGCAGCGGGCGCAGCGGGACGGTGGTCGTCCTCGGGGGACCCGTCGCGGAGGGCGTCGAGCACGGCGAAGACCGAGGTGGCCGGAGCGACATCCCGTGACTCGGCGCGATGCTCTTCGTCGGCCCGAGCCCGCTCGGGGGCGGGAGGCGGGACGTGCGCCGGAGGAGCCCAGTCGCTCGACGAGGGCACGGCGTCCGCGAGGGAGGGGGAGGGCGCGGCGAAGGGGACGGCGACCGGCGCGGACACGGGCGCGAGCGGTGGAAGGGGGGCGGCGGCATCCGGAGACGAGTGCTCGGGAACCTGCTCGGGTGTCCATCCGCCGATCAGCGGCACATAGGGACCCTCGTAGTCCTTGCCGCGTCGGACGGGCGCGGAGTTCTCGTCGGGGAGTGCGGTGCGGCGTTCCCCGTGCCAGCGCGCGGAGCCGAAGCCCAGGATGCTCGCCCACACGACCGGGAAGAGGGCGCCCACGACGGTGAGACCGGCCCCGACACCGAAGCCGGTGTTGATGCGGTGGACCGCGACGATGAACACCGCGACGAAGGCGACGAAGCCGAAGATCGGAACGAAGTTCAGCAGGACCAGCCACGGTGAGAACCCGCCGGCTTTGAGCACGGTCGCCACGTTCAGGACCGGAACCCAGGCCTTCCAGGCGGGTTCGCCGATCTTGCGGAAGAGCGCCGCGAGGGCGATCGCGAGCCAGACGTACAGCACGACGACGAGAGCGAACGAGGTCGCCCCGAGAACCACCATGGTCGAATCGGTCATGTCGTGTCGCGGTCCACCAGGGCGGTGGAGCGCTTCCCCCTCTCGTCGCGGTGCGGCGACCCCCGCCGCGAGGGGCGTGGGGCGAGGAACCGCAGGAACGATCTCAACGATACGGCCGCGCGCAGGCGCCGCCAGAAACCCCGCTGACGGGCCAGCGCGCGTCGTTCTTCGTCGACGATGCTCCAGAAGGCCCCGACCTCGTCGGGGTCGACGTCCTCGGACGAGAACACCGCGCGGTCCGCTCCATCCGCCAGGACGGTCCCGGAGGCAGTGGCGAAGGCCTCGGCCACCTCGCGTCGGGTCGGTGCGCGCGGAACGGTGCGTCCCGCGTCGATCCCCGCATCGACGTACTCGTCCCAGCCTCCGGCGATCGCCGAACGGGGATCCGGATCCCGGCGACGTCCACGGCGGCGGAGAGCCTTGGCGATCACGACGGCGAAGAAGGGGCCGAAGAGGACGAGCAGGATCAGCAGCGAGATGCCCGCGATACGCAGGCTCGCCCACAGCCAAGCCAGGTCTACGCCGTCGTCGACGCGCGGATCGTCGTTGGTGGAGTTGTCCTCCTGCACCGGCTCGGGAGGCACGACCTCCTCGACGGTATCGGGGCGGACCTCGGTGACGTTCTCGGGATCCTGCTGCTGGGTGACCTCGAGGCTCGGCGACTGCTCCCACTGGGGGGTCACATCGACGGGCGCCCACCGCCCGTCGGAACCCTGAACCTCCGTCCACGCCGTCAGGTCGCGCGCCCGGCACTCCCCCGACTCGCACGTGGCGAGGTTCGGATCGCTGGAGACCAGCCGCGTCCCCACCACGACGCGGGCGGGGAAGCCCAGCTCGTGAGCGATCAGGGCCGTGGCGACGGCGAACTGCTCGTCGTCGCCGACGGCCGCGACGAAGTTGCCCGAGGCGGCGGCACGGGGGTCGTCCTCTCGCTCGAGCAACCGCTCGAACATGCGGTCGATGCGCGCCAGCGAGTGACCGGAGGCACTGGGTTGCAGCTGGTAGCCCGACAGGGTGGAGGCCCACTTCGGCGTCGGCCCTCCCTCCGGCGCCAGGCTGTGGCTGAGGTATCCGCGCTGGCGGAGCATCTGAACGAGGCTCTGGAGCGCCGCCCCGTCGTTGCCGGTCGCGTGCTCCTGAACCCAGCGGCGAAGGTTGTCGCCGCCCGCAACCCCGTCGCCCGCACCGGGCGGGGTCATCGAGGCGAGGTCGACGGGGGCGGGCTCGACGGCGTCGAGCCGGTAGCGGTCACCCGCAACGAGTCCGCCGTCGGCGGTCTGCACTCCCGCGTCGGCGTCGGAGCTGTAGTAGAAGCGGTCGGCGAGGACGCCACGACGGTCCCCCTCGAACGTCGCCGAAGCGAGGCTGCCGGCCGTCGGCATCCAGATGCCCCCCAGATCGACGATCTCGATGTCCGCCTCGACGGGGCGTCCCTCCCCCGCATCCCGCGTCGACGGCAGGCGCACGAAGCCTGCACCCTCGTCACCCGACGCGCGAAAGATTTCGCCGTCGTAGGTGTCGAGGGTGGCGATCCGGATGCGATCGGGCTCGGCACCCGTACCGCCGACCCGGAAGAGCACCTCGTCCGATCGCGCGTCGGAGAACATCGAGCGGTACTGCGAGAGCGGGCTCACGGCCTCGGCGATCAGCCGCTCCGGCCCCGCCGCCGATCTGAGCACCTGACGGTCGGCGTTCCGAGCAGCCGCGGGCACAACCGCGACGGTGACGGCCACGGCGACGAGGAGCATCGCCGCGCCGAGCACCAGCCTGCGGCGATCCGCCCGCGAACGGCCCGGCGCGACGGGAACGGCCGAGACGTCGCTCGCCCGGCGCAGGGCGCGTCCGCGTTCGTCCTGCGCGCGCCACGCCAACCACAGCACCGCTGTCAGGAGAGCGCCGATCCCGATGGCGGTCTCTGCGGGGGCCGGGAGGTCGACCGGCCCGATCGACAGGGGCGCGCTCGTCGACGCGCGTCCGAAGAACAGCCCGAAGCCGGTCATACCGAGACCGCCGACGACCGCGAACGGCGCCCAGCGATCGCCCCGGATGGCGAGAGCGGCGGTGACGGCCGTGCCGACGAGGAAGATCACGAGCGCGGGGATCAGCAGGTTGCGGTAGGCCCCGACCGGCAGATCGACGGTGACGAGGTCTTTCCACGCGACGACGACCCCGGCGAAGGACTCCCCGAGCCCGCGCAGGACGTCGAGGGGAGACGTCAGACGCGACGGAACGGCGAGCGGTACCGCCAAGACGGTGAAGGCCCCCAGCAGACTCGCGGCGAGGGTCCAGCCGCTCCATCGGCGCCACGACACGACGCCGACGACGGCACCCGCGACCACGACCGAGACGATCACGAGCAGAAGGAAAGACCACGACGCGTAGACCGGCCACGCGGCAATGGTGGCGAGGACGACGGACACCGCCGTGTAAATGGCGGCGGCCGCGTACCGCGGGAGGTTGGTCTCGCGGCGACGGGCTGTCGCGCGCGAGCTCCGACGATCGCTCATGAGGTCGCTCCCCGGACCAGGAGACCCGAGAGGTCGTCGAGGGTGCCGATCGTCAGCACCGTGAGTCCCGCGATGTTCTGCATCCTCGGGTGGGCGCGCTCGTCGCAGATGACGGCGGCGACCGAGGTGTCGGCGGGGAAGGCGAGGGCAGCCTGACGCAGGCGGGTGAGAGGGACGGTCGCGCCGACGACCACGAACGCGATCGAGAGACGTTCGTTCGCCTCGGATGCCAGACGGCAGACGTCTTCGACGGGCATCGTGTTCTCGTGTCGATCGATGGCGCTGAAGCCGTCGAGCATCGTGCGCGGTGCGACGACCGGGATGTGACGGATCGCGCGCAGGCGCCCCTTGACGACCCGCGGGATCTCCGACCCCGTGACGATGTCGATGTCGCGCGCGTCACGGACGGCGCGCAGACCGAGCGAGGCTGCGGCCGAGACGGCGAGCTCGTACTCGTCGGCATCCGTGTACTCCTGTGTCGCCGCGGCGAGTACGACGGCCATGCGCGAGCGTCGGGATTCCTCGTACTGCCGGACCATGAGTCGACCCGTCTTGGCCGTCGACTTCCAATGCACCTGCCGGCGCGAGTCGCCGGGGACGTACTCGCGGATCGCGTGGAAGGACATGTCCGCATCGACGAGGCGGCGGGTGGCGTTGCCCTCGAGGTCGCGGACGAGACCGGCGCTCGTGGAGGGGAGCCCCACCGTGCGAGGGTGCACGAAGAGATCGTGGACGTCGTCGAAGGCGTGCTCGCGCCGGAGGAGCCCCACCGGGTCGCTGCGCACCGTCGTCACGGGGCCGACGCGGACGACGCCGCGCGGTAGCGGCGGGATCTCGAGCGGCTCGGCGGAGCTCTGCCCGGGGCGGAGGAACGGCACACCGAACTCCACGAGGCCACGACCCACGGGGATGTCGAGGCGACCGGGCAGGGCGGGTCGCGAACTCTCGTTGCGCACGACGATCTCGCCCGTGACGCCGTTGCCCGCCGTCACGCGCTCGTGATCGAGCGCCAGGTCGACCTCGTACGCCCGAGCACCGAAGAGGAAGGGCACGCTCATGACCAGCAGCAGCAGGGCCGCGCTTCCGGCGACCATCCACTCGACCCACCCGAACAGCACCCCGAAGAGCAGGCCGATGGTCGCGGCGACCACGACCACCGCTCCCGCGGGGCGTACCGTTCTGCCGGCCCATCTCACGGCGGCGGAGATGGCCTCGGTCGTGACACGCCACCATTCGGCGACCTGGACCACCGCGCGCACGATGCGACGTTGTCGACGCACCGCGGTCGAGGTGACGGAGGTGCGCGAACCGGTCGCCATGGTGCCCGCGGAGGTCCGCGTGAGACGCGACTCGGTCAGATTCAGATCGGGCACGGCTCACCCCCCGAGCGGGGCGCGGCGGCCACGGGACGAAGCATCGTCAGGCGCTCTCGCGCTGCGAGGGCGGCTGGGTGTCGAGCAGGACCTGGCCGATGACGGCCTCTTGGGTGACACCGTCGAACTCGGCCTCGGGGTGCAGGATGAGGCGATGCGCCAGCACGGCGACGGCGAGAGCCTTGACGTCGTCGGGCGTCGCGTAGGTGCGCCCCTGCGACGCCGCGCGAGCGCGGGTGGCTCGCGTGAGGGCGAGAGCCCCGCGGATGCTCACACCGAGGCGGACCTCATCGGCCGTGCGGGTGGCATCCACGAGACGGGCGATGTAGTCGAGGACGAGGGCGTCCACGTAGACGGATGCCGCGAGGTCGGCCATCCCGACGAGGGCCTGAGGCGTGATGATCGCACGCAGTTCCGCCGTGGCCACCGGCGCTCCGTCGAGGATCCGGACGGTCGCCGCGTGGTCGGGGTAGCCGAGGGAGGTGCGCAGCAGGAAGCGGTCGAGCTGAGCCTCGGGGAGACGATAGGTGCCGGCCTGCTCGACGGGGTTCTGCGTGGCCAGCACGAGGAAGGGCACACCGACCTCTCGCGAGACGCCGTCGATGGTGACCTTGCCCTCTTCCATGACCTCGAGCAGAGCCGACTGCGTCTTCGGGCTCGCACGGTTGATCTCGTCGGCGAGGACGATGTTGGCGAAGATCGGGCCGGTGTGGAACTCGAAGGTTCCCGTCTTCTGGTCGTACACGGTGATGCCCGTGATGTCGCCCGGAAGCAGATCGGGGGTGAACTGGATGCGCGTGTTGGTGCCCTGGACGGACGACGCGACGGCGCGGGCGAGCGAGGTCTTGCCGGTACCCGGGACGTCCTCGAGCAGGACGTGGCCGTCGCTGAGCATGGCGGTGAGCACCAGTTCGACCACGTGCCGCTTGCCGAGGACGGCGCGCTCGACGTTGTCGGCGATCTGCGAGAAGGTCTGGGAGAACCAGGTGGCCTGCTCCTGGGTGATCGTCATGTCGGAATCCTTCGGTGGGCGAGAGCGGGAAAGGGGCTGCCGGGAGGGCTCAGGACGAGGGGTTCGTTGTCGGGGTGCCGGGCTTGCACTCGCCGCCGAAGTCGTCGGACGCGGAGTCGAGGTTCCACCCCTGAGCGGACCAGTCGACGGTGACGCGGATGCGATCGACACGGGTGGCACCCACCGGAACGGCCGTTGCTGCTGCGCCTTCGGCTCGCGGCAACTGCGCGTTGTTCTTGTCGAAGTAGCGCGCGTTGTCGTAGTTGAAGGTGACCTTGGCTTTGTCGTTGCTCGACGAGCCACTGGCGCTGAGCGTCTTGCCACCCTCGCAGCTCGCGACCTTCCACGAGGCCAGGACCTGGTAGGGGGCGCTTCCGCTCGCAGGTGTCACGGGGGCGTACTCCGACTGAGTCCCCCAGAGGTCGTGCTGGAAGTAGACCTGGATCCTGGGGTCGCTGTCGAAGATCGAAGGGTTCGGCCAGTTGACGTACTTGACGCTGTTGTACCGCGGGGGCGGATTGCCTTCGTTGATACGGTCGACGCGCCAGCGTGCGGTGTTGTCGCCACCGATGTCGGCCCTCGACCCGACGCGGAAGGTGTAGCCCTTGGGGGCCGCCTTGCTCTGCTCGGCGTTGATCTGCTTGTCCTGGCTCACCGATCCGTAGGCGCGGCCGTTGAACCACGACTCGGCGCACATGGTGAACGTGTAGGTCTCGCCGTCGCCGAGGGTCGTGAACTTCTGGGTGTCGCCGCCGCTACGCGGGACGCAGGGAAGACCCTTCTGGACGATGTTGAAGCGCACCTCGGAATCGGTGCCGTTCTGCTGCGCGGTCGCACGGGCATCCACGGTCGACGTGCCGTTGCCGTTCGACGTCGAGGTCAGCGTGAGGTTCGGATTGGTCGGTGCACCGACGCCGTGCGCGGTGCCGGTGTACACGTTCCCGGCCGTCGCACCGCCGAGCCCCGGAGGCACGGTGAAGCGGGAGATCGGCGTGACGGTGACCTGCGTCGCCGCATTCGAGCCGACGCGGAACCGCGCCACCTGCACGACGTCCTGGTTGCGTCCGACGCTCACCTGGATCTTGTCGCCCGCGGCGCTGGCGATCTCGAGCGTGCCGGTCTCAGCGCTGTCGACATCCTTGATGACGAGGTCGGCGAGGTTTCCCTCTCCCCCGGTCTGCGTGGGCGTGAAATCCATTCCCTTCGGGGCGTTCGGGGGTCGGTACGCCCATCCGGTCGTACGCACGGCCATCTTGGATTCGCCGACGCTGTTCACCGCGTTCACGACGTATTCGCGCTGCTCGCCGTTGGGCGCCGCGATGGGCGGGCAGCTGCCATCGGCGCCGCACTGGCCCACGACAGCGCCGTTGTAGCGCACCGTGAAGCCCGAGATGGCGGGATAGGCGCGTCGCGCCTCGCCGGGGTCGACGCGGAGCGTGACCGAGCCGTCGGCGTACGCCGTCTGGCGCACGCTCCCCGGCGGGCGCGGGAATCCGAGCAGGTCGAGCACGACGCGCGCGTCGCGCGTCGAGGCCGTCGTGCGGCCCTGCGCGTCGCGGAGCGTGACGCTCGCGCTACAGGTGGCACCGGGAGCATCGTCGCTCCACGAAGCCACCACGCTCGAGGTCGAGGCCACGCCGAAGGTGACGCCGGCGCACGCCGCGGTCGGTCGCACGTCGACGACCTCGAGGGGCGTGCGCGGCAGCGGGTTGACCTCGCCGCTGGTTCCGATCACATCGATCGAACAGCTGGTTCCGCTGGCTTGAGAACACTGCCTCGAGGTCGTCCCACCCTGCGGCAGGGTCGACGGGGCCGCGCCCACACGCAGCACGAGTCGCGCCGGAGCGACCGCGTTGTGGCTGGTGACCGAGATGATCGCGGCGTTCTCGGTGCCCGGCACCGAACGGTCGTTACCGGTGACCGTGACGATCGACCCGTCCAGCGAGACGCTGAAGGCAGATCCGCCGTAATTGAGGGCGTAGCGGATGCCGTTCCAATCCTCGCGCCCGAGCTGCCAGCTGGTCATGTTGCGCAGATCGAACGTGGCGGTCTCACCCGGGCCGACCGTCAGGGCGGCGGGCTTGAGCTCGGGCTGCGGATCGCGGGCGACGATGCCGATGGGAACGGAGACCACCGTCCACTCCTCGGTGCCCGCGATGCGCACCGGCACCTGGCACGCGTCGGTGTAGGGGGATCCGGCCCCGGCGTCGTAACGAACGGTCGTCCCCGACACCGAGCACCGGCCCTCGGCGCGGACGCCCGTCGCGGACACGTCGGTCCCCACCTCGAGGGTGGCTCGGCGCGGGAGGGCGACGAGGTTCGCCATGTCGAAGTCGACCGACGCCAACTCATCGACGCGCTGCGCTGCGCCCGGGCGCAACGAGAGGCTGAGATCGTCGTCTCCGGGGACACGCAGGAAGGCGTACGTGGTCACGTCGGTGTCGCCCACGCGGCCGGTGACGGCGAACGGGATGACACGACGGGTGGCGGGCAGGGTGCCCGAGATCTGCCGGCCGCTCAGAGTGACGTCGGTGGGCTGGCCCCACAGCGACACGCCGAGGTCGGCGACCTCTCCGCCGGACCACGTGGCTTTACCCGCGAGCACGTCGATACCGGTCGTGAAATCGTCACGGTTCTCAACGGTCAGCACGGTGTCGGTGACGACCGGGTAGTCGGGGACGTTCTCGCGCACGACCTTGACGACGATGAGTCCGCGGCCCGTGTTACCCGAGTCGGATGCCACGTCGTAGAGGAACGACATCGTTCCCGGCTGTTCGCCGGCTTCGATCACCACGCCGGTGTCGGACACCGAGTCGATGTAGCCCTTCAAGCGCGCGTACTCGGGGTTGTCGCTTTCGTCCACGAGCTTCTCAGGCAGGTCGGGACGTACACCGGTGAGGGTGAGGCGGCCCTGCGTGGGATCGATGTCGTTTGCCAAGGGGCTCACACGGATCGTGCGATCGACGCCGGCCTGGACCTGCACGTAGTCGGTGAAGGTGATGGGGCTGGGGTTCGCCTCGGCGTCCAGCACACCGATACGAACGGTGCCCTCGCCCGTCGCGCCCGAGGAATCGGACACGCGGTAACGGAACGAGACCTGGCCGCGGTCACCGGGCACCGACGAGTACAGGATGCTGGAGCCGTCGGCGGAGATGGATGCCGTACCCCTGTTCGGCTGCGCGACGATCCTGTCGAGCGTGACGGCGTCGCCGTCGGGGTCGACCCCGAACCCGTGGAAGTCGATCGAGGTGGTGCCGCCGCTGAGAACCCGTCCCTCGAGGGTGTCGGGCAGCGGCGCGCGGTTGGCCTCTCCGCCCAGGACGGTGATGTGCACCGTCGCTTCATCCCACAGGGCAGGAGTACCCGTCGTGTAGACGCGGTACGTCACTTCGTACGAGCCCGCCGTGGTGGGGGCGAGGTAGCGGAGCACACCCCCGGAGGTGAAGGCGAGGGCATCGCTCGCCGGTTGGGTCTGCACGCTCGAAGGATCGAGGGTCGGGCGTCCCCCCGCGGGCGAGATGTCGTTGTCCAGGACGGGGATGTCGATCTGAGCTCCGACGCGGACCGTGACGTTGTCGTCCACCGCGATCGGGGCGATCTCGGGCGCGGGCGGCAGAAGGTACACCGTCGCCTCGCCGGCCACGCGCGAACCCTCGTCGTCCGTCCCGTCGCTCACCGTGTAGGCGACGGTTCCGAGCAGCCCGGCCGAGCCGTCGGCGGTGCTTCCCGACACGCGCAGGTCGTTCTGTCCCACGGTGTCCACCGTGAGCGAGGCGCCCTCTTGAGCGTTCGCCGCCACGTCGCTGAGCAGCAGCACACGGCCGGTCGGGTTGGACACGGCGCTGAAGACGTCGAGCGTCGCGTCTTCCTGCGGCCGGACGAAGGCCACCACCGGCGAGGTCGCGAGCTGGGCGGGAGCGTCGGCGGGGAGAAGCGTGATGCGCGCCGTGCCCGTCGCGTCGCGGCCACCGCCGTTGACCGTGAAGTCGACGCGATACACGCCGGGCTGGTTCGCCGCGAAGTCGAAGGTGGTGGTGCCGCCGACGGCCGTCGCCGTGGCCGCCGCGTCGTCGAGGACGCGCACCGAGGTGAGGCTGACGTTTCCGGCCGTGCCCGTCACGTGCGGGCCCACATCGACCGCGACGGTGGATCCGACGGTGTCGATCCTCGCGAACGACTGCACCGCGAGCGTGGGGTCGGGTGCCACCCGGATCACGAGGGGTTTCGTCGTCACCGCGCCCTGGGTGTCGGCGACCGTGACGTCGAGCTGGATGTTCTGCTCGCCGCCGGAGCCGTCGTCGGCGTGCTGGTAGACCACGTCACCGCCGGGCGTCGCGGCGACCGTGCCGACGCCGCCGGGGTTGTCGACCGAGAGCAGCAGCAGCGGGTCGCCGTCGGGGTCCACCCAGCCGGGGAGCACGGGGACCGTGATCGTGCCGCCGCGGGCGACCTCAGGGGTCGGCCACGGCTGCAGGCACTTGTCGACGCCGCACCAGACGGGCGCCGCGTTGGACTGCGAAGGCGAGACCGTGAGCGTCACCGTGGCCGGCGCGGAATTGAGCCCGTCGGCGGCGGTGCCGTCGGTCACGGCGTACGAGAACGTCGCGCTGCCGGTCGCGCCCGGAGCGACCCGCACCGCGAGACGCTGACCGGAATCGGTGACGGTGAGGCTGCCGAAACCCGGATCCAGGCCGGTGACGCTCTCGGAGATGATGCTGAGGACGTCCTCGTTGGGGTCGTGATCGTTCAGAAGGACGGGCAGCGTCGTGAGCCGACCGGGCCGGACCCCGAACGCGTCGGGCTCGGCGATGGGCGGCTTGGGGTCGAGCACCACGCTGAGCTTCTCGTCGCTTTGGACAGCCGTCTGCTCGGTGCGATCGTCGAGCGACCAGTTCTGGCTCGAAGCGACGAGCGCACCGTCGGGAACAGTCCACACCCATCCCGTGCGCGTCTCGTTGAGGATCACCGCGTGATCGGTGGCCACGAAGACCGGTCGACGCTGGTCGGGCATGCTCGCCCCGCCGTAATCGAGATTCGTCTCGCCCTGGTCGGAGCGCCAGAGGGTTCCGCGCGCATCACCGGGAAGGAGCCAAGCGGCGTAGGCGACACCCTGATGCGAGAGGGGGCGCGCGGGCTGACCAAGCACGTTGCCGCCGCCGCCGACCTCGCGCCTCGGCTCGGAGCCGTCGGCAGGGATGCTCCAGAGCGACTGGTCGTCCGCCACGTACACCGCGCGCGCGTCGGCGTCGGCGTCGGCCACCACGAGCTGGTCCGCCGCCTCGATGGTGACGGGATCCTCTCCGCGCACCCACACGCGTCCGGCGTCGGCATCGACGAGGACCCAGGTGTCTCCGGCGGCGGACAGCACAGGTGCGGCCACGTCCGCGTCGAGGGCGTCCCGCCCCCGCAGTTCGTCTGCCTCGATGTCGTAACGAATGACGGAGCCGTCCGCGGACGAGTACGCGAAGAGCATGCCGCGGGCGTCGAGGGCGATGGCATCCGCGGTGTACGAGGGGGCGTTCTCGTCCTGTGAGGTGTCGAAGGGGTCGAGCTCGGTGGGCTTCTGCCCCGCCTGGCTCAGTCGGCTCGCGAACAGGGTGCCCGTGTCGGTGCGATAGACCGCGTAGTCGCCCGCCGTGGCCACGGAGGTCGTGCCCGGCGGCGTGTCGGGGGCGGCCTCGAGCTGGTCCTCGGAGAGATCGACGGGTTGCGCCTCGTTGATGCGGGTGAGCTTACTGAAGCTGTCCGTGAAGAGGTAGGCGCCGTCACCGCTCTGCGCGACCTGGCTGGGGTTGCCGGCGGTGCGCACCGTGTCGAGCTCGCCGACGGTGGTGTTCACGCGTGCGTAGCGCTGACCGTCGCCGGTCTGCAGCGCCCACACCGACGTGTCGACCTCGGGGGTCTGCTGGGCGTCGAGCCCGGGCCACACGATGCTCGCGGTGATGACCAATGCCCCGGCGGCCAGGGTCGAGGCCATACCCACGATGGTCCTGCGCTTCATCGGAGCACCCCCGTCGCGAACAGCGCCGCCACGACGACGGCTCCGGCGGTCACGAGGGTGGCCGACGCCAGTATCCACGGCAGTGCCCTGGATCCGCTCGAGACCGGCGTGGCGATGTCGGTGTCTTCGTCTCGGACGTAGCCCGCCATGCCGGACGTTCCACGGAGCTTGCGCGCCCCCTCGCGCTCGATGCGCGACCGCGCAGGACCGCGAAGGGTTCCGTCGGAGAAATCGACCGACCGAGCGGCCGGCGCCCACTCCGCGGCGGGCACCTCGAGCGGCGTCGCGGGCAGGCCGCTCTCGACCTGCACCGCTTGAACGGCCTCGCCGAACTCGCGCGCGCTGGCGTAACGGTCGGCCGGGTTGCGCGACATCGACTTCGCGAGCACCGCCTGCAGCGAGGCCGGGACATCGCTGCGGGAGATGTCGGTGTACGTGGCGCGCGCGATCCGGCGGCGCAACTGCTCGCGCGAGTTCTGCCCCTTCTCGCGTCGCTCGAACGGGCTCTGTCCCGCGAGCAGCGAGTAGATCGTGGCGCCCAGGCTCCACACCTCGCTCGACACGGTACCCGCGGTCTGTTCGGCGACGACCTCGGGCGCACTCCACGGCACCGACATGGCGAGCATCTCGTCTGCTCCCTGTCGCACGAGGGAGGAGGAGATCCCGAAGTCGGCGAGCACCGGCGCCCCGAACGTCGTCACGAGGATGTTGCTGGGCTTCACGTCACGGTGGATGAGCCCGGCGTGGTGAGCCGACTCGAGGGCTCCCGACATGCGGACGCCGATCGACAGCACTTCGGCGACGGGGATGCGCTCGACGCGGTATCGCTGCGCGAGGGACCCCGGGCAGAACTCCATGACGATGTACGGTCGGCCATCGGCCGAGATCCCGGCCTGGTAGACGGTGACGATGGACGGGTGCGCCGACAGGTGCGCGAGAACGTCGGCCTCGGCGTTGAACATGCGCAACAGGTCGGCGTCGCGCACGTCGCTCGGGAGGACCTTGACCGCGACGTCACGACGCGGCATGTCCTGCCCGTACAGGAAGACATCGGCGAACCCGCCCGACCCCAAGGGCCGTATGTACGCCAGGCCCGGAAGAATGGGCGGCGAAGACGGCAGACGCTGCGGCATCGAGCCCCCTCCCCCGTGAGATTGTTCCGCGACTCGATAAGCGGACAACCCGTTGATGCTAACAAAAGCGCGGCACCTCGCCGTGCCCGTGTGGACAGAGCTTCAGGATGCTGGCGGCTCCGCGTCGCGCGGATCGAACGGCGCATCGAGGGATCGGGTGAGATCGTCGAGCAACGCGGCGATCTGCGGCTCCACGAACTCGGCCACCGCCGCCTGTATGCGCAGCCGGTGGTGGAGCAGGATCGTACAGACCTCGCGCCCGATCATGTTCGCGTAATCGTCGGCGAGACCGACCTCTTGGCGCAGGGCTGCCTTCGCGGCATCCGAGAGGGGAGGAAGTGCGGGGAGGGCGGCGTCTTCTTCTGCGGCGAGGCCCGACAGCGTGAAGAGGAACGGGGAGCCGGGCTCGGGGTCGGGGTCCAACGGCATCCCGTCGAACTCGGGTTCCAGGCCCTCCGCGGGACGGTAAGAGCGCCTCCGGTTTCGCTCAGCCTGCTGGTCGAGCTCGGCCTGGAGCATGGGGAGGTTGCGGGAGGTGTAGTCGGCGACGGCGTGATCGACGATGGTCTTCACGCGCGTCGACAGTCCGTGCTGCACGCCGTGCGGAACGTCGGACCCCAGACCCGCGGCCGACAGGACCGGGGAGCCGAAGCACCGACGGCACGGGGCGACTCGGCCACGATGGTTCGCGGGCTCCCACCGGGGCAGCCAACGCAGCCAGGCGTCCACCGCCTGACCGACCTGGCTCTCGAGCGACCGCTCCACGCCCCTACGCTAGCCCGACACGCCCGGGAACACGCGGATGCCCACGGACCCGCGCGTCACAATCGCGTCAAAGGTCGTCGGCGTCGTCTTCCCAGCGCCATCGCGGGCCGTTCGTCCGCGCCCGGACGAGCAGGATTCCGAACAGAGCCGCGAGCAACGCCGCGACGGCGACGACCGGACCCGGGAACCCGAGGGCGACACTGCCGGCCGCAGCGACACCGCGAGCCGGGTCGGCGCCGCTGACGAGGGCGCCGACGACGATTCCGAGCACCTCGCCCAGATAGGCGGAAATCGCGCAGGGGACGGCGATGAGGTAGCCGGGCGGATCGGCGCGAAGGCCCCAGCGCAGCGTCGCGGCGAAGGCCCCCAGAGCCAGGAGCTGACCGACCACGCCCGGGATGGCTCCGAGACCTCGGACGGGGATGACGTCGGCGTCGACGATCAGACTCGCCACCCCGAGACCCCCGATCGAGAGGGCGATGAAGACGACGGCCGCGAAGACGACAGCGACCGGCGGGGAAACCCCCGCCGGTCGCTGTTCGTTCGTCATGGACCCCGGTTCAGCGCTGCGAGAGCTGAGGACCGGCCTCCAGGGTGCGCTCGTACTCGCGCTGGGCCTCGGCGTTGATCTCGCTGACGCGCCGACCGCGCGCCGACACCCAGGATCCGAACCAGATGGTGAGTTCACGACCGAGGACGAAAGCCACGATCGCCAGGGGCGCGAGGACGTTGTTCTGCAGCAGATCGAAGGACTCACGGGCGGTGATCATCCAGAACGGGGCGGCGAAGAGGACACCGAGCAGATGCCCGGCCCACGCCACCACGCCGACGACGAGGCCCCAGACCACCCAGTGACCCCAGCGGCCTCGATTGATGAGCGCACCGAGGAACCAGAAACCGAGGTAGAAAGCCACGGTCGGAACCCACAGACCCCAGGTCGTGAGGGCCGAGAGAGCCGCCTGGCCGAGGTCGGCGGACGCGAGCCTGCCGGTGAGCAGCGCCAGACCGAGGGTGGCGGCCAGGTAGAGCGCCGCGAAGACGAGGGCGGCGAGAAGGCCGATCGCGCCAGCCGCACCGCGGTTGTTCCGCGGACGAGGGGCTTCGGGGGCCTGGAC
Organism: Microbacterium sp. SL75; assembly: GCF_026625865.1. NCBI lineage: Bacteria > Bacillati > Actinomycetota > Actinomycetes > Micrococcales > Microbacteriaceae > Microbacterium > Microbacterium sp. SL75. The sequence continues at coordinate 1,784,564 of NZ_CP113067.1, read as the reverse complement.
GAAGATGGGCTGCGCACCGCCCACGACGCGAGTGGGCTCGTCGGTCACGGGCGTTGCCGTCGCCGCAGCGGCGGCGCCGGCACCGGCGGCCGCGGGGTATGCCGTGGTGTGCGCGTCGTCGTAGCGCGCGGTCGCGGCACCGTCGTCGGCTCGAGCGTCATCGTGACGCACGTCGTCGCGAGCCGGCTCCGCGGACGCGGCGTACGCGGCCCACCGGGCGTCCTCGTCGTCGAGGTCGACGGATCCGTTGGACGCCGAGGAGTCCTGGGGTGCCACGGGAGACGCGTCGTGCACGACCGGGGCGGTGTGCTCGCTCCGGGGCGTCTGCGACGTCCCGGATTCGTGCTCGCGCGCGTCGCGCTCGTCCCATGCGGCCTCGGCGGCGGCGGGGTCGACGGCGTCGCGGCGAGCGGCCTCGGCGTCGGCGAGGCCCTCGTGGGCTCGGCCGACGACATCCTGCGCTTCGTCCTTCGGCTCGACGACGGGGTCGCCGTACGAGTCCTTCGGTTCAGCGACGGGGTCGCCGTACGACTTGTTGTCGCTCATGGGGTCTCCTCACGCGGTGCTTGCGGCGCAAGGCTAACCCGGGTATGGCGCAGCATCGCGCAGGCGTGCCGCCGGATGTCTTTCTCGACCGTGTCGGTGGTGCGGCTTAGGGTGTTCCCATGCCCCGTCGTCTGCTCCGTCCGGCCGCAGCCGCGGCTTTCGCCGGCGCCGTGCTCCTCACTCTGACGGCCTGCGCCCCCTCCGAGGAGCAAGCCGCCCCCGCGCCGTCGACGTCCGTCGCGACCGAGAGCCCGACTCCGATCCCCACGATCACGCAGACGGCGCCCGCGGTACGTATTCCCGCCGACTGCCGCGCGATGCTCTCCGCCGATGTCCTGTCCCAGCTGGGCACCACGCCGCTGAACGACCCTTCGCTCGGGGCGTCGGGGGTGCAGTCGGACGGGTCGCTGATCTGCATCTGGCGCGATCCCGCCGCCGACACCACAGGACTCGTCACCCACATCTCGCGTATGGACCGCGGACCCGCCCTCGACATGCTCAACGGCCTGGTCGACACGCAGGGCTTCAGTTGCTACACCCCCGATGCGGGCACCCGCTGCGAGAAGACCTGGATCAATCCGACCTACCCGGTCAACGACGGGCGCACGCTGTACTGGCGCGACGGCGTGCTGATCGACACCCAGTACTCCAACCTGGCTCCCACCGGGTACACCGGGAGCATCATCGCCTCCGTGTTCGGCGGCTGAGCGCGAGTCGTCTCGGACCGCGTCACTCGCCGAAGAAGGCGTGGGATGCCACGATCGCGGCGTAGTCGTCCGGCATCCATCCCGAGAGTGTCGACGACACCCAGCGGTCCGCTCGCAGGTCGTGGACCTCGAGGAGCTCGCCGGCCGCCCTCTCGCAGTGGGTCGTGTCGGCCACGACGGAGCACGCGAAGCCTTGGGCGGCGAGCGTGGTGGTGACGGCCGCGGCGCCCTCGGGGGTGACGGTGGAAACGGTCGTCTCGATGAAGCGACCGGCTTCCCCTCGCCAGTGACACGTGACGACGACCGTCGGACCCGCTGCAGCCACGGCTTCGGGCGTCGAGGCGGGGGCCGTGTGCCGTTGCGACAGCAACGCCTGCGGCGACCACACCAACGACGACCACAACGGCTGGGAGTACAGGTGGCGGCAGTCGGCGGCCGGGGTGGGCGGAGGCGTATCGGCGACGACGTGCCTCCCGGTCGCGGCCCGCAGCGTGTCGCCCACGAAACCCACGGCCAGCGGCACACCGGGAGCGGCGATGATCGCCAGGGCAGCCACGGCGGCCGCGCACAGCAGACCCGCCGGCCAAGCCAGCCACAGACTGCGTCCCCCGATGCGGGCCATGCGTTCCTCCACGACAACGGTAGGCGCATCGACGCCTTCGACCCGTTACCCGACACGCCGCGAGCACGACGAAGGCCCCCGGCGCGAGCCGGGGGCCTTCGAGGAACGGGATGCCGCACCGGGGCGTGGCATCCGTCGATCATGTCTCGGGAGAGCGAGCGGGCCCGCTCCCCCGAGGCACGATCAGTTGTACGTACCGGGCGTGAAGTCGTCCGTCGAGAAGCTGTCGAAGTCGACGTAGCTCAGGTCGGCGTCGCTGTACGCGCCGTCCGAGGCGAAGATGCGGTTGGGGTACCGCTCGCTCTTGGCCTCTTCCGTCGCCTCGACCGTGACGTTGCGGTACTTCGCAAGTCCGGTTCCGGCGGGGATGAGCTTCCCGATGATGACGTTCTCTTTGAGGCCGACGAGCGGGTCGCTCTTGCCCTCCATGGCCGCCTGCGTCAGGACGCGGGTGGTCTCCTGGAATGACGCGGCCGACAGCCACGACTCCGTCGCGAGCGACGCCTTCGTGATACCCATCAGCTCGGGACGACCCGACGCGGGACGCTTGCCCTCGCCGACAGCCTCGCGGTTGATGGCCTGGTAGCGCTTGAAGTCCACCAGCTCACCCGGGAGCAGATCGGTGTCGGCGTGGTCGACGACGGTGACCTTGCGGAGCATCTGTCGGACGATGACCTCGATGTGCTTGTCGTGGATCGGCACACCCTGCGAGCGGTACACGCCCTGGACGCCGTTGACGAGGTACTTCTGCACCTCGCGGGCACCCTGCACGCGCATGACCTCCTTGGGGTCGAGCGTTCCGACGAGGATCGGCTGACCGACCACGACGTGCTGCCCGTCCTCGACCAGGAGCGTAGCGCGCTTCAGGACGGGGTAGACCACCGGCTCGTCGCCGTTGTCGGGCGTGAGGATGACCTTCTTGGCCTTGTCGGTCTCGTCGATCGTGATGCGGCCGTCGGCCTCGGCGATCGGCGACGCACCCTTGGGGGTACGGGCCTCGAACAACTCCTGCACGCGGGGAAGACCCTGCGTGATGTCGTCTGCCGAAGCGGAACCACCGGTGTGGAAGGTACGCATCGTCAGCTGGGTACCGGGCTCACCGATCGACTGGGCCGCGATGATGCCGACGGCCTCTCCGATGTCGACGATCTTGCCGGTGGCGAGCGAACGGCCGTAGCACTTCGCGCAGACGCCGACGGCCGAGTCGCACGTCAGGACGGAGCGGACCTTGATGGTCTCGACGCCACCCTCGACCAGCTTGTCGATGAGCACGTCGCCCACGTCGTCGCCGGCCTCGGCCAGCACGGTGCCCTGCGCGTCGACGACCGCCGTGGCGAGCGTACGAGCGAACACCGAGTTCTCGACGTTGGCGTCCTTGACCAGCGAACCGGTCGAGCCTGCCGCGGCGATCGGGAGCTCGAGGCCCTTCGACGTGCCGCAGTCCTCCTCGCGGATGATGACATCCTGCGAGACGTCGACGAGACGACGCGTCAGGTACCCCGAGTCGGCCGTACGGAGGGCCGTGTCGGCCAGACCCTTACGGGCACCGTGCGTCGCGATGAAGTACTCGGCGACCGACAGACCCTCGCGGTACGAGGAGATGATCGGACGCGGGATGATCTCACCCTTGGGGTTGTTCACCAGGCCTCGCATACCCGCGATGTTGCGGATCTGCAGCCAGTTACCACGGGCGCCCGACGAGACCATGCGGTTGATGGTGTTGTCGGCGGGGAAGTTGTCCCGCATCGCCTTCTGGACCTCGTCGGTGGCCTCGGTCCAGATCTTGATGAGCTCCTGACGACGCTCGGCGTCGGTGGTGAGACCCTTCTCGTACTGGCCCTGCACCTTCGCGGCCTGCTTCTCGTAGCCGGCCACGATCTCCGCCTTGTTCGGCGGGGTGAGGATGTCGCTCAGCGCCACGGTGACACCCGAACGGGTGGCCCAGTAGAAGCCGGCGTCCTTGATCCGGTCGAGCGATGCCGCGACCTCGACCTTGGGGTACTCCTCGGCCAGCTTATTGACGATCTGCGACAGCTTGCCCTTGTCGGCCTGTTCGCGGACGAACGGGTAGCCCTTGGGGAGCGTGTCGTTGAAGATCGCCTGACCGAGCGAGGCGTCGACGAGACCGTGCTTGTCGTAACCCTCGGGCGCCTGGCCCTCGAGGAACGTCAGGCCGGGGATACGGATGCGCGCCTTGGCCTGCAGGTCGAGGGTGCCCTCGTCCTTGGCCAGGATCGCCTCGCCCACGGAACCGAACGCGCGGCCCTCGCCCACGGCACCCTCCTTGAGGGTGGTGAGGTGGTGGAGGCCGATGATCATGTCCTGCGAGGGCAGGGTGACCGGGCGGCCGTCCGACGGCTTGAGGATGTTGTTCGAGGCGAGCATGAGCACGCGCGCCTCGGCCTGAGCCTCGACCGACAGGGGCAGGTGGACGGCCATCTGGTCACCGTCGAAGTCGGCGTTGAACGCCGCGCAGACGAGCGGGTGCAGCTGGATGGCCTTGCCCTCGACGAGCTGGGGCTCGAACGCCTGGATGCCGAGACGGTGCAGGGTGGGTGCACGGTTCAGCAGCACGGGGCGCTCGCGGATGATCTCCTCGAGCACGTCCCAGACCTCGGGACGGTAGCGCTCGACCGCGCGCTTGGCGGCCTTGATGTTCTGCGAGTGACCGAGGTCGATCAGACGCTTGATCACGAACGGCTTGAACAGCTCGAGAGCCATCTGCTTGGGCAGACCGCACTGGTGGAGCTTGAGCTGGGGTCCGACGATGATGACGGAACGGCCCGAGTAGTCCACGCGCTTTCCGAGCAGGTTCTGGCGGAAGCGACCCTGCTTTCCCTTGAGCATGTCGCTCAGGGACTTCAGGGCGCGGTTACCGGTACCGGTGACGGGGCGACCACGGCGGCCGTTGTCGAACAGCGCGTCGACGGCCTCCTGCAGCATGCGCTTCTCGTTGTTGACGATGATCTCGGGAGCACCGAGGTCGATCAGGCGACGGAGGCGGTTGTTGCGGTTGATCACGCGACGGTAGAGGTCGTTCAGGTCGGAGGTCGCGAAGCGGCCACCGTCGAGCTGGACCATCGGACGCAGCTCCGGCGGGATCACCGGGACGACGTCCAGCACCATCGAGGCCGGGCTCATGCCGGTCTGCAGGAACGAGTTGACGACCTTCAGGCGCTTGATCGCGCGGATCTTGCGCTGGCCCTTGCCCTCGGAGATCTGCAGGTGGAGGCTGTCGGCCTCGGCCTGCAGGTCGAAGGCCTCGAGACGACGCTTGATCGACTCCGCACCCATGTGGGCCTCGAAGTACTGACCGAAGCGGTCCTGGAGCTCGTGGAACACATCGTCCTCGGGCTTCAGGGCGCCGACCTCGAGCGTGCGGAAGTCCTCCCACACGCGCTCGAGCTTGGCGATCTGCTCGTCGGCGTTCTTACGCGCCGACGTCATCTCCTTCTCGGCAGCGTCCTTGACCTTCTTCTTCTGGTCGGCCTTGGCGCCCTCCGCCTCGAGGGCGGCGAGCTCCTCCTCGAGCTTGGCGAGGCGAGCGGCGATGCGGGCATCGCGGCGGTCGCCGAGCGTCTTCAGCTCGAGACGGATGTTGTTCTCCTGGGTGGCCAGGTCGCGGTGACGAGCGTCTTCGTCGACCGAGATGACCATGTAGGCGGCGAAGTAGATGACCTTCTCGAGGTCCTTCGGCGCCATGTCCAGCAGGTAGCCGAGGCGCGAGGGCACGCCCTTGAAGTACCAGATGTGCGTGACGGGCGCGGCGAGCTCGATGTGGCCCATGCGCTCGCGACGAACCGAGCTCTTGGTGACCTCGACGCCGCAGCGCTCGCAGACGATGCCCTTGAAGCGCACACGCTTGTACTTTCCGCAGGCGCACTCCCAGTCGCGGGAGGGTCCGAAGATCTGCTCGCCGAAGAGGCCGTCCTTCTCGGGCTTCAGCGTGCGGTAGTTGATCGTCTCGGGCTTCTTGACCTCACCGAAGGACCAACGACGGATGTCGTCGGCGGTGGCCAGACCGATACGGATCTGATCGAAAGTGGTTGATTCGAGCACTGGTTCTCCTGTGTCGGAATTCTCTGAAATCTGAGCTGGGTCGCTGAGCTGGAAGCTCAGATCTCGTCGATCGACGAGGACTCGAAGCGGCTGGAGATGTTGATGCCGAGCTCTTCCGCGGCGCGGAAGGCGTCGTCATCCGTGTCGCGGAGGTTGACCGCGGTGCCGTCGGCCGAGAGGACCTCGACGTTCAGGCAGAGCGACTGCATCTCCTTCATGAGCACCTTGAACGACTCGGGGATGCCGGGCTCCTGGATGTTCTCGCCCTTGACGATCGCCTCGTAGACCTTCACGCGGCCGAGGATGTCGTCGGACTTGATCGTCAGGAGCTCCTGGAGCGCGTACGCGGCGCCGTAGGCCTCGAGGGCCCACACCTCCATCTCACCGAAGCGCTGACCACCGAACTGAGCCTTACCACCGAGCGGCTGCTGGGTGATCATCGAGTACGGGCCCGTCGAACGCGCGTGGATCTTGTCGTCGACGAGGTGGTGCAGCTTCAGGATGTACATGTAACCGACCGAGATGGGCGCCGGGAACGGCTCGCCGGAGCGACCGTCGAACAGCAGCGTCTTACCCGTGGAGTCGACCAGACGGTCGCCGTCGCGGTTCGGGATCGTCGAGTCGAGCAGACCCGCGATCTCGGCCTCGAACGCGCCGTCGAACACCGGGGTGGCGACCTTCGTGCCGGGGGCGGCCTCGCGGGCGACCTCGGGGAGGTTGGCCGCCCACTCGGGGGTGCCCTCGACCTTCCAGCCCTGCTGGGCGATCCAGCCGAGGTGGAGCTCCAGGACCTGACCGAAGTTCATTCGACCGGGGATGCCGAGCGGGTTCAGGATGATGTCGACCGGCGTGCCATCGGACAGGAAGGGCATGTCCTCGATCGGAAGGATCTTGGCGATGACACCCTTGTTGCCGTGGCGGCCGGCGAGCTTGTCACCCTCGGTGATCTTGCGCTTCTGGGCGATGTAGACCACGACGCGGCGGTTGACGCCCGAGCCGAGCTCGTCGTCGCCGTCCTCGGCGTTGAACTCCTTGACGGCGATGATCGTGCCCTGCTCGCCGTGGGGCACCTTCAGCGAGGTGTCACGGACTTCGCGGCTCTTCTCGTTGAAGATCGCGCGCAGCAGGCGCTCCTCGGCGCTCAGCTCGGTCTCGCCCTTGGGCGTGACCTTGCCGACGAGGATGTCGCCGGGGCGAACCTCGGCGCCGATGCGGATGATGCCGCGGTCGTCGAGGTCCTTCAGCAGGTCGGGGCTGACGTTGGGGAGGTCACGGGTGATCTCCTCCTTGCCGAGCTTGGTGTCGCGCGCGTCGACCTCGTACTCCTCGATGTGGATCGACGACAGCGTGTCGTCCTTCACGAGGTCCTGGCTGAGGATGATCGCGTCCTCGAAGTTGTGGCCTTCCCACGTCATGAACGCCACGAGGAGGTTCTTGCCGAGGGCGAGCTCGCCGTTCTCGGTCGCGGGACCGTCGGCGATGACCTCGCCGGCCTCGATGCGCTCGCCGGCCGAGACGACCACGCGCTGGTTGTACGAGGTGCCCTGGTTCGAACGGTCGAACTTGCGCAGGAAGTAGTCCTGCGTGCCGCCCTCGTCGAGCTGGATCGTCACGACGTCGGCCGAGACCTCCAGGACGACACCGGACTTCTCGGCGGTGACGACGTCACCGGCGTCGATGGCCGCGAAGCCCTCCATACCGGTACCGACGACGGGCGACTCGCTACGGACGAGCGGGACGGCCTGACGCTGCATGTTCGCACCCATGAGGGCGCGGTTGGCGTCGTCGTGCTCGAGGAACGGGATGAGGGAGGTCGCCACCGACACCATCTGGCGCGGCGAGACGTCCATGTAGCCGATCTCGTCGTTCGGGAACAGGTCGACCTCGCCACCCTGACCACGGCGGGCCAGGATGCGGTCCTCCACGAAGTGGCCGTCGGCCTGGAGGGCGACACCGGCCTGAGCGACGATGTGGTCGCTCTCTTCGCTGGCGGTGAGGTAGTCGATCTGGTCGGTCACGCGGCCGTCGACGACGCGACGGTAGGGCGTCTCGATGAAACCGAACGCGTTGATGCGCGCGAACGAGGCGAGCGAACCGATCAGGCCGATGTTCGGGCCTTCCGGCGTCTCGATCGGGCACATGCGACCGTAGTGCGAGGGGTGGACGTCACGGACCTCGACGCCGGCACGCTCACGCGACAGACCACCGGGGCCCAGAGCCGACAGACGACGCTTGTGGGTCAGACCCGCGAGCGGGTTGTTCTGGTCCATGAACTGCGACAGCTGGCTCGTTCCGAAGAACTCCTTGATCGCGGCGACGACGGGGCGCACGTTGATCAGGGTCTGCGGCGTGATCGCCTCGATGTCCTGCGTGGTCATGCGCTCGCGGACGACGCGCTCCATGCGGGAGAGACCGGTGCGGACCTGGTTCTGGATGAGCTCGCCGACGGCGCGGATGCGACGGTTGCCGAAGTTGTCGATGTCGTCGGTGTCGAGACGGATCTCGGCAGCCTGGCCGCCACGGACTCCGTCGAAGGTGACGTCGCCGCGGTGCAGGCGGACGAGGTACTTGATCGTGGCGACGATGTCGTCGACGGTCAGCACAGAGTCGCTCAGCGGCTTGTCGAGACCGAGCTTCTGGTTGATCTTGTAGCGACCCACCTTGGCGAGGTCGTAGCGCTTGGAGTTGAAGTAGAAGTTGTCGAGCAGCGCGCGGGCGGCCTCGGCGGCGACCTGCTCGCCCGGACGGAGCTTGCGGTAGATGTCGCGGAGGGCGTCTTCCTTGGTGAGGATCGTGTCCTTGGACAGCGTCTCTTCGATGGAGTCGAAGCCGGAGAACTCCGCGAGGATGTCCTCGCTGGTCAGGCCGAGAGCCTTGAGGAAGACGGTGACCGACTGCTTGCGCTTGCGGTCGATGCGCACGCCGACCTGGTCGCGCTTGTCGATCTCGAACTCGAGCCAGGCGCCGCGCGAGGGGATGACGCGCGCCGACACGATGTCCTTGTCGGAGGTCTTGTCGGGCGTCTTGTCGAAGTAGACACCGGGCGAACGGACGAGCTGCGACACGACGACACGCTCGGTGCCGTTGATGATGAACGTGCCCTTGTTGGTCTGGAGCGGGAAGTCGCCCATGAAGACCGTCTGGGTCTTGATCTCACCGGTCTGGTGGTTCATGAACTCGGCCTCGACGTACAGCGGGGCGGCGTAGGTCTTGCCGCGCTCCTTGCACTCCTCGATCGAGTACTTCTCGGGCTCGAGGTACGGGTTCGTGAACGAGAGCTGCATCGTCTCGCTCAGGTCTTCGATCGGCGAGATCTCCTCGAAGATCTCCTCGAGTCCGCTGATCTCGGGGACGTCGGTGCGACCGGCGGCCTGAGCCTCGGCGACGCGCGCCTTCCATGCTTCGTTACCGACGAGCCAGTCGAACGACTCGGTCTGCAGCGCGAGCAGATCGGGAACGGTCAGCTTGTCGGAGATCTTCGCGAACGAGAGGCGAGATGCGCCGCGTCCGCTCTTCGGGGTGGTGGTGGTGGATGCGTTGCTCGCAGCAGCCAAGGGAATAACCTCCAGAAGCCCGGGCGAGGGGCTCGTGATTCCTTGTCGTCAGGTGGAGTGCGTTCCTGCCCCGATAACCTGCACGTCGCACACCGCGGTGAAGCGGGGACGGGCAAGCTCAGCCGACCACCATATGAGGGCAGGGGGAATCGAGGAGCGCAAAGTCCAAGCATACGCGCGAGGACTCGCCGTGTCCAGTCCAATTCTTGACGCGTTCTCGGACCTGCGGTATAAACGCGTGCGCTCGTCGCGGGTCCCGTTCCCGCTCCCGTCAGACCCGCCGGAATCGCACCCGATCTCCCGGCCTCGCCTGCGCCAACGCCTCGGTGCCGGCCTCGGTCGCCACGGCGATCACCGGGTACCCGCCGGTCACCGGACCGTCGGCGAGCAGCACCACCGGCCGCCCGTGCGGGGGGACCTGGAGGGCGCCCGGGCGCATGCCCTCGCTCGCGAGCTCACCGGGATGAACGCGCTCGAGGGCGGGGCCGTCGAGACGGACCCCGACACGGTCGAGGTCGGAGGAGACGGTCCAGATCTGCGTGACGAGCGTCGTCAGAGCCTCGGGTGCGAACCAATCGGCGCGCGGACCCTCGCCGAGCGGGACCTCGATCAGCGAGGGCGGCACGGTCCAGGGAAAGACGTCGACGGGGGGAATGGCGGATGCCGGCACCCCGGCGCGGACGAGGTCACCGGCGCGGAGCGGGGCGGGGCCGAGGCCCGCGAGCGAATCGTGGGCGCGCGAGCCCATCGCCGCGTGCCCCTCCACGCCGCCGCGGACGGCCAGGTAGCTGCGCAGACCCGCCCGCGCGACCCCGATCGACAGCTCGCTCCCGGCGCGCACGAGGACAGGTGCGTACAGGTCCACCGCCCGCTCGTCGACCCGCACCTCGGTGAGCGCCCCGGTAACGCCGACCCAGGTGTCGGCCTCGGCGCGGGCGCGGAAGCCCCCGAGCAGGATCTCGAGCCCCGCCGCCCCCTCGTCATTGCCGACCAGCCGGTTGGCGACGCGCAGGGCTCGGCGATCCAGAGCCCCCGAGCGCGCGACCCCGAGGGCGGCGAGACGGGGGCGCCCCAGGTCCTGCACGGTGGTGCTGACGCCGGCGTCGACGACGCGGAGCGCGGGCACCCCGCAGCTCGCGGGCGCCGGCGCCATGCCGACGCGGGCGCTCATGCCCGTCCCGGCCGCCGAGCCGGACCGACTCGACCCCACGACCCGCGGGCGCTCCGGCACGAACCGCACGCGGGCGCGCGGCGGGAGCAGCGCCGGGTGGGCGGCATCCGGATCGAAGAGAACCGCATCGGTCGAGGCGATCAGGCGCCAGCCGCCCGGGGTCTGTCGGGGATAGGCGCCCGTGAAGCCGGCGGCGAGCCCGACCGCGCCCGCGGGGACCCGCGTCCGGGGCCGATCGAGGCGGGGCACGTCGAAGGGCCAGTCCGCGCTGACGAGATAGGCGAAGCCCGGCGAGAAGCCTGTGAAAGCGACCGACCATTCCGCTGCCGCGTGGCGGGAGACGAGGTCGGAGACCGGGATGCCGAGGAGCGCGGCCGTGTCGTCGAGATCGGCGCCGTCGTAGCGGAGGGGCACGTCCACGACGGGTCCGGGTTCGGGCTCCGCGGCGTGCGCCGAGGCGGTCGAGCGAATCCACGCGCGAACGGCCGCCGGAGGGATGCGCGCGGGATCGAAGCACACGAGGACGGTGCGCGCGGCGGGGACGAGGTCGTCGATTCCGGCCGGCGGGTCCGCGGCGAGCGCCGCGTGCAGGCGGACGGCGGCGGCGAGGTCGGCGACCTCGGCGAGAACGGCCCGCTCCCCCATCGGTCGCAGGACGATCACCGCACCCGGCGGGGTCACCACGGAGCGCGCACCTCGATGCCGGCTCCGTCGAGCGCCGAGCGCACCGCGCGGGCCATCGCGACGGCGGCCGGCGTGTCGCCGTGCAGACACAAGGAGGCGGCGTCGACGCACACGCGCGCTCCGTCGACGGCTTCGACCTCGCCGTCGCGGACGAGCCGCACGGCGCGGTCGGCGGCGGCGGCGGGGTCATGGACGAGGTCACCCGGCTCGCCGCGGGGCACGAGAGCACCGTGCGCGGTGTACCCGCGGTCGAGGAACGCCTCGTGCACGAAGGGAAGACCCGCGGATGCCGCGGCCTCGGCGATCGCACCGGCCAGACCGAGGATCGGCAGAGCGCGTCCGAGCCGAGCGGAGTGGTCCGCCACCGCCGCCGCGACCGCCCCGGCCTGCCGGGGGTCGGCGGTGACGGCGTGATAGAGCGCCCCGTGCGGCTTCACGTAGCGCAGGTCGGCACCGGCCGCGGCCAGAGCGGACAGCTGAGCCGCCACGATCGCGCGGAGCTCGGCGGGCTCGATCGAGCGGGCGACCCGACCGAAGTTCTCGCGGTCGTCGTACGAGGGGTGTGCGCCGACGGCGACCCCGTATCTCGCCGCCGTCTCGACAGACGCGCGCATCGACACGGCATCCCCCGCGTGCCCGCCGCAGGCGACGTTGGCGCTGGAGACCACCGCGAACATGGCGTCGTCGTCGGCCGTCGCAATCCCGTCGACGGTCTCGCCCAGGTCGGCATTGAGGTCCACCCGCATGCGGCCACGGTACCGCCGCCCGGAGGGCCTAGCGTGGGGGCATGGCCCGCATGCGCATCGAACCCGACGACGCCCCCACCGCGCGGCTGTCGGACGGCTCTCTCGCGCGCGTCTCGCCCTCGGGGTTCGTCTCGGGGTGGGAGCTGGTCGTCGACGGCACCCCCCAGTCGCACGTCGACCTCGACGATCCGACGCACCTGCACTTCGAGTACGTGGCCCGCATGGGCGCCGTGATCGATCGACTCCGGATGCCGGGGCAGCCGCTCACCGCGGTCCACCTCGGCGCGGGCGCGCTCACCCTGCCGCGCTACGTCGAGGCGACCCGACCGGGCTCGCGTCAGCAGGTCATCGAGCTCGAACCCGCGCTGTGGGATCTCGTGCGCGAGAACCTGCCGCTGCCGCGCGGTGCCTCGGTGCGCGTGCGCATCGGCGACGCGCGGGCGGGGCTGTCGAGGCTGCCCGCCGGACTCACCGGCGCCGTCGACCTGCTGGTGAGCGACGTGTACTCCGGCGCCCAGACCCCGGCCCATCTGACCACGGTGGAGTTCTACCGCGAGGCGGCGGCGCTGCTGGCGGCGGACGGGGTGCTGTTGGTCAATGTGTCCGACGGTCCGGGGCTGGCCTTCGCCCGCCGTCAGGTCGCCACCATCCGCGACGTGCTGCCCGAGGTCATCGTCCTCGCCGAGGTGCAGGTGCTCAAGGGGCGCAGGTTCGGCAACCTCGTGGTCGCCGCCTCCGCCGCCCCGCTGCCGGTCGAATGGCTCCCGCGTCTCATGGCGGCCGGGCCCCACCCGGCCAAAGTCGCCCAGGGCGCCGAGATCGAGGAGTTCATGCGCGGGTCCCGAACGGCCACCGACGCCGATGCGACCGCGTCGCCGAAGCCCTCGGCATCCCTCTTCGAGAGATGATCCTCGCGTCTTCGCTCCCCGACCGCGTGGCGCTGCGGCGCTCGACGCCCGGGCGACGCAGACTGGAGGTCCTGCCGGAACGAGAGGAGCGATGGTGAGCTACATCCACGGGTACGACCCCGATACCTTGCGAGAGGTCACCGACTCCCGCGAGTGCGCGGAGCGGCTCGAGGAGATCGGTTCCCAGCGCAGCCTCCACGCCCTGCTCGAGCGGGTCTGGCTCCTGAAGGTGCTCGATCGATTCGACGAGGCGCTCGCCATCTCGGAGCAGTCGGTGCGCGTCGCCCGAATGGCCGGAACCCGTCGCGATCTGCTGCGCGCGCGCATCCTGCACGCCACGATCATGCAGTGCCGCGGGGCCTACGCCGCCGCCGAGCAGGAACTCACCATGTGCGCCGAAGAGGCCGAGGGCCAGGGCTGGGCGAGCATCGCCGCCTTCGCGCTCCAGCACCGCGGCAAGGTGCATTACGACGAGGGCGACTTCGACGCCGCCCGCCGCGACTTCAAGCAGGCACTGTTCCTGCGTCAGAACGCCGGCGCCACCGACGCGCAACTTGAATCGACCCTGCTCGCGATCGACGCCGCGGAGCGTCGGCGCACGCGCGAGGTCGTCGCGAGCTGAGTGTCGTCGGTCCCACCTAGGCTTCCGCTCATGTCCGACCTGCAGCGCGTCCGCATCTGGGCAGAGGCGCTGATCGCCCTGCACCTCGACGACTCGTGGACGTTCGCCTTCGACAACGCCAAGCGGCGCGCGGGCCTGTGCGACTACGGCCGTAAGCGCATCAGCGTCTCGCGGTACCTCTCGGCACGCTACGACGACGACACCAACCACCAGACGCTGCTGCACGAGGTCGCGCACGCCGTCGCGGGAGCGGCGGCCGGGCACGGTCCGGTGTGGAAGCGCACCGCGCGCGGGCTCGGCTACGTCGGCGGCACGACGCACGCCGGCGAGACCGCGAACGAACTCGCGCCCTGGGTGGGCACGTGCCCGGCGGGGCACGTCGCCTACCGTCATCGCCGCGCGACCCGCCCCACCTCGTGCGCGAAGTGCGCTCCGTCGTTCGATCCGCGATTCGCACTGTCGTGGGTGCATCGCGACATCAGCCGCGCGACGCGGCTGGCGGCGTCGCTGCCCCGCTAGAGGGGCTCAGGCGGCGACGATGATCCCGTCTCGGAGGACGGGGACGACGGATGCCGCATCGCGTGCGGCCGCGGCCAGCACCGCCTCTCGCGCCCCTTCGGCCCCGAGGACGCGGCCTGTCCCACTGGCCGTCAGCAGGTGCCGTACGGCGCCCCCGAGGGCGCGGAACCCCTCTCCCGCCACCGCGGCGTCGGGAGAGCCGTGGTCGATGCCCAGGTCGCCGAGCGCGGCGACGACGGCACCCGCCCCCAGCAGGTCCTCAACCGCGAAGCGGAGGCTGTCGGCGTCTGGGGAGCCGGCGGCGATGACCGAGATGCTGGTGCGCTCCCCTCGGGCGCGCTGCACCTCGAGCACGTGGGCCGCGACGGCGGCCGCGTTGCGCAGTCCGCCGATGACGACGTGGGCGCCCTCGTTCGCGGCGGCGAGCGCGAGCTGCGCGGCCGGATCGCCCTCGAGGAGATGGGACCCGCCGTTCTCGGTCGCGGCCAGTGCGCGCATCGACAGTCCCAGCGTCTGCACGACGATCACGACGTGGGACGGGGCGAGGCGATCCAGCCCCGCGCGTCCCCAATCCAGACGCACCTGGTAGTCGGACTGCGCGAGGGCGGGAGAAGACGGCATCCCTCGATCGTAAAACGCCCGGAACGGACTCCCCGCGTCAAGCCGTGCCCGCCGATCACCGGGATCGGGCACGATCGACTCATGCGCATCCTGCTGAAGTTCGTCATCGACTGCGACCCGGATGCCGCCTGGCGCGCCCTTCACTCCCCGCGCGCGGTGGCGGAGTTGTACGGCCCCCTCCTCGACGTGGAGGCCCTCGGCGAGATGCCGACCTCGTTCGAGTCCGGCGACGACGTGCCCGTGCAGATGAGCGTCGCGGGCCTGCTGCCGGTCGGGCGTCAGCTCATCTCGGTCGCCGACCGTGAGACCAGCGACGCGCACGGGCGCGTGCGCGTGTTCCGCGATTGGGGTGTTCCGCTGACCGGGCCGCTCTCGGTGCTCGACGTCTGGGACCACCAGATGGCGGTGTCGGAGGCTCCGGGAGAGCCCGGCCGCACGCTCTGGCGAGAGCGTCTCACGATCGGCGGGGCCGCGGCTCCCGCGCTGTGGCCGGCGCTGTGGGCGACGTGGCAGTGGCGGGCGGCGCGCATCAAGGCACTCGCCCCCACCTGGGCGCACGACCCCGAGAACGACTCCGACTGACCCGGGAGCGCCTCAGGCGAGGCCGTGGCGATAGGCGAAGACGACCAGCTGCACGCGATCGCGCAGGGCGAGCTTGGTGAGGATGCGGCTGATGTGCGTCTTGACCGTGGCCTCGGACAAGAACTCGCGCTCGGCGATCTCGGCGTTGCTGAGTCCCGCCGCCGCGAGTGCGAAGATCTCGCGTTCTCGATCGGTGAGCGCCCCGTAGGCGGCCGGCACCGGCTCCCCGCCCCCGCCGTCGGCGATGTGGGCGAAGAGCTCTCTCGTGGCCTCGGCGGCGATGACGGCGGAACCCGCGTGGACCGTCCGCACCGCGGACAACAAGAACTCCGGCTCGGAGTCCTTGAGCAGGAACCCGCTCGCCCCGCCCTGGATGGCCCGAGCCGCGGCCTCGTCGAGGTCGAAGGTCGTCAGCACCACCACGCGCGGAGCGTCGGGCTCGCGCAGGATCTCGGCGGTGGCCGCGAGCCCGTCCAGGACCGGCATCCGCACGTCCATGAGCACCAGGTCGGGGCGCGTCGCTCGCACGACCTCGATGCCCTCGCGTCCGTCGGAGGCCTCCCCCACCACCTCGAGGTCGGGCTGGGAGTCGATCACCATGCGGATACCGGCACGGAACAGGGCTTGATCGTCGACGAGGACGATGCGGACGGGGGCGGTCACGATGACGGCTCCTCTCGCGGTTCGGGGGTGGCTCGGCATCCGCTCTGCCGCGGCGAACGGCCGCTCACAGCGCAGCACCGATCGGCAGGGTGGCTCGGACGACGAACTCGCCATACTCCGGTCCGGCCGTCAGGTGGCCGCCGACGAGCTGCGCGCGTTCGCGCATGCCGATGAGACCGTGACCGCCGGGCGCGGAGCTGGAAAGGACGGGGACGGATGCCGTGGCCCGGGCGTTGCGCACCGAGACCACGACGCGGTCGGGCCACCACGCCAGGTGGACGCGCACGCGCGGGTCGACACCGTGGCGCAGGGCGTTCGTGAGCGCCTCCTGCATGATGCGGTACACCGCGAGCTGGATGGCCGCGGGGGGCTCGCCGGGAGGGAGCGGATCGACCCCGACCTGGACGTCGACGCCCGCGGCACGCATGCGCTGGAAGAGGACTTCCAGATCGGCGAGGGTGGGCTGCGGCCCCTCGGCCTGAGAGTGCCGGAGCTGGGTGAGAAGGAGCCGAACGTCGGCGAGCGCCGCGCGCGCGGTCGACGAGATCGTCGTGAGCGCCTCGGAGGTGGCCCGGGGATCCGAGGCCGCGGCGTAGCGGGCCCCGTCGGCTTGGGCGATGACCACTGCCAGGGAGTGGGCGACGACGTCGTGCATGTCGCGGGCGATGCGGACGCGCTCCTGCTCCGCGATCGTCTCGGCCTCGGCCGCGCGCTGGGCGCGACTGTTCGCCGCGGCCCGCATCGCCGTACGCACGAGCGCGCCCGAGACCCAGGCCAGCATGAGGGCGAAGCCCGCGGCGAGGAAGAGGGCGATGACCGCGAACCAGTCGTTGCCGTTGGGCGGAGCCTGCAGACCGCGACCCACGAGGTAGATCGGCACCACGGCCGCGCCGACGATCGCCGAACCGAACCCGAACCAGAACACGCGCCGCGTCCCGTACGCGCCCGTCGTGTACAGCACGGCGAAGATCGCAAGGTCTGACGGTGACGGCTGCCGACCGAAGCCCATCTGCACGAGGGCGGCTGCCCACGCGACGCACAGGGCGAGTCCCGGGTGCAGCCGCCGCAGGCCCACCGAGCTCGCGAAGGCGAGTGCGACGAAGAACGCGGCGACGCTGTCGACCGGGGTGGCACTCGCGACGAGCTCGATGGCGATCGCCACCAGGAAGAAGATCACGGCGATGCCGAGGTCGGTGACCAACTGGTAGCGGGTGAGCGGGCGGAGAGCGAACATCACCGCCACGCTACGCGGGCGGCCGTGGTCACGGCATCCGCCCCGGGGTGTATCTGTGTCGGCCGTCGGGAGGAGCTTCGAGGCCAGGGCGGATCAGGCCGGGAAGTCGGCCGGCTCGATCGGACGCGCCTCGAAGAAGGTCTGCAGCACGACGGTCGTGCGGGTGTTCACCTGGGCCGCGGCGCGGATGTCGCGGATGAGCGCCTCGAGGTCGCGCGGCGTCGGCACGCGGACGAAGAGCATGTACGCCGCCTCGCCCGCGATGGAGTGGCAGGCCTCGATCGGCGTCAGGTGGGCGAGCAGCTCGGGAGCGTTGTCGGGCTGCGCGGGGTCGAGCGGCGTGATCTCGACGAAAGCCGCGAGCGGCCGCCCCAGCGCCTCGGCATCGAGGATCGGGCGGTAGCCCTTCACGATCCCTCGAGCTTCGAGCCGGCGCAGCCGCGACTGGACGGCCGAGACCGAGAGGCCGACGCGCTCCGACAGGTGGGACAGCGTGGCGCGCGCGTCGAGTGAGATCTCGCGGACGATCGCTGCGTCGACGGAGTCCTCGAGGCGAGGAGCGCGGGAGGAGGCCTCGGTCATGCGGTCGACAGTATCAGCGGCGGCGAGTCCCCCTCTGGCGGGATCCGTAAGTTTTCCGTTAGCATCCACATTCAGCAGGAATATTTACAGCATCGAATGGAGGATGCCATGACCACCGCCGCGCCTACCCGTGCCGCCGACGATCTGATCGCCGGACACGGCGTCGATACGGTCGAGCAGACCCCCGCCTGGGCGAAACTCAAGGGCGCCGCCACCGCACTGCAGGCGCTGCAGGCCAAGGACGGCTCCATCGAGGACATCGCCGCTG
Organism: Microbacterium sp. SL75; assembly: GCF_026625865.1. Classification (NCBI taxonomy): domain Bacteria; kingdom Bacillati; phylum Actinomycetota; class Actinomycetes; order Micrococcales; family Microbacteriaceae; genus Microbacterium; species Microbacterium sp. SL75. Next base: position 1,766,476 of record NZ_CP113067.1, on the reverse strand, counting down.
CGACCCCCCTGCTCGACGACCTGACCGCGGCGATCGAGGCGCTCGCGCCCCTCTTCCCGCACGACGCGGCCTACCTCGCGGCATCCGTCACGGACTTCCGCCGCTGGCGAGACGAGGGGCTCGGGGTTCCCGACTTCCTCGACTCCCTGGTCGCCTTCCACCCGCAGGAGCACCGCGTCGACGGCATTCGTCACCTCGTGGTCTTCCCGATGTACACGCAGAACGGCTCGAGTGAACGGCACGTCGAGGCGGTGATCGTCGAGGCGATCTGGCCGGAGTTCATCGCGCGGCTCGAGACCGAGTACACCAACCGCCTCTTCGTCTCGCTGCGGCTGGTCGACTTCACCTCGGGCTACGACACCAACTCGGCCGTGCTCTTTCCCGAGACCGTCGCGATGCGCGAGGTTCCCGCGTTCACGTGGGGCGCGATCTTCCAGGACCGCGAGGCCGCACGCTACCGTCGCGTGACCCGCGCCGCCGCGGACATCACGAAACTCCGACTCCCCGACGCCGCCGCACGTCTGCTCGACGATCAGGACCTCGCCGAGCGGACGTTCGTGATGTGGGATCTCATCCATGACCGCACGCACATGCGCGGCGACCTGCCGTTCGACCCCTTCATGATCAAGCAGCGGATGCCGTTCTTCCTCTACTCGCTCGAAGAACTGCGCTGCGACCTCACCGCGTTTCGCGAGTGCGTGTCGCTGCAGGCGCGCCTGGTCGCCCGCGACGACCTCGACGACGCCGAGGCAGCGATGCTCGAGCACGCCGAGCTCGTGCAGTACGCCGTGATCTTCGACCGCATCTTCCGCTTCGCCATCACCGGCTCTCGCGTGCGCAACTACGACGGTCTCGGCGGGCAGCTGCTGTTCGCCTGGCTGCATCAGCGACGCGTGCTGCACTGGACCGACACCTCGCTCGCCTTCGACTGGGACGAGGTACCCGCCGCGGTCATCGCCCTCGCGGATGCGATCGACGAACTGTACTGGCGCTCGATCGACCGCCCCAAGGTCGCCCACTGGCTCGCCGCCTACGACCTCGTGCGCTCGGTCGTCACACCCCACCCCGCTTCGGTGTGGGCACGAGGCCTGCCCGATGAGGTGCTCGCGGGATTGCCCAAGGGCTACACCGATGCGGTGCTCGACGACGAGTTCCCCCTGTCGATGTTCTTCGAGGCGCTGGAGAAGAAGATGCGTCCCGTCATCGCATCGACCGAGGGAATTCGCGGAACGGACTGAACACCCGGATGAGCGAGGTGACAGCCGACCCCGCGGTCGAGCCGCGGGAGCGGGTACGCGGGCGACTCGTTCTGCTCGCGGGCGGAACGAGTGCAGCCGGCCGCGCCTGTGCTCGCGTTCTCGGCGAGGCGGGAGCGCGGGTCGTGGTCGTGGGTTCGAACGCCGCCCGCCTGCGCGAGGCCGCCGAGTCCGCGCCCGCGGCGGCGACGGAGCTGTGCGACCTGACCGACCCGGCCGCCGTGTCGGCTCTGCGCGACCGCGTGCACGCCGCCCACGGGACCGTCGACGGCGTGATCCACCTCGTCGGCGGCTGGCGCGGTGGAGGGGGGCTCGCCGGACAGAGCGACGAGGACCTCGCCGTTCTGCTGCGGTCGTTCACGGCTCTGCGTCACATCAGCCGCGCCTTCGACGACGACCTGCGCACCTCGGATGCCGGGCGGCTCGCCATCGTCTCGTCGACCGCCGTCGTACGCCCCCTCGCCGGAGGCGCGAACTACGCCGCGGTGAAAGCGGCGAGCGAGGCGTGGACGCGGGCCGTCGCACAGGGGTACGCGAAGTCCGCGCGCGATACGGGGCGGGAGCTGTCGGCCGCGGGCGTGATCTTCCGCGTGCGCAGCCTCGGCGGACTCGAAGAAGCCCTGGCATCCGCCGTCGTTGCGCTGTGGGACGACGAAGCCGCGGCGTGGAACGACGTCGTCGTCGACATTGACACGGGCGGTTAGCTCGACCCCACCCCGGCGTGGACCTCAGCCGTGCGGTACTGCCGCGAGAGCGTGCGGTACGAGCGCGTGAGGAACGCCATCGCAGCCGCGATCACCATCACGACGCCGGAGACGGCGAAGACCAGCGCGATGCCGCGCGAATCTCCCTCGCCGAGCAGCCAGCCCCACGTCGAGCGCCCACTCTCACCGTCCATGTAAGGGATGATCAGGAACTGCGCGATCGGCGCGATGAGGAACGACGTCACGGGTGCCGCGGCCGATTCGAACGCCGCGGCGAAGCCGAAGACGCGCCCCTGGGTCTCGAAGGGCACCACCTTTTGAATGACCGTCTGCTCGGCCGCCTCGACCGGCGGGATGAGGGCCATGTAGACCCAGATGCCGAGCGCGTACAGCCACCACCACTCGCGGAGAGTGAACAGCGCGCCGAGCGCGCCCATCGCCATGACGATCCAGAGCATGGTGCGGATGGGGTTCTTGCCGAGGCCGAACTTCGCGACGAGACCGCCGCCGATGATGAAGCCGGTCGCGGTGATCCCGAGGACGATCCCCCAGACCTTCACATCGAACATCTCGAGACCGTAGGGGTCCATGAGCGCCATGTAGACGCCGCCGATGAGGTTGTTGAACGTCGAGAAGACGATGAGGGCGAAGAGCCCCGGCGCGAGACGCACCGCTCGGATCGCCCCGCGCAGATCGACGATCGGACCGGGGCGCTGCCCGGCGGCGGGGCGCTCCTCGGGGATGCGGATGGTCAACAGGTGCGCGAGAGCGAGGGCGGTGAGCACGAGCGAGATGGCCAGCGTCCACCCCATGCCGAGAAAGCCCACCGAGAGGCCACTGAAGACGCTGGTCACGACGAAGGCGAGCCCCTGCACCGTGCCGACGAGCCCGTTCGCGTTGGCGTGACGCTCGACGGGCACGAGAAGCGTCACGGTCGTCGACAGCGCGATGTTGCGAAGGTTCTCGATCACGGCCCCGGCGAGGATGACGCCCGCGAACAGCCAGAACCACGGCCCGCCGAGGTCGAGGAGCACGGCCTCGGGGAATGCCAGCCAGAGCGCCCCCGCCAGCAGGAACGCCACGAGCGTCACGAACCCGGAGACCACCATGACCCGGTGCTTGCGGTGACGATCGACGAGCGAGCCGAACACCATCGCGAACACGGCGAGCAAGAGCATGTACGCACCGCCGACGATGCCGGTAGCGAGCACCGAACGGGTTTCGAGATACACCCAGAACGTGAGAGCGAACCAGAGGAAGCTCGTCGTCACGTTGGCCGCAGCCGTGTTGACGAGCACCGCGAGGAAGGTGCCGCGCCGGGCGGACGCGGCAGCGGCGGGCGGTGCAGCAGAGGCCGGGCTCTCGGACATAGCGCCACGGTAGACCGGGGGTCCGACATTGACCAGGGTCTGGTCGATCGACGGCACGCCCCCCGGGTGCGGTCGAGTTCACGGCTGCGTCAGTCGATGAGGCTGCGGATGTCCGCCGCCGTCAGGCGGGTGCCCCCGCCGAAGGTCTCACCCTCACCCCCGTCGAGCACGCGGGAGAACAGCTCCGCTTTCGTCTCGCGCAAAGTGACGACCTTCTGTTCGATGGTGTCGGCGGCCACGAGACGGTAGACGATCACCGGGCGCGTCTGGCCGATGCGGTGCGCACGGTCGATGGCCTGGTCTTCGACCGCGGGGTTCCACCACGGGTCGAGCAGCACGACGTAGTCGGCCTCGACGAGATTGAGGCCGACCCCTCCCGCCTTGAGCGAGATGAAGAACGCCGGGTCGTCGCCCTCGCGGAAGCGGTCGATCTCAGCCTGCCGGTGCGTGGTGGCACCGTCGAGGTAGCCGGTTGGAAGGCCCGCCTCGGTGCACCTCTCGCGAGCGGCGCGCAGGAACCGCGTGAACTGGCTCAGGACGAGGACGCGGTGTCCCTCGGCGGCGGCCTCGGTCACCAGTTCGACCAGAGCGTCGAGCTTGGCGGAGGGCGCCTCTCCCTCGTCGACGAGCGCCGGGTTGAGGGCGAGCTGACGCAGCATGGTCAACGACCGGAAGATCGCGAAGCGATTGCCTTCGGCATCGTCGAGCAGGCCGAGGAGACGTTGACGTTCTCGATGGAAGCGCCGGTCGTACAGCTTGCGATGCGTCGGATGCAGGGTGACCTCGACCACGGTCTCCTGCTTCGAGGGCAGCTCGGCGGCGACCCGTTCTTTCGTGCGCCGCAGAAGGAACGGGCGGATGCGACGACGAAGAAGGTCGAGCCGGGCGCTGTCGGAGTGCTTCTCGATGGGGGTGCGGTACATGGCGGTGAACGACTCGCGGGTCCCCAAGAGCCCCGGGGCGACCAGCGACATCAGAGCCCAGAGTTCGAGGAGGTTGTTCTCCATGGGGGTGCCCGTGATGACGAGGGTGAACGGCACGGAGAGGGCCCGAGCGGCGCGGTAGCCGCGCGACGAGGGATTCTTGATCTGCTGTGCCTCGTCGAGCACGAGACCCGACCACTCGAGCTCGGCGTACTGCTCCTGCTCCAGACGGAACAGCGCGTAGCTGGTGACCACGACATGCGCGCCGGCCGCTTGCTCGGCGATGAGGGTCGAACGGCGCGCCTGCGTAGCGGTGATGGTTTGCACCCTGAGCCCCGGTGCGAACGCGGCGCACTCGCGCGCCCAGTTGCCGACCACACTCGTCGGCGCCACGATCAGGAACGGTGCCATCTCAGGATCGGATTCGCGCGCGACCTCCATCATCGCGATCGCCTGCACCGTCTTGCCGAGTCCCATGTCGTCGGCGAGCACTCCCCCGAGTCCCTGCGTGCGAAGGAAGTGCAACCAGTCCAGACCCGTGCGCTGATAGTCGCGCAGAGTGGCCCGCAGTCCCGTGGGAGGCGCCACGGGGGCGATGGCGGCCTCGTCCGTGAGGCCGCGGACGCGCAGCCACCACTCGGCCTCTTGCGCCGCGAGCAGCCCCAGTTCGGAGAGGTCGTCCCACAGACCGACGTTGTAGCGGTTGAGCTTCATCTGGCCGTCCGGGCGATCGGCGAGAGTTCGCGCCTCGTCGATGACGGCTCGCAGGCGGTCGAAGGCGGGGGTGTCCAAACGCACATAGGACCCGTCTGCGAGGAAGAGCGCGCGGTCGCCGACGACGAGCGCGGTGTAGAGATCGGAGAAGTCGACCTCGGCGTCACCCACCGTCACGCGCGCGTGCAGGTCGAACCAGTCGCTGCCGTCGTCGTCTCCGGTGCGCAGCTCGACGGAGGCCGGCTCGGCAGCCGCACGGTAGGGCGCAGCCCCATCGGCCACGGTCACCCGGACGTCTTCGAGAGCCCGCAGGCGCGGCATCGCCTCGACGACGAAGATCGCCGCCTCCGCGGGAGCCCATATGCGCGGCGGAGTGGTGCCCGAGGGAAACGGCTGCGGCAGCTCGAGACGCAGCTCCGACGCGATGGCCGACACAGCCTCCCAGGTAGACGCCTCGTACGCCTCGTCACGTCGGCCGTTGGTCGATGACCGGTCCCACCGTACGGCGACGGACGCGCGACCGGCCCGATGGTCGACGGCGACCTCGAGGACGGGACGGGGCGGGGGCGGCACATCGATCGTGCCCCTGGGAGAGACCACGGGCGCCTCGAGCTGCAAGCGCGGAAGGTAGTCGCGGAAGAAGGCGTCCGAGCCCCCGTCGACCGCGAGCGCGGCCGTGCGCGCCAGCAACCCGCGGAGGGCGCCCGCCGCCGGGGTCGAAAGACGCGCCAGGGTGAATCGCTCGTCGTCACCGTCACGATCCGCGACGAAGGCCACCGCCACGGCGGGGTCGCCCACCACCCACGACGGCGAGGAGGCGACCTCGTCATCGAGGCCCTCGACGATCCCCCGGACGTGTAGGGCCGAGCCGCGACGGTCGACGGCGACCGCGGCGGTCCTTTCCCCCTCGAGGATCTGCACCGGGTGATGCACGCCGGAAGCGGCCACGAGCGGTACACCGGCCGCGATGACAGCCTCGAGCTGCATCCAGAGCGAGTGCGGCGGAACGGCGGAGAGCGGCATCCACTCATCGGAGAGGTATGCGCCGTTGCCCGAGCGGCCGAGGCGGCCCAGACTGTCGAGCGCGGCACGCGCGCGCGGGTCGGCGGACAGCAGGGACAGGCCCGACCACCCCGCGCGCCCCTTGATCCAGGTGCCGCGCGAGCCTCGCATACCGGGGCGGGCGGTGAGCGTCAGGGCGGTGCTGCGGCCGTGACCCCCACCGCGACGGATGGCGAGGAAGAGACACAGATCGACCGGCGGTTCGTCGGGGAACCGTGCGTCGACCGTCAGCAGTTCATCGAGGGTGCGCTGCCACTCGGGGCGCGGGGGCCGACCCGCCGAGATCATGCGGTCGAAGAGCAGGACAGCCGCGGCGCAGGAATGCTCGCACTCGGGGCCGCGGCCGCACGAGCACCAGCCTGAGACGCGCGTGAAATCGGTAGGCACGCGCAGTTCGAGATGCTCGTACCCCGCCGCGCCGAACGACTGCGCCGAGACGACGAGTACTCCGTCGAACGTCTTGACGTCGCCGACCTCGACGGAGCCGTAGATCAGGAGCCGATCGGCGCGCGTCATGGCCGCCGGAGAGAAGATCTCACCGGCGATGCTGAGCGCCTCGGGGTCCATGTGCATGACGCCATTCTCCCCGGCCCCACCGACACTCGGGGGCCGGACGGGGCGGAGTGGGGACAACGCGCCGAGATCTGCCGCCGGGGAGGAGGCGTCGAGTCGGCCGGTCGTTACGCTGGAAGAGTGACCACCCTCCACGACTCCTCGGTGCGCGGTTTCGCCTCCGACAACTACTCCGGAATCCACCCCGACGTGCTGGCCGCGATCGCCGCTGCCAACGACGGCCACCAGGTCGCCTACGGCGAAGACGTCTACACCGCCCGCCTCCAGGACCTGTTCGTCTCGCTTCTCGGCGAGGGTGTCGAGGCATATCCGGTCTTCAACGGCACGGGCGCCAACGTCGTCGGGCTGCAGTCGATGCTCCCCCGTTGGGGCGCCGTGATCTCGGCATCCACCGCTCACATCAACGTCGATGAGGGCGGGGCGCCCGAACGGGTCGGAGGGATCAAGCTGCTCACCGTGCCCACCGATGACGGAAAGCTCACCCCCGAGCTCGTCGACCGCGAGGCCTGGGGATGGGGCGACGAGCACCGCGCGCAGCCGCTCGTGGTCTCGATCACCCAGTCGACGGAGCTGGGGACCCTCTACAGCGTCGAGGAGATCCGCGAACTCGCGGCCCACGCCCACGGGCACGGTATGCGCCTGCACATGGACGGTGCGCGCATCGCGAACGCCGCCGCCGCCCTCGACGTTCCCCTTCGCGCCTTCACCCGCGATGCGGGTGTCGACGTGTTGAGCTTCGGCGGCACCAAGAACGGCGCCATGATCGGCGAGGCCATCGTCGTGCTCGATCCCGAGGCGTCCACGGGCCTGACCTACCTCCGCAAACTCGACATGCAGCTCTCGAGCAAGATGCGCTTCGTGTCGGCGCAACTCGTCGCCCTGCTCGAGAACGACCTCTGGTTGCACAACGCCCGCCATTCCAACGCCATGGCGCAGCGCCTTCGCGCCGGCATCGAGGCGGGTCTCGCCGACGGGTCGATCCAGGGTGTCGAGTTCACGCAGCCCACCCAGGCGAACGGCGTCTTCGCAACTCTCCCCGCCGGTGTCGCCGATCGGCTCCGCCAGAGCTTCCGCTTCTACGACTGGGACGAACTTCGTCGCGAGGTGCGATGGATGTGCTCGTTCGACACGACCGAGACCGACATCGACTCGTTCGTCGCCGCGATCGCGCGAGAGATGACCGCCTGACGCCTCACGGACCAGGTGGGCCGCGGCACTCACAGGAGGAGCCGCGGCCCGCTGCAGCCGTCAGGCCCCGGCGAGCCAGTCGCGGTAGGCGTCGAACGTCGACTCGCGGCCGAGGAACCTCTCGACGAGCTCCCGCGCATCCCGTGTGCCGCCGGGCTCGAGGATCTCACGGCGGTACCGGGCGGCCGTTTCGACGTCGAACAGGTCGTCGCCGAAGGCCGAGAGCAGATCTCTCGCGATCACCAGACTCCACTGGTAGGTGTAGTAACAAGCGCCGTAGCCGGTGAGGTGGCCGAATCCGGCGTAGGAGTGCGACCCGTCGAGCGGCGTGATGGGACTCGCGGCCCGGTAGTACCCGTCGACAGCGATGGCGAGATCGTCGGGCCGGTCGACGTGCAGGCGGTACGACGTCGTGGCGTGGCCCAGCTGACGCGTGACCTCGAGACCCCGCCCGAAGGCGTCGGCGGTGCGCATGCGGGCGACGAGATCGGCGGGGATCGGCTCGCCCGCGTCGTTCACGGCGAAGGCCGCGAGGGCCTCGGCATCCCACGCCCACTCCTCGAGCAGCTGGCTCGGGGCCTCGACGAAGTCCCACTCGGTCGCCACTCCCGTCCAACGCGCCCAGGTCTGGTGACCGCCGAGGATGTCGTGCACGAGGTGACCGAACTCGTGGAAGAACGTCACGACCTCGTCGTGCTCGAGGAGTCCCCGCGAGAAGTTGCAGAGCAGGACCGATTCGGGAAGCGACCGGCCGACGATGCCCGGGGCGAGGCCGAAGCACGCCGCGTGGTTGTACTTTCCGTCGCGCGGATGCAGGTCGAGGTGGATGCGTCCGAGGCGGTCCTCGCCCCGGACGACGTCGTAGGTGCGGACGTCATCGTGCCACGAGGGTGCCTCGACCGGCACGTAGCGCACGTCGAGCAGGCGAGCGGTGGTGTTCAACACGCCCTCGAGCACGCGATCGAAGCGGAAGTACGACCGGACGAGCTGCGCATCGACGTCGTACTCCTCGCGTTTGAGAGCGCCGAGGATGTACCAGAAGTCGGCGATCGTCACCGCGTCGGCCTCGGAGTCGTCGCGACGCAGGCGCTCGAGAACGCGCTCGTATTCGCCCGCCGCCGCCGGTGCGACCGCTTCGGCCACGCGATCGAGGAAGGCGCGCACCGCCGCGCTCGAACCGATCATGCGCGTCTCGGTCTCGTAGTCCGCCCAGTCGCCGTACCCCAGCAGCGCGGCCCGCTCCGAACGCACCGCCAGCAGCTCGGCGAGGACGGCTTCGTTCACGGGCCAGGCGAGATCGTTGTACGCGCTCATCATCGCGTGACGCACGGACCGATCGCGGGCATATTCCCGGACCGGCATGAGGTCGGTGTACTCGGTGGTCAGCGTGATCATCCCCTCCTCGTCGGCGGGACGCTCGGCGAGGAAGTCGGCGGGCAGGCCCTCGAGCGAATCCGCCGAGACGCGGACCTCCCGTCGGCCCTCGCGGATGTTGCGAGAGAAGGTCAGCGAGAGCTCGGTGTCGCGATCGGTGAGCTCGCGGACGCGGGCGCGATCGGCATCGGGAAGGTCGACGCCGCCCCGGCGGAAATCTCGGCGCACCTGATCGAGGAAGCGCTGCTCGTCGCGGGAGAGTCCGGACGGCTCGGCATCCGCGAAGACCCGCCACAGAGCGCGGTCGAGGAGCCGGCGGGACTGCACCGCATCGACGGCCTGCGCCTGCTTCTCGGCGGCGTCGCGAACCTCGGCATCCGGGTGCGATTCACTGACGAGGTGCGAGGGCGCCGCCGCCTCGGCGAGTGCGATGTCCGCCTCGTTCCAGAGGGCGAGACGGTCGCTGATCGACAGGTCGCTCTCGGCCACCAGACGAGCGTCGATCGCGGCCACACGCGCCAGGCGTTCGGCCGGACGTTCACCGGCGAAGGCCTTCCAGCCGTCGAGATCGCGAGGGAGGGAGAGGGGTTCCAGGGGAGGATGCGCCATGCATCGACCCTAGGCAGGGCCGCCGACACCGGCAACGGCGCGGCGGATGAATTCGCCGTGGATCCGGCCGGGGACGTCGGTCAGCGCAGAGCGCCCACCGACGCCAGCGCCTGACGGATGAGGGTGCCGCGGCCGCCCTCCATCTCGTCGGAGAGGGCATCGGATGCCGCTTCCTCAGGCGACAGCCACGTCACCTCGAGCGCGTCCTGACGCGGCTCGCAGGTACCGGTCACCGGGACCACGAAGGCGAGGGCGACGGCGTGCTGACGGTCGTCGTGGAAGGCGCTGACCCCGGGGAGGGGGAAGTACTCGGCGACCGTGAACGGCGTCGGCGAGGGCGGCAGCAGCGGGAAGGCCATGGGACCGAGGTCGTTCTCGAGGTGGCGGAACAGCGCGTCGCGCACGGTCTCGCCGTAGCGGACGCGACCCGAGACGAGCGTGCGGGTCATCTCGCCGAGGGGCGTGGCACGCAGCAGGATGCCGACCTGGGTCACCGCCCCCATCCCGTCGGTGCGAACGGGCAGAGCCTCGACGTAGAGCATCGGCAGACGACGTCGCGCCTCGGCCAGTTCGACCTCGCTCAGCCACCCGGGGTTGGGGTTGGGGCCTCCCTGCGCTCCTGAGAAGGACGCCGAGAGCGGCTCGCGCTCATCGCCGTTGTCGCCGGGTTCGGGATCGGGAGTGCGCACGGGCATGCTCCCTGTATATCAACCGTCCGCCCCGGATGCCGCGTGTCCCGCGCGCCGGTATCGTTCCGATCTCGATGTCGGAGGCCTTTGCGACAATGGCGGCATGAACGCTCAGCCGTCCCTCGATCCGACCGTCGTGCGGTGGTCCGTGCCTCCCGCCGAACGCGCCGGACGGCCCGTCCTGGTGCTGCTGCACGGCTACGGCTCCGACGAGCACGACCTCTTCGCACTGGTGCCGCACCTTCCCGAGGCCTTCGTCGTCGCGAGCGTGCGGGCCCCGCTGGCTCCGCCTTGGCCGACGCCGGGTGCCTCGTGGTACCCGATCGAGGGTCTCGACGGTCGAGACCCCGAAGCGATCACCCTCGCCGCCCACGCCGTCCTCGCCTGGGTCCGCGAGGCCGTCGGTGAGGAGCCCGTCGGGCTGCTGGGCTTCTCGCAGGGCGGCGCGGTCGCGCTCCAGACCCTGCGCGTCGATCCGGACGCCGTGTCGTTCGCCGTCGTCCTCGCGGGCTACGCGGCGGGCGGCGAGTTCCCCGGCGATGCCCTCCTCGCGAATCGTCGCCCGCCGGTGTTCTGGGGCCGAGGCGCCGCAGACGATGTCATTCCTGCGGCTCTGGTCGATGTGACGGCGCAGTGGCTTCCGGTGCACAGCGAGCTGAGCGGTCGGGTCTATCCGGGGTTGACGCACTCCATCTCGCAGGACGAGCTCGACGACGTCCGGGCCTTCCTCGACGCCCGTCTGGCCAATCGCGGTACGACCGCGAGCGGCTGAGCCGGGCGCGCGAAGACGGCCTGCCGCCGTTCGTTCCCGCGCCCGATGCTGAGGATTCAGCGATCTTCGCCTGGACGGCACCGGCGGTTCCGCGGCGAGCGAACGTCAACCCCGACCCGATGTCGGAGGTCCGGGAGAAGATGTCGACATGGCCGACGTGCTGGAGAGATTCGGTCCTGCGACGCAGGACTGGTTCCGTGGCGCCTTCTCGGCGCCGACCAACGCGCAGAAGGGCGCGTGGGAATCCGTGTCGTCGGGGCGGAACGCCCTCGTCGTCGCGCCTACGGGTTCGGGCAAGACGCTGTCGGCGTTCCTCTTCGCGATCGATCGGGTGTTCCGCGAGAAGGGCCCCGAGACCCCGGATGCCGCTCCCTCGCCGCGCGGCACGCGTTCGACGCCGAAGGTCCCCAAGGCGGTCCCGACAGACACCCGCATCCTCTACATCTCCCCGTTGAAGGCGCTCGGCGTCGATGTCGAGCGCAACCTCCGCTCGCCTCTCGTCGGTATCGGCCAGTCCGCTCGCCGCCTCGGCATCGAGGTGCCCTCGGTGACCGTCGGCGTGCGCTCGGGCGACACGAGTTCGAGCGATCGTCGCAAGCTCGTGACGGCCCCGCCCGACATCCTCATCACGACGCCCGAGTCGCTGTATCTCATGCTCACGAGCCAGGCGGCAGAGACCCTGCGCGGTGTGCACACCGTCATCATCGACGAGGTGCACGCGGTCGCGGCGACCAAGCGGGGCGCTCACCTCGCCGTGAGTCTGGAGCGCCTCGACGCCCTGCTCGACAAGCCCGCCCAGCGCATCGGACTGTCTGCGACGGTACGACCCATCGACGAGGTGGCCCGTTTCCTCGGCGGAGCACAGCCCGTCGACATCGTCGCCCCCAAGGCCACGAAGGCGTTCGACCTCTCGGTCGTCGTGCCCGTCGACGACATGCTCAACCCACCGCCTCCTCCGGGCTCCCCCGCCCCCGACGACACCAGCGACGCAGAGTGGTTCTCCGATCGCCCCGAGAGCACCGAGGTCTCGGGTTCGGTCTGGCCGCACGTCGAAGAGGCCATCGTCGACCGCATCCTCGAACGCCGCTCGACCATCGTGTTCGCCAACTCGCGCCGCCTGGCCGAGCGCCTGACGGGGCGTCTGAACGAGATCTACGCCGAGCGGCAGGGCATCGACGTGCCCGAACCGACCGTGCCCGCCGCCACGATGGCGCAGGCGGGTTCCTCGGCGGGTGTCGCGGCCATCCTCGCGAAGGCCCATCACGGCTCCGTGTCGAAAGAGCAGCGCGCGCAGGTCGAAGACGAGCTCAAATCCGGCACCCTGCGCTGCGTCGTCGCCACGAGCAGCCTCGAGCTCGGTATCGACATGGGCGCCGTCGACCTCGTCATCCAGGTGGAGTCGCCACCCAGTGCGGCATCCGGTCTGCAGCGTGTCGGCCGTGCCGGCCACCAGGTCGGCGAGGTCAGCCGGGCCGCCCTCTTCCCTAAGCACCGCAGCGACGTCCTGCACACCGCTGTCGTGACCGAGCGCATGCTGGCGGGGCGCATCGAGGCCATCTCGGTGCCGCAGAACCCGCTCGACATCCTCGCGCAGCAGACGGTGGCCGCCTCGGCCCTGGGCTCCATCGACGTCGAGGAGTGGTTCGAGACGGTCAAGCGCAGCGCGCCCTTCCGCTCCCTCCCCCGCTCCGCGTACGAGGCCACCCTCGACCTCCTGGCCGGTCGGTACCCCTCTGACGAGTTCGCCGAACTGCGCCCCCGCCTCGTCTGGGACCGCGACGCCGGCACCCTCACCGGGCGCCCGGGCGCACAGCGCGTCGCTGTGACCAGCGGCGGGACCATTCCCGACCGCGGTCTGTTCGGTGTCTTCGTCGCGGGAGAATCGCAGAACGCGCGCGTCGGAGAACTCGACGAAGAGATGGTCTACGAATCCCGCGTCAACGACGTCTTCACGCTCGGCACCACGAGCTGGCGCATCGTCGAGATCACGCACGACCGTGTCAACGTGCTCCCCGCCTTCGGCCAGCCCGGCAAGCTGCCGTTCTGGCATGGCGACGGCATCGGTCGCCCCGCCGAGCTGGGCGAGGCGCTCGGCAAGTTCTCGCGCGACATCGCCGCGGCCGACCGTGGCAAGGCCGAGGAGCGCCTTCGCGAGTCGGGACTGGACGACAACGCGATCACCAACCTGCTCGCGTACCTGGCCGAGCAACGCGAGGCGACCGGGAGCCTCCCCACCGATCGCACGCTGACCGTCGAGCGCAGCCGCGACGAGGTCGGCGACTGGCGCATCATCCTGCACTCGCCGTACGGCATGCAGGTGCACGCGCCGTGGGCGCTCGCGGTCAACGCACGCATCCGCGAACGCCTCGGTGTCGAGGGGGCGGCGGTCGCCAGCGATGACGGCATCATCGCCCGGGTCCCGGATGCCGCGGCGGAGCCGCCCGGGGCCGATCTCTTCGTCTTCGAGCCCGACGAGCTCGAACAGATCGTCACCGACGAGGTGGGCGGATCCGCTCTGTTCGCCTCGCGCTTCCGCGAATGCGCCGCTCGAGCGTTGCTCCTGCCCCGGCTGAATCCGAACCGCCGCTCCCCGCTCTGGCAGCAGCGCCAGCGTTCCGCGCAGTTGCTCGAGGTGGCCAAGAGGCACCCGGCGTTCCCGATCATCCTCGAGACGCTGCGCGAGGTACTGCAAGACGTCTACGACCTTCCGGCTCTCCTCCGCCTCACGCGACAGATCGGAGAGCGCAAGATCCGTCTCGTCGAGATCACGACGTCGCAGCCCTCCCCGTACGCGCGCGATCTGCTCTTCGGTTACGTCGGCGCCTTCATGTACGAGGGCGACTCCCCTCTCGCGGAGCGACGTGCGGCGGCGCTCTCGGTCGACCCGGCGCTCCTGAGCGAGCTGCTCGGCAAGGTCGAGATGCGCGAGCTTCTCGACCCCGACGTCATCGCCCAGTTCGAGCGCGAAGCTCAGCGCCTCGACCCCGATCGCCGAGTCCGGGGCGCCGAGGGAGTGGCCGACCTGTTGCGTATCCTCGGCCCCCTCGACGCGGCCGAGGTGGCTGCGCGAGTCGACACCGAGGGCGACGCACAGGCCGAGGCCGAGCAGCACCTCGCCACCCTCGTCGACGACCGGCGGGCGATCCGCGTGACGATCGCCGGAGTCTCGCGCACAGCCGGGATCGAAGACGCCGGTCGCCTCCGCGATGCCCTGGGCGCGGCGCTGCCCGTCGGCATCCCCAACGCGTTCCTCGAGCCTTTCCCCGATCCCCTGGGCGATCTCGTCGCCCGCTTCGCGCGCACGCACGCGCCCTTCACGACGGATGCCGTCGCCGAACGCCTGGGCGTGGGGGTAGCGGTTGCGCGGCTCACGCTGCAGCGCCTCGAGTCTCAGGGGCGCCTCGCCAGTGGGTTCTTCCTTCCCGAGGCGTCGGGCGGTATCCGCGGCGACGAGACCGAGTGGTGCGACGTCGAGGTGCTGCGACGCCTGCGTATGCGATCGCTGGCGGCCATCCGAGGCAGCGTCGAGCCGGTCCCTCCGGCCGCGTACGCCCGGTTCCTGCCCGTATGGCAGCATCTGGGTCGCCCCCTCGAGGGCATCGACGGGGTGCTCGCCGTGATCGAGCAGCTCGCGGGCGTCCCCATTCCGGCGAGCGCGTGGGAGTCGCTCATCCTGCCCTCGCGCGTGGCGGACTACTCCCCCGCCCTACTGGACGAGCTCACCGCCACCGGAGAGGTGGTCTGGTCGGGCCACGGCACCCTGCCCGGTCGCGACGGGTGGATCGCCCTGCACCCGGCCGAGGCGGCGCCGTTCACCCTGCAAGACCCCGAGGACGCCGACGATCCCGCGCCCGATTCGCTCGAGGCGCGCCTGCTCTCGGCCCTGGAGAGCGGGGGTGCGTACTTCGCCACCCAGCTGAGACAGCTCGTCGGCGCCGAGAACGAGCAGTCCGTCAACGACGCCCTCTGGGCGCTCACCTGGGCGGGCCGGGTGACGAACGACACCTTCGCCCCGATCCGCACGCTGCTCAGCGGTGGGGGCCAGTCGCACCGCGTCGCCCGCCGCGCACCACGCGCGCGTATGTACCGCGGCGCGACCATGCCGCGGGCCACCTCCGCGCCGCGTCCGCCGTCCCTGGGCGGTCGGTGGTCGCTCCTCCCCGAGCGCGAGGAGGACCCCGCAGCCCGCGCCACGGCCTCGGCGAGCCTCCTGCTCGATCGGTACGGGGTGGTGACGCGCGGCGCCGTGCAGTCCGAGGGCGTGCCCGGCGGCTTCGCCCAGGTGTACCGCATCCTCGCCGGCTTCGAAGAGGCCGGACACTGCCGTCGCGGGTACGTGATCGAGAAGCTCGGCGCCGCGCAGTTCGCAGCCTCGGCAACGGTCGATCGGCTGCGCGAGTTCGCCGCGGTCGCCGATCCCCCGCCCTTGCGCACCCTGACGCTCGCCGCCACCGATCCCGCCAACCCGTACGGTGCGGCCCTCGGCTGGCCCGCGATCGAAGGGGTCACGCACCGACCGGGCCGTAAGGCCGGAGGCCTCGTCGTACTCGTCGACGGTGAGCTCGCGCTCTACCTCGAACGCGGCGGTCGCAGCGCGCTCGCTTTCACCGACGACGAAGCGGTGCTGCAGGCGGCGGCCCGACACCTCGCCGAGACCGCGAAGAAGAGGCGTCTCGAAACCCTCACCGTCGAACAGGTCAACGGGGAGTTCGTCTACGGCACCGCGGTCGGCCGAGCCCTGCGCGAGGGCGGATTCGTCGAATCGCCCAAGGGCCTGACGTTGCGCAAACTCACCGCCGGCGACACCCTGCGCGAGGCCGCCCGTGCCTGAGGGCGATACCGTCTACCGCGCCGCGGCGAAGCTGTCGGCGGCCCTCGCCGGCAAGGTGGTCACACGGTTCGACATCCGTGTGCCGGGGAGCGCCACCGCCGACCTGCGCGGGGAAACCGTGCACGAGGTCGCTGCTCGCGGCAAGCACCTGCTGCACAGGATCGGCGGCTTCACACTGCACTCGCACCTGAAGATGGAGGGCCGATGGGACCTCTACCGCCCGGGCGAGCGCTGGCGGCGACAGGCGTTCAAGGCGCGGGCGATCGTCGGCGTCGCGGGCGCAGACGCCGTCGGTTTCGACCTCGCGATGGTCGAAGTCCTGCGCACGAGCGACGAGCACACCGTGGTCGGACACCTCGGCCCCGATCTGCTCGCCGACGACTGGGATGAGGCCGAAGCGGTCCGTCGCGTCTCCGCCGACGACAGAGCTGCACACGTCGCGCTGCTGGACCAGCGCAACGTCGCCGGCTTCGGCAACGTGTACGCGAACGAGCTGCTCTTCGTCCGAGGCATCGCGCCGACCACCCCCGCCACGGAGATCGACGTGCAAGCGACGATCGCGCTCGGCGAGCGCATGATCCGCGCCAACCTGCCGCGCCCCGAGCGCACCTTCACCGGCGACAGCCGGCCCGGGCGTCGCTTCTGGGTCTACGGTCGCGAGGGCGCCCCCTGTCGCCGCTGCGGAACCCCGATCCGTGCGACCTCGCTCGGCGCCTCCGCGACGAGCGAGCGCAACGTCTATTGGTGCCCCACCTGTCAGCCCGGCTGAGACGGGCCGCCGCGGGGCGTCCGCCTCCCGGACTGCGGCGCATCCCGGCCGACCGGGTCCACACCGCATTCGGGTCGACCCGCCGCGCAGCACGCGAGAGGGCGCCGCGCAGAACCGACTCTTTCCGCGCCCCGTGTCAAGCCGCCCGGCACCCTTCGTCCGGCGTGCGAAAACAGGGGGACAACTCCACGCCGCGCTCCGCGCTTCGCGCTTTCCTCGACATCGAGGAAACCGATGACGGTATCGGCGACGAAGAAGCATTCGAGGGAATGAACGTCATTCCCGGCCCGTTGTGATACATGTCGGCTCAACCCGATGGCCGACCGGAGGGGATCGTGGGAAAGAACTACATCGACATCGAAAACGACCACGGCGAGACGCTGCGTTACCGCAAGCACGTCAATGGTCGCGGACTCGTCGCGCACGGCGCGAAGGTCCACCCGTCGGCGCTGGTCGAGAACGGCGCCTACGTCGAACCCGGCGTGCAGATCGCCGCGGGTGTTCGTGTCGGCCGCGGTGCCTGGATCGAGTCAGACGCCGTGATCGGCCCGGAGGCTCACATCGAGCCGCACGCACACATCTGCGCGGGAGCGGTGATCGGCGCGGGCGCTCACATCGGCGTCCGCACGCAGGTCGGCCACAACGCTCGCATCGCGATGGGATCGCTCATCGGCGACGACGAGATCATCAACGACGGCGAAGCCGTGGCGACGGATCGACGAGGACTGCGGCTGGCAGCCTGACGAGGTCGTGCCCACCGCGGCATCCATGACCCGCACGACTCGACTGAGCGTGCGGGTTTTCGCTTGTCCGGGCCCTGGCGGCCTCAGGCGAAGATCGCCAGGACCAGCCCGATCAGGGGCAGGGTTCCCTGGATACTGGCCGGGCGCAGGTACTTCGCACCCGAGGTGACCAGGACGAGTGCCGCGGCGAGCATCGACCCCAGCGAGAAGATCAGCAGCGTGCGGCCGACGGCATCGCCGACCCCGTTCACCGTCCAGAACACGATGCCGACGACCGCTCCGATCGCGAGGAACAGGTTGTAGAAGCCCTGGTTGTAGGCCATGGGCCGCGTGGCATCCGCCGTCTGCTGGTCGGCGATCCCGAAGACCTTCCACGTCTTCGGCCGCGTCCAGCGCACGCTCTCGAGCACGAAGATGTAGACGTGAAGCAGGGCCGCGAGTCCCGCGAAGACAAGCGCCAGGATGCCGATCATGCCTCCCACGTTAGTGCCGCGGCTAGCCTGGAGCCATGGCGAAAGGCAACGGGTCCCGCGGGCGCAGCGGCGCACCTCGACGCAGCGGGGCAGCGAAGCCCGCCGCGGCAGGGCGTTCACGCGCGGCGAAGCCGAAGGCGAAGGCCGAGCGACCGACCCCGCCGCCGCGCGAGGAACCGCGGGACTTCGTGCTCGGCGCGATTCCCGGAGCAACCCCCGGCAAGTGGATCGGGCTGTGGCGCGAACGCATGCCGCACGTCGCTCTCGAGCTGCGTGAGATCTCCGTCGCCACCCAGCTCGAAGCGCTCGACGAGGTCGACGCGGCGCTCATCCGCCTTCCCGTCGAGGAGTCAGACGACGTGAACGTGATTCCCCTCTACGAGGAGGAACCCGTCGTGGTCATGTCCGCCGACTCCGACCTGACCGCGGCCGACGAGCTCGAGATCGCCGATCTGCGGGGCGAGGTCGTCATCGCGGCCGCCGACGACGTCTTGCACCTGTCAATCCCGGACGCCGTCGCCCCGGCGTTCGCACCCCCGGCCGACACCGCCGAAGCCATCGCGACGGTGGCTGCGGGCGTCGGCGTCGTGATCGTGCCGATGTCCCTTGCTCGCGCTCATCAGCGCCGCGACGTCGAGTACCGCATCCTGCGGGACGGTCCGCGATCCCGGGTCGCTCTCGCGTGGCTCCGCGAGCGCACGACCCCCGATGTCGAGATGTTCGTGGGCGTCGTGCGCGGCCGAACCGCGCGATCCTCGCGCTGACCGGGCATTGGCGCACCCACGTTTCGCTCCGTGTCACCCCCTGACGGTGCGGAAAGTCGCCCGCGTAGAATCTCCGGGTGACCGCTTCCTTGCTCTACGTCTGCGTTCGCCCGCAGCGTGAGGCGGCCGTGGCCGAGTGGGCCTCGTTCCGCGACGGTCTCGGCGTGCGAGACGACGACCTCGTGCACCACGACCTCGTTCGCGAGCCGCTGCCGGCGGACCTCGACCGGTACGCCGCGATCGTCGTCGGCGGCAGTCCTTTCAACGTCACCGACCCCGGCAAGACCGACGAGCAGCGCCGCCTCGAGCGCGACCTCGAACGCCTGGCGGGCGCGGCCATCGAGGGTCGCACGAATGCGCTGTTCACGTGCTTCGGTATCGGTGTCGTCACGCGTCTGCTCGGGGGCAGGGTGAGTTTGCTGCACCCCGAGGGCACGGGCCCCACCGACATCGTGCTCACCGAGGCGGGTCGCAACGACGAGCTGTTCGGCATCCTGAATCCCCGCTTCGAGGCGCTGACCGCGCACAAGGAAGGCACGGCGATCGTCCCCCCGGGCGCGACGCTGCTCGCCGAGAACGACGCGTGCCCCGTGCAGGCCTATCGCGCCGGGTCCGGACTGTGGGCCACGCAGTTCCACCCCGAGCCCACGACCGAGGCGTTCGTCGCGCGCATGGTCGTCTACCGCGACGCGGGGTACTTCGATGCCGACGCGTTCGACGAGGTCTCGGCACACGTGCGCACCGCGTCGGTCGAGCAGCCCACGCGCCTTCTGCGCTCCTTCGCCGCCCGATCCGTCGCGGCCTGAGCCGCGCCCGTCGGCGTCGGCGCCCCCGACTCGGGTCTGCCCGGGGGGATCACCCGCCGTCAGAAGTCAACCCCGACTGCCATATTTACCTAGCTTTTCTAGTGTTCTAGGTATGAACGCAGCAACGCAATGGCGGGGGAGCGACCTCGCACGTCAGATCGTCGTCCTTTCCACGGTGTCGTTCATGCTGATCGCCGCAGTGATCGGGGCGGGCGCCTTCGGCAACTCGGCCGTGCAGGATCAGCAGGGCGGCGCCCTCAACACCGACGGCTCCTACCTCGCCCCGGCGGGTCCGGCCTTCTCGATCTGGTCGGTCATCTACCTCGGCCTGATCGCGTATGCGATCTGGCAGGCTCTCCCCGGCCAGCGCACCAATGCGCGCCAGCGCGCGCTCGGCTGGCTGATCGCCCTCACGATGAGCCTCAACGGCCTGTGGCTGGTCGCGGCCCGCTTCGGCACGCTGTTGCTCACGGTCGTCGTGATCGTCCTCCTGCTCGCGGCTCTCTGCTGGACGTTCCGCGTCGCCGTGGCGACGCGCGAACCGCGCGACGGCGTCGTCGATTCCGTCCTCATCGACGGGGTCACGGGCCTCCACCTCGGCTGGGTCACCCTCGCCACCGTCGCCAACGCCGCCGCCTGGCTCACGACCATCGTGCCGGCGGAGTGGGAGAACGCGGCGGATGCCATCGGTATCGCCGTCCTGATCGTGGTCGCTCTCATCGGTCTTTCGATCGCGTGGCGCACCGCGTGGCGCGTCACACCCGCGCTCGCCCTGGCCTGGGGGCTCAGCTGGCTGGCCGTCGAGCGCTTCAGCGGCGAGCCGCAGAGCGCGCCGATCGGTGTGACCGCGATCATCGTGGCCGCGATCGTGCTCGTGCCGCCGGCGATCGTCAGCGTGCTCCGCCTGGTCCGCCGAAGCGTGGACTGACCGCCGAGGCCCGCGGCATCCGTTCCGCAAGAGGGGCGGATGCCGCATTCTCGGGGAGCTCGATCGGGGCGTGGATTCTCTCCGTTTCATCTTGCTCGTCGCCCTCTTCGTCGCAGCCGCCGCCGCGGTGTGGGTGGCGGGGATGCCAGAGCCGTCAACCCCACGCGCAAGGCGTGAACGACGAACGGCCCCGCCCCTTACGAGGTCGGGACCGTTCGTCATGACGTCAGAGTGCGGGGCCGACGATCGCGCTCGCCCCGGCCGGCACCGTCACCTCGGAGCCATCGAGCACGACGCCCTCCGCCGTCGCCAGCAGCACACGAGCACCGGATGCCACGGACGCCGAGGCCGCGGCATCCGAGAGGTTGACGATCACGACGAGGTCGCGGCGACGTAGTTCGTAGACCCGGCCGCCCTCGGCCTCCCTGGCCGCCGCGGACAGCCCCTCGCGCGACGGGTCGGTCAACTCGGGGCGCTCGCGCCGCAGCTTCGCGAGCTCGCGGTACAGGCCGAGCAGCTGGGCGTGACCGCCCTCGCCCGCCTCGTCCCAGTCGAGCCGGGAGTTCTCGAACGTCGAGGGATCCTGCGGGTCAGGGACGGTGGATTCGTCCCAGCCCATCTTCTCGAACTCGGCGATGCGTCCCTCGGCGGTGGCCTTGCCGAGCTCGGGCTCGGGGTGAGAGGTGAAGAACTGCCAGGGCGTCGTCGCGCCCCACTCCTCGCCCATGAAGAGCATCGGAGTGCCCGGGGCGGTGAGCGTGAGCACGGCGGCGGCGGCCAGGCGGTCGTAGCCGAGCGTCTGCGACAGACGGTCGCCCGCGGCCCGGTTGCCGATCTGGTCGTGATCCTGCGCGAAGGTCACGAGGCGCCAGTTCGGAACGTCCGCGGGAATGGGCTTGCCGTGCTTCTCCTCGCGGAACGATGAGTACGTGCCGTCGTGGAAGAAGCCGCCCTCGTTGACCTTTCGGAAGGCCTCGACGTCGGCGAAGTCCTCGTAGTAGCCGATCGTCTCGCCGGTCAGGGCGACGTGCACCGTGTGGTGCCAGTCGTCCGACCACTGCGCGGTCAGGCCGTATCCGCCGGCCTCGCGCGGGAGGATCAGCTTCGGGTCGTTCATGTCGCTCTCGGCGATGGTGGTGAGCGGGATGCCGCGGTGCGCCGACAGCGCGTCGGTGCGTTCGGCGATCTCCTGCAGCACGTGCGGATCGCGATGGTCGAGCAGAGCGTGCACGGCATCGAGGCGCAGGCCGTCGACGTGGTAGTCGCTCATCCACATCAGTGCGTTCTCGACGATGTACGCGCGGACAGCGTCTTCATCGAGATTGACCGAGTCGCCCCAGGTGTTACGGCTGCCTTCGCGCAGGTACTCGCCGAACTCGGGCAGGTAGTTGCCCGAGGGACCGAGGTGGTTGTAGACGACGTCCTGGATGACGGCGAGTCCGGCCGCGTGGGCCGCATCGACGAAACGCTGGTACGCCTCGGGTCCGCCGTAGGCCTCGTGCACGGTGTACCAGAGCACCCCGTCATAGCCCCAGTTCCACGTACCGTTGAAGCCGTTCACCGGCAGCAGCTCGACGTGGGTCACCCCCAGGTCGACGAGGTGATCGAGGCGGCCGACCGCGGCATCCAGTGTTCCCTCGGGGGTGAAGGTTCCGAGGTGCAGCTCGTAGATCAGGCCGCCCGCGAGCTGCTTGCCCGTCCACGCGGCGTCGTTCCAGGCGTACACCGAGGGATCGAACCAGGCCGACGCCTCGTGCACGCCGCCGGGCTGACGCCGCGAACGCGGGTCGGGGCGCAGGTCGTCGCCGTCGCCGAGCACGAAGCCGTACCGCTCGCCGTCGGCGAGGTCGACCGGGGCCGTCCACCAGCCGTCTTTCGCGGATGCCATCTCGACGTCTTCGACGACATTGTCGCCGCTGTCGTCGAGCCGGCGCAGCCGCACCCGCTCTGCCTTGGGTGCCCAGACGTCGATGCTCATGAGGGGTGTTCCTTCGCGTGAGGTGCCGAGGTTTTTCGCTGAGGGAGGGCGTGAGGCGACGATTGCCGACGCCTCACGCGATCGGGGGTCAGAAGATCAGCAGGGCCACCGGGTAGACCGCCAGCAGGTCGGCCAGGGGCACGGCGCCGCCGGCGAACGAGCGTCCGGTCAGCACGTCGACGACGGGGGTGTCCGGCAGCAGCACCACCGTGTCGCGCCAGCCTCCCGCTGCCGCCAGGCCGTGCGGCAGACGGGTCGCGACCGCGAACACACCGCCACGATCGAAGGCGACGACGTGGTCAGCCGCCACGCCCGCTGCCTCCAGCGGGCGGTAGATCTCGAGCGGGTGCTCACGGCGAAGGCGCAGCGCGCGCGACGTCACGAGGAGCTTGGCCGCTCCCGTGGCATCCACCGCCGGAGCCGCAGCTCCGGGGGCGTCGATCGCGGCGAGAAGCCGGCGACGCTCCGCGAAGTCGACCGCGCGACGGTTGTCGGGATCGACGAGCGACTGCTCCCACAGCTCCGAGCCCTGGTAGACGTCGGGGACGCCCGGGCCCATGATCTGCAGCAGCTTGGCGGATAGACCGTTCGACCATCCCGCGGGCGAGATCTGGTCGACGAAGGCGCGCACGCGCTCGGCGGCGGTGCCGGTGGCCGCGTCGACGACCGCGTGCATGCGCTCCTCGAAGGCCTCGTCCTGCTCCCACCAGCCGGTGACCTCGGACGCCTCGCGCGCCGCCTTCTCGGCGTACGCGTGCAGACGTTCGCGGTAGACCTTCAGCCCCTCGGGGGTGGATGCCGAGGCGGGCCACGCTCCCACGATCGCCTGCCACAGCAGTGCGTCGAAGGGGCCGTGACCGGTCGAGGCGATCCCGCGGAACTCCTCGAGTCGTTCGGCCCAGGTCTCGGGGATCTCGGCCAGCACCGCGATGCGGGCACGCGTGTCCTCGCCGCGCTTGGTGTCGTGCGTCGACAGAGTGGTCATGGCGGTGGGCCACGACGCGTGACGCAGCGCCTGCGCGGTGTGGAAGCCCGCGACGTCGAGGGAGAACTCCCCCGGGTCGCCGCCCACCTCGGTGAGCGAGCCCAGCCGGGTGTAACGGTAGAACGCGGTGTCCTCGACGCCCTTGGCCATGACGGGACCGGTCGTCTGCTGAAAGCGCCACGCGACCTCGAGGCTCGTGTCGGCGAGCACCGGGACGAGCTTCTCGATCACGTCGCCCAGTTCGGGACGACGCACTTCGGCTTCGCCCGCGGCGGCGTCGAGGTGCGTGCGACCGGCGGGGAGGTACGAGCGGTACACCGGGAAGCACGCGAGGATCTCGGCGAGCGCGTCCTGCAGCGCGTCGGCCCCGAACTCCTCGCGCAGCCCCGACGGAAGACCGCGCACCAGGCGACGGATCTCCGACACCTGGATCGAGTCGGCGATCTTGCGCTTGGTGTCGTGGATGAGGTCGTGCCAGCCGGTGAGCGGCTCGAGATCGCTGTCGGTGCGCAGGCGCGCGTCGAGGGCATCGAGCGCCGCCTCCCCCGCCGGGTCGGTCAGCACACGGTCGATCTCGGCGAGAGCGTCGTAACCGGTGGTCCCGGCGGTCTTCCACCACGACGGCAACGCCTCGCCGTGTTCGAGGATCTTCTCGGCGAGCACGTAGCCGACCTCGCCCTCGCCGGCCTCTTCGAGCGCGACGGCGAGCTGATCGAAGTACCCGCCCGGATCGACGAGACCGTCGGGGTGGTCCACGCGCAGACCGTCGGCGAGGCCCTCGCGCACCCAGCGCAGGATCTCGGCGTGGGTCGCCCGGAACACCTCCGGCACCTCGACGCGCACGCCCGCGAGGGTCGTCACGGCGAAGAAGCGGCGGTAGTTCAGGTCGGCCGCTTCGTCCTGCCAGTAGCGCAGTTCGAAGTTCTGCGCGTCCAGCAGAGCTCGGATGTCCGAAGTACCGGTACCGGGGGCCACCGGGAAGGCATGGTCGTAGTAGCGGACCAGCCCGTCGGGAGCATCGTCGGCCGGCGTCGGGTCGTATGAGATCTCGTCGATGACCGCGTCGAGATGGTCGCCGAGCACGGGCACGCGCACCTTGCCGTCACCGAATTCCCAGTCGATGTCGAACGCGCTCGCGTGCGCCGACGCCCGCCCCTGTCGCAGCACGTCCCACCACCACGCGTTGCTGCGTGGTTCCGAGACGCCCATGTGGTTGGGCACGATGTCGATCAGGATGCCGAGCTCCGCCGCGCGCGCTGCCGCGGCGAAGCGGTCGAGCCCCTCGGCGCCCCCGCGTGCGGGGTCGACGCGCTCGACGTCGACCACGTCGTAGCCGTGGTCGGAACCGGGCGTGGCCTCGAGGATCGGCGACAGGTACGCCCACGAGACCCCGAGGTCACGGAGGTATCCCGTGACCTCGGCGGCGTCGTCGAGGGTGAACGCTTCGCGGATCTGCAGGCGATAGGTCGAAAGCGGATGCCGCATCTCGCTCACAGCTCCGGCTTGGGCGCCTGACCGGGCAGGTCGTCGGTGCCGACCACCGGGATCTGCGCGGTGAGGGAGGCGGCGACCGAGTGGTCGACCTCGGGCTCGGGCAGGTGGTGCTCACGCAGGACCATGAGCGACTTCGGCTCGAGCGGCAGCGTCTCACCGGGGCTCAGCGGCTCGGTGTTCGCGCGCTCGCCGGCGGTGTCGACGTAGGCGTCCCACTTCGGCGCGTACTCGAAGTCGGGCAGGCGGAAGTCGACCTTGTCGTCACCGGCGTTGAACAGCACGAGGAAGTGGTCGTCGCTGATCGACTCGCCACGACGATCGCGCTCGCGGATTCCCTGGCCGTTGAGGAAGACGCCCACCGCGAGGCCGAAGCCGTTGTCCCAGTCCTCGGGCTGCATGAGCGAGCCGTCGGGACGCAGCCACACCACGTCGGGAATGGGAGCGCCCTCCTCCATCTTCACGGGGCGACCGTCGAAGAACCGGCTGCGGCGGAAGGTGGGGTGCTGCTTGCGCAGTCGCGCGAGGGCGGCCGTGAACTCGATGAGCGGGGTGTCGATGTTCGTCCAGTCCACCCACGTGATCTCGTTGTCCTGCGCGTAGCCGTTGTTGTTGCCGCCCTGCGTGCGACCGAGTTCGTCGCCGTGCAGCAGCATCGGCACGCCCTGGCTGAGCAGCAGCGTCGCGATGAAGTTGCGCTGCTGCTGCGCCCGACGCTTCAGGACGTCCTGATCGTCGGTCGGCCCCTCGACGCCCATGTTGCTGGAGCGGTTGTGCGATTCGCCGTCGTTGTTGTCTTCGCCGTTGGCGTCGTTGTGCTTCTCGTTGTACGACACGAGGTCGCGCAGCGTGAAGCCGTCGTGCGCGGTGACGAAGTTGATGGATGCCACCGGGAAACGTCCCGAGTGCTCGTACAGGTCGGCCGAACCGGTCAGCCGCGAGGCGAACTCGCCCAGGGCCTGCGGCTCGCCGCGCCAGAAGTCGCGCACGGTGTCGCGGTACTTGCCGTTCCACTCGGTCCACTGGGGCGGGAAGTTGCCGACCTGGTAGCCGCCGGGACCGACGTCCCACGGTTCGGCGATG
Organism: Microbacterium sp. SL75; assembly: GCF_026625865.1. NCBI lineage: Bacteria > Bacillati > Actinomycetota > Actinomycetes > Micrococcales > Microbacteriaceae > Microbacterium > Microbacterium sp. SL75. Next base: position 1,740,391 of record NZ_CP113067.1, on the reverse strand, counting down.
AGCTTGACCTGCGAGACGATCGGGTCCTGCTGCACGAGCTCGAAGAAGGTCGCGAGCTTGTCGACCTCGTAGAACTCGCGGGCGAGGGTGGATGCCAGGTCGAAGCGGAATCCGTCGACGTGCATCTCGAGCACCCAGTAGCGCAGCGAATCCATGATCAGCTGCAGCGTGTGGGGGTTGCCCACGTTCATGCTGTTGCCGGTGCCGGTGTAGTCGGTGTAGTAGCGCTTGTCGTCGTCTTCGAGGCGGTAGTACGCCTCGTTGTCGATGCCGCGCATCGACAGGGTCGGGCCCATGTGGTTGCCCTCGGCGGTGTGGTTGTAGACCACGTCGAGGATGACCTCGATGCCGGCGGCGTGCAGAGCCTTGACCATGGCCTTGAACTCCTGCACCTGCTGACCGTGGTCGCCGGTCGAGGAGTAGGTGTTCTGCGGGGCGAGGAACGCGATGGTGTTGTAGCCCCAGTAGTTCGACAGCCCCTTCTCTTCGAGGGTGGAGTCGTTGACGAACTGGTGCACCGGCATGAGCTCGATCGCGGTGATGCCGAGCTTCTGGAGGTGCTCGATGACGGCGGGGTGGGCGATGCCGGCGTACGTGCCGCGCAACTCCTCGGGTACGTCGGGGTGCAGCTGGGTGAGGCCGCGCACGTGGGCCTCGTAGATGAACGACTCGGCGTAGGGGATCTTCGGCTGGCGGTCGCCCGACCAGTCGAAGAACGGGTTGATGACGACGCCCTTCATCATGTGGGCGGCGGAGTCCTCGTCGTTGAACGAGTCGGGGTCGCCGAACTCGTAGCTGAAGACCGCCTGCCCCCAGTCGACCTGGCCCTCGACGGCCTTCGCGTACGGGTCGAGGAGCAGCTTCGCGGGGTTGAAGCGCTTGCCGTTCGCGGGGTCGTACTCCCCGTGCACGCGGTAGCCGTAGCGCTGCCCCGGCTGGATGTTGGGGAGGTAGGCGTGCCAGACGAACGCGTCGACGTCGATCAGCTCGAAGCACGTCTCCGTTCCGTCTTCCTCGAAGAGGCAGAGCTCGACCTTCTCTGCTCCTTCACTGAACAGGGCGAAGTTCGTCCCGTTACCGTCGTAAGTGGCCCCGAGGGGATAACTGGATCCTGGCCATACCTGCTGCACGTCGCTCACGATAGACCAGCGTTGTTTCCGCGAACGGCCGCGATGACGCCTGTTGACAGGCGGTCTACCCCCGACTAAGGGCGCAGGTGCCTACGCCCGCTCCGGCGGATGCCGCAGAAGCTCGATGCGCTCGTCGAGGTACCGCCCCAGCGGCATAAATCCTCCGGCTGCGCTCCATCGCACGAGCGGCTCTCCGTCGCGGACGGATACGGGCGTCGACGATGGCCCGACCGCTGCGGGGTCGATGACCTCCCACCCGATGTGCACGCTCTCGCCCTCCGGCACCCCACCTCTCGCCGCGGCGGCCGAGAGCTCGGCGCGGCGACGCTGCGACTCCGCGGCGAATCCGCGTCGGACCTCCGGGCGCGAGCGCACGATGTCGCCCGTCGCGAGAAGCGCGTCGTCGGTCAACAGGAGGACCCCCAGGTGCCAGGCCGTGCCGCGTGGCGAGACACGGGCGGCACGCGGGATGCCGAGCAGGCGGCGCCCCTCCTGCAGCTCGCCGAGTCGCTCGCGCGGGGCGCCGGCCAGGCGTGCGCGAGCGTCGTCGAGGATCGTGGAGAGGGAGGAAGCGCTCATCGATCGGACCCTTCGTGACGTGCGGCTTCGGCGCGCTGGACGGCCTCGATCGCGGCCCGCACGGCATCACGAGCGCGGATCTGCGCGTTCGTGCGCTGGGTCAGTACGTCCTCCGCTTCGGCGGCGTCCCTCTCGGCGCGTTCCAGATCGGTGCGAAGGCCCTCCACACGCTCGCGGGCGCGCGTCGCTCGCTCGGTCGCCGAGTCGACCCGCCGGTCGGCAGCGGCGTTCTCGCGGTCGGCGTCGGCCTTCGCACGCTCCGCTTCGCGCACGGCCCGTTCCGCCGCCTTGCGCGCTCGACGGGAGGCGAGATCGTCCCGGGTGGGAGCGGGCCGCGGGAGCTCGCCCGGGACGGAACCGGCCACCGCTTCGCCGAGCGCCCCGTCCCGCAGTTCGGCGAGGTCGATCGCCGACACCAGACGCCCCGTGAGCACGGCGGCCGCCGCCGTGGCATCGACGACCGCGGCGTTGACGGTCTTCTCGACGGCATCCGACATCGCCCCGCTCAGCGGGCTCCCCGCCTCGGCGGCGAGCTCTCCCGCCCGACGAGCGAGGGCGACGACCAGGTGCCGGCGCTGACGCCCCAGTCTCCCGAGCTCGGCGGCATCCAGATCCTCCTGCGCCTCGTGAAGGGCGCGCGAGAGTTCCACGGCCTCGCCGAGCTGGCCGTCGCGCACGAGCAGGTTGACGGCCCAGGCGGCGACGGTGGGCTTGCGCAGCTTCGCCACCCTGCGCCCGACGGCCCCGCCTTCGGCGGCAGCGCGTTCGTTACGCGCGGCGGTGAAACGCGAGGGCGGGAGGCTGAGGAGTTCGGCGGCGACCTCGTCCACTCGGGAGTCGTCGTCGCTCATCGCTCCATTGTGTCGCGCGCGTCAGAGCGAGACCACTCCGGGGTGCGCACCGCGGATCTCGCGGTGGAGCCGCTCCATGCGGGTGTCGAGCTCGGCGGCGGTGTCGGCGGCGTTCTTGAGCTCGGCGAGCAGATCGTCGGGGACGAGGCGGTCGTACTTGTAGTAGATCTTGTGCTCGAGGCTCGCCCAGAAGTCCATGGCGATCGTGCGGAACTGCACCTCGACGGGCACGTCGACGCGACCGGTCGACAAGAAGACCGGTACCTCCACGATCACGTGCAGGCTCTTGTAACCGTTCGCCTTCGGCTGGGCGATGTAGTCCTTGACGTCGCGCACGGTGATGTCGTCTTGGCGGGTCAGCAGGTTCGAGAGCCGATAGGCGTCGTCGATGAAGCTGCACGTGACCCGGATGCCGGCGATGTCGGTGATCGAGGCACGGATGGAGTCGAAGTCGGTCTCGATGCCCTTGCGGCGGACCTTGTCGACCAGGCTGTCCGGCGACTTGACCCGGCTCGAGACGTGCTCGATCGGGTTGTAGGCGTGCATCTCTTGAAACTCTTCGCGCAGGATAGAGATCTTCGTCTCGACCTCGGCGAGCCCGAAGCGGTACTCCATCAGGAACCGCTGGAACTCGTCGCGCATCGCTCGCAGGGCCGCACTCGAGACGGTGATCTGCTGTTCGTCCAGCGGGTCCGACATGCGCACGAACGTAACGGACACGACTACGAGGCCGCTGAGAGCCTCACGCCCGGGGTGGTTCCGCCGAGGCGCGCGGGACCAGCTCGCCGTCGATGACGTCGATGCCGATCAAGCCCTGGAACACATCCGGAAGGTCATCCGGGTCGTTCCCCGATTCAGGATGCCGAGGCGTGGGGGGATTGGTCACGGCGCCCTCCTTCCGTGCTCTTTCCTCACTGTGGCAGGCGAACCCGCCACGCCCGGCGGTCTTGACACCTGGCATCCCGCCGCGTATCCGCGACACGCTCTGGCGTATCGTGGGCCGCATGGGGACCATTCACTACGGCGGCAGCGGCACGACCGTGCACATCGAGGACCGCGCCCTGGCTCACCTGAAAGTCGTCATCTCGACCAAGCTCCGCCGCGGCGAGAGCTTCACGTTGTCGTGGCGACACCGCGACGACGAAGAGCGCGGCCGCAGCACGCTCTGGCTGCACCCGGCGATTCCGCTGCGTTTCGTCTTCGACGACAGCGAACCCACCACGCTCAGCCGGGAGTGGATCGAACGACTGGCCGACTCCGCAAACTCGTCGGGCGGGATCATGCTCGTACCCGAGGACATCAGCCCGACTGCCGAGTCCGAGAAGAGCTGACGCTCACCCCTCTTCGACGAGGGCGTCCTCGCTCGGCTCGGGCGTGATCGCCAGACCGTTCGGGCCGGATGCCGCGAGCATGAGGTCTTCGACCCAGACCCGGTTGATGCGCGGCTGACGGCTGCCGTAGAAGTGGAACTGGATCGGCACAGAGGGGTGCATCCAGAAGCTGCGCCGACCGCTGCCGTCGCCGACCTCGACGTCGAACATGAACGACTCGGAACGCCGAAGCTTGTTCATCACGACGATGCGCAGGTGTGCGAGCGTACGGTCGTCGATGTCGACCGCGTTGGCAACGGTGTCGTAGATGAATCTACCCATGCCGTCGAGCCTATCCGAGGAACGCACGTCGAGCCGCTTTCCGGGATGCCACGTCGCGTCGCGCGAATCAACCCCGGTGGGCGGCTCGTTCTGGCACGACTAGCGTGCCGGTGTGGGAACGCTTTACTACGGCGACGTCGCGTCGCCGATCGAGATCGAGGATCGCGCCCTGGCGCACGTCAAGGTGGTCATCGCGACCAAGCTCCGCCGCGGCGAGAGCTTCACCTTGTCGTGGACGCACGGACCCGGCCAGGAGGTGGGGCGCAGCACCGTGTGGCTGCATCCTTCGATTCCGCTGCGCTTCGTCTTCGACGAGCCGGAGCCGGCTCTGTTGAGCCGAGCGTGGATCGAGGCGCTCGCGACGTCGGCGAACTCGTCGGGTGGGCTGCTGCTCGTCGACGAACCGGACTCGTCCGGCTCCTAGATCAGACGACCGTCTGATCGAGGATCTCGCGCGCGCCCTCTTCGACCGCGGTGGGTACCACGAGGGGACGCCCAGCCGAGAAGGCCTCCCACTCGCGGAGGACGATCGCCTCGACGTGGGTCGGATCCTCGAGCGGGTAATCCGCCCGCAGGCGGGCCACCACAGCTCGGAACGAGGCGACCTCGACCCCGTCGACTTCGCGCAGGTTCTCAGCGTGGGCGCCGGCCGCTGCGGGCGCGACGACCGCCGCGTCGCTCACCGGATCGTGCATGGCTCCATGGTTTCACGCCGCGAATGCGCCGCCTAATGTTTCGGCGATAAGTAGGCGGACTACCTACCTAGCGACGCCCGTCAGCGACCGGGCTCGGCCTCGACCGGGTGCGGGTCGACCTGATCGACGGCATCCTGGAGCCGGCCGAGGCACGCGATCACGGCCGCGCTGTCTTCGGGGCTCATGTCGACGACCGCCGCCATCATGCGGGCGTGCATCGACCCGAGAGTCGCGCGCACCTCTTCGTCGCTCACTTCGGTCGCGACGATGAAGATGCTCCGCCGATCGGTGGGGTGAGGGACACGGGTGACGTGGCCCGTCTTCTCGAGGCGGTCGACGATCGCCGTCGTCGAGGCCGTCGAGACCCCGAGGTATCGGGTCAGCTCACTCGGAGACACCTGCCGGCCCTGCCCCGCCGCCTTGATGAGGTAGCGCAGCACCAGGAGCTCGTTCTCACCCATCGACATCGACTCGCGCGTTCGACGACGCATGGCGACCTCGGCAGCGCGATAGACGCGAAAGGCCTGGAGGACGTCGACGGCTCGGCGACGACGATCCTCATCGCTCGCGCCGTACCAGTAGCGCGACTCGGACCCTGTTTCCACCTGGGCATCTTATGCCAGGCTCCGCGATCAGCCCCCTGCCGATGCATCGAATGGACGGGTACCATCGAAGTACAACGGTCGACTACTTTATCGGCCTCAAAGACACTAGCCCATCGAGAGAACCGAGGAGGACAGATGAATGACGCGACGACCGCCGACGACGTGGTCAAGGCTCTCAACGACCTCACCGACTCCGGCGTTGCATCCGAGCGGCAGGCTCTTCACTCCCTCGGTATCGGACCGAACGACGCCAAGGTTCTGCGGTTCCTCCTGCAGCGCTCCCCCGAAGACGAACCCGTGACCCCGCGGATCCTCGCATCGATGCTGGGCATCTCGTCCGCGGCCACGACCGCGCTGATCGATCGACTCGCGGATGCCGGATGGGTCGAACGCGAGCCGTACCCGGGCGACCGCCGGTCCATCGTGGTGCGCGAGACGATTGACGCCGATTCCCCCGCCCGACGCATCCTGTCGGTGCGGAGCACGTCGGCGGCGGCGGCCGCCGAACGACTGGGACCCGCGGAGCGACGCATCGTCGCCGACTTCCTCGACGACATCGCCCGCGGCGAGCGTCAGGACATCGACGGCATCTCGGCACACGAAGAGGCGTCCCGCGCGTCCTGACGAGGGGACGGCGGGACGCCTCGAAAATCACTCGGTGGCGCGACCGGTCTCGTTCTGCAGTCGGTCGATCTGCTCCGATGCCTCGGCCTTCGTCAGGTCGGCGGGGATCTCTTCGCCGGCTTCGCGAGCGAGCGTGTCGAGGTAGCTGCGCTGGGGAGCGGTCATCGGCTCGTCGCCGGTCACCCAGTCGGACGGATCTTTCTCGGCGGGGTTGTCGCCCTCGCGGACGGCACCCAGGGTCTCTTCTTCACGGGAGGTATCGCTCATGCAGGAAGGCTAAGCGGGGCTCCCGACACCGGGACCGGGATTGACAGGTCACCCAGGCGGGTAGGGCATCCTGGGGCGGTGCCCGAAAAACCGCGTCCCGCTGACGTCGACGTCCAGACGTATCGCCGTGGCCCGTCGCGCACGCGCGTGACGCGCGTGCCCACGACCGCGGACACCGGGCGCTCCTTCGTGCTCGTCGCCGGCATCGGAGTCGCGTCGACGTACTTCGAGTTCCTCGCGCCCCTGCTGGCCGAGGAGGGCGAGGTGTACGCGCTCGACCTCCCCGGGTTCGGCGGGGTCCCGGCATCCGGAGAATCCCCCACCGCCGCCTACTTCGCCGATCAGGTCGAGGGGGTGCTCGATCACTACGGCCTGGACGACCCCGTCCTGATCGGGCATTCGATGGGGACGCAGGTGGTCACCGAGGTCCTCGCGCGCCGCCCCGGCCTCTCGCACGCGGTGCTGGTGAGCCCCGTCGTCGACGAGGCGGAGTCCACCGCGATCGTGCAGGGAGTGCGATTCGTCCAGTCGACCGTGCGCGAGTCGATCCACATCGCGCTGCTCGCCGTGTCGGCCTATCTGCTGTGCGGGTTCCTCTACTTCTTCGAGGCGCTGCCGCACATGCTGCGCTACCGCATCTCGGACCGCATCGGCGCGGGACGAGCGACGCTGCTGCTCATCCGGGGCGAGCACGACCGCCCCTCGCCCCGTCGCCTGCACTCGAGACTCGTCGCCCGCGCGCACAGGGCTCGGCGGTGGGAGATCGAGGGCGCCGCTCACTGCGTCGTGAATAGCCACGCCGTCGGGGTCGCTCGGCTCGTGCTGCGGCACATCGACGACGACCTGGCGCCGAAGGGGCGGATGCCGGCGTCGGAGGCGGCGGTGCCTCCCGCCGCTCACGCCGACCTGAGCATGGTGCTGGGAGCCGTGGCGAGCCGCCTCGCGGAATGGATCAGCGCGGCCCGTCACGACGAGGACGGGGTCGAGCGCGCGAAGGCCCGCCATGCGCGCGTCCTCTGGGACGCCTACCGCCCCGGGCGCTGAGTCCTAACCCGGCGACCCGAGCGGGGCAACCCCCACGACGGCTCGGTCGCCGACATCGAGCATGGGAGCGTGTCGACTCGCCCGCGCACCCGCCGCTCATGACCGTCCCCGCCGCCCTCGACCCCCGCCGATGGTGGTCCGACGCGATCACGACCGACCGCCTGCTGCTCGCCGCCAAGACCGCTGCGGCGGCGGCGCTGGCCTGGTACCTCGCCCCTCTCGTCCCCCTCGCGCAAAGCGAGTACTCGTACTACGCGCCGCTCGGAGTGCTGGTGAGCATGTACCCGACCGTCGCGCGCTCCGCCTCGAGCGGGGTCCAGGCCGTGGTCGGTCTGGCACTCGGAATCGGCCTGGGCCTGGCGAGCCTCGCCGTCGTCGGCACGGGCCTGCCCCGCATCGTCGCGGTGGCCGCCGTGATCCTGATCGGGGTGCTGCTCGCGGGGGTGCGCGCCCTCGGCGTCGGGCGCGACTGGGTGGCCATCGCGGGACTCTTCGTGCTGCTGCTGGGCGGCGCCGACCCCGACGGGTACTCCGTGTCGTACCTGGTCACGATGGCGTTCGGTGTGGTGGTGGGCGTCGTGGTGAATCTGCTCGTCGTTCCGCCGCTCCGGGTGAAGAAGGCCGACGACCGACTGAGTCGCCTTCGCGACGCCCTCGGCGAGGCGCTCGGGGCGATGTCGACCTCGCTCGCGGGCCGCTCCTTCGACCCCGAGGCCGCCGACCGGGCCGCCTCCGCGCTGGAGGACACCCTCGTCGAGGTCCGCGAAGAGGTCGACCTGGCCGATGAGAGCCGTCGTTACAACCCGCGCGGCCGTCGGCTGAAGACACCGCGCGACCTCGATCGACGCCGTCTGGACGCCTTGACCGGCACCGCGGATGCCACCCGTGAACTGGCCGCGGCACTGGCACGACTCACCGTGGGTCCCGACGTCGACACCCGTCTTCCTGCCGAGGTGCGCCGCACCCTCGCCGACGCGATCGACGCGGTCTCGCCCCTGGTCACGACGCCACCCGAACCCGAGGCCGACGCGGGCAGCCTGCGCGCGGCGGAGAAGTCCCTCACGCGCTACACCGAGAGCCTGCGCGCCCTCGACGCGCACGAGGAGCCCCTCGACGCGTGGGAGGCCGCCGTCAGCCTCCGCCGCGTGATCGCGGCGTGCGGGCCGTTCTCGGACCCGGATGCCGACACCGCGGCGCGTTGAGAGATCCGGGGCCGCGCCAGCTCAGCCCGGCGCTCCGCCCACGGCGTCGAGGGCGCGATCCAGAGCGGCCGCGGTCGCGTGCCGCGCAGCGGCCGGGACGGCCGCCAGGAAGCCGCCGACGAACGTGTCCCCCAGGCCGATCGTCGTGGGATCGGCGGTGTCGACGAGGTACGCCGGCACGCCGACCGCCTTTCCGCTCCGCTGCAGGGCAGCGACCACCGCCGCTCCCCCGGGATGGCGCGCGAATCTCGCGGTGGCATCGAGGTCGGCTGCCGTGCACGCGTCGCCGAGCCGGTAGCGCGTCGCCGCGGTGCGCACGGCGCTCTCGAGTCCCGTTTCGTGCCGCGCCGCCGAGGGACCGACGGCGAGCGCCCAGTACTTCGTGTGCACGACCAGCGCCCGTGCCGGAATGAGCCCGTGCGCCTCGGCGAGGGCCGCCGCGACGTCGTCCGGCGAGAGCAGATCGACGGAGCGCCCCAGGTACTCCTGCAGTTCGTCCTCGTTCATGCCGTACACGTCGATGCGCTCGAGCAGTCGCCTCCGTACGCGGGCGGAGAGCTCGCGCTGGTAGAACCCCGCGTCTTCGTAGTACACGAGGGCATCGGCGGGAAGACGGCGCATCGCGCTCACCAGGTCGTCGAGCCGGGCCTCGAGCAGATCGGCATCCTGCATGGTGTTGAAACCCGAGACGAGGAAGGCCGCAGCCGATTCGAGAGCGTCGCCGAGTCGGTCGGCGATCGCCATCTCGCGGTTGGGCGCGTCGTTGGCGAAGATCAGGCGATTGGAGGCCGTGGCCGTCACCGCTCCGTCGACCACGCGCACGGTCGTGCCCTCGGGGTACTGCACGATGAGGTGCGGGTCGAGGGTGTCACGCGTCGCCGACGAGACGATCCTCATTGACGACGGCAGAAGCCGCCGGACATTGTCGTCGATGCTGACCAGGTGCTGCACCGTCGGGACGCCGATGCGATCGAGCGCGATCCCGGCCCGCACCCCCGTGCCGCCCAGGGTGACGTTCTTGTCGAAGTGCGCCGCGAAGCGCTCCACGATCTCCGACGAGAGCACGAAGCGCTCGCCTCCCCCGCCCGTGGCGAGGAAGGCGAGCACCGTCACGATGAGCGCGCGCTCGTCGATGATGGGCGTCGTGGTGGTCAACTCGTCGAGCCGGATGCCGTGCTCCGCCGCGAGGGCGGTGAGCACCTCGGCATCCCACCGGATCTCGTAGTCGACGGTTCCGCCGAGCCCGAGGACGAGGTCTTCCCCCATGGCGCCGGTCTCCTTCGATCAGTACAGGTCGGCCTTGCCGGCGGCGCCGAACAGGTCGATCTTCTCAGCGGCGGTGACCTTCATCGCCGCGATGCACTCGGGCTGGATGGCGTTGGGCTCGCGCAGGCGACGGTCGGTGCCGAGCACCTCGCGCATGCGGTCGTGGTAGGCCACCTTGATGTCGCTGGAGATGTTGATCTTGTTCACGCCCAGCTCCACCGCCCGGCTCAGCTCGCCGTCGGGGTTGCTCGACCCGCCGTGCAGCACGAGCGGGATGCCGACCGCCGCCTTGATCTGCTCGAGCAGGTCGTGGCGCAGCTCGGGGTTCTTCTCGGCCGGGTAGAGCCCGTGCGAGGTGCCGATGGCGATGGCGAGGCTGTCGACCCCGGTCTGCTCGACGAAGCGCACGGCGTCGTCGACGTTGGTGTAGATGATCTCGGCGGCACCGGACTCGCCGTAGCTGTCGTTCGCGCCGATGGTTCCGAGCTCGCCCTCGACCTGAACGCCGACCGCGTGGGCGGCTTCGACGACCTTGCGAGTCAGGGCGACGTTCTGCTCGAAGGGCTCGAGCGAGGCGTCGATCATGACCGAGGTGAAGCCGGCCTGGATGGCCTGGACGATCTGCTCGTACGTTCCGCCGTGGTCCCAGTGGATGGCGACGGGAACGCTCGAGCGGTGCGCGCGGGCGTGCATCGCGGGGATGAGGTCGGTGGTGATGTGCGAGACCTCGTCGGGGTGGATGGCGATGATGACCGGAGCGTTCTTCTCCTCGCTGATGTCCATGATCCCGGTGAACATCGCCCAATCGCTGATGTTGAAAGCCGGGATGGCGAAGCTGTGGGCGTTCGCTACGTCGAGGATGGACTTGCCGGTGTAGAGCACGGATTTCTCCTTGTTCGGGGTTGGGTGTGCGGAGGTCAGCTCTTCACCGAGCCGGCCGTGAGGCCGCTGATGAAGAAGCGTTGGAAGAAGAGGAAGAGCAGCAGCACGGGGATCGAGCCGAGGATGCTCATCGCCATGATCTGGTTCCACTCGTAGGAGTGCTGGCCCATGAGCAGCTGGATGCCGATCGGCACGGTGCGCATGTCGATGGTGCGCGTGAGGGTGAGGGCGAAGAGGAACTCGTTCCACGCGATCATGAAGGTGTAGATCCCCACCGAGACGATCCCGGGGATCGAGATGGGCACGAGCACCCGCCAGAGGGCGGTGAACGAGCCCGCGCCGTCGACTCGGACGGCCTCGTCGAGTTCCTTCGGCAGGGTGTTGAAGTACCCGGTCATCATGATGATCGCGTAGGGCAGCGTGAACACCATGTAGGTGAAGATGAGCCCCGGATAGGTGTTGTAGAGGCCGAGCCCCACCATCAGACCGAAGTACGGGATCAGCAGCGTGATCGGCGGGACCGCCTGGACGCTGACGATGATGACGTTGACGACGCGCTTGCCGCGGAACTCGAATCGGCTGAAGGCGTACGCCGCCTGGATCGCGACGAGCAGCGTCAGGATCGTCACCGCCCCCGCCACGACATAGCTGTTGATGAAGAAGCGCACCGTCTCGGGGTTGGTGAAGATCGAGATGTACGCGTCGAACGAGAAGGTGTCGGTGATGAGGCGCGGGGGGAGCTCGAAGATCTGCGTGTTCGACTTGAACGAGCTCGAGAGCATCCACAGCACGGGACCGGCGGCGAAGACCGCGCCGATCAACAGGCCGATGAGCACGCCGGTCTTGGCGAGGCGGCGGCGCGCGATCGCGCTGGTGGCGCGCGGGCGCGCGGTCGTGGTCGAGGCCATGGTCAGTCCCTCGCCTTCTGGTGGCGGACGTAGAGCACCGCGATGATCATCGACATCGCCAGGACCAGCACCGCCGAGGTGGAGGCCATCGAGAAGTCGTACTTCGCGAATGCGAGCTTGTAGGTGAAGGTGCTGAGCATCTCGGTGACGTCGATGGGACCGCCGCCCGTGGTCAGCCAGATGAGGGCGAACTGCTGCGAGGTCCAGATGAGGTCGAGCAACAGCAGGCTCACGATGATGGGACGCAGCTGGGGGACGGTGACGTTCCAGAAGCGCTGCACGGGGCTGGCACCGTCGACGGTCGCGGCCTCGTAGAGGTCGCTCGGGATCCCCTGGAGACCGGCGAGCAGGCTCACCATGAAGAACGGGTAACCGGCCCAGATGTTGATGAAGGTGACCGTCCCCAGCGCCAGTTGCGGCGAGGCGAGCCACTCGATGTTCGTGTGGAGCAGGAAGTTGACGATGCCGTTCGGGGCGAGCAGCATGCGCCACAGCACGGCGATGACGGCGACCGTGAAAAGCCACGGGAGCACGTAGAGCCCGCGGAAGATCGCCCGGGGGACCGCGCCGATGAGCCGGCTGTTGAGCAGGAGGGCGAACGAGAGTCCGAGCACGAGGTGCGCGGCGACGCTCGTGAGGGTGAAGAAGAGGGTGTTGCCCGTCGCCTTCCAAAAGCCGGAGTCGTTGAGGATCGCGATGTAGTTGTCGAGACCCACGACCTCGGGGCTCTTGTTGAGGATGACGTTGTCCTGGAACGAGTACCCGATCACCATGACGATCGGGACGATCATCAGGACGAACAACAGGATCAGCGTCGGAGACAGGAACGCGTAGGCCTCGCCGGCCTTGCGCAGCTGCCGGGTGCGGCGGGAGGCGGGTCGTCCGGTGACGATCACCTCGGTGTCGGGGGGTGTGAGAGTGCGCATGGTCATGATGTGCGGCTTTCGCTGAGCGGGATGCCGCACCGCGAGCGGTGGCGGTGCGGCATCCCGGTTCGGGGTCGGATCAGAACTCCGACGTCCATTCGTCCTGCGTCTTGGTGAGCGCGTCGCTCATCGACTGCTGTCCGTCGAGAGCCGACTGGAACTGGGTGCCGAACTGTCGCATGAGCTCCTCGGCGACGGGCAGACCCGTGAACTCGTTCGCCGGGTAGCCCTTCTTGTAGATGTCGAACGCCGTCTTGAACAGCTCGTCGTCCGCGACGAAGGTCGGCACGCTCTCGGTGTTGCCGGGGAACGCCTTGGCCATCGTCGACAGCTCGCTGTTGACGTCCTTGCCCATCAGGAACTGCACGAGCTTGAAGGCGGCATCCTTGTGCTGCGAGTTCTCGGCCACGCCGATGCCCCACGAGGCGTAGGGGATGCCGCGCTCTCCGGTGAAGCCGTCTTCGGCCGGGATCGCCGAGATCGAGAACTTCAGGTCGGGGTTCGACTGTCGGATCAGATTGATGTGGGCCAGCGAGTCGATCATCATGCCGACACGTCCGTTGGTGAACTCCTCGACCTTGTCCTGCTCCTTCATCGTGAAGGATCCGGGAGCGATGACCCCGTCCTCCCAGAGCTGCTGGATGTAGTCGGTGGCCGAGGTCACGGCCTTGTTCGTCAGGTCGGGCTTGCCGTCCTTCAGCATCGACCCGCCCGAGGCCCACACCCATGACATGACGTCGTTCTGCACGCCGTTGGGGGCTTCGAGCGAGAGCGGGAGGACCCACCCCGACACGTCTCCGCCGAGGGCCTTGATCTTCTTCGCCGCGTCGGCGAACTCCGTGCGAGTCGACGGCGGAGAGCTGACACCGGCCTGCGAGAGCAGCCCGTCGTTGGTGAACATGGGGTAGACGAAGTTGACCACGGGGATCATGTAGGTGCTGCCGTCGACCTTGATCTGGCTGGCGAGCTGGCTGTCGTCGTAGCCGGAGTCGCTCATCAGCTTCGACAGATCGGCGATCACGCCCTGCTTGGCGAAGTCGCTGACCCACGCACCGTCGAGACCGACGACGTCGGGCATGGTGCCGGATGCCGCCCCGGCGAAGAGCTGCTCCTTCGTAGAGGCGTAGGGCCCGCTGACGAGGTCGACCTTGATACCGGGGTTCTCCTTCTCGAACTCGTCCATGAGTCCGCGGAACGCTCCGTCGCCGAGCTCCGGCTCCCACCACTGGGCGAACTCGATCGTGACGTTCCCGTCCGACGACGCTCCCGAATCGTTCGACGAGCACCCCGCCATCGCCAGGAGGGTCGTGGCCGCTGCCGCGGCACCGACGAGCTTGATGGCGTTCCGACGCCGGCGCCCGCTGTTGTCCATCATTTCTCCTCGTTGAGATCTGCCGCATTTCGCGCTGTTCTGCGCGTTCTTGCGTCTTTCAGCACGAGTATGCGCCCCTTTGCAAGAAGCCGCAAGAGCTCGATGCAGATCCGTGATAATTCCGGCAGGAGACCGCGTCAATGTCCGCAAACAACGGGCTTGGAGTGCTGTTCTCTGCCGTTTTCGCACAAATTCTGCGGACCGACATGCCGCTCTGTGCTAGAGATGACGGCATGGACGCATCCACCGCCACGGTCAAGCGACGGCTCCCCGCGGGCCGCAAAGCCGAGCTGGCCGCCTACGTCGCCGAGTCGGGCCAGGTGACCGTCGTCGACCTCGCCTCGCACTTCGGCGTCTCGATCGACACGGTCCGCCGCGACCTCGACCAGCTCGATCGCGAAGGGATCGTCGTGCGCACACACGGCGGTGCCGTCAGTGCGATGTCGGTCCCCGGCCGCGACCGCGGCCTCGACGTACGCCTGCAGATGCAGATCTCCGAGAAGGAGCGCATCGCCGCGCTCGCCGCCGACCTCATCGAGGACGGATCCGTCCTCATGCTCAACGCCGGCACCACGACGCTGGCGGTCGCCCGAGCCCTGCGCAATCACCGGAACCTCACGATCGCGACGAACAACCTGCGCATCCCCGCCGAGATCTCCCCCAGCGTGTTCCGCGATCTCTACATCTTCGGCGGCGCGGTCCGCACCATCACCCAGGCCACGACCGGCCCGGTGACCCTGGCGATGAACTCGCACACCCCCGAGGTCGACATCCGCTGCGACTACGCCCTCATCGCGGTCGGCGCGGTCGACGGCTCCGGCTTCTCGACCAGCAACCTCGGCGACGCGACCATGATGAGCGAGATGATCCAGCGCGCGGATCGCACCGCGATCCTGGCCGACTCCTCGAAGCTCGACCGACGCTTGTTCGCCCAGGTGGGCCCCCTCGAGAAGGCCGACTACCTCATCACCGACGCCGAGCCGTCACCCGAGCTGTCCGCCGCCCTCGCCGAAGCCGGCGTGACCGTCGTCACTCCCTGATCAACGCGCTCACATCCGGGCGTACCGGGCCCGGGCGAAGCAGAAGAGCCCGTACACGACGAGCCCCGCGCCCACGAGCCACAGGACGACCTGCCCGAACGGCAGGCTCGCGAGCGAGCGCAGCGCCGAGTCGATGCCGCCGGCCGCGTTCGGGTCATGCGAGAAGGCCGCGACGATGAAGAGGACGCCGGCGACGCCCACCGCGATCCCCTTGGCGACATAACCGATCATTCCGAAGGTCCGGATGCCACGCCCCGCCGTCCCGCCCGGGCTCGACAGGTTCTTCATGAAGGCCTTGGTGACACCGCGCACGACGAAGGCGACGCCGATCACCGCCACCGCCAGCCCGACGACGACCAGGAGGACGATGCCCCCGGGCATGGCGAGAAGCTGCGCGCTGAGAGTGCGCGACGACTGCGAGGAGTCCGATTGTCCGCCCGAGACGATCGTGAAGCCGGTGACGGCGATCGCCCCGTACGCGACGGCCGTTCCCACGTATTTCGCGCGGTGCGCCCAGCGCTTCTTCTCGTCGGGGTCGCGCTCGGCGACGGCATCCACGACCTGCCAGACGGCAAGCGCCACGAGCCCGACGACGACGACCCAGAGCAGTACCTTGCCCGCCGGAGCCTCGGCCACCTGTTGCAGGGCTCCGCTCTGGTCGGCGCTGTCGCCGCCGCTCCCGGTCGCAAGAGACACCGCGATCACCCCGATCAGCAGGTGCAGAAGCCCGAGGACCACGTAGCCGACGCGTGCGGCGACGCGGAAGGCGGTCGAATCCTGGGCTTTGTCGGCGGCGGCGGAGGCGCTGGTCATCCGGGAACCCTAGCGCTCAGCCGGACGCCGCCACCAGGCGTTGCGCGCGGCGCACACGCCACACCTCGACCAGCGCCCAGACGAGGGTGGCCACCGCCACTCCCTCCAGGAAACCCGCCGTGACGTCGCTGAGCCAGTGCGCGTGCAGGTAGGTGCGGCTCCACATCATCAGCAGCACCCAGACGGCGCCTGCCGCCCAGATCCAGCCGCGGCGGAGGATCAGCGCGAGCGTCACCGCGATCGTCGTCGCGACGGCGGTGTGGCCCGAGGGGAACGAGGTCGCCTGGGTCTCGGCCAGCGAATCCATCGGTCGGGCTCGTGCGATGACAGCGGCGAGGGGCGCGCCGATGAGCACGACCAGGGCGATGGATGCCGCGACGTTCAGCGCATCCCACGGGCGCTTGACCAGGAGGAAGACGACGGCGGTCGTGATGCCGATGACGATCATTCCGATCGTGCCGCCCACGATGGCGGGGATCCACGCGACGATGACCGCGACCGGGTCGGCGAGCGCGGCCATCGTGTCGTCCCACCACTGGTCGAACGCCAGCGGCGCTCCCCCGTCGAGATCGACGGCCAGTCGCAGCGCCACGAAGAGCACGGTCGCGACGATGCCCACGACCAGGGCGACCGGACGGCGCGCGTCGGACCTCGGCCGGTCGGGGAGGATCGCGGGCTCGTCCGTGGTGGCATCCATTCCGGAATCGTCCCAGGTCGGGATCCCCTCGAGCCAGGACTTGCCCTGCGCCCGAATGCGGGTTCGGCGTCAGCGGGGCCGAGCGGAGGCGATCAGCATGTCGAGCCCGAGCTCGAAGGCGCGGGTGGCCACGGGGTCCTCCGGGTCTTCGTCGGCGAGGGTGTCGAAAGCCGCCGAGAAGCGCGGGAACGCCTCTTCCTGGCCCGTGGGGTCGAACACCACGGAGGGCCCCGACATGTCGAGGACGCTGCCGAGGATGAAGGACTCGAAGGCGGTCAGCAGCGGGATGACATCGCGCAGCGTCCACCCGGCGGCCTCGGCGGCCGCCGCGAAGTCCTCGTACTGCGCGAGGAGGACGGGGGCCGACGCGCGCTCCGTCATCAGCAGCGGCACGACACGGGCATGCCGGGCGAAGGCACGACGGTACGAGCGTCCCCAGGCGCGGAGCGCGTCTTCCCAGGGCAGCTCCCGCAGCGGCTGCGAGTCGATGGGCGCCGACACGAGGGCGCGGACGTCCTCGACCATGGCCGCGCGGTTGGGGACGTGGTTGTACAAAGACGCGGGGTTGACCCCGAGGCGTGCGGCGACGCGACGGATGCTCGCCCCGTCGGGTCCGTGACGGTCGACCAGGGCGAGGGCGGTTCGCGCGATCAGATCGCGGCTCAGCAGCGGCGTGTGCGGTCTGGCGATGGCGGTCTCCCGGGTCGGTGCGAGCCTGCGGGCGCAGGCTCCGAGTCCACTCTCGCACACATAAAACAAACAGTGTATGTTTACCGCCATGACCACCGAGGACTTCACCGTCGTCGAAGCCGACGTCGCCCGCCTGCGCGCCACCCTCGACTCCGGAACCGTCACGAGCGTCGAGCTCGTGGCCCGCTACCTCAACCGCATCGCGGCCTACGACCGGGCCGGCATCCGCCTCAACGCCGTGCCCGTCCTGAACCCGCGCGCGTTCGCGCAAGCCCGCGATGCCGACCAGCGCCGAGCCCGGGGCGAGACACTCGGCCCGCTCGACGGCATCCCGTTCACCGCGAAGGACAGCTACCGCGTCACCGGATTGACCGTGGCCTCGGGGTCGCCGGCCTTCGCCGACCTGGTGGCGGGCGACGACGCCTTCGCGATCGAGCGACTGCGCGCGAGCGGGGCGGTGTTCCTCGGACTGACGAACATGCCCCCGATGGCCGCGGGCGGCATGCAGCGCGGCGTCTACGGCCGCGCCGAGTCGCCCTACAACGCCGATTTTCTGCCGTCGGCGTTCGGGTCGGGCTCTTCCAACGGGTCGGGCACCGCCACTGCGGCCAGCTTCGCCGCCTTCGGCCTCGGCGAAGAGACGTGGTCGTCGGGCCGCGCCCCCGCCTCGCACAACGCGCTCGTCGCGTACACCCCGTCGCGCGGGGTGATCTCGGTGCGGGGGAACTGGCCGCTCGTACCGACCATGGACGTCGTCGTGCCGCACACCCGCTCGATGGACGACCTGCGCGTCGTGCTCGACGCGATCGTGGCCGACGATCCGGTGACCGAGGGAGACCTCTGGCGCTCGCAGCCCTGGATCGCCCTGCCGCGTCCCTCCGAGGTGCGCCCCGCGTCGTTCAGCGAGCTCGAGCCGCTGCCGCTCGCGGGGCTGCGCCTCGCCGTCCCGCGCATCTACATCAACGGCGACCCCGACAACGAGTCACCGATCGTCACACGAGACAGCGTCATGCGACTCTGGGGCGATCTGCGCACCGACCTCGAAGCCGCGGGCGCCGAGGTGGTCGAGACCGACTTCCCGGTGGTCGACCGGTACGAGAAACTGCACCCCGGCGACGAGGACTTCCTCGACCGCGGCTTCGTCACCCGGGAGTTCCTCGACGCCGAGGTGGGAGACCTCGCCGTGTGGGCCATGGACGCCTTCCTCCGCCAGAACGGCGATCCGGGGCTGAATCGTCTCGCCGACGTCGACGCGGCGCGCATCTTCCCCCACCCTGCGGGAGCCCTCCCCGACCGCTACGGCATCTGGCACTACGACATCTCTTACGACATCGGCGACTACGTGGCACGGGCCCGGGAGTGGGAGCCCGACTGGCGCGAGGTGGCGAGCCTCGAAGCGGGCCTGCGCGGCCTCGAGCACACCCGCCGCGTCGACTTCGAGGAGTGGATGCAAGAGGGCGGCTTCGACGCCGTCATCTTCCCCACGCAGTCCGACGTGGGCCCCGCGGACGCCGATGTCGCCCCCGGCTCGGCTGACATCGCATGGCGTAACGGCGTCTGGGTGTCCAACGGCAACCTCGTCCCCCGCCATCTCGGCATCCCGACCGTGACCGTGCCGATGGGCACGATGGACGACACCGGGATGCCGGTCGGCCTGACCATCGCCGGTCCCGCGTACAGCGACTCGCGGCTCATCCGGCTGGGATCGGCCGTCACCGCTCTCGGCGAGCGCCGCACGACGCCCCCGCGCACGCCGGCGCTGCCCGACGAGGCCGTCTTCACCACGACGCGACCGGTCGCCGCGGGAGGCCTGCGGGTCGTCGTCGATGCGGTCGAGACCGAGACGGACGGCGACGAGACCGTGGTGCGCTTCAGCGCCACCGTGACGGGCGGATCGGCTCGCGACACCGCCGCCTACGTCGACGGCGCCCGCGTCGAGGCGAACCTGGACGGAAGCCGCCTCCGCGGCACCGCCCGCGTCTCTGCCGCGGCGCACGCGAGCGCCGCGAGCCCCTGGATCGCCCCCTACGGCCCCCTTGTCGTCGTGGTCGTCCGCGACGAGGACGGCGCCGTCGCCGGCGACCTCGCCACCACCGCCAGCTCCCCGCTCTGACACCGCACCCCAGAAGGAACACCACATGTGGCGCATGCCCGCAGAATCCGCCCCGCACGAGCGCACCTGGATGGCGTTTCCCCGCGAAGGCATCACCCTCGGGGAGGGCGCGGAATCCCGTGAGCAGGGCTACCGGGCCTGGACCGACGTCGCGCACGCCGTGCGGCAGTTCGAGCCGGTGACGATGATCGTCGACCCCACCGAGGTGGCTCGGGCCCGCCACATGCTCTCCGCCGACATCGAGATCGTCGAAGCCCCGCTCGACGAGTTCTGGATGCGCGACGTGGGGCCCACCTTCGTCGTCGACCCCGACCGCCCGGGTGTCCTCGGCGCCGAGGACACCCGGGCGGTCGACTGGATCTTCAACGGGTGGGGCGCACCCGGCTGGGCCGAATGGCAGAAGTCCGCCGGCATCGCCCGCGTCGTCGCCGAGCACGCGGGAGCCGAGCGCATCGACTCTCTCCTCGTCGCCGAGGGCGGCGGGCTCCACGTCGACGGCACCGGCACCGTCCTGCTCACCGAGACCGTGCAGCTCGACCCGCGCCGCAACCCCTTCGCCGACCGTGCCCGCGTCGAGGCCGAGATGACCCGGACGATCGGCGCGACGGATGCCATCTGGCTCTCGCGCGGCCTGACCCGCGACTACGACGACCTCGGCACCAACGGGCACGTCGACATCGTCGCCACCTTCGCCGCGCCCGACCATGTTCTCCTCCACGAGCAGACGGATGCCTCCCACCCCGACTTCGAGGTGTCACGTCTCGTGCGACGCGAACTCGAGACCGCGTTCGCCGAGCGGGGCCGCAGCGTCACCCTCACCGGCATCCCGGCCCCCTCCGCGCTTCGCGACGACGAGGGGTGGCTCGACTGGAGCTACATCAACCACCTCGTCACCAACGACGGAGTCGTGCTCTGCGGCTTCGGCGACGACGCGTCCGACGCGCGCGCTCGCGAGATCATCGCCGACGCCTATCCGGGCCGGCGGGTGGTCACGGTCGACTCGCGGCCCATCTTCGACCGAGGTGGCGGCATCCACTGCATCACGCAGCAGCAGCCGCGGGTGTCATCCGCCCGGGCGGCGGGTTCGCGGTGATCAGCCGCGCGAAGCGCCGCCGTGGCGCGCTCTGCGCAGTGGCGAAAGCGCGATGACCAGCGCGGCGAGCACGAACAGGCCTGCGCTGATGCCGAGCGTCACCGGAAGGCCGAGCGAGGTCATGAGCACGCCCGCCAGCAATGCGCCGACGAAGAAGACACTGCGATTCACGGTGCGACGACTGCCGATGGGCAGGACTACCGAGCGGCGACATCCCCCTCGGGGATGCGGAACTCGTCCACGGTGCCCCGGTGTCCGCAGCCGCCTCGATCTTGGTGGCACTGAATGGGCTCGTCTCCGCGGAACCCGTCCGGCGGGTCGCCGATGCGGCCGGGCGCGTGGTCGGTGATCGACCGCGCGGATCCGGAGATGTCGAGGTCGCCGTCGAGCACCACGCTGACGGTGATCTGGACCGCGAACGCCCTCTCGTTCGAGCAACGCGGGCAGCGGACGCCGGCGAGGCGCTCTGTGCTCTCTCCCGCGGCGCTCTCCGCCTCGGCTGCGGCGATGGCGTCGGCTCCGTCCTCGGGCTTTCGATACACCGTGAGCTCGTCCGCGCAGTCGTAGGTGAATCGGGTGATCTGCCCCGAGGGATGCCGCTCGGAGATGCGGCGCGTCCACGGGCTCTCGGCATCGATCCCGACGACCTCCGAATCGGTACCGACCACCACATCCCCCGTTCGGAGGTCGAACACCGGAAGAGTCACGACGGGGTAGATGCGGTACTCGTGGGCGGCGGGGACGGTCATGCTGCAGCTCCGATCGGAACGGGGGCGTGGACGTCGCGGGTCAGCGGCTTCGCGCACCATCGGGGTGGCCGGAAGGGTCCACCCCGACTATCGGGGCATCGGCACGACTGCGTAACGAGCCGTCGGCGACCTGAGCCGGTGGGGCGCGCGGGGCACAGCGGTTGCATTCGGCTGCTCCACGCTCGCCGCTAGTCCTCGGGGTCCACCCGCTCCGGGACCACCGACCACATGTATCGCGCGCGCCGCAGATCGCCTTCCTCGGAGCGATCGGCGCTCAACGCCTCGAACTCGTCGAACACCTCCTGAACGCGCGCCTGCAGAAGGCCGACTTCGCCAGGACTCAGGAGGAGCTGACCGGTCGCCATCACCATGTAGACGATGTCGGCGTCCGGTGCGCGGACCGACCGAGCCGCCAGCAGCTCCTCCATCCGCTGCCGCACCGGCATCAGACGGGAGTCGATCAGCACCATCCGCTGCACCGCGTCGGACTCGACGCTGGCCACGAGCGAGTAGCTCGGAGCCGCGGGCACCCACGGCCGCTCGCGCGCATCCGTCGACTCACCGCGGCGGATGAGGCCCGTCGACTCCACCGCGCGGAGGTGATAGCTCATCGCGCTGGGCGTCAGACCCACGAGGTCAGCGAGTTCGGTGGCGGTGGCCGGCCCCTGTCGACGGTAGAGCTCGTCGACCGCCACCAGGCGAAGCGGGTTGGCCATGGCCCGCACCGCGCGAGGGTCGGAGATGATGAGGGTCTGACCGGCCATGAGACCACAGTCTGCCGCCTCGGCGAGCGCCGCGCACCCCGAGGGGGGCGCGACGCTCGCGACAGAGAGGCTCACTCTGGGCGACGGCGGCGCCGGACCAGGACCGCGCCTGTCCCGACCGCGGCGGCAGCGACGGCGGCGAGCAGCGCGAGCGCTGAACCGTCCAGACCCGTGGATGCCAGGCCCGGGCGCGACGTGCTCTGACCGGAGGCGTGGGTCGCCCCGTCCGTCGGCGACGGTGCGGAAGGAATCGGCGCTGACGCAGACGGCTCCGGCGTCGGGGCGCCCGCCGCAGTGGGCGTCACGATCTCGGCGCGCGCGTCACCGTCACCGAGCAGGTGCAGCACGAGCACCCGGGGCAGCGTGTCGCCCGTCCGGCTGACCGTGAGCGAGCCGGGCTCATCGGCGAACAGCGCGGTCCCGGTGTCACCGAACGCCATCTCCGGCGCGTAGGCGTCGATCGTGGCCGCCGACGTCTGGTCGACGAGCGCGCTGCGGTATCCGCCGTCGAACGCCGGGTTGTAGAACGAGCGCGTCTGCGCCAGGTACCGGATGGTCGTCTGCGTCGTTCCCGCCGTGTAGCCGAGAGCTTTCAACGATGTCGACATCGTCACCACGCTGTTGTCGTAGACGTTGGTGCCCTGGTCACCGAACAGGCCGTTCACCGGACGCTCCTCGACCACATTGCCCGTGACGGCATCCACGGTCATGGCGACGGGCATGTCGCCGTCGGCGCCGGGCTGCACCTGCACGACGAAGTCGGCCCGCGTATCGCCGTTCAAGTCGAGCTGCACCATGGGCCACGTGAGGGGAGACAAGCGCGCCCACTCCCCGTCCATCTGCACGCCGAAGGTGAGGACGCCTTGCGTCGGATCAGCCAGCAAAGGAGCCGTCGACGACGCGCCGACCGCGAGGATGTCCGCGCTCTCGAGGGTGCGCTGTGCCGAGGTCGCGGGGAAGGTGTCGTCGGGGTCGGTCGCACCCAGGATCAGGGGCACCATGACCGACCGGTAGCGCTCGGTCCCCTGCCCCTGGTCGAGCCCGCGTCCGGTGATCGCGAGTGTGCCCGCCGATCCGTCGAAGGTCACACCCGCGGTCCGGGTCTCGGAGTACGGACGCGGTGCCGCGTACACCGAGAGACGCACGGGGAAGGTGCCCCTCGGACCGGTGGCCTCGACGACGCCGGAGGCATCGGCGAGGTACTGCCGCGGGGCGCCGCCCGTCTGAGCGGACATGGTGGGATCGAGGGTGCGGCGAAGGGCGCCGGGGTCGGCGATCCGCAGCGTCAGCGTCACGGCGACGCTTCCGCCCGCGGGGACCGTCACGGTCGCGGGACTCACGTCGTACGCGACGCCCGGCGTCTCGGTGCGCGGGGAATAACGCAGGTCGAGGGTCGTGGCATCCGTCCCGTCGTTGCCGACGCTGACCGCGCGGGTGAGGACGACCGGCTCGGTTCCGACGTCGACCACGCCGAACGAGGCGCTGAGCAGCTCTCCGTTCTCTTCCGATCGGAGGCTCACACCGCTCTCGACGGCCGCGAGCGCATCGACGCGACCCGTGCCCACGCGCGCGGGTCCGTACGCGCGCGGGTCGGCGCCCGCCGTGACGATGTCGTGGGCGGCGGTGTTCATCACCTGCTGCTTGACGCGCTCGGCCGACCAATCGGGGTGCTCTTGGACGACGAGCGCCGCCACACCGGCCGTGTGCGGTGAGGCCATCGACGTGCCGCTCATCACCTCGCGGCCGGACCCCGTGCCGTTGCCTGCGGACACGATCGAGACGCCCGGCGCCGAGACGTCCGGCTTGAGGACGTCGTCGATGGATCCGTGGGTTCCCCGGGAGGTGAAGGATGCCGCGGTGTCCACGCGGGACGAGTCGAACACCTCGACCGTGCGACGCAGGTCGGAACGCAGCTCGATGGTCAGGCGGTCCTGTTCCATCGCCGGTCGCAGCGCGTCGGTGTCGGAACGGGTGAGCTGGGCACCGGGGATGTCGGTGTTCCCGGCAATTCCGTTCTCGAACGAGTCGGCCTGACTGGTGAGCACGACGCCCACTGCTCCGGCATCCGTGGCGTTGGTGAAGCGCACGGCGGACCCGCAGGCCACGTCGGCGTCATCCCACTCGAGCCAGACGATCTGACCCGCCACCCGCTGCCGATCGACGGCGCTGAAGGCACGGCATCCGTCGGCGTTATCGGGGTCGGTCAGTGCGGTGACGTGCGCCGTCACGTCGAAGGCCCACGAGTACTGCTGCGCGTATTGCACGCGGATCTGTTGCGCGGGATTCTGGGCCGGGTCTCCGATGACGGCACGCGCGGCGTCGGCGAGGCCGTACCCGCTTGCGGAGGCGGCGACGGTGAGCGCGCCCATCGCGGTGCCGGGGCTGCCGCCGACATCGACGACGTCGCCCGAGTTCCCTGCCGCGACGACGGGGAGCACGCCCGCATCGACCAGCACCTCCAGCTTGGCGTTGTCGGGATCGTCGATCGCGCCGTAGTTCGTGCCCAGCGAGAGGTTGACGACGTCGATCTCGGTTCCGGATGCCACCTTCTCCGCGATCCACTCCAGAGCCGCCCCGGTGAGAGACGTGCTTCCTCCGCCGTCGCCGAAGACCTTCAGGGCGATGAGACCCGCCTCCGGCGCCGATCCCGGGCCGATGAAGAACGACGAGCGCACGCTCTCGGACGACAGCGAGGAGTAGTCACCCTGAAAGGTTCGGGAGTCGCGGTCGACGCCGAAGCCGACGGCGGTTCCCGCCACATGCGTGCCGTGGTTGCCGCCGGGGCCGTCGATCGGGTTCGCGTCGGGCACGGGAACCGGGTCGTAGCCGGGGGTACCGGTAGCGCCGTTGTAGCTCGCGCCGGCGAAGTCCCACCCGCCGAGATACTTGTTCGCGTCGTACCACTCCGGTCTCGGGGCATCGGTAGAGGCGAGGGCCCGCGCGTAGACGTCGGTGGTCCCCGGACCGCCGAAATCGGCGTGCGTGTAGTCCACGCCGGTATCGACGACCGCGACGGTCACGCCCTTTCCGGTGCGCCCCGTCTGCTGCCAGGCGTCGACGGCGCGGGTGAGGGCGTCGGACGCCGCGTTGGCCGGATCGGTGCCGACCGCGGGGAACTCGATGGACTGCGGGACGATGCGGGAGATCTTCTCGACGTCGGGCCGCTCCGCGAGCTGACGCAGGGTGTCGACCTCGGCGCTCACCGCGACGCCCGGCACCGAGTACGTCGAGGTGTAGAGCACGGTGGCATCCGGATCGATGTCGGCCAGATCGCTCGCGACCTCGTCGGTGACCGCGGCGTTGCGCTCCGCGGTGTCGTCGGCGGCGACCCGCGCGGACGTCTCGGAGCCGCCCGCCTCCTCGGTCTTCGTGCGCGCTTCGAGGGCACTGTCGCCCCGCGTCTGCACGAAGACGTCGACGGGTCCGTCGGCCGACAGGATCGAGTCGGGGAGGGCGACCGTGCTGCCGGGGCTGGCCGGGGCGAGAGCGATCTCGTCGAGACCGGCCGGCGCGGCACTGACTGGGGCCGCGGCGCCGAACGAGAGAGTCGTCGCGAGGATGCCGACTCCGGCGAGGGCACAAGCGCGCGAGCGCGCTGAACGTGGAGGGATCATCGTGTTCTTCCTGAACTCAGAGGGCGGGGACGCCGGGGACGGGGAGCGCCGGCGAGAGCATGTCGTCGTCGAAGGGGCCGGGCGCGGGGGTTGCCGTCGGTGACGGCGTCGGTGACGGGGCCGAGGGCGTCTCGGGGCGAGGCTGCGGCAGCGCGGGCGCCTCGGTGACCGGCGCGAGACGCGTCTCGGACGCTGCCGGGGGCGGGGTCGTGGCCATCGGGGCCGGCGTCGTCGTCTCGGACGCGGCCGCTGATGCGGTCACCTGCAGAGGAAGCAGCAGGTTGTACCCGATGACTCCCCCACCGGCCTCCACCCACACCGTGTACCCACCGGGAGCGATGACCTCGAGGGTCACGAGACGGAGAGACAAGCGCCCATCGTCGCCGACCGTGGCGTACGCGTCGGCCCCGGCGGTGAGCGGCTGTCGATTCCACCCGGCATCCCGCAACGAGACCCGGAACGAGGTACCGGGTGCGATGCGGCTCCCGGAGACGACGACGCCCTCGGCGGCGAGCGCGTCGGCCGCGACCGTCGCCGGCGCCAGCGCGATGTCGGAACCGGGGAGCGTAGGGCTCCCCGTGACGCGGAAACGGCCGACCGCGTAGTCACCGGTGGTCGTCGATCGCGCCGTGAGGGTGTACTCCCCCTCCGGAACGGACTTCGGGCTCGTGATCGCGTTGTCTTGGTGTCCCTCTCCGTTCGTGCGAGATACGCCCATCCGAGCGTTGTAGCCGCGCGAGGTCGTCAGCGTCAGTTCGTAGGTGTCGAATGGGAGGAATCCGTCCACCGCGAACCGCAGGCCCGGGTCGACCGAGAAGTCCGCGACCGAGATCTCGCCGACGGCGGGGGTCAGCGTCTTGTCTCGAACGCGCTCAGCACCCGCGGTCACCGTGAACGACCCCCCGCCTGCAAGCGCTCCGTCGAAAGACTGGAAGCTCAGCAGCCACGTGCCCACTTGAGCGTTCACGCTGGCCATCTGCAGTTCGTAAGAGAACTCGCCGTTCTCGTCGGAGTGCAGACCTTCGTCCTCACCGACGGCGATCATGCTGGTGTCGGGCATGCCGAGGTTGAAGAACACCTTCGTCATCGGGGGGAACCCGCTGGCGTGGATGACGACCGGACTGTCGAGGAAGGCGTCCTGGCTGATGGTCGACGGGTCGCTCGAGACGCTCAGACTCGGGTGGGCATTCGCCGTCACGCGCAACAGCGCCGAACCCGCCTCCCCCGTCGACGACGCCACGGTGATCTGAGCGAGACCGGCCTCGGGGTGCGTGTTCTCGGGGTCGACGTCGAGCGTCCGCACGCGCGTGACGATGGTGCCCTCGGCGTCGGCCGTGAGCGGCGCCCAGTGCTTGGCGTCGCCCGACGCGAACGTGATCCCCACGCGCACGGTGGAGCCGGGCGTCAGCCCGTGCGCGGTGACCTCGACACCGTACGCCCACAACCAGTACTGCTCGGTCTCGTCCTGATCGAGCGACACGGGGATGTCGGACACACCGTCGGGCGCGGCCGCGATGACGCGAGCGCCATCGATCGCGACATCTCCATCCCGCTCGGCGAGGGTGAACGACTCGGACCGGTCGAGATCCCACAGCGACGCGCTCACCGCGGACGCATCGGGACGAGCGTCGGCAGACGGCGGGTTCTGTGCGGCGGTGACCGTGCCGGCGACGCTGCCGACCAGTGCCACAGCGACGAGCGCGGCGGCGGCGGCGATCCAAGTTTTCTTCATGAGGGCCTCACGTGAGGGGACGGAATGCCCTTAGTGAAGCACGATGTGAAGGATTTTTTCAGATATTTTTTTCCTCGCGGCGCATTGTTTACACGCCCGACATAAGTGGGAATGACCTGACGTGACCCCCCGGCGACGGAGAGACCGAATCGCGGCCCATCTTGGTACGCCGTCTCCTCGAGCCGGTTGCCGCAGTGTCACCGCGCATAGTCGACCGAATAAAAAGAAGGCCCCGAATCCCGCATTTCTGCGGGAGTCGGGGCCTGCCCTGAGGTTCGAGAATCAGGGGGACGGCGCCAGTTGAGCGTCGGTCCGTTGCTGCAGGTATGCGCACAGCTGACCGGCCGCTCCGACTTCGGCGCCGAGGGCGATGAGGTCGAGCGATGTGCCGGTGAGATCGTTGGGCCGCTCGGTGAGGGTGGCCGCCCACCGCATGCTCTCGTCGAGCTGCAGGTACACGGCGGCGGGCGCGTGCCGCAGATGGACGAGGACGATGAAGGCGTCGGCGTTCTCCTCGTCGTCCTGGGGCAGGACGAGCGGATCACCGAGCGCGGGGACACCCGTCGCCACGAAGCGCGCGACCCACTCGGCGACAGTCGTCTGCGAGGGGCGCTGCGGGGCGGTCATACTCTGCCCGAATCGAGAAGGAGCCCCTGGAGCCCGACGGCCGCGTGCACCATCTGCGCCTCGATACGAAGGTGCGAGAGCATCCGACCTTCGACCCCGGAGAGGTGTCGCTTCTGGTAGACGACTCGGCCCATTTGCTCTCCTGGCGGGGTGGTTTTCGAAGGGTGGCGTGGCGCCGCTCCCCCGGCGGACAGGCTGCGCACCGCCTCTCGAGGATACCGCGACACCGGTGGCCGACGGCGGGCCATGAGGCACGTCTCGGCGCGCCCGGAGGCGCCGGTTCGGCCCCTTGCATCCCGTGGATGGCGAGGTCAACGTGTCGACGCACCGCGGCACTGACACGGTCCACACCCGCGCGCCGGTGCTTCCTGCAAAGCGGGCGCGGCCATTGCTCCGTGGACCGGCAGCGCGAGCCCCTTCACACACGGACGCGTGCGCTTCTCGTCCGAGTGCCGTGGAGCTCTCAGCGCTCGACGTCCTCCGAGCCTGGGAGGTCGGGGCCGCCCGGGCTGACGGGACGAGTAGGGCGGCCGCGGATGTCAGATCGAGGAACGCAGCAGTACCGAACGCGGTAAAAGGCGACAGCGTGATCCAAGCGCCGCGCGACTTGATGGCCGTGTTCAGGTATCTCACGAAAACAAGTCTCGTGAAAAAACCACCGCCGCGACCGTGCCGGCGAACAGCAGCCTCGGCAAGCGCACCGTGTGGTGTGTCGAGTGGCGCGAGCATCCTGACGCCGTGACCCGCCTCGCGGCGATCGCGGACGTCTGGGGGGAAATGACCGGCGCCGAGAACGCCGACTTGCACACGTTCCTGCGCGACGTGCTCGACCACCACATGCCGCGGCTGGTCGACCCCGAGAGTGGAGCGTTCGCCATGTGCAGCCACGGCCACCAGACCCCCGAGCCGATCACGACCGTGAAACGCGGTCAGGGCGCCCCGTCTACCGCTCCGCGGTAGGTGCCTGATCTCGGTCGACGCTCATCGTGACGCTCACGGCCTCCTTGTCGGCGCTGTCCGCAGAGTGCCGAGGCGTCCCGGATCTAGGAAAAAGATAGAGACCATCACTACGACCATTCCGGCGCCAGCCAGAAGGCCCTGCGGCGACTGAAGGAAGAGGGTGATGTAACCAAGCCCTGGCACGTGAGCGACGTATAGTCCGGCTGTCGTAACCGTGTACGGCTCGGGGTCGGGCTGAGCGTTCGCGTCACCTTTGAGTTCGAGTGTTGTACCGCCTGCTGCGGATTGAATGTTTACAACCCGGTGCGTTACCAGGCCCAGGTTCCGGGGTCGCTCTACCGTGACGATGTCCCCTACGGAGACGTCGCTTGCGGGCACGGGCCTGACGAACACGGCGGACCCAACGGAGAGCTCCGGTTCCATCGACCCGGATATAACGACGACGGGTCGAATACCCAAGATGAGCGCAACCGCGAACGCGACGATGCAACCGGCGCCGAGAACAGCCGCCGCGGTAAGAAACCCGGACCGCAACAACGCATATGCCCTGAGCCATTTATCGGCCGACGAAGCTCTCCTGCTCCGCCTGGTCTCGACCTTGGCCTCGGAGCTAGGGCTTGACCGATGCTG
Source organism: Microbacterium sp. SL75 (assembly GCF_026625865.1). Lineage (NCBI taxonomy): Bacteria > Bacillati > Actinomycetota > Actinomycetes > Micrococcales > Microbacteriaceae > Microbacterium > Microbacterium sp. SL75. The sequence continues at coordinate 1,710,866 of NZ_CP113067.1, read as the reverse complement.
CATTGAACTTCACCGCCAAGGCTGATTGGCCACCATTGAGCGCCTCAGTTCCAGGTCCGTCGACGTAGGTGATTGTAAGGGTGAGGTCGCGAGCCGATTCTGGCCTGGCGGCGACGTAGTTGTCGCCTTCGGCGAGGGGAGCTTGTTGCCGTGCAGAAAGAACCCCGACTTGGCCTCGCGCATCTGCCCATGAAACATTTTCGAAGACGACGTCTCCGTCCACAGCTGCGGTGAACCGAAGGTGCGAGGTTATATTGGGAATGCTTGGCGAGACAGAGCCGTCCGTGTTGCGGAGGACGACCTGAAAAGTGGTGTCTGCCCCCAGCGATTCGGTGTTATTGAACACGGGGATGGTCGTTGTCACGGACCGGCCGGGAACGAGCGTTTCCGCCTCGGGCACGACCCAGTCGTAGCCTGACGCGTTGTCGGCCTGCTCCACTCTCCCCGAGGGCAGAACCACGCCGATGTCGAAACGACCCTGATAACCAATCCCGGCGGCGCCGAGGTTCAGGCTGGCGAAGTCGTTGTAGGAGGCCATTGTCACGCCTGCCGCTGTGACTCCCAGTCCAAGCGTGAGGGCACCAGCGGCGACGAGTACGCCAGGACCGTAGCGCCGAGGGGGCGAAAACTGTTTCATGAATCTCATCTCGATGCGAACGACAGGTCCCAGCTGATCTGTCGATTGGCTGTTTGGGTTCCAACGGGCAGGCCGATAGCCCCCTGAGGGTTGTACCCGCGCCCCCAATAGGTTCCGTTCTGGCGTTGCCACAGGTAGTACCCCTGACCTGCGGCGAATTGTGAGACGTTGGTGTCCACGACAACAGGGAGGACGGGTAGTTGTCCGTAATCGTCACTGGCGCCGTATCCCCATAGGGTCCCGTCCGGAGTGACGAAAGTTGCGCCGGTATAGCCGAACTGCATGGACGAAATGTTCGACAAGCTCGGGATTATTGCGGGGCTGGTCGGCAGGCCGCGTCCAGTTCGCGAGGCGTTACTGCCCCAGCTGAGCACATTCCCGTTTGACAAGGTCGCTGCTCCCATCCCGATGCCACCGTCGACCGCCGTGATGTACGAGGCGCCGGATGCGACGTTCTTCTTCATCCACGGGGACAGCGCGGTAACGAGGGCGGCGTTCGTGGACTGAGCTGTGCCGGGGGGGAGGCTGTTGGAGCCAGCGCCACCCCAGTAGTACACATCGCCGTTCTCGAGGATGGTGAAAAAGTTCGTGTACGCACCTTTGAGGTAGACCGGCCGGTTTCCGGCTACCGAAGGGTCCGGAAGGCCGGCGACTTTAGATGCGCCGGGGCCTGAGTTCCCCCCGTACCCGACAGGTTCACCCCAATTCCAGATGGATCCGTCTGCGCGAATGCCGGCGCCAGCGTTTTCTGTGGAAGAGATTGACAAGATCTGATCGAGTACTGGACCGGTCCCCGTCCATGCGGTGCCGATACGTATTTGGCGGGGGTTGTCGTTTGGTTTTGATGCGTCGGTGCCATCCCGCTGTGGATAAAGGCCCCAACCGTAAACCGTGCCATCTGCAGCGAGAGCGTTCGCGTTGTAAATACCAGAGGCGATCTGCTTGATCTGGCCGCCGGGCAGCGGAACCTGTTGAGGAGCGCGCTGACCTCCGGGGTTCCCCGCTCCACCGTTGATGGCCAGGCCTGTGAGCCCCCACACGTATACGTTTCCGTTGTTGCCGAGCGCGATTCCGGTGTCGACCATACGTGAGTTTCGGGCGAGGCCTGGCTGGAATGGTGCGACGGCCTGGACCGACAACGAGTCGGTGCGGGCGTAGGTGGAGTCCACATATGCGGAGGTCGTGACGCCGACGCTGGCAACGATGGCTGCGGCTCCCAGTACGCCTACTGTCGCCACCGTGAGACGTGTTTTCATTCGCAGAGAAGAGGTCATTGGTTTCTCTTTCTGCGGGCAATCAGAATGATTGCACCGCAAAGCACCAGGGGGACTCCAAGGAGGAGAAGGAGGCCAGTAGTGAGGTTGCTGCCGGTGATCGCAAGCTGTGAGGGCGCGGCGGTGGTACTTTCCGCGTGGAAGGTGAGTATGAGGTTGCCGCTCGCGTTCTGGTAGCGATTGTCTGCGGATGCCGGCAGAGTCACCGAGCCTTCGAGCGCGTAATTGCTCCTCCCCGCGAGGTTTGGGAGAGTGATGCTGGAACCGAGCACGTTGGCGACGGGCCCGGAGAACACCACCGTTCCGTTGCGGGGGTCTTTCAGGTCTAGTTGCAGTGGCGTTGGGCCGTCGAATAGTTGTGCCGATTCTCCTGTGACAGACAGGGTGAGCGGCACGGTTTGGTCGGTCACGCTTCTGACTGACATTTCCCATGCCCGGGATTGTCCGGGGCCGGGTGCGTCGAGGGCGATCACGCTGGGATCCGCTTCGATCAGCCGCCCTGCGGCGGCCGCGGCGCCGACTGGCGTGAGAACCATGATGAGGGCGAGTGCGAATGCGGCTGCTTTCGGGAATCTCATCGGCTTGTTCCCTTCGCGCTAGCGCCGATTTGCGTGGTCTTCCCCAGGGAAGCCACGCCTGTTCCGGGAGCGATGAGGATGTCGTACCTGACGTCGACGCCGTCACCAGGAGCGACGTTGGGGGCGGTGACGGCAGCAGCATTTAGTTGGTCCGCCGTGGCTCCGGTAACGGCGGGAGTGCTCGATCCGTTGATGTAGATGGTGAACCGCAGGTTGTGGAACAGATCGCCTTCCCCGGTGTCGTCGGGGTCGAACACCTGAAGGAGAAGGTCACCGGGGACACCGGGATTGCGGTTCTCAAAGCGCACGTCGAGACGTACGGGCGAGCTTTCGGAAAGTGCGGTTCCGGTGGTGAGGGGCAGGACTACGGCCGCGGTTGGAGTAGCGGCATCTTGCAGGTTTCCTGAGGCATCTTTTATGGCAATGTCGAAGCGGTTGGGGTTTCCGACACCGGAACCGGGTGTCCCCGTTCCGAAGTTCAGGGTTGCGTGGTCGGTGAAGGCCGCGGACGTGGCGGCGACGCCGAGTGCGCAAAGAATTCCGAGACTGAGGATCACTCGACGCCGGCCGCTCCGGGTGGTGGGGATTCTGGTCATGGTGTCACCCCGGAGAAGTTGAATTGAACGTCCGTGGAGGCCATTTGCCACCGGTTGTCTGCATCGGGTGACATTTCGATACGGACGTCGAGCACGCGGATGCCTCCTGCTGGAAGGGCTGCGTTCCACGCGAAAGGAGGAAGCTGGGTTGCGGGGACATGGTCAAAGATGACCGTGTCCCCGTCCTTGACTGTGAAGATGAGTTGCTCGAACAGCTCCTGGAAGTTGCCCGTCTGAGGGTCAGTGACGTCGCCGCGAGCCTGAGGATCGAGGATGCTTAGTTCGATGAGGCCTGCGAGCCGTGGCGAGTTGTTCCTCACCGCGATCCGCCCAGAGATGCTTGACCCCGGGGACATCACGTTGGATTGGCCGGGCCCGATGGGCAGACGGTAGGCGTCGGGGTTTCCCTGCTGCCAGGAGTCTGCCGTGGGCTCCCACGTCGAGGCCTCACTTGAGTAGTTTCCTGCCACGTCGAGGTCGAAACGGTTCTGAGAGCTGTCCATCTGCACCAGAACGGTTGCGCTGTCGCTGAGGGCCGCGGCCGTGACCGTGAGGCCTGCCATGCCCAGTGCTCCGAGGCTTAGAACTAGCCTCATTTGGCCTGTCATACGTGTCCTCATTTGCGCCTTCTGAGCCGTTGAGAGGAGGGGTCGCCCGGGCGAGGTGGTTGATTCCCACGAGTTCGGGGGAGAGCGCCGTGGTGGTGTTACCTCGTAGGTGCGGACGGCCCCTCGTTGGTGCGGTGCCCGGCCCAGAGCCGTGGGCCGGGCACCGCGGTCTGTGGTTACGGCTTGACGGAAGTACCGTCGAAGTGGGCCTGGACGTAGGAGACCTGACCCTGGAGGGCGTTGTTTGCGGCTTCGCTGCCCTGGTCGGGAAGGGAGATCGAAACGTTCAGCGTGCCCGTGGCGCCGGTGGCGTAGACGCCGAGGTCGAGGTTGTCGACGGCGGCCTGGGTGACGTTCGTCACCAGGGCAGTTCCATTCAGCGAAACCGTGTAGCGCAGTGCAGTAGCAATCTCCGCGCCGGAGGTGCGACCAGGGCGGTCCTGCAGGCTGAAGGCCATATCGGCGCTCAGTGCGGGCGACTCGTTACGGAAGGGGATGTCGACAGAGACAGTGTCGCCGGGCGTGAGCAGGTCAGCACCGGGGACGTTGATGTTGACACCTTCTGCGGTGTTTGCTTCCTGCCAGGTCCCGGGGACGGGGTTGCCGTTCGCGTCGGTGCCGACGACCTGGATGTTGAAGCGGTTGTTGCCGCCCACGCCGGAATCGTTGGTGCCGTTGCCCAGGTTCAGGTTGGCGAAGTCGGTGAACGCTGCGGCGGTCGTCAGCGCGCCGGCTGCGAGGAGCGTTCCGACGGCGAGGACGGCGCGCTTCTTGCCGCGCGAAAGCTGTGTGGTGTTCATGCGGTTTCCCTACTTTTGGCACGCCGAAGCGCGCGTGATGAATGAGGCCCGTGAGCGTCGAGTTCCCGCTCCTGGTGCCGTCTGTGTGTGCTGCCGACAGCAGCTTTGTCACACCGTTTGAGGAAAAATTTTTCCGATGGCCCGATTACTCGCAGGGCGGTTTGCGCAACACGGGCGCGGAACGTGTGAGGCGTGAACCGACCAAAAGCGCCACCGCGCCACCGAGCGCTGTCAAAGCAAGCACGGCGCCGTCCGTTCCGGTCGCCGCGAGCTCATCCGGTCGATCCGTCGTGCCCCCGACTGCGATCCCGGAGGGTGCTGTGTCCGCCACCCAGAAAATTGTCCCGAGTGTGACATTTGCGTGCTGATCTGTATCCGTGACACCACGGGTGACGTCGTGATGAATTGCCAACGTCTCGCCCGGGTTGATCGGCCCGAGATATGTGATTCCTGATCGGCGCGTTTCGACGTGAGGAAGGGTTACCTGTCCGGCGCCCCATCGCATGGTCAGAGCCAGTGAGGGTGGAGCGCTGTCGGCGGACGACACGTCCTGCATCCAGGTGCTCGCGAAGAGGTAGCGGGTCCCCTCAGACGCCGATGTCACCTCGGCCGCCCATTGGATCGTCTCACCCGGCGCGGGGAGGGGGACCGCCGAGGGTGCTTGAGCAGCAAGCGTCCCCGTTGGTGGTGCCGACGCTCCCGGCGTCATGGGAACGGGTTCGGGACGGGGAGCGGGTTCAGGGACACCGGAGAGAGCAACCGCGCCGAGGGCGACCGCCGTAAGAAGGCCCGCCAATGTTGCCAGCATGCGCCGCGGAGAAGTTTTCGATTGCGCGTTTGCCGAGGGGGCGTCCCCGACGATGGTTAGGCCTGTTCCGATGCCCCCCAGCACGATGGCGAGTACGAGTGTCGCACCACCGCGGCCCAGGTCCTGGCGGATCGTGCTCACCAGCGGGGGGCATGAAGGGCAGTCGATGACGTGTGCGTCATAGGCACGGCGCGCCCGAGCTCCAGCGGTGCCCATGATCACCCGGGCAAGAGTGGGAACATCAAACCCGCATGGCGGCGGTGTAGCCGAGAGGAGTTCCGCGACATACGCCACGCGTAGGTCTCTCCTGGCGCGAGACAGCAGAGTCGTGGCATTCGTAACCGAGATCCCCTCCGCCTCGGCAATCTCGCGCGCAGAGGAACCCTGAACAGTTGCGGCGAAGAGGTACCGTTGCTGCACAGAACTCAGCGCAGCAAACGCTCTCGCAGCAGTTTGACGCAACTGACCGTCCTCCACCCGCAACAGCTCAGCGGAGTCGACCGGGACATCAAGTTCGTCGTTGAAACCGGTCAATGTCCGCCGCTGCTCCGCAACCGCCTGAGCGTGCAAGTTCCGCGCCATCGCGTGCAAGTAGGCGCGCCTATTCTCAATCTGAGAAAGCCGCTCTTCGTCGAACGAAAGAAGAAGCGCAAATGCAGCCGACGTAACGTCGTCAGCGTCCGAGCGCGAGGCACCATTGCGCCGGAGATTTCGCCGAATTTCGTCAGCGAGCGTGACGTAGGTCTGGGTGAGCCAGTTGGAAAGTTCAGTGCGACTATCAACCATGGCATGCGCCTACGGAACCACGGGGGAACGCGACGCCCCGCTGGAGCAGCGAATGAGCACGTTCGTACCGCACGTCTTTCTCCTCAGGTTGACTGAAGGTGTGGCGTCACCATCAACCTACCTGAACCCCCCTGCGCTAACGCAAATCTTCCTCAATCTGAACGGCGCGAAACAAAGCGGGTGACATGGAGGGATGGAGCTGCGTGAATTGCGCATCGAGCTGCTGCGCCACAGCGGCTGCTTGCCGGAGCAGGGCCAATCCTCCCTCAGTGAGCAAGAGGTTCGCTGATGCTCCCGGACGGTGCTGTTCGGCGACCACCAAGCCGCGTTGCTTAAGGCCTGCAACGATGGAATGTGCACTTTGGACGGACACGCCGTGCGAGCGCCCGACGTCGCTTATGGACAGGCCTGGCGACTCCCACAGATCGCACAGAACGGCGAATTGACGGGGTGTCAGCTCGAGGGACGTCAGATCGGACGCAAATCGGCGTTTCCACTCCCGTCCAAGGCTCAAAAGCGCCAGTGTCGGGCTCGAGCGCAGCGCGCCGAGAATATGGTCGGGCATCAATAAATTCTACGCGCCATGGGACCGGTCCCAGGTGGCTACGAAGGCTGTGTCCTGTCGACCCGCCTTGCTGATCTACAGCTCCGTGTCGTCGCAACGGTTCGCTATCCAAGGTGGGCTTTGAGGTCACACCAGTATCGAACCGTGGTCTAGCGGGGCTGGCACACTGATCACTCGTAGTCGGGCAACTTGAACGCGTCGGCGGGGGGACGGAACAGCCCCGCGGTCAGACGCCGCCCGACGCGTGACGCTGCCGCTCGCATCACGCCATGAAAGATTGCTCTTCCGGCGAGAGAACGGGGGTTCGCAAGTCGCGGGGCGCCTGGTGGGAGATCTTGTGCCCGCGTGACGAACGGGCGGAGGATTTCTTCATAGCGCTGTAAAGCTGTCTCAATATCTATGCCGCGCCCGAGTTCACCGGCTAGGACGTAGGCACCTACGAGCGAGAGGGTCGTACCCATGCCGCTGAGTGGAGACGCGCAGTAGGCGGCGTCGCCGACGAGCGCGACCCTACCGTGGTGCCATGTGTCGAGGTGCACCTGACCGACTCGATCGAGATACAGCTCATCTGCGTGCGCCATCTCGCGCAGCACGCGCGGAGCCTGCCACCCGGCATCGGCAAATCGCTCGCGCAGCGCGGCGCGCACACGACTCGGGTCGTCGTCTGTGGCAGCGCCCTCGTCACCACGGGTCGGGTAGGAAAGCGTGGCGCGGATTGTACCGAGGTTGTCGGGGCGCAGGGTGATGCTCCGCCCACCGGTGGCGGAATACCACCGCCACCAGTCGGTGTCGTCGGGCGTCCGGGGAATTGTCAGGTATGCCGTTGACATGTTCTTCGAGACAATCAGATCGGTGCCAGGAAAGATTAGTCGACGCGTACGAGAACGCATTCCCTCGGCGATCACGACGAGGTCGAACCGCTCTTCAGTTCCGTCGTCGAACGTGACCTGTATGTTGGTGCGACGCTCGTCGAGCGAGCGGATCGTGGTGCCGAAGAGGTAGGCGACGTGATCTTTGGTGAGGTCGAACAGAACTCGTGACAGTTCGCCGCGGAGAATCTCGAGCTCTGCCGTCGCCCCACCGGTGTCATCGCGCCCTGCTGGGAAGCTCGCTACGGTCTGTCCGCGCGTCCCGATGAACTGTGTTCCTACCTCGTGGGTGTTCCGCGCCCGGATTTCTTCCTCCACCCCCATGCGGCGCGCGACCTCGCGGCCGGCGCCGCGGATGTCGATGTTCTGCCCGCCCGTGCGGAGCTCGGGTGCCCGCTCGACGACAGTGACTTCCCACCCCGCGCGGTTCATCCAATAGGCCAGTGCAGGCCCCGCGATGCTTGCGCCGCTGATGAGGATGCGTCGGCGCGCGGTCATCGTGCCACCCCTGTCGTAGTCGTCGTGAACGCGGATGGCTCGCTTGCTGTCCGCTCCGTATGGTTTGAGGTGTCGGAGCCCGCTGGGCGCGACGGGATTAGGTAGGTGGCAATGACGCCAACGACTAGGAACCCGGCGGCGAGGAAGGCGCCGAACGCCACGGCATCCGTCATCGACTGGCGTGCCAGGTCGGCGACGTAGTCGAGGCCCGGAACTTGACCGATCGGCTCGATCGCCGCACCGGCGCTGTCGGTCACCGCATCTGCGAAGCCTTTCGCGTCGGAAGGGGCCAGTCCGCTGGCTTCGAGTTTGCCCTGGAGCGTGGTGCCCAGGGACGAGAAGAAGACGGTCGTGAGTGCCGCGATCCCGAGCGCCGAGCCGAGCTGACGGAAGGTGCTCTGGATGCCCGAACTCTGGCCGCCGCCCTCGGTGGGCACGTCGGCGAGCACGACGTTGGTGACCTGTGCGGTCGCGAAGCCGACGCCCACCCCGTAGAAGAAGAGAATGACCGCGATCAGCAGCCACGACGCGTCGGTGAGAGCGGCGACGAGGCCGAGGCCTGCGAGACCGAGCACCTCGAGGATCAGCCCGAGTCTCACGAAGGTCAGCGCACTGACGCGGTTCGAGAAGGGGAAGCTGATGCCGCTGGCGACGAAGCTACCGATTGCGATTGGAACGAGCGCGAGGCCTGCTTGCAGGGGCGAGTAGCCGAGGGTGAACTGCAGCCAGAGGGGAAGCACCGCGATGATGCCGAATTCGCCGAGCCCGATGATGAGGGTGGCGATGTTGCCGTTGCGGAATGACGCGATCGAGAACAGCCGCGTGTCCATGAGCGGCTGGTGGCGGCTGTCTGAGCGGCTGAGCCGCACCTGCCGCCACACGAACAGGGCGAGCACCAGCACCGCGGCGACGAGTGCGACAAAGGCGGGCGATAGACCGGAATCCCAGCGCCAGCCGAACAGGTCGGACGCACTCTTACTGACGACCCATCCATAGACACGGCCCTCGACGACCCCGAAGGCGAGCAGGCCGAGCCCGATGACAGAGAGGGCGGCGCCGAGACCGTCGACACCGCCGCGCGAGCGAGCGGACTGGGAGAGGAATAGTGCACCGATGACGACAATGACGATCGTCAACGGGATATTGATGCCGAACGCCCACCGCCACGAGACGTGCTCGGATAGCCAGCCGCCGAGCACGGGTCCGAGCGCCGTGGCGGCGCCGATCGTCGAACCCCAGACAGCGAAAGCTCTGCCGCGCGCCGCACCCGTGAACATCGCATTCAGCAACGCGAGCGAGGTCGGCAATACCGCGGCGGCTCCGATGCCCTGCAGAAAGCGGGCGAGGATCAAGATCTCGCCCGTGGGAGCGAGGCCCGCGAGCAGACTTGTGAGGCCGAAGACGACGACGCCGACAAGGAAGACGGTCTTCGCGCCGCGGAGGTCGGAGATACGTCCTACGACCAACAGCAGTGCGGCGAAGACGATCGCATACGACTCTTGGATCCACTGAGCCTGGCTTGAGTCGATGTTCAGATCGTTGATCACCGAGGGGGTGATGACGTTGACGATCGTCGTGTCGACGACGATCAGGGCGACACCCAGGGCTACGGCAACCAGACCGACCCATCGACGTGCGTTCTCGGACAGGGCCATCGCGCATCTCCTCAGATACTTTGATGATCAAATGATTCGACGAAAGAATAGCTTGATGGAGTGATAATCTGCAAGTCCGACCGCGGCACATCAGGATGGGAGGCCAACGTGGGCGACCACGACACTTCTCGCGACCTAGACCCTGTTCCCGTCCCGGTCACAGAGGCACTCCGTGTCTACGGTGAGACCTACACACGGGTCGCTCGGGCCTTCGCCTCTCACGCCGGGCTGCACTCCACCGATGCGACGGCGATGATCGAAATCCTCAGCGCCGAAGAACGCGGCACACCGCTCTCGCCGGCGAAGCTGAGCGATCAGATCGGTCTCAGTTTTGGCGCCACCTCGACCCTGCTGAACCGACTCGAAGCGGTCGGCCACGTCACCCGCAGCCGCATACAGGCGGATCGCCGGATCGTGACCCTGCACTCGACGCCTGAGGTGCAACGACTCGCGGATGATTTCTTCGAGCCGCTCGGGCGACGCCTCGACTCGATTCTCGCCGCGCACTCTCCTGCGTTCCTTGCTGAATTCTCAGCGCTGCTGATCGAGTTACGAAAGGCCACCGATGACCACATCTCGGAAAGTCCAGATAGCTAGATCCCGCTGCCTCACCTGTCGTAGTCGCGAGGCCGGGCAATCTGTCGTTTCGTAAGGACTCTTCTCCGGCCCGACGGCGGCGCTCGACTCGCCGAGCAGACGCGGGAAACGGAGCCTGACGTATCCATCGATTCTCGTCGGAAACGGAGCGGTTCCCTGCCGATACTCGACGTTATGTCAGAAGCGCGACATAGGAACCGTTCGTCTGCTCATCCGGAGGTCCGAAAAACCCGAAACCGCCTACAGCGCACCCGTCGTCCGCCCTCCGCACGAGGTACATGGCGAAGGGGTCATCAGTCGGTTCCGCGGCAGCGAGAGACGTCAACGGGCCCAGCTCATCCGCGAAGGGATACTCGCGGTGCCAGTTGTCACCGGGCTGTTCCTGCCGAGCGACGATGCGCCGGGCGAGGTCCGGGGAGATTGGCTCCAATGTAAGGCGTGAATTGGCCTGACTTTCGTTCCGTTCTTCAAGCAAGGATGGAAGACGATGAACAGGAAGTACTCGCCGGAGATGCGTGAGCGGGCGTTGCGGATGCTCGCGAAGACACGGCCGTCGCACGCGACGTTGATGAGTGCCGCGCGGCATGTGGCGGGGCTGTTGGGGATGAGTCCGGAAACGTTGCGGTTATGGCACCGTCAAGCGGAGGTGGATGCGGGCGCTAAGCGTGGGGTCACGACCGAGGCAGCGCAGCGCATCAAGCAGCTCAAGAAGGAGGTTTCGGAGTTGCGGAAGGCGAATGAGATTCTCAAGGCTGCGAGCGTGTTTTTCGCGAAGGAGCTCGACCGCCCCTGACCGTGATGGTCCGGTTCATCAACGAGTATCAGGATCGTTTCGGGGTCGAGCTCATCTGCCGGGTGTTGCGCCCGGCGGTTCAGGGCTTCCTCACCGCGCGCGGGTATCGCGCCGCAGTCGGGCGTGGCCCGTCGGCCCGGCAACTGGGGGACGAACTCCTCGTCCCGGAAGTGGCCAGGTCGCATGCGGAGAACTACGGCGTCTACGGGCGACGGAAGATGCATGCGCTGATGCGCCGGCAAGGGTGGGACATCGGTCGGGACCAGACCGAACGCCTCATGCGCCTCGCCGGAGTTCGCGGCGTCCGCACGTCCAAGCGCGTGTTCACCACCCGCCCGGACAAGACGATCGCGCTGCCGGTGATCTCGTGAACCGTCGATTCACCGCACCAGCGCCGCGGCGACTCTGGGTCTGCGACGTAACTTACGTCGCGACGTGGTCCGGGTTCGCATACGTTGCGTCGCCGAGGCGATCAACAACCTCTACAAGACCGAGCTCATCTGTCAGCGCGGCCCCTGGCGGACGGTCGAACAGGTCGAACCTGCGACCCCGGAATGGGTGCGGTGGTGGAACAACCAGCGGCTCCATGGCGAGCTCGACATGCGCACCCCAGTCGAGGTCGAAACCGCGTACTACGCTGACCAAGAATCAGGCCAACCGGCACCTGCCGGACAAGGCTCCCGATAGGAACGAAAGTCAGGCCGATTCACAACTATCTTTCGCCGGGACGATTTCAACGCGTGAGGTGACCACGACCCTGCGGGCCGCGTGCCAGGACAACCTCCGCGAGGAAGGTATCCGTTTGGTGTGCTGACCGTCCCCTCCCGATCTTCGCTGGCTGAGGATCTTCGGTCGAATCTGACAGCGTCCCGTCGTAACTGAGTCGACATTCCGTCTTCCATGTTCGATGGGGCCCGGAGACGGAGCCCCCGAGGAGGACAAATGACAGCGAACGTTTCCCCGACGAGATGGCCCGACCCTCATGATCGTGTTGATCAATTCGTGAGGGGGCGACTTCTGCGTTGGTACCCCCGGCAATGGCGTCGACGACACGGTGAGATCCTCGTCTCCACGCTTCTCGACGTCGCCCACGAGGAGAACCGTGCGGCCACGAGTCGGGCAGAGATCCGGGACGCCGCCGTACACGGTACGGCCGCGCGCCTCGACCGCCGCTTCGTGGCGCTGTCGGCTTTCTCCGCCGCGGCGCTCTCCGTCGTGGCCGGCGTGCTAGCTACGATGAGCTCCGCCCCCGGCATCCTGGGTCTCCTTCCGAGCACGGTCACTCCCCCGCTCGCGTCATGGTCGCTCGTCGCCGTGCTATGACTGCGCGGCCTCTTGTCCGACGGCCCCGCCCTCGCCGTCGTCATTGCGAGCTCTATCGCCTGGACGCTGAACGGTCTGACCGCCATGTCATGGTCCCTTGGTTCGATGCGGCGGACGCCGGGCTTGCCGCTCCCCGGCTCGCGGAAGCTTGAACACCGCTCTTCGCTGCGGCGGCCGGGGCAGGCGGAGTGAGCATCGCGGTGATCGTTGAGCCGATCCTCCGCCGCGCCCGGCTGCCGCTCATCGGACGCGTCGTCATCGGCGGAATGGGAGAAGCGATGCTCGCTCCGCTGATCAGCCTCGCCACCCTCAGTCCGGTGACGACCGGTGCCGGTGCGCTGGCCGCGACCGTCCTCGCGATGAAGGGGCGCTCCGTGGCGCCGTCGTCGCCACCGCCCCTCACGCTCGTCACCGACCCCCGGGCGCGCGCGTGGACGCCGGGCGCCCCGTCCGCTCGCCGTCGTGGCCGCCCTGGGAGGGGTTCTCGGGGCGGTGTACGCCTTAAGTGGCCAGTCGTGGTCGCCGGGCGCCCTCGACGGCACGATGGCCATGGCCCACGGCATCACCATCCTCGCCCTGGTGGCCGTGCCCCCGCTCGCGGCCCTCGACGTATCGGCGCCAGCACGGACCCGCTTTTCCGCGGTCGGCCCCGCCGCCGTCGCCGCGCTGGGGTGCGGCATCCTCGCCGTCGCCTACATCGGCGCCCCGGACGCTGCTGCGATGTGGCCGCTGATGCAGCTCTCGGCCGCGACGATCGGAGCGGCGATCGCGTGGTGGCTCGTTCCGCGTGTCGGGTTCTCCTGGCCGACGGCCGTCACCGTCGGTTTCGTGACGGGTCTGGTCTACGCGGCGTTCCTCGGTGTGATGATCGGTCCCCTCCTGACGTTCCGGCCTGGACCGCGTCAGCGGCGATGACCGCGTCGTGGATGCCCGCGGTGACCAACGACTGCACCTCGAGCGCGGCGGTGAAGCCTTGTGCGATCCAACAGCTGACATACAGCTCGCGCACTTCCTGCGTGGGATACTCCTCGAAGCCGGGCGGGTGCTCCCCCACGGCGATGACGCCGGCGAGCTGAACGAGCACAGTGCCGGGGCGCGCAGGTTCCCAGTGAGAGGCTCCTGGCCGACGGCCCACCTCAGCGCTCATTCCCCGTGACGCCTCGAACAAGTATCGCGTACCGCCAGCTGCCGATGGACGATCGGCGCGGAACTTCTCCGTGTTGGGTGGGAAGGCTTCTCCCCCATTGAACTCTTCGGCGAGGCGCTGCAGTTCGCGGACGATGGCGCCTTCGGCGACAACCTTCAGGAATGAGTACCCGCCGGCCACACCGGCAGTGCGGGCGAGGCCGGGGGGGGACATCCCTGATTCACGCGGCGGAGGAATTCGTGCCGAGGACATGGCCACAGGCTAGCTAGGGCTGAGTTGGCCCGGTGCGCGCGAGTGGCCACCCCACCGCCACTGCGGCTGGTCTGAACTTTCCACCGGCGACCAACAGGACAGTGGCCCCAACCCCGGTGGGCGGTCTTCGCGATCCAGTTACCGCAGCGTTACCGCTGATGGTCGACAGTGCAAAACAAAAGCCCCGAATCCCTGCGTTTCCGGGAGACTCGGGGCCTTCGTAGTGGCGGTGACGGTGGGATTTGAACCCACGGTAGGGGTGAACCTACACAACATTTCGAGTGTTGCACCTTCGGCCGCTCGGACACGTCACCGCCGAATAGCTTACGACAGAAGACCGGATGCCGCGAATCGGCGGCCGACACCAGTCACCGCGGCTTCCGGTCGACGCGTGCCGAACTCCTGAGAACTGACCCCGCAGGCGAGGGACCCGACCCCGCGGGGGCCTACGGACCCCGGAACCTCCGGGTCCCGGCGCGGCGCGCACCGCGCCGCACCACCCGAGAACTCAGGAGTTACGCCCACCCCCTCCGCACGTATCGCGACCCCACGCATCCGTTCATCCACCGTCGAACGACCGCGGTGGAGGCCGCCGTCCCCCGCTGCCAGGATCGAGCCATGAGCGTGATCGAGAACTCGAAGCTGACGGTCGTAGGAGCAGGAAGCGTGGGCGCGAGCGTCGCGTACGCCGCCCTCATCCGCGGGTCGGCGCGGCACGTCGCGCTCTACGACATCGCGGCCGAGAAGGTCGAGGCCGAGGTGCTCGACCTCGCCCACGGCACGCAGTTCACCGGCTCGAGCGACATCACGGGCGGCAGCGACGTGTCGGTCGCCGAGGGCTCCCACGTGGTCGTCGTCACCGCGGGTGCGAAGCAGAACCCGGGCCAGACCCGCACCGAGCTCGCAGCGACGAACGCCGCGATCGTCCGCGACATGATGCCCAAGCTCCTCGAGGTCGCGCCGAACGCGATCTACGTGATCGTGACGAACCCGTGCGACGTGCTGACGGTCCTGGCGCAAGAGGCGACCGGCCTCCCCAGCCGGCGCATCTTCGCCTCGGGCACCGTGCTCGACACCTCGCGCCTGCGCTGGAAACTGGCTCAGCGCGCCGGCGTCGCGACCTCGAGCGTGCACGCCTGGATCGTCGGCGAGCACGGCGACACCGAGTTCCCCCTGTGGTCGACCGCCACGATCGGTTCGGTGCCGATCACCGAGTTCGAGCTTCCCGACGGCACGCGTTTCGATCGCGAGCAGTTGGATGCCATCGCCGTCGACGTGCGCGACGCCGCCTACAAGGTCATCAGGGGCAAGGGCGCGACGAACTACGCCATCGGCCTGTCGAGCGCCCGGATCGTCGAGGCGATCCTGCGCGATGAGCACGCGGTCCTGCCGGTCAGCACGGTGCTGCAGGACTTCCGTGGCATCGACGGCATGGCGCTGTCGGTCCCCTCGATCGTGTCTGCCCGCGGCGCCGTGCCCCTGACGGGCACCCCGTTCTCCGACGCCGAGCTGACGCTGCTGCGCCGCTCCGCCGACGCGCTGACGACGGTCACGGAGTCGCTCCGCGACTGAGCAGATCCCGGACGCCGGGACCCCGACGCGGCGATGTCGGAGCTCCCACGTAGCCTGAGCACATGGCATCCCGACGTCCCGCTGCAGCCCCCGCCCCGTACCGGTGCACCGAGTGCGGGTGGACGACGCTGAAGTGGGTCGGCCGCTGCGGCGAGTGCCAGTCGTGGGGCACGGTGGTCGAGGCCGCCGAGCAGACCGGAATCGTTCGATCGATCGTGCCCGTCGCGCCCGGGGCCGCCCGCGCTGCCCGCCGCATCACCGAGATCGACACGCAGGACGCCCCGCGCCGCACGAGCGGAGTGGGCGAGTTCGACCGCGTGCTGGGCGGCGGCATCGTGCCCGGTGCCGCGATCCTGCTGAGCGGCGAGCCCGGCGTCGGCAAGTCCACCCTGCTCCTCGAGGTCGCCGCTCAGAGCGCACGCGCGGGCCGACGCGTGCTCTACGCCAGCGGTGAGGAGTCCGCGGCGCAGGTGCGCCTTCGCGCCGAGCGCACCGGCGCCCTGCATGACGAGCTCTTCCTCGCGGCCGAGACCGACCTCGCCACGATCCTCGGCCACATCGACCAGGTCGAGCCGGGGCTGCTCATCGTCGACTCCGTGCAGACGGTGTCGTCGGCACACAGCGACGGCGCGGCGGGCCAGCCGGCGCAGGTGCGAGAGGTGGCATCCGCTCTCATTCGCGTCGCGAAGGAGCGAGGGCTGCCCGTGATCCTCGTCGGACACGTGACCAAGGACGGCTCGATCGCGGGTCCGCGAATCCTCGAACACCTGGTCGACGTCGTCTGCCACTTCGAGGGCGACCGGCAGACCTCGCTCCGCTTCGTGCGGGCCCTCAAGAACCGCTTCGGCCCGACCGACGAGGTCGGCTGCTTCGATATGACCGGCACCGGCATCGCCGAGGTCGCCGACCCCAGCGCGCTGTTCCTCGGCCACGGCGAGCCCGAGCCCGGCACGTGCGTCACCATCGCGATGGAGGGCCGTCGCGCTCTCCCCGTCGAGATCCAGGCACTCGCCGTGCGGCAGACCGCCCCGAACCCTCGGCGTATCGTCAACGGCGTCGATTCTTCGCGGGTCGCCATGGTGCTCGCGGTCCTCGAGAGCCGCATGGGTCTGACGCTCTCCGACCGCGATGTCTACGTCTCCACCGTCGGCGGAGTGCGCCTGGTCGAACCGGCCGCCGACCTCGCGATCGCGATCGCCGTGGCCAACGCCGTTAAGAACCGCAAGGTCTCGAAACGCCTCGCCGCAATCGGCGAGCTCACCCTCACCGGCGAGATCCGCAACGTCACGCAGGCCGCGCAGCGCGCATCCGAAGCAAAGCGCCTCGGGTACCACACGGTGCTCGACTCCTCATCCCGCAAGCTCGCTCAAGCCCTCAACGAGCTGCAGGTGCGCGGGGCACCGCGCGACGACAGCGAACCAGGGTTCTGACGCGGGGCAGCGTCGGCCTGCACGATCGAGTGCCGGGGTTCTGACGCGGGGCAACGTCGGCCTGACCGATCGGGTTGCTGCACCCTGTCGTCCCGGTCGCGATGGAACGACCGGCGTGATCGACGTACCCGGCGCGTTCAGCGAGCGTCGATCGCCCCGGCGCATCCCATACGCACACGGCACACGGGTCGCATTCGCGCAGAGGCTGCGTGATCAGCGACCGGGAGGTGCGGAGCGACGGCGGCGGTGCGGCGAGGTCATTCCCAGGACCGCGGGGATGACAAGTCCGGCGGCGCACACGGCACCGGCGATCAGGTACTCCATGGCTTCGAGTCTTGCACGCGTTCTTCACCCGCGCGAGTTGCGCCCCTCACCCCGGGCCGTTTCGCCCCGCGCCAGCGCCCCATCCGTCGTTCGAGTGTCCAAAACACCCGGACGAAATTCGAAACACTCCGGGTGTTTTGGACACTCGACGACAGACCAGACCTCCCCCGCGGCGTGGGCAGTGCGAGCCCGCGCGTGGGGGCGTCTCAGGCGTCGAGAGCGGCGATCAGGTCGGCCGGCGACGCCTGGATCGGGTGGGGCCCCGCGATGTCGATGAACACCGTGGTGATGGCATCCTGATGCGTTCCGAGGAACGTCCGCAGCCACTGCGGCGACTGCAGAGCCACGTGGGGAGGCAGGCTCTCGGGCTTGTGCGCCGCATCACTGAAGAGCAGCAGCGCGAGCTGCCCCGTGTTCGGATCGCGGTAGGTCCACACCTCGCCGACGCTGAGCGGGTTGTCGGCGTCGCCCGGGGTCATCAGCGGCACGACCGTCGGTCCGTGACGCAGGGCGAAGGCGATCGCCGCCATGTCCTGGGTCTGCAGGGCATCGGTGAGCGCGGTGTTCTTGAAGTCCACGTCGAGCTTCTTCCCCTTGCGCTTCTTGCCCGCTGCCATCCTCCGAGCCTATCCGCGCGGCGCCGCGCACGCCCGCGCGACGCCTGACGACGGGAGAATCCCCGACCGGAGGATTGAACGCCCGCGCCGCATCGTGCGCCCGCGGAATCTTCGCCGCTCGGTACCGCCGCCCCGCCTCGCGATCTCGCGCCCCGCCGGGCGACCTTCCACCCGCGGCGCGCGCTGCGCCCCGCGATCTGCACCCCCGCACCGCACCCCGCGAGAGCCCTACGCCAAGAACCCCCGCAGCAGCGCCTCGGATCCCGCGAGATGATCGCGCATGGCCGCGTGGGCGGCATCCGGCCTCCCGGCGAGGATCGCCGACACCACCGCGGCGTGCTGCGAGGTGGAGTGCTCGATGTTGCGCGGCAGCAGGGGAAACGTGTCGAGCCAGGCGTTCACGCGCGCGCGGTTGTCGGCGACGAGGGGAACGAGAGACGGGATGCCGGCGAACTCCGCGATCGTCAGGTGCAGGAGCGTGTCGAGCCGGCGGTAGTCCTCCCCCTCGGCGAGCGCGGCCGCTTCGTGCCGCGCCCACAGCACATCCCGCTCCTCCGCCGACAGCGACCGTGCGGCCGCCGCCCACGCCGCCCCGGGTTCGAGGACGCCCCGCAGCGCGATGACGTCGGAGAGCTCGGCGGCCGACACGACCGCCGGCTGCGAGGGCCGGGGCACGGGGTCGACGACGAAGGTACCGCCGTAGCGACCCCGTCGCGTCTCGAGCCAACCGGCGTCCGACAACTCTTTCAGAGCCTCCCGCACCGTGTCGCGGCTCACCCCGTACAGTGCGGCGAGTTCGCGCTCCGCGGGAAGCGACTCCCCCGGTGCGACGAGCCCGAGCCGCACGGTCTGCACGATGCGCGCGGTGGTGTCCTCGAGCGCGTTGCCGCTGCGCACGGGGCGGTACACGGCCCGGCGCAGGTCGTCGAGCGGCGCGTCTGTCACACTCTCAGCCTGTCACGTCACCGGGTCACAGGGGCGTGACGTAGGCGTTGGTGATACCCCCGTCGACCACGAACGCCGTCGCGGTGATGAAGGACGCGTCATCGGATGCCAGGAACGCCACGCTCGCGGCCATCTCCTCCGGCTCTGCGAAGCGGCCCATCGGCACGTGCACGAGTCGACGCTGCGCACGCTCGGGGTCTTTCGCGAACAGCTCCTGGAGCAGGGGGGTGTTCACCGGTCCGGGGCAGAGGGCGTTCACGCGGATACCCTGACGCGCGAACTGCACGCCGAGTTCGCGGGTCATCGCGAGCACGCCGCCCTTCGACGCCGTGTACGAGATCTGCGAGGTGGCCGACCCCAGCAGCGCCACGAACGACGCCGTGTTGATGATCGAACCCCTGCCCGCGGGCACCATGTGCCGCAGCGCCGCCCGCGAGCAGAGGTACACGCTCTTGAGGTTGACGTCTTGCACCCGGTCCCACGCGGGCAGCTCGGTCGTCTCGATCGAGTCGTCGTCGGCGGGCGAGATGCCGGCGTTGTTGAAGGCGATGTCGACGCTGCCGAGATCAGCGGCCACGCCGTCGAAGAGGGCGTTCACCGATGCTTCGTCAGCGACGTTCACCTGCCGGAAGACACCGCCCACCTCGGTGGCGGCGGCCGTGCCGGTGGTCTCGTCGAGATCGGCGATCACAACGCGGGCCCCCTCGGCGGCGAAGCGGCGAGCGGTGGCGAGGCCGATCCCGCTGGCCCCTCCGGTGACGATGGCGACGCGGTCGCGCAGACGCTGGGTGAGGTCGATGGTCATGGGTGGTGGTTCCTTTCGAGCAGTACCGCGTCCCACGTGCGGCCGCCCGAGGGCGGCCTCGACAGCACGAAGTGGGACGTCACGTGAGAGAGAGGGGCATGGAGGTCGTCAGTCGGTGGCGTAGAACACGTTCTTCACCTCGGTGAAGTGCTCGGCGGCATCCGGTCCGAGCTCGCGACCGAGGCCCGAGGCCTTCATGCCGCCGAAGGGAGTGGCGTACCGCACCGACGAGTGCGAGTTCACCGAGAGCACGCCGCTGCGCACGCCGCGCGAGACCCGGATGCCGCGCCCCAGGCTCTCGGTCCAGATCGAGCCCGCGAGACCGTAGGCGGTGTCGTTGGCGAGACGGATGGCATCCGCTTCGTCGTCGAAGGGCAGCACGGCCAGCACGGGTCCGAAGACTTCGTCGCGCGCGATGCGGTCGCCGGGCTGCGCGAGCACGACGGCCGGCGCGAACCAGAAGCCCTCGCCCTCGGGGGCCGCACCACGGAAGGCGACATCGGCCCCGTCGAGGAAGCCCTGCACGGTGGAGCGGTGGGATGCCGAGATGAGCGGCCCCATCTGGGTGTCTTCGCTCGTGGGGTCGCCGACCCTCCAGGCCGCGACGGCGGGTTCGAGCATCTCGAGGAAGCGGTCGAAGACGCGGCGCTCCACGAGCAGACGGCTGCGCGCGCAGCAATCCTGCCCGGCGTTGTCGAACACCGATCCGGGGACGCCCGCGGCGGCCTTCTCCAGGTCGGCGTCGGCGAAGACGATGTTCGCGCTCTTGCCACCGAGCTCGAGAGTCACGGGCTTGAGCATCCGCGCGCAGCCCGCGGCGACCTCGGTGCCGACCTCGGTAGAGCCGGTGAAGACGACCTTGTGCACGTCGGGGTGCGAGACGAAGCGTTGGCCCACGACCGAGCCCGAGCCGACGATCACCTGGAACAGTCCTTCCGGCAGTCCGGCTTCGAGAGCGAGTTCGCCCAGGCGGATAGCGGTGAGCGGGGTCAGCTCGGCGGGCTTGAGCACGACGGCGTTGCCCGCGGCGAGCGCCGGGGCGAAGCCCCACGCCGCGATCGTCATGGGGAAGTTCCACGGCACGATGATCCCGACCACGCCGTAGGGCTCGTGGTAGGTCACATCGAGTCCGCCGGCGACCGGGATCTGCGAGCCGATCAGGCGTTCCGGCGCCCCGGCGTAGTAGTTGAGCACCTGCGCGACGTGCTGCGCCTCCCAGCGGGCCGAGCCGATCGGGTGGCCCGAGTTCTTCACCTCGAGCGCCGCGAGCTCCTCGACGTGCGCCTCGACGACCCGTGCGAAGGCCCTCAGCGCGTCGGCACGGGCGACGGGAGCGAGGGCTGCCCACGTGCCCTGGGCTCGCACGGCGGCCGCGACCGCGGCATCCACCTCGTCGATCTCTGCGCGTTCGAGCGTGGTGATGGGCGACCCGGTCGAGGGGTCGATGACGGTGAAGGTGCTCATGCGGGGACTCCCTGGTGCGCGGAGGAGGTGGGGGCGGAGGCGGACGATGCGGGCACGGCCGGTTCGGCCTCTGCTCGGGACGCACGGTGGGCCGCCGCCGCGGCGACGAGACCGAGGAACAGCCGCCGGTCCTCGGCGTTCTCCTCGGGATGCCACTGCACGGCGACGAGGTAGTCGTCGCCCTCGGTCTCGACGGCTTGCACGAGACCGTCGTCGGTGCGAGCGGTCACGCGAAGCCCGTCGCCGACCCGGTCGACGCCCTGGTGGTGGTAGCTGTGGACGGTGAGGGGGCCGGCTCCGACGAGACCGGCAAGCCGGGTCTCGGCATCCACCTCCACGGTGTTCTCGGCGAACACGCCCCCGCCGATCCGGTACCTCTCTGTGCCGAGCGCTTCGGGCAGATGCTGGTGCAGGGTGCCGCCCATCGCGACATTGATGAGCTGCAGACCGCGGCAGATCCCGAAGACGGGGATGCCGCGCTCTCGTGCCCCCGCGAGCAGCGCGATCTCCCACGCGTCCCGGTCGGCACGAGCGGGGTCGGTGAGCGGGTGACGCTCCGCCCCGTACAGCTCGGGCTGCACGTCGAGGCCGCCCGTGAGGATCAGCCCGTCGAGCCCGTCGAGCACCGTCGCCGCGGCCTGCTCGGGTCGCGGTTGGGGCGGCAACAGCACGGCGGTGGCGCCCGAGCCCGTCACGGCATCGAAGTACTGCTGCGGGAGGAACGACGCACGGACGTCCCACACGCCCTGTTTCGCGCGCTCGAGGTAGGTCGTGAGTCCGACCACGGGCGTACGGGTCGGATCAGAGACGCTCGAAACCACGCACCCGCTCCCAGTCCGTCACGGCGGCGTCGTAGGCCTCGACCTCGATACGCGCCTGGTTCAGATAGTGCTCGACGACCTCGTCGCCGAAGGCCGCGCGGGCGATCGTGGACTCCGAGAAGAGACGGGCTGCCTCGCGGAGCGTCGTCGGCAGGGTGTCGACGCCGGCCGTGTAGGCGTTGCCGGTGAGGGGGTCGGGGAGTTCGAGCTCGTTCTCGATGCCGTGCAGGCCTCCCGCGATGATCGCCGAGATCGCCAGGTACGGGTTCACGTCTCCCCCGGGCACGCGGTTCTCGACGCGCAGCGACGACCCGTGGCCCACCACGCGCAGGGCGCACGTGCGGTTGTCGACGCCCCACGCCACCCCGGTCGGAGCGAAGGAACCCTTGGCGTAGCGCTTGTAGGAGTTGATCGTGGGGGCGTACAGCAGCGTGAACTCGCGGAGAGTGCTCAGGATGCCGGCGATCCAGTGCCCCATCAGGGGGCTGAACCCGTGCTCCCCGTCGCCGGCCATCACCGCCGCACCGTCATCGCCGCGCACGGAGAGGTGGATGTGGCAGCTATTGCCCTCGCGCTCGTTGAACTTGGCCATGAAGGTCAGCGACTTGCCGTGTCGGTCGGCGATCTCTTTCGCGCCGTTCTTGTACAGGGTGTGGTTGTCGGCGGTCTCGAGCGCCTCGGCGTAGCGAAACGCGATCTCCTGCTGGCCGAAGTTGCACTCGCCCTTCACGCCCTCGCAGTACATGCCCGCGCCGTCCATGCCGAGACGGATGTCGCGCAGCAGGGGCTCGAGCCGCGTCGTGGCGAGCAGGTTGTAGTCGACGTTGTAGTCGGTGGAGGGGGTCAGTCCCGTGTAGCCCTTCGCCCAGGCGTCGCGGAACGAGTCGTCGAAGACGATGAACTCCAACTCCGTCCCGGCGTAAGCGGTGAGTCCACGCTCGGCGAGACGAGCACGCTGGGCGTTCAGGATGCCACGGGGCGACTGCGCCACATGCGCGCGATCTGCCCACGCGAGGTCGGCGAAGACGAGCGCGGTTCCGGGCTGCCAAGGGATCGTCCGGAGGGTCTCGAGGTCGGGGACGAGCAGCATGTCGCCGTAGCCCTTCTCCCAGCTCGACATCGCGTACCCGTCGACGGTGTTCAGGTCGACATCGACCGAGAGCAGGTAGTTGCACGCCTCCGCGCCGTGGCCCCGCACCTCGTCGCGCCAGAAGCGCGCCGCGACGCGCTTGCCGACGAGCCGGCCCTGGGCGTCGGGGAAGGCCACGACGACGGTGTCGATCTCGCCCGCCTGGATCGCGGCATCCAATTCTTCGCTGCTGAGATTGCCCGCCATGGTCTCCCTCTCGCGGTGTCGACGTCTCCTCGTGCGAAGGACGTAACGAGGAACTTACACGTCAAAGGTAGACAGGTCGACCAATAGAAGGCCATGATTTCGGGCAAGGCGACCCCGAAGCCTGTCCGCATCCATCTGGAGGCCCCATGTCCACGTCGAGCAACTCCCGCAAAAAGGTCGCCGGAGCCACCTATACGGCCACCGATGCCTCGTACTTCGAAAAACGCACGCTGAAACGCTCGGCCGGCGTCTGGGGCCTGTGGGGTCTCGCCGTCGCCGCCGTCATCTCGGGAGACTTCTCGGGCTGGAACTTCGGTATCGGGTTCGCCGGTTTCGGCGGCATGCTCATCGCGTTCGTCATTCTCGTGGTGATGTACTACGGCCTGACGTTCTCGATCGGCGAGATGGCCGCCGCCATGCCGCACACCGGCGGCGCCTACTCGTTCGCCCGGTCGGCGATGGGGCCGTGGGGCGGCCTGGCGACGGGGCTCGCCGAGACGATCGAGTACGTCGCCACGACCGCCGTCGTCGTCTACTTCTCGGGGCAGTACGCCGACTCGGCGCTCGAGCTGCTGACGGGCGTGAGCCTTCCCTCGTTCGTCTGGTGGATCATCCTGTACGCGCTGTTCATCGCCCTCAACGCCGCCGGCGCGAACATCTCGTTCGGTTTCGCGATCGTCGTGTCGATCATCTCGATCGGCATCATTGTGGTCTTCGGCGCGATGTCGCTTCTGACGGGCGCGTTCGACTGGAGCTCGCTCTGGAACATCGCCCCCACCGACGGCAACACCGAGTTCCTGCCCTTCGGCGTCGGGTCGATCCTGTTGGCACTCCCCTTCGCGATGTGGTTCTTCCTGGGCATCGAGGAGCTCCCCCTCGCCGCCGAGGAATCGCACGATCCCGCTCGCGACATCCCCCGCGCCGGCCTCTGGGCCCGCGGCACGCTCATCGTCACCGGCCTCATCGTGCTGTTCCTGAATACCGGTGTGCTCGGCGCCGACGCCACCGGCAGCTCGCTCGAACCCCTGCTCGACGGTTTCCGCGCGATGGTCGGAGACCAGGCCGCGGCCCTTCTCTCGCTGCTCGCTCTCGTCGGACTCCTGGCATCCCTGATGGGCATCATGTTCGCCTACGGGCGCAACATGTACTCGCTCTCGCGCGCCGGGTACTACCCGCGCTGGTTGTCGCTCACGGGCGCACGCAAGACACCCTGGGTCGCGCTGGTGTTCGGCGCCGTTCTCGGCTTCGTCGCACTCGTCGTCGTACAGGCGGCCGGCGGCGACACCAGCCCGGCGGGCGCGATCGTGCTGAACATCGCCGTGTGGGGCGCGGTGCTGGCGTACTTCCTGCAGATGGTGTCGTTCATCATCCTTCGACGGAAGTTCCCGAACGCGGTGCGGCCCTACAGAAGCCCCTGGGGTCTGTTCGGCGCCTACTCGGCGGCGATCATCGCCGCGGTCGTCTTCTTCGGCCTGCTGCTGAACTCCGCGTATCTGCTCGCGATCGTGGCGATCATCGTGGTCTACGCCGTGATCTTCGTCGCCTTCGCGGTCTACGGTCGCCACCGCCTCGTCCTCTCCCCCGAGGAGGAGTACGCCCTGTCCGGCGGCCTGCACGGCGACCCTCAGGCGGAGGGCTACGACGCCATGCAGAACGAGGTGTTCGGCAAGAAGCCCGGCGCCTGAGCCGCGAACGCAAGAGGGGCGGATGCCGATCGGCATCCGCCCCTCGTCCGGTTCAGCGCAGAATGAACGACGCCGTGCCCGACGACGGAATGCCGCCGATGGACACGCTCAGGTGGTAGGTCGCTCCCCCGCCGGGCGCGTAGGGCCGCTCTCCGCCGCACGAGTTCACCGAGGAGCGCGTACGGTCCCAGGTCAGCGGTGCGGAGCTGGTGACGACCTGGCCCGCGGCTAGCGTCACCTCCATGTCGCTCGGCTCGGCCTGGCAGTCCGTCGACCGCCACCACACGTCCGACCCGCTGGTCACGGTGAACGACTGCGCGCTCGTCCCGACGTTCATGGTGCAGGGGTTCGCGCTCGTGTTCGTGAGCTTGATCGACAGCTGAGGGTTCTCACCCTGGGCGTACTCGCTCTTGTCCGACAGTGCCGCGACGGTGATGTCGGATGCCGTGCACTCGACGGGCCCCGCGGGCGCGGTCGGAGTGGGCGAGACGGAGGGAGACGCCGAGGGGGCGCCGGACGCCACCGGCGCGGTCGTCGTCGCCGTGGCAACGGGAGCGCTCGCAGCGGGAGCAGGAGTCGCCTCGGCGGTGGGGGCGGCACGCCACGGGGGAGCCGCGACGAGCCACACGACGAGGCCGATCACCAGCAGGGCGAGGAGCCCTGCGGCGAGACGACGACGACGGTAGACCGCCGGGGACTGCCTCCGCCTACGGGGGGCATCGGTCATGGTTCCAGGGTAGGCGGCGCGGCTGTGCGCTCACGCCACGGCACGCTCAGGAGCGCAGGCTCACAGCTGCTTCAGCATCCGGGTGTTGCCCAGAGTGTTCGGCTTCACGTGCGCGAGGTCGAGGAACTCCGCGACACCCTCGTCGGGGCTGCGCACCAGCTGCGAGTACACGTCGGGGTCCACGACCTGCTCGCCGATCTCGGCGAAACCGCGACGGGTGAAGAAGTCGACCTCGAATGTGAGGCAGAACAGTCGCGAGACGCCGAGCTCGCGCGCGCGGTCCTCGAGAGTCTCGACGATGGCGCGACCCACGCCATGGTGCAGCCAGTCGTCGTGGACGATGAGCGTGCGGATCTCGGCGAGGTCCTCCCACATCACGTGCAGAGCGCCGCACCCGATGACCACGCCGTCCGCCTCTGCGACGACGAACTGCTGCACGGAGCCGTAGAGCACGACCAGGTCTTTGCCCAGCAGGATGCGCTTCTGCACGAACGGCTCGAGGAGCTCGTGGATGCGTCGGACGTCGGCGGTTCCGGCGGGGCGGACGACGAACGGCGCGGATGAGGTCATGGTCCCAGGGTACGCCGGTCGGGTCGGCGGTCCGCGAAGAAGCGGCGTCCACGCCGAGTGCGAAGCTGTGTGTTCGACGCATAGCCCGCTCAGAGGCGAGGCAGGGGAAAGCCTCGACGACGGGAGTAGCGTTGGCGATGGTGACGCGCGATCGTCACGAGCGGTAGCGCGATTCGTCCCCTTCTTCGATGAAAGGACTGCCTCGTGCCTACCGTTGCCGAGAACATCGTCTCCGCCCTCCGCCATCACGGCGTGCAGCGCATCTACGGCCTGCCCGGCGATTCCCTGAACGGCTTCACCGACGCGATCCGTCGAGATGGCGAAATCCGCTGGATGCACGTGCGGCACGAAGAGGCAGCGGCCTTCGCCGCCTCGGCCGAGGCGGAGCTGACGGGGGAGCTCACCGTCTGCGCGGGAAGCTGCGGGCCGGGCAACCTGCACCTCATCAACGGTCTCTACGACGCCAACCGCTCGCGCGTACCGGTCCTCGCGATCGCCGCGCACATCCCACCGCGGAGATCGGATCGACCTACTTCCAAGAGACGCACCCGCAGGAACTCTTCCGCGAGTGCTCGGTCTACGTCGAATACGTCGCCGACCCGGTGCAGATGCCGAGACTGCTCGAGATCGCCATGCGAGAGGCGATCGAGAAGCGCGGTGTCGCCGTGCTCGTCATCCCGGGCGACGTGCTGCTCGCCAAAGCGAAGAACGACCGCGTGGCGACCGTGTCGCGCGCGACTCCGCGCATCCTTCCGTCCGACGACGAACTGCGCCGCACCGCCGATGTCTTGAACGCCGCCGAGAAGGTGACGATTCTCGCCGGAGCCGGTGTCGCCGACGCCCACGACGAGGTCGTCGACCTGGCACGCCGCCTGCAGGCACCGATCGTGCACGCGCTGCGCGGCAAGGAGCACATCGAGTGGGACAACCCGTTCGACGTGGGGATGACCGGGCTTCTCGGCTTCTCGTCGGGGTACCGGGCGATGGAAGATGCCGATGTCGTCCTGATGCTGGGCACGGACTTCCCGTACCAGCAGTTCTACCCGAGTCGCGCGACGCACATCCAGGTCGACGTCCGAGGAGAACAGCTCGGACGCCGGCATCCCGTCGACATCGGACTCGTCGGCACGGTGCGCGACACCGCCCGCGCGCTCCTCCCGCTGCTGGCCGAGGGGCGATCGACGCGGCACGCCGACGACGCCCGTTCCCACTACCGGACCACGCGCGCGAAGCTCGACGACCTCGCGGTCCCCGCAGCCTCCGGCAAGCCGCTGCACCCGCAGTTCGTCGCGCGCACGCTCGACCGTCTCGCCGCCGATGACGCGGTCTTCATCCCCGATGTGGGATCTCCCGTGGTGTGGGCGGCGCGCTATCTCACGATGACGAAGGAGCGCCGTCTGATCGGATCGTTCGCGCACGGCACGATGGCGAACGCCGTCTCCCACGCGATCGGCGCGCAAGCCGCCTTCCCCGACCGCCAGATCGTCGCTCTCGCGGGCGACGGCGGGCTGGCGATGCTGCTCGGCGAGCTGATCACGATCGTCCAGAACGACCTTCCCGTGAAGATCGTCGTCTTCGACAACTCCTCGCTCAATTTCGTCGAGCTGGAGATGAAGGCGGCCGGGTTCGTCAACTACGGCACCGACCTGCGTAACCCCGACTTCGCGGCCGTCGCCGAAGCCATCGGCATCACGTCGTTCCGCGTCGACGAGTCCGCCGACCTCTAGACCTCGCTCGCCGCGGCCCTCGCGCACCCCGGCCCGGCGCTCGTGTCGGTGAAGACGGCTCGCCAGGAACTGTCGATGCCCCCGTCCGTGACGCTCGAACAGGCCAAGGGCTTCACGCTGTACGCGATCCGAACGGTCCTCTCCGGTCGCGGCGACGAGCTGATCGACCTCGCCGCGACGAACGCGCGCCAGCTGTTCTGACCAGCCGCGGCACACGACGACAAGGGGCCCGGATGCCATGGCATCCGGGCCCCTTCTTGTTCTACGCGATCAGCTGCCCGCGAGGGTGTCGGGGGTGGCGGCGATCTCTCCCGCCGTTCCGACGCCGATCGCGACCTTCTCGCCGCGCGGGCTGGTCTCGAACGAGAACTGACCGTTCTCGACGCCGACCTTCACGTGGTCGCCCGACTCGAGCTCGCCGTGCAGGATCTTCTCACTGAGCCGGTCCTCGACCTCGCGCTGCATGGCGCGGCGCAGGGGGCGAGCTCCGAGGGTCGGGTCGAAACCGATCTCGATGAGCTTGTCCTTCGCGTCGTCCGACAGCTCGACGGTCATGTCGCGATCGAGCAGCCGGTCGGCGAGGCGCTTCACGAACAGGCCGACGATCTGGCGGAGCTCGTCCTTGTTCAGCTGCGGGAAGACGATGACATCGTCGACACGGTTGAGGAACTCGGGCTTGAAGTGACGCTTGAGCTCCTCGTCGACCTTGCCCTTCATCCGCTCGTACGAGGTCTGCGCGCTGCCCTCGACCTGGAAGCCGACCGGGCCACCGGCGATCGCCGACGAACCGAGGTTCGTCGTCATGATGATCACGGTGTTCTTGAAGTCGATGACGCGACCCTGACCATCGGTCAGACGACCCTCTTCGAGGATCTGCAGGAGCGAGTTGAAGATGTCCGGGTGGGCCTTCTCGATCTCGTCGAAGAGCACGACCGAGAAGGGCTTGCGACGCACCTTCTCGGTGAGCTGGCCGCCCTCTTCGAAGCCGACGAACCCGGGAGGGGCACCGAACAGACGCGAGACCGTGTGCTTCTCGCCGAACTCCGACATGTCGAGGGAAATCAACGCGCCCTCGTCGTCGAACAGGAACTCGGCGAGTGCCTTGGCGAGCTCGGTCTTTCCGACACCGGTGGGGCCGGCGAAGATGAACGAGCCCGAGGGGCGCTTCGGGTCCTTGAGACCCGCACGCTGACGACGGATCGTGCGCGAGAGGGCCGCGATCGCCTCTTCCTGGCCGATGACGCGCTGGTGCAGCGCCTTCTCCATGAACATGAGGCGGCTGGACTCTTCTTCGGTGAGCTTGAACACCGGGATGCCGGTCGCCTGCGCGAGGACCTCGGCGATCAGGCCCTCGTCGACCACCGCGTGGGAGGCGACGTCGCCCGAGCGCCACTGCTTCTCGAGACGCAGGCGCTCCGCGAGGAGCGACTTCTCCTCGTCGCGCAGCGCGGCGGCCTTCTCGAAGTCCTGGTCCTCGGAGGCCTGCTCCTTCTGCTCGCGGACCTTGGCGATCTTCTCGTCGAACTCGCGCAGCTCCGGCGGGCTCGACAGGATCGACAGACGAAGGCGGGCGCCGGCCTCGTCGATCAGGTCGATGGCCTTGTCGGGGAGGAACCGGTCGCTGATGTAGCGGTCGGCCAGGTTCGCCGCGGCGACGATGGCGCCGTCGGTGATCTGCACCTTGTGGTGCGCCTCGTAGCGGTCGCGCAGCCCCTTCAGGATGTTGATCGCGTGGGGCAGGCTCGGCTCGGCGACCTGGATCGGCTGGAAGCGGCGCTCGAGAGCGGCGTCCTTCTCGAAGTGCTTGCGGTACTCGTCGAGCGTGGTGGCACCGATGGTCTGGAGCTCACCGCGCGCGAGGAGCGGCTTGAGGATGGATGCCGCGTCGATCGCGCCCTCTGCGGCGCCCGCGCCCACGAGGGTGTGGATCTCGTCGATGAAGACGATGATGTCGCCGCGCGTGCGGATCTCTTTCGTGACCTTCTTCAGGCGCTCTTCGAAGTCGCCGCGGTAGCGCGACCCGGCGATGAGGGAGCCGAGGTCGAGCGAGTAGACCTGCTTGTCCTTCAGCGTCTCGGGGACATCGCCCTTGACGATGGCCTGCGCGAGTCCCTCGACGACGGCGGTCTTGCCGACGCCGGGCTCTCCGATGAGGACGGGGTTGTTCTTCGACCGGCGCGACAGGATCTGCATCACGCGCTCGATCTCTTTCTCGCGCCCGATGACGGGGTCGAGCTTGTTGTCGCGTGCAGCCTGCGTGAGGTTGCGTCCGAACTGGTCGAGCACGGCCGACCCGCCCTGGGCCGCGCCCTGGGTCTGCTCGCCGGCACCCGAGGCGACGCCCGCGGGCTCCTTGCCCTGGTAGCCCGAGAGCAACTGGATGACCTGCTGGCGCACCTTGTTCAGGTCGGCACCGAGCTTGACGAGGACCTGGGCGGCGACGCCCTCACCCTCGCGGATGAGACCGAGCAGGATGTGCTCGGTTCCGATGTAGTTGTGGCCGAGCTGGAGCGCTTCGCGCAACGACAGCTCGAGGACCTTCTTCGCACGGGGCGTGAAGGGGATGTGGCCGGTCGGCTGCTGCTGACCCTGGCCGATGATGTCCTGCACCTGCTCGCGGACGGCATCGAGCGAGATGCCCAGCGACTCCAGCGCCTTGGCAGCCACACCCTCACCCTCGTGGATGAGGCCCAGAAGGATGTGCTCCGTGCCGATGTAGTTGTGGTTCAACATCTTCGCCTCTTCTTGGGCGAGCACGACCACACGACGAGCACGATCGGTGAATCTTTCGAACATCCTCAGTCCCTCCAAAAATGGGCTGACAGGCACGCCTCCGCGCGCCGTACATCGAGAGTAACCAGCGGCCGGATGCCAGAGCCCCGTGTTCGCCGTGGGCATACCGCCTCGCCGGTCGGGGTTGCAAAACCCATCGACAGTCGATACCTTATCGAACATCGATAATAACGATCATCGATAAGGAGTCTCCGTGACACCCACGCGTACACAGCCGCGCATCCTCTCGCGCGGCGACACCATCGGCTTCACCCTCTTCCTCATCGGCGGTGTCGCCATCGCCGTGTCCGCCGTCGTGCAGACGATCATCGACCTCGCGAGCGTCCTGCCGAATCGCGACATCACACTGCTCGCGCCGTTCGTCGCGACCGAGGCACAGGCCCCGCTCGGTCCCGGCGGATCGCCGGTGGCCGTTCAGCTGGACTCCGCCTCGGTGACGGTGGCGTCGCTGCAGCCCGCATCTCTCGCCGCGCTCGTCATCAGCCACGTCCTGTTCGCCGTCGCGATGGTGACGGTGGTCGCCCTGCTGCTCGTACTGTGCTTCGGCATCCTGCGCGGCCGCATCTTCTCGCGCGCGCACACCGTGCTCGTGACCACCGCGGGCCTCGTCGCCCTCGCGGGGATGTATCTCGTGCCGTTCTTCCACAACATGTCCGTCAACGGCGCCCTCGCGCGAGTGTCAGACGGCACGTACGACCGTGCCGTCGTGGGAACGGTCGACGTCTTCACGATCTTCGCCGTCGCTTTCGTCGTCGCCCTCGCCGGCACCGTCTTCGCGGTCGGCGACCGCCTCCAGCGCGACACCGAAGGCCTCGTATGACCCCGGCCGCCACGGACGACGGGCCCACCGGCATCCACTGTCGCCTCGATGAACTCCTCGAGGCGCGGGGCATGACGTTGACGCGACTCAGCGAGCTCGTCGGGGTGTCGGTGGTCAACCTGTCGGTGCTGAAGAACGACCGTGCCCGCGCGATCCGTTACTCGACGCTGTCCGCGATCTGCCGCGTGCTGGAGTGCGAGGTCGGCGACCTCCTCGTCGTGGAGCGCTGACGCCCCCGCCGCGGTCAGCGCGTGCCGAGTACGGGGACGGGCGCGCTCACATCGACGCCACCGCCGGAGAGCACGAGCGACACCGCGCCCGAGCCGGCCTCGCGGCCGATGTCGGCGAGCGTCACGCGCGGTGCGATGTCCATGGTGCAGATCTGATCTGCCGGCGGCGTCGCGAACTGCACGGCGACATCGCCGCCGGCGGCGGTGATCGTCTCGACGGAGGGGACGCACGTGGAGCTGCCGTAGGTGACGATCGCGACCAGCGAGTCGTTCACCCAGCCCGCGGAGGGCGAGAATTCGCTCGGGGCCGCGGGCGTGGTCGCAAGCCCCGCGAGGTTCGCCTCGCCCTGCGCCGCACCCGTCACGGTGACGGCGAGGTCCTTGGCGGGGTCGACACCCGCGGGCAGCGCGACCAGCGTGGCCCGCGGAGCCATGTCGCGCGTGCACTCCTGCTGAGAAGACCCGGCGAGCTGCACCGTGATCGCGGCTCCGGCGACGCTCGGCTGGCCGCTGACGACCGGCGGGCACGAGGAGCTTCCGTTCGTGACCACGGCGATCGACCGGCCGCCGTCGACCCACGCGGCCCCGATCTCGGCGGACGGCGTCGCGCTCGTGGCATCCGGGCTGGGGGACACTCCCCCCGACATCGAGGGCGATGACGCGCCCGTGGCGCATCCGGCGAGAGCACCGGCGACGACGAAACCGGCGCCGATCATTGCGATCAGGGTCAAGCGGGGACGTGACATGAGAACCTCCGGGGGCGAGTTCTGCCCCATGATGTCGGAGAATCCTGGATGCCGGCGGCGAACACCGCGGCGCGTCACTGCAGGGCAGAGGTGAGGCGGGCCAGGTTGTCGAGGATCGTCGAGCGCAACGGCTGGCGGCGCCACTCCTCGATCGTCAGCTGCCGGCTGAGGGTGCGGTAGGCGTCCTCGACGTCGCGCATGTCGCGGACGAATTCCTCGCCGCGCACGAGCAGCGACACCTCGAGATTCAGACCGAACGATCGCATGTCCATGTTGCTGGAACCGATGACGGCGACCTCGTCGTCGATCGTGACGCTCTTGCTGTGCAGGATGTAGGGCTTGCGGTACATCCAGATCGTGACGCCCGCGTGCAGCAGAGCCTCGTAGTAGCTGCGCTGGGCGTGGTAGACCATCGCCTGATCGCCCTCTTCCGAGACGAAGAGCTCGACGTGCACGCCGCGCTGGCACGCGGTCGTGATCGCGAGCAGCAGCGCTTCGTCGGGGACGAAGTAGGGGCTGACGATGATGATGCGTTCTTTCGCGGCGAACAGCAGGCCGAGGAACAGCTTGAGGTTGTTCTGGAAATCGAATCCGGGGCCCGAGGGCACGACCTGACAGTCGAGATCGCCCGGGCCCGACGTCACGCTGAACAGATCGATCTCGTCGCGGAGGGTCTCGTCGGTCTCGCTGTACCAGTCGGAGAGGAACACCGCGTTGATGCTCGCGACGACGGGGCCCTCGACGCGGACCATCAGGTCCACCCAGTGCAGACCGCGGCGGATGTTCTTTCGCAGGTTGTACGACGAGTCGGTGACGTTCTGCGAACCCATGTAGGCGACATCGCCGTCGATCACGAGGAGTTTGCGGTGATTACGCAGGTCGGGACGCTGATATCGGCCGCGCAGCGGTTGGACGGGCAGCATGAGGTGCCAGTGAGCGCCCATCGCATCGAGGCGTCGAAGCGTCTGCCGGTAGAACGGCTTGCCGCGGTTCGCCCAGTGATCCAGCAGGACGCGCACGACGACGCCGCGCTGCGCGGCCTCTTCGAGGGCGCGGAAGAAGTTGTCGGTCGAGTCGTCGGTCTGCAGGATGTAGAACTCGACGTGCACGTAACGCTGCGCCTGCCGGATGGCCTCGGCCATGGCATCCAGGCTCTGCTGGTAGTCGGCGATCAGGGTGGCGGCGTTGTCTCCTGCGATCGGCATGGCCCCCAGATTGCGGTTGAGCTGAACGAGCGCGCGGAACCACTGGGGGGCGTTGGGGCGGAGGGTGCCGAACTCGAGCGAAGCGCTCGTGTCGTGGATGTACTCATTGATCGCCGCCTGCTTGCGACGGCGCTTTCGCGGCAGCCGCGGGTTGCCGATGAGCAGGAAGAGGAAGACCCCCACGAAGGGGATGAAGTAGATCGCGAGCAGCCAGGCCATCGCGGCGGTGGGCCGCCGGTTGCGCGGAACGATGATGATCGCGGCGATGCGCACCACCAGGTCGACGACGAAGAGCGTGATGACGAGCCAGCTCGCGTCGAACGTGGCGTTGAGCACGGGTCCTCCTGCACGGGTTGTGGACCCAGCGTAGCGACGGCCTCCGACAGGGGCCGCCGGGTTGTCAGGCCGCGGGCCCCTCGCCCGTGCGCGCGACGGGGGGAAGACCGCGCTTGGCACGCTCCTCCGCTTCGATGCGCGCATAGGCCTTGCGCTCGGTGCGATCCATCCGGATGACGTTGCGGAGGATGAAGAAGAAGACCACCGACACCACGAGGGTCGGCAGGATCGCCCACAGCATCGCAGTCCAGGTCTCGTCCATGGCTTCGAGGATACCCGCGCTGCCTGAGCGCGCGGTCTCAGGGGACTCCTCCCCAGGCCGCTGATGCGCGGATTCATCCACGATCGAGCTATTCCTCACGGCGGGAGGGTGACCCTTTTGGCCACCCTCGAGGCATGACACCCGCCGTCGTCCCCGTCACTTCGTCCGCCTCGTTCCTCGCCCTCGTCCCACGCCTGCTCGAATGCACCCCGCGCCAGAGCCTCGTCCTCGTGCCGTTCGCCGAGTCCCGCTCGCTCGGCGCGATGCGCGTCGATCTCCCCCCGACCGACCGGTCCGTCTCGGATGAGAGCATCGCCTCGACGGTCATCGGCATGGCGTGCAAGGTCGCGCGAACCGATGCCGTGGCGATCGTCGTCTACGCCGACGGCGCGCTCGCCGACCTCGCGGACCTGCCGCACCGCGCGCTCGTCGATGCAGCCATCGCCCGGGCCGACATCTGCGGGCTCCGTGTCATCGACGCCCTCGTCGTCGGCGCGGACGGCTGGAAGAGCTACCTGTCGCCCTCGTCAGCGGTGCCACACCCGCTGAGCGAGCTCACCGCGCCGCCGCTGGGCGAACCCGAGTTTCCGTGCGACGACGACCAGTTCGCCGCGGCGGGTCTCCCGCAGGTCGATCCCGCCGTCTCCCGCAGCATGCTCGCCGTGCTGCGGAAGATCGAGCGCGTACTCGGCGGCGCGCACGAGCGGCGAGCGCTCCCCCTGTTGAAACGTGCCGCCACAGCCGACCCGGCCGCAGCGTTCATCGCGGATCCACCTGTGCTTCTCGAGGACGCTCTGGCCTGCGCACCCTCCGACCTCGACGCCGCACAGCTCGCCGCGGTCGCCTTCTGCCTCGCCCGCCCTTCGCTGCGCGACGTGGCGCTCATGCAGTGGGCGGCCGACCTCGCCACGGGTGACGCCGTTCTCCACGCGCAAACGGCGTTCCACCGCGGGAAGCCGTTCCCCGACGACCTCGCTCGGCCGATGTGGGGAGAGGGAGCTCACCCCGACCCCGATCGTCTTCGCCGCGCCCTCGAGCTCTGCCGGTTCGTGGCCGCAGCCCTCCCCCAGGAGCGTCGCACGGGTGCCCTGTCGGCGTGTGCCTGGCTCGCATGGGCGCGGGGAAGAGGCTCCCACGCCGCCACCTACGCCGAGACGGCACTCGAGATCGACGCGGACCACGGTCTGAGCGCGATCATGCTCGACATCATCGACGCCGGGCGCCTCCCGGAGTGGGTCTTCGAGCGCCCTACTTCACCAGCGGGAACAGGATCGTCTCCCGGATTCCCAACCCGGTGATCGCCATGAGCAGACGGTCGATTCCCATGCCCATGCCGCCGGTGGGGGGCATACCGTGCTCGAGGGCACGCAAGAACTCTTCGTCGATGGGCATCGCTTCGACGTCGCCCCGAGCGGCCAGCTTCGCCTGCTCGGTGAAGCGGTGACGCTGGATCACGGGGTCGACGAGACTCGGAGTACCCGGTCGCGAGCTCGAAGCCGCGCACGTAGAGATCCCATTTCTCGACGACGCCCGCGATCGAGCGGTGCTCGCGCACGAGGGGGCTGGTGTCGACGGGGAAGTCCATGACGAAGGTCGGCCGTGTCAGGCCGCCCTTCACGAAGTGCTCCCACAGCTCTTCGACCCACTTGCCGTGGGTGTCCTGGGGCGGGGTGTCGACGCCGGCCTCGCCGCCGAGTGCGCGCAGCTCGTCGAGCGAGGTCTCGGGGGTGATCTCACGACCGGACGCCGCCGACAGCGATTCGTACATCGAGATGCGGTCCCACTCGCCGCCCAGGTCGTACTCGGTGCCGTCTGCCCACGTGACGGTGGTCGACCCCGCCACGGCGACGGCGGCGTCCTGGATCAGGGTCTGGGTCAGGTCGGCGATGCCGTTGTAGTCGGTGTAGGCCTGGTACGCCTCGAGCATCGCGAACTCGGGGCTGTGCGTCGTGTCGGCACCTTCGTTGCGGAAGTTGCGGTTGATCTCGTAGACCCGGTCGATGCCGCCCACGACGGCGCGCTTGAGGTAGAGCTCGGGCGCGATGCGCAAGAACAGCTCGGTGTCGAAGGCGTTCGAGTGCGTCGTGAACGGACGGGCGCTCGCACCGCCGTGCTGCACCTGCAGCATCGGGGTCTCGACCTCGACGAAGTCGCGCTCGGTGAAGGTGCGACGCAGGCTCGCGTTCACCTTGGCACGGGCCAGGACCGTCTCACGGGCGCGGTCGCGCACGATCAGGTCGAGGAAGCGGCTGCGAACGCGGCTCTCCTCGCTGAGCTCCGTGTGGAGGTTCGGCAGGGGCAGCACGGCCTTGGCGGCGATCGTCCACTCGGCGACCATGATCGACAGCTCGCCCCGGCGGCTCGAGATGACCTCACCCGAGACGAAGACGTGGTCGCCGAGATCGACGAGCTCCTTCCACGCCTGGAGCGACTCCTCCCCCACGCTCGCGAGCGAGATCATGGCCTGGATGCGGCTGCCGTCGCCGGACTGCAAAGACGCGAAGCAGAGCTTGCCCGTGTTACGGCTGAACACCACGCGGCCGGCGACCCCGGCCGTCTCGCCCGTCTCGGCGCCGGCTTCGAGATCGCCGAAACGCGCGCGCAGCTCGGGGATCGTCGTGGTGACGGGGACGACGACCGGATACGGACCGCCCGCGGCGTCGACACGTTCCGCGAGCAGGCGCTCGCGCTTGGCCAGGCGCACCGCCTTCTGTTCGAAGACCTCGTCTTCGGTCGGTTCGGCAGCGTCGTTCGCGGGCGCGTCGGTCATCAGGAAGGCTCCTCGGGGTCGCCCCCAGTCTATTCGTCGTCCCCGACCGCCCCGGAGTCGCGGCCGGGGCGACCGCCGTCAGCGCAGCGAGATCTCGGCGTTGTCGATGAATCGGTGGCCGCCCACGGTGGCGGCGATGAGGGCGAACGCTCGACCGCGGTGCCCGTCGTCCACGGGCAGGAACGTCTCGGGATCGACCACGCTCAGGTATTCCAGGGTGATGCGTTGCTCGCCCATCAGCGACGACTGAGCCGCCGCGATGCACGCATCGACCCCGAGATCGGAGTTCGATGCCGCCGCCTCGAGGGCGCGCGGAAGAGCCGCGGCCGCGCGCCGATCGGCCGCATCGAGCAGCGCCACACGGCTCGACACGGGCAGGCCGTCGTCGGTGCGCACGGTCGGCACCGTCGCGATGTCGATCGAGAAGTCGAGATCGCGCACCATCCGACGCACGAGGAAGATGCGCTGCAGGTCGCGCTCGCCGTACACCGCGACGTCGGGGCGCACGAGGTGGAAGAGCTTCGCTTCGACGGTGAGGACCCCGTCGAAGTAGAACGGGCGCACGCGACCCTCGTAACGCAGGCCGATATCGCCCGCCGAGACGCGCGTCGTGGCCGTCCCCGCCGGGAGGAACACCTCGATCGTGGGAGCGAAGACGACATCCACGCCCAGGTCGGCGAGAACCCGCGCGTCGGATTCCGGCGAGCGGGGATAAGCCGCCGTGTCGTCGGCCGTGCGGAAGCGCAGAGGATTGACGAAGGTCGACACCACGACCACGTCGGCGAGGTCGCGGGCTTCGCGGATCAGGTCGACGTGACCGTCGTGCAGAGCACCGAGGGTCGATACCAGGGCGACGCTCGGGCCGGCGTCCGATCGATCTGCGCCTCGGATCTGTCCGAGTCGGGTGCGCAGATCCTCGAGGGTGCGGATCATCCGTCGATCGTAGCGGTGCCGTCGAGGTCGTCGCGGCGCCCGCCCTCGACCAGAGCCTGGTCGACGCTCGATCGGACGAGCGCAGA
Source organism: Microbacterium sp. SL75 (assembly GCF_026625865.1). Lineage (NCBI taxonomy): Bacteria > Bacillati > Actinomycetota > Actinomycetes > Micrococcales > Microbacteriaceae > Microbacterium > Microbacterium sp. SL75. The sequence continues at coordinate 1,672,876 of NZ_CP113067.1, read as the reverse complement.
CAGGTACGCGCCGGGATTCTCGACCCCGATGCGATCCAAGAGCGCCGACGACTGGCGCACGATCGAACGCGAGAACTCCGTCGCCGTCGCGATGGCCTCGGCGTACGTCGCCCGATCGTCCTCGGCGACCACGACCGGTTCGCACCCGAGCTCGACCGCGAGCGCTTGCGCGATCGGCAGCACCGGAGCGGGGGCCGTGACGGCGGCATACGACTGGGCGAGTTGGCGCAGATCGATCGACGACACTCCCGTGAAGACCATGGCGGGATGGATGGCCAGCGGAATCGCACCGCTACGGGCGGCGGGATCCAGCACCCGCGACCCGTACGCGGCGTCCGTGTGCAGGACCAGCTGGCCGGGCTGCCAGGCGCCGACCTCGGCGAGACCCGACACTAGACCCGGAAGCTGGTCGTGCGGCACCGCCACGACCACGAGCTCGCTGCGTCGCACGACCTCGTCGGCCGTGAGCACCGGGAGTCCCGGCAGGATCGCCTCGACACGGTCGTCGTCGGAGCCCGACGTGATCCCCGTCAGGGCGTGGCCCGCTCCCGCCAATGCCGCCGCGATGACCGGCCCGACGCGTCCGGCCCCGATCACCCCGACGCCGAGGCGTCCATCACGACCGCGGCTCATCCGGCCCACCGGTGGGTGCGGTCGATCGCCGCCGCATCGACGCCGGCTCGAGCCGTCCGCTCGAACAGCCCCAGGGCGTCGTCGCGGTCGAGAACACCGACCGACGTCTGCACGGTGCCGGCGATCACGTGGGCGATGAGGGTGGCTGTGCCCGTGGCGCGGGCGAGCGGCCCCTGGTGCAAACCGATCGACTGCAGTCGAGCGAGGGGGACGATGCTCAGCGAACGCCACACCCACCCGCGACGCATCAGCAACGCGTCGGTGGTCAGCAGCGCTCCGTTGCGGCGCCAGGACAGCGGGCGCAGCCACCGAGCGCGTCTCGGGGTCGTCACGTACGGGTCGTCATCCACCGGACCCAGGATGCCGTCACGGAACACGAGTGTCCATTCGTCGGCCGACAGGCCGGGGGCGAGGATCCGCAGGACGCGCTCGACATCGGCGCGCGTTCCGATCGGGAGCACCGCCGCCAGCTGATCGTTGCTCGTGTCGGTCGAGGCCCGCCCCGAGAGGCGGTTCACCGAGATCGCCCACCATCCGAACGGACGCCACATCAGGGGCTGTCGCACCTCGATCGCGTGCACGCGGCCGGGCGGCACGACCTCCGAGACCGTCGTGAACAGACCGAACGTCACGCGGACGCCGTCGGGGGTCGGGGCGATGGAGTACCGCAGCCCCTGGGCGATCGACCGCACGTAGTACGCGCCGAAGGCAAGGAACATCGGAACGATCGTGAACAGCAGCCACAGCGTCGACACCGACGCGGCCACGACGATCCCGACGACGAAGGCGATGAGGATGAGGCTCGATCCACTGAGAACACGGGATGCCACGAGCCGGCCGAACGGAATACGCACGATGCTCTCCGGCTCGGCGTCGGAGAGGTCCTCCCCGTCGACGATCCCCTGCAGGCCAGATCCCACGGCCTCGGCCGCCTGCCGAGCGAGGGACGAGCGTCCACCGGGTTCTGCTCGCGCTTCGGCGAGACGCCGCCCCGACGCGAGGCGGAGGATGTCGCCGCGGATGGCCTCGGCATCCTTGCCCGAGAGGTACTCCAGCTTGACGTTGGCATCGAGGCCTGCGCCGACCACCTCGAGCTTCGCGAGCCCCAGGAGACGGGCGACCATCGGACGCGTCAGGTTGACTCCCTGCACGCGGTCCAGCGGAGCGCGCCGGTGTGTGCGGAACAGCACGCCCGAGCGCACCTCGACGTCGTCCTCGCCGATGCGCAGGGTGTGGAACCGCCAGGACAGCCGGAACAGCACCAGCAGCACGATGAGCACGACGAGAGCCGCAGCCGCCGCGATGAGGATCAGATTGTTCGCGAGGAGGAAATCGACCGGGTCGGGGGGAAGCTCCCCCGGGGGCAGATCGGTGAAGACCGGGAAGATCCACTCGACGAGACGCTCCCGCAGGTTCGCCACGATGACGCCCACGAGCACAAGAAGGGTGAGCCCACCGCGCAACAACGGCGTCAGAGGGTGGAGCCGATGCCACTCCCCGTCGCTGTACGGCGACCGGACGATCGTCCGTTGCCGAGGCTGCGACTCCGGGGGCGAGCCCGCCGTGTCCGGATCGGTCACAGCCCGGTCCGGCGGGTCTCGGCGACGGCCACGAGCGTGTCGCGCAGCTGTTCGGCCGCCTCCTGGGTGAGCCCGGGGATGGTCACGCCCGTTGACGCCGCAGCGGTGACGAGCTTCAGCTGGGCGATGCCGAAGCCCCGGTCGAGGGGGCCGTGGGTGATGTCGACGAGCTGCATGCGGCCGTACGGCACCGCCACCACCCGCTGCCACAGGATTCCTCGACGGAACACGAGGTCGTCGCGACGCAGTTGATAGCCGAAGGAGCGCGCCTGACGCGGCGTGATGACGAACCCGATGACGGTGACGAGCAGAACCACTCCCGCCGGAATCCACTGCCACACGAACCCCGTGAGCGCCTGCACGACGACGGCGGCAGCCAGCACCAGGACGAACACCGCCCCCTGCGAGATCAGCTGCACCCGCACGTACGCGCGGGCCAGCTGATGCCACGTGCCCTCTCCGAGGGGCAGGCGACGCTCCGAGCGCGGTTCGAGGATGCGATCGTACGTGCCCACGCCGAGGACGGCCTCGTCGGCCGCTGGATCGCCCTCGGCGGGTCGTCGAGCGTCGGCGGGGCGAGCGTCGGCGGGGCGAGCGTCGGCGGGGCGAGCGTCGGCCGGGCGGGCGTCGGAGGGGTCCCCATCCGCACGATGAGCACGAGATCGCTCGGCCGCGACCCCCTCCGAGACCCCCGCCTGCGTCTGCGGAACGTCAGATCCCCACGGGTCCTGCGGGGGTGTTCCCTGGGGCGTCGTCATCGTCGTCCTTCCGGATGGTGCAGAGCTGCTCGGCCACGAGTCCCGCGACGACGAGGATGACGGCGCAAACGAGTGTCGCGATGATCGATCCCATCGAGCCTACCGAGGGCACCACGGGCCGACTCACCAGGAACGCGAGCAGACCGCCCGCGAATCCCGCCGCGGCTGCCCCGAGGATCGACGACGCTTTCGCCAGCATCGCGATCCGCAGGGCGCGGAACGGATCGATCCGACGGGGGCTCCGGCCGCGCGTCGACCGATAGACCGGCACGGCGAGGACCACGATCACGGCACCGAGCAGGGCGAGGATCGTGGGCAAGCTCGCCGCGGGAGCGAACGTCGAGCGCCCCATGGCGGTGAGCGAGGTGTCGAGCAAGAACCCCACGACCAGCCCGACGATGACGGCGATCGTGAGGATGCCGGCGCCCGTGCGCTTCATGCGACTCCTCCGCTCAGCTTCTCGAGCAGATCGGCGACGCGTCCGCGGCCGGGGAGCTCGGCATCCGGATCCACGTCGAGCCACGGCGCGAGCACGAACTCCCGCTCGTGCGCGCGAGGGTGCGGTACGACGAGGTCGTCGCGGTCGATGCGTTCGTCGCCGTAGGCGATCAGATCGAGATCGAGGGTGCGGTCGCCCCAGCGCTCCCGCCGGACGCGGCCGTGCCGCGCCTCGATCCGGTGCAGCGACGCGAGCAGCTCGCCCGGCGACAGACGCGTCTCGAGGACGGCCACCGCGTTCAGATACCGAGGCGCGTGCTCGTCCTCGCCCCGGAGCGTCACGGCCACCGTCTCGATCGGAGCAGAGACGCGCACGTGCGTGGTGAGGGTCAACCGCCGCAGTTCGTCGACAGCCGCCGCGAGGGTCTCCTGTCGCTGCCCGAGATTGGCTCCGAGCGCGACGACCGCGTGCACGGGCGTGGGACGCGGAGCCCCGTCGATCCCGTGCGCCAACCGCACGTTCACGATCGGGACCTCGAGATGGTCACGGCCACATCACCGAAGGCGACGGTGATGGGCGCCTGCGGCTTGTGGACGGTGATCGTGACGGCATCCACCCGCTCGTCGGCGAGAACCGCGTCCGCCAAACGCTGGGCCAGCGTCTCGAGCAGGTCGACCGGATCGCCCTCGACGATCTCGACGAGCCGCTCGGCGAGCTCGCCGTAGTGCACCGTGTCGGCGACGTCGTCGGTCTCCGCCGCCCGTCGCAGCGACAGGGAGAGCGTCGCGTCGACCACGAACTCCTGCCCGTCGCGCTTCTCGTCGGGGTAGACCCCGTGGTGCCCCACAGCGCGCACCCCCGTCAGTGTGATCCGATCGGCATCCATCAGGCCTCCCAAGCGTGGGCGACGGCGAGCGCGTCGCGGGTGGTCGGCACATCGTGCACGCGGACGGCCCACGCACCGGAGCGAGCGGACAGCGCACTCGTGACAGCGGTGGCGAGATCGCGACGGGCGAGGTCGGCGTCGTCGCCGATCACCTCCGCGAGGAACCTCTTGCGGCTCGTTCCCACCAGGACGCGGATCCCGAGCTCGGCGATCTCGGGCAGCGCGCGCAGCGTCTGCCAGTTCTGCGCCCCCCGCTTGCCGAAACCGATACCGGGATCGACGACCAGTCGCGACCGGTCGATGCCCGCGGACACAGCAGCCTCGATCCGCTCGGCGAGTTCCGCCGAGACCTCTCGAGCGACGTCCGCGTAGTCGGCCCGCGCGTACATCTCGGCCGACGGTCCGCGCCAGTGGCCGAGGGCGATCTCGGCCTCCGTCTCGGCGACCGCGGCGAGCATGTCGGGGTCGGCGAGTCCACCCGAGACGTCGTTGACGAGGCGAGCTCCAGCCCTCACGGCGGCGACCGCCGTGGCGGCGTTCATCGTGTCGATGCTCACGAACGAGCCCTCGGATGCCAGTGCCCCGACGACCGGCAGCACGCGCTGCTGCTCGACGCGCGGCGCCACCCGCTCCGCGCCGGGTCTGGTCGATTCCCCGCCGACGTCGAGGATCTCGGCGCCCTGCGCACGGAGGAGCCGCGCGTGAGCGAGGGCCGCATCGGGGTCGAGGAAGCGTCCCCCGTCGCTGAAGGAGTCGGGGGTGACGTTGACGATCCCCATGATGAGGGTCACGCGCGCGCCCCGATCAGCGCGACGAGCTCGGCCCGGGCGGCGGGGTCGCCGTACGCTCCGCGCGCGGCGATCGTCACCGTAGAGGCGTCCAGCTGGCGCCCACCGCGCATCGTGACGCACTCGTGCACCGCGTCCAGGACGACGAGCACACCGCGCGCATCGAGTGCCGAGGCGATCGTGTCAGCGACCTGCTCGCCCAGACGCTCCTGCACCTGCGGGCGGGCGGCGAGGATGTCGATCACCCGCGGCAGCGCCCCGAGGCCCACCACCTCTTCACCCGGAAGATAGGCGACGTGCGCGCGGCCCCGGAAGGGCAGCAGGTGATGCTCACACATCGACCGGAAGGCGATGTCGCGCAGCATCACGGCTCCCGAGGGGAGGGTGTCGGGCGCCGGCCCGCGCGACACCGAGATGGTGTGCTGCAGCGGGGCGCCGGCATCCTGATTCACTCCCCCGAAGAACTCGGCCCAGGAGTCGGCGACGCGCGTCGGAGTCTGGCGGAGCCCGGGGCGATCGGGGTCCTCCCCGATCGCCTCCAGGAGCTCTCGCACCAGGACGGCGACGCGTTCACGATCGACGGCCACGGCGCCTCAGGCGGTGGCCGGGCGCGTCTGTCCGCTCGGACGGGCCTGCGCCTTCGTCGCGGCCTGCGATTCCGCCTCGGTGGATGCCGCGATGCCGGCGGGCTGCTGACGACGGGGCACCTCGATCGGCGGCTGGTCCGACACCGGACGATCCCCCGACGACAGCCACTGCGGCCGCGGCGTCAGGCGCTTGACGTCGGTGAAGATCTCGGCCAGCTCGTTGTGGTCGAGGGTCTCCTTCTCGAGCAGCGCCAGCGCGAGACGATCGAGCACCTCGCGGTTGTCGTTGATGACCTGGTAGGCCTCGTTGTGCGCCTGCTCGATCAGCGCCCGCACCTGCGCGTCAACGCGCTCGGCGATGCGCTCCGAGAAGTCGCGGCCGTGGCCCATGTCGCGACCCATGAAGACCTCGCCCGACGAGCCGCCGAGCTTGACCGGGCCGACCTCGTTGGTCATGCCGTACTCGGTGACCATCTTGCGAGCGATGCTCGTCGCCTTCTCGATGTCGTTCGACGCACCCGTGGTGGGGTCGTGGAAGACGATCTCCTCGGCCACTCGGCCGCCCATCGCGTACGTCAGCTGGTCCTGCAGCTCGTTGCGGGTGACGGAGTACTTGTCATCGAGGGGAAGCACCATCGTGTATCCGAGCGCCTTGCCGCGCGGGAGGATCGTGACCTTGGTGACGGGGTCGGTGTGGTTCATCGCGGCGGCGGCCAGGGCGTGGCCTCCCTCGTGGTACGCCGTGATGAGCTTCTCTTTGTCCTTCATCACGCGGGTGCGACGCTGGGGACCTGCGATCACGCGGTCGATGGCCTCGTCGAGGGCGCGGTTGTCGATCAGCTGCGCGTTGGAGCGGGCGGTCAGCAGGGCCGCCTCGTTGAGCACGTTGGCGAGGTCGGCGCCGGTGAAGCCGGGCGTCTTGCGGGCCACGACCTCGAGGTCGACCGAGTCCGAGAGCGGCTTGCCGCGACCGTGCACCTCGAGGATGCGCTGGCGACCCTTCAGGTCGGGAGCATCGACACCGATCTGACGGTCGAATCGACCGGGGCGCAGCAGGGCGGGGTCGAGGATGTCGGGGCGGTTGGTCGCCGCGATGACGATGACGTTGACCTTGGGGTCGAATCCGTCCATCTCGACGAGCATCTGGTTCAGGGTCTGCTCGCGCTCGTCGTGACCGCCGCCCATGCCGGCGCCGCGATGGCGGCCGACGGCGTCGATCTCGTCGATGAAGATGATGGCCGGGGAGCTCTCCTTGGCCTGGTTGAACAGATCGCGGACGCGACTCGCACCGACGCCGACGAACATCTCGACGAAGTCCGAGCCCGAGATCGAGTAGAACGGCACGCCCGCCTCGCCGGCGACGGCGCGGGCGAGCAGGGTCTTGCCGGTTCCGGGAGGGCCGTAGAGCAGAACACCCTTCGGAATGCGGGCGCCGACCTCCTCGAACTTCTTCGGGTCCTTGAGGAATTCCTTGATCTCGTCGAGCTCTTCGATGGCCTCGTCGGAGCCCGCGACGTCCTGGAACGTGACGGTGGGGGTTTCTTTCGTCACGAGCTTGGCCCGCGACTTGCCGAACTGCATGACCTTGCTACCGCCGCCCTGGGCGCTGGAGAGCAGCCACCAGAAGAGCAGACCGAGGAGGACGAGCGGCAGCATCAGGCCGAGGATGCTGTCGAACCAGCTGGGCTTGGGCACGACGTCGTTGAAGCCGTCGGAGGGGTTCGCCGCGTCGATCGCGCTCGCGACCTCGTTCGCACGGGCCTGGCTGAAGTAGAACTGCACGTCGTTGGCGCCCTCGAAGGGCTGCGACAGCTTTAGGTCGACGCGCTGATCGGGATCGTTCGTCACGACCTGGCTCACGGTGCCGCCCTTGAGCAGGTCCAAGCCCTCCTTGGTGGAGACCTGACGGGCACCACTCAGGTTGGAGATGAGGGAGAAACCGATGACCAGAAGCAGACCGACCAGCAGAACGTAGATGATCGGATTTCGCGTGATCTTCTTGAAATTCATGGTGGGCGAGCCCAGCCCTTTCGTGATCCTCCGCAGAAATGCGGTCGCAACAGGCTAACGCCCACGGACTATGCCGGGCCTGTGCGTTCGTCATGGGCGTACAAGGCCCGGGATGCCACCCGCCCGGCGTCGCGCGGTCGAGGTGCTCTCAGGAGTAGACGTGGGGGGCGAGCACCGCGACGTCGCGGAGGTTGCGGTACCGCTCGGCGTAGTCGAGGCCGTACCCGATGACGAAGTCGTTGGGGATGTCGAAACCGACGTAACGGCAGTCGACCTCGACCTTCATGGCGTCGGGCTTGCGCAGCAGCGCGAGCACCTCGACGGACTCGGCACCGCGCGAGGCAAAGTTCTCGAGCAGCCAGCTGAGGGTGAGGCCCGAGTCGATGATGTCCTCGACGATCAGCACGTGCTTACCCGTGATGTCGGTGTCGAGGTCCTTGCGGATCTGCACCACACCGCTCGAGCGCGTACTCGCGCCGTACGAGGACACCGCCATCCAGTCCATCGACACGTGGATGGGAAGGTGACGCGCGAAGTCCGCCATGACCATGACCGCACCCTTGAGCACACCCACGAGGACGACGTCGCGCCCCTCGTAATCGGTGGCCACCTGTTTCGCGAGTTCCCCGAGCTTCTCGTGGATCTGCTCCTCGGTGAGGAGGACTTCGCTGATGTCGTCGGAGATGTCGGCGGCGCGCATTGGGAAAGTCTACGTCGGCGGAATCAGGATGCCGTCCGCGCGACGACCTCGATGCGCGCACCGACGCGGCGGGCGAGGCATCCGGGAAGATCGATGGGCCCCTGCCCCGTCCAGTCGGTGGCGAGGCGGGCGACCTCGAGAGTCTGCGCGCGGGACAGGGAGACGCCGAACTCGCTGTCGACCACGTAGCGGACGATCCTGTTGCGCAGGGCTGCCGGGTTCGCAGCGAGCGCGGCGACCGAGATCGAGATGCCCGCCTCGGCGTGCTCAACAATGTCCTCGATGGTCTCGTCGATCATGTCCTGGAACGCATCGGCGTCCTCGCGCAGCTGCTCGGCGGTGCGGGCGAGGGCCTCGGCCACCCCGGGTCCAAGCTCGGACTCGAGCACCGGCATCACCCGGTCGCGCACCCGCACCCGGGAGTACGCGGGGTTCGCATTGTGCGGATCGGTCCACGGCTCCAGCCCCTCGGCTGCGCAGGCGGCGACGGTCGTGCGCCGGTGCACCGAGAGCAGGGGGCGCGCCCAGACCGGGCCCGTGGCATCCCGCCTCTGCGTGGGCATTCCGGCGAGGCTCAGCCCCCCGGAACCGCGCGCGAGACCGAGCAGGACGGTCTCGGCCTGGTCGTCGAGCGTGTGCCCGAGCAGGACGACATCGGCCCCGATCTCGGCGGCCGCCGCAGCGAGACCCGCATAGCGCGCCGTCCGCGCCGCTGCCTCGGGGCCGCCGGTCGACCCGACCTCGACGCGGACGACGCGGGCGCCGAGACCGAGAGCACGCGCCTTCTCGGCGGCGGTCGCCGCCACGGCATCCGACCCCTTTTGCAGTCCGTGGTCGACGACGACGGCCTCGGCCAGGATGCCGGCGCGGGCCGCCTCGAACGAGGTGGCCGCCGCGAGGGCCAGCGAATCCGGGCCGCCCGACAGCGCCACCACGACGGGTCCGTCGACGCGACCGAGAGCGGCACGGACGGCGCGGCGCACCTCGGCGACGGACGGGTCGAGCCCTGGGCGGTGATCCATGTCTCCACGCTAGCGGGGGTCCGACTCCGGTCCGCGGCGGCCTCCGACTAGGCTGGGCCGCGGAAATCCACAGATCTAAGGAGCACGAGTATGGGCGCGTACGACGCCGTCATCGAGATCCCCCGCGGCAGCCGCGTGAAGTACGAGGTCGACCACGGTACCGGCCGCGTCTACCTCGACCGCATCCTCTACACGGTGTTCGGCTACCCCGCGAACTACGGCTTCTTCGAGAACACCCTCGGCGAGGACGGCGACCCGCTCGACGTGCTCGTGCTGCTCGACCGCGAGCTGCACCCCGGCATCCTCGCGAAGGTGCGCCCCGTCGGCGTGCTCAAGATGAGCGACGAGGCCGGCGGCGACGACAAGGTCGTGGCCGTGCTTGCGAAGGACCCGCGCTGGGACCACATCCAGGACGTCGACGACATCGACGAGTGGACCAAGAAGGAGATCACGCACTTCTTCGAGCACTACAAGGACCTCGAGCCCAACAAGTGGGTCAAGGTCGACGAGTGGGCCGGTGCTGCCGAGGCCGAGCGCCTGGTCGGCGAGGCGTTCACCCGCTTCGACGAGCACGACGCGCAGACCAAGACGCAGGGTTCGGGCGAGGCTCCCAACACGCTCTGATCCACAGAACGCGAGAAGCCCCCGGTCCGCTGACCGGGGGCTTCTCGTATAAACCGAGGGGTGTCAGACCGAGACGCCGCGGGCGCGCAGCCAGGGCGCGGGGTCGGTGGTCCCACCGGACGGCGGGTAGACCTCGAAGTGCAGGTGGCAGCCGAAGGAGTTGCCGGTCTGACCGGTGGCGGCGATCTGCTGGCCCGCTTCGACGCGCTGACCGTATGAGACGTAGATGCCGCCGTCGACGATGTGGCCGTAACCAGTGCCAGAGCCGTCGTCGTGAGCGATACGGATGTAGTTTCCGAAGCCGCCGTTGCGGCCGGCGTAGGTGACGCGGCCGGAAGCTGCCGCGTAGATGGGCGACCAGCAGCTGGCGCCGAAGTCGAGGCCGAGGTGCCAGGTGCTCGCGCAGTAGCTCGAGTTGCACTGACCGGAACGGGGGCCGTAGCCCGACGACGTGTAGGCCGACGAGGGGCGAGCCCAGCCGGAGCCGCCGACGCTTCCGCCGCCGCCGCCGCCTCCACCGCCACCGCCGCCGCCGCCGCCTCCACCGCCGCCGCCGCTGTTGTTGCTCTGGTTGTTGCGGGCTTCCTGCTCGCGGCGCGCGCGCTCAGCCGCGTCACGGGCCGCAGCCTCTTCCCGCGCCTTGCGCTCGCGCTCTTCGCGCGCCTTGCGCTCAGCCTCAACGCCCGCCTGGTACTCGGCGACGGTCTTGGCGGTGGTGTCCTGGAGCGCGGCGAGCTGCGCCTCGAGCACGGCCTGGTTGGCCTGCTGGGCGGCGAGGGCTTCCTGCGCGGCCTGAGCCGCCTGCTGAGCCGCGGCCATCTTTTCTTCGGCGATCGTCTTCAGACGGTCGCGCTCGGCGCGGGCGTCGTTCGCCTGGTTGCTGAGGTTCTTCGCGCTGTCGCGGGCCGCCACAGCCGAGGCGTACACCGACTTGTTGCGCTCGAGGAGCTTGTCCATCGTGCCGAGCTTGGCCAGCAGGTCGTCGGCCGAAGCGGCGGAGCCCGAGAAGAACAGGTCGAGAGAGGTGTCGTCGCCGCCGGAGCGGTACAGCTGGGCGGCGACCTTGCCGGCCTTGCTGGCGGCATCGGTTGCCTTGGCGGCCTCGGCATCGGCCTGCTGCTGGATGAGCTGGGCACGGTAGTCCGCGTCCTGGTAGGCCTGCTGCGCGGCGTAGTACTCGTCGGAGCGCGCCTGCACCTCGGCCTGCGTGCGGGCGACCTCGGACTGCAGTCCCTGGATCAGCCCCTGGATGCGCGAGATCTCGCCGGCCTTCGCGGCCTCGTTGGCCTTGGCGGCCTGCACGTCGTCCCACGAGGGGTAGTCGGCGGCCACGGCGGGCGAGTTGAAGCCGGACGTCGCTGCGCCGAAAGCGCCGAGGGCGACCGCACCGAGAGCGCCGTACTTCAGAGCACTGCGCCTGTCGAAGGTGGGCCACAAACGCCGCTGCTCACTGGCCGTGGGGGCGCAGCCGCAGTCGTCGGTCTGATCAGGGGGTACGAGCGTCACGGGCTACCTCATCTCACCGGGTCGCAACTCGGCTAACAGTAGCAACACGAGTCACACGCACAACAGGGCGAGTTCCCGCTGTCGCGGCCCATCCTGCGCCCCCGACACGCGCGGAGGGGGGACGCCACGCCCTCGATTGGCAATCTCGAAGTTTGTGAAGTAGGCTCGGTCGTCGGCAAGCGAGGATGAAATCGGAAGGTTTCAGGCTCATCCGGCCCCATCGTTTAGCGGCCTAGGACGCCGCCCTTTCACGGCGGTAGCACGGGTTCGAATCCCGTTGGGGTCACTCTCCGGTGAAGTACAATTGAAAATGCATGGCCCTGTAGCGCAGTTGGTTAGCGTGCCGCCCTGTCACGGCGGAGGTCGCGGGTTCAAGTCCCGTCAGGGTCGCTCCATAGCGACGGGCCTTCTTTCGAGGAGGCCTTTCGTCTAGGAAGCGGCAGACATGTCGCTCGGCTCTGTAGCTCAGTTGGTAGAGCGCACGACTGAAAATCGTGAGGTCACGGGATCGACGCCCGTCGGAGCCACACGGATGATCATTACAGTCATCCCAGAAACCCTCGCCTAGCTTCTACATGGCGGGGGTTTTGCTTTTGCCTGGTGAGAGCCGTTTTCTTCGCAGTTTATGAGCGAGCCAAGGCGCGGGCGTTGAGCGAGTGAAGCGAGAGGAACGGCCCAATCCGGTGCCACAGAAGCACGCCTCGGCGGCGTTTGGGCCGGTCTGGGGCCGGTCGTCGCCCTAACACGGTTCGAATGACCCCACGACTATTGCCGGGCTGCGTCACATGCCGCCGATAGCATCCGAAGCATGGACAAGCGGTACCAGGTCTTCATCAGCTCGACCTTCGTCGATCTCGTCGACGAGCGCCGCGAGGTGATGCAAGCCCTGCTCGAGATGGACTGCATGCCTGCCGGAATGGAGCTGTTCCCCGCAAGTAACGAGGACCAATGGACGCTGATTAAGGGCGTCATCGAGCAGAGCGACTACTATCTCGTGATCCTCGGCGGCCGGTACGGTTCGATGACGGAGGAAGGCATCAGTTACACGGAGATGGAGTACGACTATGCGGTCGAGCTCGGCATCCCGGTGATGGGTTTCGTCATCGCAGATCCCGACGCGATTCCCGTCGGGAAGACCGACAAGAACGAAGCCGCCGGAAAGAAGCTCAACGAGTTCCGCGCGAAAGTCCAAAGCCGGATGACGAAGGATTGGAAGGACGCGGCGGACCTAGGCTCGAAGGTGACCCGCGGGCTCGTGCACCTGATCAAGAACAATCCCCGCCCTGGGTGGGTGCGCGGCGACCGGGCGATGACGCCTGAGACGCGGGTGAAGATCGCCGAGTTGGAAGCGACGATTGCAAAGCTGGAGAAGAACGAGATCGAGACGAGCACGGGGACCGCAGCTCAGATCGACGAAAGCTTCGCGCATGGTAAAGAGGAAGTGCGACTTGCTCTGGTACACAGGGGGTACAGGAGCTTCGACGGGAACGTCGAGGAGCTGGGGGATCTCACTTACACCTGGGACGAGATCATCGAAGTGCTGGGCCCGTTCATGATTGACGAGGCACCCGAACCGGTGCTCCGAAAGACGTTCGATAGCCACATGCTCAGCGACATTCAGAACGACCCGGGCAACTGGTCGCATGATCTCTCGCACGAGTCGGCCTCGATCACGGACAAATCATGGGGCTCTATCATCGTGCAGTTGCGCGCGCTGCGCCTCATCATCAACGGGACGAAAAAGCGCACCGTCAGCGACAAGGCAGTGTATTGGAAGCTCACGCAGGCCGGCGATGACTACCTAGTGGCGCTGCGGGCGGTGCCGAGCGCCGCGCAGCAGGAAAGCAACGACTGATCAGCTAGCGCTCGAAGCGTGGGCCGATCCCACTGGTGAGCTCCAGGATGGCGAAGTCACTCCAGATCCAATTCGCTGCCAACTCGCTGGCGGGACGGGCGTGGCGGGCGTCGTCCTCGATGGCATTTCGGACCGCTTGTTGCTGAAATGCAACGGCAGTACCCGAAGCGCGGGCCTGGCCTATGAGTTTGTTTACCCAACCGCTGCCAAACTGGTTCGTCGGATGCCCGAGGCGGGCGGTTCGTCGGTCTTCTCGCCGATCAGGTCGTTCGGCTTCGACGTCCGCGTCCTCCTCCTGATCGATGGTGATCGAGGTGGCGTGCTGAGAGCGCGGGAGCTGACTGCGGAGGAAGTCCTGCACGCAGGTAAGCGCCGCACGCATACGAATGGTGTGGTGGTGCGCCGAATCCGAGCGCGGCTTCCACCCGTGGTTGCCTGCCGCCGACAAGGCTCGTGCCGCAAGCCGCGCCCTCGAAGACCTCGGCAACGACAAGCTGTGAGAACTTTCTTTACTCGTTCAAGGCCGGCCTAACGGCCGGCAGCGTTCCGCCACGCTGCACTGCGGTGCGTCCGGTCCTCGCTCCGCTGCGGTCCGGGCGCTCCTCGGCAGCGTGGCGGAACTCAAGCCCCACACACGACACAGGTGACACAAGCGCTGATGCCATGATGGCTCAATGGGGTATGAACCGTTCTCAATCGTTGACGTAGAGGTCGACGAGCACAATCCGCGATTCGCCGAGCCCGTACTAGGACAGCGGGAAGCCATCAACGCGCTTCTTGCCCAAGGACCGGCGAAGCTCTTGAACCTCGCCGAGGACATAGCCGTGCTCGGGCAGCTGGATCCCATCAACCCGCCGATCGTTATGCGCGAGGGTAACCGCGTAGTGGTACTAGAGGGGAACCGCCGATTCGCCGCGTTGAAACTCCTTCGCAATCCGGACATCGCGATCGCGCCGGCAACGCAGAAGGCATTGGCACGCATCAGAAAGAAGGCGATCGACCTGGGGCAAACGGGCGAAGGGCCCGGTCAAGTCGACTGTTACGTCGTCGACGACCGCGATGCCGCTCAGCGGTGGATTGAGCTGCGGCACACCGGCCAGAACGACGGCGTAGGCACGGACCCCTGGAACTCCTACCAGAGCGCCGCGTTCCGCCCCCGCCCAACTGCCGAATACCGCGCCGTGCTGTTTGTTCGTAAAGTTCTGACGACGTTCGCTGACGACAATGAGCTGATCAACGACGTGCGAAGTGTTCGCGACGGCGGGAAGTTCACAAACCTTGCTCGACTGCTGAGCCGACCCTATGTTCGCTCACAAATGATGATCGATATTAAGAACGACGTCGTGACGCTCGATCCGGAGAACAACCTGACCAACGACATTCTGCGTGTCGTATTCCATGACCTCACTACTATCAAGGTCGATGCAATCAAGACAGGCGACCAGCAGGACGACTACATAGATGAGGTCGTAGCGGCCGTGTCCGACAGGCACCGCGAGAATCGCCCTGATGATGAGGCTGGTACGGAGTTCGCGGGTGAGCGCGAGGGAGCACCGACAAGTCGCGAGCAGACGAACGGAGCCGCCAGGGGCGGGAGCGGCGACAATCAAGAGAAGACCAGTGACCCACATCGGGTCGCAGGAGGGAGCCAAGATGAGCCGACTCGCAGGCGGAAGAACGCACCCAAAGGCGAAGCTCGGATCTTCTACGGACTCGTTCTGAAACATGTCGACCTACGCACAAGCAAGCTTCTCAAGGAAGCGCAGAAACTCAAGATCGACGATGCGGCGGGCGTTACAGCAGTGATGGTACGAGTGATCCTCGAGATGGCGATGACCGACATCGGTACGTCGCGCGGTTGGTTCACGGAGGGCGCGAAACTTCGGAGCAAGTTCCGCAAGTCGCTGCTCGCGCTAGATCCGGATGCTGAGAATTCACAGAAGCGCGATAAGGCGCTGGACATGGCTTGGATCAAGACTCAGTCGGGGGACGGCGACGGTCTCGCGGTCGACGAGATGAACGCATACGTTCACAACTTTATGGCTGTTCCAACCCCCGACGCCGTCCGCGCGCTGACCACGACATTCCGGCCGCTTCTACAACGACTGGACGATTTCGCAGGAGCCAATCCGGCATGAGATTTCGTTCCCTTAGCCCACTTCGTTACCCAGGCGGCAAGAGTCGTTTGGCCGACTACTTGGCGCGCCTCGTCAGCGCGCAAAGCCCACGTCCACGTGAGTACGCAGAGCCGTTCGCCGGAGGAGCCGGCGCCGCTCTCCGGCTGCTAGCAAACGAAGAGGTCCGCCACGCGCACATCAACGATCTCGATCCAGGAGTTGCCGCCTTCTGGCGCTCCCTGTTCACCTCCACGGAGGATTTCGCTCAGCTAATATTGAGCGCCGCCCTGAGCGTTGACGAATGGCATCGAATGCGCGATATTTACGCCAATCCGACGCAGTATGACGATGTCGAACTCGGGTTTGCGACGTTCTACCTAAATCGAACGAATCGGTCGGGCATCCTTCGCGCGAGGCCAATTGGTGGGCTTGAACAGACCGGGAACTGGAAGATCGATGCGCGATTCAATCGCGATGATCTTGCAGACAAGGTCCGCTACGTCGGCGAGTATAGGAACCGCGTAACAGTCACTGAGCTCGACGCGCGTGACTTCCTAGTCAACATGGAGAGTCACACCAGCGACGTCCTCGTATATGTCGACCCTCCCTACCTCGTGCAGGGGGAACGCCTCTATCTTGATGGACTTTCCTACGACGATCACAAGCAACTTGCCGCCCAGCTTCGCTCAGTCGACCTGCGCTGGTTCATGACCTACGACGCGGATGAGCGGATCCCCAACGAGCTTTATGCAGGGCTTCGATGCGCGTCGTTCGATATTGCCCACACGGCTGCGACGCAACACATCGGATCCGAGTACGCAGTTTTCGCGGCGGGGATCAACGTCCCAGATCTCGAGATCATCCGCGGCAACACCGCCCGGTGGGTTGCCTAGCTGTGAGTTTGCTGTGCGTAGAGCTGCTTCACGCGCGCCCCACACTCATGAGCGGACCCGCTCACTAGGCTTCAGACGGCTGCAGCGCGACTCCGGAGATCGTCTGAAGCCTAGTGAGCGGGTCGTGCACCCGTTTGTTGCACCCACGACCTGCTTCAAGTACTGTAAAGAGCGGTAGCGAGGGCTGAAATAGTGCTCCGCGCGCCGACTCGAGAAGCCCACGCCGCGTGCGTGGGCTTCTGCGTTGTCCGGTGTTTGCTCGATACTTAAGGCATGCTCCTGGCCTATATCGACGAAATTGGAGAGCCCGGAGCGTTCATTTCGCGGGATCACGAACGCTTCCACACGAGCCCCTCCTTCGGGTACGCAGGCTTCGTAATCGAAGCGGAGTGCGCTCGGGGCTTCGGGCAGCGATTCACTCACGAGAAGCGAACCCTATTCGCGTCCGAGTTGGTCGATCACCCCAACCCCGGACAGTGGGAGAAGAAGGGGGCGTCGATGTTCCGACCCACGACGTCCGCCACCCATCCTCAGCATCTCAGAGTCTTCAGCGGTCTGGTGAAGACTCTGAGATCGATGCGTGGAATGCTCTTCTACTACGCCGACGAAAAGCCCCTCGGCACACCAAAGCAGACGAACCTAGACCCGGCGGCGCGCGAAACCGCAGCGATGCAAGAAACGCTCAACCGTCTTTGCACCTATGCGGAGAGGCGCGGGCAGAACCTCCTAGTCATGATCGACCAGATCAACGAAAAGACTCGCGCTGAACGCTTGCCGCAGATGTACGGCCACATCTTCCGTCGATCTGCTGATCGCCCAGAGATGAAACGAATCGTGGAGCCCCCGATGCACGTCGACAGCGTTCTGAGTGCGAACATCCAGTTCGCCGATTGGATCGCAGCCGCTACGACGCGGGCGATAGACAACCAGCTCGTTCGCGACTCGCCCTATCACTGGGTACCAGGCTCATGGAGCCACACGATGTCCGGCAGCTTCACGCACGAATCCAAGCTTCACCTTTGGCACCGCGGTGTCGACGATATTCACAACTCAGCGCTGTTCTTCAAAGAGCGGTCTCTCTACCCGATCACCGGTGGTCACCGCATTGGCGATGGCCTACCTTCCGCGACCCTCCGGAAGATTCATGCCGCAGCCGTCCGCGCAGAAGAGGACCAACGCAAGAAGTGACCAGCTTTTTGGGGCCGGTTCCGGGCCGGGAACCCAGCTGAAGTCACCCGCGACCAGTCACCACCAACGAGCAGCGCTTCCCTAGAATCACGCGGCAAACGAGCACTTGCGAGCACCCGTACACCCGGCGAATCCAACTGAAAATTGTGAGGTCACGGGATCGACGCCCGTTGGAGCCACACGGATGATCATTACAGTCATCCCAGAAACCCTCGCCTAGCTTCTACATGGCGGGGGTTTTGCTTTGCCCTGGCGAGAGCGGGTTTCCACCGCCGCTGATGCGGGCACGCTTTTCGTCCCTGCTCTGCGCCTCTGCCCCGCGACGAAAACAGGGCCCGCCGCGAGAACCGGCTGTTCACGGCGATGCCCCCTGCCAGCGCGACGCCCCTGCCCCGGTGTCCACGAAGACGCCGAACGCCGCGCACATAGCCTCCCCACAGCCAGGAGTGGTTTCGGACGCCCACAGACAGCGCTACTATTTGTTGACTTTTAGCAAACACCTGGCGCCCGACTGAGCCACCCCGAGCCGTCCGCCAGGCCTTCTCCTGAAGAGGCCTCCGATGTCAGACATCACTCGAACCAGACGCGCCCATACGGCCGCGACCGACACGGTCATGACGCACCGCATGATCATGTTCGTGATCTTCGGCCTCATGGCCGGCATGTTCCTCTCCGCCCTCGACCAGACCGTGGTCGGCACCTCGATCCGCACGATCGGCGACGACCTGCAGGGCCTGAGCCTGCAGGCGTGGGTCACCACGGCCTACCTGATCGTGTCGACGATCTCGACGCCCATCTACGGCAAGCTCTCCGACATCTTCGGTCGGCGCCCGCTGTTCCTGATCGCCATCCTGATCTTCATCATCGGTTCGGTGCTCGCGAGCTTCTCGACCTCGATGGTCGAGCTCGCGGCCTTCCGCGCCATCCAGGGCCTCGGCGCCGGCGGCCTGATGTCGATGCCGCTCGCGATCATGGGCGACATCCTCGCCCCGCGCGAACGCGCGAAGTACCAGGGCTACTTCCTCGCCGTCTTCGGCATCTCCAGCGTCATCGGGCCACTCGTCGGCGGTCTCTTCGCCGGTGCCAGCCAGATCCTGTTCATCACCGGATGGCGCTGGGTCTTCCTCATCAACGTGCCGATCGGCATCGTCGCGTTGGCGATCGTCTGGCGGTTCCTGCACATCCCGAAGCAGCCGCGTCACTCGGTGCGCATCGACTGGTGGGGCGCGACGACAGTCATCGTCGCCCTCGTTCCGCTCCTGCTCGTGGCCGAACAGGGTCGCGAATGGGGCTGGGGCTCGCCGATCGCGATCGCTTGCTACGTCGTCGGCGCTCTCGGCATCCTGGCCTTCGTCATCGCCGAGACCGCGATGAAGGATGACGCGCTCATCCCGCTCAAGCTCTTCCGCTCCCCCACGTTCTCGATGGCCACCGTCATCGGCGTCCTCGTCGGATTCGGCATGTTCGGCGCAATGCTCACGCTGCCGCTGTACCTGCAGCTCGTGCTGGGCTCGTCGCCCACGCAGAGCGGGTTCGAGATGCTGCCGATGATCCTCGGCCTCATGATCGCCTCGATCGCGAGCGGCCAGATCATCGCGCGCACGGGCCGTTACCGCATGTTCCCGATCCTCGGCACGGCCCTGATGTCGATCGGCTTCTTCCTGCTGACCTTCTTGAAGTACGACAGCCCGTACTGGCACGTCGCGATCGCGATGCTCGTGATCGGACTGGGCCTCGGGCAGCTGATGCAGACGCTCACGATCGCCAGCCAGAACTCGGTGGGTCTACGCGACATGGGCGTGGCCACGAGCGGCTCGACGTTCTTCCGTCAGATCGGTGGAACGCTCGGCACCGCGGTACTGCTGTCGCTGCTGTTCACGCTCATGCCGTCGAACATCACCGGCTCGTTCGCCGACCGCGCGACGCTCACCGACGCCCTCGACGCCGCTCTCGATCCGACGGTCGCCTCGGCGCCGGCGAACGAGAAGATCATGTCGAGCATCTACACCCCGATCGTGTCGAAGATCGTCGACGGTACGACGTCGCAGCTGCAGGCGGGTGTGCAGCAGGCTCAGGATGCCGCGACCCAGGCCGTCTCGGAGCAGGTCGCCGCCGGCCGTATCCCCGCGTCGGCTCAGGCCGCCGCGACCCAGGCCGCGCTCGCTCAGGCCGTCACCGCCGCCACGGCGCAGATCCAGCAGCAGGTGCCGGTCGCGCGCGTCGCCGCCGACGGCACGGTGAGCCTGGACTTCTCGGATGCCACGCAGCGCGCGGCCTTCGTCGACACGGCGGCCACGACGATCGAGGATCAGTTCGCCGCGGGCGACGAGAACACCTCGGTCGGCGACTCGACGCTCGACGACACCTCGTTCCTGGTCGGCGCCGACGCGCGCCTGACCAAGCCGTTCCTCGTCGGCTTCAACTCGTCGGCGACGACCGTGTACTGGACCGCGATGGGCGTCGTGCTGCTGGCCTTCGTGCTGTCGCTGTTCTTCCGCACGCCGCCGCTGCGAGCGAAGTCGGCCCTCCAGGAGGCCGCCGACGAGCGCCGCGGCAAGGACGAGGAAGAGAAGCGCGCCGAAGAGGCCGCCGCCCAGGCCGGAGCGCTCATCGCCCCGTAAGAGAACAGCGAAGAAGGGCGGGGTCGTCGGAAGACGCCCCGCCCTTCTTTCGTACCCGCCCGGAATCGCCGACTCAGGCGGCTTCGCGGGCCCGAAGGTCTTTGCGCAGGATCTTGCCCGACGTCGACTTGGGGATCACGTCGATGAACTCGACTCGGCGCACCTTCTTGTGCGGGGCGACCTCGCCGGCGACGAAGGCGATCACATCGTCGGCGGTCAGTCCCGAGTCGGGGGCGGCCACGACGAACGCCTTGGGGATCTCCTCGCCGTCGTCTCCGCGCACACCGATGACGGCGGCATCCTGGATCTTCGGATGCGAGAGCAGCAGCGCCTCGAGCTCTGCGGGAGCGATCTGGTAGCCGTGGTACTTGATGAGTTCTTTGAGGCGGTCGACGATGGTGAAGAAGCCGTCGACGTGGTGCACGCCGATGTCGCCGGCGTGCAGGAACCCCTCGTCATCGAGCGTCTCGGCGGTCGCGTCGGGGCGGTTCAGATACCCGAGCATCACGTTGGGTCCGCGAACCCAGATCTCTCCGGCGGCGGTCAAGCCGTCGTCGCCGTGCTCTTCGAGGTCGGCGCCGGTCTCGGGGTCGACGAGCCGCGCCTCACAGCCCGGGATGAGCACCCCCACCGAGCTGACGGGCATGTCCGAGCCCGCCGGGATCGCGTGCGAGACGGGGCTCAACTCGCTCATCCCGTAGCCCTGGTAGAAGCGAGCGCCGATCCGTCGGCCGGCGGTCTCGGCCGTCTCCCCGTCGAGAGGGGCCGCGCCCGAGAACACGCTGTGAACGCGGGAGAGGTCGAACTCGTCGACGGCGGGGTGCTTGGCGAGCGCGACGGCGATGGGCGGGGCGATGAAGAGGAAGGTGCAGCGGTGCTCCTGCACGGTGCGCAAGAACTCCCTCAGGTCGAATCTCGGCATGGTGACGAGGGTCGCGCGCTGGCGCAGCGCCAGGTTCAACAGCACCGTCATGCCGTAGATGTGGAAGAACGGCAGCACCGCGAGCACGCGGTCGTCGCGTCCGATCTCGATGACCGGGCGGCACTGGTGCACGTTCGCGACGAGGTTGCGATGCGAGAGCATGACGCCCTTGGGCACTCCGGTGGTCCCCGACGAGTACGGCAGCACGGCGACGTGGGTGGCGGGGTCGAAGCTCACCTCGGGCGGGGTACGGCCCTCCCCGAGCAGCGAGCGCAGGTCGGGATGCCCCTCCGCTCCGTCGAGCACGATGACCTGGTCGTCCGGGATGCCGACGGCTCGCGCGGCCTGATGCGCCTGCGGCAGCAGCGGTGACACGGTCACGAGCCAGGTGGCCGCGGCATCCCTCAGCTGCTTCTCGATCTCGTTCGCCGTGTAGAGCGAGTTGATCGTGGTGATGATCGATCCCGCGCGGAGGATCCCGTGGAACACGGTCGCGAAGGCGGGGACATTGGGGCAGAGCATCGCCACGACCGTCTCGGTGTCGGCGCCGCGGGCGGCCAGGGCCCCGGCGAAGGCGTCGACCTGCGCGCGCAGGGTGCGATACGTGGTCTCGGCCCCGGTGGTGGGGTCGATGAGAGCGGCGCGATCGAGATCGGACTCCTCGAGGGAGCCGAACAGATAGTCGTAGATGCTCTGGTCGGGGATCTCGATACTCGGGTACGGACTCTGGAACACGGCTTTCTCCCTCGAAAACTGCGGCGGCTGCGGTGCCGTGCGCTCATCCTGGCATCCGTGGGACGCGGTGTCATCCCGGACGGGACCGGCTCTCGGTCGCCGCTCAGGTGAAGACGAGCCCCACTCCCCCCGCGGCCCCCACGATCACGACCGCCCACGCCGGAACGCGGAACGCGGTGAGCAGGACGAATCCGACCGCGGCGAACAGGAACGACCCGGGCCCGGTGACGGCGGTCGTGAAGACCGGCGTATAGAGAGCAGCGCCCAGGATGCCGACGACCGCCGCACCCGTCCCGCGCATGGCGGCCCGCACGCGGGGCCTGTCGCGCATCGCGTCCCAGAACGGCAGCACGCCGACGAGCACGAGGAACCCGGGCAGGAAGATCGCGACGAGAGCGATCACCGCACCGGCGATGCCGCCAGGCCCGACGGACGATTCCGCGCCGAGGTAGGCGGAGAAGGCGAAGAGGGGTCCGGGCACCGCCTGTGCGGCGCCGTAGCCGGCGAGGAACGCCTGGGGCGAGACCCAGCCGGTCTCGACGACCCCGGCCTGCAGCAGGGGGAGCACGACGTGACCTCCCCCGAAGACGAGGGCGCCGGAGCGGAAGAAGGCATCGACGAGCGCAGCTGCATCCGACCCGGTCGTCGCCGCGAGGAGCGGGAGTCCCACCAGGCCGATCGCGAGGAGGACGAGGCACGTCACGGCGACGACGCGGGGAACGCCGAACGAGGGCAGAGACGGCGCGGGTGTCTCGGACGCGCCGCGCAGCAGGACGATCCCGCCCAGGAGGCCGACGGCGAGGGCACCGAGCTGCCCCGGCGCTCCGGGAACGAGCAGTGCGAGAGCCAGGCCCGCGACGGCGATGCTCGCACGCGGGGCATCGGGGGCAAGGGTGCGCGCCATGCCCCACACCGCCTGCGCGACGATCGCCACCGCCGTGATCTGCAGGCCCGAGATCACGCCCGCGGCGACCGGTCCGCCGAGCAGGGCCGCTCCCCCGGCGAACGCGACGAGGAGGATGGCGGAGGGCAGGGTGAAGGCGAGGAAGGCGGCGAGCGCCCCCAAGAAACCGGCGCGTTGCAGGCCCATCGCGAAACCCACCTGGCTCGACGCGGGGCCGGGGAGGAACTGGCAGAGCGCCACCAGGTCGGCGTAGGCGCGGTCGTCCATCCACTTCCGCCGCACGACCAGGTCGTCGCGGAAGTAGCCGAGATGCGCGATCGGCCCGCCGAACGAGGTGACACCGAGGCGCAGGAACGCGAGGAACACCTCGCTCACTCGACCGGGTCGCTCCACCCGCCCATCCTCACCCCGCGGGGGAAACGGCGGGTGAATCGTCACACCGACGCGGCACCCAGGATCTCGTCCACGAGACGCAGCGTGAGGCCGGTGAGACGCTGGTCGTCCGCGATGTCAGCACCGGCGACGGCGTCGCGGAAGCGCTCGACCTCTCCCACCATCGGGTTGGCCGAGGCCTCGACCTCGATCCGTTCGACCTCGCCCTCGCGCGGCGACAGCGTCAGGCGCCGGGGGGCGTCGATCGCGTCGATGGACAGCGACGCCTCCTCCCCTTGGATCTCACTCGGCAGGGCGGTGTCGGTGATCTTCGACCACGCGATGTCGGCGAGGAAGCCGTCGTAGGCGGCGAGTGCACTCCCGAGCCCGTCCGTTCCCGAGGCGATGCCCACGCGCAGGCCGGCGATCGAGCGCGGTGACCCGAAGAGCCGTACCAGGGCGTGCAGCGGGTACACCCCGAGGTCACGGAGGGCGCTTCCCCCGAGGGCGGGATCGAAGATGTTCGTCTGCTCCCCCGCCAGGACGTGGTCGTAACGCGCCGACCGCTTCTCGTAGCGGAAAGAGACCCGGCGGAGCGTCCCCAGCCGCGGCAGCAGCCCGCGGACCACCTCCAGGCCGGGGTCGTATCCCGAGCGCATCGCCTCGAGCACGACGACGCCGCGCTCGCGAGCGTGCGACACCGCGGCATCCCACTCCCGCGCCGACAGGACGGCAGGCTTCTCGACGAGCACCGGGATGCCGGCATCCACGGCTTCGCGCACCTGCTCCGCGTGCAGCGCGTTGGGGCTGGCGAGGTAGACGGCGTCGACGTCGGGGGCGGCGAGGAGCTCCGTGAGGCCGAGGGCGGTGTGCGGCGCCCCGATCCTGTCGGCGAAGGCTTTCGCGCGCGCGGCGTCGCGAGAGGCCACCCGCGCGATCTCGACGCCCTCGACGACGGCCACCGCCTCCGCGAAGCGCTCGGAGATGGAACTGGTCCCGACGATGCCGATGCGAGTCATGCCTTCATCATCGCGCGAGCGCCGCGCCGGGCGACGCCTCGTTCACGGAGCGGGCACGCCGCGTCGATAGGATCGCGCCGACTCACCCGTCCGACCCGAGGCACCATGAACACCACCCGAGCCGAGCACCGCCGCCGTGCCTCCCGCCGTCTTCGTCGCAAACGCACGATCAGCGCCGTCATCGCCGTCGCGCTGATCGGAGCCGGCGTCGCCGCCGTCGCCCTGACCCGCATCCCCGAGGCGCCCCCCGTCACCGAGGACACCTCGGCGAGCGCGACGCCCTCGGAAACGCCGACCCCGACGCCCACACCCCTCACTCCCGCCCAGGCTCTCTTGGCCACCTCGACCGATCCGCAGTCGTGTGCCGTGTCGTTCGCGGGCGACGGGATCGCGCTTGCTCCGCAGTTGCAGACGCAGGGCGTGCGCTACCAGAACCTTCCGATCCCCCGCGCCGACGGGCGCGTCTTCGCCGGGTGGTACGACGCGGCGACCGACGCCACCGCGATGACGCAGAGCGCGCGGCTGAACGGCGCCGACCTCGTCACATGCACCGACCGGCAGCGGACGCTCCACGCGGGGTGGACGACTCCCGAGGCGAACGCTGCGGAGGCCGCCGGCATCCCGATCCTGATGTATCACCAGTTCACGCGGAATCCGAAGGGCGAAGACAACTGGCTGCGGCTGAACTACGCCTACATCGGCGACTTCGACGCGCAGATGGCGCACATCCAGCAATCGGCGTTCTACCTGCCGACCTGGGATGAGCTGAGCGCCTTCATCGACGGGCAGCTGTACCTCCCGAAGCACTCGGTGATCATCACCGACGACGATGCCGACAGCACCTGGCTCGAGATGGCGGCCCCGATCGTCAACGACCGGAAACTGCTCACCACCTCGTTCGTGATCACCTCGGCGCGTACCGAGGGGACGCCCAATCCCTTCGTCCTCCAGCGCTCGCACACTCACGACATGCATCGCGCCGGCGCCAACGGCAAGGGGCGGATGGTCAACGAAGACGCCGACACGATCGCCGCGGACCTGAACCGGTCGGCTCAGATCCTGGGGGCGAAGGAAGTCGTGGCCTATCCCTTCGGTCACTACAACGACACGACGAAAGAGGGGGTGCGTCGTGCGGGCTTCGAACTCGGTCGCACCATCGAACACGGGTACGTGCGCATCGGGACCGATAAACTCGCACTGCCCGTCATCCGGATGAATTACGGAATGACGGTCGACGATCTGAGAAAAGAGATCGGCTGACCCACCGAATATCGGAGGGCACCGCAGAAAATCCCCGCGTCACGGGCCATTTGCTAGGGTCCACCGAGGCGGGCATCCGTGATCTCCCAGGTAAGTGCGCCAGACTTTCAGATCGGGCACGCGCCGGCCGGTCCGCGCTGTTCACTTCCGTCTCACCGAGAAAACGCGAGCATCTATGGACCTTTCCGTCATCGTTCCGACCTTCAACGAGGGTCCGAACGTCGCCGAGCTCGTCCGACGAACGACCCACGCGCTGCTCGGTCGCACCATCGAGATCATCTTCGTCGACGACTCGACCGACGACACCCCCGACATCATCCGGCAGGTCGCGGCTGCAGCCGACATCCCCGTCCGTCTGATCCACCGCGACGATCCGATGGGCGGCCTCGGTGGTGCGGTGGTCGAGGGAATCCGCGCGGCGGAGTCCGAGTTCTGCGTCGTCATGGACGGCGACCTCCAGCACCCGCCCGAGGTCATCGCCGACATGCTCGCGCGCGCCGAGGTCGGCGACGCCGACGTCGTCGTCGCCTCGCGCTACGTCGCCGGTGGCACCTCCGACGGACTCGCCAACGCCGTGCGCACCACGGTCTCGCGCGCATCCACGCTGCTGACCAAGGCGATGTTCCCGCGCAAGCTCAACAACTGCACCGATCCGATGACGGGCTTCTTCCTCGTCGACCGCCGCACGCTCGACATCGAGACGCTGCAGCCGCGCGGCTTCAAGATCCTGCTCGAGATCCTCGCCCGCAAGCAGATGCGCGTCGTCGAGGTCCCGTTCTCGTTCGCCCCCCGCTTCGCCGGCGAGTCGAAGGCATCGTTCAGCCAGGGCATGCGCTTCCTGGTGCAGCTGACCATGCTGCGCTTCGGGCGCATGTCGGCCTTCGCCGTGGTCGGCGGCCTCGGCGCCCTGGCCAACCTCGCGATCATGTGGGCGCTTCAAGCGTTCGGCGTGCAGTACCTGCTCGCCGCGGTGATCGCGAGCATCGTCACGATCGTCGCGAACTTCATCGCCCTCGAATACCTCGTCTTCGCCGATATGCGGGCTGAATCGGGGCTCATGCGGCACCGCTTCATTAAGTCGTTCACCTTCAACGGCGTCGAGGCGATCATCCGCATCCCCGTGATCTGGGTCCTGGTCAGCCAGGCGCACATGCCCAGCGTCATCGCGGCGGCCCTCACCCTCATCGCCGCCTTCTTCGTGCGCTTCGTCTTCCACGCCCTCGTGGTCTACGCACCCAAGAAGAGCCGTGTCGGCAAGGCCGTGCGTGCCATCGAGCCTCTCGAAGACGAAGTCACCGCCTGACTCGCGGCGCTGCTCGCCGCCCCGCGGCGTACGCTGGAAGCATGTCCTCCGACGCAACCATCCGTATGTTCGGCGCCGACTGGTGCCGTGACTGCATCCGCACGAAGAAGCAGCTCGACGAGCTCGGCATCGACTACGAGTACATCGATCTCGTGGCCGACCCCGCCGCCGCTGACGTCGCCAAAGAGATCTCCGGGCGCACCAGCATCCCCGTGGTCGTCTACCCCGACTCCAGCCACCACGTCGAGCCGTCGAACGCCGACGTCGAGACCAAGCTGCGCGAGCTGTCGCTGATCTGATCGCGCCGGCGTGACACTCTCCGCCGCGTGGCGCGTACGCCGCGCGCTCACCGCCGAGGCGGGAACCGCGTTGCCCGCGTTCGTCGATCACCACGTGCATCTGCACCTGATCGACTCCACCTCGCTGGCTCGGCGGGGGATCGCCGCCGTCGTCGACCTCGGCGGCGATCCCTTCGCACTCGCTCGACGGCCGCAAGGCCTTCCCCGCACCGCGTTCGCCGGGGCGTTCCTCACCGTTCCCGGTGGGTACCCCGACGGCCGGTCCTGGGCTCCCCGGTCGATCGTGAGATTCGTCACCGACGCCTCACGGCATCCGGGGATCGAGGGCAACGCGCGCACCGCGGTGGACGAGCAGGCGGATGCCGGGGCCTCGATCATCAAGGTCGCGCTCCATGCCGACGCCGGACCGGTGATCTCCGACGACGCCCTCGCCGCCGTGGTCGCCTCGGCCGCCGAACGGGGTCTACCCGTCGTCGCGCACGCCCAGGGACCCGGGCAGGTGGACCGCGCGATCGAGGCGGGCGTCTCCGTGCTCGCGCACACGCCCTTCGACGCTCCGGTCGCGCGGCGCACGCTGGCGCGAGCCGTCGCCGCGGGACAGGCCTGGATCTCGACGCTCGACATCCACCGCGGCGCCGACCGCGAGCGCGCGATCGCCAACCTGCGCGCCTTCGCGGCGCGGGGCGGACGCGTGCTCTACGGAACCGACCTGGGCAACGGCTCCCTCCCCGTGGGCGTGAACCGCCGCGAGCTGCTCGCGATGACCGAGGCGGGTGTGCGCGGGGACGCTCTCGTGGCCGCACTCACCGACCCCTGGCCCCGCACCACCCCCATCGACGCCGTGTCGAGCTTCGTCGCCGGCGACACCCCCACCGACGACGAGGTCGCGACGTGGCTGAGCCGCGCGAGCGTCGTGCCGACCGCGGAGCTGACCCGTGTCGACTGATCCCTCCCCCGACTTCGGCTCCGTGGACCCGCTCGAGCCTCCCCACCACAGCTTCCGGGCCGAGGCGCAGCGCCTCGACGCCGCCGACCCCCTGGCACCTCACCGCGACGCCTTCGTCGGCAGCGAGAGCCCGCTGGTCTACTTCGACGGCAACTCGCTGGGTCGCCCGCCCCGCGCCACCGCCGACCGGCTCGCGCGCTTCGTCACCGACGAGTGGGGCGGCCGCCTCATCCGAGGGTGGGATGAAGCGTGGATGGAGCTCCCCTTCGTCATCGGCGATCGGATCGGAGCACTGACGCTGGGCGCGGCATCCGGTCAGACCGTCATCGGCGACTCGACCACCGTGCTGCTGTACAAGATGCTGCGCGCGGCCCTCGACGCGCAGACGGCCCGCGACCCCGAGCGCGTCGAGATCGTCGTCGGGCGCGACGACTTCCCCACCGATCGTTACCTGGTCGAGGGCATCGCCGCCGAGCGGGGAGCGCGCGTGGTCTGGATCGACGTCGACACGACACGGGGAGTGGATGCCGACCTGCTCCGCGCCGCGGTCGGATCCCGTACGGCGGTGGTCCTGCTGAGCCACGTCTCGTACCGTTCGGGCTTCCTCGCCGACGGCGCCGAACTCACCGCGATCGCCCACCGCGCCGGTGCGCTCGTGCTGTGGGACCTCTGCCACTCGGCGGGTTCGGTCCCGGTCGAGCTCGACGCGTGGGGCGCCGATCTCGCGGTCGGCTGCACCTACAAGTACCTCAACGGCGGACCCGGGTCGCCCGCCTTCGCCTACGTCGCCGCGCGTCACCACGCCACGCTGGCCCAGCCCGTGCAGGGGTGGATGGGCGCCGCCGACGTCTTCTCGATGGGCCCGCGATACCTCCCCGCCGAGGGCATGCGCCGCTTCCTCTCCGGCACCCCTCCGGTGCTCGCCATGATCGCGACGCAGGACACCCTCGACCTCCTCGCCGGCGCCGGCATCGCGGCGGTACGCGCGAAGTCGGTTGCGCTCACGGAGTTCGCGGTGCGGGTGGCCGATGGCATCCTGAGTCCGCTCGGCGTGCGTCTCGCCTCGCCGCGCGACCCGGCAGAGCGCGGCGGACACGTGACGCTCTCGCACCCCGCGATGCGGGCCGTGACCGCACGCCTGTGGAAGGACGATGTCATCCCCGACTATCGCGACCCGCACGGGCTTCGGATCGGTCTCTCGCCGCTGTCCACGAGCTTCGCCGAGACCCTGGCGGGAATGCAGGCCGTGGCTGCGGCGGTGCGCGCCGAGAGCTGAGTCTCAGCCTGTTGCCATCTCATCGATCGGGGCCGCCACGCACGGACGGCTAGCCTCGGAGGATGATCGATCCCCTCCTCCTCGTCCTCGCCGGGGTGGTGGTCGTCGCTCTCGCCACGGTGATCGGGCCGCGTTTCAACGTCGCCGGGCCTCTCGTCCTGCTCGCCATCGGGGCGGGGGTGAGCCTGCTGCCGTTCGTCGCGCCCTTCTCGGTGAACCCCGAGGTCATCCTCGTCGGAGTGCTTCCGCCGCTGCTGTACTCCGCGGCGGTGCAGGTGCCCGCCATCGAATTCCGCCGCGACTTCGCGCCCATCGCCGGACTCTCGGTGCTCTTGGTCGTGTTCAGCTCGCTCGTTCTCGGCCTCTTCTTCTGGGCCGTCATCCCGGGGCTCGGTCTCGCCCTCGCCATCGCCCTGGGCGCGATCCTGAGTCCCACGGATGCCGTAGCCACCTCGATCGCCAAGCGCTTGGGCATCTCGCCTCGCGTGGTGACGATGCTCGAGGGCGAGAGCCTGCTCAATGACGCCACGGCGCTCGTCCTCCTGCGCACGGCCGTGGCCGCCGTGGCATCCGGTTTCGCGTTCGGCGACGCCCTCGCCGACTTCGCCTGGGCCGTCGTCATCGCGCTCGTGCTCGGCGCGGTGATCGGGTGGGTGAACCTGCGCGTGCGGGAACGCGTGTCGAACTCCGCGGCGAACACGGCGCTGAGCTTCACGATCCCGTTCCTCGCGTACCTGCCGACCGAGCACCTGGGTGGGTCGGGCCTGGTCGCCGCGGTGGTCGCGGGCATCGTCACGGGTCAGGGAGCCGCGCGGCGGTTCACGCCCGAGCAGCGCATCAGCGACCGCCTGAACTGGCGCACGGTCGAGCTCATCCTCGAGGGCGGCGTCTTCCTCGTCTTCGGTCTCGAGCTGAAGGACATCGTCATCGCCAATATCGGGGAGCACGAGGGCCTCTGGCACGGCACCTGGTTGGCGCTGTCGGCTCTCGGCATCGTGCTGCTCGTGCGCGCGCTCTACGTCGCGGGCCTGATCGGCCTCCAGGCCCGACGCAGCCGCCGCCACGCCCGCCACCAGGACCGGATCGAAGGCGCGCAGGACCGGCTCGATCGTTTCGAACAGGCCTACCGCGAAGCGCCCGAGCAGTTCGGCGAGCGCGGCGCCGACCCCGCCCGGACCGAGCGGCGCATCGGGTGGATGCGCTCGCGCATCTCGCGCACGATGGCCGATCTCGATTACTACCGCGACTCCCCGCTCACCGCGCGCCACGGCGCGGTGATCGTGTGGGCCGGCATGAGGGGCGTCGTGACGCTGGCGGCGGCTCAGACACTGCCGGAGGGCACGACGCAGCGTCCCCTGCTGATCTTCGTCGCGTTCCTCGTGGCGCTGTTCAGCCTGGTGCTGCAGGGGCTGACACTGTCGCCCGTCGTGCGGTCCGTCGGCCTCTCCGGCGACGGTGGCGAGGGTCCCTCGCACGACGAGCAGCGGGCCCTGACGTCGGAGCTCCGAGATGCCGCGAGTGCGGCCGTGCAATCGGGTTCGCTCTCCCGGCGCAACGGCGACCCCTTCCCCGCCGATCTGATCGAGCAGGCCGGCGCGCGTCTCGTACAGCCACCCGACGACGACGCGACCGTGCGTCGTCGCGACCTGCTCGAACTGCGGCTCGCCTCGATCGAGGCGATGCGCAAGCGGCTGCAAGACGTGAGCCGAGACGGGCGCTTCAGCACCGCGGCCCTGCGTCACGCGCTCGCCGAGCTCGATGCCGATCAGCTGAGCCTCGAGCTGCGCCTCGGCGACGACGACGGCGACTGAGGCGGAATACCGCGCGCCCGGGGATCGTTTTCATTCACGCGCATGCGGTCACCGCGAAAGCCGGGGCGACTCGACGGCGAGAGAGAAGCACCCATGAGCAGGTTCACTCGGAAAGTCGCCCTCGTCACCGGCGGAGGAAGCGGAATCGGAGCCGCGATCGCGCGGCAGCTCGGCCGGGAGGGCGCGTCGGTGGTCGTCACCGATATCGACCTGGATGCCGCGGAGCGCGTCGCCCAGGAGATCACCGTCGTCGGAGGTAGCGCCACCGCGTTCGCCCAGAACACCGCGAAGTGGCAGGACTCCGAGTCTGCCGTCGAGTTCGCGAAGAAGACCTACGGCGGTCTTCACCTCGCCGTGAACAACGCCGGCATCGGCGCCGCTCCCCAGAACATCGGCGACTACGACATCGAGGCGTGGGATCGCGTGCGCGCCGTCGACCTCGATGGCGTCTTCTACGGGCTCCGATTCCAGCTCCCCGCGATCGTGGCCTCCGGGGGCGGAGCGGTCGTGAACATGGCATCCGTGCTGGGTTCCGTGGGCCTCGCCCAGAACGCCGCATACGTCGCGAGCAAGCACGCCCTCGTGGGCCTGACGAAGGTCGCGGCCCTGGAGTACACCGCCCAGGGCGTCCGCACGAACGCCGTCGGCCCCGGCTTCATCGACACCCCTCTCGTGCGTTCGGGGCTCTCGCCCGAGGCGCTGACCCACCTCGAGGGCGAGCACGCGACGGGCCGGCTCGGCACCGACACCGAGGTCGCCGCGCTCACCCTGTTCCTCCTGAGCGACGAGGCCTCTTTCATTTCGGGCAGCTACCACCTCGTCGACGGCGGCTACTCCGCCCACTGAGCCGACCACGTGCGGGCCCGTCGCGCACGCGGCGGGCCCACCGTGCGTGTTCCGGAGTCCGTGTCCCACTTCGTGCCGCCGGCGGCGGCGGGGCCGCACCTCGTGGGACATGCCGGCGCCAGGAGGTGGATGCGCGTCGCAGGCAGTCGTCCAGGCGAGCCGTGCCCCTTTGCGCCGCCGGGAGGGTGGCAGGGCGCACCCTGCGCGACATGCCGGCGACGGGGAACGGGACATCGCGCCCCGGAGCAGCGGGCGGGACGTTTCGCAGGATCATGCGGCAGAATGAACGCGGAGGTTTCCATGAGCGATCCGATCCCGACGATGCCGTCATCTGCGGATGCCGCCGGGACCAGCCCCGTGCCGCTCGCGCACGCGGCGGCCGAGTGCCCGAAATGCTTCACCGAGCTGCAGAGCGACCGTGATTGGTGGCGTGCGCGGCCCGCGGGCTCACGCCTGGTCGGGCTGGTGGTCTCGCGCCCCGACATGGAGACCGTCAAGCAGCAGCGCGACGACCTCACACGTTTCGGCGTGCCGATCGAGGGCTTCCGTCACCCCGCGCCCGAGACGCTAGAGGGCTGGGCGAACCGGCTCGACCGCTTCTTCGGGACGCTGACCCGCGGCGATGTGCTCGTCGTCGCGAGCATCCACGCGCTCGGGCTGACGCGCGAAGACGAGACCCGCGCGGTCGCCGATCTCCGTCGACGCGGCGTCATCGTCAAGGTGCTCTCGCACGGCGACCGTCACCTGCACGACGCGACGCTTCCCCCGCGCGGCTGAGGGCCGGCGGGCCGTCGACTCCGGGCCGTCAGGCGGAGTCCGGGCCGAAACGCCGGGCCCGCGGCATCCTGAACCGGTGTGTCGGAACCACAGTCCGCAGGACGGCACGCGACCCGGCCCCGGTGGCCACGGCATCCTGAACCGGTGCGTCGGGACCGCACACGACGGCACGCGACCCGTCCCCGACGCCCGCGGCATCCTGAACCGGTGCGTCGGAACCCCACTTCGCACGACGGCACGCGACCCGGCCCCGGCGACCACGGCACACGACCGTCCGTAGACGCGACGGTGCCCCCGTGGACGAATCCACGGGGGCACCGAGAAGCAAGGATCAGCCCTGGGCGCGACGGTTGGTGCGGGGGCTGCGTGCTCCCACGACCATGCCCGTCGTCGGGCTGCCGGATGCCGAGCGGCCCGCGCCCTGTGAACGCGAAGCGCCCGCACCGGCACGCTGTCCCCCACCGGCACCCGCACCGCGGCCGGCGCCGGAACGCTGGCCCTGTCCACGGCCGCCCTGGGGCGCGTGACCGGCTGCGGCGGGAGCGTCGGTCGACTGGCCACCGGCACCACGGCCACGACGACGGCGTCCGCCACCGGCGGAGGCGGCATCCCCACCCTGCGCGCGCTCGGCGCGCTTGCGCTGAGCGTTGGCGCCCTGCGAGCGTCCCCCACCCTGCGGCTGAGCGACGACCGGCTCGGGCTTGACGTACGGGGCGACCTCGCCGACGAGGGCGACGACCTCGGGAGAGGTCGGGGTCACCGCGGTGGGCGTGGCCGAGATCTTGGCCTTGCGGAGGATGTCGAGGGTGTCACGACGCTGCTCGGGGAGCATGATCGTGACGACGTCGCCGGCGGTACCGGCGCGCGCCGTACGACCCGAGCGGTGCAGGTACGCCTTGTGCTCGACGGGCGGGTCGACGTGGACGACCAGCTCGACACCGTCGACGTGCACGCCGCGGGCGGCGACGTCGGTGGCGACGAGGACCTTGGCGCGGCCGTCGCCGAAGGCGGCCAGGTTGCGGTCGCGCTGCGGCTGCGAAAGGTTGCCGTGCAGGTCGACCGAGGGGATGCCGGCGGCGGTGAGCGCCTTGGCGAGCTTCTTGGCCTGGTGCTTGGTGCGCATGAAGAGGATGCGACGGGCGGTGCCCGAGGCGAGCGTCTGCACGAGGTCCTTCTTCGCGTCGGCGTCGGCGGGGGCGAAGACGTGGTGGGTCATGGCCGCGACGTGCGAGTGCGCCTCGTCGACCGAGTGCAGGACCTCGTTGCGCAAGAAGCGCTTCACCAGCTTGTCGACGCCGTTGTCGAGCGTCGCCGAGAACAGCAGACGCTGTCCGCCGGCGGGCGTGCGCGACAGCAGGCGCGTGACGCCCGGCAGGAAGCCGAGGTCGGCCATGTGGTCGGCCTCGTCGAGCACGGTGATCTCGACGTCGTCGAGGCTCGCGTGGCCCTGGCCGATGAGGTCTTCGAGGCGACCGGGGCACGCGACGAGGATGTCGACACCGCCGTTGAACGCGTCGACCTGACGCTTCTGGTTGACGCCGCCGTAGACGGTGGTGGTGACCAGGCCATAGGCCGCGGCGAGGGGCTTGATGACCTCGTCGATCTGGTTCGCGAGCTCACGGGTGGGGGCGAGCACGAGCGCGCGGGGCTTGCGGCCACGGCGACGGTCGTTCTTGCCGGCGAGACGCGCGACGAGGGGCAGGGAGAAGGCGAGGGTCTTTCCCGAGCCGGTCTTGCCGCGACCGAGCACATCGCGCCCGGCGAGCGTGTCGGGCAGGGTGTCGGCCTGGATGGGGAACGCGTCGTTCTTGCCCTGCGAGGCGAGAACGTCGACGAGGGGGGCGGGCACGCCGAGGTCAGCGAAAGTCTGGGACGTCATGAATACTCCAGCCGCGGCGCACGCGCGCACGGCGATTCGGGATGCCGCGATGCTGCGGCTGCATGGGCGAAGGCGCCGGGTGGCGCATCCGTTCGCCGTGAAGGTCAAAGGCCCGAGAAGAAGGGGCCGGTGCGTTCGACGACGCTGGGAGCGAAAGCTCCACGTTGCAGTCTACCCGTGCGAGGCGGCCCGGAGCACATCGACCCCGTCGAACCGGTCAGGAGGCGGCGGCGCGCCAGCACCCGGCGACGTGGTCGTCGACCATGCCCGAGGACTGCATGAGCGCGTACATGGTGGTGGGACCGACGAACCGGAAGCCACGACGACGCAGTTCTTTGCTCATCGCGGTCGACTCCGGTGTCACCGCGGGAACCTCGGCGAAGGTCGCCGGCGGCGTGTGCTCCGCGGGTGCGAAGGACCACAGCAGGGCATCGAGCTCGCCCTCCCCCATCCGGGTGACCAGGGCGGCGTTGCCGATCACGGCCTCGATCTTCGCGCGGTTGCGGACGATGCCGGCATCCTGCATCAGACGCTCTATGTCATCGGACCCGAAAGCCGCGACCGCCGCGGGGTCGAAGTCGAGGAAGACCTCGCGGAAGCGCGGGCGTTTGCGAAGGATCGTGATCCAGGCGAGACCCGCCTGAAAGCCCTCGAGGCTCATCTTCTCGAACAGCCTGCGGTCACCGCGCAGGGCAGTGCCCCACTCTTCGTCGTGGTACCGCTGGTACTCGGCATCGGCACCTGCCCACGCGCAGCGAGCGGTGCCGTCGACGCCTATCAGAAGGTCGCTCATCCCCCCAGGCTAGAGCGGAACTCCGACATCGCTCTGCGCGAGTCGGAGCGCGAAGCGGACGGCGGTGCCCCCCTCTGACCACCGCCCGCCTCGCGCGTCACTTGGCGGGCTTCTTCTCCGGGATCGGAGCGGTGCCCGCGGCCTTCTGCGCGGCGTAGTACGCCGCGGCTTCGTTCTGACGGTCGTTCTCGACACCCGATGCGATGGAGGCGCGGATGTGCTCGGGACCGTAGCCGAAGGCGTCGACGAGGTCCTGCGCATGCGGGCGGAGACGAGCGCAGAGCCGGTCGATGTAGCTCGACACGGCCGCACCCCGCTGTGCCGAGAGGCGCCCGTTGATGAGGTACCAGGCGAGGTGCTTCTCGACGAGCTGGAGGCCGAAGAGATCGCGCAACCAGGTCAGCACCGTGAGGGTGTCACGGTCGGTGATGCGGTTGATGGCGTCGGTGAACGCCTCCCATTGCAGCAACTCACCGTGGGCACGCGCGGCCTCGATCAGCTGCGCCTGGTTCTCGTTGAACAGCGCGGCAGCGTCTTCACGGGAGAGCTTGGATGCCGGGCGCAGACGCCCCGCGATGTCGGCGATCATCTGCTGCACGCGACCGGCGAGCAACTCGTGCTGCTGTTCGGCACGCAGGCCCTTCTCGACGGAGCGGGCGGTCGAACCGAAGTCGCTGACGGCCTGACCGAGCTGGCGCATTCCGGCACCGTGGAAGAGCTTGCCGGCGGTCTGACCGACCGCGAAGGCGGCGAGCTGCTTGGCATCCTTGCCCTTGAACTGCTTCGCGTAATCGGCGAGCAGTCGCTTGCCGACGAGCTGCAGCAGGATGTTGTTGTCGCCCTCGAAAGTGACGTAGATGTCGAGGTCGGCGCGCAGGCCCACGAGACGGTTCTCGAAGAGGAACCCCTGGCCGCCGCACGCTTCGCGAGACTCCTGCAGGGTGTCGAGGGCGTGCCAGGTCGACAACGGCTTGAGAGCGGCGGCGAGCGTCTCGAGGTCTTCGCGATCGGCGTCCGTGTCGAGGCGCCCGCTGAAGACGCCGTCGAACTTCTGCAGGAACTCGTCGTGCGCGAAGATCTCGGCGTAGGTCGTCGCCAGACGCGGCAGGAGCCGACGCTGATGCTTGCCGTAGTCGAGCAGGGTGACCTCGGGGGTGCCGTTGCCCGAGTCGAACTGGCGCCGCTGGTTGCCGTAGGTGACGGCGATGATGAGGCCGATGGCCGAGGCCCACGCGGCGGCCCCGTCGAGCGAGACGCGGCCCTGGACGAGCGTGCCGAGCATGGTGAAGAAGCGACGGCCGGGGCTGGCGATGTCGCTCGAGTACGTTCCGTCGGCGGCGACGTCGCCGTAGCGGTTGAGCAGGTTCGTGCGGGGGACGCGCACCTGGTCGAAGTGCAGGCGCCCGTTGTCGATGCCGTTCAGCCCGCCCTTGAGACCGTCGTCCTCGCCGCCGATACCGGGGAGGAAGTCGCCTTGTTCGTTGCGCAGGGGCACGTAGAAGCAGTGCACGCCGTGGTTGACGCCCTGGGTAATGAGCTGTGCGAACACGGTGGCCGCCTTGCCGTGGAGGGCGGCGTTGCCGAGATAGTCCTTCCACGCCCCGCGGAACGGCGTGTGGATGACGAACTCCTCGGTCTCGGGGTCGTATGTCGCGGTGGTGCCGATCGCCGAGACATCGGATCCGTGACCGGTCTCGGTCATCGCGAAGGCGCCCGGGATCTCGAGGCTCATGATGCCCGGAAGCCACTTGTCGTGGTGCTCGCGGGTACCGAGCTGGAGAACGGCCGAACCGAAGAGACCCCACTGCACGCCGGATTTGATCTGCAGGCTGGGGTCGGCGGCGACGAGCTCCTCGAAGCCCGCGATGTTGGCACCGTTGTTCTCCTCGCCCCCCAGGCGCTTGGGGAACGCACGGTGCACGGCCTTGTTCTGAACGAGCAGGTGCAGCTGGCTGAGCGTGCGCTCGCGGTGCGCGTCCATTCCCAAGCTGTCGTCGCGCCACAGCGCGGGGTCCTTGATCATCTCGCGCGCCTGGCGGCGTGTGTCACCCCAGGTACCGAGCAGGAGGTCGGTGACACGCTCGGTGTCGATGCGGCCTTCGGCCGCTTCGGCGGCGGTGTGCGGCGCGGTGGGCGCGCCTCCGACGGGAGTACGCGTGCTCGTGGCGGGCGTGGTGGGACGGACGGCGGCGTCGGTCATCTTCGGCACCTTTCGACGTTGCAAAGGACGCTTCATACGGTAGGTCTTCCACAACGTGCACCCAAACGACCTGTGAGATGTGCACAACGCCCCCGCCTCCCGTTTCGACGAGTCGTTGTGGGTGGTCAACATTCCCGTGAGCGCGCTGAGCGCGGCGGATGCCGTGGGGCCGGTGCGTACCGCTCGCCCGGGTCGCGCGGTCGAGCCCCCGAGACGGCATCTCGCTGACGAGTCGCTAGCGAGGTGTCGCCGGTTTGTCAGCGAGATGCCGTTTCGCAGTAGCTCGCGGCGGGAGCAGGGTCCGAGCGAAGGCGCGCGACCGCGGCGGGATCCGGGCCGCCGGGTACGGGGCGTCCAGACCACCCGGGCGCGGCGCCGTCAGTTCGCGGCGACCACCGTCAGGATGCCGTCGCCATACGCCTCGCGCTTCTTGGCGCCGATGCCGGTGATCCCGTCGAGGTCGCCCACGGAGCTCGGGCGTGCGGCGGCGATCGCCCGCAGGGTGGCGTCGCCGAACACGATGTACGCGGGGACGCCCTGCTCGCGCGCTCTCTCGGCACGCCACGCGCGCAGCGCCTCGAACAGGTCGCGGTCACCGGCGGCCACGTCGTCGGCGCTGCTTTTGCGTGCGCGACTCGAGCCACCGCCGCCGCCCGTGCGACCGAGGGCATCGCGACGAAGCGGAACCGCGGTCTCACCGCGCAGGACACCGGCGGACGCCTCGCTGAGGGCGAGGGTGCCGTAATCTCCCTGGGCAGCGATGATCCCTCGAGCCAGGAGCTGACGGATGACGCTGCGCCAGTCCTGGTCCGACAGGTCGGCCCCGAGCCCGTAGGTGCTGAGCCGATCGTGTCCCTGCTGGGCGATGCGCTCGGTCTTCGCACCGCGGAGGATGTCGATCAGATGGCCCGCGCCGAAGGCCTGACCACGCTCGCGCTGGAGGCGCACGATCGTCGACAGCAGCTTCTGCGCCGCGACGAGGCCGTCCCACGTGTCGGGCGGGGTGAGACAGGTGTCGCAGTTGCCGCAGGGCTCGGATCGCTGCCCGAAGTAGTCGAGGAGGTTCTGCCGTCGGCATCCGACCGTCTCGCACAGGGCCAGCATCGCGTCGAGGTGCTGCCCGAGCCTCATCTTGTACGAACGGTCGCCGGGCGACTGATCGATCATGCGGCGCTGCTGCACGACGTCGCCGAGCCCGTAGGCCATCCACACGGTCGACGGGTCGCCGTCGCGGCCGGCGCGACCGGTCTCTTGGTAGTAGCCCTCGACGGACTTGGGCAGATCGATGTGAGCGACGAAGCGCACGTCGGGCTTGTCGATGCCCATGCCGAAGGCGATCGTGGCGACCATGATGACGCCGTCGTCGCGGAGGAACCGTGACTGGTTCGCTGCGCGCACCGAGGCGTCGAGACCCGCGTGATACGGCAGGGCGTCGAGACCTTGCGAGCTGAGGTAGGCCGCCGTCTGCTCGACGCTCTTACGGCTCAGGGCGTAGACGATGCCCGCAGAGCCCTCGGGCTGCGACCGGATGAACTGGACGAGCTGGCGACGCGGATCGACCTTGGCGTCGATGCGGTACTGGATGTTGGGTCGGTCGAAGCTGGCGACGAACCCGCGGGCGTCGCGCAGGCGCAGACGCTCGACGATCTCTTGGGCGGTGGCCGGGGTGGCCGTCGCCGTGAGCGCCATACGCGGGACGTCGGGGAAGCGGTCGGCGAGGTCGCCGAGGGCGAGATAGTCGGGCCGGAAGTCGTGGCCCCACTGCGACACGCAGTGCGCTTCGTCGATGGCGATGACGCTGAGGCGACCGCGAGCGAGAAACGCGAGGGTCTGCGCGCCGTTCAGCCGCTCGGGGGCGACGTAGAGCAGGTCGAGTTCTCCGGCGAGGTAGGCCTGCTCGACGGCCTGCCGCTCGGTGGGCGCCTGTGTCGAGTTGAGGTAGCCCGCGCGAACGCCGTTGGCGATCAGGGCCTCTACCTGGTCGTGCATGAGCGCGATCAGCGGGCTGACCACGAGGCCGGTGCCCGGCCGCACGAGCGCGGGCACCTGGTACGTGACGCTCTTGCCGCCGCCGGTCGGCATGAGCACGACGGCGTCTCCGCCGCCGACCACGTGCTGCACGATCTCGGCCTGGTCGCCGCGGAAGGCGTCGTACCCGTAGACCTCATGCAGGACCTCGCGCGGGTCGCGACCCGTGAAGTCGCGGACGGCGGGGAGCTCTCGTGCGGTGCCGGTGACCGCGGCGGCACGAGCGAATGACGACGACGGGTCGACGGGCGGCGGCGGCGCGTCGAAGTCCTCGGGAGGTGCGAACTGGTCGGGGTCCCAATCGGCCCCGGCATAGGGATCTTCGGGGAGGTCGTACGGCTCGGGCGGCGCGTCGGCGTACGACTCGGATGCGGCGCCGGGATAACTCACCCCCCAACGGTAACCCGGGCCACCGACACGCACACCGCCCCGGCATCCGTCGGGGGACACCGGGGCGGGAATCGCTCCTGGGGAGGAACGACGGATCAGTGTGACGGCGGGGAGAACACCAGCTGGGAGGCGAGCAGTCCCTGCTCGCGGCTGACGATCTGGGCACGGCCGGGCGCCGCCCGCTCCGGCTTCACGCGGCCGATGAGCGCCCCCTCTTCCGGGTTGCCGCCGAGCAGGATGCCGGTGACGCCCAGGTCGGTGAAGCGCTGGATGATCGGATCGTACGCGGCACGGCTCGCCCCACCCGACCGCCGGGTCAGGATGACGTGCAGCCCCAGGTCGCCTGCCTGTGCCAGCAGCGGCTGCAGCACCGCGATCGGGTTGCCCTGACTGGTGGCGACCAGGTCGTAGTCGTCGATGAGGATGAAGCCCTCGGCGCCCTTCCACCAGCTGCGCTCGCGCAGCTGGGTCGGCGTGACGTCGGGCCCGGGGATGCGCGTCGCGAAGTACTGCGACAGGTCGTTCATGCCGCCCGTGGCCAGGTCGTGAGAGGTCAGGTACGCGCCGAGGTACTCGTCGGGGATCTCGCCGAGCAGAGCGCGCCGGTAGTCGACGACGAAGATCTTCGCCTCGGCCGGGGTGTACAGCCGCTGGATCTCTTTGGCCACACCGCGCAGGAACGACGACTTGCCCATCCCCGAGTCGCCGTAGACGAAGAGGTGCGGCTCCACGCGCGGGTCGATCCCGAAAGGCGACAGCTGCGCCTCCTCGATACCGAGGAGCATGCGACGATCCCCCGGTTCGGCGAGAGCGCGCACCTCGTCGAGCGAGATGTTCTCGGGCAGCAGGCGAAGCTTGGGACCCGGCTCCCCGTGCCAGGCGTTCGTGATCTTGCCGATCATGTCGGCGACGCCGTCCGCGATGGTCGAGGGGTCGTCCGACCCGTCGATGCGAGGGACCGAGGTGAGCATCTGCAGCTTCGACGTGGCGAGCCCGCGGCCCGGTTGCCCCACCGGCACGTTGGCCGCCTGCTTGCGGTCGACGTCGGAGTCCGTCGGATCTCCCAAGCGCAGCTCGAGGCGCGTCTGGATGAGGTCCTTCAGGTTGGCGCGGATCTCGAGCCACCGGTTCGCGGTGACGACGACGTGCACGCCGAAGCTCAGGCCGCGCGCGGCGATGGTCTGCACGCGCGCTTCGAGCGGTTCGAACTCCGACCGCAGCGTCGACCACCCGTCGATGATGAGGAAGACATCGCCGAAGCCGTCGTCGAGACGCCCCTCGCGCCGACGCGAGCGGTAGGTCTCGATCGAGTCGACCGCATTGCGGCGGAAGTATTGCTCGCGCGCATCGAGCACGGCCTCGACCTCGGCGATCGCACGGCGGACGGCCTCGGGCTCGGTGCGGGTGGCCACACCGGAGATGTGCGGGTGCTGCTGCATGGCGGTGAAGCCACCGCCGCCGAAGTCGAGCACGAAGAACTGGAACTCCTGCGGGGTTCCCGTCAGCGCCAGGGCCGAGACGAGCGTGCGCGCGAGGGTCGACTTGCCGCTCAGCGGCGAACCGACGATCGCGACGTGACCGGCCGCACCTCCGAGCGACACCGTGAGGTGGTCGCGGCGCTGCTCGAGCGGGATGTCGACGACACCGATCGGCACCGTGAGGGCGCCGGCGTCGCGCCAGCGTCGCGAGACGAGACCGAGGGCGGGGTCCTCCGCGAGGTCGGGCATGAGCTCGTCGAGCGGGGCGGGGTCCGCGAGCGGCGGGAGCCACACCTGGTGCGCCTCGGGACCGCGGTCCTTCATGCGGTCGACGGCGATCTGGAAGGTCGAACGCTTGTCGGTCGCCGGGGTCGCGATGGCTGCGGGGCTGGCATCCGTCGTCTCTTCGACCGGGTCGTCGTCGGGCTGGGCGAGAGCGGTAAAGACCTCGACGCGTGCGGGCCCCGTCGCCTCCGACTCGGGGTCGTCGACGTTCAGACGGGCGTTGCCCTTCGGCCGCCCCGAGACGTACGCCGCGCGGAACTGCACGAGGTTCTCGGTGTCGCTCTTGAGGAAGCCGACGCCGGGCTCCTGCGGCAGCGTGTACGCATCGGGCGTGCCGATGATCGTGCGCGATTCGGCGGCCGAGAAGGTGCGCAGACCGATCCGGTACGACAGGTACGTGTCGAGACCGCGCAGCTTGCCCTCTTCGAGACGCTGGGATGCCAGCAGCAGGTGGACGTGCAGAGATCGACCGACGCGACCGATGTTGAGGAAGCTGTCGACGAACTCGGGCTTGGCCGTCAGCAGCTCGGAGAACTCGTCGACGACGACGAGGAGGGCCGGAAGGGGAGCGAGGTCGGACCGACCGCCCAAACGCGCGGTCTCGTACTCGCCGACGTTCGCGAAGTTGCCCGCGGCGCGCAGCAGCTCCTGCCGCCGCACCACCTCGCCCTGCAGGGCGTCCTGGAAGCGGTCGACGAGAGCCAGCTCGCTGCCGAGGTTGGTGATGACCGCCGACACGTGCGGCATCTCAGCCATACCGGCGAAGGTCGCACCACCCTTGAAGTCGACGAGCACGAAGTTGAGCTGTTCGGGAGAGTGCGTCATGGCGAGGGCCAGCACGAGCGTGCGCAGCACCTCGGACTTTCCCGATCCGGTCGCGCCGACCATCACGCCGTGCGGGCCCATGCCCTGCGACGCGGACTCCTTCAGGTCGAGGACGAGGGGCGCGCCCGAGGGCTCCTGGCCGATCGGCACGCGCAGGCGGTCGCGCTCGAGACGGCGGGTCCACGCCTGGTCGAAGTTCACCGTCCGCACATCGGGCAGGCCGAGGAGCTCGGTGAGCTCCAGCTGACCCTGCGTGGTCGGCGCATCGACGACGACCATGGGCGCCGGCCGCAGCGGCATGAGCCGTCGGGCGGTGGCCTCGGCCTCGGCGACGGTCATGGCATCCGGGATGAAGGTCTGGGCCCGACCCGCTCCGTCGATGAACTCGGCGGGAACAGAGACGGGCTTCTTCTCGGTGCGGCGGCCTCGCGCGACCACGGGTGCTTCGGCGAGCGCGACACGGGCAACGTGGGGGTCGTCGAGTTCGTCCCAACGCGTGGGGAGGTCGATCACGGTGACACCCTGCGCACCCTCGAGCCCGACGAGCGGGCTGTTCGTGGGGGTCTCGACGCCGTCGACGATCAGCACCACGTGCGGTGTCACCCCGCCACCGGGCGTGAATCGCGGACGTGTGGAGAGCTGCGGCGGCAGCATGTCGACGAGTTCGTCGAGGGATGCCGAGATCATGCGCGCGGGCCCGAGCCGGTCCTGCACGCGCGACGACATCGCGTGCGGGAGCCACTTCGCCCAGTCCCACGCGGGCATCTGCGCGGGACCGGCGAGGATCGCGATGATGACGTCCTCGGGGTCGTGCAGAGTGGCCGCGGAGGCCACGAGCGAGCGAGCGAGGCTGCGGACGGCGTCTTCGTCGGAGCCCACGAGCTCGATGCGCGAGTAGTCGCCGAGGGGGAAGCCCAGCGGCAGGTCGCGCTGCATCTCGTGCGTAAGCATGAAGCGGTGCGCGGCCGAAGCGGCGACCGGGTCGAGCTGGGCCAGCGGCGGGAGCTCGGGCGCCTCGAGCGTGAGGCTGAGCGGCTGGTCGGTCACCCCGATACGGGCGAGGAGGAACGTCTCGTCGCCGGGCTGGCGCTCCCAGACGCGCGAGCGCTCTTCGGCGATGAAGGGCAGCGCGGCCGGAGCCGGCATGATCCACCCACCGTGACGGCGCTGCTTGCGGGCGGCGACACGCACGGTGTCACGCAGGTCGGAGAGGTAGGCGAGGTACTCGCGCCGGTTGCCGAGCACCTGCGCATTGCGCTGGGCGCGCTGACGCCACCCGTTCACCGCGACGAAGCCGAGCGACGACAGCAGGAACATGCCGCCGATGAGAAAGCCCGTCGGCCCGCTGTTCGAGATGGTCACCATCACGATGGCGCCCACGCTGCCGAGCATCGGCAGGAGGGAGGTCAGGATGCCGCTGCCGCCCTCGTTCGGGACGAGCTCGGGCGGCGGCTGGAGCACGATCCGCCCGTTGGGCAGGGACGGCGGGGCGATGCGCGGACCCGTGCTCACACCGGACCTCCGATCAGACGACTCAGGGTGAAGACGCGTTCGCTGAGGCGCACGCGGGTGCCCTCCTCGAGCAGGGTGCGCGAACCGGGGCGGAGAACGTGGACGGTGCCGTCGTCGTCGATCAGCTCGGATCCGTTGGTGGACCCCGCGTCGGTGACCCACGCCGTCTCGCCGTCGTGCTCGAGGCGCAGGTGCGTTTTCGAGATGAGGCGGTCGGGATCGTCGACCGAGATGAGCACGTCGTTCGGCTGATCGGCCACGGGGGCGCGACCGAAGTTCACGGCCGCAGGCAGGTCGAACTGCTCGCGCTGCCCCGTGTCGAAGACGACGAGCAGTTGCGCACGGCCGACACCCGGGGTTCGCGCCGGAGCACTCGGCGTCGGGGCGGCGGGCTCGGGGGTGATGGTCGCGGGCCGCTCACCCGCGACGCTGGGCGCCTCGATCGCGACGATGGGGGCGTCCCAGGCCGGCGCGAGAGGCAGGGCCGCCGCCGAGGCGTCCATCCGCAGGGGCTCGCGGGAAGCGCCGGTGCGTTGCACCGTCGGCTCCGACAGGGCGCGGGGCTCATCGGCATCCGGAGCCTGTCTTCCGCGGGGAACGGACAGCAGAACGGTTCCCGCGGCACGATCGGCCCAGGAACGCCGACGGCCCGATCTGTCGAACGCCGCCGAGGCCACGACGACCCAGGCGCCGGCCAGCAGCACGAAGCCGCCGAGCACCACGAGAAGGCCGCGGACGA
This sequence comes from Microbacterium sp. SL75, assembly GCF_026625865.1. Taxonomy (NCBI): domain Bacteria; kingdom Bacillati; phylum Actinomycetota; class Actinomycetes; order Micrococcales; family Microbacteriaceae; genus Microbacterium; species Microbacterium sp. SL75. Next base: position 1,628,070 of record NZ_CP113067.1, on the reverse strand, counting down.
AGGCCCGCCCGGCGCCCGGGACGACGGGCTCCTCGACGCGCGCGGTGCGCAGACCGAAGAGCAGGGCGCCGGGGGTGAGGCCGCGTCGCGCCTGCAGGATCCACAGGCCGAGTAACGCCTCGGCGGCGACCGCCGCGCCCAACACGGGAGATGCCAGGAGGGATGCCACGACCGAGACGATGACCACGAGGGCCGCGTCGACGCTGAAGGCTCCGATGCGCACCCCCACCGTCGCGGGCGCGCCGAATGGCGTCAGCTGCGTCATGTCGCCATCATCGCACGCGCGATCTCCACCGCTCCGGCGGCGAGCATGCCCGCCGGAAGAGACAGGGCCGTGGCCAGCGCCTCGAAGATGTCGCCGGTGCGAGACCAGCCGAGAGAACGCAGGCCGCGACCCACCGGGACGACCAACAGGGAAGACCCGAGACCGACCAGCAGAAGGATGCCGGCGAAGACGACGAGCATGTCGGAGGACACCCTCGGCAACAACGCCATCAGCACGGCGACCACCACGGCGGCAGCCCCCAGACGTTCCACCCAGCGCAGGAACGGCACGGTGCTGCGACGCGAGCTGAGCAAGAGAGCGAGGACGACCGTGGCGGCGAGCCCGATGCGCCCGCCGAGCACGACCGGGTTGTCGGTGTCGAAGGTCGGCAGCGCGGTGAAGGCACTGGCAGCCCCGGCGGCGATCAGGAGCACCACGCCGATCGTGAGGCGGGCCGTGGAGCGCTCGACCAGCGCGTCGGCGTCGTCGGCTTCGATCGTGCGCACCTCGTCGGGGAGGTTCTGCCGCACCGTCCACCGCGTGCTTTGGAAGCGGCCGTAGTCGATGAAGGTACCCGGGGCCACGTCGACGAGGCTCGACTGCAGCACGCGTTGCGCGACCGGCACGAGGCCGAGAGTCACGGCCGCCGGCGCCGATGGATCGAGGTGCATCAGCAGCGAGAGGGCCCACACGGCGGCGAGCACCGCGAGGACGATCGTCGCGGTACGGCTCTGCGCGCGCAGCGTCTCGGTGGCCCCGAGCACGCCGATGACTCCGGCGACGACGGCGGCGGCGAGCAGCCCCGTGAAGACCGCGACGAGGGGGGCGGCGGCAGGAAGGCCCGGGACGACGGCGACCCCGCCGCCGAACGCCAACGCGATGACGCCCACGACGGGGGCGAGGATCGCCGTTCGCGAGCGAGCGCGCAGGGCGAAGACGGCGCCCGCGACGAGAGCCGCGAGAAGGGCCAGCATCGCAACGGGCACGCGCACCGAGGGGGACAGACCGTCACCGCCGACCAGACGAAGCAGGGCCAGGATGCCGCCTCCCGCCGCGAGCACCCACCATACGGCCGAGACACGCCTGGCGTTCGGCGCCGCGGCGGCGCGAGCGACGGCGTCGGGCAACGAGGCGCCGGGGTCGACGAGGACGAGGATGACGCCGTCGTCGAGCGAGGTCATCACGGTCGCCCGGTCGATCTCGCGGCCGGAGATGCCCACCACGCGAGTGCCGTGCGCGGTGTCGGAACCGGCGGCGCGCAGCACGTCGTCGACGCGGGCTCGCAACGGAACCACCAGATCGAAGCGGGAATCACCGTCGATCAACGCGACGCGTCGCCCCTGCATCACTTCCGCGCTCAACGGTCCCCCTCGTTCTCGCGCCCTCCGGCCCACGGGCCGCAACCGCACCAGCGTATCCGTCTCGCGCGGGCCCGTGTTGCCCTTTCCGCGGTTCACCGGGGATAAAGATGAGAGTTTTGTCATCTTTCAAATTGCGCAAGAGGCTTGAACCGGGGGGCCGGTTTACGTATGTTCGAAGTCCGGTGGGGGGCTCCGGTTCCTCCGCCGACGCCGTGTGCGGGTCCTCTATTCCCGTGCGCGTAACCGATCCGCAACGCCCGGGCGCGCCCGGAGGAACATCGAGGAGACACAGTGGCAGATCTCATCGCAGCCCAGGAGGGTGCGCTTCGTCGAGGGGCCGAAGCGGTCAACACCGCCAAGTCGGGCATCGACGAGCAGGTGCGCAAGGTTCGCACCGAACTCGACCAGGTGGCCGGCTTCTGGACCGGCGCAGCCGCCGGTTCGTACACGCAGCTCATGCAGCGTTGGAACGAAGAGACCACCAAGCTCAACAACGTGCTCGTCACGCTCGAGGACGCCCTCCGCGGCACCGAGCGCGACCAGGCCGCGTCGGAAGAGTCGCACCAGCAGACCATCGGCAACCTGGGCTCCCTGCTCGGCTGACCCCGCTCGACACGAAAGAAGGAACTCTCATGCAGTCCATGTCCGTTCGTCCCGAGCAGGTCATCGCGCTCTCGGGTCAGATCCGCAACGGTGCCTCCGGCATCCGCACCCGCCTCGACGAGCTCGAGTCGCAGGTCAACGCCCTCCGCTCCTCGTGGGATGGTGACGCCCAGACCGCGTACGACCAGGCCCAGGCCCAGTGGACCCAGTCCATCACGCGTCTGAACGAACTCCTGCAGCAGATCGCCGGCAAGACCGACGAGATCGCTCAGGGCTACACCTCGACCGACAAGTCCGCCGCCGGCCGCTTCGTCTGAGTCGTCTCGAGCCGGCGGTCGCTGAGGCGGCCGCCGGCTCTTGCGGCCCGTGAGGGCCGCCGCAAGTTTTCCGCGCGGCAACATCGTCGCGTGCTCGCCGCACGCGCGTGAAGAAATGAGTGAAGTATGGGCTCCGTCATTCGGCTCGACAGCGAGTTCGTTCGCGCGAACGTGAGCAAAGTCGTTCAAACAAGCGACGAGCTCCCCGCAGCGACCATCATCAGCGTCGTCGACGGCAATGGAACCGAGCCTGCGGCCTCCCAGTTCACGCAGCTTCTCCGCACCCGTGCCGAGACACTCGGTGCACGTGTCGAAGAGGTGAGGCAATACATCGCGCAGAACGCAGCTGCCCTCTCGCAGGCCGTTCAGACGTTGGAGGAGCGGGACGAGATGAATGCGAGCGACGCGCAACAGGTCACGGCGATCATCGACGCGGCATCGACGGCACCTCCGGCGGGCGTCTCGCCGGGTGCCTCTGCCGGGGGGCAGGCCGGCGTGCGCGGCGCCCTTGGCCTACAGTGAAGCGGCATCCGCTCCGAACGTTCGGAGCAGTTCTCCTCGTCGCCGGGTTCATATCTCTGAGCGCGGCGACCCCGGCTTCGGCGGCGACGACCTCAGGGACGACCGGCCTCGACTTCTGGTGGGACAAGTACGGCGTTGATGCCGCGCATTCGGAGGGCATCACCGGCCGCGGCGTGAAGGTGGCCGTGCTGGAAGAGCAGATCAACCCGTCCCTTCCGGTGTTTGAAGGGCAGAATTTGCGCATCTCGGACAAGCCGGTATGCAAGGACCACCCTTCGATGACGTCTACCAACCCCGACAAGGGCACACGTCACGGCACGACAATGACAGCTTTGCTCATCGGCAACGGCACAGGATCCGGGGGAGTTCGCGGGATCGCTCCCGACGCTGAGGTCACTTTCTATGGGTACGGCCCGGACGATCGCCCGTGCTACCCAGATTCAGCGACCGAGACGGATATGACCGCGTGGGGCTATGGCGTCAAGCTCGCGGTCGATGACGGCGCGAAGATCGTTTACACGGCGGTAGGCATGGAGCGGCACGAAGCGGACGCACCTGCCATCGCGTACGCCATCGCCCGGGGAGTGGCACTTGTTTCTGCGACGGCCAATCCCAGCGCCGCTGACTTGCTCGGCGCACCGATCACCGATGGCGGAGACTCGCTGAATGGGGTCGTCGCCGTATCTGCGATCGGACCGGACGGAGCCTTACAGACCAGCGCGGACGGATCACCCTGGATCATTCCACAAACGACCGTGGTCGCCGGGGGCGACCGGTTCCCAGAGATCGGTACCGAATCCGGGTGGGACGGATCAGCGACGGCCACCGGGTCGTCGAATGCATCTCCCATAGTCGCAGGCATGCTTGCGCTCGCGGCTCAGAAGTTTCCGGAGAGCACGGGAAATCAACTGATCCAGGCGATGCTCGCGACGACGAACGGCGAACGACACGAGCCCTCTCGGACGGAAGACGGTTTCGGCTACGGAGCGGCGTGGCTCCCTACCCTGCTCGCCGTCGACCCGACGACGTTCCCCGATGAGACACCTCTCATGAATAAGAGCGCAGGGTTTCCGACAGCCGATCAGATCGCGGCAGCTAAGACGAACGGATATGTGGCTCCGGATCGAGGCCGAAGCTTCGACCAATACGCCGATGACAGCCCGACCAGCGGTTTCGATTTCTCATCCCTCGTGATGTGGGCCGTCATCGGGATCGTGGCCCTTGTCCTCATCGCGGCGGTCATCACCGTGCTCATCATCGTCACTCAACGCCGTAAGGCGAGAAAGGGGACATCGCCGTGACCGGTACCTGGGAACAGCGTTTGACGAACTTCGCCGAGGGAGGCCAGCCGTGGGACGTTCCCACGCGAGGCTCACTCGTCAACGGCTTGAACGCATTGCGGGAGGTTCTGAACCGCGTCGCAAGCGACCCCGGCATCACAGGAGAGGCCGGATCTGCCGCTCGGGCGAGATTCAGTGCCGCTGCGAGACAGATCGCTCAGCAAGTCACCTACGTCGAGGACGAGCTCGCTCAGCGGCTTGATCAAGCCAACGACGTTCGATCACGCGCGCGAGATGCGCTCGACACACTCCCCTCCGGCTCGCTCTCCGGGGGTCAGGAAGCTGCGGTCCGTGGCGCTGCTACCGGCGCGACTCTCATGCTGGGACCGATCTCCTTCCTCGCGGGAGAGGGGGCCGTCGGGCTGATCAACGGCTATCTGTCCGATCAACGGGAGGCCGCCGCGCGCTCCGCTATGGAGGGTTTCTCCGACGAGATGGATGCCGTCCAGGTCAGCGACCCCCCACCACTCAACTTCACCTTCTCCGAAACTGACACCGTCGAGCCAACCGGAGGCGGTACCGGTGGGGGCGGGGGTGGAGGCGGCGGACGCTCCGGTGGACGCAGTTTCGAGCAGTACCCCGACTGGGACACGTCCCCCGTCGCGACCCCCGGTGGCAACGACAATGGCAACTCGCAGCCCGAGTACAACGCGATGCCACTGCCGGGGGTCATCGGGCCACGACCTGACGGTCCGATCCACGGCAACACCCCCATCATCGACCTCGACACCATCAAGCCCGAGCCGACTCCGGACGGCTCGATCATCGGCACCCCGAATCTGCCCGGGGTCATTCCCTCGGCACCTGGAAGCGGTTCGCTCGGCGGTTCCGGCGGCGCGGGAGCGGGCATCGGCTCGGGTCTCGGTGCGGGCCTGATCGCCGGCGGTGGCGGCGCGGCCGCACTCGGCAGCATCGCGCGTGGCGCGGGCGCTCCCGGCGGCAGCCTGTTCAGCGGTGCGGGCGGCACGGCAGCATCCGGCGCAGCCGGGCGATCGGGCGGCCTGCTCGGCAAGACCGCCGCAGCCGGCTCCGGCCTCGGAACCCGCGGCGTCGGCGGAATGGGCGGTGCCGCCGGCGGCGGCGCACCCGCGGCATCGACGGCCAAGGGTGCCGGTATGCGCGCTGGCGGCACGGCTGGCGGCGGCGCGGCTGGCGGCGGAGCCGCCGGAGGCGGAGCCCGCGGCGCAGGATCCGGTGCCGGCAGCCGCGGCGTCGGCGGAATGGGCGGACCTGGCTCGCGCTCCGACCGTCGCGACGAGGCATCTCGTGGGCTCGGCGGTCCCATCGCGCCCCGCATGGAGGACGATGAAGAGATCGGCCCCCGGTCCGAGAACGCCCAGGCCGGCGGACGCGACGAGTGATCACGTCTTTCGACACACTGAACGGTTCCGACAGGAGAACACGACATGTCTGACCGCATTTCCGCGGAAGAGGGAGCCCTTGCCCGGGGCTCCGAGGTGGTGAACGGCGCGCACGCCGACATCGCCGACAGCACCAGGCGGGTGCTCGCGGAACTCGACGAGCTGCGCGGCAACTGGTCGGGCGACGCGGCGAGCTCGTACGGCGTCCTCGTCGAGGAGTGGACGGCGGGCGCGCGGAAGCTGAACGACGTGCTCATCACCCTCAGTGCCGCGCTGCAGGCCACGGCCCGCGACCAGGAAGCCGTCGAAGAGGAGCACCGGACGACCATCCACGGTCTCGGAACGATGCTGGGAGGCCAGTCGTGAGCGACTTCCGTGTCACGCCCGAATCGCTGCACGCTGCGGCTGCCCGACTCCGCTCCGAGAGTGCGCGTATCGACGCGACCCTGGGCGGCCTCGACAGCGAGGTCGCTCGCCTGCGGGGACAGTGGGAGGGCGCCGCGCAGGCGGCCTACAACAACGCGCAGCAGCAGTGGAGCGCCACGCTCGAGCAGATGCGCGACGTGCTCCAACGCATCTCGAACGCCACCGACTCGATCGCGGACGACTACGTCTCCGCTGATCGTGCGTCGGCGGCGCGTTTCCACTGACATCCGACCCCTGACCCACCGATAGGATTTCGGGGTCTGACCGCAGGGGGCTTCGGTCCGGAAAGAGGGGGCCGCAGATGGCTGACGTCATGAATGCGACACGAGCGCTGCTGCGGCTGTCGGTGCAGAGCGAGGGACGCAGGCTCGACATTGCGATTCCGGCGCAGGTGCCGGTGATCGAGTTCCTCCCGGGCTTCGCCCGGTCCCTCGGCGTGCTCGATCCGTCGATGACCTCGGCGGGGTACGCGCTCCAGCGCTCGGACGGCACCAGCGTCGACCCGTCTCGCGGGGCCGCGGCGCAGGGCATCGTCGACGGCGAAGTGCTGACCCTCGTGCGCGGAGGTCTCGTCGCCCAACCGCGCGTCTACGACGACATCGTCGAGGCCGTCATCGACGCCACCAGCCAGCAGAACCGTCCCTGGACCACCCGCGACAACGCGCGCACAGCCCTCGCGGTCAGCCTCGCGCTGCTCGGCGTGTGCGCCGTCCTCCTGCTCGCGGCCGGTCGCGCCCTCCCCTTCGGCGCTCTCGTCGCGGGCGGCGGAGCCGTCGTGCTGCTCGTCGTCTCGGCGGTCGTCTCACGACTCGGCCAGCGCGAGGCAGGTCAGGGCCTGGGGATGGCGGCATCCCTCTTCGCCGCCGTCGCCGGCTTCATCGCGATGCCCGCCTCCCTCGACATGTGGGGATTGCCGATGGCCGCCGCCGGCGGCGGAGCCTTCGTCATCGCGGGTGTCTCGCTCGCCCTCACCCGGGAGCGGGCCGAGCTGCAGCTCGCGCCCCTCGTTGCCGGCGGAGCGTTGGGCGTCACCGGAACCCTCGCCGCCTTCTTTCCCGCCCCCACCGTCTGGACCCTGATGGTCGGCGTCGTCGCCACGCTCGCGGGGGCGCTGCCCTGGCTGGCCATCGGCACCACGCGTCTTCGCGTGGTGTCGCCCCAGAGCGACGCCGAGATGTTCGCCGACCCGCAGCCGATCGACGCCGACGACGTGGCCGCCCGCGTGGCACAGGGCAAGCGCGTCCTGATGGGACTGCGCCTGGCCCTGGCCGCCGCCATCCTGGTGGCGACTCCTCTCGTCGCCGCGCAGAACGCCACCGGCGCTCTCGTGTGCGCCCTGGCGTTCGCGGGCATGATGTTCCCCTCGCGCCAGACCTTCGCCCGCTCCGGCGTGCTCACCGTCATGGCCACCGGCATCATCGGTCTCGTCGTGGCCGGGGTCGTGGCCTCGCTCGCCCAGCCGGGTCTGCGTGTGGGCATCCTCGTCGTCCTGGCCATCGCCACCGTCTGCGTCGTCACCGTCACGTTGCTCGCCCCCAAGACGCGCCTGCGGCTGATCCGCCTCGCCGACACCGCCGAGCTGCTCGTCCTGGCAGCGCTCCTGCCCCTCGCGGTCATCTCGTCCGGTCTGGCCTGACGCATGGCCACCAAGGGCGACCTGATCGAGGCGCAGAACTTCTCGCGCCGCCGCCTGCTCACCGCATTCGTCAGCGGCGCCCCCGGCGGTAAAGAGCTGCAGCCGAGCTCGCCGTTGCGCGCGGTCATCGCCGCGATCGCCCTCACCGTGATCGTGGTGCTCGTCGGCGTCTTCTACGGGCTCATCCGCCCCGGCCTGCCGACCGGCTGGGAGAACGGCAAGCTCGTCCTCGTGTCCGACACCGGTGCCCGCTTCGTCACCGTCGACGGCGTGCTGCACCCCGTGATCAACACGGCCAGCGCCCGCCTGCTGCTCCCGGCGAACGAGTACGGCGTGATCTCCACTGACTCGTCGACACTCGACGGCACCCCCGTCGGTGACACCCTCGGCATCACCGGGGCTCCCGACGAATTGCCTCCGGTGTCGGGGCTGATCAACACCGGCTGGAGCGCCTGCGTCTCCGACGACGCCGGTCTCGACGTGCGCATCTCCTCGGCCGCGGGCCCGACCCCCGCCACCGACCGCGCGGTCGTCGTATCGGTCGACGGCATCCTGCACGTGGTGCAGGGCGGCCGGAGCTTTGCGGTCTCGAGCGAGGTGGCGGACGCCGTGCTCCGCGCCGCCGGGATCTCGTCCCTCTCCCCCGTGACCGTGCCGGCGTCGTGGCTCGACCTGTTCACGGCCGGTACGGCGCTCACCCCGATCACGCTGCAGAACTACGGCCAGCCCGTCGCGAACACCTCACTGCGCGTCGGCCAGGTCATCCGACAGGCCGGCGCCGCAGAAGACGAGCGTTTCCTCGTGCAGACCGGCGGCGTGCTCGAATCGCTCTCGCCCCTCGCCTGGCAGCTGTACCAGTTGGGCAGCGGCGAAGCCCTCAAGGGCAAGGTGACCGAGGTGACCGCGGACGAGATCCGCAGCCTCCCCACCGCGACGCAGGGCCTCGGCGACGAGTGGCCCCGAGTCGGATTCGAGACCGTCCCCTCGGGTCAGCGTCCCTGCGCCGTGCTCACCGCCGGCGAGGGCCAGGCCACGACGACTCTGGCCACGCAACCGACCTCGACCGCCGTCACCACCGGCATCCGGGTCGATCCCAGCCACGGGGCTCTCGTGCGCGCCGGCGGACGAGGCGCCGACAACACGAGCATCCTGACACTGGTGGATGCCACGGGCACGGCGTTCCCCCTCCCGGGTGCGACCGACGACACCATCGCGCGCCTGGGCTACTCGACGAACGACGTCGGCTCGATCCCCGATGGGTGGACCGCTCTCCTGCGCACCGGCCCCTCGCTGAGCGAGAGCGCGGCGCAGCAGACGCCGGAGACGAAGTGACCCTGCGCTCCCGCGCCGCTCGCCTCGCAGCCCTCGCTGCCGCGGCGGGGGTGGTGCTGATCGGCATCCCGTCGCCGGCATCCGCCGTCGGTCCCTCGACCGGCGTGCGGACGGCGACGACGCAGAGCCAGTGCACCGCCTCGACGCGTATCCCCGACGCGCCCACCGCGCTCACGTCGCTGCAGAGCTCGTCGGCGTGGCCCCTCACCCGCGGGGCGGGCGTGACCGTCGCCGTCGTCGATTCGGGCGTCGCGGTCAACCCGCACCTCGACGCGTCGGTGCTTCCGGGCGTCAACCTCGTCCCCGACGGCACCGACGCCTCCGGACGCACCGACAACTACGCGCACGGCACCGTGATCGCCGGTCAGATCGCCGCCCAGCTGATCTCCGGTTCAGGAGTCGAGGGACTGGCACCCGACGCGAAGATCCTGCCCGTGCGGGTCTACGCCGGCATCGAGAAACAGCTCGTCGAGGCGGGGTTCGGCCCGAACACCGCGCGGATGGCCGACGGCATCCGCTACGCCGCCGATCAGGGCGCGCAGATCATCAACGTCTCGATCAGCACGAGCGAGAAGAACGCGGCCCTCGCGGATGCCGTGGCCTACGCGCAGCAACGCGGCAGCCTGGTCGTCGCGAGCGCCGGCAACCGCTCGAACAACGACTCCCCCGAGCAGGACGACAAGGACGGCGCGCGTTACCCCGCGGGCTTCTCCGGCGTCATCGGGGTCGCCGCCGTCGGGTCGGGCGGTGTCGTCACGAAGGCGAGCATCCACGGCCCCCACGTGAGCCTCTCCGCTCCCGGTCAGGCGGTCGCCTCGTCATGGCCCCTGGGCGGCGATTGCGTCGTCGGGGCCGACGAACCCGCGACGAGCTGGGCCACGGCCTACGTATCGGCCGCCGCGGCGCTCGTGGCGTCCGCGCACCCCACCGAGACCCCCGCCCAGTGGGCGTACCGGCTCGAGGCGACCGCCGTCCGCGCGCAGCCCGACACGCGCTCCAACATCTCCGGATGGGGCGTCGTGCAGCCCTACGACGCGATCGTGATGGTTCCGGGGACGGGCCTGCGGGGTCCGAAGAGCCCCTTCGTCGCCGCCAGCCCCTCCGCCTCCCCCACCGCGACCCCCGAGGCGGTCTCGGTGGTCATCGGACCGGGACCGGATGCCGCGGCCATCACGACCGCGACGGGCATCGGCGTGGCCGGACTCGTCGCACTCGGCGCGATCGGTGCTCTCGCGATCTACGTCAGTCGCCGTCGCGAGGAGGCGGCTCCCCGCCGCGCCGCCCCCACGGGCCGCGGGCTCTACGGGCCCGAAGAGCAGGAATAGCTCAGCGGCGGCAGGAGCCCACCGGCCGCGAGCCCCATCGGCACGATCCGTGAATCGGTCGCCGTCGAATTCAGACGGTCGCCGGCCGCAGCTCGACACGCGCGTCTCCGAGACGGAAGCGCGAGGTCGCGATCGCGGAGGCACCTCCCGGAACGCGCTCGGTGCGCCCGTCGTCGTGGATGAGGGTCACCCCGTTCGTCGAGTCGAGGTCGGTGATGCTCCAGCCCGTGACCGTCCACTCGAGTCGTGCGTGCTGCTTCGACATCGTCCGGGTGTCGTCGGCGACGGCGATGTATTGCACCGTGTCTTCGCCGTTCCCCGGCTTGCGCCCCAGAATCACCGTGCGACTGGTCAGCGCGACGCGGCTGCCGTCGGGCAGGGCGAGGGTCCACTCGCCGCGGCGGCGCGAGCGCGGACGGGCCGTCTGCGTCAGCTCGTCGAGGGGAGCCGCCGCCGCATCGCCGTCGGTCTGAGGGGCGGCCGTGGCGTCCGTGGTCTCGGCCACACGGTCGAAGCCGGTGTCATCGGGCGAGGGCGCCGCAGACGCGTCGGAGGAAGCCTGCTGCGCGGGCGCAGCGGTCGGAACGGGCGACGAGGTCGCGGCGGGAGCGGCCTCTGCCGGTGCGGGAGCCGTGGGCGCCTGCACGCCGGGGGCGGCTGCGGAAACCGGCTGAGCCGCAGCCGGAGACGCCGAAGCAGGTGCCGACGCAGACGGGGGAGCCGCGACCCCCGCCGCCCCCGTGTCGAGGGCCGCGGCAGCGATCGGTGTCGCCGGTGCGCGGGTCAGCGCCGGCTCGGACCCCCGTTCGACGCGGGCGTGTGCGCCGCGCCCGCCGGGACGACGCCCGGATCGGCGTCCTCCGCAGCCGTCGACCGGCGTCGCGAGGGGTGGAGGGACGTGCGCTCGAGGTCCTCGTCGATGTCGACCGGCCCGGGCAGCACGGGCACCGCGACCGGCTCGACCACGGCGGCGGTCGAGCGGCGCCGACCGGCGGTCGCGACCTCGGCCGCGCTCGTCCCGGGAATGGTGGTGATCGGGCCGGATGCCGTCTCACTCAGAACGATCGGACGTTCGTCGGCGGTGTCGCCGGCAGGCGCGGCATCCGTTCGAGGACGCGCCGAGAGGATCGTGGCCCACACGGGCGGGAAGATCACGGCGAGAGCGGTCGTGCCCGCTCCGCGCCCCGCGGCCTGCCCGATGCGGTGGGCGGCGGTCGCCTTGAGGACGAGACCGTAGATGTTGACGCCGGGAACCACGAGGAGGACGGCGCGGACGGGGTCGAGGCGACCGAGGCGGAAGATCTCGGCCTCGTTGAGCAGCGGGATCCAGGCGCGCCAGGGCTCTCCCCCGTGCGCGGCGAAGACGCGCGACAGTCCGATGGCGTACCAGACGTACAGCGCGATCACCGGCACGAGAATCGCGCCCGCGATCGCGGCGATAAGGCTCAGAACAAGCATGCGTCCCCCGTCGGCAGTCTGCTTCGACGCTACCGTGCGGTGCGGCGCCCCGTCAGCCGATTTCACGCGTCAGCGCGCTCGGGGGAACGACCGACGCCGCGTCGATGTCCACGCGCCGCGCGCAGCAGCGCGTGCACCGCACGTACCGCAGGAGTCCCTCGCTCGTCCGGTGCGTCGACTCCGTGAGCCAGGCGTGCTCGTGGAGGGATGCCGGGGCAATTACCGGGAGGGTGCGCGAGGAGGTCATGACCCCAGCGTGATGTAATGCCGTTATGCATCTCAACCCTTACGGCGAGTACGCGGTCCTGCTCGCCGCCTCGCTCGCGAACGACTGGCCCGCCGATCGCGACGGGATCGAGCGCCGCACGATCGAGATGGGGATGACGATGACGTTCCCCGTGGCATCCGACGATCACGAGCGCACCCGGGCCGTCATCGACGACTGGCTGCACGTCGTCGACGAGACCGATCCCGACGCGCGGGCGGCCCTGCTCAACGCCCAGATGGCAGCCGTCGCCGCCTACCCGCGCCTCACCGATCACGACGGCGAGGGGTGGCACCTGCACTATCGCGACAGCGACGAAGCCCTGCCCCGCGTGCTCGCCGCCGTGATCTCGGTCGGCACCTCGCTGCACCTGGTCACGCGCGGCATGAACCGCCTCTCCCGCTGCGCGGCCGATCCCTGCACGAACGTCGTCGTCGACGTCACCCGCAACGGTCGTCAGCGCTATTGCTCGGTGCGCTGCGCCAACCGCGCCGCCGTGCGGCGACACCGCTCGCGCGAGGCGTCGTAGCAAACTCCCTCGGGTATTCCGCGGGGATGGCGGAACACCCGCACGCGCACGTACGTTGCTGTCGTTACCGACGACAGGAGACCCCATGGCCGACGAACTGACCGTGACCCGCAACGACGACGCCCGCCGCTACGAGATCCACGTGGGCGACGAGCTCGGCGGCTTCCTCGAGTTCCGCGCGATCGACGACGACCGCACCGTGCTCCCCCACACCGAGATCGACCCGTCGTTCAAGGGCCGCGGCCTCGGCTCGGCCCTCGCCTGCGAAGCGCTGTCCGACCTCGCCCGACGCGGCGGCAGCGTCATCCCCTCGTGCCCCTTCGTGGCGCACTACCTGCGCGAGCACGACGTGGCCGGCCTGGTGGTCGAATGGCCGAACGACGACGACGCCGCCGACTCGGCGGCACCCGGCGAACCCGCGTGACCCGGCTCGACGTCGCTCCCCCCGAGACCGAGGGACCTGTCGACTGCGACGGCCCACGCGCCCTCGTGGTGGCGGCGCGAGAGGTGCCGCTGGGCGGCGTGCGCGGCATGGAGGTGCACCGCACCCTCCCCCACCGCGCGCTGCCCATGGTCGGCGCGTGGTGCTTCCTCGACCGCTTCGGCCCGCAGGACACCCTCATGCGCGTCGAACCGCACCCGCACATCGGCCTGCAGACGGTGACGTGGCCGATCGTCGGCGAGGTGAGACATCGGGATGCCGTGGGCAGCGACGTCGTCGTGCGCCCCGGGGCCCTCAACCTCATGACCAGCGGCGCCGGCATCGCGCACTCCGAGTACTCGGTGGGCGAGGGGCCGATCCCGCTCGACGCCCTGCAGCTCTGGGTGGCGCTTCCCGAGTCCCGTCGTCACGGCGAGCCCGCGTTCGAGCGCCACGAAGACCTCCCCGTGCTCGATCTCGGCGAGGGCGCCGACGCGGTCGTCGTGATGGGCGAGCTCGGCGGGACCACTTCGCCCGCGACCGTACACACCCCCCTCGTCGGCGCCGAACTACGCCTGCCTGCGGGAGTCGCGGTGCGCCGCCTCGACTGGGAGTACGCGGTCTACGGCATGACGGGAACCGTCGAGGCGGTGACGGGAATGGATGCCGTCGACGCCGACGCGGCGAGACGCCCGGGCTCTGCGCCGGAGGCGGGACCCACGGCATCCATCGACCACACCCGACTGGTCTACCTCGGAAAGGGCCGCGACCACCTCGAGCTGCGCAGCGAAGACGATGCGCGCGTGTTCCTGCTCGGTGGGGAGCCGTTCGAGGCCGACATCGTCATGTGGTGGAACTTCGTGGGCCGATCGCACGACGAGATCGTCGCAGCTCGCGAAGCCTGGGAAGCGGGTACGGCTCGCTTCGGGCCCGTGATCGACCACGGGCCCGAGCGCATCCCGGCCCCGCCGCTGCCGGCGGTGAAGCTCACACCGCGTCGGCGCCGCAGCTGATCCGAACGACACCGCGGCGCCCGAGCCGAAGCCCGGGCGCAGCCGCGTCGATCGATGGCTACCGCAACACGATGAACGCGCTGCTCGCGCGTGACGACTCCACCGTCGCGCTGCCGCCGTAGACCGCCTTCACGAGCTTGACCCCGCGCGTCTGCGGGTCGAGGGCGATGGTCGCCTTCCCGTCCTGCAGGGTCGCGACGTAGTCCTTGCCCGCCACGGTGACGGTCACATCGCCTTGGGGTGCGGGACCGCTGAGCGACCGCACCTTGACGGTCAGCGTGTACGCGTCGCCGGTGCGACCGACCCAGGGGTCGATGGTGACCGTCGTGAACGACCCGACGACGACCGGCACCCCGGCGCTGTCGGCGGTCGCCGTCAGTCCGTTGGCGGGCGAGGTCGCCGTGACCCGTACGGTGAGCACGCGGCCCAGGTCGGCGCGCTGCACGCGGTACGACGCCGACGTGGCGCCGTTCACGGGCTCGCCGTCGCGCAGCCACTGGTACGTCGTGGTGACGTCGGCCGGGTTCCACGTGCCGGGGGTGGCCGTGAGGGTGCGTCCGAGCTTCGCCGTGCCCGAGATCGTCGGGGCATCGACGATCGCCGGAGCGGCTTCGCCCGAGTCGACGGTCAGCACCGTCTGCACGTCGGAGTCGCCGTACCGCACGAGGCCGAGGTAGCGGGTCTGCGCCGCGAGTCCCTGCCACGACAGGTCGTACGACACCGCCGCGCCCTGCTCGACGGGGAGCGGGTTCGGCGTCGCCGTCAGCTGCCCCTCTCCGCCGGAGGTGACGTTCGCGTAGGTCATGTCCCACGTGAACGGTCCCGTGGACGAGTACAGGTTGGCCTCGATGAGGTACGTCCCCGCAGTGGGGTTCGGCAGCGTCACCCGCTCGTCGGCCGAGGCCGTCGCCGAGGTGAAGCGCTCGTAGTACCGCAGGTCGTCGGGGCTCACCACGCGCGAGACGAACAGATCCAGGTCGCTCCCGGTGTCGTCCGACGAGTCGAGGTCGAAGCGCGAGAGAGTCGTCCCCTCGGGCACGTCGACGGTCCACCGCACATAGCCGTCGGCGTCACCGGAATCCTGGTTTCCGGTGTGACCCTCGACGGGATTGCCCGGGTCGGTCAGCAGCGTCTGAGCCGCGAGGCCCGATACCGTCAGCGGCAGCTCTCCGCCGACGCCCGGGAGGATCTCGACCTTCGTCGAGCCGGACAGGCCCGTACCCGAGACCTCGGCCGGAGCCTCGGCGGTCGCGGGGCGGATGACGATCGGCGAGCGCACCTGCGTGCCGTCGCCGGCCCAGGTGAGGAAGCCGCTCGTCCACTGCTCGGCCGCGGCATCCGTGCGCGAGAACGTCACGGTGAACGTCTTCTGCTCCCCGGCCGCACCGAACTCGAGCGTCGACGGCTCGACCGTGGCATCCACCCCGGGCACGTCGACGGATGCCGAGAACGTGCCGGCCTTCGTCGAGGTGACCGTGCGCGTGACGGTCTGCGGCTTCGCGAGCGAACCGATCGAGATCGACGCGAGGTTGAGGTCGCTGCCGTCGATCGGGGCGACGCCGAAGTCCTCGAGGCCCTTGCCCTGCAGGAACGCCGCCCAGTCGGCCGGACCGTTGAGGTACAGCAGGCCGGGATCGAAATACTTCGTCGGGTCCACGTGCCCCGCGCCCTGCGCGAAGGGGTCCTGCGCGGGAGCGCCCTCGGCGTCGACGGTGTCGTACGCGGTGGTCATCATCGCGGACTTCACCTCGGCCGGCGTCGCGAGCGGACGCTCGCCCAGGTACAGCGCGCCGAGACCGGCGACGTGCGGCGACGACATCGACGTCCCCGAGAGGAACTCGAACGTCGGGGTGGCGCCGGGGGCGTTCGCTGCGGCGGCGAGGATCGCGACACCGGGAGCCGACACGTCGGGCTTCAGGATGTCGCTGCCGTCGGCGAGCATGGGACCGCGGCTCGAGAAGCCCGCGACCTGCGGCGTCGGCGTCTCGACACCCGTGACGTTCTCGCCCACGAGGGTCGCGGTGGCATCCGCCGTGCCGCGCACGTAGGCGAGCAGCGCGTCGCGGTAGCGCGCATCGATGTGCACGGTGGGCACCGAATGGAAGTCGTTGTCCACCGAGGCGGGGGTTACGTTGACGAGGATCATGCCCACACCGCCGGCGTCCTTGACGGCCTGCGACTTCTCGACACGCGCGTTCTGACCGCGGTCGCACACGACGATCTTGCCCGCGGCCTTCGCGGGGTCGAGCGATCCGATCAGGCACAGCGCAGCGCCCGCGGGATCGGCTCCGGATGCCGCGATGTCACCCGCGTAGACCACGGGGGCCGTCACGTCCTGACCTTCGCGGACCGACACCGTGGCACCGGCGGCCTGGAAACCGTCGGCCAGTTTCACGGTTCCCTCGTAGGTGGGGATCGTCGAGGCTGCGACCGTCGTGTACCAGGGCGAGGCGTGGTCGGCGGTCGAGGCGCCGGGACCGGAGTTACCCGCCGAGACTGAGACGAAGACGCCCGCCGCGGCGGCGTTGAAGAACGCCTGGTCCTCGAGCGAGAGGGTCGTGGTGGCGGCGCCACCGCCGATCGAGTAGTTGATGACGTCGACGCCGTCGGAGACCGCGGCGTTGATCGCGCCGAGCAGGTCGCTCAGGGCGCAGACGTCGTCGGTGGTGACGAGGGGGTCGGGCCCCGCCCAGCACGCCTTGTACGCGGCGACCTTGGCGGCCGGAGCGACCCCGGAGATGGCGCCGAAGTCGACGCCCTCCACGCTGGCGTCGACACCGTTGTTGCCCGCCGCGGTGCTCGCGGTGTGGGAGCCGTGCGCGTCGCCGTCGCGCGGCGAGCGGTAGTCGGCCTCGAAGGTGAACCCGGTGGCCGCGGCACCCTGGTCGAAGTAGCGCGCGCCGACCAGCTTGGTCGAGTAGTCGGAGAGCGACCAGCCGTTGCCCTCCGCCACGCGCGGCGAGCGGAAGTCGGTGCCGTCGCCCTTGCGGAACACCACGTCGTTGCCGTCGAGGTAGGGCTGGGAACCGGCGGCGGTGCCGAGCGGCTCGCCCGCGAACGCCGGGTTCTCAGGGGCGATGCCGGTGTCGACCACGCCGACGACGACGCCTTCGCCCGCGGAGCCGATGCCGCCGATCTGGTTCCAGACGCCGTTGTCGCCCTCGAGGCCGAGGAACTCGGTGGACGGGACCGCGACCGGGTGGCGGATCTCGTCGGGGACGACCTTCTGCACGCCCTTGGTCGCGGCGAGCTTGGCCGCCTGGTTCGGGTTCATGCTCGCGCTGAAGCCGTTGACGGCGATCGTGTAGGAGTTGTCGGGGCGGACGCCCGCCTCGTCGGCGACGTTCTGCTGGCGCTCCTCGAGGAAGGCGGAGTATTCGCGCACCTGCGGGGAATCGGTATCGAGCCGCGCCTCGTCGGACTTGGTGGCGTCGAGACCCGGCTCGCCGCCGTCGTAGGTGGCGACGGGGGCCTCGTCGAGCACGACGATGTACCGGCCGGTGGCCGATTCGATGGGTGTGGGGGGCGTCACCCCCTCGCCCACTTCGGCAGCCTGAACGGCTGTGGCTCCGGCAACGGTGAACAGTCCGGCCAGGGAAATGGCCGCGACCGAACGCAGGGTTCGACCCATCGTGCGCTCCAAACGGGGGGATGAATTGAGCGATCTGCGCGGCAACGGTGGCGCGCGTTGCACAAACATAACTCAGAGCGCTTTCATCACCAACGTTCAGTTTGGACGGCGTCCGAAAACGACGATCGTCGGCCCGCCCCGCCAGGCGTCGCGCCGGGGTCTCGGCATCCCGTCCCCCTAGACTCGACGAAACCCGAGGAGGAGCCATGCCCCGGCGCCGTCGCACCGTCGCGCAGCACGCCCGCCTGCGTTCGCCGAACCCGCTCGGCCAGCTCGCGAAGCTCCTCGCCGTCGCCGCGGTGGTCGGTGTCGTCGCAGCGATCGGAGTCGTGTCGTACACGGCGTACGACCTCACGGCCGACTTCGTCGAAGAGGCCGTCGTTGTCGAGAACCAGCCGGCCGTCCCGCCCGACCTCGGGGCGCTCTCGGGCGGGGTGAACATGATGCTCGTCGGCATCGACGAATGCGAAGAAGAGCTCATCGCCCTCTTGGGCGACCGGTGCGGGGGTGCGGACGCGGGCGGACGCCTGAACGACGTGAACATCCTCCTGCACATCTCGGAAGAGCCCCGGAAGGTCACGGTCGTCTCGTTCCCGCGCGACCTCATCTTCGACGCCCCCGCGTGCGACACCGCCGACGGGGGTCGCTTCGGCGGCGGCACCCTGCAGATCAACGAGCTCTACACCTACGGCGGACTCTCGTGCGTGATCACCGCCATCTCCGACATGAGCGGCCAGCAGATCCAATTCGGCGCGATGGTCACCTTCGGCGGCGTCATCGAGATCACCAACGCGATCGGCGGCGTCGAGATCTGCCTCGCGAGCGACATGCGCGACGCGAACACGGGCATCGACTGGGAAGCGGGACCGCGGACCATCCAGGGCCTCGAGGCGCTGCAGTTCCTCCGCACCCGATACGGAGTGGGCGGCAGCGACCTGGCCCGCGTGAGCAATCAGCAGCAGTACATGTCTCGCCTGGCGCGCAAGCTCGTCAGCGAGGAGGTGCTGTCGAACCCCTCGACGGTGCTGCGCTTGGCTTCGACGGGCCTTCGAAACGTCACGCCGACGCAGAGCCTGACGAATCCGCTGACCCTCGTCCAGGTCGCGTCCGCGGTGAAGGACGTGCCGTTCGAAGACATCGTCTTCGTTCAGTATCCGACCGTCACCGCCCGCTCGGATGCCAATCGCGTGGAGCCCGACGACGCCGCGGCCGAGGTGCTCTGGGACGCGTTGCGCGAGAACCGTTCCATCGAAGTGACCGGAGGGGTGTCGGTCAACGACGGTACGGTCATCGCCGAACCGACCCCGGGAGAGCAGGTGTCGCCCACGGAAGATCCCGCGGTCGAGCCGGGCGAGGTCGATCCCCGCACGGGCGCCATCGCCCTCCCACCCGCCATCACCGGCTCGAGCGCCGCGCAGCAGACCTGCAGCGCGGGTGTCGTCAACTGAGTCAGTAGGTCGGCGCGGCCGGCAGCCCGAAGAACTCCTCGAGGGTGGTGAAACCGCCCTCGTGATACGCGCGGGCGAGCTCCGGGCCGATGTAGCGCAGGTGCCAGGCCTCGGGCTCGTAACCGCTGACGCTCTCGCGACCCTCGGCGTACCGGGTGATGAAGCCGTACTCCCACGCGTGATCGCGCACCCACGCGCCCTGCGGCGACGCCGCCACGTCGTCGAGGGTCTTGCACGAGCCCTTGCACGGGACGATGTCGACGGCCATCCCCGACTGGTGTTCGCTGTAGCCGGGCCGCGCGCTCTCTCGATCCGCTTCGGCGACACCCCCGACTGCCACCCGCCCGGCGTAGGTCGACTTCTGCGTCGTGTACGAGCGGTAGGCGCTGAGGTAGCCGATCTCGCCGACGCCGGCGTCGGCCGCCGCTTTCACGAGCGAGGTGAGAGCGCGCGCGGCGGGAGCACGCAGGGCCGAGTCCTCGAGGGCGCGCACATCGGCGGGCATGACGAGGTCGCCGGGCTGGTAGTCGACCGGGTCGTACGGGCGCTGCTTGTTGACGACGAGCCACTCGCGGTTCGGGTCGGAGAGCGAGACGCAGGGGGCGATCCCGGATGCCACCGCTGCGCGGAAGGCCCCACCGCCACCGGCGGCGTCGATGACGGCGGCGTCGTCCCCCGCGGCGAGCGCGGTCGTGAAGGCGGGATCGTCGCACGGTGTCGCCGTGGCGGCGACGGCGGCGAGCTGGGGCACGGGGATGCCGTCGTCGGCGACGGCCGGAGGGCCCGCGATCTGCGCGACGGCATCGCTCGCCGACTCGGGTAAACCCCCCGAGGCGGCAGCACCGACCGCGATGGCGCACCCGGCGATCACGACGACGGCCGCGGCCACCCCCGCAAGGCGGCGTCGGAGGAGGACGGGAGCGAGTCGACGGATGCCACGGGTCTCGGACGCTCTTTCCTGAGGGGCGTCGGCATCGCGGCGCAGCGCGCGACGTGTCGATGCCGCGGCGAAGGCGTCGTCGGCGACGACATCAGGAAGGGTGAGGGCCGCGGTCGCGAGCCGCTCGGCCTCCGCGCGCGCGGCGCGGCGGGGCGAGGTCTCGGGGTCGTGGCTTGTCACCCCTCCATTGTCGCTGGTGCATCCTGAACGGTCGACCCGGGTGGGGTCGGGGCGCGGGTCTCGAACCTGGACTCGAAAGGAACAGGCACGGTGTTGCCGGATCGTCGAACATGCGTTCGACTGTTCTCATGAGATGGCA
Source organism: Microbacterium sp. SL75 (assembly GCF_026625865.1). Lineage (NCBI taxonomy): Bacteria > Bacillati > Actinomycetota > Actinomycetes > Micrococcales > Microbacteriaceae > Microbacterium > Microbacterium sp. SL75. The sequence goes on along the minus strand of NZ_CP113067.1, from coordinate 1,607,558 downwards.
GGGTCAGCAGCTGGGGGTGGACGACACGGCGGCGCTCCCGGGCATGGAGCGGATGGACGGCCTCGTCCGATCGGTGACGACGCCGGAGTTCGCCGGGATGACGTTTCACGAGGTGCTCTGCAAGAGCGCGCTGAATCGCGTCCCCGGTGCCTCGGCCATGCCGTTCGACTGGACCGTGAACCCCTATCGCGGCTGCAGCCATGCGTGTTCGTATTGCCTGTCCCCGGACACCCTCATCTTGAAAGCGGACGGCCGACAGGTCCCCCTGTCGCAGATCCGTGTCGGAGACGAGATCATCGGCACCGAGGGGGGATCGCGAGACCGCCGTTATGTGCGAACGACCGTTCGCGCGAAGTGGAGCACTCGCAAACGCCTCCATCGCGTCACCCTCGCGGACGGCACCGAGATCGAGTGCAGCGCAGACCACCGGTTCCTGACGGAGCACGGATGGAAACACGTCACCGACTCCCCCGTCGCGGGCCGACAGCGCCCCCACCTCACGGTGTCGAACCGTCTGCAGGGTTTCGGAACGGGCGCCCCTCCCTCCGTGGAAGCGCCGGATCCGGACTGGCGCAAAGGGTATCTGACGGGCATGGTACGCGGTGACGCGACGATCTCCCACAAGACCCACGACGACGAGAATCGAGTCCGAGAAATCCACCGATTTCGCCTCGCCCTGGCCGATCGTGAGGCGCTCGATCTCGCGAAGGAGCTTCTCGAACAGATCGGCATCGTCACGATGGTCCGCCCCGTCTCCGTGCCCGCTCATCGCCGGCCCATGACGGCTCTTCACACGGCGAAGACGGACGATGTCGCGCGCCTCGAGGACTACGTCGCGATACCGCGGACGCGAAGCCGGGAGTGGATGGCTGGCTTCCTCGGGGGCATCTTCGACGCGAAGGGCTCTGACTCGGGCGAAATCCTGCGCATAAGCAACGCGAACGACGAACTTCTCTCGTTGGCCGAAGAGGCCTTCGCCGCGTTCCGATTCGATACCGTTCGCGAACCCTCTCGCCCGGGCACTGTGTCGGATGTCCGCCTGCGCGGAGGGCTCGCCTCGAGACAACGATTCTTCGATATCGCCCACCCGTCCATCACGCGCACACTCGATGTCTGCGGGACAACGGTCGAGACCAGCGTGGACGTGAGAGTCGTGAGCATCGAGGACATCGGCTACGACATCGACATGATCGACATCACGACGGACACCGAGGATTTCGTCGCGAACGGCGTCATCAGCCACAACTGCTTCGCTCGCAAGACTCACGAGTACCTCGACCTGGACTACGGGGCCGACTTCGACTCGCAGATCGTGGTGAAGGTGAACGTGGCCGACGTCCTGCGCACCGAGGTGCGCCGGGGGTCGTGGGCGCGCGAGCCCGTGATGCTCGGGACGAACACCGATCCCTATCAGCGCGCGGAGGGTCGGTACCGCCTCATGCCCGACATCGTCGGGGCCCTCACCGACAACGGCACACCCTTCTCGATCCTCACCAAGGGCACGCTGCTTCGACGGGACCTCCCTCTGCTCGCCGAGGCCTCGAAGCAGGTGAAGGTCACGCTGGCGATGTCGATCGCCGTCTTCGACGACGTCCTCCAGCACTCGATCGAACCGGGCACGCCCAGTGCCGAAGCCCGGCTCGAGACCGTGCGCGCGGCGACCGCGGCAGGATTCCGGGTGACGGTGTTCCTCATGCCGATCATGCCGCACCTCACCGACTCGATCGCCGCCCTCGACGACGCCCTCGCGCGCATTCGCGAGGCCGGTGCCGCACGCGTCGTCTACGGCGCACTCCACCTTCGCCCCGGTGCGAAACAGTGGTTCTTCGACTGGCTCGAGCGCGAGCATCCGCACCTGGTCTCGTCGTATCTCGGGCTGTACCCGGGGGTCTCGACGACGGCCCCGAAGGCCTACCGCACGTGGCTCGGCAAGCGCATGCGGCCACTCCTGCGCATGCATCGTCTCGACGGGTGGGACGAGGACGACCATCCTCGTGGCCGACCGCAGCCGGGATTGGCCGCGAGGACACCGCCCGCCAGCAGCCTCGGCCCGGTCCGTGTCACCGGCGTTCCGGCATCCGGTCGTCCCCGTGTCGCCCCGGCCAGCGAGCCGACGTTGTTCTGAGGGCCGGCCAGCGGCGCGGGGGCTCGACGGTTCTCGCGGTCCCGGCATCCCGAGGATGCACGAAGCCCCCGTCGCTGAACGTGACGGGGGCTTCGAGCGACGGGTTACGCGTCGACGTTCGAGAGCTGACGACCCGAGAGCTCCTCGAGCACGTCGTCACCGAGCGCGGTCTCTTCGAAGGGAGCCTGGATCTCGGCGCGGTCGAGCAGCTCGGTCATCCGACGGCGACGCTGACGCGTGATCAGCGTGACCACCGTGCCGGCGCGACCCGCGCGGCCGGTGCGGCCCGAGCGGTGCAGGTACGTCTTGTACTCGTCGGGAGCGTCGGCCTGGATGACCAGGTCGATGTCGTCGACGTGGATGCCGCGAGCGGCGACATCGGTGGCGACGAGCACGTTGACGCGCCCCGAGGTGAGCTTCTCGAGGTTGCGCGTGCGCTTCTGCTGGTTGAGGTCGCCGTGCAGCGCTACCGCGGCGATGCCGGCGTCGTCGAACTGCTCGGCGAGCATCTCGGCGTAGGCACGGGTGCGGGCGAACACGAGGGTCTTGCCCTCGCGGTCGACGAGCGAGTCGAGGATCTGCGCCTTGTCGCGGTGCTCGATGACGAGGACGCGGTGTTCGATGGTGCTCGAGTCCTGGTCCTCGCCGGCGACCTCGTAGACGGCCGGCTCGACGAGGAACTCGTCGACCAGGGCCGCGACCTCGCGGTCGAGGGTGGCCGAGAAGAGAAGCTTCTGGCTACCCTTCTTGGTCGCACGGAGGATCCGCTGCACGGGCTCGAGGAAGCCGAGCTCACACATGTGATCCGCCTCGTCGAGGACGGCGATCTGCACCTGCGAGAGGTCGAGCTTGCCCTGGTTCAGCAGGTCTTCGATGCGGCCCGGGGTGCCGATGACGATGTCGACGCCCTTCTTGAGCGCACCGACCTGACGCGCCTGGGGCACGCCGCCGTAGACCTGGGTGGTGAACAGGCCCACGCTGCGCGCGAGCACCTGCACGGTGCGGTCGATCTGCAGGGCGAGCTCGCGCGTGGGAGCGAGGATGATCGCCTTGGGGGCGCGTCCGAACTCGCGACGCTGACCCGCCTGCGAGCGCAGGATGCTCTCGACCAGCGGCGCACCGAAGGCGATCGTCTTGCCCGAGCCGGTGCGGCCGCGGGCGAGGACGTCGCGTCCTTCGAGGATCGGGGCGACCGTGGCCGCCTGGATCGGGAAGGGGCTCGCTGCGCCGAGACCGGCGAGGGCGCGGACGAGATTGTCGCCGAGACCCAGCTCGGCGAAGCCTGCGCCGGTGACCGTGGCGGCATCCACGGCCTCGGCCTGCAGGCGCTCGTGCACCACGTCGACGCGCTGCTCGTGCTCCGCGGAGCGCTTCGGAGTGCTGTTCCAATCGCTGCGGCTCGGGCCGTCGTTGCGACGCGGGCGGTCGTCGAACGAGCGTGCCGGGCGGTCGTTGCGGTCGAACGAACGAGCAGGGCGGTCGCTGCGGTCGAACGAACGAGCGGGACGGTCGTCGCGGTCGAACGAACGAGCGGGACGGTCGCTCCGGTCGAACGAACGAGCCGGACGGTCGTTGCGATCGAACGAACGGACCGGACGGTCGCCGGCGTCACGACGGGGACGCTCATCACGGTCGAACGAACGCGCGGGACGATCGTTCCGGTCAAACGAACGCGCCGCACGGTCGTTGCGATCGAACGAACGGACCGGACGGTCGCCGACGTCCCGACGGGGACGCTCATCACGGTCGAACGAACGCGCGGGACGATCGTTCCGGTCAAACGAACGCGCCGGACGGTCGTTGCGGTCGAACGAACGGGCGGGACGGTCGCCGACGTCCCGACGGGGACGCTCGTCACGGTCGAACGAGCGAGCCGGACGATCGTTCCGATCGAACGAACGAGCCGGACGGTCGTCGCGATCGAACGAACGCGCGGGACGGTCGCCGGCGTCACGACGGGGCCGCTCGTCACGGTCGAACGAACGTGCGGGACGATCGTTGCGGTCGAACGACCGGGCGGGCCGATCGTCGCGTGCCGACGAGCGGATGTTGCGGGCCTCGGCACGGCCGGCGCGGTCGGCGGCGTTCCAGCGGCCCTTGTCGGGGGTCGCCTCGGCCTCGGGACGGTACCCGCGGTGGTTGGGGCTCTTGCTCCCGGGCTTGGCGGGACCCTCTGCACCGGGACGACGCTTGCGGTCCTGGAACGAGGTCTTCGCGCCGTAGCGGGGCTCGAAGTTCTTGGCGGCGCGGCCGCCGGCGGGCTTCTTGTTCTTGGGCATGGAAAAACTTCCTGGGTTCTGTTCGCGCGAAACAGCGACACCGCTCGTGGCGGTGCGATACCCGGACTCTCGTCGGCCGGGGGCCAATTCACTAGTGATGGTCGAGGCCGCGATCGCGTCCTGTCCATCGGCCCCTTGGACTCACAAACCCATCCGCGCGTCACGCACGGTGTCCAGAGCCGACCACACCACGTTACCGGTCGCGCCTGGGAATGGCATCCACGTTCCCGCCCTCGGGCACCAGAACAGGAGGATGCCGCCTCAACAGGCCGATCCGGCGGCGAACGGCTGTTCCGTCGCAGCCCTTGCTCTCGATCGCCGTGCGCGACACCGGACCCTCCGACGGGTTCGGGGATCTCGGCCGCCGGGCCTGCACGAAGATAGACGCATGGCAGACACCGACGCCCACCCCATCACGGTGGCGATCGAGCGGCGCATCGACCCGACGCGCACCGCCGAAGCGACCTCCTGGATGCAGGCCGGCACCGACCTCGCGACCACTTTCCCGGGCTTCCTCGGCTCGGGGTGGGTGCGCGCGGGTGAAGACAGCGACCTCTGGTACATGCTGTACCGCTTCCGCGACATCACGACGCTCGAGGAGTGGGAGAGCTCGACGCAGCGCCAGTGGTGGCTCGACTCGGGGCGCCCCTTCGCGCGCGAAGAGCGCAGCGAACGACGCACCGGGATCGAGGGCTGGTTCGACGCCCCGCACGGCTCGATCCTCGAGGCGGCGACAGTGACGGAGGCCGGAACCCAACCGATCCACCAACCGGTGCCGGCGGCTCCCCCGCGGTGGAAGCAGGCCGTGACGATCTGGGTCGGGTTCTTCCCGACGAATCTGGCGGCGTCGTGGCTGCTGGGCTTCGTTCCCGGGTTCGCCGAGATCCCCCTCGTCCTGCGCGTGCTCGCCACCACCCTCATGCTCACTCCCGTCATGACCTACGCGGTCCTCCCGTGGGTCACCCGCATGCTGCAGCCCTGGCTGCAGCGTCCGCGCCGATCGCGAAAGGCCACGTCATGACCGCCGACCCCACCGGATTCCGCTTCCGCCTCCGCGGCGAGCACTCCTCCGCCGAGATCGCTCAGGTGGGTGCCGCGCTTCGCGCGCTGACGGTCGACGGCGTCGACCTCGTGCCGCGCTACCCCGACGACCTGCCCACGCCCGCGGCATCCGGAGTCGTCCTCGTCCCGTGGCCGAACCGCATCCGCGACGGTAAGTACTCCTTCGACGGCGAGGACCAGCAGCTCGCGATCAGCGAGCCGAAGTTCGGCAACGCCAGTCACGGCCTTTTGCGCTTCGGGACCTATCACGCCCTCGAGCACAGCGACGAGCAGCTCGTGCTCGGCGCCGAGGTGGTGCCGCAGACCGGCTATCCCTTCCACCTGCGCACGCGGGTCGCGTACACCCTTCGCGCCGACGGTCTGCACGTGAGCCACGTCATCGAGAACGTCGGGTCGAAGGCCGCCCCCGTCGCCCTGGGCGTGCACCCGTACCTCCACATCGGCGGCGTTCCGACGGAGGATCTGGTGGTGCGATCGACCGGCACGACCACGCTCGTCCTCGACGACCGCAACATCCCCGTCGACGAGGTGCCGGTCGATGCCGCCACCGACCTGCGCGAGGGTCGCCGTCTCGGCGATGCCTCGCTCGACAACGGCTATCGCGGATTGGAGCGGGATGCCGACGGCCGGGCGCACCACACCCTCACCGCTCCCGACGGTCGGTGCGTGCAGCTGTGGCAGGATGACGGGTTCCGCTGGGCGCAGGTGTTCACGACCGATCGCTACCCCGGGCAGTCCCTCGCGGTGGCGATCGAGCCGATGACGGCTCCGGCGAACGCTTTCGCGACCGGGACGGACCTGGAGCGACTCGAACCGGGCGCGAAAATGACCAGGGAATGGGGCATTTCCTACCGCGCGTAAGGCGGCCTTGTCCCCCAAATGGGGGACAAGAAATTGGGCATATGACCTGGGAATTTCCCAGACAAGCCCTTTCCTGAAAAGGCGGCGCGAACGATACCATGTGCCCTGACGGTTTCCGTCAAGGCCGGGGGAGGCAAAGGACCAAGGTTTCTCCTGGCTCATTGCCCGAATGAGCCGACGGGGGCCGAGGGTCCCGCGGTGTGGGGGGATCCTCGTTCCGTCCTGAGGAAAGATCCCCCACATGAGCAACGCGCTCCGCTCCGTTGTCCCCTTTTCGCTCCCGGTGCCGCGTCTGGGCACTCTCGCGCGCCGCCTGGACGCGATCCCGACGATGCACGTCGGCGGGGCGGCCCTGATCGTCCTCGTCAGCGGACTGCTGCTGTCGATCGCCACGACGAGCGACCCTCTGTGGTGGCAGTTGCACTTCAGCCAGCTGGGGATTTTCGGCGACCTCTCGAGCGCATTCTTCAACACCACGCTCAAGGTCAGCGGAATGATCGTCGTGGTCTTCGCCTTCCGCGTCCGTCGCGATGTGCGACGCGTGGGTCGCGGCCCCGTCCGTCGGGGCGCCGCGACGGTGGCCTTCATCTGCCTGAATGTCGTGGGCGTCAATCTCGCTCTCGTGGGCTGCATTCCTCTGAACACCGACAAAGACCTTCACGACAAGGTCGCGGGCTCGATGGTCCTCGGATTCCTGGCCCTGCTGCTGAGCGCGCCGTTCCTCTTCCACCGTCTCGGTAAGCGGATGGCGATCGGCACGGGGATCGCGACCGTCTGGCTGATCGTCTCGATCACGCTGTTCGTCTCGGCGACCATCAACCTGGCGCTGTTCGAGACGATTTCGTGCGCGGCGATGTTCGCGTGGTCGGGCATGTTCACCCAGATCCTCGCCTCGGCGGCGACGGCGGCCACGTCGAACCCGACGGCACAGGATCCCGCCGTGGTGGACCACGCCCCCCGCCGGCGCCGTCGCCTGCCGCTCGCCCGGCCGACGGCCACCCGTCGGCCCGCGCGCTCGGCGGCGCAGCGCTCCCCGCGCGTCGCACCCGCTCACCCCGTCGAGGGCTCGTCGCTCCGCCCCGATCGCGCGTCGACACTCATCCCGAGCGGTGACCGCCGACACCTCGGGATGAGCATCGCGAGAGGGACGGGACGCCGGGTGTCGGCATCCCGCCCGTTCCGCGTCAGTGCTTCTCGCGCAGTTCTCGGCGGCTCAGGGGGTGCCCGTCGTCGGCCGTCGACTCGACGTGCCCTGCCTCTCGCGCCGCCCGCCGCTCACGGCGCCTCTCGCTCGCTCCTTCGATGAGGTTGTAGAGCGTCGGCAGCACCAGCAGCGTCAGGAACGTCGACGACACGAGCCCGCCGATCACCACGACCGCCAGCGGCTGCGAGATGAATCCGCCGTGGCCGGTGATCCCCAGGGCCATCGGCACGAGGGCGAAGATCGCCGCGAGAGCCGTCATCAGGATGGGACGCAGGCGTCGGGCGCCTCCCACGACCGTCGCCTCGAAGACGCTGAGGCCGCGGGCCCGGTACTGGTTCACGAGGTCGATGAGCACGATCGCGTTGGTCACCACGATGCCGACGAGCATCAGTGCACCGATCATGCCCGCGACCCCGAGCGGGACACCCGTGATCAACAGCATGAGGATCGCTCCGGTCGCCGCGAACGGCACCGACACGAGCAGCTCGAGCGGCTGGCGCAGCGACTTGAAGGTCGCGACCATCACCACGTAGACGATGAGGATCGCCGCGAGCAGGGCGAGGCCGAGCTGGCTGAACGCATCTGCCTGGTCGGTGACCGAACCGCCCACCTTGGCAGTGGCCCCCTGGGGCAGGGCCGTGTCGGCGAGGGCCGCGCTGACGGTCGAGGAAGAACGGCCGAGGTCGTCGGTCGTGGGGGTCACGGTGATCGTGGCCGTCCGCAATCCCCGTGAGGTCGAGATCGACGGCGGGGTCTGGCTCTGCTCGACGGCGGCGATCTCGTCGAGGCGGACGTTGCCGCGCGCGCTCGGGATCTCGAGGGCGCGCAGGTCGTCGATGGTCTTCGGCGGGTTGGCGGTGGCGACGTACACGGTCACCCCGCGTCCGTCGAGTTCTACCGTGCCGGCCTGCCGCGGCTGCTGCGTCGCCGAGACGAGCGCACCCACGGCGCGTTCGGACAGCCCGCGCTCGGAGGCCGCGTCGCGGTCGACGCGCACGGAGACGAAGGGGAGGGATGCCGAGAGGCTGCTGGTGACCTGACCGATGCCGTCGCGCCCCTGCAGACCCGCGACCACGGCATCGCTCGCCTGCTGCAGCGACTGTCCGTCGGCGGCGGTGACGTCGACGGTGATGCCGGCCGAGCCGAGTCCGCCGCCGGAGGCCGCGACCTCGATCTCGCCCGCGTCGGGGAGCGCCTCGAGTTCGGTGCGAACGCGGTCGCGGAGCTCGACCTGGTCGACGCCCGATTCGGAGGTGATCGAGTACGTGATGCCCGAGCCTCCGCCCGAGAAGGCGTCGCGCAACGCCGACCCGCTCGAGCCGATCGAGGTCTGCACCGTCTGCACGCCGTCGGTGTCGAGCAGAACGGCCTCGACCTTCTGGGCCGCCGCGTCCTCGGCATCCAGGCTCGGGGCGGAGCCGATCTTTTGCGTGACGGTGAAGGTGTTCTGACCGGAGTCTCCGAGGAAGTCCGTCTTGAGCAGGGGAACGGACGCGAGCGTCCCGCCGAGCACGAGCACGGCCAGAGTGAGGGTGACCCACGAGTGCTTCAGCGTCCAGCGCAGCACCGGAACGTAGGCCTTCTGCAAGCGCGAGGGCGGCGCGGTCGGCGACTCGGGGTCGATCGGATTCCCCTCGGCGTCGCGGATGACCTTTCCGGGCTTCAGGAACCACGACGCCAGCACGGGCACGATGGTGAGCGACACGAGCAGCGAGGCCGCCATGGCGATCGTCACGGTCAGCGAGAACGGCCGGAAGAGTTCTCCCGTCACGTCCCCCACGAAGGCGATGGGGAGGAACACTGCAACGGAGGTGATGGTGGATGCCGTGATGGCGGCCGCCACCTCGCGCACCGCGCGCACGATCGTGGGGATCTTGTCGGCGTCACCGACGTAATGGCGCTTGATGTTCTCGATCACCACGATCGAGTCGTCGACGACGCGGCCGATCGCGATCGTGAGCGCGCCGAGCGTCAGGATGTTCAGCGAGTACCCGAAGGCCTGCAGCCCGACGAAGGTGATGAGGACGCTGGTGGGGATCGAGATCGCCGTCACGAGCGTCGACCGCACCGACATGAGGAAGATGAGGATCACCACGACGGCGAAGACGAGACCGAGAAGCCCCTCTTGCGCGAGGGCCTCGATCGACTGCTGGACGAACGGCGCCTGGTCGAAGACGACCGTGAACTTCGCGCCCTGGCCGAGCTGCGATTCGAGACCCGGGAGCGCATCGAGAACGCCACGCGAGACGTCGACGGTGTTCGCGGCCGGGAGCTTCGTGACGGCGATGGTCAGGGCCGGCTGCCCGTCGACGCGCGACAGCGTGGTCACGGGGTCGGGCTCGAGGGCGACCGTGGCGACATCGCTGATCTTCGTCTGCCCCGCCTGGAACTGGGCGGCGTCGGTGGGCACGAGCGGGAGGGCGGAGATCTCGTCGACGCTGGTCAGCTTCGACCCGGTCTGCACGGTGAGGGTCTGGTCGCCCTCGGTCAGGGAGCCGCCCGGGAAGAGCACACCGTTGGCGTCGAGGGCGTCGGTGATCGCCTGCTGGCTGAAGCCGCGCTCGGCGAGCTTGGTGGTGTCGGGGGTGATCGTCACGCGCTGGGCGGTGCCGCCCACGATCTGCGCGCCGTTGACTCCCGCGACGTCCTCGAGGTCGGGGACCACGCTCGTCTGGAGGATGGACTGCGTCGCCTCGGCGTCGGTGAATCCCGTGACGGCGAGCTGGATGACGGGGAAGTCGTCGATGCTGGCCGACGCGACGGTGGTGTCGGCGGAGTCGGGGAGCTGGTCCTTGATGCGCGCGATCGCGGCGAGGATCTTCTGCTGCGCCCCGGCGAGGTCGGTGCCGTAGGTGAACTTCGCCGAGACGATCGACGAGTTCGTCGTGCTCGTGGCGGTGCTCGATTCGAGCCCCTCGACACCGCGGATGGCGTTCTCGATCGGGGTCGAGACATCGGTCTCGACGACCTCGGGCGACGCCCCCGGGTAGGTTGTGACGACGGCGAGCTGGGGGAACTCGATCGAGGGGATGAGCTCCTGCTTGAGGCTGGTGAGCGCGAGCCCGCCGAAGATCGCCGCGACGATCGTGACGAGGGCGATGAGGGCGCGGTTCTTCAGGCTCAGGACGGCCAGGTACGACACGGGGGACCCTCCGGGTAAGTCCGATACAGGAATGTATCGAAGCTCAGTATCCCATGCGCACCCGCCCCTCGGACCGCCCGGCGGGCGGCTGCCTCAGAGCGCCGATCCGAGCGACAGACCCAGTGCCGCCGCGACGACGGACCCGACGAACGACACCACCGCGTACGACACCGCCGCGCGCGAGCGCCCCTCTTCGGCGAGCAGCGCCGTGGTCACAGCCACCGCGCTGAATGTCGTGTACCCGCCGAGCAGACCCGTCCCGAGGACCCACCGCCACGACTCGTCGGCGGGAAGGGGGGTCAGGATGCCGAGCACGAGTGCCCCGGTAAGATTCACGACCAGGATGCCCCACGGGAACCGCTCCCCCGTGCGGCGCCGCACAGCCACATCGAGCAGATAGCGCAGCGCCGCCCCCACGCCGCCGGCGAGGGCCACGGCGAGGAAGACGAGCGGCATCACGCCGCCAATCTACCCCTCGCCGCGCGAGCCCCTCACGCCTCGAGCGCCTCGACGCGACGACGCAGTTCGGATGCCTTCTCGGCGCCGATCTGCGCTTCGGCGAGCTTGAGTGCGGCGCTCGCGGTGAGCGTGCGGGCCACGAGGTAGGTGGGGCTCGCCTTGAGGTCGGGGATGACGTCGAGGATGATGCCCTCGGCATCGGGGTCGGTCATGAGCTTGCCGAGCTTGATCTTTGCCAGGTCGTAGCGAGCGGTCATCGGTCCTCCTTGAACGGGGCGCACCGTCGCGCCCTCGGCAGATTGTTGCACATATGTCCCGTTATGTCATCGATCGCTAGGGATCGAGCGAGAAAGCCCCCACGAGCGCGTAGGCCGCGCGCGCCTCGGGCGTCCAGAACGCCCCGACGTAGACGTGGAACCCCGCCCGAGCGGTCACCAGACGCACCGACGCCCGCTCGGCGCGCGCCCGTCGAGCGAAGGCGACGGCGTCGTCGAAGAAGATGTCGCGACCCCCCTGGAACACGAGGGTCGGCGGCAGCCCGGCGAGCTCCATCCGCGCGGGATTGAGCTCCGGGTCGTCGAGCCCCCGATCGCCCACCCACGCCTGCGCGCCCGCTCGAAGGCCGGGGACGCGCAGCGAGGGATCCCGCGGCATCCGACGCGCGATCCCCGGGTCGACGAGAGCGAGGTCGAGCCACGGCGAGAACAGCACGAGCCCGTCCGGTCGACGCGCGGCGCGCAGGGCGAGCCCCACCGCCACGGCCCCTCCGGCCGAGTCGCCCGCCACGAGGAGGCGGGAGGTCCCCGCCCGCGCGGCGAGACGTTCGTACTGGGCGTCGATCACGGCGAGGGTGTCGTCGGCCCGATGCTCGGGCGCCAGGGGGTAGCAGACCACCGTGATCGCCGCCCCGGTCGCCCGGGCGAGACGCTCGACGATCCACCAGTGCTCGGCGACGAGGGGATTCACCAGTCCCCCACCGGGCAGGTACATCAGCTCGAGGCCCGCGGTGCGCGCCGCCGGCTCGTAGCGGTAGACGGGCAGCCCGCCCTCACGCGAGACGACGACACGGCCCGAGCGTCGCAGGCGCGCCGGCGGATCGGCCGGACGGCGGCCCGGGTCGAGCGTCTCGAGGTAGTCGTCACGAGCCAGCGCGAGGCGGATCGGCCGCGCGCTCACCCACATCGCCGCGGTCGTGAGCGTCATCGACAGCGACACCGACTACTCCCCGCGCGCGTCGGCGGCCATATCGGCGAGCGCATTCGTCGTCACCAAGCGGACGACAGCCGGCAGGCCCGCGGCGATCTTGCGCCCCACGAGGGGCCCGAACACCAGCGCGAGAGGACCGGAGATCTCGACGGCGTGCGTCACCGACAGCCCGTTCGGCGTCTGGCGCATGCGGTGTGGGAACGACAGCACCGCCCCCGGCAAGCCGATCCGGAAGTTCATCGCGACCCCCGGCTGCAGCTCAGTGAAGGTGAAGCGCTGAGCGGGGGTTCCGTGGTTGACCACGCGGCCCGATGCACCGACGCGCGGGGGCACGGGGAAGGTGGCCTCGCGCAGATCGGGATCGTCGACGGCCCAGTCCTCGGGCGTGGTCCACCTCTTCCACACCGCGTCGGCGGTGGCGGTGGTGAGGTGCGTGTACTCGCGGCGCCAGGTCATCGGGCGACTCCCGTCTGTTCGTGGTCGGTCGAGAAGGAGCTCAGGATGCCGCGGGCCTGGAGCGCCGCGCGCTCACCGGCGCGGACGGCGCCGTCCATGAATCCCGTCCAGCAATCGGCCGTCTCGGTCCCGGCCCAGAGGATCGACCCGACGGGGGCGGCCAGGGCACCGGCGTAGGGCACGACCGCTCCCGGCCCCGGGGCGGCCGTGGGGCCGCCGCCGACCCAGGGCTCGGCGCCCCAGCGCTGGTCGATAAAGCCGATGGCATCCAGTGCCCGGGGGCCGAACAGGTCGGCGAAGGACGACAGCGCCCGCGCTCTGCGCTCGGCGGGTGCCAGCTCGTCCCACTCACGGGCGTAGACCCCGCCGATGAAGCCGAGGAGCACGCCGGGGGCGCCGGCGCGAGCGGGACCGGCGTCGAACGTGATGAAGACCGGGCCGGTGTCGGAGAGCCCCTGCCCCGACAGGTCGTGGTCGCGCCAGAACGGCCGCTCGTACACGGCATAGGCCTTCGACAGCACCCCCGCCGGCCATCGCTGGGCCATCTGGGCGTGAGAGGGGGGAAGGGCCGGCGCGAAGTCGATCCTGCCGCGCAGCGCCGGTGGCACGGCGACGACGACGGTGCGAGCGGTCACCGTCTCGTCGGCCGTCGACACGCGCACCCCCTGGGCGGCGGTCTCGATGCGCCGCACCGGAGCGCTCACCCGCAGGGCAGCCCCGAGCGCGTCGGCGAGACGCTCGGCGATCGCGTGCGAGCCCTCGACGAAGTGCTCCTCTTGCGCGCCTCCCTCGGTGTCGAGCATCGACGACAGTCCACCCGCCTGGTGGATGTAGTGCAGAGCGTGCAGGAACGAGATCTCGTCGGGCTCGCACCCCCACGTCGTCCGGCCGGCGATCGCGATGAGCTCTCGCGCCGCGGGAGAAGCGTGCGAGCGGCGCAGCCACGAGCCGAGGCTCTCGGCATCCAGGTTCGCGGCCTGCGGGGCTGCGGCGGGGTTCCCCCGGGGGACGGTGCGCGCCAGGCGGTCGAGAGTGAGCTGGATCCGTCCCACGTCGAGCAGGCTCGCGCCGACCGGAGGCACCGTGCCCCGGTAGCGCCGATGCTCGCCGCGCCACCGGATGACGTTGCGACCCGCGGCGTAGGTCCGATAGCGCGAGACGCCCACTTCGTCGGCGAGCGCCAGGATGCGATCCTGGCCGGGGCCGACGAACGTCCCGCCGAGGTCGACGTGCACCCCCGCCACCTCCGCCGACGACACGCGTCCGCCCACGCGGGGCGCCGCTTCGAACACCGCCACCGTCGCGCCGAACTGGCGAAGCCGGTGAGCGGCGGTCAGGCCCGAGAGACCTGCGCCGACCACGACCACGTCGACGTCGGGGGCCGGGGCCCGGTCCGCAGAGGGCGGGGAGGCGGTCATAGGCTTACTCCGTTCCGAAGGCGACACCGACCACCCCGGTCGGCGAGGAGGACAGCGTGAGCGAGACGACGAGCCGGCCGATGCGGGCGCGCGGTCGCGCGCGTCGCGAGCTGCTGTTGGACGCCACGATCGCGATCATCGCCGAGGGGGGCATCGCGGCCGTCACGCACAGGTCGGTGGCCGCCGCGGCGGGGGTGCCGCACTCGTCGACGACGTACTTCTTCGACTCGCTCGACGACATGATCGGCGAGGCCGTCGCGCACGCGATGGCGGCCGAGCTCGAGCGGCTCGAGCAGTTCCGCTCCGTCCTCGTCTCGGGCGCGAACAGCCCCGGGGCGGCGATCGACGAGTTCGTCGAGATCGTGCGCAGCCAATCGCAGGACCACACGGTCGCGCAGTTCGAGATCTACCTCTTCGCCTCGCGTCATCCGGCCCTGCGTGTTCACGTCGAGAAGATCCTCGACGAGACGCGGGCGCTCGCGGCGGCCGTGCTGCAGACGAACGGCGTGACCGATCCGCACGCCGCCGCTGCGGTCGTCGCCTTGATCGACGGTTTCGCCCTGCATCGCATCGCCCGTTCCGAGGAGGTCCAGTTTCAGTCGCTGGCGCACGCCCTGCGTGCCGCCATCGTGGGGTTCGTGACCCTCGCCGCGACCTCTTCGCTGGGCGAGGGGGATCACTCCCCCGCTTAGTTGGCACAAACGTACTGGTTTCTTGCGCCCGTCGCCTCCTCGCCGAGTCGAATTCACATCTTTGTCACACAAAACGGTACGTGTGTGCAATAAAGTGACCCGATAGTCGATCCCATTGCCGTGATCGACAGAAGGGTTCCGCGATGCTCCGTCCCCGTCCCCAGGACCACCTGCTCCGCTGGGGCGCGCGCGCCCTCGGGTCGCTTCCGCCCGCGGCCCTCCGCGCGGTGAACGGCCGCCCCGTCGTGATCGACGGCAACACCCTGCACCCCGCCGTTCAGACGTCTCTGCGCGTGATGAATGACGCGCCCGGCGCACACTTCGAGCGGCTCCCCCTCGACGAGGCCCGCGCGCACATCGAACTCGAGGCGTGGACGTTCGCCGGGACGACGAAGCTCGCGCAGAGGGACGACATCGAGATCCCCACGCGCGCCGGGCGGGTTCCAGGACGCGTATACCGCGCCGACCTCGATCGCGCGGCATCCGGGATCATCGTGTACTTCCACGGCGGCGGCTGGGTGCTCGGATCGGTCGACAGCGCGGATGCCACGTGCCGCACCCTCGCGAAGACCTCGGGCATGACGGTGGTGTCGGTCGGCTACCGACTGGCCCCCGAAGCGCCGTTCCCGGCGGGGCTCGACGACAGCGTCGACGCCTTCCGGTGGGTCCGCGACAACGCCTCGAGGTTCGGCGCGACCGCTGACACGGTCGGCGTCGGCGGCGAGAGCGCGGGCGGCAACCTCTCGGCGGTCGTGGCGTCGGTCACCCGGGACGATGCCGAGGGCGCCCCGGCGTTCCAGATCCTGTTCTGTCCCGTCACCGACCTCTCGCGCAAGCACAACTCGTACGCGCTGTTCGCCGACGGTTTCTTCCTCACGGAGGCGCAGATGGACTGGTACGCCGCGCACTACCTGAGCGGCGGCGGAAGCGCCGATGATCCGCTGGTCTCGCCCCTGCGCGCCGAGGATCTCTCGGGCCTGGCCCCGGCGTATGTCGCGGTGTCGGGTTTCGACGTGCTCCGCGACGAGGGCGTCGCCTACGCCGAGCGTCTCGAGGCCGCCGGTGTCGCAACGCACCTCGTGACCCACACCGGCCAGATCCACGGGTTCTTCAACGCCTGCGGGGCGCTGCGCGATGCGCGCGACGCCGTGGCGGATGCCGGCCGCTGGGCCGTGACGACGCTCGCGGCGGCGCGGACGGGCGGCATCCGGTGACCGCTGACGCGACGCCCGCCCCCCTCACCGCCTACGCCGAACCCACCCGCCCCGTTCGCGCGGGCTGGATCGCGGCCTTCGCCGGGGTGTGGCTCGGACTGTGGATGGCGCAGCTCGTCCCGGTGCAGGTACTGCTGCCCCTGCAGATCGCCGCGCAGCACACCTCGGACGACTGGCTCGTCTCGCTCGTCACCTACGGCCTGGTCAGCGCCGTGGCGGGGACGTTCGTGGTCATCGCCTACCCGATCGTCGGTGCGCTGAGCGACCGGACCCGGTCTCGGTTCGGACGCCGTCGCCCCTGGATCCTCGGCGGTGTCGTGCTCGCGGCCGTCGGTCTCGCGCTGCTCGGCGTCCAGACCGAGTCGCTCGGCACGGTGACGATGTGGACCGCGGTGATGATGGGCTTCTGCATGGCCTCCGCCGCCCTCACCGCCGTCATGGCCGACCGCGTGCCCGCGGGGCAGCGGGGGCTCGTGTCGGGCTGGATCTCAGCACCGAACGCGATCGGCATCCTGCTGGGGATCGTGCTGGTCACCGCGGTGTTCACCACGACGGCTTCGGGCTACCTCGCGCTGGCCGTGTGCTGCGTAGGCCTGGCCGTGCCGTTCCTGCTCGTTCTGCGCGACGTTCCGCTGACGACGTCCGAGGCGGCGCTGCTGGGTCCGCTCACCGTCCGCACGATCCTCTCGTCGATCTGGGTCGACCCCCGGCGTCACCCCGACTTCGCGTGGACCGTCGCGAGCCGTGTGCTCATCAACCTCGGCAACGCGATCGCCACGACGATGCTGCTGTACTTCTTCACCTTCGCGCTGAGGGTGGCCGATCCGACCGGCTTCCTCGTCTTCACGACGGTGATCTACATGGTCGTGACGATCGTGGCATCCGTCGCCCTCGGCAAGCTCAGCGACGTGGTTCAGCGCCGTCGCGTGTTCGTCCTCGCCTCGGGGGTCGCTCAAGCCGTCTCGGCCCTGCTCCTCGCCGTCGCCCCGGCCGAGTCGACCGCGGTGATCGGCGCCGTGCTGCTCGGGCTCGGTCAGGGGTGCTTCTTCGCCGTCGACCAGGCCCTGGCCACGCAGGTGCTGCCCTCGGCCGAGACGCGCGGCAAGGACGTCGGGATCATGAATATCGCCCTCGCCGGCCCGCAGGCGTTCGGTCCCCTGCTCGGGGCGGGGGCCGTGGTGCTGTTCGGCGGGTTCTCGGGGCTGTTCCTCGCGAGCGGGCTGGCGGGCCTGCTCGGCTCGGTCATCATCATGCGGGTGCGCTCGGTGCGGTGATCGTCGACGGATGCCGGGAGCCCGCGGCATCCGCGCCGTTCCGGCTCAGCCGTAGAGCAGCCGGATGATGCGCTCGACGAGACGGTCGACCTTCGCGGTGCGCCGCATCGTGGTCAACGTCAGCAGCGGGAAGCGCTGACGGGTCAGCGCCTTCGGGTACGCGAACTCACGCAGACCGTCCGCCCCGTGGATGCGCCCGAACCCGGAATCGCCCACCCCGCCGAAGGGGAGGGCGGGGACCGCGGCGAACGAGATGACCGAGTTGATCGCGATCATGCCTCCGCGCAGGCGCAGGGCGAGCTCGCTCCCCCGCCTCCGAGAGAACACCGAGCCCGACAGTCCGTACCGCACGGCGTTGGCCTTCTCGACGGCCTCGTCCATGGATGCCACGCGGTTGACGACCAGGGTCGGGCCGAAGGTCTCTTCGCGCACGGCGTCCGCCTCCTCGTCGACGTCGGTGAGGAGGACGGGTTGCAGGGTGACCCCGGGCGCCGGGGTCGATCCGACGCGCGCCGTCGCGCCCCGCGCGAGCGCGTCGGCGACGTGCGCCCGGACCACGTCGGCCTGGCGCGGCATGGTGAGCGGACCGAGCGTCGCGGCGTCGTCGGCGCCGGCGCGGAGCTCGCGCGTGCGCTCGGCGACGGCCTCGACGAAGCGGTCGTAGATCTTCGCGTGCGCGTAGACGCGCTCGATGCCGATGCAGGTCTGACCCGCGTTCGAGTACGCGCCCCAGACGGCCGCCTCGGCCGCGGCCGCGAGATCGGCGTCCTCGTCGACGAGGAGGGCGTCTTTGCCGCCCGCCTCGATCACGACCGGGGTGAGGCTCTCGGCGCACGCGGCCATGACGGCCTTGCCCGTCGCGGTCGATCCGGTGAAGGCCACCTTGTCGACACCCGAGCGGCAGAGGGCAGCGCCGGTGGGCCCGAGACCGGTCACCACGGCGAAGACATCGGCCGACCCGCCCGCGCGCACGAAGGAGCGCTGCAGCCACACGCCCACGCCGGGGGTGTACTCGCTGGGCTTGAACACCACGGCGTTGCCCGCGGCGAGCGCGTACGCGATCGAGCCCATGGGCGTGAAGACCGGGTAGTTCCACGGGCCGATGACCCCGACCACGCCGTACGGGGTGTATCCGACGCTCGCCGACTGGTTGAGCATCAGCACCCCCGCGCCCACGCGACGCCGACGCAGGACCGGGCGCGCGTGGGTCGCCGCCCAGGCCAGGTGGTCGAGGGCGAGCATGATCTCGAGCCGGGCGTCGCCACGGGGCTTGCCGGTCTCGGCGCGCACCACGGCGATGAGGTCGTCGAGGTGCGCCACGATGTCGCGCCGCCAGGCCTGCAGCGCGCGCCGCCGCCCCTCGAAACCGAGGGACCGCCACTCGCGCGCCGCGCGCCGCGCGCGGTCCACCGCCGACACCACCTCGGCGGGGCCCCGCACCGGGAAGGTGTCGACGACGCGCCCATCGAGAGGGCTCAGCGAGTCGAAGGTGTCGGCGGTCACGGCATCCATGTCACGCTCCGTGCTTCTGTCCGTACCCGGTCGAGACCGCGGCGGTGAGCACCGCGGCCTGCTGCTCGGGGCTGAGTTCGGCGGGCACCGCCACCGCTCGCGCGCGCAGGTAGATGTCGCACGCCCACTCGAGCAGGGCGGTGTTCGTCACCGCGTCGGCGAGGTCTCGGCCCGTGGTGACGGCGCCGTGGTGGGCGAGAATCGCGGCGTTGGCTGCGGCGAGGGCGTCGCCCGTGGCCGCGGCGAGCTCGGCCGAGCCGAAGACCGAGAAGGGCACCACCTCGATCTCGCCCCCGAGGGCGAGCTGTTGGTAGTGCACGCAGGGCAGTCGGTCCGAGACGAGTGAGAGGGCGATCGCCGCGGGGGCGTGCGTGTGCACGACGGCCCCGACGGCCTCGTCGGCGTAGGCCGCGCGGTGCAGGTCGAGCTCGGAGCTCGGGGCGAGCGCCCCCTCGACGACTCTCTTCTCGCCGTCGACGATCACGACGTCGTCGGCGACCGCGTCGGCGAAGACGACCCCGGTCGCGGTGATGGCGATCCCGCCGTCCACGCGCACGCTGACGTTGCCCGCCGTTACCTTGACGAGTCCCTGCGCCGCGAGCGCACGGCAGGCGTCCGCCACGGCTTCTCGCACACCGGTCGCGATCACAGCGCTCCCGTCGAGAGTAGAGCGTCGATGGATGCCGCGTCGTACGCGCCGTGATCGGTACCCACGCCGGCGACGACCTGTGCGGCGGTGGCCGATCCGAAGCGCGCGGCGTCGCGCGAGGACCACCCGCGGAGTTTGGCGAAGACGAAGCCGGCCGAGAAGGCGTCTCCGCCGCCGCTGGTGTCGACCGGTTCCGCGGGCACGATGGGGACGAACTCGAGGTCGCCGCCGTCGACCACCACGATGTCGTCGCCGCCGTTGGTGCACGCGACGACCGCTGCTCCCGCCGCGTGCAGGGCGCGGGCGGCGGCGGGCAGGTCGTCGGCGCCGGTCCAGCCGATGGCCTGCTCGGCGTTGGGGAGCACGTAGTCGGTGTGCGCGAGCAGGGGCTCGATGAGCGCGTAGAACGCGGGGTCGCCGCCGATGAGGAAGTCGAGCGACGTCGTCGCTCCGTGCCGACGGGCGTACTCCAGGATCTCGATGACGTTCTCGGGACCGAGCAGCTCGGGCGCTCCGACGTGGACGTGGTCGGCGGCGGCGAGCGCGTCCCAGGGCACGACGTCGGCGGCGAGCGCGTTGGCCCCGACCACGTGGAGCGCCGGTCGCGACCCGTCGGAGCGGATGGGGAGGACGGATGCCGAGGTCGGCAGTTCGTCGGTGCGCAGGTTCGACACGTCGATGCCGGCGTCACCGAGCAGGCCGACCAGCACGCGTCCGGCGACGTCGTCGCCCACGGCCCCGCTCGTGACCACGCGCGCGCCGAGCTTGTTGAGCACGAGCGCGGTGCCGCCGGCGGGTCCCGCTGCGGACATCACGATCTCGTCGACGAGGAGCGAGCCCTGCCCCTCGGGGATCTCATCGACGGGCTGGACGATCGTGTCGAGCACGTGGGCTCCGAGCGTGACGATCGAGGGGGCGGCGTTCATCGTCGAACCTCCGGGTCGGGTGACCGGCGCGGCGAACCCACGACGGTAAGTGGCACATTTGTACCACTTTCTCGCCGGGTTCGACAAGCGTCAGCGCGAAGCCCGCCCACCACGGCCGAGGAGTACGCCGCCCCAGGCCGCCGCCGTCCCGACGACGACCGTCGCCACCCCCCACCAGAGCAGGCCGAGGTCGGCCGACTCGACGGCGAGCGAGCTGTAGGTGGTGAACCCGCCCAGGATGCCGGTCCCGATGAACAGCTGCACGCGCTGCGCACGCGAGGACTCCGGCATCCGTGCTCTCCAGCCGTACAGGATGCCGATCGCGAACGCCCCGACGACGTTGATCAGCGGCACGAGGGCCGGGCCCAGGTCTTCGCCGAGCGCCAGGGTGAGACCGGCGCGTACGGCCGTACCGATCGCGCCGCCGACGGCGACGAGGCCCACATCCCGCCACATGCTCACCGCGCCACCTTACGCCCGCGGCCCGACGCACCTGAGCGGCGTTACCCGATGTCGGCCCACTGCCGCGGCGTCTTGGCCTCGAGCCACGCCACGAGGTCGGGGAAGTCGTCGTACACGCTCATCGCCTCGAACAATCGGCGACCCCGCGCGTCCGCGCCCCGAAGCCGACCGCCCGACAGCAGCGAGAGTTCCGCGATCTCGGATGCCGCAACCACCCGCGACCGGCGGAGTCCCGGGCGGACGACCAGGTGATCGTCGAAGCCGACGATGCGCGCGCGCCCGGCGGACAGCGCCCAGAGGAAGATGATCGCGCCGAGAACACCGAGGGTGCCCAGCCACACGGTCACCCCGACAGCGGCGAGCGGACCGCCCTCGATGATCTCCCCGACCGCGAGGACGACGGCGCCCGCCAGGAAGACGAGACCGGTGCCGCGCGCGATCAGATGCTGCGAGGGGGCGCGCTCGACGACGAAGAGAGGTCGAGGGACGCCGTCGTCCGCGGGGGGATCGCTGAGGGCGGGGAGGGGATGAGGAGCGGGGGCTGGCCGGTTCTCGACGCGGCGGACGAGCAGATACCCCACCACGGCGAGCACGCCGACGGCGCCCACGCCCGCGAGCCACGGGAGGTTGACGACGAGGGCTGCGGGGATGGCCATCAGCGAGTACGTGAAGACCGCCAGCACCGCCGTCTCGCGCTGGCGGCGTTTCTTCCACGTCGCGCGCCAGTCGACCCGTGCGTTCCGTTTCGACATCGCCCGGGCTGCCGCGAGCAGCTGCGGGTCCGCGGCCGCGCGAGCGACCTCCTCGTCGGACCATTCGTTGCGATGCCATC
Source organism: Microbacterium sp. SL75 (assembly GCF_026625865.1). Classification (NCBI taxonomy): domain Bacteria; kingdom Bacillati; phylum Actinomycetota; class Actinomycetes; order Micrococcales; family Microbacteriaceae; genus Microbacterium; species Microbacterium sp. SL75. The sequence goes on along the minus strand of NZ_CP113067.1, from coordinate 1,585,785 downwards.
CGCGCGGCTCCGCCGTTCCCTGCATCGCCGCCCGGAGCAGGTTGCGGAACGCGTCGTCCTGCCGGAGCCCTCGCCGCAGCCCCGAGGACGAGGCCGCGGTCGGTCGGAACAGCTCCTGCGCGCCCGGGACCAGCTCGTACAGGGCGCGGGCCTCCGGGGTCAGCAGGGCGTAGAGGCGCGTGGGGGATGCGTCCGGATCATCGACACCGACCCTCCGGCGAGACCGGCGGGACGCGGCCGAGGGCGAGAGGTCGTCCGTCACGCGTCGATCCTCTCAGCCCGTCGTCGCGAAGGCCCGCGCTCCCGGCCGCCTTGACAGACCGGGAGCGCGGGCGGAGAGCTCCCGACTCAGCCCGCCGCGGTGTTGTAGGCGGCGATCTGCGACGCTGCCTTCGTCTCGGCATCCGACATGGTCGAGGTCACGTCGGCTCCCTCGGCGACCTGGGTGAACGCCCCGATGACGGTCGAGCGCAGCGAGGGGAAAGCACCCGTGCGGCAGCCCGCCGCGGCGTTCGACGCCGGAGTGTTCGCGAGCTGGTCGGCCATCGCCTTCACGTTCGGGTCGGCGAGCGAGGCCGTCCCGGTCGCGGTGGAGGCCGCGCCCGTGTTCGACGCGAGATAACCGGTGGCCTTCGCCCACGCCGCCTGCACCTCGGCCGAGTGCAGGAAGCTCACGAAGGCGTAGGCCGCGCGCTGCTGCGCGTCGGAGTGCCCGTCACCCGAGATCCAGAGCGCGTTGCCGCCGATGACCACGCCCGCGTCGTCGGACTCGGCGGTGGAGGGGAAGGCAGCGACCGTCGAGGCGGTCTTCTTCGGGTCCGCCGTCGTATAGGCGCCGGTCGAGGTGAGCATGATGCCCACCTTGCCGCTCGCGAAGGCCGAGACCATCGCGCTGTTGTCGGTGCCGGGGTTGAGCATCGTGCCGTCCTGGAACAGCGTCTGCAGTCGCTGCATGAAGCCCACCTGCGTCGGCGAGGTGAGCTGCAGTCCGGTGACGCGGTCGGAGCCGCGACCGTTGTCGGGGGTGCAGAAGTCCCCCCCGCCGGCCGCCGACATCTGCTCGATCATCCACGAGTCCGACATGTTCATCGTCAGGCCCGAGGCGCCGGTCGCCGCGTGGATCTTCTCGGCCCACGAGGCCACCTCGGCGAGCGTGCGCGGCGGGGAGTCGGGATTCAGCCCCGAGCGCGTCACGAGGTCGCGATCGAGGTACATGACCGGCTGCGACACCGCGAACGGCATGGCGGCGAGTCCGTCCGCGCCGTCGCCGTAGTACGCGCTGACCGCCGGCGGGAAGCTGTCGAGAGAGAACGAGGCGTCGCCCTCGGCAAGGGTCGAGAGGGGGATGGTCTTCTTCGAGTCGACCATGAAGCCCGTCGAGATGTCGTTCATCATCAGGACGTCGGGGGTCGTGCCCGACTGCACGGCGGCGGTGTACTTCGTCTGGGCGTCGGCGTACGACCCCTGGAACGAGGAGTCGACGGTGATCTCGCCGTCGTGCTCGCTGTTGAACTGCGACACGAGGGCGTCGAGCTCGGTCGCCGCCGGTCCGCTCATCTCGTGCCAGAACTGGAGGGTCACGGGGCCGGAGTCGGCTCCGGAGGAGGATCCGGATGCCGTGCACCCGGCGAGGGCGAGGAGGAGGGCGGCTCCCGCGGCGGTCGCCGCGATCGTGGGGCGGGGGCGCAGAGACATGGGCTCGGGTTTCTTTCTGTCGGGTCTTATTTGAGGGCGCCGGCGGTGATCCCGCCGGCGAGGAAGCGCTGCGCGAGCAGCACGAGGAGGAGAACGGGGAGGGTGACCATGGCCGCGCCGGCGAGCACCACGCCGACGTCGGCGGCCTCGGCGCTCGAGAGCTGAGCGATGCCGACCTGGACCGTGCGGTTCTCGGGAGAGTTGGTCACGAGCAACGGCCAGAAGAAGCCGTTCCATGCGGCGGTCGCGCTCACGAGCGTCACCGAGATGAGCGTCGGCTGCACGATCGGCAGCAGCATCGATCGAATGAAGCGGACGTGCCCGGCCCCGTCGAGGAGGGCGGCGTCGCGCAGCTCCCCTGGGAAACTGAGGAACGCCTGCCGGAAGAGGAAGATGCTCAGCGCTGAGGCCAGGAACGGCAAGAACACCGCCGGCAGGGTGTCGATCAGCCGCCACGACGAGATCGTCAGATAGTTCGCGATGAGGATCGTCTCGCCCGGCACCATCATGCTCGACAGGATCAGCAGGAAGAGGGCGCGCGTGCCCCGCAGGCCGCAGAAGACGAGGGCGTAGGCGGTGGCGATGCCGATGGCGACCTGGAAGAACGTCTGCACCAGCGTCACCACGACGCTGTTGACGAACTGGTGGCCGAGCGGGATGACCTGGGTGGCGCGGATCACATTGTCGAGCGTCAGGTGGATGGGCAGAAGACCCTCGAGGCCCTCGTCGAGCCAGGCGGTCGGCGTGAGCGCGCCCTCGAAGACGTAGTAGAGCGGGAAGCACACCACGGTCACCGCCACGACGAGCCAGACGTAGAGAAGGGTGCTCCGCAGACGCGCGCGGACGGACAGCGGCCGCGCCATCAGTAGTTCACTCGCTTCTCGAGGATGCCGAACTGGACGAGCGAGAGGCCGAGCACGAGCAGGAACAGCACGACGCCCACTGCCGCGGCGATGCCGAAGTTGGCGCTCCCCGCCCCGAACGCCGCCTGATAGATCGTGTAGACCAGCGTCGTCGTCGAGTTCGCCGGGCCGCCGCCGGTGAGGATCTGGATCTGCCCGAACGTCGTGAGCGCCTCGACGGCACCGGTGACCACGATGAAGAACAGGGTCGGCGTGATCAGCGGCAGAGAGATCGACCAGAGCGTGCGGAGGGGACCCGCCCCGTCGAGGTGGGCCGCCTCGATCACGTCGGGATCGATCGCGCCGAAGGCCCCGAGCAGCAGCAGCACGGTGAATCCGAGAGATCCCCACACGGTGACGGCGATCACGCTCGGCATGGCCCACTGGGTGCTGGTCAGCCACGGCACCGGCGTGCCCCCGAAGCGCGCGATCACGGAGTTGACCAGCCCGCCGGCCGGAGCGAGCATCGCGGCGAAGGCGACCGAGGCCACCGAGACCGAGGCCACGAGGGGCGAGGTCAGCAGGGCGCGGAAGACGCGGATGCCGCGGAGCTTCGCCGTCAACGGGATGACGATGAGCAGCCCGACGACGATGCGACCGACCACGACCGCGACGCAGAACACGGCCGTCCGCCACAGCGTGTCGCCGAACTGGGGATCGGTGAAGATCGTCGCGAAGTTCTTCGTCCCCACGAACCCGGCGGCCTGGCCGAAGATGTCGGTTCCCTGGGTGCTGAGCCAGACGACCCGGCCGAGGGGAAAGAAGACGAAGACGGCGAAGACCGCGAGCGCCGGAACCATCAGAGCGGCACCCACGCGTCGGTCGGCGCGCCGCCAGGCCAGGGTCGAAGCCGGCCGACGACGGTCGGCGAGCGTCGGCCGGCGGTCGAGTGTCGAGAGCGACATCGGCTACCTTTCCGTCATAGGGAACGTTCCCTTTTTTGATGACGGACTCACTCTGCGACACCGCGAGAGACGAGGTCAAGGCGACCGGCGAGCGGTCGCCGAGCGTTCACGCGGCGTTCACGAGCACCTGAATCAATCCCCCTGACCCCCGAGGAGAACCATGACCACGCACCCCTCCCCCTCCCCCGACGACCTTCGCGCCCTGGCCGAGAGGGCCGCGAGATCCGCCGCGCCGGCACTGCTCGCCGCGTTCCGCTCCGACATGAGCGTGTCGTTCAAGCGCGACGTGCACGACGTCGTGACGATCCACGACAGAGCGGCCGAGGCCACCATCGCCGGGATCCTCCAGGACGGCGCACCCGACTCGGTGATCCTGGGCGAAGAGACCGGCAGCTCGGGCGACGCACCCCTGCGATGGATCATCGACCCGATCGACGGCACCGCCAACTTCGCGCGCGGTCTCGCCTACTGGTGCATCTCGATCGCCGCCGAGCTCGACGGCGAGGTCGTCGCGGGCGTCGTGTTCGACCCCGTCGCAGACAACATGTTCTCGGCCGACAGGGAGCACGCCCACGTGAACGGGGTCCCGATGCGATCGGCGTCCGGCCCCGCCGAACTCTCCACCCTGCTCACGAGCTTTCCCGGACAGCACGACGTCGACCTCCTGGGCGAGGGCGCCTTCGACCTGCTCGCCGAGATCACGCGCACGTACCAGCACCACCACAGCACCGGCAGCGGGGCACTGAACCTCGCGCACGTCGCGGCCGGATGGGCGGACGCCACGATGGGCTTCGATACCCACCCCTGGGACGTGGCCGCCGGAGCCCACATCCTCGAACGGGCCGGTGGCACGTACACGGGCTTCCGCTCCGGCGTCGAGGTCGCTCGCGCCCAGGAGAGCCTCGACTACGTCGCGGAGGGAGCGGGCGGAGAGCACGGAGTGCTCATTCGACGCCTGCGCGCCCTGTCCGGGCAGTGGATGCCGGCCGGGCAGTGAGAGCGTCCGGATGCCGCGACCGTGCGGCATCCGGACACGTCCGAGCGGCCTACGCCCCGGCGAGATTCCAGGTGCGCACGTGCTCCCACGTCATCGTCTGCCACCAGCGTCCCGACCAATCGGGGCTCGAGGTGCGGTACATCACCACCGTGCGTCCCGGGAAGCCGCCGGGGACGGGGACGTCGAGCTCTCGGATGAACTCCCCCACCTCTTCGTACAGGTCGGGACGCACGTACAGGTCGTGCGACGCGAGCGAGAGGTGTCCGCGGTAGAGCTCCGGGACGAAGTCGTTGGGCAGGGGGTTGTTCATCGGCGCGCGGAACGGGGCGACCGTCGCCTCGATGTCGCGAGCCAGACTCACCAGGTCGTCGTTCACCGAGCCGTCGGGGTTCTCACTCACGTCGTAGACGTAGCCCCGACCCTGCGCGCGGACGCCGGCGTTGTGCACGGTGAAGGCCGGGCGACCGTCGAGCAGCTCGGTGAGCGCGTCGACGACAGCGGGCTCCGAGAATCCGAACGGCTGACTGCCCACGAGGGTGGCGTGCGGGGGGAACGCGCCCGCGGAGAGCAAGCCGTACTGAGCGCGCAGCTGGTCGGTCACCGCGGTCACCGCGCGGCAGGTCTTCGCGTCGGGACGCAGATAGATGCCGTAGCGGAAGGGATCGCTGTCGTCTCGGGGCAGCTTGTGGGCGATGTGGTCGTTCATGCGGACTCTCCGTGATGCCGATAGGGAACGTTCCCCATTCTCCGCGGAACGGTCGCGCGCCGGTCGACGTCGCGGCATCCGGTGGGTGAACGGACGGTGACGACGTCAGAGGGCGGCGGCCGTACGCCCGGGAACCAGTTCTCCGTCGATCGCGTGGTGCGTCACCGTGGTGGCGAGTCCATCGATCTGATCGACGACCGCGTCGACCGACAGCCGGCCGATCGTCCGCAGCGGCTGGCGCCACGACGTCAGACCCAGCAGGGATGTCATGAACGGCGTGACGCCGTCGTAACCCGTCACCGACATCTCCGAGGGCACGGCGACCCCGCGCACGCGCAGCGCCTCGAGGGCCGCCACCGCCCACGCGTCGCTCGGCGCCATGAAGGCGGTGACCCCGCCGGCCCCGAGGACGCCCGCGACGATCGCGTCGGCCCCGTCGAAGCCCGGTCCGGCATCGTCACCGCTCAGAGTGACGACGTCGACGCCGCGCTCCCGCAGGCGCTCGGCCATCGCGTGCGTGCGCCGCGACTGGGTGATCGACGAGACCGGGGTGAAGGTCATCACCGCGACCCTGCGATGCCCGAGGTCGGCCACGTGATCGGCGAGGGCGCGGCCACCGCCCACCTCGTCGCAGTACACGCTGCTGATCGTCGGGTCCTCCTCCGGGCGCCCCGCGACGACCGCGGGGATACGCCGCGCGAAGGGCGTGATGTCCTCGACGGGGAGCGCGCCGCTGCAGACGATCAGTCCCTCCACCCGCAGCGCGACGAGTGTCTCGAGGGCGCGGCGCTCGTCGTCCACGGAAAAGGATCCCGCCCCGGTCGCGGTGACGACCCGGTACCCGCGAGCAGCCGCCTGCTCCTGGAACGCGGTCAGCAGGTGGCCGTAGAACGGCGTCGCGGCGTCACGGACGAAGACGCCGAGGGTGTGGCTCCGGTGAGCCGACATCCCCCGCGCGTGCGCGTTGGCGACGTAACCGAGCTCCGTCGCCGCCCGCCGGACGCGGTCGACGGTGTGCGCGGCGACCCCGGACGCCCCGGAGAGCGCCCGCGAGACCACCGACTTCGACACCCCCGCGGCCGCCGCCACATCGTGGATGGTGGGGGCGGCTCCGACCTGGCGGGGCGTGGCCGCACGGGCCGATCGGTCGGTGGGGGCGGACCCGGCCGGGCGGGGCGCGGCCCCACGGACCGATCGGTGACGGTCGTCGGGGGTCTCGTCTCGCACGCCTTCACGCTATCGGGCGACCGGCCGGATGGACCCGCCGGATGCCGTGAGCCGGGTCACTCCCCCAGGATCAGCCGCCTGATCGCGGCGTCCCTCGAGCCGCCCAGCTCCATCGTGCGACCCCTGCGATAGAGCGAGAAGACACGCGGGTCGATGTAGCTCGCCTTCGCCACGGCAGGCGTGTTCCCGAGCGCGTCGGCGGTGGCGCGCACCGCGGCGACCTCGGCCTTCTTGCGCTCGTTCTTCCCGCCCGTCGTGCCCGCGTTCGCGAGCGACTCGGCCGCGAGGATCGTGCCGCGCAGGGTGCGGAAGTCCTTCGCGCTGAACGGGCCACCCGTGAGGGAGCGGACGCACGCGTTCACGTCGCCGGGGGTCAGGGGAACGCGTCGGCGCCCGCGCCTATAGCTCAACAGCGCCGCCCGCGAGCGCCCGAGGGCAAGTTCTTCGACGATGGATGCCAGCTCCGCATCGCGCAGCGAGAGCTCGGCGCGCTTGCCGCTCTTGGCGGGGAACGACAGACGGATCAGGTCGCCGTCGACCGTGGCATCGCGTCTCTGCAGAGTCGTGAGCCCCCTGCTCCCATTCGTGACGAAGTATCGGGCGTTGCCCACGCGCGGGGCGACCAGGTCGAGGAAGCGGAACGACACCGCCAGCACCCGCTCGCGGTCGATCTCGGCGCGGCGGAGCGATTGCGTGACGCGGGCGCGCGCTCGGGGCAGGGTCTCGGCGAGCTGCAGGGCACGGGCGAACTTGCCCTTGTCCTGACGCTTCGACCAGTCCGCGTGGTATGTGTACTGCCGCCGCCCGGCCTCATCGGTGCCGACGGCTTGGATGTGCGCATTGGGCTCGCGGGCGATCCACACCTCGCGCCAGGCCGGGGGGATGACCAGCCCGCGCGCGCGTTCGGCCTCGCGTTCGGGCACGGCGGCCCCGGTGTGATCGACGAATCGGAAGCCCGAGCCGGAGCGCACCCGACGGTACCCGGGGTCTTCGTAGGGGCGGACCCGGACGAGACGGGCCATCGCGTCAGTGCGTGCGGAGCATGTCGATGAGCTCCGCCTTCTTCTTGCCCGAGTACCCGGTCAGCCCGAGCTCCTTCGCGCGCTTCTTCAACTCCGCGACCGTGCGGTCCTCGTAGTTCTCGGCGTGGCCGCCCTTCTCGCCGATCGCGCCACGACCTCGAGCGGCGGCGGCGTTGGAGATGCGCGCGGCCTTCTCTTTCGAGTCGCCCTGCTTCCGCAGCTCCTCGTACAGATCGGGGTCCTTCAGGCTGTTCGATCCTCGCCCCTGCGGCATGGCCGTCTCCTTCCGTCGGGAATCCCGACGCTAGGGGCCGGCGCCTCCCGCCGCACTCGGCTTGACAACCCGTACGCGCTCTCTCGTCGAACAGGGTTGACCAACTCGCGATATATCGCGATACTCGGATCAACGCGATATATCGCGAGTGAGGAGAAACAGCCATGGAGAAATGGATCGTCCACCCCGGCGAGACCCGCGTCATCGACGTCGACGCCTTGCGCGAACTCAAGATCGGACTCGTCGGCGGCCAGGTCGACGTGATCGCCCACGACGAACCCGACGCCCGCATCGAGGTGCACGGCGTCACGGTCAAAGACCTGCGCATCGAGATGGTCGACGGCCGCCTCGAGATCGACCACCCGCAGCTACGGTGGGACAAATTCCCCGAGGTCTTCCGCAACTTCGGATCCGGCGGCCCCAAGGCCGAGGTGAGCGTCGCGGTGCCGCGCACGGTCGCCCTCACCCTCGGCGTCGTGAGCGCGAGCGCGCTCGTCTCGGGTCTGCGCACCGACGTACGGCTCAACACCGTGTCGGGCGACATCATCGTCGACGGCCTGCGGGGCGATGTCAGCCTCAACGCCGTCTCGGGCGACGTGCAGGTGCGCGAGCTCGAGGGCGCGCTCAGCGCCAACAGCGTCTCAGGAGACGTCGCGGCCACCGGCCGCATCACGAAGGCCTCGATCGACACCGTCTCGGGCGCCATGCTCGTCGACTCGAGCGGGCCCACCCAGTCGATCACCCTCAACTCCGTCAACGGCACGGCGACCATCCGCCTCGACCGGTCCCTGCCCGCGAACTACGTCTCGCGGTCGGTGAGCGGGCGCGTGCAGATCGACGGCCACGTGCGCTCCGGCTCCGGCCCGACGAACTACACCGGCTCGACCGGCACCCTCGCGGGCTCGTTCGTCGACGTGCGCGCCAACACCGTCTCGGGCGAGATCACGGTCCTGCGCCGCGGCATCTCGGGCCTGCGCCCCGAGGAGCTCGCCGGAGAGGAGGAGTGGTGATGAGCCCCGTCTTCTCGCACGGCGATCTGCGCCTGTACATCCTGAGCCTGCTCGACGAGGCCCCGCGCCACGGCTACGACCTCATGCAGGCCCTCTCCGAGCGCACGGGCGGCACCTACTCGCCCTCCGCCGGCACCATCTACCCCCGACTCTCGAAGCTCGAAGAGGAGGGCCTGGTCACCAAGACCGTCGACGGCCGCAAGACCGTCTACGAGATCACCGATGCCGGCCACGCCGAAGTCGCAGCACGCTCGGGCGACCTCGAGGGCATCCAGGCCGGTCTCGCCGACAGCGTCCGCCTGATCGCCGACGAGGTGCGCGGCAGTGTGCGCGACGCCATGCGGAGCCTGCGCGCCGACCTGGCCGCCGCCTCGCGCGACGCACGCGAGCAGGCACAGGCGACCCCGGCCGACGACGCGCGATCGCGCAGCCGCGAGCAGCTGTCGCGCGCCGATGCCGCGATCAACGAGTTCCGCGGGCGCGTGCGCTCCGAGCTGCGGGCGCACGTCGCGCGCGGCGGGGAGCTCGCGGCATCCGGAGTCGACGACATCGAGTCGGCGCTGGGCCAGGCCTCCGAAGCCGTCGCACGGGCGATGCGCGGCTAGAGCGTCATTCCCACGGCAACTCGTCCTCGGCGCCGACCGATTCTCCCTGCGGGATGACGAGAACCGGTCGGCGCTGCCGGTGGCTCAGGCGCGCGGCGACGGAGCCGGTGAGGAACTCGCGTAAGGACTCACCGAGGCCGCGCTTTCGCGTTCCGACCACGATCAGCGAGGCGTCGTTCTCATCGGCGAGCTGGATCAGCGCCAGCGCCGGGTCTCCGATGAGCTGGCGCACGGTCCAGGTGACGGAGCTGCCGGCCAGCACCTCGGCCGTCATGCGGCGCACCTCGTCGAGGGCGGCTTTGGCCGCAGCCCCGGCGACATCGACGGTGGACGAGTGCACGTAGCCGTCGGGATCCTCGAAGGCCACGAAGCGCGTCGTATCGACGTGGGCGACGACCAGCTCGGCGTGAGCGAGAGCTGCATAGTGGGCTGCCTCGCGCACGATGCGGGCGGACTGCCCGGGTACGACGCCTGCGATCACCATTCCATTGCCGGTGCTCGCGCGGGGCTGGTCGGTCATGACGGCTCCTCTCTACGACGGCGATGGACCCGGCGGCCGCCGCTCGACGGCTCGGCCGGAATACGCCGTGATATCCTGGCTGTTACTCTTACCGGCTCGGTCCGGAACCGCAATACGCAGGGCCCACAGTCGGCCCTCGACGTCGATCGTGAGGGGGTCTCGCATGGGGCGTGGCCGTCAGAAGGCGAAGAACACCAAGATCGCCCGTGAGCTGAAGTACGACACCTATTCGGTGAACTACTCCGCTCTCGAGCGCGAACTGGGTGCACCCGCTCCGGGTGAAGACGCGTACGTCGACAAGTGGGCCGACCAGTACAGCGACGAATACGACAACGAGAAGGCCTGACACCTTCCCGCGCGTTCTCGTACCGCTCGTACCTCGGTGCCACGGTCGTGTGATTGTCGTACCCGCAGAACACATACGCCGAAGGGCGGCGACCTTCCCGCCGCCGCCCTTCGCTCGTGTCCGTAGGGCCTCTACCAGCTCAGGCCGGTCCGGCGTTCCCACGCCTCCTCGATGCTCTCGCGCCGCACCATGATGATCGCCGCCGGAACGACGAGCAGGAGCGCGACTCCGATGAGCGCGAGCCCCGCCGTCCACCCGCCGGTGAACTCGTGGGTCACCCCGATCGCCAGGGGCATGAGAGCGGCGAAGCCGTACCCCACGCTCTGCACGAAGCCGCTCAACGCGACGGTGGTCTCGTGGGAGCGCGTACGCAGCCCGAACAGCACCAGCGCCAGCGGGAACATCAGCGGCGGGATGCCGATCAACACCACCCACAGCACCGTCGCCGCCGCGGGTGCCACCAGCAGGCCGATGACCCCCGCCAATCCGCCCGCGACGGCGACCACATAGAACGGGGTCGTCCGGCCCAGCCTCGCCACGAGCAGGGGCACCAGCAACGACACCGGCAGCCCCATGAACGAGAAGAGCGCGAGCAGTCCGCCGGCTTCCGCGGCATCCACTCCGGCGACATCGATGAGCAGGGGCGGCATCCACGCGAACATCGCGTAGGCGACCGACGAGTTGACGCCGAAGGTGATCACGAGGGCCCACGTCTGCGGCACCCGCACGATCCGCGACAGCACGGCAGCCCGCGGCTCGTCCAGCGCATCGCGCCGCGACGCCCGGGCGCGCAGACTCAGCGCGATCCACGGGGCGACGGCGGCCAGGGCCACCACGGCCCAGGTCACGAACGAGCCGCGCCACCCCACCGCGTCGGCCAAGGGCACCGCGACCAGCGGCGGCGTGAACGTCGCGACCGCCATCGCCGTGCTGTAGACGGTGGTCATGAGGCCGATGCGCTCGGGGAAGTACTTCTTCACCACCGTGGGGATCAGCACATTCGCCACGCCCACCGCGGCGAACACTCCCGCCGTCGCGCCCAGCAGCGACCACGCGTCGACCGCGGCTGCGCGCAGAGCCAGCATGGCCGCGGCGGTGACTGCGGCGATCAGCACCGAGCGCTCGGGGCCGAGGCGGCGCTCGATCGCCGGGGTGACCATGCCTGCCAGAGCGAACGCCACGGGCGGAGCCATGCCGATCAGCCCCACGACGGCCGCCGGGAGGGAGAACTCCTCGCCGATGCGCGTCAGCAGCGGCGAGAGCGAGGCGACCGCGATCCGCAGCGTCAGTGCGAGCAGCACGACGGCGGTCGCGGCGAGGGCGATGGTTCCCGCGCGACGGCGGGTCAAGACTCCTGGCTGCCCTCGACCCAGGCGAGATACTCGTCCGACACCGTGCCCGTGACGTAACGCCCGTCGAAGCAGCTCATGTCGAGGTCGACCAGGTCGGTGCCCTCCATGATCGCCGCTTTGAGGTCGTCGACCTCCTGGTACACCAGATAGTCGCAGCCGAGCTCCTGGGCGATCTCGGGGATCGTGCGGCCGTGCGCGACGAGCTCGTGGCGCGAGGGCATGTTGATGCCGTACACGTGGGGGTAGCGCACCGGCGGGGCGGCCGAGGCGAACGTCACGCTCTTGGCCCCGGCATCCCGAGCCATCTGGATGATCTCGCGGCTGGTGGTGCCGCGCACGATCGAGTCGTCGACCAGCAGCACGTTCTTGCCCTGGAACTCCGTCGACATGGCGTTGAGCTTCTGGCGCACGCTCTTCTTGCGCACCGCCTGGCCGGGCATGATGAACGTGCGGCCGACGTAGCGGTTCTTGTAGAAGCCCTCGCGGTACTCGATGCCGAGCTTGCGGGCCACCTGCATCGCCGCGGGACGCGCCGAGTCGGGGATCGGCATGACCACGTCGATGGCCCCCGCGGGGGTGTACTTCGCAACCGTGTCGGCCAGACGCTCGCCCATGCGCAGACGCGTCTCGTAGACCGAGACGCCGTTCATGACCGAGTCGGGGCGGGCGAGGTAGACGTACTCGAACGAGCACGGTGCGAGCACGGTGTTCCGGGCGCACTGCTGCGCGTGGAGCGTGCCGTCGAGGGTGATGAACACGGCCTCGCCGGGCTCGACGTCGCGCACGATCTCGAAGCCGGCGTTCTCGAGCACGAGCGACTCGGACGCCACGATGTACTCGTCGCGCGGCTCACCGCCGGGCACCTGCGCTGCGGGACGCTTGCCGAGGATGAGGGGACGGATGCCGAACGGGTCGCGGAACGCGAGAAGCCCGTAACCGGCGATGAGGGCGATCGAGGCGTACGAGCCCTCGACCCGCTCGTGCACGCGTCCGACCGCGCGGAAGACCTGCGCGGGGTCGAGATCGGGGCCGGTGATCTCGGACTGCAGCTCGGAGCCGAGGATGTTCACGAGCAGCTCGGTGTCGCTGCTGGTGTTGAGGTGACGGCGGTCCTTGTGGAAGAGCTCGGTCGTCAGCTCGCGCGTGTTCGTGAGGTTGCCGTTGTGCACGAGCACGATGCCGTAGGGCGCGTTGACGTAGAAGGGCTGCGCCTCTTCTTCGTTCGACGCGGTGCCCTTGGTGGCGTAGCGCACGTGTCCCAGACCGATGTCGCCGAGCAGGGCGCGCATGTCGCGCGTGCGGAAGGCCTCGCGCACCTGTCCGCGGGCCTTGTGGATGTGGAAGACGCCGCTGGACTCGGCCGTGGCCATGCCCGTGGAGTCCTGCCCTCGGTGCTGGAGGAGCAGGAGCGCGTCGTAGATCTCCTGGTTGACCGGGCCCTGCCCGGCCATGCCGACGATGCCGCACATGGGGTGTTAGCTTGCTCCGTTCGCCGGCGCACCGGCATCCGCGTAGGTTCCGACCAGGCGCACGGCGCCTCCGTCGACGCCCTTCGCGCCCTGTTCGTACTCGCCCTCGGGCCGGGCGCCGTCGCGGACGACGCCGACCTGCCACGTCGCGATGCCGTCGGCCTGCAGCGCCGCGGTCGCGGCGTCCGCGATCTCGGGCGAGACCACGGCGAGGAAGCCGATACCCAGGTTCCAGGTGCCCTCGGTCGCGATCAGGTCGAGCCCGCCGATGTCGGCGAGCACGCGGAAGACCGGCGAGGGACTCCACGTCGAACGGTCGACATCGACCCAGGTACCCTGCGGCAGCACGCGCGCGAGGTTGGCGGCGATGCCCCCGCCGGTGACGTGACTGAGCGAGTGGATGCCGATGCCCGCCGATGCGTCGTCGAGCAGACGCAGCAGCGGCGAGGTGTAGAGGCGGGTGGGCTCGAGCAGCGCCTCGCCCCAGGTGCCGCCGAGGTCGGCGGAGGCTGCGCCGTATGCGATCCCGGCACCCGCGATGATGTGGCGCACGAGCGAGTAGCCGTTGGAGTGCAGGCCGCTCGAGGCGAGGGCCAGCACGACGTCGCCCGCGCGGACGCGCTCGGCGCCGAGCATGCGGTCGGCCTCGACGACGCCGGTCGCCGCTCCCGCGACGTCGTAGTCGTCGACACCCAGCAGACCCGGGTGCTCCGCGGTCTCGCCGCCGACGAGCGCGGTCCCGGTCATGGCGCAGCCACGCGCGATGCCCGCGACGATGTCGGCGATGCGCGGGGGTACGACCTTGCCGCAGGCGATGTAGTCGGTCATGAAGAGCGGACGGGCGCCGACCACGACGATGTCATCGACGACCATGCCGACGAGGTCTTCGCCGATGGTGTCGTGCTTGTCGATGGCCTGCGCGATCGCGACCTTCGTGCCGACGCCGTCGGTGCTGGTCGCGAGCAGGGGCCGCGTGTAGTCGCGGAGCGCGGAGGCGTCGAAGAGACCGGCGAAACCGCCCACCCCACCGAGCACCTCGGGCCCATGCGTGCGACGCACGGCCGACTTCATCAGTTCGACGGCGAGATCTCCGGCGGCGGTATCGACGCCTGCGGCGGAGTACGGGTTTTCGTGGGGAGCTGAGGCCACCCGACCAGAGTACCCGCGGCGGACACGCGCGGGCACCGCCCCGGCGACGCAAGGCCGGCCCCGACGCCTCCCCCCGTCCCTACAATGGCGCCATGACGGGCGGCCAGCCGGAATGGGTGATCCGCGAAGACGCGGCACAATCGGTGCTCGTCGCGCTCTACCTGCGCCAGGTTCTCGGCATCCGTTCTCCCGAGGATCTCCCCGCACTTCGACGCGTCCCGGCTCCCTGGGTGCAGGAGCGGACGGATGCCGCGCACGCGCAGCTCGAACGCGAATGGCGCGAGTACTGGGCGATGACGGTGGAGCCGCAGGCGCACCCCTCCCCCGTTCCTCTCGAGCTGATCGACGGATTCGAGACGCTGGTGACCCTTCCCGTCGAGGGGTCCGAGACGCTCCGCGGGGCCATCCGCGCGCACGCCGACGATGCCGTCGACTTCGCCCGGCTCGCTCACGACCGCTACTCCCGCGAGGCTGCTGCCCGGCCCGGGGTGTCGTACCGCGCGTACGCGAGCGCCATCGCCGCGCACGAGCGGGCCGTGGGCCGACGCGCGCACTCGTTCGAGCTGAACGTGCAGGTGCTTCCGCTCGCTCAGCGGGGCGTGTGGTGGATCGGATCTCTCACGGTGGCGGTGACCGACGGTCTGCGCGGCGACGTCGCGGCCTTCGACACCGCCATCCACCCGATCATCGCCGAACTGGCGTGAGGGGCCGGTGGCCCGTCAGACGCCGTGCTGCTCGTGCTCGACCGTGACCTGGCGCGTGCGACCGCCGACGGTGCGCTCGAAGATGAGGGCGACGATCGCGCCGACCGCGACGCCCAGCACGACGAAGATCAGGGCCGTGAAGCCGAAGACCTGCATCTGCGAGTAGACGACCTGCGTGTAGGGGCTGATGGCGGAGCCGTCGACGAAGACGGTGAGAACGAGAGCGATCAGGATGCCGGCGAACGCCCCCGCCGCCAGGAACACGCCGTACTTCGGGGCGCGACGAACCGTCAGCGTCTGTCGCTCATCACGCGGGGAGGACGGTTGTTGGGGGACGGGCTGCTCGGCCATGCCCCCATTGTCCCACCGCTCGTGGATTGGCGGGGCGGGAATGCGCGGGCGTCGAGATACCGGATGCCACCTCCCCGGCCGTGTGGCTCGCTACGGCGGCCGCGGCGGTCCACGACGGCGACCCCGGCCGGCACCGGCCGGGGAGCGTGCGAATCGCGGGCCCGCGGGAAGGGTCGAAGATGCATCCGTGCGACGAGGACACCGCCTGTTCGCGGCAGCCGCCGGCGTCTCCGGCGAACGCACGCGAAGATCCCACGGGCCGAACGCCTCGACCGCGCCTACGGCCGCAGCGGCAGCAGCGCGCTGAGGTCGGCGCGGACGCCCGAGGCGACGATGCGGCCGTCGGTCACGGCATCCGCCCAGTGCTCCTCGCCCGTGGCGACGGCGATCCAGGTCGCGGCGTCGGTCTCAACCACGTTCGGGGGCGTTCCGCGAGTGTGACGCGGCCCCTCGATCACCTGCACGGCGCCGAAGGGCGGCACGCGCATCTCGACCGAATTGCCGGGGGCCTTCTCGACGAGCAGCTGCAGGAGGTACCGCACGGCCGTGGCGGTCGCGGGGCGCGGAGCGTCTCCGGCGCGGACGGCGGCGAGAGCTGCGCGGCCGTCTCCGGTCTCGATACGGCGAGGAGGCATGTCATCCACGGTACCTGCGACGTGGCGACGCGGTCCGGGGCTGCGTCGACCGGCTCGCGCGCACCCTCAGCGATTCGCGCACCCTCAGCGACACCCCGCCGCCGAGGGCTGAGATCCTGCAGATGCCTGAGGTTGTGAACACTCCCGCCCCGCGGCGCGAAAGGGGCGGACCCGCGCTCGGTAGGCTGACCGCGTGAGAATCCTGGTCCTCGGTTCGGGCGCGCGCGAGCACGCCATCATCCTCGCCCTGCGCTCCGAAGAGGAATCGCACGCGATCTTCGCGGCCCCCGGCAACGCGGGCATCGCTCGCGAAGCGCACCTGGTCGACCTCGACCCGATGGATCCCGCCGCGGTCCTGACCTTCGCCAAGAGCGAGGCGATCGACCTGGTCGTCGTCGGCCCCGAGGCGCCCCTGGTCGCCGGAGTCGCCGACCCGCTGCGCGCGCACGGCATCCCGGTGTTCGGCCCGGGCAAGGCCGCCGCCCAGCTCGAGGGCTCGAAGACCTACGCCAAGCGGATCATGGATGCCGCGGGCGTCCCCACCGGCGGATCGGTGCGCGCGCACGACGTCGCCACCGTCGAAGCCGCCCTCGACCAGTTCGGCGCACCGTACGTCGTGAAGGCCGACGGCCTGGCTGCGGGCAAGGGCGTCATCGTGACCTCCGAGCGCGCAGCCGCCCTCGCCCACGCCGAGAGCTACCTTCCGAGCGGTGCCGTGCTGATCGAGGAGTTCCTCTCGGGCCCCGAGGTGTCGCTGTTCTTCCTCAGCGACGGCGACCACGTCGCTCCCCTCAGCCCCGCTCAGGACTTCAAGCGCCTGCGCGACGGCGACGAGGGACCCAACACCGGCGGCATGGGCGCGTACTCCCCCCTGCCGTGGCTGACGGAGCGCTTCGGCGGCGAGGACGAGTTCGTCGCGCAGGTCACGCGCGACATCGCCGAGCCCGTCATCCGGCAGATGGATGCCGAGGGCACCCCGTTCATCGGGCTGCTCTACGCCGGGCTCATCCTCACCGAGCAGGGCGTGAAGGTCATCGAGTTCAACGCCCGCTTCGGCGACCCCGAGACGCAGGTCGTCCTGCCGCGACTCATCGATCCCCTGTCCCGCCTTCTGCTGGCGGCGGCTTCAGGCACGCTCGAGGATCAGCCGCGTCCCGCTTTCGCCGAGGCGACCGCGGTCACCGTCGTGCTCGCGAGCGAGGGCTACCCCGAGGCCCCCCTCACCGGTCGTGTGCTGACCGGGATCGACGAGGCCGAAGAGGTCGACGGCGCCCACGTCGCCCACGCCGCGACGGCACTGCGCGACGGCGACCTCGTCGCGACGGGTGGGCGTGTGCTCAGCGTCGTCGCCACCGGCTCGACGTTCGGCGAGGCACGCGAGGCGGCCTACGCCGGACTCGAGCGCATCGGCCTCGAGGGCGGGCAGTACCGCACGGACATCGCGGCGCGGGTGGCTCAGGCCTGAGCAAGCACCCCAGGAGCCGTAGCCTCGAACGGTGATCGCACTCGAGACCGGTAGCGGACGTCCCCTGATCGCTCTTCACGGATTCGGTGTCGATCACCGCATCATGTTGCCGCTCGAGCAGATGACGGACGGCATGCCGTGGCGACGGATCTACATCGACCTGCCGTGGACGGAGGCGGCGGCGGCGACCGCCACGGCCTCCAGCACGCGTGAGGTTGCCACAGCCCTCCTCGAAGAGATCGATGGACATCTCGGCGACGAGCCTTTCGCGGTCATCGGCAACTCCTTCGGTGGCATGCTCGCGCGTCACGTCGCGCACGAACGCCGACAGCGCGTGCTCGGCGTCGCCACGATGGCCGGAGTGGTCGAGGCGAAGCACACCGCACGCACGGTGCCCGAGCGAACCGTCCTGTGGGCTGATCCCCACGTCCTCCGCCGCGCGGGCGCCGATCGCGACGCCTTCACCGAGGTCAGCGTGATCCAGGATGCCGCCTCGCTCGACGCCTTCCGGCGATACGTCCTGCCCGGCCTGCGCGGGGCCGACGCGACCGTGATGGACCGCATCGCCGGCGACTACTCGTTGGATGCGCTGCCCGAGAACGCCCACCCAGAACCCTTCACCGCGCCCGCGCTGCACCTGTTCGGGCGCCAGGACGACGTCGTGGGCTTCGAGGACGGCCTCGCGCTCCGCGACCACTACCCGGGAGGAAGCTTCGTCGTCGTTGACGGCGCGGGGCACAACGTCCACCTCGAGCGCCCCGGTATCACGGGGGCCGCCGTGCGCGATTGGCTCGATCGGATGGATCTCGAAGCCATGCCGAAACCCGCCGCATGAGCGCACCTCCCGCGTACGACGCCCGGGCCGACGAGTACATCGCGGCTCTGGGATCGATGGATGCCGTGCACCCGGTCGACCGCAGCATCGTCGACGCCTGGGCCGCCTCGGTCACCGGTCCGCTGCTCGACGCCGGATGCGGACCGGGGCACTGGACGGGGCACCTGGCCCGGCAGGGCCTCGACGTGCGGGGTGTCGACCTCTCTCCGCGTTTCGTCGATCACGCGCGGGCGGTGCATGCCGGCATCCGGTTCGATGTCGACACGATCGACGGCATGGAAGCCGCCGACGGGGAGTTCGGCGGGATCCTGTCGTGGTTCTCGACGATCCACCACGAACCGGCGCGCGTCGACGTGCCGCTGCGGGAGTTCGCGCGAACGCTGCGTCCGGGCGGCCGACTGCTGCTCGGTTTCTTCGTCGGTGCGGAGGTCGAAGCATTCGAGCATGCCGTCGTCCGGGCGTACCGCTGGCCCGCGGCGGAGCTGGGGCGCAGAGCGGATGCCGCGGGCTTCGACGTCGTCGAGACGCACGCGCGCGAGACGCGCGGAGGCCGGCCGGTGGGGGCGCTGGCGTGCGAGCGGCGGGCATGACGGGGATCGCACTGGCGCGGGCACGCCTCGAAGATGCGCCGGCGGTGGCCGCGTTCCAGACGCTCGCCTGGCAGCAGACGTACCGGGGGTTGATCGACGATACTCTCCTCGACGTGCCCGCCGAGGACCGCGTCGGGCGGTGGGCGGAACGGATCGGGTCCGGTTCTCGGTCCGTCACGATCGCGTGGCAGATCGATTCGGTCGTCGGTGTGGCCAGCACCTCGGTCGACGATCCGCCGCGCGCAGGGCTTCCCGCGACGGAGCTGAGCACGCTGTACCTGCGGCGTGACGTACAGGGAATCGGTCTGGGATCGCGGCTCCTGCACGCCGCGATCGGCGACGACGACGCGCACCTGCTGGTGTTCGAGGTGAACGAGCGCGCTCGAGCGTTCTACGAACGGCGCGGCTTCCAGCCCGAGGGGGTGGTCCTCCACGACGCCGGGACCGGGCTCGGGGAGCGGCGTTGGGTGCGGCGGAGACCGACGGGGTGACGTCGGGGTGACGTCGGGGTGATGACCGGCGGATCATCCCTGACGCGCGGGGAGCGCGGAAGCGGCGGGGAGCTCGATCGTCACCGTCGTGCGCGCCCCGGGGGCGCTCTCGAGGTGGATGCGGCCGTCGTGCGCGTGGACGATCGTGCGGACCCGGCTCAGCCCCAGCCCGAAACCCTGGACGGCCAGCGAGCGCGCGCGAGCCGTGCGATAGAAGCGGTCGAAGACACGACGCTGCTCGGGGTGGGACAGCCCCGGGCCGTCGTTGGCGACGCTCACCCGCACGCGTTCCTCGTCGGCGTCGCACGTCACGGTGACGGCGAAGTCGGGATCGCCGAACTTCACGGCGTTGGTGAGCAGCTCGGCGATCGCATCCTCCACCTTCCGGACGTCGACCCGCGCCCGCACCGACCGCGCGCCACGCACATCCACCGGGATGACCCGCGCCTGCGCGAGCGCCTTCACCCGCCGCACCGCCGCATCGACCACCTCTCGGACGTCGACCTCGGACAGCCGGAGTTCGTCGTCGCGGGCGGTCGCCGCGACGAGGTCGGACAGGCGCTGGAGCAGGTCGTCGGCCCGTCGGTTGACGACGTCCATGTAGGAACGCAGTTTCGCCTCGTGGTGGCCCACGGCATCGTCGATGAGCGAGAGGAACCCGGTGACACCGGTGAGCGGGGTGCGCAGTTCGTGCGAGACCGTGCGCAGGAACTGCTCGCGCACCTCGATCGCATCGGCCAGCTCGGTGACGTCGTGTGCGACCACCACGGTTCCCTGCACCGACCCGTCGGAGCGCCGGAGCTGAGTGGACGACACCAGGATCGCCATCTGCGCGTCGGGCGGTCCGATCCAGGCGAGGTGTCCGCGGATGGCCTCGCCCCGCAACGCCCGGGGGAGGAACTGCTCCTCGGGCGGGACGAGGGTCTGACGATCGGCGGCGAGCACGGAGTCGCTCGTGTGCGGGGGCTCGTCCAGGCGCACCCCGGCCGCCGCGGCGATCTCGTTCGCCGCCGCGTTGGCCAGCTCCAGCCGACCGTGCTCGTCGAAGAACGCCACCCCCGCGGCGACCGTGTCGAGGATGCCTGAGACGAGCGCCTCGGCATCGCGCGCCTCGGCGAGCGCGTTCAGCTGCGCCCCGTGCGCGGCATCCAACAACCGGTCGCGGCGCTCCGAACGACGCGCCGCGAGGAAGGTCACGACCGTCAGCCCGAGAATCACGATGGGCAGACTCGTGACGTTCGCCCACTCGGCGAGCGTGGTCGGCACGACGCCGGAGTACGCGAACCGGAAGACCAGCATCGCGATCGAACCGAGCACGATCAGGGTGATACCCGCCCATCCGAGGGTGTACGCCGCCCACAGCATCGGGAAGATCGCCAGCAGCGTCGCCGCGGCGAACACCTGTGCGATCTCGGCGCGGATCAGGGCCACGGCCGTGATGTCGAGGACCGCGACCACGATCATGGAGATCGGCGGCACCCTCTTCCCGGGGAGGAACGCACCGAGCGCGGTGGCCGCGAGCGCCACCGCGAAGCCCATCACCGAGGTCGGCGCCGCCAGGAGTGCCGGCCGCTCGAGGCCGACGATGACGATGACGTAGGCGACCCCGATCAAGAAGGGCACCTGCGTCTGGGCGAACATCGCGCGTCCGCTGTGGGTGATGCTCTTCGGCTCGACGAACGACACGATCGCCTCCACGGCTCTCCGCTCGCGGACAGGATGCGTAGGGGATAGCCGCGAACTGAAAGGGATGGTATCCGACGGAGCGCGATCGGCGTAGCCGGCGTACGCGACGACGCCGCCGCCCGGAGGCGACGGCGTCGAGCGCGAAGGCGACCTACTCGCCCGCGGCGGCCGGAGCGGTCTGCTGCGCGGAAGTCACGTCGCGCGGAGCACCGTGCGGGCGAATCACCGAGGGCCGGCGCATGAACAGCACCGCGACGAGGCCGAGACCGATGACGATGATCGGCAGCGTGAGCGACTGACCCATCGCCTGCGAGAAGCCGTCGACGACCTGCGGCGGCAGCACTCCGCCACCGAAGCTGGCCGAGGCATCGGCAGCCCCCGGCAGATTCGCCTCGAGGCGCGCCTGCATGAAGGCGGCGATGGATGCCGATCCGATGACCGATCCGACCGTGCGGGTCGTGTTGTAGATGCCCGCGCCGGCACCCGCCTGGCGCGGCGGGAGGTTGCGCGTCGCGGTGGTCGCGAGCGGGCCCCACATGCCGGCGTTTCCGATGCCCATGAAGACGGAGGGGATCAGGAACATCCAGATCGGGGCGTCGTTCAGGATCAGTGCGACGTAGAGCCCGAGCGATCCGCCGACGAGCAGCAGACCCGGCACGAGCAGGAAGCGCGGGTCGGTGCGGTCGAGCAGCTTGCCGGCGAACGGTGCGAGCACGCCCGACAGGATCGCGAGCGGCACGAGCAGCAGCGCCGACTCGGTCGGGGTCAGACCCAGGGCGAGCTGCAGGTAGAACATCTGCGGCAGAGCCATGCTCGTCACGGTGAACCCGACGGCCGCGATCGCCAGGTTCGCGATCGAGAAGTTGCGGTCGCGGAAGAGGTCGAGGGGAACCAACGGCTCGCCCGTGCTGCGCGCCTGCGTCCAGACGAACACCGCCATGACGACGACGCCGGCTGCGACCATCGCCCAGATCCACGCGGCCCAGGAGTAGTGCTCGCCCTCCTGCAGGCCGAACACGATGAGGAACAGACCCACGGCGCTCAGCACGACGCCCAGGATGTCGAACTTGTGCGCGGTGCGCGGCAGCTGCGGCACGAGGATGACGGCGGCGATGAAGCCGATGATTCCGACGGGGATGTTGATGAAGAAGATCCACTCCCACCCGAGGCCGTCGACCAGCAGACCACCGGCGAGCGGCCCGACGAGGGTGGCGACACCGGCGGTGGCGCCCCACAGCCCCATCGCCGCGCCGCGGTTCTGCGGCGGGAAGGTGCGGGTGATGACGGCCATGGTCTGGGGCGTCATCATCGCGGCACCGAGACCCTGGACGGCCCGGGCGACGATGAGCATCTCGAGCGTGGGTGCCAGGCCGCACGCGAGCGAGGCGAGGGTGAAGAGGGCGAGGCCGGTGAGGTAGATGTTCTTCGGCCCGAAGCGGTCGCCGAGGCGCCCGGTGATCAGCAGCGGCACGGCGTACGTCAGCAGGTAGGCGCTGGTGACCCATACGA
Source organism: Microbacterium sp. SL75 (assembly GCF_026625865.1). Classification (NCBI taxonomy): domain Bacteria; kingdom Bacillati; phylum Actinomycetota; class Actinomycetes; order Micrococcales; family Microbacteriaceae; genus Microbacterium; species Microbacterium sp. SL75. The sequence continues at coordinate 1,563,340 of NZ_CP113067.1, read as the reverse complement.
CGTTGTCGAGGTTGTTGGTGTTCGGGTCGAGGGCCGCCTTGATGGCGGGGTTCGCGACCGAGACGATCGTGGTGTCGACCAGGATCATGAAGAACCCGATGACCAGCGCCCAGAGGGCCGGCCAGGGGCTGCGTTCGTGGGTCGTGTGCGACCCGGTTCGAGTGGATGCCGCCGAGGCGGCGCGAGAGTCGGTCATGCTGTGGTCTCCTTTGAGACGCGGTGCTTGTTCTTGATGTGTTCGGGGATCTCGGCGACGCCCCAGGGGAGGGACCGATCGGCGAGGCGCGCGCGCAGGGAGTCCTGCCACGCGAGTTCGGCGTCGAGCAGAGCGGACTGCCGCTGCAGCTCGACGAGGAATTGTTCGGGGGTTTCACGCTCGGCCGCGAGGCCGAGGCCGGCGCTGTGCTCGTCGACGGAGGCGACGAGCAGGGCCCGACGCTGATCGAGAAGGTCGATGACCTCGTCGCGCTCGAGGTTGTGGGCCTCGGAAAGGGCGACCCGGAAGTCACTCGCCCGATCGATCTGGGGGAGCTCCGCGCGCACCCATTCCTCGACGGCCCGGCGTCCGGCATCCCGAAGCGTGTACGTGGTGCGCTCGGGGCGGTTGCCGTCGCGATCGACGCCGACCTCCGCGAGCAGGCCGTCTCGTTCGAGGCGCGCGACCGTGTGGTAGATCGTGCCCTTCTGAAGGGGCACGAGACGGTCGTCGCGGCGCTCTTTGAGCAGGCGCACGAGTTCGTACGTGTGCATGTCGGCCTCGCGGAGCGTGGCCAGGATCATGACCGCGACGGGGGTGAGGCGGCTGGTCTCCGGCATCCGTCCTCCTCATGGTCCGTGTCGACTAGTCCACATGGACTATACGCCCATTCCCCGCTCGGCGCGAACGCCCGCGGATGAACGTCGAGTGTCCACGACAGGCCGCACCGAGGTGGACGCGTGCGGCGCGTTCCGGACACTCGACGCCCGGGCAGCCCGGAGCAGCAGGGCCCCCGACACCACGCGGAACACGCCGCACCCGTCCGGAGGTGCGGCGTGTTCGAGAGCGGGCCCGGATGCCGGGGGTCAGGCCTTCGGAGAGTCGCTGGACGCCTCCTCGGGCGTCTGCTCCGCCGGAGCGGGCACCGGGACGCGAGGCTGACGCCAACGGATCGGAATGCCGAAGATGCCACGCTGATTGGGCTCCTCGACCTCCAGCCCGTAGTGGGCTCCGATCGAGTCGCGTAGCTGCGCCCGCTCGGCCTTGTCATAGGCGCGCATTTCGCGGCGGAAGGCCGTGACGGTCGCCCAGCAGATCGCGAGCAGCACGAGGCTGAACGGCAGAGCGATGCTGATCGCCGCGGTCTGCAGGGCCTGGAGCCCGCCCGCCAAGAGCAGGGCGAAAGCGATGAGCGAGGTCGCGAGGGTGAAGAAGATGCGGACCCAGCGCTTGGGCTCCTCTTCGCCACCTGTGGCGATCATTCCCATCACCAGGGCGCCCGAGTCGGCCGAGGTGACGAAGAAGATCCCGATGAGGATGAGGAAGCCGATCGACAGGAACACCGTTCCCGGGACGCCCTGGAGCATCTGGAAGAGCGCCGTCGAGACGTTCACGGCCCCGTCGGCTCCGACCAGCTGCACCGTGCCGGTCAGCTCGCCGTAGATCGCGGTGCCGCCGAGGACCGTGAACCACAGGATGCCGACGAGCGTGGGCACCAGGATCACTCCGGTGACGAACTCCCGAACCGTGCGGCCGCGCGAGATGCGCGCGATGAAGATGCCGACGAAGGGGGCCCACGAGATCCACCAGCCCCAGTAGAACGCCGTCCACGTGCCCTGCCAGGCCACACCGTCTTCGCCGGAGTAGGCGCTCGTCGTGAACGACAGGCTCACGAAGTTCTGGATGTAGTTGCCGATCGACTGCACGACGTCGCGCAGCAGGAACTCGGTGGGTCCCGCGAACAGCAGGTACAGCATGAGCAGCCCGGCGAGCACGAGATTGATGTTCGAGAGCCACTTCATGCCCTTGCCGACACCCGAGAGCACCGAGAACAGCACGAACGCCGTGATGACACCGACGATGACGGCCTGGCTGATGACCGAGGGCGTCACGAGGTTCAGGTAGTCGAGCCCGGCGCTGATCTGGATGACGCCCAGACCGAGCGAGGTCGCGACGCCGAACAGCGTGCCGACCAGAGCGGCGACATCGACCGCGTTGCCCCAACCGCCCTGCACGAGACGCGCCCCGAGCAGCGGCTCGAGCGCCCAGCGGATCGTGCGCGGGCGCCTGCGCCGATGGAAGGCGTACGCCAGGGCGAGACCGATCACCACGTAGATCGACCACGCGTGCACGCCCCAGTGCAGGAACGTCTGCGACATCGCCTGCTGTGCGAGCTGATTCGGCGTGCCCTCGACACCCGGACGCGGGTCGGCGAAGTGGCTGAGCGGCTCGCTCACGCCGTAGAAGACGAGGCCGATGCCCATGCCCGCCGCGAAGAGCAGCGAGAACCACGACATCGTCGAGAACTCGGGCTCGTCGTCGTCCTGACCGAGCTTGATGTTGCCGAAGCGGCTGAATCCCATCGCGAGCGCGAACACGACGAAGAACGCCGCGATCAGAACGTAATACCAGTTGAACGCCGAGACGATGAAGGTCTGCACGGCGCCGAAGGTCGCCTCGGCCGCGCTCGGGAAGAGCATGGCGAAAGCGATGAACGCCCCCGCGATGGCGGCGGCGGGCCAGAACACCCATCCGCGGATGGTCTTACGGCGACTGCCCAGATGAGGGTCGATGTTCACCGCGGTGTCGGGGGCTGCCTCGGTCATTCCACCGAGCGTAGTCAGGAGGTGCGCCGCGACCGGGGGGCAGGCGCCCCGGCGGGCGTTATGACACAATCCGCGCCGGTGCGGGGCGCGCGCACCCGCAATAATGAGCGGGTGACCACCGCTCCCCCGCTCGAGCTCCCCGGCTTCCGCCACATCTACTCCGGCAAGGTCCGCGACCTCTACGTGCCCGCCGACACCGCCGAGGGCGAGGCCCCCGCGCACCTCCTCGTCGTCGCCAGCGACCGCGTGAGCGCTTTCGACCGCGTGCTGTCTCCCGGCATCCCGGACAAGGGCGAGCTGCTCACCACGCTGAGCCTGTGGTGGTTCGATCAGCTCGCCGGCGCCGACGGGGGCCGTTCGATCCCGAACCACCTCACCGCCGACCACGCCCTGGTGGGCGACGAGGCCGTCGCCCTGATCCCGGATGCCGTGCAGGGGCGCTCGATGCTCGTCCGGTCCCTCGACATGCAGCCGATCGAGTGCGTCGTGCGCGGGTACCTCACCGGCTCGGGCTGGGCGGAGTACCGCGCCGAGGGCACCGTGTGCGGCATCCCTCTGCCCGAGGGCCTGAACGACGGCGACCGTCTGCCGGAGCCGCTCTACACCCCCGCGTTCAAGGCGCCGATGGGCGAGCACGACGAGAACATCACCTTCGAGCGCTCGGTCGAGCTCGTCGGAGCCGAGACGGCGTCGGCCCTGCGCGACCTCTCGCTCGAGATCTACCGCCGCGCGTCCGCGACGGCCGAAGCCCGCGGGTTGATCCTCGCCGACACGAAGTTCGAGTTCGGCTACGACGACGACGGGGTGCTGACCCTGGCCGACGAGGTGCTCACCTCGGATTCGTCCCGCTACTGGGATGCCGAGGCCTGGCGCACCGGCTCCACTCCCGCCGAGCGCATGGCCAGCTTCGACAAGCAGATCGTGCGCAACTGGCTGGCGGCCAACTGGGACAAGCAGGGCGAGCCGCCCGCGCTTCCCGCCGAGATCGTCGAGCGCACCCGCGACCGTTACGCGGAGTTGCTGCGCCTGCTGACGTCCTGACCTCACCCGCCGCGATGCCACCGACATCACGTGACGTCGGCGGAATCACCCCGCGAGATCACGTGATCTCGCCAGAACGACCATCGAGATCACGCGACCTCGTCGAGAGCACACGCCACGGGGTGTGAGCTCGGCGAGAACACGTGACCTCGGCATCCACCCCCACCTGAGGAGACACATGTTCCGCTGGAAGCTGCACGGCAACGGGCGCACCGTCGAACCCGGGGCCGTCGTCGCCCCCGGCGAGCGCCTGAACTGGGGGGCGACGATCGCGATCGGGCTCCAGCACGTGATCGCGATGTTCGGCGCCACCTTCCTGGTGCCGGTGCTCACCGGGTTCCCGGTTTCGACGACGCTGCTGTTCTCGGGTGTCGGCACGTTGCTGTTCCTGCTCGTCACGAAGAACCGCCTCCCCAGCTACCTGGGCTCCTCTTTCGCGTTCATCGCGCCGATCACGGCAGCGACGACCACCGCGGGCACCGGCTCAGCGCTCGCCGGCATCGTGGCCGTCGGCGTGCTGCTCGCCGTCATCGGCTTCATCGTGCAGTTCGTCGGCCTCGGCTGGGTCGACAAGGTCATGCCGCCGGTCGTCGCCGGCGCGATCGTGGCACTGATCGGTTTCAACCTCGCCCCGGTCGCGTGGTCGAACTTCAAGGTGCAGCCCCTGCCCGGCACGATCACGCTCGTCGCCGTCATCTTGTTCAGCGTGCTGTTCCGCGGCTTCCTCGGGCGCATCTCGATCTTCCTCGGCGTGATCGTCGGCTACGTCGCCACGGTGCTCATCCAGGCGGGCACCGGCGAGACGCTCATCGACTTCGGCGCCGTCGAGGCCGCTCCCTGGGTGGGCCTGCCGACCTTCGAGATCGCCGACTTCACGACGCCCGCGACCTGGTCGGTCATCGCGATGTTCCTCCCCGTGGTGCTCGTGCTCGTGGCCGAGAATGTCGGTCACGTGCGGGGCGTGGCGGCGATGACGGATGCCACGGCCAACCGCTCCACCGGCCGCGCTCTCATCGCCGACGGTGTCGCCACCACCCTCGCCGGTACCTTCGGCGGTTCGGGAACCACGACCTATGGCGAGAACATCGGCGTCATGGCCGCCACCCGCGTCTACTCGACCGCGGTGTACTGGGTCGCCGGTCTCACGGCGATCGTGCTGAGCCTGTCGCCCAAGGTCGGCGCGGTGTTCAACACCATTCCGGCGGGAGTGCTCGGCGGTGTCACGACCGCGCTCTACGGGCTGATCGGCATCATCGGCATCAAGATCTGGGTCGACAACCGCGTCGACTTCTCGCGTCCGGTCAACCAGTACACCGGCGCCGTGGCCCTGGTGCTCGCCATCGCCGGCTTCACCATGCAGTGGGGCGACTTCCAGCTCGGTCCGATCGTGCTCGGGTCCGTGGCGGCGCTGGTCATCTACCACCTCGGCAACGCCATCGCCCGCGCGCGCAAGACCGGCGCCGACGACGGCGGCCCGATCCCCGCCGTGGGTCCGCTGGGCGGCGACCCGAGCTGACGCGCGGCGGGCCGCCGCGGGCTGAAGGATCAGCCGGTCGTGCCGTCGCGCGGAGTTCCGCGTCGACACGCCGGTTGGGGGGGCCTGCAGCGGCGCGGCGCGGCTGGACTCCGCACGACGGCCCGGGCCCCCTCGTGCGTCCCGTGCGGGGTGCCGCCCTGCACACCCGGGCCCGCCCCACAAGAGGGGATGCCGGCGCCGGAGCGCTCGGTAACGTCGGGCACCCGGTGGGGCACCGCACACCGCCTCGCCACCGATGACGAGAGAGGCACGCTCATGGCATCCGATATCTCCGACCCGTCGCAGGCCGCTGCCGACGAGGACTCCTTCGAAGGCGCTGACGTCGAGGTCTCGCCCACCGCCGGCTCGGGCTCCGACGGAGAGGCCAAGCCCGGCGGGCTCGGGGCCGATGGCACCATCCCCGACGACCCGAAGGGCGTCGCCGCCGGTCACTCCGACACGGCCTCGCACTTCAACCCCGAAGAGGACGAGGAGTCCGCCTGAAACCCGGCCCGGGGTCGGGCCGACTAAACTGAGAGAGGCGTGTCGGGAAGTCTGGTCGACGATCTGTCGATCGACCCTCCAGGAAGCCTCATGAGCCACGACACCACCCGCGCGCCCCAGTGGCCCGGATACGCCGAAGTCCACCGCGTCACGACGCTTCTGCGCCGCGAATCCGTCGGCGGCATTCTGCTGGTTGTGGTCGCGATCGGCGCGGTCGTGTGGGCCAACTCCCCCGCGTCCGAGGCGTACTTCGCGCTGCGCGACTTCCGTTTCGGCTACGCGCCATGGCACCTCGAGTTGAGCGTCGGGTCGTGGGCGGCGGACGGCCTGCTGGCGGTCTTCTTCTTCCTGGTCGGCCTCGAGCTCAAGCGTGAGATCGTCGTCGGGAGCCTCCGCCGACTGGGGACCGCGATCGTGCCGGTGACGGCCGCCTTCGCGGGGGTCGCCGTGCCCGCCCTCCTCTACGTCGCGATCGTGCACGCGCAGCCGAGCCTGCTGGCGGGGTGGGCCATTCCCACCGCGACCGACATCGCTTTCGCGGTGGCGGTGCTGGCGCTGGTCGGCTCGCATCTGCCCGGTCCCCTGCGCATCTTCCTGTTGACGCTCGCGGTCGTCGACGACCTGATCGCGATCGCGATCATCGCCGTCTTCTACACCAGCGACATCGCGCTGGTGCCGCTGGCGGTCTTCGCCGTGCTCGTCGTCGTCTACGGCGTCATCGCCCACCGTGGCCGCGCGTGGTTCGCCCGCACATCCTGGGGCGCCTGGGTCGTGCTGCTGCCGATCGGCTTCGCCGCGTGGGCGTTCCTGCACGCCTCGGGGGTGCACGCGACGATCGCCGGAGTCGCGCTCGCCTTCACGATCCCGGTCGCCGCCTCGCGCCGTCAGCCCGAGGTGCGGGGCATGGACCTCGCCGAGCAGTTCGAGCACCGCTTCCGTCCCCTGTCGGCGGGCATTGCCGTGCCGTTGTTCGCCTTCTTCGCGGCGGGGGTCTCGGTCGGCGGCGGCGAGGGACTGCTCCGCGCTGTGACGGACCCCGTCACCCTCGGCGTCGTAGCCGGTCTCGTGCTCGGCAAGCCCCTCGGCATCCTGCTCGGTGTCCGCCTGCTCACTCTCGTGACGAAGGTCCGGCTCGACCCCGCTCTGAAGTGGATCGACCTGGCCGGGGTGGGCCTGCTCGCCGGGATCGGCTTCACCGTCTCGCTGTTGATCGCCGAGCTGAGCTTCCCCGACGGCTCGCCCCACACCGACGACGCGAAGATCGCGATCATGGTCGCCTCGCTTCTGGCATCCATCCTCGCCTCGTCCGTGCTCCTCTTGCGCAACCGGCGCTACAAGCAGTTGGCTCTCGCCGAGAAGGTGGATGCCGACGGCGACGACGTGCCCGACGTATACCAACGGCCGCGACCCGAGGCCGGCTGAGCCGCCGTGGCATCTGACGACTAACCGGCTCGTGCTCCGTCTTCTGCGGCGCCCCGCCGACGATGGACGGCAGCGGCGGACGTCTCTTCGGTGACCCGGTCGCGAGGCGACCACCCTTTCCGGCTCCGCTGTGTTCACCGGGATGATGCTTACCGCTGCGGCAAACCGACGAGGGAATGCCGGCGCGAAGCGACGGTGCTCCGTGCCGACGTCAGCACTTTCGACAAATAGTGCGTCGAGGTAGAAATTCCCTGCTAGGGTGTTTCCGATCCGTTTCAAACCAAATTGTTCCTTTTTGCACCATAAGGAACAGTCGCTTCTGCGCGACCTTGGCGCTGAAGCACGCCTCGGTCGATGCCGAGCCTGAGGCCCGCACGACATGCGCCTCCGCGCGTCCGTTGCCGCGCGGGGGAGTTGAAAGCTCGACTGGCGACCACCCTTTTGCGCATGTCGACCGCGCGCGCATAAACGAACCAACTACTCCGTCTTGAATCCGCAGGACGGTCATCCTGAGTGGAAAGCAGCTCCCATGACCCTTGTCACCCACCTTCGCAAGAGGAAAACTCTGATCGCCGCCGTCGCTCTCCTGAGCATCGGGCTCGCCAGCTCCGTCGCGTCCGGAGCGTACTTCACGGACTCCAAGACCGTGTCGAACAACAAACTGTCCTCGGGAACCGTTGTTCTCGGCGGCACCGACTGGTCCGACGCAACGACCTCTACTCCGGTGACGTTCACGAACGTCCTTCCTCTCGCAGATGCCGACATCCCGACGGGGAAGGCCTCTCAATTCATCACCGTGATCCGCAACCGCGGAACGGCGGCGATCGACTGGAATGCCTCGATCAGCCTGACCTCGAGCGACTTCGCCAAACAGGTCTACGTGCAGTACAAGATCGGCAGCGGTAATTGGGCGGACCCCATCACCCTCGACGCTCTCAACGGACAGAAGATTGCAAGCAGTGCGGAGCTGAGCGCCTCGGGCTCGCAGACCATCTCGTGGCGCGCGTGGCTACCCTCCACCACGGGCAACTCCGCTCAGAACAAGACCGTGACGTTCACGCTCAAGCTCGACGCTATCCAGGCTGGCGCCCCCCAGTCCTGAGTCCGGGGCCGGCCCGCCTTCTCGACGGGCTGGCCCCTTCACCCCGCGACAGAACGCTCGTGCACACAACGCATCCTCCTCTGACGAACCACCCGCGAACCCGCATCTCCCTGCGCCCCATCCATGCTCTCCGGCCCACGCTTGCGCGAAGAGACAGGCATGTACGCCCCCGCCGTGACGACGCGCAGCACGGGCAACCGAGCCGTCGATGAGACCCTGGGCATCGAACTCTTCAACGATTACGCGGGGGTTCTTTACGCTCCAGGCTCAGGCTCGCGTGCGGTTGCCCTTTCCGCGTGTCGCTACGGTTTCGCGCTGAAGCGGAACTTTTGCGACGAGGTCAGATCTTCTCGGGATCGCCGGAGAGATCTGACGTGACCGACGCCCGGTGACCCGACGAGGACGACGACGTATCAACCATCCGCAACCAGACAGCGTCGCGGGACCGGCTGTTAAGGATGTGCTTTCGTCCAAGGGCGCTGAGGGGAGGGTCCGGTCGGGGGAACCTCCCCTCAGCGGGCCGCCTGAGTGCGGCGGCCCGGGGGCAGGGGTGGGTTGTTGGGGAGAAACCCTGCCCCCGGCTCGAGGAAGCCGGCGTGCGGGTGATGCATCGCTGCTCTTGCTTCTCACTCCTGCGTACGGTGCCTCCGGTGAAAACCCGTAGCGATCACGCCCGCAGCAATCAGTCCGGCGCCGAGCAAGGGCGCGGCGAGGCTGGCGTCGTTGCCGGTCACCGCCAGCTCGTTGGCGGTTGGTGGCGTCGCGTCGCCGTGGACCTGCTGGTCGGGCAGGTTTGCAACCTGAGGCGCCGGGGAAACGGTGACCGTGATGGGGTCGGCCCTGACGTCAGGGCCGCTGCCGTTGGACGCGGTAACGGCGAAAGTGCTCGCGCCCGCGGCCGTGGGAGTTCCTGACACCCATCCGTCACTGCTCAACGTGAGGCCCTCCGGCAGCGCACCCCGCGCGATCGAGAACTGCGGCTCGGGGTATCCGCCTGCGGTGAATCGATAGGAGTAGGGCGTTCCGACTGTCGCCGCTGGTGGCGGCGTCGATGCGGTGAAGACGGGCGCTGCAGGCGCCGGCTCAGTGGTAATCGTGATGGGGCCGGTCGAGGCCCCGGGATCCACTCCGTTGTCTGCGGTCACGGTGAATGTGCTGGCGCCGAGGGTGGTGGGGTACCCCCTCAGGCTCCCGTCGAACTGATCGAGCTCGAGACCGTCCGGCAGAGATCCCTGTGACACGGTGAACAGCGGTGTGGGGTATCCGGATGCGGCGAACGTGTAGGAGTACTTGATCCCGACCGTCGCGATCTTGTCGGGTGTCGAAGCGGTGAAGCGCGGGGCCACCGGTTCGGGGTTCACATCGATGGTGATCACGTCGGTGGTCGCGTCGGGATCGACACCGTTGGACGCGGTGACGCGGAATGAACTCGCGCCGGTTGTCGTCGGCGTGCCCGACAAGATGCCGTCTGAACTCAACGTCAGCCCGTCCGGGAGCGACCCGTCAGCGAGCTGGAACGTGGGCGCCGGGGAGCCCGATGCGGCGAAGGCGTACGTGTAGGCGGTGCCCACCGTTGCGGTGTCGCTGGGCGTAGAGGCAGTGAACGCCGGGGCACGCTCGATGGTGAGAACGGAAACACTTCCGCTCACATTGTTCAACACGTACAAGTTGTCGCCATCGGGACTCAGAACGACCGCCACCGGACGGTTGCCCGTCGGAATGGTGCGCACGACCGACCGGGTCTGCCGGGAAAGCACAGAGACGGAGTTGTCATTGGCGTTGGCGACATAACCCCATTGGCTGTCGGTGCTTACTGTCACCGCCACGGGGGTTTGCCCCACGTTGATCGTGTCCAGCACCGAGTCGTCGGTGAGATCGATAACGGATACCGAGCCCACCCCGTTCGCCACCAGTGCCAGCCCCCCGTCCGGCGCTATTGCCACGTCCGTCGGATAGATTCCCACAGGGACAGTCGCCTCGACCTTCCGCTCATCGACCGACACGATCGAGACGGTGTCATCGTCTCCGCTCGTCGTCAGGATCCGTTTGCCGTCGGGCGTGATCGCGAGCGACGTCGGAGAGCCGCCGACCACCGCCAGCGTCGCTACACCGGTAGGGAGATAGGCCTTCAGGACATCACCGGACGTCGCGTAAGCAGCGAGCCCATCGGGGCTCACGGCGATACCGGCGCTGGACCCGTCGAGCGCCCAGTCGCGGACGAGATCTCGCCCCGTTGTCGAGAACTTTTGGATCGCCGATCCGGTTGCCGTGAACAGGTACTCACCGTCCGGTGTCACGGCCAGGTCGGTCAAATCGGCACCCGCTGCGATGCTGCCCTCGATAGATCTCGTCGCGGTCGCGACGATCGTCACCTCGCCGGTAGCGTAATGACCTATGTACAGCGTCCCTCCGTCGGGGCTCACGGCGATCGACGTGGGCTCGCCGCCCACCGCTATTTCCGTTCCGGCCGCCACGGCGGCGCTAGATGAACTAAAGAGCACGCCCAGAACGGCAACAATAAGAGCGATAGCGAGCGTTGGAGATTTCTTCAGCATCATGGGGCAATCGTTTCGTGAGTGTTCCGCGCATCGCGTGTTCAGCAAGGCAGACGGACGTGTGCAGGACCTTGTCTCGAGGCTCTCGCAGTTCTGGTGTCCCGCATCCGCGCGAACTGCTGATTCGCATTGACCGCAGCTCTCGTGGACATCCGCCCACCGCAGGAGTAGCGGTGGACCTGTCGCGACCGAGAAGGATGGTCGGTGGCGGCAGTGGATTCCACTGTCATCTCCCGTGAGGGGCACGAGGGGGACGTTCGGCTGCTCGCGCGCTGCCAAGAAGGACGTCCCGATCGGGGTCCCTCCCCTGAGCGGGCCGCCTGGGTGCGGCGGCGGGAGCAGGGGGTTCTTGGGGGAGAAGCCCTGCTCCCGTTCTAACGCGCTTCACCCGCAGTTCACGGCGGAGGGGATTGTGCACTCGCGGTCGCTTTCGCGGAGGAGGACGTCCAAGCCTGATACGGATACGTGACGGAGTACTCGGCAACCCCGTTTGGGACACAATAACCGTCACTATTCGACGTGGTTCCAACTCCACAGAAATACCGGGCGCTATCTGACGATAGTTGCAGATTTGTTTGCACCTGAGTGGGTTTCGCGTAAACATCCGGGGAAGTCTGATTGTTCCCGAAAAGAGCAGCGCCAGTGGATCCATCCACGGCATAGCCCCACCCGTAGAGATTGTTGGTGCTTTTGTCGACGAAGTATGCCTGCGAGTTTCCGGTAGCGAGTTTGGTGGCGGAGATATTCGACGCAACATCCATCTGGATGAAGTTTCCGGTAGCTGTATTGTTGATTACTCCGTTGCCTGCGCGCCCGTTGGAGGCGTAGCCGACGCTGTACAGCTTGCTGCTGTCCGATCCTGAAACAATGACGGTTGTGGATGACTTGATCTGTGCATCTGAAAACCATTGATTCTCGGGTGTTTTCATGCGGGTGGGCGTGAGAATGTTCTCCTCTTTAACGCTTCCCAACCCCAGTGCGCCGTACGAATCGTTATATCCCCATGCATACAGGTCCCGGCCCCCTGAGGCAATTGCGACGAAAGAGGGAGCTTGCGAGTCTGCAGATACGGAAGTTATCACCGTTCCCTCTGGAAAGATGGCCTGAACCGGCGTGGAGCTTCCGGTTGTGGTCCCGTTCCCGAATTGACCTCGGCTGTTGTTACCCCACGACCAGACCGTGCCATCTGAGGCAAGAACCGTTTCTCGCCTCGTGAGCTGTTTCACCGTACGACCACCGGGCAGGTTCACTTTGAAGAAGGTGGTGGAGGTACCGCCGACCGATCCACCGCGTTGCCACAGCTGGCCGGTGGAGTCGAGAACGAGGAGTGAGCAGTAGGAGCCGACACCCGGCGACGCGGCGATGGGCGTCACTCCTGCGGGGAGTTGAATGGTGTCAGGCGGGGATGACTCGTCGCTGCAGTTCTTGCCGCCATGTAGGCCCGGGCCCCAAGTGAACAGTTTCCCGGTAGAACTCACGGCCGCGCCTGACCACCCGTTCAGCGCCATGTTGATGATCGGGTTTCCCGCCGGAATGCTGGCGGCAATCGGTACACTGCTTGACTGCCTGGACGCGTTAGCGAGCCCTGATGCGGAGCTTGACCCCCACATCATGAGGGTCCCGTCACTCCTGATGTAGCCGGCAATCGATGATCCAGAGTCGATTACGGTGGGCTTGATGGAGACCGATTTGCCGTACTGGTCAGTCACCGAAAGGTTCGTACCTGTGCTGATCGCCGTCGGGTTGGCACCGTCGATGGTGCGGGTGACGGTGTACGTCGGTTCAGAGGTGACCGAGTTAGCGGTTGCCCACGACTGTTGCAGTGCGCTCGTCCACGACACATCCACACCGATCGAGGACTTGACGGCTTTTAGGCCGCTGACGGGCTGAAGGGTGGCCGCCGTCAACGAGTTGCTGCTCACCGTTTTGTCTGCGGTGAACCAGGCTCCCGTTGCGGCGGGGGTCGAGATGACTCCCGTTGCGAGAACGCCCATGAGAAGCGTCGTCGCGAGACGCCGTCCACGGGCCTGTCGCGGCCGAGGGGCATAGGTGGCGGCGGCGGGTGGCATGTCATCTCCTACGAGGGGCACTAAGGGGGACGTTCGGGTGATCGCGTGCTGCCGAGGATGTAGGGACACGCGTGAAAATTGGAGGCGCGGCAGACAGCTCGGCCTACGCGGAAGGACAACCCATCGACGGATACGGGCTGACGACTCGCCGCGCACGGAGACGTGGGCGCCAGCGTGCTGCCGGCGCCCACGCGCGAGGGTCAGGACGAGAACGGAGCGCCGGCCTGGATGGCGTTCACGACGGTCGAGAACGTAAGAGTTTTACCCTGGGCTGTGTTGTCGGTGGCGGCGGGCAGCCACGCACGGAACTTGATCACCGCGGTTCCGCCAGCAGCGAGCGAGGAGGTGCCCGGGATGGAGACGTTTCGGAGGTCGTCAGCAGTCCATGTCTTCGACCAGGTCGAGCCATTGTCGGTGCTGTACTCGACGTTGACCTGCTTGGCGAAGTCGCTCGAGGTGGAAGCCATCTGGACCTTCCAGTCAACGGCCGCCGTTCCGTTGTTGCGGACGTTGATGTTGAACGTCTTGGCCTTGGTCGCGACGTCCGAGGACGCAACCGGGAGCACGTTGGTGAACGACAGCGCCGCTGTGGAGGACGCGTCGTCGCCGATGTTCCCGATCACGACGGTGCCGGACGCCAGGGTGTTGCTGGAAACGGTCTTGTCGGCGGTGAAGTACGCGCCGGTGGCAACCGTGCCGCCCAGGCCCATAGTGAGCAGGGCGAGGGAGGCGACGAGGACCTTCTTCTTCGAGAAGGAGCGCTTGGTGGTGGACATGGGATCTGCTTTCTTTAGTGGTGAGTCGTGCTTCGGGTCGGAAAGGGAGGCTGAGGGGCTCGACGAGTGCGAACGAAGGTGGCGTAGCGGCTCGACGAGAAGGTGGGGGCGCAGCCCGCAGATGCGGGCGCGCGAGGTGCGGGTGTTAGAAGCCCTGCTGGACGGCCTGGACGAGCAGGCTGAGGGGGACTGTTTGGCCCTGGTACTCATTCCCGACCGAGGCGGGCAAGTTCACCGCGAACGTCACCGTGGTGCTCTCACCCGGAGCCAAGGTCCCGAGGGAGTGCGAGTCGGAGTCACCCAAGCTGGACTCGACGGCCGAACCACTCGAGCTCTCGCTCTTCCACACGATCTGTGTCGCGAGGGGGACGGCGTTATCGGTGCGAGCGATCGCGGTGAGGGTCACGGGCACGGTGGTGGAGTTCGTCACGGACGCGCGAACGACGGCAGGCTGACCGCCGGGTACGAGCTGGATCACTCCGCCGGCGAGCACGGTCGCGTCGATCTGCACACCAGATACCGAGATGACATCGCACTGTTCCGGAGCGGCATGCGCGGCCTGTGACGGGGAGAAGGCCCCCAAGAGCAAGATCACGCCCAGCACACTCGACAGAGCGAGCCCCACGCCAGGCGCGGCCGCCGTGGAAGAGGGCAGCGCTTCACGGCGACGCCGACGCGACCGGGCCAAAGCCATGACGCCACCCGCGAGAAGGACGAGCGCGATGGCGCAGGCGAGTATGACGTCCATGGGAGAGCCTGTTGCCGCAAGTCCGGACCCTCCCGAGGCCGTGATCGCGGGCGCTGCCGGGGAGGGCACGACCGGAACAGAACAATCCACAGAAGATCCTTTGGTATGAAACGGGTTGAAACGGACTCTGGTGGACCATAGCCGACGTTAACAGCCCCTAACAACTCTTTTCCGCCTCGAGCTCTACACCCGATGTAGTGCGCTTCACGCAAAATCGCGCCGGATCAGGCCGTTATTGGGCATGGTGCCCGTAAACTGTGATGAGTCTGTTACCCCCCGGGAGCGCCATGCCTAAGCACCTCGAGCACCTGTTCGCTGGATATCCGCCGATCCTTTCCGCCAGAGACGTCGCCGAGGTGCTCGGGTTGAACAGCAAGACCGTCTATGAGTACTTGCAGTCCGGCGAGCTGCCCGCGTACCACATCGGCTCGAAGTGGGTCATCGTGCGAGACGAGGTGGTCGAGTACATATCGAGCACCTCGAACGTGGCTGACCGGAGCACCCCTGAGGTGGCGACGCCCTCGAGCTGAACAGGATCGACGCTCGACTCCGTTCGCACGGGACGCTGAGGCGGCAGCGTCCGCGCAACGAGGAGAGCCAGCTGTAACGTCGCCGCGCGTTGCGAAGCCTGCCGCGCGGGCTCCCAGGGAAGTCAGTAGCGGTGCAGGACTTCCGTTTCGCCGATCGACCACGTGGTTTCGAATGTGTGACACGAGTCGATGTGACGTACGGGCAGCTGGTCGAACGGGGCCATGATGTGGCCGTCGAGGGTAAGCCGCGACGGCACCCGGTAGGCGTCGCCGACCTCGAGCTTTGCGCTGCGCAGCATGAAGAGAGTGGGCTTCGCTGGCTCACCCAATGCCGGCCGCCCGAGCACCTTCAGGAAGAATTTGGGGCGCTGCAGGAACTCGACGGCGTCGTCGGCGAACATCGGCTCGCTTCGGTAGCCCGCACTCCCGCGAACGACGACGGTATCGTTCACGGTCAGCGAGAAGTTGCTCGCTCCGTCGCGGTGCACGATCGACCCTACGCCGTACAGCACGGGCTGCAGGTAGGCCTCACGGTTGTGGATGATCGAGGTCACATTGTCCGTGTAGACCGCCTGGATGTAGTCCCCCACGACGCCTGCCGAGCTGACCGCTTCGATCGACTGCGTCACTTCGAGGAGGGGAACATCCCCGTGCGAGTTGAAGAACTGCGTGAAGAACACGCTGGCGCGCGGAATCAGAGGCAGATGCAGGGGCTCCGGAAGGAGCTTGCGCGCGGCGTGCTCATCGGTCACATAATCGACGCGAAGAATGCTCCGGCGAATACTCGGCGCACCTGAGTGAGCGATGGACGGCACATTGGCAGGCGTGGTCAGCAGCTGCAGGACCTCGGAAGCTAGCACGCGAAGATTCTAAGGATCTGAATAACTTGCTCATAACGCCCCCGCCGCGCGGGCCCCACCGCTAATATCCGGCGGCAATCAGCGCTCCCGGCACGCAGGGGACGACCGCTCGTCGACCAGAAGACACGTGAACGTCATGGGCGTTGCGGACGGACCTGGTTCGACTCTCGCACTCTACGGACGAGGGTGCCGCGCGCACTTCGCGGAGCGTTCCCCCAAACAGACGGGACGATCGAGGCGATTCCTGCTATGGTGCGTAAGATCCGATACGCACCGTTTTGATCCGTTATGTGTTTTTACGATAGTGAGCATGCGTCAGGAGGAGGCCCGGTCAGGTGCCGGAACCGTCGTCCGCGTGTCAGCCGACGAGTACTCAAGCTACCGAGCGGCACCCACCCACACCCCGGAAGGAGCGGCGGCATGAGCATTGTCCGGCCGAACCCTCAGGGACCGCACACGGCCACGTCTGCTGTCGTTCTCCTCACGCTCGGCGTCGACCACGCTGCGCCGTCCTCGTCCGCCGTGACCCCCACCCCTGACTCGTGCACGCACGACACAATCCGTCTCGGACACACGGACGGCGGCCGCATCACCGCGCACACCACCTCTTCGCTCACCGCTCCGGCATTCGATGCGCAAGCGGACGCATACGCATTCGCCATCGATGCGCACAACACGAGCGGCAAGGCAATCGACTGGATTCTCGGTATTGAACTGCGCAGCAGTGCATCGGATGCGCGCGAAGTAACACTCGCCGCCAGCACGACCGACGGTGCCACGTGGTCAACACCGCTGACCATCGACACGTCCGGTAACCCCGCGTTCTGCGCCGTCTCGCCCCTCCTGCCCTCAGCGACCCAAACAGTGCACTTCCGCGTCCGGGTCCCCCGCCCCGCCAACATCACGCACCTCTGCCTCGAGGCATCGACCGCTCAGTCCTCCTCGCGCCCCGAACGTCCGCAACCGCGCGCGCGCCTGCTATCGCGCGTGTGACGCGCTCCACCCCACCGGCCATCACCCGATACTCACCTGGAGGCACAATGCGCATCCTCTCCTTCCTCCGTTGGAGCATCGTAGGCGCGTTGCTCGCCCTGCTCATCGCCCCCGCCGCCATCACTCTGGCCACCGGGACCCAGCTCGTCGTCGTCGATGGGAAGTCCATGACGCCCACCTACGAGTTCGGCGACCTTGTTCTCATCGGCGACCCCCACCCCGACGACTTTCAACCCGGCCACGTCGTCACCGTCGGACGCCCCGACGGAAGCATGTATACCCACCGCATCCAAGAGATCACCGACGGTGAGGCCCTCCTGAAGGGCGACGGCAACACCGCGGCGGACCCCGACACGATCTCCTACGACCAGCTCGTAGGCGCCGTCCGCGGCCACATCGGCGGCCCGCTCGCCGCCGTTCTCGCCTACGTCCAAACCACCCCCGCGCGTATCAGCCTTGCCGTCCTCGTTCTCGCCCTTCTCCTGCTTCCCCTCGAACGTCGGCCCGCCGACGCCAAGGACGGCGAGGACGGCGAGGACGGGGGTCGGGAAGACGGTGATACCGACCCCGCGGACCAGAAGGACCCCCCGGCCACCTCGGCGGAGGACACGGACCGGGTGCTCGGGGACGTTTTCGGGCTCGCCGGAGACCGGCATCCCCACACCGAAAAGCCCTCCCTCCTCGCCCCCCAAGAACAGAACGGTCCCATACGGCGGCGGTCCCCGCAGTGGTGACGAACGAACATCGACCCGTGGCCACTCCTCACGCCCCGATCCTCACGGACCGGGATCTTCACATCTCGCAGAAAGATCAACCGGTCACCTCATGACTCTTCTCGACAAGCGTTCAGAACCCACAAGCCCTTCGAACTTCTCTGCCTGCGCCACCGCTGTCGTCGTCGACGATGATCCGCACGTCCGGTCCGTGCTCACGCGAATCATCGAGAGCGCCGGATACGCGACCGACGCCTTCGACAACGGAGCCGAAGGCGCTCGCGCGGCGCTGGCCATCCGCCCCGACCTGGTCACGATGGACCTGACCCTTCCCGGCATGGACGGCATCGAAGCCATTCGACGCATACGATCCGCCGGATCCAGCGCGCACATCATCGTCATCTCCGGCCTGCACGACGACGCCGACAAGGTCTCGGCCTTCGACGCCGGCGCGGACGACTACGTCACCAAACCCTTCCGCTCCCGAGAACTTCGAGCCCGCATAGACGCCGTCACTCGGCGCCTCAACCGCTGACTCGTATCCCCGCCCCGACGCCACCGAGCTCCAGCGGAAAGAGGGCACGACCCGTCCAGGCCGGTGTCGAATCCCGCGGCACCCTTACTTGTGGCATCCCCGGTTCTGGTGACACCGCAAAACTCCGCCCCGCCCGACGCGTCAGCGCCCCGCGGCCTCCCGCGGCCGGCGCAACGAGGCGGCCATCTCCGCCGCCGAACGCAGTGTGAGCCCGGGGATGTAGCAGCGGACGAGGGCGATCGCGATGGCCGGGATCTGCGTGGCATCCGGGTAGATCATCCACAGGGGCGCGAAGTCGGGCTGGAACTTCTTCTTGAAGTTCGCCAGCGACCGGAACCCGTACGCCGGCTCGAGGAGCGCGCTGATGACGTCGAGGCCGCGGTCCAGGGCGCTGCGATCGGCGTCGTCTCCGGTGGAGTGCCGCGCCAGGGGCGAACCCGACAGGCTCATCACCGTCATGCCGTCTTCGCGGAGCCGATCGACGGCCTGACCGATGAGGAACTCCATGACCCCGGGCATCGCGTCGTCGCGCCGACGCATGACGTCGAGGGCGTACCCGGCGATCGTGCCGTCGCGATGGATCGGTATCCAGCTCGTGAAAGCCATGATGCGTCCCGATCCGTCGCGCGCCACGAGAAGGCGCACCTGGGGGTCGTCGAGCTGGTCGGTCGAGCCGAGGGTGAAACCCATCTCGGGGATCGTCTTGTCCGAGACCCAGGCCTCCGAGATGTCGCGGATCTGGCCGCGATCGAAGAACGACAGCTCGCTCCACCGGGCCCAACGCGAGGTCAGTCCCTCTCGCGCCGCGCGGTTGGTGGCCGTCCGGACGTCCTGTCGCTTCTTGCCGGCGGGAGTCCAGCTGCGCGGGTCGAGCAAGGCCTCCTCGGCGACCTGCAGCGACGACCAGCCCAGCGGGGCGAGCCGCTCGCGCTCGGCGTCGTCGACGCTGTAGAAGACCGGGGTCCAGCCCTGCTCCTCACAGAACGCGGCGAACTCCGCGCCGACGGAGGCGTCGTCCCGGTCGGGGCCGAAGGCACCGCCGAGCGTCACCGCGAAACCGCCGCGTACCCGGTAGGCGATCGCCGCCTCCGCGTCGGCGGCGAACCAGTAGACGTTCCCCTCCCACAGGGTCATGTGCCCGAGGGTGTCCCCCGATCCCGCTGCGAGCAGAGCCCGCGCGCGCTCGCGATCGGGTGCGGTCTCGGCGGCGCCGGAGCGGACCACGAAGCGCACGGCGGCGACCACGACGCTCAGCCAGAACAGCAGCGGCGGCAGGTACCACGCCGCCTGTGCGGCTCCGGTCATCGGGACGAAGACGAGGGCCTCGGGCGGCAGAAGCGACGGCGGGACGAGACGCAGGGGCAGAGTGGCGAGCACGGTGGTCACGTTCGGCCATGGCCGGAACTCGGCGGACGTCATCAGGATGCCGACCAGCGCCAGCGCCAGCGAGCCCAGGGCCGCGACGACGACCGTGCGCACGAAGATCCGGCGCACCCCGGGGGTCGATCGGATCTGCGCGGCGGCGCGGAAACGCACGAGAAGCACGGCGACCATCAGGGGAAGGGCGGCACCGACGACCATGCCCACGACCGTCTGCCAGACGTCGGCGACGTCGTACGCGGCACGCACCGTCGCGAGCTGCTCGAGCGTGTCGGTCTCGCTCAGCAGCAGCAGGATGCTCATCGCCGCGAAGGTGAGGACGTTCACCCCCACGGCCAGGTGCAGGGCGCCGCGGCGCCCGCGCAGCACGCCCCAGGCGGCGATCAGCAGCACCAGCTGCGGGAGCGCGGCGATCCACCCCGAGGCGGGCTGGAGCTCGGCGTAGACCGAGGCGGAGGGCGGGCAGGGAGCGTTGGTCGAACCGATCGCGCAGACGACGCCGTCGGCCACGTTCAGCGGGTCGTACGACAGCCAGCTGTAGACCGACAGCACTCCCGCCCCCGAGCCCCAGAGGGTGGCCACGACCGGCCCGATGGCGGTGATGGCGGTGAGCGCGGCCAGCAGCACGCGCTTCTCGCGCAGGGAGCTGCGGGGAATGCCGACGGCCCGCGTCCCCCCGAGCACGAGGCCGGCCGCCATGCCGACGGGCAGGGCGATGAGCGTGTAGAGGTCGGACGCCGAGGCCGCGTAGAGGAACATGGTCACGGCGAGGACCACGCCGCCGATGCGGATGCGCCGGCGCCACAGCGGCGAGGCGAAACAGCTCGCGGCGATCGCGACGCACAGCAGCGCCGCAATCGGCGGTGCCCCCGTGTCGGGGGTGACGTTCAGCGAGACCTCGGGGATGACGTTGTCCTCGAACCAGCCGATGACCTCGCCGACCGCGCAGACGACGAGCCCGCCGCCCACGAACGCCGCGAGCAGACGTCGCGTGCCCAGGAGCCCCTCCGCAGCGCCGCACGTCACCAGGGTCAACAGCACGGTGACGGCGAGCACGAGCGGGTCGTCGACCCGCACCAGGGCGAGCAGCATGTCGCGCAGGTCGAAGGGACCGGCTTCGAAGGTGCTCTCCGTTGCGATCGTCACGGTGCTGACCACGAGGATCGCCAGTGTCACCCCGAGCGTCCCGGTGCGACGCCGGAGCAGTCCGGGGACATCCCACCGCGGGACGCGGTTCACGGGCCGCGTCGCCGGCGTCGTCTCGGGCGCTGCCTGCGCCTTGTCCATCACCGCGACCATCGGTCCTCCCCGAGCGTGCGCATGCCGACCCCCGGCATCCTGTCCATACTCGCGAGATGCCCCGGGACGCCGCATCGCCCGGTCGGCCCCCTCCTCTGGCCGATCGGGTGGTCCGACCGGTCAGGCGGCGGCGACCCGCCCGGGCCAGAACCGGCGCACCAGGAGCGGTCCCGCGATGCCGTGCAGCACCACGCTGCCGAGCACGACCATGCAGGTCGCCGCCAGCACGAGGAACCCCTCTTCCCCGGGCAGGGCGTTCGCGGCGATGAGACCGAAGACGATGGATGCCGCGCCCCGAGGACCCATGGCGGCGACGAAGAACCGCTCCTTGCGGGTGGCCTCGGTGCCGATCAGCGCGAGCAGCACGGGCAGGAACCGCCCCACCGTCAGGGCCACGAGAGCGAGGACGATCGCGGGCCACCAGTCGTAGGTCTCGCTGAGCAGAACGATCGAGGCGAAGCCGAAAGCCAACCACAACAGCAGGTTGAGCAGCCACGAGAGGTCGTCCAGCAGAGAGATCTCGACGGAGGCGACGCCACTCGCCCCGCGCGCGAGACGCAGGGCGACGCCCGCGACGAAAACGGCGACGAACCCGTTGCCCTGCAACGCGACGGCGAGGCCGAAAACGATCAGGGGCGTGGCGATGAAGGCGATACGCATGCTCTGGGGCTCGGTCCATCCTCGCCCGTCGGCGAAGCGCATCGCTCCCCCGATCGCGGCCCCCGCGGCAGCCCCGACGAGGATCGCGATGAGCCCCGCGGGGGCGGCCACCGCGAACGCACGTCCGGCGTCGCCCGTCGTCCCCGCGGAGGCGAAGGCCACCGCACCGAGCAGGAGCGGCGAGACCAGGCCGTCGTTGTACCCGCTCTCGACGTTGAGCCACCGCCGTACCCGCGCCGGAACGCGGTCGTCGCGCACGATCGAGGTCTCGGGCGAGAAGTCGGCGGGCACCGAGATGCACGCGATCGCCAGGATCACCGCCACCGACAACCCCAGCGGCAGGATCAGACCGACCGCCAGCACGAGGACGAGCGACAGCGGCAGGCCGATGCCGAGCAGCCGCGCCGGCACCCCGGTGAAGTGCGAGCGGAAGGAGCCGCGAACCTCCAGCGCGTCGACGAAGAGCAGGTAGGCCAGCACGATCTCGGCGAAGAAGAGCGTGGCCTTCGACTCGAGGAACAGCTCGCCCTGCACCGGCAGCAGCGCGCCCCCGAGCAGGCCGAGAGCGGTCATCACGATCGGTCCGTTGACCGTGGCCTTCCGGAAGACGCGGCTCCACAGCGCCCAGACGAGCAGGGAGCAGCCGACGACGAGCAGGGGGACGGACACGGCGAGAACTCCTGGGTAGGGGATGGGACGGGAGCCAGTCTGTTCGACGCCCGGGCCCGCGACCGGGGGCTGACCGGGTACCGTCCGCGTCCGGTCGGGTACATCGGATGCGCCCCCTGTCTCGACGGCGCCCGGAGTCCCTAGCCTGGTCGCATGGCATCCATCGCCTCTCCGGTCATCCGTGTCGCCGTCATCGACGACGAGGCACTCATCCGCTCCGGCTTCTCGCACATCCTCAGCGCCGCCGACGACATCGAGGTCGTGGCGACCGCCGACGGCGTCCAGGCGATGGAGATCCTCGCCGAGGCGCGTCCCGACGTGGTGCTGCTCGACATCCGGATGCCGGGACGAAACGGTCTCGAGGTGCTCCGCGACATCCGCCGGGCGGGGTGGAACGTGACGGTGGCGATCCTGACCACCTTCGACTCCGACGATCACATCGCGTCGGCCCTCGACGCGGGCGCGGCCGGGTTCCTCGTGAAAGACACCGACCCGCGTCAGCTCCCCCAGCTCGTGCGCACCCTCCACGGCGGTGGGGTGGTGTTCTCGCCCACCGTCAGCCGCGCCGTGGTGGCCGGATACCTGCGCCCCGAGCCCGCGGCCGACACCCACCTGGTCGACGCGCTCAGCTCGCGCGAGCGCGAGATCCTCGTGCAACTGGGGCGCGGACTGTCGAACATCCAGATCGGCGCCGAGATGTTCCTGAGCCCCGCCACCGTGAAAGCGCACATCAGCACGATCCTCGGCAAGCTCGGCGTCGACGGGCGCGTGCAGGCGGCTCTCGTGGCGGAGCGTGCGGGCCTGCTGCGCGACGAGGAGGCACGATGAGGCGCCGCGATGTCCTGATCGATCTCGGCCTCGTCGCCGTGGCCGCCCTCGACGGCGTGCTCGGTCTCTACACGACCGACCTGCTCGAGCTGGTGCTGACCCTGGTCGGAGCCGCGGGCCTGCTGCTGCGCCGCAAGATCCCCCTGCTGTCCCTGGCGCTGGCGCTTCCCGCCCTCTTCCTCACCGGCGGACCGATCGCGTCGGTGATCGCCCTCTACACCGTCGCGAGCGCGGCGACCGGAATGGCCTGGCTCGTCGTCGCGTCCGCCCTCACCTTCCTCGGACTCGGCCTGTCGTGGGACACCTTCACCTCGGTCAACGACCACGTGCTCGCCATTGTCTACGCGACGATGACCTCGGGCGGCGCCGTGGCGCTGGGCCGCCTCCGACGCAACCAGAGCAGGCTGACGGCGAGTCTCGACGAGCTGCGCCGCGCCCGCG
This sequence comes from Microbacterium sp. SL75, assembly GCF_026625865.1. NCBI lineage: Bacteria > Bacillati > Actinomycetota > Actinomycetes > Micrococcales > Microbacteriaceae > Microbacterium > Microbacterium sp. SL75. The sequence goes on along the minus strand of NZ_CP113067.1, from coordinate 1,539,897 downwards.
CCGACGAGAACCGCCGCGTCGCCCGCGAGGCCGTCGCGGAGGAGCGCGCCCACCTCGCGCGGGAGATGCACGACGTCGTCTCGCACCAGGTGAGCCTCATCACCGTACAGGCGGGTGCCCTGATGGTCCGCGCCGACGATCCCGATGTCGTCGAGACGGCCGACACGATCCGTACGCTCGCCTCCACGACCCTCGCCGAGCTGCGTCAGATGCTGCTGGTGCTCCGAGCCGATGGACCGGAGGCCGCACCGCTCGGCCCCCAGCCGACCCTGCGCCACCTCGATGAGATCCTGCACCCCGCCGACCTCGATATCGAGGCCCGCATCGACCTGCGCGAAGGGCTCGCACCCGCGACCCAGCGAGCGGTCTACCGCACGATCCAAGAGGGGCTCACGAACGTGCGAAAACACGCGCCCGGGTCGCGCGTGACCGTGACCGCGACGAGCACCGACACCGGTGGCGTGCGGGTGGTCCTGCGCAACGCCGCCTCCCCCGCCCCGCGCCCCGACCCCGCTCCCACGGCGCGCCTCGGTCACCTCGGGCTCTCCGAACGCGCCCACATGCTGGGCGGCTCGTTCCGCGCCGGTCCCATGGCCGACGGCGGCTACGAGATCGACCTGCGCCTGCCGGCCGGTCCCTGACGGGCCTCAGGCCGAGGCGCGCTGCACGAGCTCTATCGGCAGAATGGTCGCGTGAGCCGCGGGACGCCCGGCGAGGATGTCCAGCAGCACGGATGCCATGTGCCGGCCCTGCGCCAGCGACGGCTGCCGGACCGTGGTCAGCGCCGGTGTGACGGCGGTCGACACCGCCGAGTCGTCGAAGCCCATGACGGCGACGTCGCGCCCCGGCTCGATTCCCTTGTCGCGCAGCACCGTGTAGACGCCTCGGGCCATGAGATCGCTTGCGACGAAGACCGCCTCGGGGGTGACCCCGTTCGAGAGGATGCGGTTCATCGCCAGCGCCCCGCCCATCTCGGTGAAGTCCCCGTTCTCGATCGCCACGGGCTCCAGCCCCGCCTCCGCCATCGCGTTGCGGAAGCCCTGGAGGCGGTCGATGCCCGCGGGCATGTCCGACGGGCCCGACACCGTGGCGAGACGGCGGTGACCGCGCGCCAGCAGATAGGCGGTGGCGACCCGGCCACCCTCGACGTTGTCGACGTCGACGTAGTAGTCGTCGGCGCGGATGCGCGCGGGGCGTCCGCCGTAGACCACGGGGACGACGTCGGCGACGCGGTCGAGGAAGGTGTCGCTCGTGTGGTGCGAGGCGACGATCGCCCCGTCGACGCTTCCCCCACGGAGGTACCCGAGCGCCTTGGCGCTGACGTCGTCGCTCGCGATGAGCATGTTCATGATGTAGTCGGACTCGCCGATGACCTCGCCGATCCCCGCGACGATCGAGGCGAAGAACGGGTCGCCGAAGAAGCGGTCGGTCTGCTCGGGGATCACCAGGGCGATCGCCCGGGTCTGGCGGCTGGCGAGCGAGCGTGCCGCACGGTTGGGCACGTACTGCAGCTCGTCGATCGCGCGGCGCACGGCCTCGAGAGCGGAAGGCGAGACGGCGGAGGAGCCGTTGACGACTCGCGACACCGTCGATCGCGAGACTCCGGCGCGCGCCGCGACCTCTTCGATCGTGGCGGCACCCCGCACGGATGCGAGATCCATCGCTCCCCTCCTTCAGGACGGCCGCGTTCTCCGGCGCTCGGCTGGCCGGATGCACCCCGCGCTGATGCGAGCGTACTGCGGTGTCGCCGGGGATCGCACCGGACCGGCGCGGATCCCCTGCGGCCCACGCGGTACGCCGGCTGCCCGTGCCTACCGCATCGCCTCACGCCGCGAATGCGAAGGCCCGGCCGCAGACGCGCGCGACCGGGTCCTCGCGGCCGACGTCAGCGGACGACGACCGGCTCCAGCGCGCGATCCGCGATCACCCGCGCGTAGGCGAGCCCCGAATCCTTGATCGTGCGCTCCTGCGTGGCGTAGTCGACGTAGACGATCCCGAAACGCTTCTCGTAGCCCCACGCCCACTCGAAGTTGTCCATCAGCGACCAGTAGAAGTAGCCGCGCACGTCGACGCCCTCGTCCACGGCATCCAGAACCGCCGCGAGGTGCGCCTCGACGAACTCCACGCGCTCGACGTCGTGCACGCGCGGCTCGTCGCCCTCGGTGTTCAGCTCGTCGTCGAACGAGGCGCCGTTCTCGGTGACGAAGAGGGCCACGCCCGCCTCCGCCGCGTAATCCTCGCTGACCCGCTGGAGCAGACGCGTGAGCCCCTCGGGCTGCACCTCCCAGTGCATGTTGGTGCGAGCGAGTCCGCGATCGTGCCAGTACAGGTTCTCGTGTGCGGGGAAGGGCTTGCCGACCGGACGCGAGGTGGGAGCATCTCCCGCGGGCGGGTCGATCTCGGGCGCAGTCCCCCCGACGAACTCGCCGTGGTAGTAGTTCACGCCGAGCGAGTCGATGGGCGTCGAGATGATGTCGAGGTCACCGGGATGCACGGCCTCCTGCCAACGCGCCACCGCCTCGGCGTCCGTCTTGCGGAAGTCCTTGATGATGTCGGCGGGGTACTCGCCACGGAAGACCGGGTCGAGGAACCAGCGGTTGAACTGTCCGTCGACGCGCCGTGCGGCGTCGAGGTCGGCGGGGTTCGCCGGGTCGACGGCATCCGCCACCGTGAGGTTGAGCGTGAGCCCCAGGTTCAACGAAGAGTCGCGGGCACGGAGCTCGCGCACGGTCTGTCCGTGGCCCAGAAGCAGGTGGTGGGCGGCGAGCATGCCCTCGGCCTGGGAGTAGTGCCCGGGTGCATGAATGCCGGCGGTGTAGCTGAGGAACGACGAGCACCACGGCTCGTTGAGCGTCGTCCAGACGTTCACCCGGTCGCCGAGCGCGTCGTGCATGTCGAGCGCATACTCGGTGAACTTCTCGCTCGTGGAGCGGACGGTCCAACCGCCCTCGTCCTGCAGCGCCTGCGGCAGGTCCCAGTGATAGAGCGTGAGCCAGGGCAGGATGCCGGCATCCAGCAGCTCGTCGACGAGGCGCTTGTAGAAGTCGACGCCCTTCGCGTTGACAGCGCCGCCGTCGGGCCGCACGCGCGACCACGAGGTCGAGAAGCGGTAGGTCTGCAGACCGAGCTTCTTCATCAGCTGCACGTCGCCGGCGTAGCGGTGGTAGTGATCGCACGCGACATCGCCGTTGTCGGCGTTGATCACGGCGTCGGGCACACGGCTGAACGCGTCCCAGATCGAGGCCGTGCGGCCGTCTTCGAAGGCCGCCCCCTCGATCTGGTACGCCGCGGTGGCAGCGCCGAAGAGGAAACCTTCGGGGAACGAACGGGTGTGGGACATGGTTCGGGTTCCTTCCATGGGCGCGAGGGTCATCCCTTGACCGCCCCTTGCATGATGCCACTGACGAGCTGCTTGCCCGCGAAGACGAACAGCAGCAGCAGCGGGATCGTCGACAGCAGAACGCCCGCGAGGACGATCGAGTAGTCGACGAAGTAGTTGGACTGCAGGAGCGACAGGGCCACCGGCAGTGTGGGGTTCTGGCGGTCGAGCACGATGAACGGCCAGAAGAAGTTGTTCCACGCGCTCACGAAGGTGAACAGCCCGAGCATCGCCGCGGCGGGGCGCGCGGCGGGGACGCCCACCGTGAGGAACGTGCGGAACGAGGTCGCGCCATCCACGCGCGCGGCCTCGATCAGCTCGTCGGGCACGGACTGACGCAGGTACTGCGTCATCCAGAAGACGCCGAAGGCGCTGGTCAGTGCCGGGATGATGATGGCACCGAGCTGGCCGGTCCACCCGAGCTCGCTGAACAGGATGTACAGCGGCACGACACCCAGCTGCGTCGGCACGGCCATGGTCGCCACGACGAAGACGAGCAGCCACGGGCCGCCGCGGAACTTCAGCTTCGCGAACGCCCACCCCGCGAGGGTCGAGAAGAAGACCACGGATGCCGCGATCAGGCCCGAGCTGATGATCGAGTTCACCAGCGCCGGCCAGAAGTTGACCGCGGGGTCGCCGATGACGGACGCGGCGTTGGCGAAGAAGTTGCCGCCGGGGATCCACGACCGATTCGCGTCGCGGATCGTCGATGAATCGCCCGAACCGATCAGCAGCGACCAGTAGAAGGGGAACAGGCTCGCCATCAGCACCGCGCCGAGAGCGGCGTAGACGATCCAGCCCGGGCGGGAGCCGCGCACGGGGCGCGGACGGCGGCGGACGGGGCCGGGGGCGTTCGGATCGACGATCGGGACGGGGGCGGGGCTCACGGCGGTCATCGGCGGGTCTCCTGTCGTGCGGCGCCGCCTCGGGACGCGTCGGTGTCTCGCGGGGGCGCCGGGGTAGCGGCATCCGCCCTCACTCGGGCTCTCGCCGCTCGTGCCTGCGCTCGGGCGTCTCGACGGGAACGGGTGTCACCGCGACCACCGTCGTCGCGCACGAGCGAACGCGTGACGAACAGGTTGATCGCGCCGATGGCGAGGATGAGCAGGAAGAGGATCCACGCGAGTGCCGCGGCGCGGCCGAAGTTCCACTCCCCCCAGCCGACGTTGTAGAGCCACAGGGTCACGGTGAGCCACTGGTTGTCCGCCCCGCCCGTGCCGTACTGGTCGTACATGCGCGGCTCGTCGAAGATCTGCAGGCCGCCGATGGTGGCGGTAATGATGACGAAGACGAGGGTCGGTTTGAGGCTCGGCAGGGTGATCGAGAAGAACTGGCGGATCTTGCCGGCGCCGTCGACGGTCGCGGCCTCGTAGTACTCGCGTGGAATGGCCTGCATCGCCGCGAGCAGGATGAGGGTGTTGTAGCCGGTCCAGCGGAAATTGACCATCGTCGCGATCGCGATGTGGCTGGCGAAGGCGTCGGAATGCCACGGCACGGCCGGAAGACCGAGATTCTGCAGGGTGGTGTTCACCACGCCGTACTGGTCGCCGAACATGTTGCTGAAGATGAGGGCCACGGCGACGGGGGCCATCACGTAGGGCACGAGCACGCTCATGCGCCAGAAGGTCTTGGCGCGGATGTTCTGGTCGAGCATCGCGGCGATGAAGATCGCGAGGACGAGCTGCGGGACGCTCGAGAGCAGGAAGATGCTGAAGGTGTTGCGCAGGGCGATCCAGAACTTGGGCTGCGAGAGCACCCAGGCGTACTGGTCGAAGCCGATGAACTCGCCCGAGTTGCGAACCAGATCCCAGTCCATGAACGAGATCACCGCGGTGTAGGCGATGGGGAACAGACCCGTGATCGCGAACAGGATGAAGAACGGCGAGATGTAGAGATACGGCGAGAGCTTCAGGTCCCACGCGCTACGGCGCTGACCGAAGCCGAGGCGCCGTGGCCGGCGGTCCCCGGCCGGGGGCTGCGCCGGCCGCGTGGGCCGTTCGAGAGTGCTTGTCACGGTGGTGTCTCCTCCTCGAGACGAGCGGGACGGATGCCGGGGCTCGAGGCGCGGGGCCCCGGCATCCGCTCGCTACGGGTCAGGTCAGGACAGGGCGTCGACCTCGGTCGCCCACTGCTTCCACGAGGTGGCGGCATCCTGCGTTCCGTCTTCCACTCGCGTGAGCGCCTTCTGCATGGCGTCGTTGATCTGGAAGTAGAAGGTGCCCTTGTACGGCGAGACCTTGACGGCCTGTGCGCGCTCGGAGAGCATCTCGCCCACGGGGGCGTTGTTGAAGTACGCGTTCGTGTTGCCGAGCAGCGCGTCCGCCTTGAGGGCGTCGGTCTGGCTCGGGAAGGTCCCGGCGTTCTCGAACGCCTTCACCTGGGTCTCGGGGTCGGTCAGCCAGTCGGCGAGCTCCTGGGCGGCTTCGACGTTCTTGCCGTTACCGGGGACGGTCAGGTACGACCCGCCCCAGTTGCCGGCACCGCCGGGGAAGACGTTCGCGATGTCCCAGCCCTTGACCTCGGGGGCGTTGCCCTCGATGACGCCGAGCATCCAGCCGGGGCAGAGCATGGTGGCGAAGGCGCCGTTCGAGAGCCCCGCGAACCAGTCGTCCGACCACTGGCCCAGGTGCGCCGACTGCGTGGCGCTGGCCTTCAGGACCTGGTCGTAGATCTTCTTCACGTCGGGGTTGCTTGTGGCGGTGATCTCGCCGTTGTCGGGGTTCTCGTATGCGGCCTCGACCTGGTTGATCGCGCCCTGGTAGGTGCCGCCTGCGGAGTCGAAGAAGGCCTTGCCGGTCGCGGCGACGTAGGTGTCGCCCGCGGCGAAGTAGGTCGACCAGTCGCCCTGGAGCATCTTGGCGACCTCGGCCCGGTCGGTCGGGAGGCCGGCCGCGGCGAAGAGGTCGGAGCGATAGCAGACGCCCTCGGGGCCGATGTCGGTGCCGTAGCCGACGAGCTTTCCCTCGGGGCTGGTGGCGGCCTCGACCTTGTAGTCGAGCCACCGGCTCTTGAGGTCGTCGGGCACCGGAGCCAGCAGGTCGGCGTACTCCATGACCTCGGGTAGCCAGTCGACCTCGATGGCCTCGATGTCGGCGAGGCCGGTCTTGCCCAGCTTCTGGAAGTAGTTCTCGCGGGCCTCGTTGCTGGTCGCGGCCTTGTTGTGCACGATCTTCACGTTCGGGTGCGCATCCATGTACTCCTGCAGGAGCGCGTCGGTGTAACCGAAGTCGTTGAAGGTGGCGATGGTGAGGGTGACGTCACCATCACCGCCCGAAGCGGAACCCCCGGTGCCGGAGCAGCCGGCGAGGACGAGGGCAGAGGTCGAGGCGACGGCGGCGACGAGAGCCACCCGGCGCAGGGCACGATTTTTCACAGATCACTCCTTTGTGGTGGGTGCTGACCGGCGCTGGCGAGGGCTTCCTGCGACCGTGCGTGGGAGCGCTCTCACCGATCGGGGATGACGCTATGGGATCGCTCCCACGCGGTCAAGAGGACGCTGTGAGATCGTTATGAAGCCCCGCCCCCTCGGCCCGGTCCGCCGTAGCGGGCGCCATCGGCCGCTCGCGTAGACTGGCCTTCACAACGCCACCCGACTCTTGGAGCTGCAGTGCCCACCATCGTCGTCGACGTCATGCCCAAGGCCGAGCTTCTCGACCCGCAGGGAAAGGCCGTGGCCGGCGCCCTGTCGCGTCTGGGCGAGCACCGCTTCTCCGACGTGCGCATCGGCAAGCGCTTCGAACTGACCGTCGAGGGCGAGGTCGACGAAGCCACGCTCGCGCGGGCGCGCGAGCTCGCCGACGAGATGCTCTCGAACGCCGTCATCGAAGACGTCGTCAACGTCGAGGTGGTCGAGTGACCGCTCGCATCGGGGTCATCACCTTCCCCGGTTCGCTCGACGACCGCGACGCGCAGCGCGCCATCCGTCTCGCGGGCGGCGAGCCCGTCGCCCTCTGGCACGGCGAGCACGACCTGAAGGGGGTCGACGCCCTGGTCCTGCCCGGAGGCTTCAGCTACGGCGACTACCTGCGCGCCGGCGCGATCGCCGCCTTCGCGCCGATCATGGCCGAGGTGAAAGACGCGGCCGGCAAGGGCATGCCCGTGCTCGGCATCTGCAACGGCTTTCAGATGCTCGTCGAGGCGCACCTGCTACCCGGGGGCCTGATCCGCAACGCCCACCAGCAGTTCATCCGCCGCGACCAGCGCCTGCGCGTCGAGAACGCCTCCACCGCGTGGACCAGCGACTTCGCCGAGGGCGAAGAGATCGTCATCCCCCTGAAGAACGCCGACGGCGGATACATCGCGGATGCCGAGACCCTGGCGCGCGTAAACGGCGAGGGCCTCGTGACCTTCCGGTACGTCGGGGTGAACCCCAATGGCTCGCTCGACGACATCGCCGGCCTGACCAACGACCGCGGCAACGTCGTGGGTCTCATGCCGCACCCCGAGCACGCGGTCGAGCCGGGCTTCGGCCCGGGTACCTCTGCGGCGATGCGTTCGGGCGTCGACGGCCTGGGCTTCTTCACCTCGGCCATCGCCGCCGTCGTGGGCGCCGCCGCCTGATCTCACCCGCGGTCTCGCTCGGGGCGTTCGCGACTCCCCCGACCCACGGGGCGGTCGTCCCGGTATCCATCGGGGAAGATGAGTCCGTGCGCGTACCCGATCCCGATCCGATCATCGAGGGCATCCTCAGCCTGTGGAGCAGCGAGGCAGCGGCGCTGCCCTCCGAGCCACGCCTCGCCGAGATCCTCGGCGCGAGCCGCAACTCGGTGCGCGAAGCGCTGGTGCGCCTCGAAGAGCGCGGATACGTGCACCGCACGCAGGGCGCGCGAACCACCCCCAACCGTCGCCTCGCGGGGGTGGGCCGCCGGATCGACCAGCAGTTCGACCACTCCCTCTCGATCCGCTCCGCCGGCTACGAGCCGTCGCTGGAGCTCGTGTCGTCCGACCGTCTCGAGCTCACCCCCGGGTCACACCGCTTCGACGACCTGCCCGATGACACCACGGTGCTGCGCACGGTCAAGATGTGGCGCGCAGACGGAGCGCCCTACGCCCTGGCGGAAGACCTCGTCCCCGTGCGTCACGACGCCGTGCTCGATGCGCACCGCCCGGTGTTCGATCTCGCCGAAGCCGCCAACGGCGTACGGGTCGCCTGGGAGACCGTGTGGATGGAGGCGATCGGATTGGATGCCGAGAGATCACGGCTCCTGTCGAGCTCGCCGGGCACCCCGGTCATCGAGATGACCTACTGCGGGTACGGCGCCGACGATGCGATCGGGTACTGGTCGCGCGAGGTGCAGCTGCCCGCGCCGGAGGGGCTCCGCAACGCCCTGATCCGCCGCGTGCGTTCGTGAGCGTTTCGCCGGCGTAACAGTGCGGTGAACATGTCCGACAAGTTGCACTTCCGCTTGTTGGACAAGCGTACGGTCGGATCACCCGACGAAAGCGAGCCGCCATGTCCGACACCCTCACCGTCCATCGCCTCACCGCCGAGATCGTAACCCCCGCGTCGTTCGACCCCTTCGGTGTCGTCCTGACGCCGATGGAAGACGGCACCCCTTTCACCGCGGAGGAAGCCGTGCTCGACGTGTCGAACGGCATCCCGCGCTTCTATCTGATGCACCTCGACGACAAGACGCCGGAGTTCGTGCGCGTGACCCGCCACCTCGAGACCACCCAGACGCTCATGTCCGTCGGCGACGTCGAGTGGACGATCGCCGTCGCCGCTCCCGGTATCGAGGCCCCGGCCCTCGACGACCTCCGCGCCTTCCGCATCCCGCCGCGCACGGCCATCACGATGCGCAAGGGCACCTGGCACGCCGGGCCCTTCTTCGCCGAGCCGAGCATGGACTTCGTCAACCTCGAGCTCGACGACACCAACGTCACCGACCACCACAACCACCGCTTCGACGACACCCTCGGCGTTCGCGTCGTGATCGACGGCGAGTGAGCGTGCTGACCCCGCTCCCCGATTCCGCCGCCCGCCTCGCCGCGCTCGAACGAGAGGCTGCGCACCAGAGCGCACTCAGCGCCGGTGACGGACGCTCCTGGGTCGGTGCGCGAGACGGCATCCGTCCCGTCGTGATCGTGGGCGCGGGGCAAGCCGGGCTCGTGCTGGCGCGCGGGCTCCGACGCCGCGGGATCGACGACGTCGTGGTGATCGACGCCGCCCCCGCCGATGCTGCCGGCCCCTGGACCACCTACGCGCGCATGCACACGCTGCGCACCCCGAAAGACATCGCGTGGCCCACCTGGGGGACCCCCGCCGTGAGCCCCCGCGCCTGGTTCGAGGCCGTGTACGGCCTCGCCGCGTGGGACGCGATCGAGTACTTCCCCACGATCGCGTGGCAGGGCTTCCTGCGGTGGTACCGGGAGGTGTCCGCCCTCACGGTGGCGCCCTCGACCCGCGTGCGCACCCTCGCCCCGACGAGCGCGGACGGCCCGATCGAGATGCACCTCGAGGGGCCTGACGGCGAATGGATGCTGCCGGCGCAGCACGTCGTGCTCGCCACGGGCATTGAGGGGGCCGGAGGTCGGCACATCCCCGCCCTCCTGCGCGAGCTCCCCGCCGATCGCGTGCATCACACGCACGACGCAATCGACTTCGGGGCGCTCGCGGGGCTGCGCATCGGCGTCCTCGGCGCGGGCACCGGGGCGTTCGACAACGCCGCCACCGCCCTCGAGCATGGCGCGGCCAGCGTCGACGTGCACATGCGCCGACCGGCGATGCCGCAGGTGAGCCCCTACCGCTGGATGGAGTTCGCCGGCCTCATCGAGAACTACGGCTCGTTCACCGACCAGCAGAAGTGGGCGTTCAACGTCCACCTGTCGGCGGTCGACCAGCCGGCCACGCAGAACGCCCTCTGGCGCGCCCACGCCTTCGACTCCTTCCGCTTTCTCACCTCGTCGCCGTGGGAGCGCGTGGAGTGGACGGGCAGCGAGATCGCCGTGACGACGCCGCATGGCATCCATCACTACGACGTCGTCCTGGCAGCGACCGGGATCGTCTCCGACCTCGCGCAGCGCCCCGAGCTGGCGGACGTCGCCGCGGATGCCGTGCTGTGGAGCGACCGGCTCGACCCCGCCTCCGCCGCCCAGAATCCCGGACTCGCGGCGTTCCCGTATCTCGACGACGACTTCGGTCTCGTCAGCCGGAGCGCGCCGGAGGCCTCGGCACTGTCGCGGATCCACATGTTCAACCACGGCGCACGTCTGAGCCAGGGCATGCTCAGCCACCAGATCCCCGGCCTCGTCGGCGGGGCCACGAAGCTCGCCGCCGCCCTCTCGCAGCGGTTGTTCGTGCGCGACGCCGGCGCGCTGCTGCAGGAGTACCTGGCATACGACGTACCGGTCGGTGTGCACATCGGGCGCCGGGCGCAACCTCCCTCACCCGCCGAGACGACGGGGGTAGCGTCTCTGCGGTGACGACCTCGACCCCCCTCCTCGTGTCCGTGCCCACCGACGAACTCCGCGCCGACCTGGGCGAGCTGCCCGACGGCGTCGAGGTGGTGGTGTGGGATATGACGGGACCGGCACCGCACGACCGTTTCGACATGGTCGTGCCCCCGTACATGTCGATGGCCAACGTCATCGAGCGCCTCTCCGAGATCGAGGTCGGACTCGTCCAGGGCCAGTCGATCGGGTATGACAACGTCGAGGGGCGCTTGCCCGAGGGGATCGTGTTCGCAAACGCTTCGAGCGTGCACGAGACGGCCACCTCCGAGCTCGCCGTCGCCCTGGCGTTGGCGGCCCAGCGACGGCTGCCCGAGGTCGTGCGCGCACAGGACCGCGGCGAGTGGACCGGCGGCGGCGCTCCGGGCCTGGCCGACGCCCGGGTGACGTTGCTCGGCTTCGGCGGGGTCGGCCGCGCGATCGCCGCGCGTCTGAAGCCGTTCGAGGTCGACCTCCGCGCCGTCGCCTCGCACGGCCGCCTGCAGGACGAGGTCGAGGTGTTTCCCCTCGGCAAGCTGTACGAGGTGCTGGCCGAGACCGACATCCTCGTCGCCTCGCTCCCCGGCGGCGAAGCGACGCGCCACGTCATCGACGACCGCGCCCTCGCGGCCCTGCCCGACGGCGCGCTCGTGGTGAACGTCGGTCGCGGCCCCCTCATCGACACCGACGCGCTCGTCGACCACGTGCGCCGGGGCCGCATCCGGGCTGCCCTCGACGTCACCGACCCGGAGCCCCTCCCCGAGGGCCACCCGCTGTGGAGCCTCGACGGCGTGCTCATCGCCCCGCACGTCGGAGGGGCGACGGATGCCATGCGCCCCCGCATCGCGCGCTTGGTGCGTCAGCAGATCGAGCGCCTGCACCGCGGCGAGGAGCCGGTGAACGTGGTGCTCGGGGGCTGATCGCCTCCTCGTCGCTGAAACGCCGTCAGGCGTCCCGTCGCCGCGCGCAACGTGCGACCGCGCGCAGCGTGCGCCCGCGCCACCAGCGTCGAGTGCCGAGTGCCGAGTGCCGAGCGCCGAGCGCCGAGCGCCGAGCGCCGAGCGCCGAGCGCCGAGTGCCGAGTGCCGAGTGCCGAGTGCCGAGTGTCCAAGAAACCCGGACGCCGCAGAAATTCGTCCGGGTGTTTTGGACACTCACGGGAGGACGCGGGCATTCGGACGCTGCGGCCCGCAACGCGCGCTGCTTGCGGGGAGCGGGGTCAGCCCCGGAAGCCGGCGGGGTTGGCGAGCAGGTCGCTGAAGGCCAACTCGGCGGGGCCCACGAGCATGAGGCGCGAGCGCAGATGTGCGCGCTCGAGGCGGATCGTGCGACCCTCGGCCCCCAGCGGGTGCACACGCACGGCGTCGGCGAGGCGCTCGCGACTCACGGACAGCAGCGCGCCGAGGTACCCCGAGAGCACGACCGTCTCGGGGGCGAAGGCGTTGACGAAGTTCGTCAGGGCGAGCGAGAGCATCTCGACCTGGCGCGTCACCTCGGTCATCACGCGGGGGTCGCGGGCGACGCCGAGCTCGACGTCGAGTTCGTCCTCGTCGAGCTTGCGGCGGCCCAGGAGCGGTTCGAGCAGGTCGAGGCTGACCTCGGCCTCGAGGCACCCGCGGCGCCCGCACACGCAGGGGCGACCGCGCGGGTCGACGACGGTGTGGCCGAGCTCCCCGGCGTAACCTGACGTCCCTCGCAGCAGGGTGCCGTCGATGATGAGACCGCCGCCGATGCTGTGCATCGCGCCGCCGAGGTACAGCAGGTTGCCGACGCCCACGCCCACGCCGAACCGCGACTCCGCGAGGGCGCCGATGCTGGCGTCGTTGCCGGCGGCCACCGGCATCCCGAGCTCGTCGCTCAGACGCGCCGCGACCGGATCGCGCTTCCACCCGAGGGTGGGCGAGACGAGGACGGAACCGTTGGCGTTGACGAGCCCGGGGACCGCCAGCCCGGCCCCGACCACGCGGTAGTGGCGGTCGATGTCGGCGCGCATCGCCTCGACCGACGAGGCGACGATCTGCACGAACCGCTTCGGCGCGGGCGCCGTCGCGGTGTCGTGGCGAAGACGGGCGTGCACCACACCGCCGAGGCCGACCAGCGCCACGGTCACGGCGTGCGGCTCGGCGCGGACGCTGAGGGCGGCAACGTGGTCTTCCGGTTCGAGGTCGAGGGTGGGACGACCGACCTTGCCGGTGCGCTCCCCGCTCGGAGCCTCGCGGACGAGGCCGAGCTCGGTCAGCTCCATCACCAGGCCCGTGACCGTGGAGCGGTTCAGCCCGGTCATGGCGCCCAGCTGGGCGCGTGAGAGCGCTCCCCGGGAGTGGAGGAGCGACAGGACGGACGAGAGGTTCTGCTGACGGATCAGGTCGTTCGTCGTACGGCCAGCCGGCGGCGCGAGCGGGGTTGCGGGCTCGAACACGGCAGGGGTCATGAGGGGCGCACCTCCCCCATCATCGCATCACGACGCGGTGGGGCCGAAAGCGGGTCACGAACGGAAACGGACGGGGAGCGGGCCCGACAGCCGCGCTCCCCCTCCGTTCACGCACCGCCGTTGCGCCGCTTGTTGAAGATGTCGAACGCGACGGCCAGCAGAAGAACGATGCCCTTGATGGCCATCTGCCAAGCGGCGTCGACGCTGAGGATCGACAGGCCCATGTTCAGCACGCCCATCACCAGGCCACCGACGACCGCGCCGACCACGGTACCGATACCGCCCTGAACGGCAGCGCCTCCGATGAACACCGCCGCGATGGCATCCAGCTCGTAGTTCTGACCCGCCGAGGCCACCGCGCCACCGGCGCGCGCGGTGCTGACCACGGCGGCCAGGCCCGCGAGGGCTCCCATGTTGACGAAGATGAAGAAGTTGACCCACTTCGTCTTCACGCCGCTCATCACGGCCGCGAAGAGGTTGCCGCCCATCGCGTAGATGTGGCGTCCGAACGTTGTACGGTTCAGCACGAACGTGTACGCCAGCACAAGCACCGCGAGGATGATCAGCACGATCGGAGTGCCGTTGTACGCGGCGATGGTGAAGGCGGTCGCCATGATCGCCAGCACGGCCACGACGTTCTTCGCCCAGAACGACCAGGCGACCTCGCGCGGCAACTCGAGGCGGCGAAGCGTGGCGCGGGTGCGCAGCTGCTGCACGACCAGCAGCACGCTCGCGACGGCGCCGAGGGCGAGGGTCAGGGCGTCCCAGTTGCCGAGGTAGCCGAGGAACGGCGGCAGCCAGCCGGCGCCGATGGCGGTGAAGCCGTCGGGCAGACCGCTGATGGTGCCGCCGGTGAGCAGCACCAGCGTGAGACCGCGGAACAGCAGCATGCCTGCGAGGGTCACGATGAACGCGGGGATGCCGACGAAGGCGACCCAGAAGCCCTGCCACGCCCCGACGATGGCGCCGACGACGAGCGAGAGCACGACGGCCATGTACCAGGGCAGGCCCCACTGGTTCATCGCGATCGCCGCGATCGCGCCCACCATCGCCACCACCGAGCCCACCGACAGGTCGATATGGCCGGCGATGATGACCATGACCATGCCGATCGCGAGGATCAGCACGTAGGCGTTCTGCTGGATGAGGTTGTTGACGTTCCCGGGCATCAGCAGGCGGCCGCCGGTGAGCACCTGGAACAGCACGATGATGATGACCAGGGCGGCGAGGATGCCGAACTGACGGAAATTGATGCGCGACAGGATGCCGCGACGTCGCGGCCCCGGCTGGGTCGGCGCCTCGACCGTCTGGGTGGATGCGGTGGCCATTGCTGTCAGTTCCTTCCGGCGGTCATGTGCCGCATGAGGTTCTCTTGCGTGGCGTCGTCGCGGCTGACCTCGGCCGTGATGCGCCCCTCGGAGATCGTGTAGATGCGGTCGGAGAGGCCGATGACCTCGGGCAGCTCCGACGAGATGACGATGACGGCCTTGCCCTGGGCCGCGAGTTCGTTGATGATGCCGTAGATCTCGTACTTCGCCCCGACGTCGATCCCCCGGGTGGGTTCGTCGAGGATGAGCACGTCGGGTCCGGTGAACATCCACTTCGACAGGACGACCTTCTGCTGGTTGCCGCCGGAGAGCCGCCCGGTGATCGCGGCGACGCTGGGCGCTTTGATGTTCATCTTGTAGCGGTACGAATCGGCGACCTTGTACTCGCGGTAGCGGTCGACGACGCCGAGGCGGGCGAGTCGGGCGAGGGCCGACGCCGAGACGTTGACCTGGATGTCGCCGATGAGGTTGAGGCCGTACTTCTTGCGGTCCTCGGTGGCGTAGGCGATGCCGTGCTTGATGGCGGCATCGACCGTGCGCACGTCGATCTGCTGACCGTTCTTGTAGACCTCGCCCGAGATGCCGGTGCCGTACATGCGCCCGAAGATGCTCATCGCGAGCTCGGTGCGCCCGGCGCCCATGAGGCCCGCGAAACCGACGATCTCGCCGGCGCGCACCATGAAGGAGGCGTCGTCGATGACCACGCGCTCGGTGTCGACCGGGTGGTGCACGGTCCAGTTCTCGACCCGGAAGAGCTCTTCGCCGATGTCGGGTTCGCGCGGCGGGAAGAGGCTGTTCAGATCGCGGCCGACCATGGCGCGGATGATGCGGCCCTCGTCGGTGTCGGCGTCGGAGCGGTGCATGGTCTCGATGGTGCGACCGTCGCGGATGATGGTGATGCGATCGGAGATGCGCAGCACCTCTTTGAGCTTGTGGCTGATGATGATGCAGGTGATGCCCTGCGTGCGCAGCTGGTCGATGAGGTCGAGCAGGTGGGCGGAATCATCGTCGTTGAGCGCGGCGGTGGGCTCGTCGAGAATGAGGAGCTTCACCTCCTTCGCGAGGGCCTTGGCGATCTCGACGAGCTGCTGCTTGCCGACGCCGAGCCTCGAAGATCTTCGTCGCGGGGTTCTCGCGCAGCCCCACCCGCTTGAGCAGTTCGGCCGCTGCGGTGTTGGTGGCGTTCCAGTCGATGACGCCGCGACGCGACTTCTCGTTGCCGAGGAAGATGTTCTCGGCGATCGAGAGGTACGGGCTGAGCGCGAGCTCCTGGTGGATGATGACGATGCCGGCGGCCTCGCTGTCGTTGATCGAGCGGAAAGCCATCTGCTCCCCCTCGAGGGTGATGCCTCCCTCGAAACTGCCGGCGGGGTAGACGCCGCTGAGCACCTTCATCAGCGTCGACTTGCCGGCACCGTTCTCGCCGCAGATCGCGTGGACCTCGCCGCGGAAGACGTCGATCGACACGTCGGCCAGGGCGGGAACCCCGTTGAACGACTTCGAGATCCCCGACATGCGCAGGATCGGTTCGGTCATGGTGTGTGCTTGTCCCTCCGCCGCCGGTGGGGCGGCATTTCGGCTCCGCCGCCCGGGGGCGGCACGGGGAGCGGCGGGGCGGGCGAACCCGCCCCGCCGCCGGGTGACTCAGAGTCCGACGTCGGATGCCTTCAGGAAGCCCGAGTCGATGAGCTTCGACTGCACGTCGTCCTTGGTGACCACCTCGGGGGTCAGCAGGTACGAGGGGACGACCTTCTTGCCGTTGTTGTAGGTCTTGGTGTCGTTGACCTCGACCTCCTTGCCGTCCTTGATCTCCTGGATCATCGTGAAGACGCGGTCACCGAGGGCACGGGTGTCCTTCCAGACCGTCATCGACTGCGCACCGTCGAGGATCGCCTTGACGTTGGCCTTGTCGGCATCCTGACCCGTGATGATCGGGTAGTCGGCGCCGGGGGTGTAGCCGGCCGACTTCAGCGACGCCTCGATACCGATGGCGAGGCTGTCGTTGGGCGAGAGCACCACGTTGACCTTCTTGCCGTTGCCGTAGAACGACGAGAGGCGGTTGTCCATCTCGGACTGCGCCTTGTCGGAGGCCCAGCCCTGGATGCCGATCGACGCCCAGGCGTCGTCGTTGGCGGGCGACTTGCCGCTGGGGACGACCAGCTGACCCTTGTCGACGTAGGGCTTGAGCACGTCCCACGCGCCGGCGAAGAAGAACTTCGCGTTGTTGTCGTCGGGGCTGCCGGCGAAGGGCTCGAGGTTGAACGGGCCCTTGCCGTCCTTCAGACCGAGCTGCGTCTCGATGTACTGGCCCTGCAGGGTGCCGACCTTGTAGTTGTCGAACGTGGCGTAGTAGTCGACGTTCTCGCTGCCGTTGATGAGACGGTCGTAGGCGATGACCTTGGCGTTCTGCGACTTGGCCTCCTGCAGCACCGGGCCGAGGGTCGATCCGTCGATCGCGGCGATGACGAGGATCTTCGCGCCGCCGGAGAGCTGGTTCTGGATCTGGCTGATCTGCTGGTCGGTCTTGTTGTCGGCGTACTGCAGGTCGACGGTGCAACCGGCATCCTGGAGCTTCTTCTGCAGCTGCTCGCCGTCGTTGATCCAGCGTTCGAGGCTGCGGGTGGGCATGGCGATGCCGACGTTGCATTCGGTCGCGCCGCCGCCCGCGGCGTCTCCTCCGCCGTCGGCCGGACGGGTGGAGCTGCACGCTCCGAGACCGACGGCGAGTGCGGCGATGGCCGCACCGGTCAGGATTTTCTTCAGCATGTGATCTGCGTTCCTCTCTGAA
Source organism: Microbacterium sp. SL75 (assembly GCF_026625865.1). NCBI lineage: Bacteria > Bacillati > Actinomycetota > Actinomycetes > Micrococcales > Microbacteriaceae > Microbacterium > Microbacterium sp. SL75. Next base: position 1,522,543 of record NZ_CP113067.1, on the reverse strand, counting down.
CAGCAGGGATCCTTCGATCCGTACCCGCGCCCTCCCCGGCGTCGGATCGGGTACGTCTTCGTTCCCGGCACTCTGGTCCGTCGAATTATGACGGCTCCGAAAAAATATCCACCGGAGGGGGTTTTGTCTATAGCCGCGTCAAAATTCGTGCGGGCCCGTGATCCGACCGTGACGGAACGGTCGTCGAGCCGCTCTCAGCGCGTGTCGTGGTCGACGCCCGACCACAGGTCGCCGCACTCGACGAGCTGCGCGTCCTGCGCGATGAGGTACGGCCGCGCGCCGATGTCGCCCCGGATCGAGGCCGCCACGGGCGCCCAATGATCGCGACCCAGGAGCACCGGGTGACCGGGCGCCCCCTCATAGGTCGCCTGCGCGAGGGCGTCCCTGCGCGCGCCGCGTGCGACCCGAGTGACGGCGGATGCCGGGACGTCGGGGGTGTCGACGGGCAGCACCACGACGGAGTGGGAGGGCCCGGATGCCAGCGCTTCCAGCCCCGCGCGCAGCGACGCCGCAACGCCCGTGGCCCAGTCCTCGGCGCGAACGACCGAGACCCCGGTGGGCACCAGCGCCGTCGCGGCGTCGGCTTCGGCACCGAGCACGACGGTGACGTCGTGGCATCCGCCCTCGACCAGCGCGCGGGCGACGAGCGCGATCCAGGGTGTTCCGGCGCGGGTGCGGGCGAGGGCCTTGGGGCCTCCGAAACGCCGTCCGGCCCCGGCGGCCAGCACGAGGCCCGACACGGTTCCGAGGGGTGCGGCGGGCATGGTCACGACAGCGTAGCGTGCGCGAAACACGCCCCGATTACGGTCACATCCATGCTCGAACTGGCCGCCGACCTGGTGCCGCTGCTCGACGCGGGCGTGCCCGTGGCGGCCGTCACGGTCACCGCGGTCGTGCGCAGCGCACCCCGCGGGGTGGGCGCGACCCTCGCCGTCACGAGGGACGCCCGGGTGATCGGATCGATCTCGGGGGGCTGCGTCGAGAACGACGCGGTCATGCTCGGCCTCGACGCCCTGCGCACCGGAACGATCCGTCGGGCGCGCTTCGGTTTCGGCGACGACGACGCCATCACCCCGATCGCCGCGGGTCTCGCGTGCGGCGGGGCCGTCGACGTCGTCGCGTACCGGGTCGAGGACGCTCACCGTCCCGCGCTCGAGGCCGCCCGGGACGGCCGTGAAGCGACGCTTCACCTCGACCTCGGCACCGACAAACCGCTCGTCCTGCATCGCGCCGCTCCCCCTCGGCTGATCATCCTCGGCGCGGGCGAGCACGCGGCCGCCCTCTGCCGATTGGGAGCCGCGGCCGGTTTCGCGGTGACCGTCTGCGACGACTGGGCCCTCCTCGTGACCCGCGACCGCTTCCCCGACGCGGCCGAGCTGGTCGTCGGAGCACCCCACGAGGTCCTCGAGACCCTCCCCTCCCCCGACGCACGCACGGCCGTGTGCGTGCTCACCCACGACGAGCGTCTCGACGTTCCCGCGATCCGCGCGGCACTGCGCCTGCCGGTCGGTTTCGTCGGGGCGATGGGGGCTCGCGCCACCGTCGCGCGTCGGGCGGCTCTCCTCCGCGCCGCCGGCGTGACGGATGCCGAGCTCTCGCACCTCCACTCCCCTCTCGGCCTCGATCTTGGTGGGCGCTCTCCGGAAGAGACGGCCCTGTCGGTCATCGCCGAGATCGTGGCATCCCGGAACGAGGCCGACGCCCGACCGCTGCGCGAGGCCGCCGGCCCCCGCCTGCACGCGATCGCGAGCGGCGTGGACTCGTGTGCTGCGAGGAGCGCATGAGCGTCGTCGTCGTCCGCGGCGCCGTCGCCGTCGTCGAGGGCTCCGGGCGCGTGCGCGAGGGAGACGTCACGATCGTCGACGGGGTCGTCGTCGAGAGCGCCGACACGACGGATGCCGAGATCATCGACGCCACCGGCTGCGTCGTCACGCCGGGACTTGTCAACGCCCACCATCACCTTCTGCAGACGGCGTTCCGCACGCTGCCGGGCACGCGCGGCATCCCGATGCGGGAGTGGCTCCCGGCCATGGCGGCGGCGTACGCCGAGGCGGGTGTCGACCCGGAACTGACCGGGCTCGCCGCTCGAGCGGGTCTCGCCGAAGCGCTGCTGTGCGGGGTGACCACCGTCGCCGACCACCATCTGACCTGGCCCGCCGACGCCGACACCGTCGCGATGGCCCGAGCGGCGGCGGACGCCGCGACCGATCTCGGCGCCCGCCTGGTGTTCGTGCGAGGGGCGGCGCGCGACGACCCGCAGACCGCGGCCGCTTCGGCGGAGGCCATCGTCTCGGCCCTCGTCCCGGATCGTGCGGGCGGCGTCTCCGCCGACGGGATGCTGCAGGTCGCCGTGGGACCGGCCGGCGTGCACAGCGACCCGCGCGAGACGTTCGAGCTGCTCGGCGAGGTGGCCCAGCGCCACGGCCTGCGCCGGCGCACGCAGGCCAACGAGGTCGTCGATGTCGAGATCGCCGTCTCGCGCTACGGGAAACGCCCCCTCGATCTGCTCGAGGAGTGGGGCTGGCTCGCTCCCGACGTCACCCTCGCGCACCTGTGCGCGGTGACCGATGACGAGATCGCGCGGGTCGCGGCGGCCGGAGTATCCGCCACCCATGCTCCCGGGTGCGACGTCCCCATGGGCTGGGGCGTCGCGCCGGTGCGGCGACTGCTCGACGCCGGCGTCGCCGTGGGCCTCGGCACGAGCGGCGGCGGCAGCAACGACGCGGGGCACCTGCTCGCGGACGCGCGCCTGGCCATGCAGGTCTCAGCCCTGGTGGGGTCGCAGATGCCGGCATCCGACGTTCTGACGATGGCGACCTCGGGATCGGCCGATGGGCTGGGCCGCCCCGAGCTGGGGCGCCTGACTCCCGGCTCGGCGGGCGACCTGTGCCTGTGGGACGTCTCGGGCATCGCCGACGCCGGCGTGGCCGACCCCGTGGCGGGGCTGCTGTGGGCCGCTCCCGGCCGGCGTCCGCGGACCATCCTCGTGGCCGGACACGTCGTCGTCGACCAGGGCCGGCTGATCCGCGCCGACGAACGCGAGGTCGTCGCCCGATTGTTCGAGAGGGTGAAACGATGACCACCATGGCCCCCGTGATGGATACCCCCAGCAGCGACGAACGCTTGGGCGCGCACCTGCGGGGGCTGCGCAAGGCGCGTGGGCTCACGCTCACCCAGCTCGCCGAGGCCGCGACCCTGTCGCACCCCTTCCTCAGTCAGCTGGAGCGCGGTCTCGCGCGCCCGAGCATGGCGAGCCTGGAACGACTCGCCCGGGCCCTGGGCACCAGCCGCGTCGAACTGCTCGCGGGGTCGGAGCCGCCGCGCGCCGACCACGATTGCGAGCCCTCGTTCGTCGCGGCCGACGAGGGCGTCATCGGCCCGTACGCCGAGGGAACCGCCCGACTGCTCGCCGAGGGTCCGCGCCGGTTCGAGCCCCTCGAGTTCACGGGGTCGAACTCCGCGCCCGGCGACCACTACGTCCACGAAGAAGACGAGTTCCTCACGGTGCTCGAGGGCTCGATCGTCATCTCGTTCGGCGGCTTCGGCGAGCGCACCCTGCGCGTCGGCGACTCGGTCTACTGCCGGTCGGGTACCCCCCACCGCTGGCACTCGCCGGACGGCTCGACGTACCGGCTGCTCATCGTGAAAGAGCTCGTGCACGGCGTCGGCGCCGATGACGCGGTCGAACAGGAGGACGCGTGAGCGCGGGAATGACGTTCGAAGCCATCGTTCGCGAGCGGCGGGATGCCGCGGACGGCGTCGTCGTGCTCGACCTCGAGCGCGCGACGGGGACTCTGCCCCATTGGTCGCCCGGAGCGCACATCGACGTCGTCCTGCCCGGCGGGATCGAACGGCAGTACTCGCTGTGCGGTTCGCCGGCCCAGCGCGGCACCTGGCGCATCGGGGTCCTCCGCGAGCGCGAAGGATCGGTGTGGTTGCACGAGAACGCCCGGGTGGGGTCCACCCTGCGCGTCCGCGGCCCCGCGAACCACTTTCTCTTCGCGCCCACCGCGGGCCGGTCGTACGTGTTCGTCGCCGGCGGGATCGGCATCACCCCGATCGTGCCGATGATCGAGGCGGCCGAGGCGGCCGGCGCCGAATGGACGCTGCTCTACGTCGGGCGCTCGCGCACCACGATGGCCTTCGTCAGCGAGCTCGAGGCGCAGTACGGCTCCCGCGTCGAGGTGTACGCGGCCGACGAGGGACGACGACTCGACCTCCCCGCTCGCCTCGGCACGCCCGTGGCTCGCACGGTCGTCTACGCGTGCGGACCCGCCCGTCTTCTCGAGGCCCTGGATGCCACGATGTCGGTCTGGCCGCGCGGGAGCCTGCACGTCGAGCGGTTCGAGGCGAAGGTGCTCGGCCCGCCGGTGTGGACCGACTCGTTCGAGGTCGACCTGATGATGTCGGGGCTGACGGTGACGGTGCCGCCGGAGCGCTCGGTGCTCGATGTCATCGAGGAGCAGGGCATCGTCGTTCCCTCGAGCTGTCGCGTCGGCACCTGCGGCACGTGCGAGGTGGCGGTGGTCGACGGCGACATCGAGCACCGCGACTCCGTCCTCTCCCCCGAGGAGCAGGATGCCAACCGCTCGATGATGCCGTGCGTCTCGCGCGCGGCGTGCGCGCGGATCACGCTCGAGCGGTGACGCCTCTCGACGGCGCGTCGTCAGCGGTGAGGTGAATCGGCCGTACCCGCGGAGGCTGCGACCCGAGGGGCACACACGGCGGCGACCACGAGCGGGGCGGCGAGCATGACCCACGCCGCAAAGGGGGCGGCGGTCCAGCCGAGCAGGGCGCCGACCGCGACGTTGCCGATGAGCACGACCACGCCACCGCACGTCGACAGCAGACCGAAGAACGATCCCGTGGGCAGGGTCCCGGCGAAGCGAGGCACGAGTCCCTGCGCGGTGGGGTTGGTCGTGAGGTGCCCGAGGATGACGAGACCGGCGGCCGCGAACACGGCGACGATACGCCCGGTGGGGTCGAGCGGCACGACGGCACTGGCGGCGACGACGGCGAAGCCTGCCGCCGAGAGACCGTAGCCGACCCGCAGGGCGCGGGCCGCGCCCACGCGTTGGCACCAGCGCGAGACCGGCAGCTGCAGCACGAGGGTCAGGGCCGAGACCCACGCGAACATCGCCGCGACCACCGCGGGGCCGGCCTCGGCGCGCGCGAGCTGGAGGGGGAGCGCGAGATAGAGCTGATTGAAGGCGAGCAGGTCCGCCGCGTGGAGGGCCGAGAACGCGACGAAGCGGCGATCGCGGAGGGACCACCAGCGTCCGTGGATCCCCCGCTCGGTCGACGCGGGCTTCCGACGCGGCAGGGCGAACGCGAGGAAGACCCCGATCAGCACGAAGAGGGCCGCCCCGGCGAGCGCGACGACGACGAAGCCCCACCCCAGCAGGGCGGCACCCACGAGGGGTCCGAGCACCGCCCCGAACTCCCCCGCGACACTCAGCCACGCGAACAGCGAGGCGCGGTGTCGGGCACCCGCCGGAGCGCGGCGCTGCTCGGCATCCGCCACGAGGATGTTGACCCCCGGCGAGAAGAGCGCGCCGCCCAGGCCCGTCAGCACGGTCCCCGCGACGAACAGGGCGAGCTGCGGAGCGGGCGTGAGCAGCGACAGGGCGAGGGTGGCGAAGCCGAGCACGCGCACCGCACATCCCGTGAGGATCGTGCGGCGCGCGCCGAAGCGGTCGGCGAGCACCCCGCCGACGAGGAACATGCCCTGCTGCGCGAAGGTGCGCACCCCCAGGACGAGGCCCACCACGGCGGCGGTCAGCCCGAAGTCGTCGGTCATCACGAGGGCGAGGAAGGGAACGACGGCGAAGAAGCCGACGTTGAACATCAGCTGCGTGCCCAACAGCACCGGTGTGCGGGTGGCACGGGGCGGGGCGGGGGTGACGTGCACGGCGATCTCCGGGGGTGGGGGCGTCCAGCGCCTGAACGATCCTTTCATCCGCGCAGGCGCGCTCGCGAACGCGCTGTGGCGACGACGGTGACGAGAACAGGAGAAGAGACGAGAACAGGCCGATCGAGCCGTAATGGGCCTGTTCTCGTGACATCCCCTGTTCTCGTCGCGCCCGCTCGCGCGACCACCGCCGCCTGTCGGACAACTTTGTCGAGAGGGTCACGCGGGGGAAATACAGCGGAAACGCGTGGTTCCTAGCATCGGAGCATCGCCGGATGTTGGTCACACCAACACTGACGCAGCCGCCTCGAGCGGCTCGCCCCGTTGCCGTGGCTCCCGTCCCGACGCTTGTCTTCTCGACTCCTCCGGAGGCCCTCGTGTCTGCCGCTCCACCCGTCTCCATCGCCGCTCTGCGCGGTGTGCGCCTCACCTCCGGCGCGCTCGTCGACATCGCGATCGACGGCGACGAGGTGCTCGCGGTGGTGCCGGCCGGCAGCCCCCTCCCCGAGACCGATGGCGAGATCCTCGACCTCGACGGATACCTCGTCACGACGGCCGGAGCCGAGCCGCACGCGCACCTCGACAAGTCCCAGTCCTGGGATGCCATCGACCCCCCGTTCGGCGACCTCGAGCGCGCGATCGAGAGCTGGCACGCTTTCGCCGCGACGCTCGACGAAGACGACACGTTCGAGCGAGCACGCGCCACGGCGCTGCGGATGCTGGCATCCGGGGTCACCTCCATCCGCACGCACGTGGACCTGCTGCGCGGAGACGACGCCCTCACGGGCGTGCGCGCCCTGGTCCGGCTGCGCGCGGAGCTCGAGGGGATCATGGACCTCGAGCTCGTCGCCCTCGGCGGCCCCACCGTGCCCGACGAGGTGTTCGAGGCCGCCCTCGACGCCGGGATCGACCTGGTGGGCGGGGCTCCGCACCTCGCCCACGACCCGATCGCCGACCTCGAGCGGCTCATCGCCCTCGCTCGTCGCCGCGATGTCGGACTCGATCTGCACACCGACGAAAGCCTCGCCGGGGCGGACACCCTCGCCGCCTACGCCCGAGCCGTCACCGGGTGGCACCGCCCTCGCACCGCGGGCCACTGCGTGCGCCTGAGCATGATGCCCGAGACCGCTCTCGAGAACCTCGCGGCCGAGGTGCGCGCCGCCGACATCGGCGTCATCGCCCTCCCCATCACCAACCTGTACCTGCAGGGATGGGGCGCCGACCACGCCATCCCCCGCGGGATCGCACCGATCGGTCGCCTGAAAGACGCGGGCGTCCGCGTCGCGGCGGGCGCCGACAACGTGCGCGACCCCTTCAACCCCGTGGGGCGCTGCGACCACCTCGAGACCGCCTCGCTGCTCGTCAGCGCGGCCCACCTCGCCCCGGCGGAGGCCCTGGATGCCGTCACCATCGGCGCCCGCGACGTGATGGGCCTGCCGATGGCCGGACCCGTCGCCGGAGCGCGCGCCGACCTCGTGGCGGTGAAAGCGGACTCGCTCGGCGACGCCGTGGCCTTCGCCAGCGCCGACCGCGTGGTGCTGCATCGCGGCCGGCTCGTCAGCCGCACCACCGTCTCGACCCAGACCGCTCTTGCCACCCTCGTCCCCGCCCCCGAACGGAAAGTGAGCGCCCCGTGACCCTGGCCTCTCCCGCCCCGGCATCCGTCGCGGATCCCACCGCGCCGCTGCTGGACTTCCGGAACGTCGCCATGACGTTCCCCAACGGCACCACCGCCCTCTCCGGCGTCGACCTCACCGTCCAGCGCGGCGAGTTCGTCAGCGTCGTCGGCCCCTCCGGCTGCGGCAAGTCGACCCTGCTGCGCATCGCCTCCGGCCTCGAGACGGCGAGCGAAGGCACCGCCACCGTCGCCACCGACCGCATCGGCTACGTCTTCCAGGACGCGACCCTGCTGCCGTGGCGCGATGTGCGCTCCAACGTCGAGCTGCTCGCCGAGCTCAACTGGCAGCCCAAGCGCGTCCGCGCGCCGAAAGCGCAGTGGGCGATCGACCTCGTCGGCCTCAACGGCTTCGAGAAGCACCTGCCCAAGCAGATGTCGGGCGGCATGAAGATGCGCACCTCGCTCGCCCGCTCCCTGACGCTCGACCCCGAGCTGTTCCTCTTCGACGAGCCGTTCGGCGCCCTGGACGAGATCACCCGCGAGCGTCTGAACGACGAACTGCTGAAGATCTTCGTCGCCCAGAAGTTCGGCGGACTGTTCATCACCCACTCGGTCTCCGAGGCCGTCTACCTCTCCACCAAGGTCGTCGTGATGTCGGGCCGCCCCGGCCACCTCGTCGACACCTTCGAGGTCCCCTTCGACATGCCCCGCGATCCCGAGATCCGCTACACCGGTGAATTCGCGAAGCTCGTCGGCGAGGTCTCCCACGCCCTCCGGGAAGGACACTCATGAGCACCACATCCGCAGAGCCCGTCGTCTCCGACGCGGCCGAGTCCTCGGCATCCACTCCCCCCATCGAGCCGCCCCGCCCCCGCGCGGCGAAAGCCCGTCGCGGGTTCGGCGCGCGGGCCGCCCTGCTGGGCCCGCCGCTCGGCGTCCTCGTCGTGCTGCTGGGCATCTGGTACGCGATCTCGATCACCCTCAGCGCCTCGGGCAAGGGCTTCCTCATGCCCATGCCGCACGAGATGTTCACCTCGGGCTTCTTCGACCCGCAGGTGAGCAGCGACATCTGGATCGCCCTGTTCCGCACCACCGGGGTCGCCCTCGCGGGCCTCGGGATCGCGATGATCATCGGCATCGGCTGGGCCATCGCGATGTCGCTCGCCCGCTGGGTCGAGCGCTCGACCTACGCCTACGCGGTGGTGCTGCAGTGCATCCCGATCCTCGCCCTCGTGCCGCTGGTCGGCTTCTGGTTCGGCTACGAGTTCCTCGCCCGTGTCATCGTCTGCGTGCTGATCTCGCTGTTCCCGATGGTGTCGAACACGCTGTTCGGCCTGCAGTCGGTCGACAAGTCGCAGCGCGAGCTGTTCCGCCTGCAGAAGGCCGACAAGTGGACGGTGCTCACCAAGCTCACCCTCCCCGCTGCCCTGCCCTCGATCTTCGTGGGAATGCGCACCTCGGCCGGACTCTCGGTCATCGGCGCGATCGTCGGCGACTACTTCTTCCGCCGCGGCGAGCCGGGCATCGGCTCGCTGATCGCCAACTACCAGTCGCGTCTGCAGAGCGCCGAGCTGTTCGCGGCGATCCTCGCGGCCTGCCTGCTGGGTGTCGCGATCTTCGCCTTCTTCGGCTGGCTGTCGAAGGTGGCCGTGGGCCGCTGGTACGACAGCACCCTCTGACCCGACCTCCTCGAATTCCGGATGCCACGGCTCCTCCCGCGCATACGCACGGGAGCGGCATCCGGCGTACCCGAAACACCCGCACCCGAGAGCTCCACCCGTCACAGAAAGCGAACCAGCATGCAGCGCTCCACCCTCCTCCGCGGCACCGCCGTCACCGGCGCCGTCGCGATCGCCCTCACCCTGACCTCCTGCGCCGGCAGCGCCGCGGAGACCGCGCCGTCCGCGGCCGACATGGAGATCGGTTCCGTCGACCTCTCGGCCGACTGCCCTTCGACGGTCGTCATCCAGACCGACTGGAACCCCGAGGCCGAGCACGGTCACCTCTACGAGATGATCAAGGACAACTTCACGATCGACGCCAACACCAAGGCCGTCACCGGCCCGCTGATGTCGGACGGCGAGTACACCGGCGTCAACCTCGAGATCCGCGCCGGCGGCCCGGCCATCGGCTTCCAGACCGTGTCGGCCCAGATGTACCAGGACGACTCGATCACCCTCGGCTACGTCAGCACCGACGAGGCGATCCAGCTCTCGAGCACGACCCCGACCAAGGCCGTGTTCGCCCCGCTCGACATCAGCCCGACGATGGTCATGTGGGACCCGGCGACCTACCCCGACGTCCAGACCATCCAGGACGTCAAGCCCGCGCTCGAGAAGAACAAGGGCGTGTGGCGCTACTTCGACGGCTCGGCGTACATCGAATACCTCAAGAGCTCGGGCCTCGCCTCGTCCGACGTCCTCGACGGCTCGTACGACGGCACCCCGTCGAACTTCGTCGCCGCGGGCGGCAAGGACATGCAGCAGGGCTTCGCGTCGGCCGAGCCGTACGTGTACCAGAACGAGGTCTCGGCCTGGGGCAAGCCCGTCAAGTTCGCGCTCATCCACGACGCCGGGTGGCAGACCTACCAGTCGTCGGTGTCGGTCAAGGCCGACAAGTTCGACGAACTGAGCCCGTGCCTGTCGAAGCTCGTCCCCGTGCTGCAGAAGGCGGGCGTCGCGTACTACAAGGACCCGTCCGCCGCGAACGACCTCATCCTCAAGCTCGTCGACGAGTACGCCACCGGCTGGACCTACACGCAGGGCGTGGCCGACTACTCCGTGAAGACGCAGAAGGAGCTCGGCCTGGTCGGCGACGGCCCCGACTCCACCTACGGCAACTTCGACGACGGCCGCTTCGAGGACTTCTTCGCCAAGGCGAGCAAGGTCTACACCGACCTCGGCACCCCGCCCGCGTCCGGCTACACCGTCGGCGACCTCTACACGAACGAGTTCATCGACAAGAGCATCTCGTTCTGATCGCTCCGGCCCGGTCCGCCTCGTGCGGGCCGGGCCGTGGTCGCTCCCGACACACCCCACCGGCGGCTTCGACAGGCTCAGCCACCCCCGTCCCCGGCCTCACCCAGGTCCCTGAGCCCGTCGAAGGGACCGGAACCGGTGGCTTCGAAAGGCTCAGCCACCCCCGCGACACGACACCCCCACACCCCGTTCCACCCGGAGAAACACCCATGAGCGATACCGCCACCCGCGTCCTCTCCCTCGAGGACGAACTCCTCGACCTGCTCGGCCCCGCAGCCGTCAGCACCGAACCCCGCGTCCGCGAGCGCGCCAGCGTCGACGGCTCCCCCATGTCGCCGATCATCGCCGCGAAGCTCCCCCTCGGTCTCGCCGATCTCGTCGTCTTCGCCGCCGACGCCGAGCAGATCGCCACGGCCGTCGCCGCGGCATCCCGTCACGGCGTGCCCGTCACCGTGCGCGGCAAGGGAACCGGAAACTACGGTCAGGGCATCCCGATGCAGGGCGGCCTGGTCATCGACACCACGCGGGCGAAGGCGATCGTCGAGGTCGGCGACGGCTTCATCACCGCCGAGGCCGGCACCCCGATGGTCATGCTCGAGCAGGCCGCGTGGGCGAGCGGCCAGGCTCTGTGGATGTACCCCTCGACCGCGCAGTCGACGATCGGCGGGTTCCTCTCGGGCGGATCCGGCGGCACCGGCTCGATCGAGCACGGCTCCAACGACCGAGGGTTCGTCGCCGCGCTCGACGTCGTGCACGCCGACGGGAGCGCCGAGATCCACCACGTCGAGGGCGACGCGGCCCAGAAGTACGTGCACAACTACGGCACGGCCGGCGTCATCGTGCGCGCGACCGTCCGCCTCGAGCCGCTGCGCGAGTGGCGGGGCCTCTGGGCGAGCTTCCCCGACTTCGCCGGCACCCTGTCGGTGCTGCAGACCATCGGCAACCTCGAGCCCGCCCCTCGCCTGGTCTCGGGCGACGGCGTCGAGATCTCGGCATCCCTCCCCGCCGACGAGGCGATCCCCGAGGGGCGCTCGAGCCTGCGCGCGATCGTCGACGCATCGCTCATCGACACGGTGACCGCGATCGTCGAGGGTGCGGGGGGCCGCGTCGAGGCGGTGCGCGAGGGGCCGCAGGCCAGCATCCGCCTGTCGATGTTGAGCTACAACCACCCGATCGAGTGGTACCAGAAGAGCCAGCCGCACGAGGTGTTCCACCTCGAGGTCGCGGGAATGCCGCTGAGCGAAGACATCGAGGCGGTCGAGGCCGTGTTCCCCGGCGCGCACCTGCACATCGAGTCGACGAAGCAGCACCCGATCGGCATGCTCGCCGCACCGTACGTGAGCGAGGAGGACGTCTACCGCGGCATCGCCGCGCTCAACGGGATCGGGGTGGGCGTGCACAACCCCCACCAGTGGAACGTCGACTTCAACGTCGAGCAGACCGTCGAGACCGCGCGCGCCACCGACCCGCACGGCCTGCTGAATCCCGGCAAGCTCAACCCGGAGTACACCGGCGCACGCAAGGGAGCGATCCGTTGAGCCGGCTGCTCGCCGAGCTCAGCGGTCCCGCCGTTGCCGAGGCCCTCACCGAGAAGTCGATCATCGTGCTGCCCACCGGCGCGATCGAGCACCACGGACCGCACCTGCCCCTGGCGACGGATGCCATCGTCGCCGAGGCGTCCGCCACAGCCGCCGTCGCGCGGGCGGCGGCCCTGGGCCTGGACGTCTGGCAGTTGCCGACCCTGTCGATCACGAAGTCGGACGAGCACTCGTGGGCTCCCGGCACCCTGTGGCTGACGCCCGAGACGATGATGCAGACCATCGTCGACATCGGCCGGTCGCTGCTGACCACCCGCGCCCGCAACCTGGTGTTCCTCAACGGCCACGGCGGAAACGTCGCCCTGCTGAACGTCGCCAACCGCGAGCTCCGCCGCCGCTTCGGACTGCGGACGTTCTTCATGCCGGCCGCACGGGTGCCCTCGTTCACCGGCGCCGACGGCGGACCGAACGAGCACGGCACGGGCATCCACGCCGGGCACGGCGAGACGAGCATGATCATGCACCTGCGTCCCGAGCTCGTCGACGCGTCGAAATTCGAAGCGACCGTGCCGGCACACATCGGCGACTTCCGCCACATCGGCTTCAACGGCAAGCCCGTGAGCTTCGGGTGGCTGTCGAACGACTTCGGCCCTACCGGGGTGCTGGGAGATCCGACCGGAGCCAACGCCGCTCACGGCGCCGAACTGCTCGAGGACAGCGTGTCGTTCGTGGTCGAAGCGCTCGAGGAGATCAGCCGATTCGACTACACGGCGTGAGACTCACGTCGCGGGATGCCCCGGGTTCGGCGGTGCGCGCGTGAGCGTCGCCGCCGAACCCGCGCGGGGTGTGCGGGCCTACGGCGAGGTGCTGCGCCTGCCCGGGGCGCGGACGTTCGTCGCCGCCGGCATCCTCGCGCGATTCCCTCGGGCGACGCTGTCGCTCGGGATCATCCTGCTCGTCTCGGCCGCCACCGGCAGTTTCGCCTCGGCCGGGCTCGTCGTCGCACCCCTCGTCGGCGGCATGGCGATCGCCGCGCCCCTGTGGTCGTCGCGCATGGATCGGCACGGCCAGGCCCGCGTCATCCTGGTGTCCCTCGGATGCCTCGTGCTCGCGGCATCCGGATTCCTCTCCCTCGTGCTGACGGGAGCGCCGTTGTGGACGTGGCTCGTCGCCGCGTTCGTGACGGGGGCGTCCACGCCCGATCTCACCTCGGCCGTGCGCGCGCGGTGGACCGTGCTCGCACCGGCCTCGCAGCGCACGGCCGCTCTCGCCCTCGAGACGATCGCCGACCAGATGGTGTTCATCGCCGGTCCCCCCGCCATCACGGCGGTCGCCGCGGCCGTCGATCCGGCGGTGGCGATGCTCGGCTCCCTCGGACTCGGAGTGGTCGGCGGGGTGTGGCTCGCCTCTCAGCGGGGCACGCAACCCGACTCGACGCCGCGCGGAGCTCGGCGTGGCCTCGTGCTTCCGCCCCTCGGGGTGATCCCGGTCGCGATCGCCTGCATCGCCCTGGGCGGGGTCTTCGGCTCCTTCGACGTGAGCCTCGTCGGCTGGGCCGAGCTGCGCGAGCGTCCGTGGCTGGCGGGTCCGGCCTTCAGCGCGCTGGCCGTGGCGATCGCGATCGGCTCGATCATCACGGGGGCGCGGGCCTGGAAGCTCTCACCCGCCGCCCGCTACATCGGCTTCGCGGCGCTGGCTGCGGTGGTCGCGGTGGGCCTTCCGCTCGCGCAGGGCTCCGTGCCCGCGCTGTTCGGCGTGATCATGCTGCTCGGGCTGGCGGTGTCGCCGGTGATGGTCTCCGGCATCCTCGTCGCATCCGCCCGCGCCCCGGAGGGGCGGGTGACCGAGACCCTCGCGTATCCGACGGCCGCGATGTCGCTCGGCGTGCCCATCGGCGGTGTGATCGCAGGAGCGGCTCTGGATGCCACGGGCCCCGCGACGGCCCTGGTGACGATCGCGGTGTCGCTGACGCTGGCCGCGGCGATCGCGGCGGTCGGTGAGGGGCTGCTGCGGGTGGCACAGCGTCGCTGACGCCCCCGGCGAGCGGTGCGCCCGCCCCGCGGACCGTCGAGCGGGCACGACGCTGAGCGAGCGGAACGCTGGACGAGCGGAACGCTGGGCGAGCGCGACGCTGGGCGAGCGCGACGCTGGACGCAACCAGCTGGCTGCGCCCAGCTGGTTGAGTGTCCAAGACACCCGGACGACCGCGACATCGCGTCCGGGTGTTTCGGACACTCGACGACGCCGGACACACCGTCGAGTGTCCAAGGCACGCCGTTCCGGGCGCCCGGGAGCGGCGTGTTCCGGACACTCAACGGCGAAGTGCGGCGCGCAGGTGCCGCAGCGCCGAGACGTGACCGTCGGCGGGGTGCAGGTCGAGCAGCGCGTGCAGGAGGGCCGCCTCGAGCGTCGCGTGCGGGAGGGCGGCCTCGAGCGTCGCGAAGTCGGCATCCACGACCTGCTCCGGGTCGGACTCGTCTGTCTCGAAGAACCGGCGTGAGCGGAGCGTTGAGTGTCCAGGACACGCCGGGTCAGGCCGGCACCCCGCGGCGTGTCGTGGACACTCAACCGGGGGGGTGGGGGCGGGAGAGACCCCGGATGCCGGATCCCGACGGCCGCGCCCACCCGCGCCGGTGCGGACTATAGGATGACGCCGAACTCCTCGGCCAGAGCGGGGAGGTCCTCGTGCAGCACGTGCGACGCCTCTTCGGCGAGCGGGTTCGTGGAGACCCCGCGGTCGTTCACGAGCTTGCCGCCGACGTAGACCTGCTGCAGGTTGCGCAGGCCGCAGGCCAGCACGTAACTGCGCACCGGGTTCCACAGCGGCCCGATGTCGGGCGTGCGCGGGTCGACGACGACGAAGTCGGCGAACTTGCCCACCTCGAGGCTGCCGACCCGGTCGTCGACGCCCATGATCTCCGCTCCCCCGAGGGTGTGCAGACGAAGGACGCGCTCGGGCATCATCGACAGCGGGTCGTGGGTGCGGGCGCGCTGCATGAACATGCCCATGCGCATGTTCTGCCAGGGGTCGGCGACGTCGGTGCAGGCCTGGTCGTCGAGGCCCATACCGACCTTCATCCCCTGCTCGAGCATCTCGGGCACGTGCGCGATACCCGAGGCCAGACGCCCGTTCGACGCGGGCTGCCACGACATGCTGGCGCCTCCCGCCGCGGCATCCGCGATGATCTCGGGCGTCGTCTGGATGAAGTGGCCGAACATCATGCCCGGGCGCAGTGCGCCGGCGTTCTTGTACAGCTGGAACTTCGTCTGCTGATGCTCGATCGCCTCGTACGTCTCGAGGAAGTGCGCCTGGTTCGTGACGCCGAAGCGGTCCATGACCGCGACCTCGATCTCGGCGGCATCCGGCCGGGTCGACCACTGCACCTGCCCCATGATGGATGCCCCGAGGGCGAGGTCGGGGTCCATCGCGAGGACGTGGTCGAGGGAGGCCTCGAAGCGGGCGAAGATCTCGTCGTCGGTGCCGACGGTGGCATCCAACGCGATCGAGTCGACGAAGCGGAGACCCGCGTCGAGGCAACCGTCGGCCTGTCGGGTGTGCCAGGCGTGGTCGCGGAGCTGTCCGCCGCCGTCGGCGCGCTTGCCGTCGACCATCGGCTCCCACGGCAGCAGCGGGTCGGTGAAGTTGTACGCCGTGGTGACACCGTTGGCGAGGAAGTCGAGCGAGCCGTGCAGCGTCGCCCAGTAGATCTGGTCGGGAGAGGCGTTGTTCAGGACGCTGAACATCGAGGTGCACCAGCCGTAGAGCGTCTGGTCGACGCCGAGTCCGCGCGAGCCGCTCGTGAAGAGGTGGCTGTGGGAGGACACGAACCCCGGGGCCACGAACTTGCCGTCGACGTCGAGCGTCTCGTCGGCGGTCACCCCGGGGGCGGGGTCACCGGAGCCGATGGCGGTGATGCGACCGGACTCGACGAGCATGTACCCGCGCTCGATGTAGCCGGGGTCGTCGGTACCCGCGGGGACCGTGATGAGACGTGCGTTCGTGACCAGGAGCGACATGTTGATGACGGTAACAATGCCGTGTTTCCGCGGTGTTCCGAGCGTGAGGCGGACGTTTTGCGGGGCCTACCGCGGCATCGAGTGTCCAAGAAACCCGGACGGATTCTCAAGGCGACCGGGTGTTGTGGACACTCAACCGGACGCAACGACACCGTTCGCGGCGCTCCCGTTCGCGTTGTTGAGTGTCCAAGAAACCCGGACGAATTTTTCAGGCCTCCGGGTGTTTTGGACACTCAACGTCGTGGGGCCGGCACGGCGCGGGACACGGGCGCGGGGCCGGGGCCGGGGTGCGGGACACGGGCGCGGGGCCGGGGCCGGGGTGCGCGGGCGCCGGGACCTCAGGCGAAGGCGCGCCGCACGGCCGGCGCGATCTGCGCCAGCACCTCGTCGCGGGCGGGCGTCGACGGGAACACCAGGAAGAGGTGCGGCACCCCCTCGCGCCGCACGAAGTCGACGGGGACCCCGGATGCCGCGAGCCGGTCGCCGTACTCCTCCGCCTCGTCCGCGAGCCGGTCGCCGTACTCCTCCGCCTCGTCCGCGAGCGGGTCGACGCTCGCCGCGACGATCACCGCGGGCGCGGAGCCCGTCAGGTCGGGGGCGCGCAGCGGTGCCGCTTCCACGGGCACCGCACCGTCGGCTTCGAGGTACAGACCCCAGTACCACTGCATCCCCTTCGCGGTCAGCGGCAGGTTCTCGGTGTGGGCGCGATAGCTCGGGCGGGTCGGATCGGGCGCGTCGAGCACCGGGCACAACAGCACCTGACACCGGATGCCGGGAGCCCGGCCGTCCCGCGAGCGCAGCGCGACAGCCGCGGCGAGATTGCCCCCCGCGCTGTGCCCGGCGACGCCGAGGAGGGCGGGGTCGACGAGGCCTTCGGCCCCGGTCGCGGCGAAGCGCAGGGCCCGGTCGAGGTCGTCGAGCGCGGCCGGGAAGGGGTGCTCGGGCGCGAGGCGGTAGTCGACGCTGAGCACCTGGGTTCCGGTGGCGAGCGCGAGGGCCCGGCACAGGGCGTCGTTGTTGTCGAGGTTCCCGGCGACCCAGCCGCCGCCGTGGGCGAAGACCAGGGTTCCGCGGTGCCCCGGGCGCGGGCGGTAGAGGCGCAGGGCGAGGCCGTCGGCGTCCAGGTCGATCGACTCGAGCGCCCCGTCGTCGGGCAGGCGGACCCACGACGGGTTCGCGCGCAGCTCGGCGATGCGCGCGGCGTCGTCGCCCTCGGCATCCGTCGCGCCCGAGGGGATTGTGCCCGCTCGAGCGGAGAGTCGCTCGAGGTGCGCGCGCACGGCGGGGTCGGTGATGGCGGGGTGAACGGGCACGGCTCTCCAGAGGCTGGTCGGGTGATGAGCCGAGCGTAAGACCCAGGATGCCGACGACCCGGCGCGACGGCAGAAGCGTTACGCCGCGGAAACACCGGCGTCTTCGGCCGATGCACCCGCCGGGCGTACCGTGCGGCCAGGGCGACCCGACGCCCACGGGAGGAGCACCATGCCGCAGCGCGTCATCGTCACGGGAGGATCCGGCGGCATCGGCGCCGCGATCGTCGAACGGTTCCTGGGCGACGGCGCCCGGGTCGCGGTGCTCGATCGTCGTGCTCCGTCCGAGGCCACGGCATCCCTCTTCTTCTCCGTCGACCTGCGCGATCCGCTCGACACGCGCCGCGCGGTCGGCGAGGCGATCGCGGCTCTCGATGGCGTCGACGTGCTCGTGAACTGCGCCGGGGTGTTCCAGCACGTCTCGCTCCTCGACATCACCATCGACGACTGGGACCTCGTGCTCGACATCAACGCCCGCGCGACGCTCGTGACGATGCAGGCCGTCGCGCCGGTCATGCTCGAGGCGCGCGCCGGCTCGATCGTCAACATCGCGAGCATGGCCGCCAAACAGGGCGGCGGCGGCGAGGGGCATTACGCCGCATCGAAGGCCGCGGTCGTCGCGCTCACGCGCGCGGGGGCACAGGAGTGGGGATGCCACGGTGTGCGCGTCAACGCCGTGTGCCCCGGATACGTGCTCACCGACATGGGCGCCGACACCCGCTCCGACGACGACGTGCGCACATGGAGCGCGAAGTCGCCGCTCGGGCGGCTGGGCGCGCCCGAGGACGTGGCGGGGGTGACGCACTTCCTCGCGTCGCCCGCGGGCGGCTATCTCACCGGTCAGGCGATCAACGTCACCGGCGGCATGATCATGCACTGACGCGGGCACGTGGCCCCGCCCGGGCCGGGCGAAACTCCTGAGAACCGTCAGCCGCGCCGGCTCGAGCCGCGGGGAATCGGCGCACCGCCGGACCCGACCGGCCTAATCTCAGGAGTATGGCCCGCCGCGACCCATGAGAGAGCCGTCACCGAAGCCGCCGTGCCACCTCCGCCATCGCCTCCGCGAACGATTCCTCGGCGCCGTCACGCCCGCCCGACAGGTTCACACCGACGACGCCGGGCAGCGCGAGCATCTCCTCGGCGAGGGCTGTGGCGAGGGCGATGCCCTCGGCGCGCGGGTCGCGGGCGCCGCGCACGCGCTCGAGGAACCCCTCGGGCAGAGCCAGCGTGGTGAACGACTCCAGCAGGTCGGCGGAGGCGTGGTCGACGACCACCGGCACGCACGGGATGAATCGGATGCCGTCTGCGACCTCGTCGATGAACCGGCGCACGGGCTCCGCCCCTCCGGCGTGGTTCACGAAGCAGACGTCGGCCCCGGCCCGAGCCTTCTCGCGCAGTCGTTCGGCGCGCCGGTCGACCGGCGGCGCGGCGGGCGAGGCGGCGACCGAGACGACGTGACCTGCGGCCCGGGCGAGGGCGGCGGCCTCGGTGGAGTCGAGGTCGAAGACGGGGGCGGCATCGGGCCGGTGGCCGGTGCGGGTGTGGTCGCCGGTGACGCAATGCACACCCGCCACCCCCTCGACCGCGAGGGCGGCGAGCTCCCCCTCGATCGCCACCCGGTTGCGGTCGCGCATGTTCAGGCCGGTCCACACGCGCAGGCCTCGTCGCTGCAGCAGGTGGGCGCGGTACGCGGGAGGGAACTGCACGCGCGCGCTTCCCGCGTCGCCGGCGAGGACGGCATCCACTTCTCCGACGAGAACCCCCGCGCACGCGTCGATCGACGAGACGCTGAGGGCCCGCGCGGGCAGGTCGGCCACGACCCAGGGTCGGGTGCCCAGGTCGGCGAGAGTCCGCTCGGCCGCTTCTGTGCGAGGCGCGGGCGGCGGGGCGGCCACGCGGTCGATGCCGGACCAGGGCACCGTCCGCCGGGGCAGGAAGACGCACGCGTGCGCGGCGTCGATCTCGCACGATCCGTCGAAGCCGACCCCGCCGCAGGGTCCGTACTCCATGCGCTTCGGGCACGCGTCGATCAGGGGCAGCACGGTCATGACCGGAGTGTACGGAGCGCGTGTTTCGACGAATGTTCATGGCGGCAACATCGCCGAAACGCGCGCTGCCTACGCTCGGCGATACCCGCAGCAGCTCCCCCGGAGGTGGCCATGATCACGGCCGGCACCACGTTCGGTTCCGACGTCGACGACATCGACGCGCTCGTCGACGATCCGCTGGAGCTCGTCCAGCAGTGGCTCCCGCCCCACGAGGGGGAACTGCGCCCCCTCGCCGCTCTCTCGACCGTCGGGCTCGACGGCATCCCTTCGCTCCGGCACGTCCTGATCAGCGACCGGGATGCCACGGGCGTCTACTTCCACACCGACTCGGCGAGCACGAAGGTCGCCGAGATCGCCGCCAACCCGGTCGCGGCGATGGCCGTGGCGTGGCCCGAGGTCGGCCGCCAGCTCGTCGTGCGCGGAATCGTCGAGCGGGTGAGCGCCGCCGAGGCGGCGGCCGTCTATCGCGAGCGGTCCCGTTACCTGCAGCTGCTCGCGTGGCTCAACACCCACGAGAACGCGCACCTTCCGGCCGAGGCGCGGCACCACCTGTGGGCGGAGTTCTCCGACGCCCACCCCGAGCTCGAGCCACCGGAGCGGTGGGCGGGATTCCGCCTGCGCCCGGTCACCCTGACGTTCTGGCGCGGCGACCCGATCGGGCAGAGCACGCGCCAGCACTACACGCTCGCCGACGGCCGCTGGTCGGGCCGGATCCTGGCGGGTTGAGTGATGGACATCACCACCGTCAGCTCGTACCGCGCCGCACGCACGCGCGCCGATCTCGCTCTCGCGCCCGGCGAGGTCGTGCTCGCCGGCGGCACCTGGATCATGAGCGAGCCCCAGCCCGGCACCACCGGCTTCGTCGACCTGACGACCCTCGACTGGCCCGACCTCGAGATCACCGACGAGGGCCTGCGCATCGGTGCGACGTGCACCATCGCGCGGCTTCTCTCGTGGGTCGAGCACGAGGCCCCCACCGCCTGGACCTCCCTCGCTCTCGCGCGCCCCGCCGCAGACGCGCTGCTGGCCTCGTTCAAGATCTGGAACACCGCCACCGTCGGCGGCAACGTGTGTCAGGCATTCGCTGCCGGCGCCATGATCGCGCTCTTGTCGACCCTTGATGCCACGGCCCTGGTCTGGACGCCCGACGGCGGAGAACGCCGGATCGCCGTGGCGGACCTGGTGGTCGACAATGCCGCGACCTCCCTGAACCCCGGTGAGGTCGTGCGCGCCCTCGACGTTCCGGCCCGCGCGCTGGAGGCGCGGGTCGGGCTGCAGAAGATCGCGCTCGCGGAGCTCGGCCGGTCCGGGGCCGTGGTCACGGCCCGTGTCGACCCCGACGGCACCGCCGTCTTCGTCGTGACGGCGGCGGTGCGCCGGCCCCGCGTGCTGCGCTTTCCGCAGGCGCCCGGGGCGGGAGAGCTCCGGGATGCCGTGGCCGCCGCGAGCGACTTCTACACCGACCCTTTGGGGAGCGCGGACTGGCGCCGGGGCGTGAGCGTCGTGCTGGCGGAACGACTGCGCGCGCGGTTCGCGCGCGAGCTGCAGGAAGGCGTCGCGTGAGATTCGAGGTCAACGGCGCCCCGGTCGAGGTCGATCCCCGTCCCGGTCAGAGCGCCCGCACGCTGCTGCGCGAGGCCGGCCACGTCGAGGTGAAGAAGGGCTGCGACGCCGGCGACTGCGGCGCGTGCTCGGTGCTGCTCGACGGGACCCCCACCCACTCGTGCATCATCCCCGCGATGCGGCTCGAGGGCCGCGCGATCACCACCGCCGCGGGCCTCGCCCCCGGCGACGACCTGCACCCGGTGCAGGAGGCTCTGGCGACCGGCTTCGGCTTCCAGTGCGGGTTCTGCACGCCGGGCATGAGCGTCACGGCATCCACCCTCACCGCCGACGACCTGCCCGACCTCGACCGCCGCATGAAGGGCAACCTCTGCCGCTGCACCGGGTACCGCCCGATCCGCGAGGCGATCCGGGCGTCGGTGCTCGGGCCGGTGCGCGAGACGGGCGCACGAACCCCCGACCCCTCGTGCGGCGCTTCCTGCGACGGTCACGACGAGAAGGTGGCATCCGGACCCGCGACCCCGGCAGGACGCGTCGGCGCCTCCACCGTTCCCGAGGCCGCGCGGCGCATCGTCCAGGGCCGCGAACCGTTCACCTTCGACGAGCCCGTGCCCGGCGGTCCGGCGCTCGTGCTACGCGTCGTGACCTCGCCGCACGCGCACGCCCGCGTGGTCTCGATCGACACCGCGGATGCCCTCGCGGTACCCGGGGTCGTGGCCGTGTTCACCCACGAAGACGTCCCCGACGTGCGGTACTCGACCGGGCGGCACGAACACCGCACCGACGACCCCGACGACACGCGCATGCTCGACGACGTCGTGCGGCACGTGGGTCAGCGGGTCGTCGCCGTGGTGGGCGAGACGGCGGAAGCGGCGGATGCCGGATGCCGGGCGATCGTCGTCGACTACGAGGTGCTTCCCGCGGTGTTCGACCCCGACGAGGCGCGCCGCCCCGGGGCGCCGCTGCTGCACCCCGACCGGACCCCCGCAGAGCGGGTGATGGCGGCCGAACGCAACGTCGTCGCGGGCTTCCACACCGGCCACGGCGGCGACATCGACGCCGCCCTCGCCGCGAGCCACACCACGGTGACCGGCGAGTGGCGCTCCTCGCGCGTCACCCACGCCGCCCTCGAGACGCACGGTGCGGTGGGATGGATCGACGCCGGGGGACGTCTTGTCATCCGCTCGTCGACCCAGGTCCCCTTCCTCGCGCGCGACGAGCTGGCCCACGTGTTCGGCCTGGAGCGCGACCGCGTGCGCGTATATGCCACGCGCGTCGGCGGCGGCTTCGGCGGCAAGCAGGAGCTCTTCACCGAAGACCTCACCGCTCTCGCCGTGCTCAAGCTCGGCAGGCCCGTCGCCTACGAGTTCTCGCGCACCGATCAGTTCGTACGGGCGTCGCTCCGGCATCCGATGCGCGTGAAGACGACGCTGGGAGCGGATGCCGACGGCACCCTCACCGCGATGAAGATCGACGTGCTGAGCGACACCGGGGCCTACGGCAACCATGCCATCGGCGTGCTCTTCCACTCGTGCGCCGAATCGACGACGCTGTACCGGGTTCCGGTGAAGTGGATCGACGCCGAGGCGGTCTACACGAACAACCCGCCGTCGGGAGCGTTCCGCGGGTACGGGCTCGGGCAGGTGGTCTTCGCGGTCGAGTCCGCGATGGACGCCCTCGCGGAAGCGCTCGACATCGACCCCTTCGACCTGCGCCGCATCAACGCGGTCCGAGAGGGCGACTCCCTGCACCCCGACGACGGCGAGGAGCCCCACGAGGAAGATCTCATCTGGGGCAGCTACGGTCTCGACCAGTGCCTCGACCTCGCGCAGGAGGCGCTGCGGCGCGGCAACGGCGCCGAGGCCCCGGCGGGCTGGCTCGTCGGCGAGGGCATGGCCGCCGCGATGATCGCGACCATGGCGCCACGCGGGCACATCGCCCACACGAGCGCGACCCTGCGCCCCGACGGCACGTACCTGCTGCGCGTGGGTACGGCGGAGTTCGGCAACGGCACCTCGACCGTGCACCGGCAGATCGCCGCGACCGTGCTCGACGCGGCCCCGGAGCGGCTCGAGCTATGGGCCGCCGACACCGACGCGGTGCGCCACGACACCGGAGCGTTCGCCTCGGCGGGAACGGTGGTCGCCGGCAAGGCGCTCTACGGCGCCTGCCTCGCGCTGAAGCGGCGGATGCTCGCCCTCGCCGCCGACCTCACGCAGAGCAATGCCGCGGAGGCCGAGATCGTGGCATCCGGAATCCGATCCGGAGGTGAGGTCGTCTCGTGGGCGCGGATCGTCGAGGCCGGGGGCGCGGGAGAGCTCACCGCGGACGGCGCGGAGTTCGGCGATTTCCGTTCGCTCGCGTTCAACGTGCACGCCGTGCGCGTCGCGGTCGACCCCGAGACGGGGACGGTGAAGGTGCTGCAGTCCATTCAGTCGGCGGATGCCGGAGTCGTCATCAACCCTGCGCAGTGCCGCGGGCAGATCGAGGGCGGCGTGGCCCAGGCCCTCGGTGGGGCGCTCTACGAAGAGGTCTACCTCGAGGACGGCGTCGTGCAGAACCCGGTGTTCCGCACGTACCGCGTGCCGCAGTTCGCCGACGTGCCCGACACCGAGGTGTACTTCGCCGAGACCGACGACACCCTGGGTCCGTTCGGCGCGAAGTCGATGAGCGAGTCGCCGTACAACCCCGTGGGAGCCGCGATCGGCAACGCCGTGTCGCGCGCGCTCGGGCGACGCGGGTACGAGCTGCCGTTCTCGCGCGACCGCGTGTGGCGGCTGGCCGGCGGTGACGCCGCCTAGGCTGACCGCTGTGTACGGCATTCCCGCGGACGAGACGTTCGACTTCTTCGAGGGGCGACGGCTGGATGCCGTGACCTTCGGCCGCTACAAGGTGTCGCTGTTCTTCGACGAGGGCGTAGGCCTCGACGTCGAGGGGCCTCTGGCGGTGGCGGCACCCGGGAGTGACGAGCACGTGGCAGACGACGCGCGCTCGGTCGCCGCGCCCCTGCTCGACCTGCTCTCGCTGACCGTGACGGGGGTGCGGGTCGACGCGCCCTCGAGCCTCGCGTTGACGTTCGAGAACGGCACGATCGTGCGAGCGATCGACGACCTCGGCCCGTATGAATGCTTCGACGTGCACCACGGTGAGCGCATCTGGATCATGTGATCGCTGGTCGCGTCTGCGGGGTCGCCCCTGCCACGCCCTTAGGGAGGGAACGGCCCGCCGGCGCGAGATCAGAGGGGCGTCGCCGAGCCCCGCACGACGATGCCACCGGATGCCGGAACCTCGACGTCCAGCATGCTCGGTCGACCGATGTGTCGGCCCTGCCGGACGGTGAATCCGAACGGAGCAGGCAGACCGACGCGGTCGCGAAGATACGCGCCGAGCGATGCGGCGGCGGAGCCCGTCGCGGGATCCTCTGTGATGTCGGCCACCGGGAAGAGGTTCCTCGCCTCGATCGCCACGCCGTCGGCGATCGCAGCGTCGACGTGGACGACGATGATCGTGCCCTTCCAGCCGCGCTCGTCGAGCAGAGCGCGCACGGGTCCGGGCGCGAACGTGAAGGTGTCGAACGTGTGCTGCTCCCGCACGGCGACGACCGGGTGCAGGTTGCCCGCGAACGATTGGGCCAGCGGCATCCGCTCGTCGAGGTCCGCGTGCGTGAGCCCGAGAAGACCGAGCAGGCGGTCGGCGACGTCTACTTCGAGGTCGACGACGTACGGCTCGACGCTCGTGAACCCGGCCGTGATGCGTCCGTCCGCGGCGCGCTCGGTCGTCACCTCGACGGACCCGGCCGCGGTATCGAACACGAAGGGCCCCGGCCCCTCGGCACCGGCGAGCGCGACGGCGGTCGCGATCGTCGCATGCCCGCAGAACGGCACCTCGTCATCCGGCGAGAAGTAGCGCACGGCGACGCGGCGCCCCTCGCGGGCGCCGACGAACGCGGTCTCGGGGTGCCCTAGATCGGCCGCGATCCGCTGCATCTCCTCGTCGCTGAGGCCCACGGCATCCAGGACGACACCCGCGGGGTTGCCGCCGCCGGGCTCGGCGGCGAAGGCGAGGAGTTCGAGGATGCCAGCAGTCTCAGTCATGACTCGATTCTTCCGCAGGGCGACCGGCGGCCGAGGGGGCCATTCGCGCTCTCGTGGCCTGCGCTAGCGCCCGCACGGCACGAACACGGCGAACAGTGAGGGCGATGTCGGCCGCCCGGGAACCACGCTCGACCGACGGGGTGTCAGCGCGGCTCCGCCCCCAGGTGCAGCACGGCCTCGGCCAGGGCGCGGATCCCCGCCGCCACATCCGCTCCGGCCACGGCTTCATCGGGGTGATGGCTGATGCCGTCGGGGTTGCGCAGGAACAGCATGCCCACCTCGGTGATCGCGCCGATTAACATCGCGTCGTGGCCCGCGCGGCTGAAGAGGGTCGGTGCTTCGCCGCCGATGCCCGCCCGCACCACGTCCTGCAGCAGGGGTGCGCAGAAGACGGCCGGGGCGCTGTGCACCTCGCGCGCCGTCCAGCGCAGCCCGCGGCGACCCATGATGGCGTCGAGTTCGCGCGCGATCTCGTCCCACGCGTGATCGCGGGAGTCGTCGAACTCTCCGCGCAGGTCGAGAGAGAAATGCGCCTCGCCCGGGACGACGTTCACGGCCCCGGGAAAGGCCTCGAGCTGACCGACCGTGCCGACGATGTGGTGCTCTCCCCGGCAGATGCGCTCGACCGCGAGAGCGGCCTCGCTCGCGCCGAGCAGGGCATCGCGGCGCATGTCGTAGGGCGTGCCGCCCGCGTGCCGGGCCTCCCCCTCGACCGCGAGCTGGAACCGCCGCGCCGACGCGATCGACGACACCGCCGCGAGCGCCTGCCCGCTGCGGTGCAGCTCAGGCCCCTGTTCGATATGCGCCTCGAGGTACCCGACGAGCTGCTCGGGGCGACGGGCTGCCTCACCCACGCGACCAGGATCGAGCCCGAACTCGCGGAAGGCCTCGCGCAGCGTCGAGCCGTCGGCATCCGTCAACTCCCACCAGGACTCGTCCCACTGCCCGGCCACGGCCGACGACCCCAGCAGGGCCTTGCCGAAGCGCGTGCCCTCCTCGTCGCTGAAGGCGATGACCTCGAGAGCGAAGGGGAAGGGGCTGGATGCCGTCCCCTCGTCGTCGATGCGACGGATCAGCCGCACGACCTCGAGCGCCATCAGCACTCCGACGATGCCGTCGAAGCGTCCGGCGTCCGGGACCGTGTCGAGGTGCGAGCCCATCAGCAGCGCCGGCGCATCGGGAACTCCGACGGGGGCGAGGCGTCCGACCTGGTTGCCCGCCGCGTCCTGGCGGGTGGTCATGCCGAGCTCGCGCATCCACTCCGCAGCGAGGCGGTTCACGCGCGCGTGCTCGGGCGAGAGGTAGACCCGGGTGATCGAGCCGGGGGTCGAGGTGACGCGGGCGAGCTCTTCGCAGCGGCCCATGACGCGGCGCGCGGCCGACGCGATGAGCCCGGGCGCGACCTGCAGGCGGGTGGCGGTGGTCACGCGCGAGCTCCCCGCGCAACGACGGACGTCACGACCGAGCCGCCGCGTAGACGCCCTGGGCCGCCTCGACGCCCCCGCCCGCCGGCACCGCCGCACCGTGGCGCCGCAGCACCGTCTCGAGAGCGGCGAGGGTGGTCAGCACGGCGTCGGTGCGGGCGTTGTAGCCCATCGTCCCGATGCGCCAGACCCGGCCGTGCAACGGACCGAACGAGGTGCCGATCTCGATGCCGAAGTCGCTGAGCAGCTCGCTGCGCACGGCGTCGCCGACCACGGCATCCGGGATCTCCACCGCCACCACGTTGGTCATCTTGTGGGCCACGTCGCCGAAGACGGTGAGCCCCAGGCCCTCCACGCCGGCGAGCATCGCGTCGCCGTGCAGCCGGTGACGGGCGATCACGGCATCCCGCCCCTCGAGGAGCAGCACGCGGGCGCACTCCCGCGCGCCGTAGAGCATGGTCGTCGCCTCGGTGTGGTGGTTGAGGCGGCGCGGCCCCCAGTAGTCGAGGATCATCGCGAGGTCGAAGTAGTTCGAGCGGATGAAGTCGGATGCCGAGGCGTCGCCCTCCTCCCGGATACCGGCCTCGACGCGGGCGCGCGAGCGCACCACTTCGACGGCGCGGTCGGACAGGCTCAGCGGTGCCGAACCCGAGGGGCCGCCGAGGCACTTCTGCAGGCCCGCGGTCGCGGCATCCAGGCCCCAGGCGTCCATCTCGAAGGGGTTGCCGCCGAGCGAGGCGGTGGCGTCGGTGTAGAACAGAGCGCCGTGGGCGCGGCAGATCTCACCGATCTCGTCGAGCGGCTGGAGCATCGTGGTCGAGGTGTCGCCCTGCACGCACGCGACGAGATGCGGCTTCACCCGCTCGATCGCCTCGCGGATCGCGGACACCGGGAACACCTGTCCCCACGGCACCTCGATCGTGTGCACCTCGGCGAGAGCGCGCTCGGCGATCTCGGCGAGGAGGTGGCCGAAACGGCCGAACACGGGCACGAGCACACGATCGCCGGGGCGGATGAGCGAGACCATCGCGGCTTCGATGCCCGCTCGGCTCGTCCCGTCGACGAGCACCGTGGCGTCGTTGTCGGTCGCCCAGACCTGCCGGTACAGCTCTTGCGTCTCGGTCATCGTCGCCGTCATGAACGGGTCGTACTGGCCGACGAGGGGTGCCCCCATCGCGCGCAGCACGCTGGGGTACGCCGAGATCGGGCCGGGGCCCATCAGCAGGCGGGCGGGCGGGTCGATCGGACCGGGGAGGTGGGACATCAGGACTCCGTGATGCGGGAACGGGTGGTGGGCGAGAGGATCGGATCCGGGCCGCCGGTGGGGCGGTGCGTGACTCCTGAGTTTCTGACCGAAGTGGGGACGAGTGCCACCGCCCCCATGGCCACGGTGAGATTTCTCAGGAGTTCGGCCCGGCCGCGGCGCGACAGGGCGGTCACCGACCGACCCCCGCCCCGGCGGCCTCGGCGAGGCGCCGGGCGAGGCGCACGAGCGCGATGTCGGTACCGGCGCGCGAGACGAGGCAGACTCCGACCGGGGAGCCGTCGACGGTGAGCAGCGGCACCGATATCGCGGGCAGCCCCGCGATCGCCGCGGGAGCCGTCATGCGCAGCGTCGCGGCGCGCACGGCATCCACGTCGGCGGTGCGCTGCGGCGCGGGACCGGGCACCGTCGGGAAGATCAGCACGGCGGCGTCGACCAGTTCGGTCAGGTGCGCGGCTATCGGTTCGAGATCCTCTCGCGCGGCCGCTTCGTCGGCGGCGGTGATGCGCGAGGCGACGTCGAAACGCTCGGCGACGGCGGGACCCACGGCCCCGGGGTGCGCACGCAGCCACTCGCCGTCGTTGCGCCACGCTTCGGCGCCCTGCACCGTGCGGAACGCGGTGAACGCGGCATCGAGATCTCCGCTCGACACCGCCCGGAAGGTCGGCGGGTCGTCGGATGCCGAAAGCCCGGCGAGCAGACGCGAGAACGCCTCGCGGGTCGAGGGCTCCACGCACGCGAGGATCTCCTCGGGCACGAGGAAGCGCCACGGGAGGTCTTCGCCGGAGGCGCCCTGGACGTTCTCGGTCGAGAACGAGCCGTCGTAGCTCAGGCACCACTCGGCGACACGGTGGAGGGTCTCTCCGTCGCGCGTCAGCCAGCCGATCGTGTCGAACGACTGCGCGAGCGGGAGCATGCCCTGGCGCGGAACGAGGTCGTGGGTCGTGCGGAGTCCCCACAGGCCCTGGTACGACGCGGGAACGCGGATGGAGCCGGCCGTGTCGGTCGCGAGACCGATGTCGGCGTGGCCGACGGCCACGGCGGAGGCCGGTCCGCTCGACGAGCCGCCGGGGAGGGCGCCGACCACCGCGCCGTTGGGCGGGGTGCCGTAGTGCACGTTGTCGCCGGCGATCGAGTAGGCGAACTCGTCGGTGCGGGCGATCCCGCGCAGCGACGCCCCGGCGCGGAGCAGGTCGGCGACGGCGGGGGCCGTGACCTTCTCGGGGCGCGCCTGTTCGAGGTACGTCGGGTTGCCCGCCCCGATGCGGAAGCCTGCGATCGCGAACAGGTCCTTCACCGCGACGGTCAGGCCCGCGAGCGGTCCCTCCCACGCGCCCTGCTGGAAGGGGTCGCCGACGCTGCGCCAGATCGTGCGGTCGAACGGGGGCGTACGCGGTGCGACGTGGGCCGCGGTGATGAGCCATCGGCCGTCGAACCGCTGCCACACCTGGGTCTGCAGGCCGCGGCCTCCGCCGTGGAAGCGCGAGACCGACATGAGAAGGGCGGCATCCGGCGAGAGCGGCCGGTAGTGCACCTCGGTGATGTCCCGCGGGGGGACGCCTCCGCGCAGCGACCGGAACCCGCTGATCGCGTCGTGCCCGACGAGAAGTCCCGCCGGGTCGCCGCGCAGGGTGTCGGGCCCGGGCGCGAAGAAGGCGTCGAGCGCGTCGAGGTCGTTCGCGACGATCGCGCGCTCGTACGCGTCGAACGCGGCGCGCAGGTCGGCGGGAATCGGCGCCGTGCCGGGCTCCGGCGGGGTCGGCACCGGCCCGGCGGCGGCGGTGGTGGTCTCGGTCGGCGGGGTCATGGCATCCGTCACGAGCGTCGCCCGCCTCTCAGCTGCGTTGAGTGTCCAAGAAACCCGGACACCCAGGAAAATTGTCCGGGTGTTTTGGACACTCGACCGGAAGGAGCCACCTCAGGGACGCTCCGCTTGAACGGCGGGCCCGCGGCCTCGACGTCCCGCGGCGCGCGCGCGACACGGGTATCGAAGACCAGGTCGGCGTCAGCGGCTTCGCCACGGGCGAGGGCGGCCGCGAGAACGGGGCTCATGCGATGTCTCCTTCGGAATCGGATGCCAGCGCTTCGGGCTCCACGGCCGGGACACCCGCGAAGTCGGCTTCGCGAATGCGGGCGTGCACCCCCGAGACGATGTCGACGACCTGCGAGATGTCGAAGTCGGTCGCGGCCGACAGGTAGGCGTAGGCGAGATGCTCGTCCATGCCCCACCGCCCGCCCAGAAGCGCGAGAGAAGACCTCACGCACGCGCGCATCGCGGCATCGAGATCGGGGTCCATCCCGGTCGGCACGAGGTAGTCGGAAGTCCGCACCAGCGGGCCGGTGACCTCGCCGAAGGCGGCGCGGGCGGTATCCGCGGGGATGACCTCGAACCGAAGGGTCGCCCGTAACGAGGCCTCGAGTGCGGTGAGCGCGACCTCACCGTCGCCCTGCGCAAAGTGCGGGTCGCCGATGTACGCGAGCGCTCCCTCGACCTGCACGGGGAGGAAGAGCGTCGTGCCCTCGACGAGCAGGTTGATGTCGATGTTGCCGCCGTGGGTGCCCGGCGGGACGGAGTGCGGACGCTCGTCGCCGGCCACGGCCACCCCCATCGTGCCGAGGAACGGCGCGAGCGGGAACGACACCGCGGGATCCCCGCCGTCGACGAGGGGAAGGGTGCCGTACAGGATGCCATCACGCTCGGCGACCGCGGTAAACACGCTGACGTTGTGCTCGCCGCGCGGCAGCTCACCGACGAGGGCGCCCTTGCCGTGACGGTTCGAGATCACGCCGTACGGCACGCGCGGGACGAGCGATTCGACCGTGATCTTCAGGAGATCGCCGGGGTGCGCCTCTTTCACGTACACCGGGCCGACGACGACGTGCGGCCCGTCGGCGAAGGGGTCTCGAGCCACGGATGCCGCGATCTCGATCGCGTCGCGGAGCACCGCGTCGGCGGCGACGCCGTGCGCGGCGAAGTACGCGGCCGGGTCTTTGCCCTGGTCGTCGAGGATGCCCTCGTGGCTGACGGTGTCGATCGTGACGCTCTCTCCCGACGAGATCTCGAGCACGGGGGCGTCGGTCGCGCAGGGCAGACGACCCCACAGCACGGTGTCGGGCGCGGCGGGGAGGTAGTGGGCGGCGGGGATCGGACCGACGCCGGGCTGGAGGATCGGGACGACCGAGCCCTGCCCGCCGACGGACTCAGGTGCCCGTGCAGCCGTCGAGTCACGGCGGTCGAGGCCGCCCTGCGCACCGGGTGCTCCGGTCGTCGTCGACATCGTCACGCTTCCACCGTCGCGGCCGCGCGCAGCAGCTCGCGACCCTCGCGCTCGGTGACCGCGGCTCCGCGCCGGTACACCGAGGCACCTCGCAGCCAGGTCTCGCGAACCACCCCGGCGAGCGTCTGGCCGTGCCAGGGCGAGACGGGGTTGCGGTACTCGAGGGCGGCCGCGTCGACGACGAACTGCTCGTCGGGAGCGAACGCCACCAGGTGGGCGGGGGCGCCGGGGGCGATGACGCCGAGCCCCTCCAGGCCCGCGATGCGCGCGGGGCCGGTCGTCATCAGGGGCAGCAGCGACTCGAACGCGAGTCCCCGCTCTCGAGCGGTGGTGTGCACGGCCGAGAGGCCGGTCTGCAGCCCCGCGATACCGCCCCAGGCCAGGCCGAAGTCGGGGTTTCCCTTCAACTCGACCGTCGCGGGTGAGTGATCGCTGACGATCGCGTCGATCGTTCCGTCGACGACGCCCGCCCACAGCAGGTCGCGGTTGTCTCCGCCGCGGATCGGCGGGCAGCACTTGAACGCTCCCGCGCCGTCCGGTACGGCCGAGGCGTCGAGGGTGAGGTAGTGCGGGCACGTCTCGACGGTGAGCCGCACGCCCTCCGCTTTCGCGGCGCGGACGGCGTCGAGCGCTCCCCCGTCGGAGACGTGCACGATGTGCGCCCGGGCGCCCGTGCGGCGGGCGGCATCGATGACACGGAGGATCGCGGCGCGCTCGCTCAGCGGCGGGCGACTGGCCTCGAAGTCGCGGTAGTGGGGGCCCAGCGCACCGTCGGCGTGCAGGTGGGCCGGGTCTTCGGCGTGGACGATGAGCAGTGCGTCGAACTCGGCCAGCTCGGCGAGACAGCGCTCGAGCTGCTCGGGATCGAGGTGGCCGAACTCGTCGATACCGCTGGGCGACAGGAAGCACTTGAAGCCCACGACCCCGGCGTCGGAGAGCTCGCGCAGCGAGCCGAGGTTCTCGGGCACCGCGCCGCCCCAGTAGGCGACGTCGACCGCGAGCTTTCCCCCGGCGGCCCGGCGTTTGGCATCCAGGGCCTCGACGGTCGTGGTGACGGGGAGGCTGTTCAGCGGCATGTCGACGACGGTCGTGACGCCCCCCGCGGCCGCCGCGGCCGTGCCCGTGGCGAAGCCCTCCCACTCGGTGCGTCCGGGTTCGTCGAGGTGGACGTGCGAGTCGACGAGCCCGGGCAGAAGCACCGCGTCGGCGGGCAGCACCGTGTCGGCGGAAACGTCGAACGGCTCGAGGGAGGCGATCACCCCTTCGTCGATGACGACCGTGGCGGGCGCGAAGACCCCGTCGACGAAGACGCGGCGGGCGGCGATCCGGGTGCTCATGCCGTTCACGCTAAGCGCCTCGCGTTTCGCCGATGTAACCGTCATCAACATTCATGCGAACACCTGCGCGGTGACCGCGGTGCGAGGCGCCGCCAGCGCGTCGTCCCGGTCTCCCGGCGCCCCGTGGCGCACGTCGAACGCCCGCGGCGGGCGCGCGTACTCATCGCGCTTGCTCGTACCGAGCCCCATGCGCACCATCCCGGATGCCATGCCCACCGCCGCCGCGACCCCGTCGACGACCGGAATACCCACGCGTGCCGTGAGCTCGACGCAGAGATCGGCCATGCCTGCGCACCCGAGCACGATGACGTCGGCGCCCCCGGCGGCCGCGTCGGCGCTATACCGCGCGATGGTCTCCACGGCGGGCGAGTCGGTGTCCTCGAGGTCGAGCACGGGAATCCCCGTCGCGGCGAGCGAGACGCACGCCCGCTCCATGCCGTACCGCGACACGAGGTCGTGCGCACGCCCCAGCGTCCGGCTGAGCGTCGTGACCACCCCGAAGTGCCGCCCCGACACCGCTGCCAGGTGCATCGCCGCCTCGGCGATGCCCACGACCGGCACGTCGACCAGCTCGCGCGCCGCGTCGAGCCCCGGGTCGCCGAAGCAGGCGATCACGTACGCGTCTGCGGGGTCGGATCCGTCGCGGTCCGCCGCGATCAGCTCGACCACGGCGGCGGCCGCCGCGATCTCGTCGGTGTGGCTTTCGATCGCCGCCGCCCCGACGCTCGGGCACACGGCATCGACGATCACCCCGGGTCCCGCCACCCCCCGGGCGGCGTCCGCGATCTTCGCGGTCATCGCCCGGGAGGTGTTGGGGTTGATGAGCAGGATCCTCACGCGAGCGCCTCGCGAGAAGTCGCACCGGGGGCCGCGGCATCCGGAACCGTGTTCGCCACGACGGCGACCGGAGCCGAAACGGCCGACGGCTCGGATGCCGCCGTGGCGGCGGCTCCGTCGACGGTGCCGTCGGAGATTCCCTCGGTCTCGCCGTCGAACGTCGGGATGCGGGGGTCGAGACGCTCGAAGAACAGGAACAGCACGTAGCCGAGACCGCAGCCGATGAACCAGCTGTAGTCGCTGACCGCGGCGATGTCGAACAGGCCCAGGTCGGCGAAGAGCTTCGGGAAGATCGCGATCGCGACCGTCGGAACACCCGCGAAGACGACGGCCTTGACCGCGTTCGGGTTGAAGCCGTTGCGGTACCAGTAGGGCCCCTGGGTGTCCATCGTGAACATCGCGTCGACCTTCACCCGCTGGCGAGCGGCGATGTAGTAGCCGGCGATCAGGATGCCGAACAGCGGGCCGATCAGCGCGCCCAGCACACCGAGCGAGTAGTGGATGGCGTCGGCGTTGGAGTACCAGTTCCAGGGCATGAGGAAGGTCGACCCGACGGCGGCGATCATGCCGCCCGCGCGCCACGAGATCTTCTTCGGGGCGACGTTGGAGAAGTCGAAGGCGGGCGAGATGAAGTTGGCGACGATGTTGATGCCGACCGTGGCCGTGACGAAGGTCAGGCCGCCGAGCAGGATCGCGAAGGGCGTGTCGATCTGCTCGACCGTCTTGATCGGGTCGGTGATGAGCGCACCGAACACCGGCACGGTGGCCGACGCGGTGATGACGGTCAGCAGCGAGAAGAACATGAAGTTGATCGGCAGACCCCAGAAGTTGCCCTTCTTGACCGCCTCGAAGCTCTTGCCGTAGCGGGCGAAGTCGCCGAAGTTCAGCATCGGGCCGGAGAAGTACGACACGACGAGGGCGATGGCGGCGAACATGACCGGGATGGACGCCCAGAAGTCGAGCTGGGTCGTCGAGAGCGTGAAGGAGATGTTCTGGACGCCGGCCTGCGAGACGAGGTAGACGGCGAGGATGATCATCACGACGTAGACGGCGGGGCCGGCCCAGTCGATGAAGCGGCGGATGACCTCCATGCCGTTCCAGAAGAGCAGGAACTGCGCGACCCAGAGGATCGCGTACGAGATCCAGCCGAGCGCCGACAGGCCCGCGAACGAGACGTCGAGCAGGGCCGCGGAGCCCGGGATGAACTTCAGGAAGATGATGTTGAGCGACTCGGCCGCGAGGAACGTCTGCACCCCGTACCAGGCGATGGCGATGAGGCCGCGGATGATCGCGGGGATGTTGGCACCCCGGATGCCGAAGACCACGCGGTTGATGACGGGGTAGGGCACGCCCGTCTTCTGACTGGGCTTGGCGACCATGTTGGCGAAGACCTGCACGATGACGATGCCCGCGATGAGGGCGACGAACACCTGCCACGACTGAAGACCGAGCGCGAAGAGCGAACCGGCGGTGACGTAACCGCCGACCGAGTGCACGTCGCTCATCCAGAACGCGAAGATGTTGTAGCTCGACCACTTCTGCTTCCGCAGGGGCGCGAGGTCTTCGTTGGCGAGACGATCGTCGTAGTGGGGCTTCATGTTGCCACCCCCGTGGGGGTGGCCGGCGGCCTCCACGAGATCGTGGGGGCCGGTGAGCGGGGTCGAAGTCATGTCAATCCTCTCAGGACGATGGATGCCACGACGTGGAGTCCGCGGCCGGAGTGGAGCTCTGATGTGAAGTTATTGGTTCACATCACCGCGGCGGTTTCGCGTTTGTAACGAGCATGTGAAGTCGCTCCTTCACACCCTCGGCGATCCTTAGACTCGGGGCATGCCGCAGCCATCCCTCGCCGACGCCGTCGAGACTGCCGCTGCCGCCGCTTCCTCCCACGAATCCGAGGCCACGACCTCCGTCGGCACCCGCATCCGCGACCTGCGGCAGGCGCGCGGCATCTCGGCACGCGCCCTCGCGAAGACCCTCGGCATCTCCCCCAGCGCCGTCTCGCAGATCGAGCGCGGCGTGATGCAGCCGAGCGTCTCGCGCCTCATCGCCATCACCGACGCCCTCGGCGTTCCGCTCGTCGCGGCCTTCGACCCGGCATCCGGTCGTTCCGTCGAACCCGCCGGTCCCTCGGGATTCACCCTGCAGCGCGCGGGCCAGTCGCCCGACATCGTGCTCGACAGCGGGGTGTCGTTCCGCCGGCTCACCCCGGGGTCCTCTCCCGGCGTCGACTACTTCGAGTCGATCTACCCGCCCGGAGCGGCCGCGCACGGCGCCGACGGGCTGTTCCACCACGAGGGGTACGAGGTCGGCACGGTCGTCGCGGGCGAGCTCACCATCGACTTCGAGGCCGAGCGCGTGATCCTGCGCGCCGGCGACGCGATCAGCTACCCCTGCTCGGTTCCCCACCGCCTGCACAACACCGGTGACACGGACGCCGTGGCGCACTGGCTGATCGTGCACGCCTGACGGAGGGCCCGGCTCACTACCCGCGGCGTCTCGCGTCACCAGAACAGGGGAAGACAACCACGACAGGCCGCAACCGGTCGCAACGGCCTGTTCTCATGACATCCCCTGTTCTCGTGACCGCGAACCCCGCCCGGGATGTTGCCCACAGCAACATCGCCGACACATCCCGCTACAGCCGCGTAACGCGCACCGCCTAGCGTGGCGCGTATGCACCTCTCCGACTTCAACGCCGCCGACGATGCCGAAGCCGTCGCCGTCGCCCGCGTCTGGGCCGACGTTCCGGGCTGGGTCGACGCCGTCGTCGCGGGCCGCCCCTACGCGAGCGTCGACGCCCTCGCCGCCTACGCCGGAGACCTCGCCGCCGCGTGGTCGCCTGCCGACCTCGAGGCAGCTCTCCACGCCCACCCCCGTATCGGCGCGAAAGTGTCGGGCGACGGGGCCGAGGCCGCGGCATCACGTCGCGAGCAGGGCTCGATGGCATCCGCCGCCGACGATGACGTGGCGGCCATCGCCGCGGGCAACGCCGCGTACGAGGAGCGGTTCGGTCGCGTCTTCCTCATCCGCGCCGCCGGACGCACGCCGAGCGAGATGCGCGCCGAGCTCGAGCGCCGCCTCGGCAACGATCCCGACGCCGAGACCATCGAGGCCACGCGCCAGCTCGCCGAGATCGCCCTGCTGCGCCTGCGCACGACCTTCGCCGACGACGCTCCCGCCGAACCCGAGGACGCCGAATGAGCCACGTCACCACCCACATCCTGGATGCCGTGACCGGCACGCCCGCGGCCGGGGTCGCCGTGTCGCTCGCCCGCCTGAACGGCGCCTCCGTCGTCGAGGGCGTGACCGACGCCGACGGCCGCCTCGCCCTGGGCCCCGAGCGGCTCGACGACGGCGACTACGCGATCACCTTCGCCACCGGCGCGTACTTCCGCGGGCGCGACGTCGCGTCGTTCCACCCCGTGGTCACGGTCGCTTTCACCGTCTCGGGCGAGCCGCACCTGCACGTGCCGCTGCTGCTCAGCCCCTTCGCCTACTCGACCTACCGCGGCAGCTGAGGAGCGATATGAAGGTCATCGTCATCGGCGCGGGCGTCGGCGGAACCTCCGCCGCGCTCGCCCTGCAGAAACTCGGCCACGAGGTCGTCGTCTACGACCGCATGCGCGAGAACAAGCCGGTCGGCGCGGCGCTGTCCCTGTGGTCGAACGGCGTGAAGGTGCTGAACTGGCTCGGCCTCGGGCCGCAGGTGGCCGCCCTCGGCGGCCGCATGGACGACATGGCCTACTACGACGGCCACACCGGCGACGAGATGTGCCGCTTCAGCCTCGCCCCGGTCACCGAACAGACCGGCCAGCGCCCCTACCCCGTCGCCCGCGCCGACCTGCAG
Source organism: Microbacterium sp. SL75 (assembly GCF_026625865.1). Classification (NCBI taxonomy): domain Bacteria; kingdom Bacillati; phylum Actinomycetota; class Actinomycetes; order Micrococcales; family Microbacteriaceae; genus Microbacterium; species Microbacterium sp. SL75. The sequence goes on along the minus strand of NZ_CP113067.1, from coordinate 1,485,476 downwards.
CAGCTGATGATGGATGCCGTCGGCTCCGACATCATCCACCTCGGCAAGCAGCTGGTCGAGGTCACCGACGACGGCGAGACCGTCACCGCCGGCTTCGCCGACGGCACCACCGACACGGCCGACCTGCTGATCGGTGCCGACGGGGCCCGCTCGATCGTGCGCGACTACGTCACCGAGCCCACCGGCATCCGTCCCGAGCGCACCTACTCGGGCTACGTCAACTACAACGGCCTCGTCGCGGCCGACGAGCGCATCGGACCACTCGACCAGTGGACGACGTACGTCGGCGACGGCAAGCGCTGCGCCGTGATGCCCGTCGCGGGCGACCGCTTCTACTTCTTCGTCGATGTGCCCGGACCCTCGGGCGTGGTCGAAGACCGGATGACGGCCCTCGAGCGCGCCTTCGGGCCGTGGGGCGCACCGGGCGTACGGGCGCTGCTCGACGGCATCGACCCCGACGAGTCGCTCAACCGCGTGGAGATCTGGGACATCGACCCCTTCGACACGTGGGTGCGGGGCCGCGTGGCGATCCTCGGGGACGCGGCGCACAACACCGCCCCCGACATCGGGCAGGGCGCCTGCTCCGCCCTCGAAGACAGCTTCGCCCTCGGCATCGTGTTCGCCACCTCCACCCTCGGCGTCGAGGATTCGCTCAAGCGGTACGAGCGCATCCGCACCGAGCGGGCGGGCGACCTCGTGCTGCGCGCCCGCAAGCGCGCCCATGAGACGCACGCCTTCGACGTCGCCGCGACCCAGGCCTGGTACGACGGGCTCCGCCGCGAAGACGGCACGGGCGTGATCCGCGGGATCGTCGGCAATATCGAGGGCAGTCCGGTCGAGCTCGGTGGGAGCGTGATGCGCTGAGGACCGCTGGCTCCTCGCTCCGCGGGGCACGCCCCCCGGGGGCGTTTCACCCGGGTGAATCTCCCTGGGAGAAGTCGAAGCAAAACCGCGCTCGCCCCGTCAAAGCATTACCCTCGTCGGCGAGAGGGGGCTCTCGTGCCAAGATTCTCCGTCGATCCTGAGGCGCTGCGCACGAGCGCCGCGCGCCTCGAGGATTTGCGCGACGCCGCGGGCTCGTTCACGGAGACGTGTCCGGCCGACATCGGCCACGCGGCCGCAGAGAATGCGATCTCGCGCCTTGCGGTCGACACGGCTGACGCGTGGAGAAGCGCGGTCGAGGACCTCGGTCACCTCGTCGAACGGCTCCGGCAGAGTGCCGACCTGTACGAGAGGACCGATCAAGACCTCGTGGTGCCCGGCGGGACGGTCGAGAGGTGAGCGAACTCGGGCAGACGTCCGACCCGGTCGACCTCATCCCCGGGTCGGTGAGCGGTCTCGACGAGTTCGTATCGCAGTGGCGAGAGCGCGCACGTACTGCGGGAGACATCGCCGCCCAGCTCACAAGACTCCCCTCGCCGGAGGGCTGGGAAGGGGCAGCCGCGGACGGCTTCGCTGCCCGTCTCCCCGACGTGGGCACGCAATGGCAACGGCTGGAGGAGTCACTGACCACGGCAGCCGACGCGCTGGATGAATACGCAACCGTACTCGGGTGGGCACAGCAGAAGGCGGGCGATGCCATCGCCATGTGGCAGGTCGCGCAAGCGCAAACGGCCGCGGGGGTCGAGAGCTACCGGCAGGCAGAACGCTAGGCGGGCGCGACAGGCATCGTCCCCTTCTATACAGACGCCGGCGCAGCAACCCGAAGTGACGCGCAAAGCCTGCTCGCCTACGCCCGGTCCGAGGTTCGAGACGCGGGCGACACCGCCGCGCATGCGATGACCGCGATCACGCCGCCGGAAGCACTCACTTGGGAAGGGGCCGGCGCGCTCTTCTTGGGAGCGCTCGTCGTTCAAGGCCAGATCCACTGGGACACCCTGGCGAATCTGGTGAACGGCACCGCCTCGGTCGGTAATGCCATCTTGCGGAACCCTGACGCACTCCTCGCGCTCCTGGGTGGCGGGGCGATGATGATCGGCGGCGGCGCGACAGCTCTCGATGGTGGAGGGCTGGCAGCGACCGGGGTGGGAAGCGTTCCGGGCGGGGCCGCGGTGGTCGGTGGCCTCGCCGTCGCGGGGACCGGCGGCGCGTTGGCGGCCGCAGGCGCCTCGAAGCTGGCCGGTGAGGCCACAGGCAGCGCCGGTGTCATGCTGATGGAGAAGCAGCGTGGGGCCGATCGGGGCGATGGTCGTGACGACTACGGGCAGTTTGCGCATGGGCAAGGCAACAAGCCGTGGGTGGACAAGGAGAAGCAGGGGCTGGACGAGATCGAGGACGAAATCAACTCATCCGTAGAGCGGAAACGAGTCGCTTCATCAATCGAAGGCAGCATTCAGAAGCGCTATTTTGATGGGTTATACAAGAACCCCGATGGGTCCTACACAGCCGTCGAGGTCAAAAGCGGTTCCGCCTTCGAGAGGTATTCGAGAGGCGAAGGTCAGCAACGGATTTTTGATGAATCGATCTCACCTGACAGTCCCGCTACGGCCACGTTGAACAGAGAGAAGATCTTGATCAGCAGGGTGAGAGTTAAGGAGATGCCGTGATGCGGCCTCATTACTACACCATGGATGGTAGTTCCATGGAATTCGGAAGCGGACTGAGGCCCGCCCGGGATGACATCGCTCACCTCCTCAGCCTGCTCCGCGCAGGAAAGCGATCGACCTTCATTCTTGGCCCTATTCCCGACGGAGTGAAATTCATCGACTACATCCGCAAGGGCGAAAAAACCCGGTACCTGCAATGCGCCGGCACCTCGGAGGCTATGACGATCGAATGGCACAAGGTCGACGACGACGACGGTCAAGACCGTCACTACATCGTCGGCCACGGCGGCGACCACTCCGGAGACCCCTCCGTCGATATCCCCTTCTTCGAGGGCACCCGCACGGCGACCGTGTACCCCGATGAGGTCTTCGCACTCGATGAGGCGACCGATATCTTTTTCCATTACTACGAGACCGGCGAGATCCCGTCCGGGTACGAGCTGCGCTGGTACGACCTCACCTGGCCGAAGCCGCAGCCGTGACCATCCGTTTCGACGGCGACAGACACGCACAGCTCGTCGATGCACTCCGCGACACGACCGCGTCCATCGAACGACACCTTGACGACCTCGATGCTGCCGTCGCCGCCGGACGAGCCGAATGGACGGGGGACGCAAGAAACGCCTACGACACGGCCCAGCGACAGTGGTCGGACGCTCTCGATCGGATGAATGCGAGTTTGGCTGATGCGACGTCGGGGATGGATGCGGCGCGTTCCGCGTTCGAGGCCGCAGAGGCGCTGGTGACTCGCCTCTGGACCTGAGCCCGTACATCAACGTCCGCAATAGTGTGAGGGGGAGAATTCGGTGGCCGAGCGCCATTACTACACGATGGATCGCAGCTCCATAGAATTTGGAAGCGGGCTGCGGTCAGCCCGGGATGACATCGCTCACCTTCTGATCCTGCTCCGCGCAGGAAAACGATCGACCTTCATTCTTGGGCCTATTCCGGACGGCGTGAAATTTGCCCGCTACATCCGCAAGGGCGAAAACCCGATACCTGCAATGCGCTGGCACCTCCGACGCGATGACGATCGAATGGCACAAGATCGACGACGACGACGGTCAAGACCGTCACTACATCGTCGGCCACGGCGGCGACCACTCCCGGGAGCCCTCCGGAAATATCCCCTTCTTCGACGGCACACGCAAGGCCACCGTGTACCCCGACGAGGTCTTCGCACTCGACGAAGCGACCCATATCTTCTTCCACTATTACGAGACCGGCGAGATTCCGTCCGCGTACGAGCTGCGCTGGTACGACCTCATCTGGCCGAAACCGCAGCCGTCGACAGCACTCTCTTTCCCAATTACCGACTCAGCGCGCAACGGTTAGGGAAGCCCGTATGCTCGCGCTCGCGGCCAGAAAGCCCAGCTGACAGGTGACGTTCTACTACACCGTCGATGCTCGGCGTTCCGGGGAATTCGTGGTGGACGTGAGGCCTCCGAGGGCAACACTGGGGAGGCTGCTGAGCTTAATGATGCCCGGCGAGCGCTCGACGTTTCTCTTGGCACCGATCCCCTCTGGGTACGATTTCCTGACCTATCTGCACAAGCAGGGTGGCAGCCCCGTGTATCTCCAGTGCGCCGGTACCTCCGACGCGATGACGATCGAATGGCACAAGATCGACGACGACGGCCAAGACCGGCACTACATCGTCGGCCACGGCGGCGACCACGCCGGAGACCCCTCCGTCGATATCCCCTTTTTCGACGGCACCTGCTCGGCGACCGTCTATCCCGACGAGGTCTTCGCACTCGACGAAGCGACCGACATCTTCTTCCGTTACTACGAGACCGGCGAGATCCCGTCCGGCTACGAGCTGCGCTGGTACGACCTCACGTGGCCGAAGCCGCAGCCGTGATCGCACCGGTGTGTCACCGTATGACGCACGACCGCCGGTCGGGGCGGCCCCGCGTGGCACCGTGGATGCGACGTATCCGCACCGCTCACGCCGCCGGGAGGCCCCATGTCCGAGTACTTCGATCGCACCGCCGACAAGACGTACACCAAGGTCTACAAGGCCGAGACACCCGACATCCTGGCCGCGTTCGCCGCGTTCGATCAGGCCGTGTTCGCCCCCGAGGGTCGCGCGATCCCGCTGAAGTACCGCGAGCTCATCGCCCTGGCCGTCGGCATCACGACCCAGTGCGTCTACTGCATCGACGGTCACTCGCAGAACGCCGTCAAGGCGGGCGCCACCGAGGCGGAGCTCGCCGAGGCCGCGTGGGTCGCGACCGCCATCCGCGCGGGCGGTGGCTACGCGCACGGACGCCTGGCGTTCAAGCTCGCCGACGACGCCCGCCCCCACCAGCACTGACCCCGTGACGGACGCGCCGCCGACCCAGGCTGCCGAGACCGGAACACCGCAGCCCGGCCCGCTCGAGACCGAAGCACTCGAGCACATCCGCGCGCTCATCCGCATCGACAGCGTCAACACGGGCGACGCGGCCACGATCGGCGACGGCGAGACGCGCGCCGCGCTCTACGTGAAGAAGCATCTCGACGAGGTCGGCTACGAGACGGTCCTCGTCGAACCCCGGCCGGGTCGGGCGAGTGTCCTCGCCCGGTTGCCGGGTTCGGATCCGGATGCCGGCGCCCTCGTCGCGCATGCCCACCTCGACGTCGTGCCGGTCGACGTGGAGAACTGGACGCATCCGCCGTTCGGGGCCGAGATCCACGACGGCCTGCTGTACGGCCGCGGCGCGGTCGACATGAAGGACTTCGCGGGGATGCTGCTCGCGATCGCCCGGGCCTTCCGCCGCGACGGCATCGTCCCGCGACGCGACCTCATCTTCGCGTTCTTCGCCGACGAGGAGGCCGGCGGCGTGTGGGGCGCCCGGTGGATCGTCGAGAACCGCCCCGAGCTCTTCGAGGGCGCGACGGAAGCGCTGAGCGAGGTGGGCGGCTTCTCGATCCCGCTCCCCGATGACCGCCGCGCCTACCTCGTGGCGACGGCAGAGAAGGGCGTGACCGTCGCGACACTCACCGCCCGCGGATCCGCCGCCCACGGATCGAGGCCGACGAGCGACAACGCCGTAGTCCGTCTCGCCCAGGCCGTCGCGGCGGTCGGTGTGCACCGCTTCCCCGCCGTGCGCACGGCCACGCTCGAACGCTTCCTCGAGGTGTACGGGCAGGCGAGCGGTCAGCCGCTCGACACCGACGATCTCTCGCGCCTCGGGTTCGCGGCATCCGTCATCGACGCGGGCACGCGCAACACAGCGTCGCCCACCGTGCTCGCCGCCGGGGGCAAGATCAACGTCATCCCGGCCGCGGCGAGCGCGACGCTCGACGTCCGCGTGGTCCCCGGGCAGGCCGAAGCGGTCAGAGCGCAGCTCGCGGATGTCGTCGGCGACGACATCGAGGTCGCGTGGGCGCGAGACATCCCGGCCATCGAGTCGCCCGTCGACGCGCCGCTGCTCGACGTGCTTCAGGATGCCGTGACGGCGGAGGACGCGGGCGGAACGGTCGTGCCCTATCTTCTGCCGGCCAGTACCGACAACAAGCACCTGGCCCGACTAGGCATCCGTGGGTACGGGTTCGTCCCGCTGCGGGTGCCCGCCGACTTCGACGTGTACGGGCAGTTCCATGCCGCCGACGAGCGCGTCCCCGTGGACGCGGTGTATTTCGGGACGCGTGTGACGGCGCGGATCCTCCGCGACGCCTGAGGGCGAGGCGGCACTCCCACGATGGGCCCGACAGCGCGCGGGCCGAACTCCTGACAAATCGCCGGTGGCGCACGCGGCTGGCGCGTTGTTTGGGCCCCAGGGTCGGACGTACTCGACTTTCTCCGGAGTTTGGCACGCGCTCGCCTACCGGCAGCACTTCGGCTACGCGCCGAGTCGCACCCCTCAGCCTTAACCCACCGACGCGCGGGCCTTTCTCATATGGCCCCGCGTGGCGTCGTGTTTCGGCCGGTGACCTGTCGTTTCGACGTGTGAAACGACGCCTCGCAGGACCTCCCGAGGGCGATCTAGCGTGTCGGTCACCCCCGGGGCCCCCGCTCCGGCGGGGAATCCGAGGAGCACGCCATGACCACCACCGCGCCGGCACCCACCGCCCGCCCGACGACGACACCGCCCGACGGAAGGGTCGACCTGGGCACCGTCACCGTCGTCCCCACCCGCCACTGGTGGCGATGGATCCTCAGCGCGCTGCTGCTGTTCGTCGTCGCGCAGTTCGCGTGGAGCCTCGTCACCAACGACCGGTACATGTGGGGCACGTTCGCGCAGTACTTCTTCTCGGAGCCCGTGCTGATCGGCATCGGGTACACGCTCTCGCTCACGGCGATCTCGGCCGTCGTCGGCTTCTCGCTGGGCACGCTGCTGGCCCTGGGCCGCTTGTCGGCGTCCCCCCTGCTGAGCGCGGTGGCGTGGGGCTACATCTGGTTCTTCCGCTCGGTGCCCCTCGTCGTGCAGATCATCGTCTGGTACAACCTCGGATACCTCTACCCGACCCTGGGCCTGGGGACGCCGTTCACGACCGACTTCTGGATCGTGGAGTTCCCCACCGTCCAGCTCGTCAGCGCCTTCGCCGCCGCGATCCTGGGCCTGGGTCTGCACCAGGCGGCGTACTCGGCCGAGATCATCCGCGGCGGGCTCGTCTCGGTCGACCCCGGTCAGCACGAGGCGGCCGCGGCGCTCGGCATCCCGGCATCCCGTCGGCTTTTCCGCATCATCCTGCCGCAGGCGATGCGCTCGATCGTCCCGAACGCCACGAACGAGGTCATCGGTCTGGTCAAGGGCGCGTCGGTCGTGTTCGTCATCGCGATCCCCGAGCTGTTCTACGCCGTGCAGGTGATCTACAACCGCAACAGCCGCGTCATCCCACTGCTGCTCGTCGCGGTCGTCTGGTACACCCTCATCACGACGATCCTCAGCGTCGCGCAGTACTACATCGAGCGGTACTACGCCCGGGGATCCGCACGGGCCCTGCCGCCGACGCCGGTGCAGCGGGCGCGCACGTGGGTGAGCGTGCAGTGGGCGCGCTTGGGTGACCCTCCGGCCCCGCCGGGCGGAAGGGATGCCGCGGGCCCGGCGTCCTCACCCAGCGACTCACCGCGTGCAGCCGGTGCCGTCGTGACGTCGAAGGGCGGCCACGCATGACCGCCGCCACCGCCACGAGCGGACTCGTCGAGATCCACAACGTGCATAAGGCGTTCCACGGCGTCGAGGTGCTGAAGGGCATCGACCTCACCGTCCACCCCGGCGAGGTCGTCGCCCTCCTCGGCCCCAGCGGATCGGGCAAGTCGACGCTCCTGCGCACCATAAACCACCTCGAGACGGTGGATGCCGGCTCGGTCACCGTCGACGGGGAGTTCATCGGCTACGAGCTGCGTCACGGCAAGCTCCACGAGTTGCGCGAGCGCGAGATCCTGCAGCGGCGGACGCAAGTGGGGATCGTCTTCCAGAACTTCCACCTGTTCCCGCACCTCACGGCCCTCGAGAACATCACCGAGGCGCCGCTCGCGCTCGCGCGCCTGGGCAAGGAGGATGCCCGTCGTCTCGCCCTCGGTCTACTCGAGAGGGTGGGTCTCGCCGAGAAAGCCGACGCGTACCCGCGCCAGCTGTCGGGCGGCCAGCAACAGCGCGTCGCGATCGCTCGTGCCCTCGCGCTGCAGCCCAAGGTGCTGCTGTTCGACGAGCCGACGAGCGCCCTCGATCCCGAACTCGTCGGCGAGGTGCTCGACGTCATCCGCGGTCTGGCGCAGCTCGGCACGACCCTCGTCATCGTCACGCACGAGATCGGCTTCGCCCGCGAGGTCGCCGACCGCGTGGTGTTCCTCGATCGCGGCCGGATCGTCGAGCAGGGAACGCCCGACGAGGTGCTCTCCCGTCCGCAGCACCCGCGCACCCGCGAGTTCCTCGCGAAAGTGCTCGGCTGACGCCGCGCACCCCGCGGAGGCTTCGACAGGCTCAGCCACCGCTCCCCGACCACACCCCTACCCACACCAGGAGATACAGCATGGCTCTCAGCAAGAAACAGTCCCTCACGATCGGCGCGATCGCCGCTGCGGTGGTCGCCGTCGTCGGCGTCGGCATCGCGGTCGGCATCAACCGCCCGGTCGAAGCCGCTGCGGCGCCCGACCCCTCGGCATCCGCCACGAACGCCCCCGCGGAGTGGGTGCACACCGACGCCGTCCCCGCAGCCGTCGCGGCGCTGAAGGCGAGCGGCTTCACCCCCATCGAGCCGGGCAAGCTGACCGTCGCCGTCGGCGCCTTCGTGCCGCCGCTCAGCTACGTGCCCGAGGGCGAGACGCTGCCGTCGGGAACCGAACCCAACATCGGCTCGCTGATCGCCGAGGGTCTCGGCCTCGAGTACAACCCGGTCGTCGTCGCGTGGGCGGACTGGCCCCTCGGCATCCAGTCGGGAAAGTACGACCTCATCACCGCCAACGTCACCGTGACCGAAGAGCGCAAGGAGCTCTACGACTTCGCGAGCTACCGGCAGGATCTGCTGGGCTTCGCGGTCCGTTCCGACAGCACGATCGACAAGATCGAGACCGCCGATGACATCTCGGGGCTGAAGATCGTGGTCGGCTCGGGCACCAACCAAGAGAAGGTGCTGCTGAACTGGAACGCCGAGCTCGCCGCCGCCGGTAAGGCCCCCGCCGATCTGCAGTACTACGACGACAACGCCGCCGCCACCCTCGCCCTGCTGTCGGGTCGCGTCGATGCGACGTTCGGCCCCAACGCCACCGCGGCATGGGCTGCGCGCGACACGGGCGAGACGAAGGTCGTGGGCGTGGTCCCGGGCGGATACCCGCTCCAGGCCGACATCGCCGCCGGCACCAAGAAGGGCAACGGTCTCGTCGGGCCGGTGCAGATCGTGCTGAACGACCTCATCCAGAGCGGAAAGTACGCCGAGGTGCTGACGGCGTGGAACCTCGACTCCGAGGGCATCTCCACCTCTCAGATCAACCCGCCGGGACTCCCGAAGTCCTGACCCCCGCGCACGGCCCGGTCGTGCCCGACCGGGCCGTGCCGCACGTCCACCGGAGAAGAATGGATGCCATGACCCCCACCCTCACCGTCCGGCTCGTCGACCCGCACGAATACGCGGAGGCGGGCCGGATCACGGCCGAGGCCTACAGCGCCAGCTACGAGGGGCTGTCGGAGGCGTACCTCGCCTCACTCGCCGACGTCGACGGCCGAGTGGCCCAGGGCGAGGTGTGGGTCGCGGTGGACGGCGCCGAGATCGTCGGCACGGTGTGGACGCCCCGTCGCGGAGAGCGCCTGTCCCCCTTGGCCCGGGAGGGGGAGCTCGACTTCCGCCAGCTGGCCGTGGCGCCCGCGGCTCGCGGACGCGGCGTCGGCGAACTGCTCACGCGGCACGTGCTGACGCTCGCGCGAGAGCGAGGGGCGACCCGCGTGGTGATGAACAGCGGCCCCGAGATGCTCGGCGCGCACGCGCTCTACCTCAAGCTGGGCTTCCGCCGGCTGACCGAGCGCGAAGCCCCCGTCGAGGTCGAACCCGGCCGCTGGCTCGACCTGCGCGCTTTCGCATACGACCTCTGACGCCCACCCCTTCCCGCGCCGTTCGGGGCGCGATCCGCGCACCGGGGCGGTCACCGTCCGCCCCGGTGCACCTCTCACGCCCCGAACCACCGGCCCGGGCTCAGCCCGCAGCGAGCGCGGCGAGAGTCCGCCCGACCACGGGCGTGAACTTGAAGCCGTGGCCCGAGAAGCCCGCCCCCACCACGATCGGGCCCATCCGGTCGAGGACGAAGCGAGCATCGACGGTCGAGGTGTAGGTGCAGGTGATCTCGGCGAAGGCCGCGGCATCCACCCCCGGAATCCACTCCGCGGCGTAGCGGACGAGCGCTGCGGTCAGCTCACGGTCGGGAAGGAAGCTGCGGCGGTCCGGGTCGGTCTCGGGGCCTGCGGCGTGCCACCCGGCCTTGACTCCCTGCCCCGGGGTGAGCATGCCGTAGACGGGCGCGAGGAACCACGACGTCGCCGGGTCGGACGCCGCGGGGTGGTGGTTGAAGCCCGGCCAGTGCGGCGCCCCGTCGACGGGGCGGAAATGCGCGGGCTGCTCCTGAGTGACGCGCAGGGCGGGCAGGGTCACCCCGGCCACCCCGCCGAGCGTCTTCGCCGTCCAGGCGCCGGCCGTGCACACGAGGCGTCGAGCGCGCACGCGGCGGCATCCCTCGGCATCCGTCACGCTGAACCGCACGTCGTCGTCGCTGCGCACCTCGATGTCGCTCACGGCGCTGTTCCATCGCATCTGGGCACCGGCCCGTGCCGCGCCCGAGAGGAAGGCGGCGACCGAGGCGTTGGCATCCACTCGCCCCGCACCGGCATTGTGCAGGACCGGTCCGTCGAAGCGGAGACCGGGCCATCGCGCCGCCGCCTCGGAGGGGTCGAGGACCTCGGCCGCGAAACCGCCCGCCGAGATGGCGGCCGAGGTGGCGACGTGATCGACACCGGGGCCGTGCGTCACGATGCCGGTCGTCGTCAGCAACGGCCGATCGGCCTCGGCCTCGAGCTCGCGCCACAGCACCTCGGCGTCGCGCAGCCAGGCGAGATACGACGGCTCGACGTAGGCGACGTTGAAGTTGCGCGAGGCTCCGTGCGAAGCGCCGCGCACGTGTCCGGGCTCGAACTGCTCGAAGACCGCGACTTCTTTCCCTGCGCGCGCGAGATGCCAGGCCGTGGCGGCCCCCATGGCGCCGGCGCCGATGACGGCGACGTCAAGCTGTTCCACGCTCATGCGCCGAGGAGCTTGGCGAAGCACCGCGACCCCGCGAAGCGCGTGTACGGCTCGAAGACCGCGATCGGCGCGTAACCGATGCGCTCGTAGAGCGCGATGGCCTCGGGTTGCCGGTCGCCCGTCTGCAGGATGAGCCGAGACGCCCCGCGGGCGACGGCGAGACGCTCGAGCTCGGTCATCAGCGCACGGCTGGCTCCGCGCCCCCGCGCCCGGGGGTCGACGTACACGCGCTTGACCTCGAGCTCGTCGCCGAGGGCGCGCAGGGCGGCGTGACCGACTGCGCGGCCGTCGGCGTCGAGCACCAGCGCGACCTCCACGACCGTGGCGGGGTCGAGCGCGAAGTCCTCGGCGAGAGCGGCCGCCGTCACCTCGTCGAACGCGGCGAAGACCCCGGCGTAGCGCGGTGAGATCTCGGCATCCATCGCCTCGCGAAGCGCGAGCGCGCGGTGATCGGTCCACGCGACGTTCTCGATGGTCCAGGTCGCGTACAGAGCCGTCATCACGCCAGTATCGCCCGAGGCCCTCGCGCACCGACCCGTCGTGACGGCGGATGACGCCCATCGCCCCTTCCCGTGCACTCGCCAGTACCGTGACGGTGTGACGCGCCCCCTCCGCTCCCTCGGCTTTCTCACCATCGGCCTGTTCGACCGCGAGAACCCGCGTGCCGGGCACGAGACGACCCTGTCGATCATCGCCCGCGGCGAGCGCCTCGGCTTCGACAGCGCGTGGCTGCGCGACCGGCACCTGCAGTACGGCATCTCGTCCCCCGTCGCGGTGCTCGCCGCTGCGTCGCAGCGCACGAGCCGGATCCGGCTGGGCACGGCCGTCATCCCGCTCGGGTGGGAGAACCCCCTGCGCCTCGCCGAGGACCTGGCGACCGTCGACGTGCTCAGCGGGGGGCGCCTCGAACCCGGCTTCTCGGTGGGCCCTCCGCGTCGTCTCGACGAGATCGCCTCCGCCCTCTACCCCGACACCGCCGACCGCGAGGACTTCGGTTACGAGCGCCTTTCGCGCCTGCGCCGCTTCCTCTCCGGGGAGCAGGCCAGCCCGTTCTCGGGGACGGAGGGCATCGAGGAGTACTCCGAACGGGTCGAACCGCACGCGGTGGGGCTGGCCGATCGACTCTGGTACGGCGCGGGCAGCCCGACCTCCACGACCTGGGCGGCCGAGAACGGCTTCCACCTGCTGACCAGCAGCGTCATCCAGTCGACGACCTCGACCGACTTCGACATCGAGCAGCACGCGCAGATCCGGCTCTACCGCGACACGCATACCGACGGCGAGAACGCCCGGGTGTCGCAGGGGCTGGTCGTCGTGCCCACCGACACGGCCACGCCCGAGCAGCGTCGGCGGTACGAGGCCTACGCCGAGTCGCGGCGCAGGCGCGTCGGCATCCCTCAGGGTCCGCGCGGGCTGCTGTTCGCGGAGGACCTCGTCGGCACCTCGGAGCAGATCGCCGAGCGCCTGCTGTCGTCGCGATCGTTTCCCGAGATCGACGAGGTGGCCTTCGCCCTCCCCTTCGACCTCGCTCCCGACGACTACGTGCAGATCCTCGAAGACATCGCGGGGCGGCTCGGGCCGTTGCTGGGCTGGGCGCCGACGGGCGACTGACCGCCCACGGCGAGGGCCGGAGCTGACACGCCCGACCCATACACACTTTTGGTCGATGACCCTCACCCGCGGACAGGCCGCAGGAGTCCCATCGACGAAGAAGGCCCCGTCAGATGACGGGGCCTTGGAACTTCGTATGTCCGCGGGGGGAGGCCGAAGCCCGCAAGTCCCGCGACTAGTGAGCCCTATTGTACATTCGCAAGATGCCTGCGGCCACTCCGCCTGACGAGGTCGAGATCCGCGCGACGCTCAGCGCGCCACGCTCTGGCACTTATATCGCCGCAGCCGGCGGAGACACGGCCAAGGCCGTCGACCTCTACGGCTGGAATGCTCGGGTATCCGCAGCCCTGATGCTCCCCGCGCACTTCGCTGAGATTTCGACACGGAACGCGGCCGCGGCTGTGCTGGAGCGCCTGTACGGTCCGCAGTGGCCTTGGAACCCGACCTTCGCGGCCAGTTTGCCGAACACGGGTCGCTACAACCCGCGACGCGACCTGCTGAACACACGCGGCTCCAATCCGACGACGGGAAAGGTCATCGCAGAACTGAAGTTCGTGTTCTGGCAGAAGCTCTTCACCAGTCGCAACGATGTCCGCCTCTGGGAGCCCCACATCGCGTGGGCGTTCCCGTACGCGTCGCCGATGCCCGCGGCCAGCCTGCGAAATCGCATCTACCAAGATCTCGACGTCCTTCGTCACCTCCGTAACCGACTCGCCCACCACGAGCCCGTCTTCACGCGAAATCTTCTCGATGATCTTGCGCGCACACTCGACCTCATCGAACTGCGCAGCCGCAGCACTTCGGACTGGGTGCGAGCGATGGAAGACGTCACCACGGTCGTAGCCGAGCGCCCGTAGGCCGGCTCGGGTTTCGGGTCAGAAGCCTGCGCATCTGCCGTGATGCGCGCTATCGATGGGGCGCTCAAGACGCCTCAACCCGTGAGGGCGATGTTCCACGCAGGGCGAAGCCCCGGACTCATGCCCCTCCGTGACGCCCCGAGGCGTTGTATGACGTCACGGATTGAGACCCGCCGTGCTCCGGAGAGAGGGTGATCAGCACCTCGGCTGACAGAAGGAGCCCCCGATGCCGGACCGCATCCACCTCGCCGTCGCCCTGGACGGTGCCGGCTGGCACCCGGCCGCGTGGCGCGAGCCCACGGCCCGGCCCACCGAGCTGACCTCCGCCGCGTACTGGCGTGAGCTCGCCCGCACGGCCGACGGCGCGGGGCTCGTCCTGGCGACGATCGAGGACGCACTGAGCCTGGGCGGTCGCTCCTTCGAACCGGATGCCGAGACCCGCCGCGACCGCGCCCGCGGCCGTCTCGACGCCGTGCTGTTGGCGTCGTTCCTGGCCCCGGCCACGCGCCGGATCGGTCTCGTCCCCACGGCGACCACGGCTCACCCCGAGCCCTTCCATCTCGCCACCGGCCTGCAGACGCTCGACCACGTGAGTCGCGGCCGTGCCGGCGTCCGGCTCGTGGCGGGTTCCACTGCGGCGGAGCGTTCGAACTTCGGGCGCCGAACCGACGGACCCACGGGGCTCCCGGCATCCGGTCGCGTCGAAGACGACCCCGCCCTGCTCGCCGCGTTCCGCGAGGCCGGAGACGTCGCCGACGTCGTGCGCCTGCTCGCCGACTCGTGGGAGGACGAGGCGATCGTGCGCGACCTCGAGTCGGGGAAGTTCCTCGATCGCGAGCGCGTGCACAACGTCGCCTTCGACGGCGAGTTCTTCTCGATCACGGGCGCCTCGATCGTGCCGCGCTCTCCGCAGGGCCCACCCCTCATCACCGCGCTCGCGCACCAGACGGTGCCCTATCGGTTCGCCGCGGAGCACGCCGATCTCGTCTTCATCACCCCCGCGGACGCCGCCGCGGTCAGCGGCATCCGGGACGAGCTCGACGTCGTCGTCCGCGAGGAGCCCCTCCGCGTCTTCGCCGACCTGCTCGTACTGGTGGAGCAGACGCGCGAGAAGGCCGCCGCCGTCTGGAGCCGCCTGCAGGAGCGCGCCCCGCTCGCCACCGATGCCCGCGTGGTCGTGGGCACCCCCGACGACGTGGTCGACGAGATCGCGGCCCTGGCCGCCGCGGGCGTCGACGGGATCCGCCTGCGCCCCGCCCGGCTTCCGGCCGACCTCGAGGCCATCGCCGACCGGGTCGTGCCGCGCGCGGCGTCCGCCGGCGTACTGGTGCCCGACGACGGCGCCCCCACCCTGCGCGAGCGCCTCGGGCTCCCCCGCCTCGCCAGTCGATACGCCCGTCAGGAGGTCGGCGCATGACCCGCCGTCAGATCCATCTCGCCGCGCACTTCCCGGGCGTGAACAACACCACCGTGTGGACCGACCCCGCGGCCGGCAGCCAGATCGACTTCTTGTCGTTCGAGCACTTCGCCCGCACGGCCGAGCGCGGTTTCTTCGACTACCTCTTCCTCGCCGAGGGCCTGCGGCTGCGCGAACACCGCGGGCAGCTGCACGACCTCGACGTGGCGGGCCGGCCGAACACGCTCGCGATCCTCACCGCCCTGGCCGCGGTGACCGAGCACATCGGTCTGGTCGGCACGCTGAACACGACCTTCAACGAGCCGTACGAGCTCGCCCGCCAGCTCGGCACGCTCGACCTGCTCTCGGGCGGCCGCGCGGGGTGGAACGCCGTCACCAGCTCCGACGCGTTCCACGGCGCGAACTTCCGCCGCGGGGGCTACCTCGATCACGCCGACCGGTACGTGCGGGCCGCCGAGTTCGCGGCCCTGTCGAAAGCCCTGTGGGCGTCGTGGAGCGACGACGCGATCGTGGCGGATGCCGAGTCGGGTGAGTTCCTGCGCGACGACGCCATCGCGCGCGTGCGGCACGAAAGCCGCCTGTTCGATGTCGACGCCGTGTTCGACGTTCCGCGTTCCCCGCAGGGCCGGCCCGTGATCGTGCAGGCGGGAGACTCCCCCGACGGTCGCGACTTCGCCACCGCCCACGCCGACGTGATCTTCTCGCTGCACACCGCCTTCGACGATGCGCAGCAGTTCTACCGCGACGTGAAGGGGCGCCTGGCCGCGAACGGCCGCGACGAGGACTCGCTGAAGATCCTGCCCGCGGCGACCTTCGTGCTCGGCGACACCGCCGACGAGGCCCGCGAGCGCTCGCGCGAGATCGCCCTCGCCCAGGTGCGCCCGCAGACCGCGATCACCTACCTCGAACAGATCTGGAACTGCGACCTCAGCGGGTACGACGCCGACGGGCCGCTGCCCGACCTCGAGCCCGACACGGGGGTCGAGACGGCGCAGGGCTTCGCCGGGCGGCACGCCGCGATCCGCGCCCGGGTCGGCCAGCTGCGCGAGCAGGCCAGGGCCGAGAACCTCAGCATCCGCGAGCTCGTCATCCGCCTGACCGCGAAGCACACCTTCGTCGGCACGCCGGAGCACGTGGCATCCGAGATCGACCGCTACGTGCAGGAGCGCGCGACCGACGGGTTCACCGTGGTCGGACACGTCACCCCGCACGGCCTCGACGAGTTCGTCGACAAGGTGGTGCCCCTGCTGCAGGAGCGCGGGTCGTACCGCCGCTCGTACGACGAGGGGGCGACGCTGCACGACCTGCTGGGTCTCCCGCCGGTCCACGCGGGCGTCGGGGCGCGATGACCGACCTCGTGATCGTCGGGGCGGGGCCTCGTGCGGTCATGCTCGTCGAGCGGCTGCTCGCCCGACGCTCCCCGGTGCCGCTGCGCATCACCCTCGTCGACCCGTACCCGCCGGGGGCGGGCCGCATCTGGCGACGCGAGCAGTCGCCGCTGCTCAAGCTCAACTCGATGGCACGCGACGTGACCGTCTTCACCGACGAGTCCTGCACGATCTCGGGACCGATCCGCTCGGGCCCCTCGCTCATCGAGTGGGCCGAGCGGGTACGCGCGGGAACGCTCCCCGACGTGACGATCGACGATCCCGAGCTGCGTTTCGAGCTGCAGGGCCTGCGCCCGGACTCCTTTCCCACGCGGCGTCTGCAGAGCGCCTACCTCGACTGGTTCTGGCGTCGCACGGTCGCCATCGCCCCGCCCGGGGTCGAGGTGCGGTGGCACGAGGGCGTCGTGCAATGGGTCGACGACACCGCCGACGGGTACGAGGTCGCCCTCGCCGACGGCATCCGCCTGTCCGCCGACGTGCTCGTCTACGCGATGGGGCACAACGCGCGCGAGCCCGAGGGCGAAGCGGTGTCGTTGCGCGAAGCCGCTGCGAGCGCCGGGCTGACCTACCTCCCCCCGGCGTTCACCGCCGACGCCGACCTCAGCGTGCTCGCCCCCGGCGACGACGTGATCGTCCGGGGGATGGGCCTGGCCGCGGTCGACGCCGTGGTGCTGCTGACCGCGGGTCGGGGCGGACGCTTCGTCACCGATACGACCGGCAACCTGCGCTACGAGCCGTCGGGCCTTGAGCCGCGCCTGCACCTCGGCTCCCGCCGGGGGGTGCCCTACCGCTCGAAGGTGTCGTCGCGGTTGCAGGGCGAAACACCCGTGCGCGAGATCCTGACCCCGGCCGCGGTCGCCGAGCTACTCGCGCGACCGGGCACCGTCGACTTCCTCGACGACGTCTGGCCCCTCATCGCGCGCGAGCTCGTGTGGGGGCACTACCGCGAGCTCTTCACGGGCCACCCCGAACGCGTGACGACGACGTGGGAGGTGTTCCGAGAGACCCTTCGGGAGGTGGATGCCGACACCTCGGCGCTCCGGCTGGCCGCCGCCGAGGTGGTCCCCGACCCCCTCGACCGCTTCGACCTGCGCACGCTCGACGTGCCGTTGGGCGATGAGACGTTCAGCGGCGCCCTCGACGTGCACGAGCGGGTGCGCCGGCACATCGTCGACGACCTGCAGCTGCGCACGAGCCAGGACCGCAGCGCCGCTCAGGCGCTGTTCCTGACGATCCTGTCGTCGTTCCTCGGGCTCGCCGACATCCCGACCGAGCGGTGGAGCGCCCGCTCGCGCGCTGTCGATCTGCCCGTGACCTGGCACGCGTTCTTCAGCTACGTCGCCTCGGGGCCGCCGGCGCACCGGCTGGAGGAGTTCCTCGCCCTGGCTGAGGCCGGGATCGTGCGGTTTCTCGGACCCGACATCTCGGTGCGCGTCGAGGCCGAACGAGGCTTCGTGGCGTCGTCGCCGCGGACCGCGGGCGAGGTGAGCGCTCGCGCGCTCCTCGACGCGTGGCTCCCCGCCGCGACCGCGTCGGCGAGCGAGAACCCGGTGCTGCGCGAGCTCGCGAGTCGCCACGGACGCGAAGTGCACGTCTCGGACGAGTTGTTCACCGGCTCGCTCGGGCGCATCGACGTCGACGCCGACGGTCGCGTGATCGGTCGCGACGGGCAGCCCCGTGCGGCGATGTTCGCGATCGGTCCCTTCACCTCGTCGATGGAGGCCGGGGCCTTCACTCGCCCCCGCTCCGATGCCCTGTCGCTGCGACAGACCGATCGGATCGCCGGTGCCGTCTCCGTCGCCCTCGCGGCGCGGGCCCGAGCCGGCGTGCGCTGACGCGCCGCGGAATGCGAAGCGGTCGACGCTGTTGTCTTACGTGCGCCCCGTCGCACCTCCCCCAGAACGGATGCCCATGACCACCACCTCCGCCCTCCCGCTCCCCGTCCCGCACGCCGACGCCACGGTGCTCGACAACGCGGCGTGGCATTCGCTCGCGGGACCGCACGCGCATTTCGCGGTCGGCGGCGATCTGGTCAAGCGCTACCCCGAAGACGTCGCCCCCTTCGTGGCCGTGCGCACGTGGGACGACCCGGACGTGTGGGACGCCCTCCGCGAGCTCGTCGGACCCGGCGCCGACGTGGGGCTCTCCGGCTTCGAGGGCGAGATCCCCGCGGACTGGCAATGGGTCGGCGGCGGCGAGGGAGTCCAGCTCGTCGAGACCGACACCCTGCGCACCCGCCCCGACGACGAGGCCGTCGAGCTGAGTGCGGCTGATGCGGCCGAGATGATCGACATCGTCGCGCGCAATCAGCCCGGCCCGTTCCGGCCCCGCACCTACGAGCTCGGTCGGTACATCGGCATCCGTCGCGACGGACGTCTCGTGGCGATGGCCGGCGAACGCCTGCACCCCACGGGCTGGACCGAGATCAGCGCCGTGGCCGTCGACGCCGACCACCGTCGCCAGGGCCTCGCCTCGCGGCTGGTGCTCGACGTCGCCTTCCACATCCAGCAGCGCGGGGATCGCGCGATGATGCACGCCGCCGCCGCCAACGTCGGCGCGATCGCCGCGTACGAGCGCCTGGGCTTCGCGTTGCGTCGCCGCAACAAGTTCGCGGCGGTGCGCACGCCCGCGTGAGCCGGGATCGGCCCTCCGGGGCCGTCGTGGTTCACCGACGTGCACCCCGCCGCTGGCCGGGACGTCGACGTTCAGCTCGCTCGGGCGCCCCGTCGATCAGCGCGCGAAGCGCCGCGTCAGACGTGGAAGACCGAGTGCAGGTCGCCGCCGAGCGCCTCGCGGCCGCCCAGGCCGTCGATCTCGAGCAGCGTCGCGATACCGACGACCTCGCTGCCCACGGCCTCGAGCAGCTCGCGGCCCGCACCGAGGGTTCCGCCGGTGGCGAGAACGTCGTCGAGCAGGAGCACGCGAGCGCCAGCTGCGGCGTCGTCGTGCATCTCGATCCGCGCCGAGCCGTACTCGAGGTCGTACGAGACACTCGCCGCGGGGCGGGGCAGCTTGCCGGCCTTGCGGATGGGCATGAGGCCCACGTTCGCGACGATGGCGGCGGCCCCGGCGAGCAAGAACCCGCGGGCCTCGACTCCGGCGACGGCGTCGAAGCGTCCGGCGAAGGGCTCGATCAGGGCCTCGACGACGACGCGCAGTGCCGCGGCGTCGGCGAGCAGCGGCGTGATGTCGCGGAACACGATCCCGGGCTTCGGATAGTCGGGGATACTCGTGATGAGCGATTCAGCGCGGGCAAGGTCGGAGGCGTCGGGCACCGCCCCACTCTAATCGCGGCGCCCGCGAGGCGGGGCTCGCCGGGGCGGGCTCGCCGGCGCGAGCGCACGGCGGGCGCTCGCCCGATGCATCGAGTGTCCAAGACACCCGGACATTTCGAGGTTTCGTCCGGGTGTTCTGGACACTCGAACAGTTTTCACGCCCCCAGGCGCGGGCCGCCCGGGCCTCGGTCAGAACCACCCTCACCCCCCGGCTACGCCCGGCGGGATTCACCCGCCGCCCACTTGACCACGATGCAAGCGCTTCCACTAACGTGGACACCATGACTTTCACGCAGGAAGAGGCGCAGGCCGACCTCGTCTCCGCGCCCGGCTCCGAGTGGTGGCGCACCGCCGTCATCTACCAGATCTACCCCCGCTCGTTCGCCGACGCGTCGGGTGACGGCCTCGGCGATCTGCCCGGCGTCACCGCGCACCTCGACGACTTGAAAGACCTGGGGGTGGATGCCATCTGGCTCAGCCCCTTCCAGACCTCGCCGCAGAAGGACGCGGGGTACGACGTCGCCGACTACCGCGACGTCGACCCGATCTTCGGCACCCTGGCCGACTTCGACGCGATGCTCGCGGGTGCGCACGAGCGCGGCATCCGGGTCATCGTCGACCTCGTGCCGAACCACTCCAGCGATCAGCACGTGTGGTTCCAAGAGGCCCTGAAGGCCGCCCCCGGCAGCCCCGAGCGGGCGCGGTACATCTTCCGCGACGGCACGGGCGAGAACGGCGAACTGCCCCCGAACAACTGGGAGAGCGTCTTCGGCGGCGGCATGTGGAAGCGCATCACCGAGGCAGACGGCACCCCCGGCCAGTGGTACCTGCACATCTTCGACGAGAGCCAGCCCGACTTCGACTGGACCAATGAAGAGGTGCGTGCGGAGTTCCGCGACATCCTGCGCTTCTGGCTCGATCGCGGAGTCGACGGCTTCCGCGTCGACGTCGCGCACGGCCTCATCAAGGCCGAGGGCCTGCCCGACTTCACGCCCGACCCCGAGGGCGGCTCGATGGGCGGCGACGCCGAAGAAGTGCCCTACTGGGGTCAGCCCGGCGTGCACGATGTGTGGCGCGAATGGCACGAGGTGCTCGCCGCGTACGACGGCGACCGCGCCCTGTGCGCCGAGGCGTGGCTGCCGACCGTCGAGCAGACCGCCCTGTGGGTGCGTCCCGACGAGATGCACCAGGCGTTCAACTTCCACTACCTCGAGACGAAGTGGGATGCCGCCGCCCTCCGCGACGTGATCGGCGAGTCGCTCGCACAGTACGGCGCGGTCGGCGCCCCGAGCACCTGGGTCCTGTCGAACCACGACGTCGTGCGCCACGCCTCGCGTCTCGCACTGACGGCCGAGAACCCGCAGGGTGCCGGCATCGGCCCGAAGTCCCCCGGCCAGCCCGACCCCGTGAAGGGGCTGCGCCGTGCGCGCGCGGCGACGTCGATGATGCTCGCACTCCCCGGTTCGTCGTACCTGTACCAGGGCGAGGAGCTCGGCCTTCCCGAGGTCATCGATCTGCCCGACGACGCGCGCCAGGACCCCACGTGGTTCCGCACGAACGGCGAGCGGTACGGTCGCGACGGCTGCCGCGTGCCGATTCCGTGGAGCGCCGACGCCCCCGCCTACGGCTTCAACACCACGGGCGAGTCGTGGCTGCCCCAGCCGGCCGAGTGGGCCGAGCTCGCGCGCGACGCGCAGGTCGACGACCCGGCCTCGACGCTGACGCTGTACCGGTCACTCCTCGCCGAACGTCGTGACCGCAATCTCGGCGCGGGCCACCTGGAGTGGCTCGACGAGTACGGCGACGACGTCGTGGCGTTCCGCAACGGTTCGCTGCTCGTGTTCGCGAACCTCGGCGACGAGACGGTGGAGCTTCCCGCGGGCGAGGTGCTCATCGCGAGCGGCCCCCTCGACGGCGAGCGCCTGCCGACCGACACGACCGTCTGGATCGCGGCGGCGTAGGCCGCGGCATCCATCGATCGATCGCGAGACCGTGGCCGGTATCGACGAGGTCGCCCGCGCGGCGGGGGTGTCGACGGCCACGGTCTCGCGTGCGTTGAGCGGGCGCGGGCCCGTCTCGAGCGCGACCCGCGACCGCGTGATCGCTGCGGCCGACCGGCTCGGCTACGTCGTGTCGGCGGCCGCGTCGAGCCTGGCGACCGGACGAGCGCGGGCGGTGGGGGTGGTCGTGCCGTTCCTCGACCGCTGGTTCTTCAGCACGGTGCTCGCGGGCATCTCCGACGCCCTCGTCCGCGAGGGCTACGACATCACCCTCTACAGCGTGAGCATCGACCCACTCGAGCGTCGCCGTGTGTTCGAGGACCACCTGCGTCGCCGCCGCATCGACGCGGTCATCACCATCGCCCTCGAACTGGATGCCGAGGAGTCGGCCTCACTGCGGGGTCTGGGAGTTCCCATCGTCGCGATCGCGGGCCCGAACCCGCTGCTGACCACCCTGACGGTCGACGATCTCGCCGTAGGCCGCCTGGCGACGGATCATCTGCTCGCTCTCGGCCACCGCCGCCTCGCGCACATCGGGGCGGACCCCGTCACCGCCGCGGGCTCGACGGTGCCGGGACTGCGCCGCCGAGGGTTTCTCGAGCAGCTGGCAGCAGCGGGCATCGCCCACACTGTGGTCGAGCCCGCCGACTTCACGATCGAGGGCGGCTCCGCCGCGGCAACCCGCGCCCTCACCGCCGAGAGCCCGCCGACCGCGCTGTTCGCCGCGTCGGACGAGATGGCGATCGGGGCGATCCTCGCCGCGCGCGAGCTCGGCCTGCGCGTTCCCGAAGACGTGTCGATCGTCGGGGTGGACGGCCACGAACTCGGCCGTTGGTTCTCGCTGACCACCGTGGATCAATTCGCTCGGGGTCAGGGCGAGCGCGCGGCCGAGGCCGTGCTGGTGGCGCTCGACGGCGCCGAGCCGGGCCGTGGCCTCGGCACCCTGCCGTTCGAGCTGGTCGACCGCGGGTCGACGGCGGCGCCGAGGCGCTGAGGCGTCGGCAGGGATACGCGAGCGCGACGCTGGAGGTTTCCGAGCTCGAGCGGGACCCGCGGATGCCGCTCACCCCACCGCCGCGGCGCTGATCGACCTCATGCGGGTCGCGGCAGCCGTGGTCGCCGTCGTCGCGCTCGTCCGGGGTGGCCGCGATCGCTCGAGCATGAGCCGCGCCGCCCGCGCTGCGGCCTATGGGTCGGATGGGGTTCCGCTGACCCACCGCACTGACCTAGGGTCGGCTGTGCGGTGCGAGTGGCGCGTACGGTCGGGTTCATTGCCTGCCTCGACTGATGTGCGCCGTAGGCGCTGCAGGGGTGGGGTGTCGAACCGCAAGGGGTCCGGCATCCCGCCGCTCTTGCCCCTGCCGCCCCCGCGACCCTCCGCCCCGCGATGCCCTCGGGGAGTCAGCCGGCGTCGACGGGACTGCCGCCGAGATCATCCCGCGCGTCCGCCGCCGGCTCCGCGACGTGCTCGATCGACTTCCGCTGCAGAAACGCGCAGAGATCGGCGGCGTGCAGAAGCTCGCGGCAGAGGTCTTGAACGGACTGGGGCGAGAGTTCTGTGATCTCGGGCTGGGCCTCGAAGGTGACGCGCCAGTCCGGGGCACCTACGGCGATCGGGGCGAGATACACCGATGTCGTCGCGTTCGCGAGGGGAAAGATCACCAGCCCGCTGTCGATGCCGTCGACGGGCTCCTGATCCGCTACGAACGCGATCCCACCGCCGCCGGCACCGCTTGCGGCGTACTCATCCAGCCACGCCTGCAAGGTGGCTTTCGTACGAAACGGCACCGGCTACCTCTGATTTCTCAACGACCCGGCGTTCCCCTGAACCGGCCGTAGGACATTGTAAACACAGTCCATCAAGTCGCCGCCGTTCCGGCTGAGCGCGACGGGCGAGAGGGAGGAGCGCACCCTTGCATCGCGCGGGCATCCCGCCCCGTCGGAACGAAGGTCGTCTTCTGTGCTCCTTGGAACGTGCGAGCCGCTTCACGCAGTATTGGTCGGCGGCTCGCGGACGCGGGCGTACCGTCGCCGCATGAGGACCTACAAAGTACCGGGAGTGGGAAGGGTGTCGGTGACACTGCACGTCCACCAATTCGGTCTCACATCGTCCTCTGTGACGACGCTGGAGTCGGTCCGCTTCGTCGACGGGGGGCAAGTCCCGTGCCATACGCACGAGCGTGTCGCGCAGCACCTGGAGACGTTGGGCGTGATCGACGGGAGTTAGCGCCGTCCCCGACCGTGTCGCCTGATCGTGGGCGGACGGCGCACCCGGGTCGTCCGCCGCGCCGCTGACGCGCGCAGAAGGGGCGCGATCGGATCTGGATCGCTTCGCGCACCCCGACGCAAGACCGACAGTGTGCGGGCTCGTCCGGGGGCGGGGGTGTCATACTCGTCGGCATGCGCCGCCTCGAGAACTCACCGCCCCTTCGTTCTCGTGAGCAGCTCGAGACGTGGGTGCGGGAGTTCGAAGATCAGGAGCACTGCATAGCCGGTCGCATCACCGTCGCCCCCCAGGAGGACAGCGGCGATCAAGACACCGGGCTGGTGATCGTCCGGTTGCGCAATGCGACGGCGTCGATCTTCATGGGGGCGCGGGGGTACGACGACCCGATGTGGCAGCTGACGATCACCGAGAGCCCCGAAGAGCTCAAGCTGTCAGCGATCGATCTGACGAGCCTGGCCGCCGAGCTGGTCGTCGCGGGAAACCTGTGCACCTTCTTGCAGTGGAAGTCGCTGGAATGGGACCGCAAGAGCGGGCAACGCAAAGCCGCCGCGCCCTCGTCTGCGGGCGCTTCGTCCCGCTGAACCACCCCCTCGCGGACGCCGGGCGTTGCCGCTCCGACGGGGTGAGCGGCGACCGGATCCGCCGCGCTCCCGGGCGGGTTCAGATGGTGTCGAAAGGTGTGTCGGCGTCGTAGTCGACGGACACCCTCGGGCGCTCGTCCCCGCTGAACTCACCGTCGGCCGTGCCGGAGTCCAGTCGGAGGGTGTCGACGGTGATGGCGATGTGGGAGGACTCTGTCACGAGAAGGCTGAGGAGCCGGCCGTTGTCGAGGATCAGGTCGACGAATCCACCACCGGCGTGCACTCCCGCCAGAATGGCCGCCTTGACGGCATCGATGTGTTCGACGGGGCCCAATGCGTAGGTCACGTCGGCGACGGTGATGCGTAATCGCTCGATCGTGTGGGACATAAGGGCGACGCTATGCGCCACGGGGGCATCCGGGGGCCCGGGTTGCACTTCGTTCCCTCTCGTGCCTGGAACGCTTCGCCGAGAAGATGCGTGACGAGCCTCGACGTGGTGCGACAGAGCTTTCCGGGGTCACGGGCGCGGGGCGTCGCGTGGCGCGACGCTAGCGCCAGTCCTCCATGCGCGTCTTGATGCTGAGCCGGGCGCGGGCGATGTTCCCCCGCACCTGACCGGTGGTGAGTCCGATCCTGTCGGCGATGTCCACGTAGCGCATCTCTTCGACTTCGCGCAGGATCCAGCAGTCCCGTTGCGTTTTCGTGAGAGCGTGCACCGCCCGGGACAGGTCGACGAGCTGAGCCCTTCTCATCGCAGACACCTCTGGTCCCTCGCCGGGGCTCTCGAGGGAGCGGGGAAAGGGGACCTCGCGCCGTCGTTCGCGGAGGTGGTCGAGCGCCTGGTGCGTGGCGATGCGGATGAGCCATCCCCTCACGTGTTCACGCTCGCGCAGTTGTGCCAGACGTTTCCACGCGATGACGAGGGTCTCCTGGACGGCGTCGTCGGCCGCGATGGGGCTTCCCGCGATCCGGGCGGCCGCGGTGAGCATGGCCGAACCATGCCGAGAAACCAGCATCCGAAACGCAAAGGGGTCTCCGTTGACGGCGAGGCCGACGAGAAACTCATCGGTGGCGGGGAGCAGCGCTGTCGGCGACGGTGCGACGCGGGCGGGGAACGGTGCCATGAGATTGCTCGGATCAATTTGTGACAGAACCATCGAGACGACGGTCTTACGTATGAGCGACCATCTCGCTCCCGTGTCGCCCTTGTCAGTGCGGTTGCGGTCTGCACGATCACGAGATACAGGACACGCACATGCCGCCGATCACCAGTTCCGCTCCGCTCGGTCTCACCTCCGTACTCGTGGGGTCGTTGCCGACGGCCCTCCTCACCGATCTGGCGCCCGGTCGCTACACGGTGGAGGCCGTTTTCACTCGCCGTCCCCTCGCGGACGAGATCACGCGCATTCTCGATGCGGACACGGCCGAGTACCTGTCCGACGCGGGCTACCCCTCGGTCGTCCTGACCGTCTCGGATCGGCGCCTCGAGATCGCTCAGACCAATCTGGAAGAGCTCCGGGACGGTCTCGCCACGACCCTGGCTACCCGACTGGCGGACATCAGCTCGGCCGTCAAAGCGCAGGATGACGCTGACGCCGCTCGATCCGCGGACATCGCGGGTCATGAGCTGACGCGGGCGACGGCCATCGCCCGGCTCGCCGGCACGGTGACGTTCACCCCGGCGGATGCATTCCCGCGCGATCACGGCGACGACCCGAAGCCCGAGGATGCGCACTCCGGCGATGCGGCCGAGGCGACCCGCTGACCGCCGCGGCCCGTTCGCACGCCCCTCGTGACCCACCTCGTGTCCACCGCAGCGGGATCATCCGCCGCAGCCCCCGCAGGAGGACACCGCGCAGATGCTCTCCCAGCGCGCGCGAACCCGCCCGCGCTTCCCCTCACCTGGCCCGTCACACGGCGTCGGCTGCATCTGCGAGCCCCCGGGTGTCAAGGCCCGTCGCGGGCTGACGAAGACGGTGGGACGGTGCCGTCATGCACTGGATCGCGACGCTGGGTTCGACCAGCGAAGAACTCGGCGGGTTCGATCATGGAATCGAGATCGAGGCGCCGGACTGTTTCGACGCGCTCTCGACGGCGATGCTGATCGCCGGTCCCGCGTGGACCGTCCTCAGCGTGCACCGGATCATGTCCGCCGCCGAGCAAAGAGGCCACTGATCGCGACCGCACGGGTGCGTCCGACCGCGAGCGCGAAGGCTCCGGCGGGCACGCGGCGCGTGTCATCGCCGTCCCATCCCGCAGCGTGAGAAGCGCGAGTCCGCGCCTGTGAGAGGGTGTCGTGTCGCGCGATCGGTTTCGCCGTGGCATCGAAGGAGACGAAGGTTCCGCGGGGGGCCTCGACGACGTGACCGATGACATGCACGCCGTCGGTGAGGACGTGGTGGCCCGGCCCTTTGACACGCCAGGCGGGTGCCGGGGTCACCTCGGGGCGAGGGGACAAGCGGGCGAACTTCATGATCCCGGCGACACCGGGGAGAAGCCAACGGAAGCGTGCGCCGTCTGCGTGACGACGTCGAGATCGACCCCCATCATCGAGGTGGCGGCCGTGCGCATCAGTTGATCCACGATGGCCGGTCGCAAAGCGACGCCATCTTGAGCATCGATGACGAATCGCAAAGCGATCGCGGGATGAAGCCAGACGTGAAGACGTGCGCCGTTCACCTCTCGCGGTATTCGCCATGATGCGAAGAACGCTTCGTTCCGCTTTAATTTCGCGACCGCGATGGCCTGCAGGTAGGCGAGGGAGACATCGGGAAGCGGCAGCGGTTCACGGATCGAACCGTAATAGAGGAGTCCCACAGCGTGCCCCGATCTTCACTAGCGAGTGAGCCTGCCGGGGTCTGGGGCAACGTGCGTTCAGAGTATTGTCATGCCCGCGCGAGATCAAGAGCGGATTCTCCTGCATTGCAACGCGACCCGGTGACGAACGTCGCCGCAGAAGGGCCCTACAGTGGACAGTGGCGTCCCCTAGACCTAGGCCGCTGGGTTGTACCTAGGTCAGGAGCATCATGTTGGAATTCCCCGCTTTCACCTCCCTGTGCGACTGGTTCGTATCGAAGTTGCCGATACACCACGCGGCGATCTCCACCCTGGGGGACCCGTTCGAGCTGACCACCGTGGGTGCGAGCGACGCGATCGCTGCCGAGCTCGAGGGGATGCAGCTCGATCTCGGGGTGGGCCCCTGCTGGGAAGCGAAAGCGGCGGGGACACCGGTCTTGGTGCCTGACCTGAGGCAGGCGTCGACGCTGTCCTGGCCGGAGCTGCTGACGGCGGCCGAGTCCCGAGGGATTCGGGCCGCCTACGCGTTCCCGATGGCGTTGGGCGCGATCGACGTGGGCGTCGTGGACCTGTACGCAACGACCGCGCATGCCTTGAGCCCGCACGACGTGGAGGAAGCGTGGGCGATGGCCGATGTCGCCGCGGTTCGCGTGGTGGACCAGGTTCTCAGCGAGTTGACGTCTCCTGCGGCCGAGGCCTCGCCGAGGAGATTCGTCCATCAGGCAACGGGGATGGTGATGGCACAGCTCGGAGTACCGTCTGACGATGCGATGGTCGTTATTCGCGCTCACGCTTTCGCAGCGGGTATGTCCGTCCCCGACGTCGCGCAGGCCATCATCCGACGCGATATCGATTTTTCGGCGTAGTCCGAGGTGAAGGAAAGTACATTGCCCCTATGACGGATGTATCGCGAGAGAAAGAGCTGGTCGAGACGTTCGTCGAACTCGCTGACACGATGGTCACCGGCTATGACGTCGTGGATCTTCTGCACCGGCTCGTGATCCGGTGCGCTCGCACCCTCGATGTGGCAGGCGTCGGCATCCTCATCCCGGATGCCGATGGGACCCTCGAAGTGGTCGCCTCCACCAGCGAACGCAGCCAGCTGATCAGCCTCCTCCAGCTGAGCGAGGATGAAGGGCCCTGTCTGGACGCGTACCGTCTGGGAGAGCCCGTCACCGTCAGCGATATCGCCGGGATACGTGAACGCTGGCCGAGGTTCGCAGGTGCCGCCGGGGAGCTCGGATACCGGTGGATGCACGCCATCCCCCTGCGCCTGCGTGAGGACGTCATCGGCTCTCTGAATCTCTTCGGCGACCAGCCGGACGCGTTGACGGCCGATGATGCGTTGGCCGCTCGGGGCCTCGCCGATATCGCGACCATCGGAATCCTGCACGAGCGCGCATTCCGGGAGGCGGATCTCGCCCGCCAGCAGTTGCAACATGCCCTCAATAGTCGCGTGGTCATCGAGCAGGCGAAGGGAATTCTGTCCCACGTTCACGGCATCGATATGGATGCCGCATTCTCACTGCTCCGAGAGCGCGCGAGAAACAGTCAGCAGAAGCTCTCCGATGTCGCGCGGCGCGTGGTCGAGGACGCGACCAGGGACCGTCGCGCGGGACGACACGTGAACGAGCAGACTCGCCGCCTCATAGAACAGCAGCAGGCATGGAATGATCAAGCGCTCTCCGAGGCACGCGAGAAGAAGTCGGACGACGCGACCGACAACTGACGGATCGCCTCCGCGTTCACCCGGACGGCCCCACTCAGCATGATGCGGAGTCTCGTCCACGCCGGCGCGTCGCCGACCGTCTCACCCGACGAGCCGGATCGGACGCGCCTCGGTCGGATGATCGTGTTCTCCCGTGTGACCGACTCTGGCCCTGCAGGAGACCGAGCTGTCGCCGTCGACGTCGCACCGCAATGCATCCACCTGCGCTTCCGCCTCTTGCCATTGCTCGCGCAGGTCGACGGCGCGGGCGGCGGCGTTGCGCAGCTTCAACTCCGCCAGTTCCTGCTCGGCGAGCCGAGCTCGGTCGCGCGCGTCGATGTACAGTGCGAGCGCTTCGGTCGCGCGCTCGCAGGCGGATTCGAACTGCTCTGGGGTGACGGTGGGGTAATCGGCAGTCATCTTTCAACCTCCGGTAGCGGACTCGGACGCTCCGCATCGGTGCGGAGCAGCCTCGGGCTGATCTCCTCTCTGGGATGACGGCGTTGTTCCGAGCTCGACGTCGGCACCGCCTGGGGCGCTAAGCGAACCGCAAACCGGCACCGAGCGGAAGGGGGCCGGCCCGATCATGCGTTTCGTGTCGCACGTTCACGACGGGCGCCGTCGGCGGGGTACTGCGCGTGCATGAAGATGCTCGGATCGGTGCTGGCATGCAGCAGGACCGGGGCGAGAAGCGTGCGCGTGACGCGCATCGCGAGATACATGAGGATGCCGAAGAAGAAGGTGTAGACAAGCTGAATGCCCGTGGCCAACAGGGACTGCCCCCCGAGGAGGTTCCCGGCGTGAAGCAAGGCGAAAGTGCCGGCTGAGACGAGGGCGACAGGGCCTGGTAGAGCACGAAGTAGACGACGGCGAGGACCACGGCCTTCCACCAGTGCCCGGCATTCCAGAACCGTGCCCACGCCGACGGGCCTTTCGCAGCATCCATCGCATGCCCCCACGTTCTGCGCGACGGCCCGAATGTATCGCACGTGCGGATTCACGAAGCGTCCGTTGCGTTCTCGGGCCAGCAGCCTCCGCGCCCTCCGGACGACGGCTCGTACGCGCGGAGCGTGCGAGGCGCTGTCAGCCACCGGAGCGGATCGCTCGACGACCTCCTCGACCGCCCGGCGGAGGAAGCAGGCGTCGCACGGACCCGCCGTCGAGGTCCGTCGTCAGCGCGCCGACCCCGCCAGCGACCCGGTCGTCTCCTCGACGGCGGGATCGTAGAGCAAGCACGAGATCTCGCGGTCCCCGTCGGACCAGGTTCCCTCGGTAGGGGCGACGTACTGGTAGTTCAGCGCGGACTGCTCGTAGGCGATGCCGACGAACGACGGGAAAGCGGCGTCGCACCCCTGCTGCGCCGCCGAGGCAATGGCGTCGTCACCGGGGAAGGCTCCCTCTGGGAGGACGAAGCTGCTGAAGACCTCGTAGGTGTGCGCGGCCGCGCACTCGACGATGTTCGACGAACTGATGAATCCGCTCGGGACGTCGTCGAGGCAGACCCCGACGGGCAGGGTGTACGTGCCACCACCTCCGGGAGCCGTCTCACTCGGGCCCACGGTCACGCCGCCGTCCTGCGGGAACGTCGGGACATCGAAGGGGTCCGCGGAGGATGCCTTCGACCCGACCGTGAACGAGAAGATCAGCAGTCCGACGACGGCGAGGATCGCGAGGACCCCGATGACCGCCCCCGCGACGATACCGGTGATGGCGAGGCCGCGGCCCTTCTCGCCCGTGCGCTTGATCTGGGCGAGAGCGACGGCGCCGGCGATGATGCCCCCGAGGGGGAAGACGAAACCGAGGACGATCGCGAGGATCGAGATACCGTTGGTGCGACTCGAAGCGGCAGGCGCGGTGCCGGGGAAAGGCGCGCCGTACGCCGGCACGCCGGTCTGGGCGTCCCCCGTCGCCGCGCCGTACGCGGGGGCGGTGGTCCCTGCGTCGGCCGAGGCAGCCGCAGACACGGCGCCGGGGTACCCGGCAGGCGCGGGCGGCACCGGAGGTGCCCATGTGTCGCCGGTCGCGGCCGGCTGCTGCGTGGCGCCCGCATCGGTCGGTGAAGCCGGAACGCCCTGGGGCCCGCCGACGAGCACACCCTGCTGAGCGAGCCGATCACCCGTGCGGTGGGCTGCTTCGCGCACGACATCGCCGACCTTGGCCGCGCCGATCGCCCCGCCCTTGAAGAAGCCGCCCATGGTGGAGTGCTCGAACGATGCGAGGGTGCCCTCGGGGATCTCGGAGAAGTGCACGTCGAAACGGACGTGCATGTCCTGCCCGGCGAAGGCCCCGGCCACGAGTGTGGTGCCCATGCTCCCGCGCGAGACGTCGAGGGATCCGGATGCCGTGGGCTGCGCCGTGAAGCCCTGCTCGGCGAGCGCGTAGCCGACCGCGTCGCGCGCGGAGTCGAGGGGGACGGACAGTCGTAGTTCGGCGGTAGCCATCAGGTGCTCCTGGGGGGGTTCGCGCGCCGAGAACTGTCAGCGCGCGTCCAGGTTAGTCCCGCGGTGCTCTCCCCCACGACCGGATCCGAGCCGAATGCCGGGGGCGCGAGACCGCTCGCCGTCACGCCCCCGCTTCTCAGCGGATGCGGCCGACGAGGTCGTCCCGCGTCAGGGTGTCTGCCTCCGCGAGCACCGAGCGGGCGGCATCCCGAGACTCCTCGACGTTCCACAGCAGCACGCCCACGACGCGATCGTCGTCGAGGTAGTAGACGACCCCGCGCTCGGCGTCGAGCCAGTCCTCGACCGTCTCGAGCGAGGAGTCGAGCGTGCCGACCGCCTCGTACCGGATGCCGAAGACCGCCGAGTAGTAGTACGGCGTGTGCGTGTAGGCCTCGGCGGCGCCCGCGAGGTTGCGGCCGGCGGCCCTGCCCTGCTCGTTCGCGTTGTCGACGTGCTCGACGCGGCGGCGCCCGAGCAGACGGTCGGGGTAGCTGGCGACGTCGCCCGCGGCGTAGACGTCGTCGACCGACGCGCGCAGCTGCGCGTCCACGTGGACGCCGTCGCCCACCGTCAGGCCGGCCTTCTCCGCCAGGTCCGCGGCCACCTCGATGCCGAGGCCGCTCACGACGGCATCTGCGCGCACCTCGTCGCCGTTCTCGAGAGACAGCCGCACGCCGTCGGCATCCGCTTCTCCCTGCGTGACCCTGGAGCCCGCGACGATCTCGACGCCGGCATCACGGAAGAGCTTCTCGAACCGCTCGGCGAGCCCGGCCGGGAACACCGCGTCGCCGAGCACCGATCCGGTGTGGATCAGCACGGTGTCGACCCCGTTCTGCACGAGGGCGGCGGCGAGCTCCGACCCGATGTAGCCGCCGCCGACGACGGCGATACGGCCGACGTCCTTCGCGAGCGCCCGCAGCCGGCGATAGTCCTCGGCGGTGCGGAAGCTGAGGGCCCGCTCGCCGTTCGATCGGTCCTCGAGGGGAAGGGGCACGGGCTTCCCGCCCGTGGCGATGAGGAGCTTGCCGTACGAGAACGTCTGGTCGTCGGCATCCACTTCGTGCTCGTCCGGACGGATCGCCGTGGCGCGCGTCTGCAGCCGGATGTCGGCTCCGGTGTCGCCGGAGGTGCCGAGAGGCACCTTGTCCCACGTGAACTCCTCATCGGTCCACAGCTTCTTGCTCAGAGCGGGGCGCGTGTAGGGCTCATCGATGTCGTCGCTCAGGATGCCGATGGAGCCGTCGGCGTCGATCTCGCGGATTCCACGGGCGGCGGTGTCGGCGACCATTCCGCCGCCGACGATGAGGTAGTCGAAGTGTGTGGTGGTCATGGCGAAAGCGTTGCCGCTCGACCTGGCCGGAGCGGATGGGTTGCGGGTGTCCCCGGCATCCGGTAGCGGTGCGGTGGCCCCGCCGCCGCTCGCTCGTCGAGTGCCCACGACACTCCGTCAGCCCATCGCTCGGTACGGCGTTTCTTGGACATTCGACGGGGAGGAGCCCGACCGCGCGCGGGTGCGGCGAACTAGGCTCGGAGACATGAGCGTCGACCTCGAAAGCCTCTACACCGACCTGCACGCCCACCCGGAGCTGTCGTTCCAAGAGACGCGGACGGCGGGTGTCATCGCCCGCCATCTGGCCGACCTCGGGCTCGAAGTCGAAGAGGGAGTGGGCCGCACCGGCCTCGTCACGAGCATCGTCAACGGCGACGGTCCGGTCGTGTGGCTGCGCGCCGACATGGACGGCCTGCCCGTCGAGGAGCAGACCGGTCTCGCTTACGCCAGCACCGCTCGCGGCACCGACCCGGCGGGCAACTCCGTCCCCGTCATGCACGCGTGCGGCCACGACATGCACGTCACCGCGCTGGTCGGAGCCCTTGAGCGCCTCGTCGCCACGCGCGAGGAGTGGTCGGGAACCGTCGTCGCCGTCTTCCAGCCGGCCGAAGAATACGGCGCGGGCTCGAAGGCGATGATCGCGGACGGCGTCCTCGACCGATACCCGAAGCCCGACATCGTGCTCGGCCAACACGTCACCCCCCTCCCCACCGGAATGATCGGCGTGCGCCCGGGCACCCAGATGGCGGCATCCGACGGCCTCACCGTGGTGCTGCACGGCCGCGGCGGTCACGGCTCGCGCCCGCACTCCACGATCGACCCGGTCGTCATGGCCGCCGCCACCGTCATGCGTCTGCAGACCGTCGTCTCGCGCGAGGTCGACCCGCGCGACGTCGCCGTGGTCACCGTCGGCTCGATCCACGCGGGCCTGAAGAACAACATCATCCCCGCCGAGGCCAAGCTCGAGCTCAGCCTGCGCTACCCCGACGACGCCGCGCGCGAGCGCGTCATGACCAAGGTCGAGCGCATCATCCGCGCCGAGGCCGACGCTTCGGGCGCCGAGCAGACGCCGACCATCACCACCGACCACACCCTGCCGCCGACCATCAACGACGCGGATGCCACGACCCGCCTCACCGCGGCATTCCGGCGCTCGTTCGGCGAGGGCTCGGTCGTCGACCCCGGCATGTTCACCGGCAGCGAGGACGTGTCGTGGTTCGCCCGCGAGTCGGGCGCTCCGCTGGTGTTCTGGTTCTGGGGCGGTGTCGACCCCGAGACGTTCCAGAAAGCGTTCGCGGGCGGCACCATCGAGCGCGACATCCCGACGAACCACTCCCCGCACTTCGCGCCGGTCATGCAGCCGACGATCGACCGCGGCGTCGAGAACCTGGTGGTCGCGGCGCGGGAGTTCCTGGGCTGAACGCGCTTCGACCTCCGGAGCGGGCCGGCTTCGCCGGCCCGCTCCGAAGGTAGGTGAGAGACGACGAGACGGCACCCCCCCCGGGGGGTGCCGTCTCGCGGTGGGCGTTTTTTCTGTCGCCGACCCTCAGGCGCGGCGCTCGCGCACG
This sequence comes from Microbacterium sp. SL75, assembly GCF_026625865.1. Classification (NCBI taxonomy): domain Bacteria; kingdom Bacillati; phylum Actinomycetota; class Actinomycetes; order Micrococcales; family Microbacteriaceae; genus Microbacterium; species Microbacterium sp. SL75. Next base: position 1,451,016 of record NZ_CP113067.1, on the reverse strand, counting down.
CGGCCGAGGACGGAGAACGCGATGCCCAGGGCGACAAGGAACGCAGCGGCGGCAAGCGCGGGCTCCGGGTCATCCGTTCCCGTGGCCGCGAGGCGCCCCGCGGCACTCGCCGGGCTGACAGCGGAGGGTGGCGTACCCGGTGTTGCCGACGACGTGCCCTGGGACGGGTTCACCGTTTGCGAGGGAGTCTGGGTCGCGTTGATGACGGTGATGGGCTGTTCCACCGAGCGGGCGTCATCTCCCGCGGGCGCGACCGTCAGGATGAGAGTGTGTGCTCCCGCGACCGTGTCCGAGGGGACGGTGCCGGTGAGCGTGAACGTGCCGCCGCTGCCGACCACCCCGGTGGCGAGGGTGACCGGAGTGGAGTGCAGCACGAGACTCAGGGCTGCGCCGGGCGGCAGGGCGCTCCCGGTCGCGGTCACGGAGTACCCCGCTTCGACCGTGCCGTCCGATGCGAGGGTCGCCCCGCCGGTCGTGTAAACCACGTCCAGCGCGAACGGGGTTGCGGTGAGGCTGCGGGAGAAATCGCTCTTACCGACTCTGTTCGAGGCTCTGACGACGAACTGGGTAGGGGTTCCGTTCTTGAGCCCCGTTACCCTCGCGGTGGTAGTCGTCGTCGACGCGACACGCTCGAATTCGTCATCGCTGCGGTTGTAAGCGAGGACCGTGTACTCGGTCACGTCCGCGCCGCCGTCGTTCTCGGGAGCCTTCCAGCGCAGCGTGACCTCGCCATCACCCGTCGTCGCCGTGAGTCCGGTCGGCGCATCGGGGACGTCGGCAGGGGCGCCCTGGAAGGTCCGTTTCGTGCCTGAGACGTCGTAGAACGTGTCGCCGTCGAAAGCGGCGAAGCCGTAGTCGCTCACACCCGTCGTGAGGATCTTGAGGGCGGAGGGCTCAACCGAGCCCGAGGCGAGTTGCGCCGCAGAGACCTCGTAGATGACTCCTTCTCGGTCCAGCGCGCCCAACCCGCCGTCGGAGAGCAGCGAGAAGCCGTTGAACGGCGAGCCGGCCGATGAGGTGAGCAAGGGCGTCGAAACGCCGTCGCGGAGGACGTTGATCTGGTTGTCCTGAGATGTCGAGTAATAGATCGTGCCGTCGGGCGCCGCCGCAAGCGAGTTGAGAGAGGAGCTGGAAGTGGAGGTATAGACGACGTCGGCCAGCAGCAATTTCCACATCGGGCCCTTGCCCGCCTCGGGATTTCGGTTTAGCTCCGTCATGTTGACGCGGTAAATGTTGGGGTCGCTGTCGAGGGTGAGGAGAAGGTCGCCATTCGCCTCGGTGGCGACGGCCATGAAGTCGTCCGACGATTTGATGATCTGGTAAACATCGCCCGACGACGACGCCGCGGCCACACCGACCTCGCGCTGCGCGACGTACAGCGTCGAACCGTCCTGACTGAATGCCATCCCGTAGGCGTCGGGGATCGAGATCTGGTCAGGCCAATGCGACGCGTTGGGGGCAGCCGATGCGGCAGCGGCGGGTCCGCCGATCACCAGCAGCACGGCTGCTACTGCGCCAAGGAGACGGGGCCGTGATGGGTTGTAACGCATGGGGCCTTTCTGGTTCGTGGGAATGGCGCTCGCGCGGAATCGCTGTCGGCCAGAGGGGCAAGACCTGCGCCTGGCTCCGCGCCTCGCGCGCTCACGGATGACTCTTCGAACTGTATGATATGGAGCGAAACGGGTCAAAACGGACTTACACGGACTTACACGGACTTACACGGGCTTACACGGGCTTTCGGGCACGCGGCTCGACGATTCGCTCGCTGGAAGTCCAGCCCCTCCAAGCACGCCGCCCCCTCGCGTAGCCTGACGGCCGTGACGTTCAACGACAATGCCCGCGTGGGCGGCAACTCGGCCAAGCGCCGGGGCGGAACCATGGCGGCCGTCGGCGGCGGGGCCGTGGGCCTCGGCGCGGTGGTCGTGTTGCTCATCTCGATGTTCACCGGAACCGACCTGACGGGCCTGCTCGGCTCGGGCGGGGGCGCTGCGGCCCCCGGCAGCGGCGGCGAGCGGATCGCGAGCTGCGAGACGGGTCAGGATGCAAACGAAAACGACTCCTGTCGTCTCGCTGCGGCCTCGCTCGACATCGACCAGTTCTGGGCCGAGCGCCTCGACGGGTACCGCAAACCGCAGTTGGTCATCGTCGACGGACAGACGGGGAGCTCGTGCGGTACCGCCTCGAACGCGACCGGTCCGTTCTACTGCCCGCCGGACGAGACGGTGTTCGTCGATCCGACCTTCTTCTCGATCCTGCGAGAGCAGTACGACACCACAGCGGGGCCCCTCGCTCAGCTCTACGTGCTCGCCCACGAGTACGGCCACCACGTGCAGAGCCTCACCGGCGTGATGCAGCAGCACCCGAACAACGGCACGGGCGCCGACAGCAACGGCGTGCGCACTGAGCTGCAGGCCGATTGCTACGCGGGCGCCTGGGTTGCCGCGGCGAGCGAGCAGGTGGACGAGAACGGCACCCCGTACCTGCAGCCGCCCACCGACCAGCAGATCCTCGACGCCCTGTCCGCCGCTTCGGCCGTCGGCGATGACCACATCCAGACCGAAGCGGGCCAGATCTCCAACCCCGACAGCTTCACGCACGGCTCGAGCGAGCAGCGCACGCGCTGGTTCGACGAAGGCCGCCAGGGCGGCGTCAACGCCTGCGACACGTTCTCGGTGCCCGGCGGGAGCCTGTAAGCCCGTCGCGCGGCGCGAGCAGCGGTCGTCCCGCGGACTCGGCGGTCCACACCCCGCCTCCGGATGCCGAAACCCGGCGCGCCCGGCCCGGACTCCGCGAAACGGAGGGTGGGGCGGAGGCGCCGGGTCGTGGCATCCGGAATCACTCCTTGTCGGACGGCTCCTGGTCCTCGCGCGGGCGACGGCTGAGGATCACGACGACGATCACACCGACCAGTACGACCGCTCCGCCGCCGATCAGCAGGCCCACCGTCAGGCCGGACACGCCGCCCGAGGTCGAGGGCGCTGCCACCGGGGTCTCGGCGGGAGCCGCGCCCTGGGCGCTCGCGCACGGCGAGGAATCCGCTCCGGCCGAGGTGTTCTCGCCGGTGTACGTGAACGGGATCTCGCCCGAGACGGGGTGTCCGTCGGACGAGACCGCGCGCCACTCCACCGTGTACGCGCCGGGTGCCCCCAGGGCGACCGGGAGGGTCAGGGTGGGGCCGGCGAGAGCCACGCACTCGCTCTCGTAGTGCTTGCCGTCGGGGCCGACCACGATGACGATGTTGCCGCCGTCGTAGCCGAGCAGGTTGGCGCTGAAACCGAGTGTGACCTCCGACAGCGACGAGACGCTCTCGCCCTCCGCGGGCGTCGACGAGACGAGACTGTCGTGGGCCGAGGCAGCCGTCGCCCCGCCGAGGGCGGTGGTCATCGCCGCAGCGACGACCACCGCCCCGACCAGGGCCCGGCGCAGAGCGTTCCGGGTGACCATACTCAGCTGCGCTTCGGGCGACGCGACACCGCGAAGGCGCCGAGCAGGGCGCCGGCGACCGCGATCACGAGAGCCGCGATGCTGAGGCCCAGCGACAGGCCCGAGGAGTCGCCGGTCTGGGACGAGGCCTCCATCGAGTGGTCGTCCATCGTCGGCGCGGCCGAAGCGCTGCCGTGGCCGCTGTGTCCGCCGTGCCCGCTCGCGGGCGGGGTGTCGTTGATGTAGAGCACCGGGGCGGGCTCGAGCGTGTCGTCAGCCGCGACCTGCTCGGGGGTGTTCGTCCAGTCGACGACCGAGCCGTCGGAGTAGGTCTGCACGGCGGGGAGCACGAGGTGCCCGGTGTCGGGGATCGGTCCGAGCACCGCCGAGAAGATCTGGAACTGATCCTGTCCGATACCCACGCCGGGGTCGGCCTGCCAGACGATCTTGAGCGGGCCGTCCGAGATGGTGTTGCCGTCGACCTCGACGGGAGCGGGCAGCGCCCCCTTCTCGACGGAGGCGGTCCAGCCCGGGACGGGCTCGACGAGCACCGAGGTCAGCGGAGTATCGGTCGGCAGCGTGACCTCGAGCTTGACGGTGGATGCCGTCTTGGACTCGGTGGGGACGCGGAAGTTGACCGTGGCGTAGCTGCCGGGGGTCGCCGTGTTGGGGTTGACGGTGACGTGGGCCGAGGCCGCGAGCGGAACGGCGATCGCCAGGGCCGCGCCGGCGGCGAGGCCGACGAGGGCACGTCGAAGAGTGGTCTTTCGAGACATGGTGCTGCTTTCTGCGAAATGCGCACGCCGAAGAGGCGTTGGATACGCGCGAAGGATGAGGGGTGGGGTCAGGCCGCGAGCGGCGGACCCCGGTGCCTCATCGACGACAGCACCGTCATCGCCGTCGTCAGCAGCAGCGGCGCGGGCGCCGAGAGCACGGCATCCGTCCGCGGGGAGAGCCCCCGGAACGGCCGCAGCACCGAGAGCACCGCGACGAAGAACCGCGCGATGACCTGCACCGCGCGTTCCCCTCGGCCGAGCGCGACGACCGTCACGAGAGCGGCGACGGCGTGCGCCGCCCACATCCACGGAGACTCCGACGCGTGGGCCGAGGCACTGTGGCCGCCGGCGGCGCTGAACAGCGAGGTCGTGGCGTGGTGACCGGCCGGCACGAATCCGCCCTGCAGGTCGAGCACGAGCAACGCATGGAAGAGCGCCTGACTGAGGACCACCGCGAGCGAGAGGCGCGTCCACGACATCGCACGGCCCGCGAGCATCACGCACAAGGGCGCGGCGAGGCACAGGGCCAGCACGATGTTGACGAACGGGGGCCGCTCGGCCGAGACCGCCGCGTGCGACAGGGTCGCCACGAACGTCGCGACCGCGGCTGCGGCCATGCCGCGCCCCGCCCGCTGCGCGCGCCCTGCTCTCGACGACATCGAATCCTCCGGGTCAAGCCTAGGCGGCGGCGACGGCGGGGGTGTTCCGTCGTCGAGACACCCATGTGCGAGCGCAACCGCGGAGCGCGCGCCAGACGCGCCGCACCCCGACCGATGGATCAGGCGTGTCGGCCGGGAAGTCCGCCCTCGGGTACCCGTGTCGGACCCCTTCGGTAGCGTCGGGACATGGCCGATGACGCGATCCACGACACCGACACCGCCCTGGCGTACGGCGCCGACATCCTGCGCGGTGAGCGCGTGCGGTTACGCGCGCTGACCGACGCCGACCTCGACCCACTCGTCGACTGGTGGCAGCGCAGCGACAGCGCCGTGCTGCAGCAGAACAGCGTGAGCCCGCGCCCGATCGCGGCCGTCCGCGAGATGTTCCAGGCGTGGAGCCGCAACGACTCCCCCGGCGGGGCGGGCTTCAGCATCGACGACGAGGCCGGTCAGCTCATCGGTCACGCGACGCTCTGGGGAGCCGCCCTCCCGGCGCGCATCGCGACGTTCGCGATCATCCTCGGCCCCGACGCCGTCGGACGCGGATACGGCGCGGATGCCACGCGCACGATGCTGCGGTACGCCTTCGACGAGCTCGGGGTGCACAAGGTCGAGCTGCGGGTCTGGGCCTACAACGACCGGGCCATCCGCGCCTACGAGAAGGCCGGGTTCGTGCGCGAGGGCGTGCGACGCGCGGTGGCGTTCCACGGCGGGCGGTTCCACGACGAGGTGCTGATGGGCGTGCTGGCCGAGGAATTCGGCGCGGGGTGACGTGTCTCAGACGCGCGCGCCGCGGTCGACCGAGGGACTCACCACTCCCGCGCGGTCGTCGACCAGGCGACGGCGCCCGATCCACCCGGTCAGTCCGCGGCCGTCGGGCCACACCAGCAGAAGCGCCGCGGTCGTCGACGCCAGAAGGAAGGCCAGCAGCGACCACGGCGCCGGCAGCGCCGCGAGGATCGCGTACGCCCCGGCCCCGGTCGCGAAACGCAAGGGGCGCGCCACCCACGCGGGGAGGACACCGTTCGTGAAGCGCACCCGCGTGGCGAGGTCGCCGATCGAGCGGCCGGTCGCCAGCACCACCCCGAGCCAGAGCCCCGCCGAGGCGATCGTCCCCGCGAGCGAGGCGACCTGTTCGGTCGAGAACGACGACCTCTCACCGACGAGCAGCACGAGCACGGCCTGCACCACCACGGCCACGGCGACGCCGATCAGCCAGACGCCCACGACGTCGCACACCAGTCCCAGCAGACGGCGGCCACGCGTCACGGGGCGCGGGGTCTCGGCATCCGGAGCCCTCTCCACTCCCCGGTGCTGAGCCGGGACGACGAACGCGAGGAGCGATCCGATCAGAGCGCCGCTGGTGTTCGCGATGAGATCGTCGACGTCGAAGACGCGGTAGGCGCAGGGGAACAGGCCCCAGACGCCCGTCAGCTGCGTCGTCTCGATGATCCCCGAGGTCGCAAAGCCGACGAGACCCGCGATCAGGATGCCGCGACCCCCGAGCACCCGCAAGAAGAAGCCGAGCGGGGCGAACAGCAGCACGTTCAGCGCCACCTGAAGGACGACGGGGTCGATCAGGTACCGGCCCGAGGCGGCGACGGCCGCGCGGACCTCGTCGACGAACACGAAGGGGTGCAGGTTCACGCCCGCGCAGCGGTAGACCTCGGAGTCGGGCAGGGGGATGAGCGTGTACGTCCAGATCGCCCAGAAGTACACGGCCGCCCCCGCCCACAGGAGCGAGCGCCACACCGTGAGCCGGCCGCGACGCCGATAGCTGACCGCGACGAACGGCACGAAGGCGAGGATCGCGACCACGGCACCCGCGACGACGGCGAGAACGCCCGAGCCCACGATGTTGTCCACCCCGAGAGCCTAGGCAGAATCGCTCGGGCCCGTAGCCTGGGCGCATGACCCGCGCCGCCGCCCTTCGCGACGCGCTCGTCGCTCGTATCGACGACACCGGCTTCGCCGCGCACGGCGTGCACGTGCGCGTGGGCGACGACGTCGCGATGCACCGGTGGACGCCGGATGTGCGGGAGGAGATCCACTCCGTCGCGAAGGCCGTCGCGGTGCTGGCGGCCGGAATCGCCGCCGACGAGGGAATCGTGTCGCTCGACGACCCGGTTCGCTCGATGCTGCCCGCGGCGACCGAGGTGACGCTGCGTGACCTGCTCTCGATGTCGAGCGGCATCGATCTGCCGTGGTCCGAGACGATGATGACCGACTGGCCCGATCTCGCCGCGGAGTTCTTGTCTCGCCCCTCGAGCGGCCGGGTGTTCCAATACTCGAACGCCAGCACCTATACGGCGATGGCCGCGTTGTCGCAGCGGACCGGCGACATCGAGGACTTCCTGCGCCCGCGCCTGTTCGCCCCGATGGGATGGACCGATGTGTCGTGGCGCCGCTGCCCGAACGGTCGCGTCCTCGGCGGCGAGGGCCTCGAGCTGCGCACCGCCGAGCTGGCGCGTCTCGGTCTGCTCATCCGCGACGGCGGCGTCATCGACGGCCATCGGGTGGTCTCGGAGGGGATCGTGGATGCCATGCACTCGGGGTGGATCGATACCGGCAGCCCCGGCGCCGGGTACCGTCGCTACGCCCTCGCCGGGTGGGACGGACCGGGCGACGCCTGGCGCCTGCACGGCGCCCACGGGCAGCTCGTCGTCTTCGCCGGCGACGCCGTCGTCACGGTGACCGCGCACGATCACGGCGGCGCTGACGCGGTCGCGGAATTCATCGGGAATACGGCCGCGAAGTGAGCGTTTCTCGCATTGCGAGAATGCGCCGCTAGGTCACGGTCTGGCGACCATGCATTGAACAGCGTGCGCGTCAGATTGCGCATGGCCTCCAGTACGCGTAGTGTCGCGCGCCGTGACTGACGAAAGTCGCGTTGACGGCGAAGAGACGCCGATCGCGAAACGCATCCTGATCGGCGAGCCCCTCACCTCCGAGAAACTCGACGAGCAGCTCCTCCCGAAGAAGATGGCGCTGCCGATCTTCGCGTCCGACGCGCTGTCCTCCGTGGCCTACGCGCCACAGGAGCTGCTGATGATCCTGCTCATCGGCGGAACGACCCTGCTGACCCTGAGTCCGTGGGTCGCCGTCGCCGTCGTGACGCTGCTCGTCGTGGTCGTGCTGAGCTACCGGCAGCTCATCAAGGCCTACCCCTCGGGCGGCGGCGACTACGAGGTCGCGAGCAAGAACCTCGGCGAGGTGCCCGGCGTGATCGTGGCAGCGGCCCTGCTCGTCGACTACGTGCTCACGGTCGCCGTGTCGGTGGCATCCGGAGTCGACAACATCATCTCGGCCCTGCCGGAGTTGAATCCGTTCCGCGTCGAGATCGCCGTCGGTTTCGTCATCCTCATCGTGATCGTGAACCTTCGCGGCGTGCGCGAGGCATCGAGCGTCTTCGCGATTCCGACCTACCTGTTCATCGGGTCGGTCGGCGTGATGATCGTCGTGGGCCTCGCGCGCACACTGCTCGGAGACGCGCCGCACGCCTCGAGCGCCGACTACGGCGTGCAGGCGGAATCGTTGACGCAAGCGGCGCTGATCCTGTTGGTGCTGCGCGCGTTCTCGAGCGGCTGCTCCGCCTTGACCGGCGTCGAGGCCGTGTCGAACGGCGTGCCCGCCTTCCGCATGCCGAAGATCCGCAACGCCCAGACGACGCTGACCCTGATGGGCGGCATCGCCATCGTGCTGTTCGCGGGCCTGACGATGCTGGCCCTCATCTCGGGCGTGCACTACGCCGAGAACCCCTGCCACCTCATCGGCTTCGACTGTGCGAACAACCCGCAACCGAGCCTCATGGCCCAGGTCGCCGCCGCGACCTTCGGCATGAACAGCATCCCGTTCTTCATCATCCAAGCCGCCACGGCGTGCGTGCTGCTGCTCGCCGCCAACACCGCCTTCAACGGCTTCCCGCTGCTCGGCGCGGTGCTCGCGCGCGACGGATACGCCCCCAAGGCCCTCAACACCCGCGGTGACCGCCTGGTCTACTCCAACGGCATGATCATCCTGGGCATCGTCGCCATCGGCGTGCTCATCGTCTACCAGGCCAACCTCACGACGCTGATCCAGCTCTACATCATCGGTGTCTTCGTCTCGTTCTCGCTCGGCCAGATCGGCATGGTCAAACACTGGCGTCGCGTGCTGCGAGGGTTGAAGGAGCTCACTCCCGAGGCGGCGAAGCAGCAGTCCGCCGCGATCGAGCGTCGCTCCGCCGTCTCGGGCCTGTGGATCAACTCCGTCGGTGCGGCCATGACCGTGCTGGTGCTGCTGATCGTCACGATCACGAAGTTCACGCACGGCGCATGGCTGGTGTTCATCGCGATCCCGATCCTCGCGGTGCTGATGATCGGCGTGAACCGCTACTACCGCGACGTCGAGCACGAGATCCGCATGGACGAGACCGTGCACTTCGGCTCGTCGGGAGACGTGGCGATCGTGCTGGTGAACCGGCTGCAGAAGCCCGTGATGAAGGCGATCGACTACGCACTGGCCGCCAACCACCAGAAGACGCTCGCGGTGCACGTCGCCATCACCGACGAAGACGCGGCCAAGCTGCAGAAGGAGTGGGCCGAGCACGATATGCCCATCCCTCTGGTCATCATCGACTCCCCGTACCGCACGTACACCTCGCCGGTGTCGACCTTCATCAAGAAGTACCGCGAGAACAACGGCTCGGCCGTGGTCACGGTGTACCTGCCGCAGTTCATCGTCGGCCACTGGTGGGAGTCGATCCTGCACAACCGCCGCTCGCGCCGCCTCGCGCACCAGCTCATGCTCGTGCACGGCGTCTCGATCACGCTCGTGCCGTGGCTGCTCGACTCGTCCGAGGTCATCTACGGACGCCGCTCGCGGCCCCTCCCGGGCCAGCAGCGCGGCGGTCAGCCGGTGGCCGAGGTCACGGCTCACCGCCCGAAGAAGACCCCGCCCGGCTCGGCATCCTGAGTCTGGCCCGACGCCCCCACCTTCGTGGTGGGGGCGTCGGTGTTCTCGCTGCCCCGTCGACTGTCCAGAGCACGCCGCGGGGAGGGCGGTGCCTCCGGCGTGTTCTGGACACTCACCCCGGCTCCGGCCCGGTCGCGACGAATCGGTGGACGCCGACGGAAGTCTCCGACAGGGTGGATGCCATGCCAGTACTCGCCCTGCTGACCCTCGTGGTGATGGTGGTCGCCCTCGTCGATGTCATCACCCGGCGCGAAGACCAGGTGAAGCACCTGCCGAAATTCGCGTGGATCATCTTCATCGTGCTGCTGCCGCTGATCGGGTCGATCCTGTGGTTCGCCCTCGGCCGGGAGTACGAGACGCGAGCGACGCCGATGTCCTTCGGCGACCCGCGGCGCTGGCAGAAGGACACCGACCCCGCTCCCCCGCCGGCCGCTGCTCGCGAGACCCGCACCACCGAGCAACAGATCGCCGACCTCGAGCGCGAGATGCGCCTCGCCGACCTCGAGGAGCAGGTGCGCCGCCGCCGGGCCGAGGGCGGCGCTCAGTCATAACGCTCACGCCGCGCTGCCCCCTCCCCCGGCCCGCTCCCCGCTGCCCCCTCCCCGCGGCCCCCTCCCCGCGGCCCCCTCCCCGCGGCCCACCCCTGTTGAGTGTCCAAAACACCCGGACGGTTTTCAAAAGCGTCCGGGTGTTTTGGACACTCAACGTCGGGCATGGGGGGAGGGGGCGGGAGGGCGGGGCGGGTCAGTCGGTCGGACGACGGCGCATCCTCTTCACGTCGGTGCGGCGCTGCTTGGCCTGCAGGCGGCGCTCCCTCGATCCGCGGGTGGGCTTCGTCGCGCGTCGCGGCGGGGCGGGAGGGGCTACGGCCTCGGCCACGAGAGCGGAAAGGCGGGCGCGCGCCGCGTCGCGGTTGCGCAGCTGCGCCCGATGCTCGGATGCCGCGATCGTCAGCACCCCGTCGACGAGCCGGTCACCGAGTCGCTCGATGAGTCGCTCACGCTGCACCCGTGACAGCACGCTCGACGCCACGGCATCCCACATCAATTCGACCCGCGAGTCGGCGGTGTTCACGCCCTGACCGCCCGGCCCCGAAGAGCGCGAGAACCGCCACGACAGCTCCGCGGCCGGGATCACCAGCCCCGCGCTGACGCGCACGTCGGATCCGTCGGAGGGGAGCATGCCTCCATCATGCGCGGTCGGCGGCGACGCCGATGGTCTCGAGACGGCATCCGGCTGACAACTCGGCACCAGCCGGCAACCGGGTTGTCAGCGAGTTGCCGTCTCGGCGGCGGCGATCCCCCGTAAGCACCCCGTATGTGTCCGTCAGCGACCCGTAGGGAAAGCGTTAGGACGCCGGGATGCCGCGGGCTCGAGGAGTTGTATCGACACACGTGCCGCCCCGCGGTGCCCGCGGATCTCCGCGGTGTGTTCACCCGAATCTGGAGTCGTCGTGCTCGATGCCGTCTTCCTCGCCGCGACCGTCGCGCTCTTCGCGCTGGTCGCCCTCGTCGCGAAGGGGGTCGAGAAGCTGGGCCCCGAAGCCCGCCCCTCGACGTCCCGCACCACCGGACGAGGGGGCGAGCGCCCGTGATCTTCTTCTCGATCCTCGCCGCGGTCCTCGCGGTCGCCGCCGTCGTGTACCTCGTGGTCGCCCTCGTCCGACCGGAGAAGTTCTGACCCATGGATAGCGGAACCATCTGGTCGATCGTCCTGACCAGCCTCACTCTTCTCGTCGCCCTGGGCCTGGCCTACCGCCCCCTCGGTGACTACATCGCCCGCATCTACACCGGTCAGCGCGACCTCGCCGTCGAGCGGGGCACGTACCGCCTGATCGGCGTCGACCCGCGCAGCGCCCAGACCTGGCAGGCCTACCTGCGCTCGGTGCTGCTGTTCTCGTTCGTCGGCGTCGTGTTCGTGTACGCGATCATGCGGCTTCAGGCGGTGCTGCCGCTCTCGCTGGGCTTCGACGCCCCGAGCGAGGCGTTGTCGTTCAACACGGCCGTCTCCTTCGTCACGAACACGAACTGGCAGTCCTACGGCGGCGAGACCACCCTCGGCTACACCGTGCAGTTCGCCGCCCTCACCGTTCAGAACTTCGTCAGCGCGGCCGTCGGCATCGCCATCGCGGTCGCTCTCGTTCGCGGTTTCGCGTACCGCCGCAGCGGTGTGATCGGGAACTTCTGGGTCGACCTCGTTCGCGGCACCTACCGTCTGCTCCTGCCGTTCTCGATCGTCGCGGCGGTCGTGCTGCTCGCCGGCGGCGTCATCCAGAACCTCTCGGGCTTCACCGATGCCACGACGGTGGCGGGCGCGGCCCAGTCGATCCCCGGCGGGCCGGTCGCCTCGCAGGAGGCGATCAAGCTCCTCGGCACCAACGGCGGCGGGATCTTCAACACGAACTCCGCGCACCCGTTCGAGAACCCCACCCCCTGGACGAACCTCTTCGAGATCTTCCTCATGCTGGTGATCCCGTTCTCGCTCCCCCGTGCCTTCGGCCGGATCGTGAACGACGACCGCCAGGGCTACACGATCCTCGGCGTCATGGGCGCGATCTTCGTGGCATCCGCGGCTCTTCTCACCTGGGCCGAGATGGCCGGGAACGGGACGGCCCCGATGCTCGCCGGCGGCGCCATGGAGGGCAAAGAGGTGCGCTTCGGCATCTTCGGTTCGACGCTCTTCGGCACGACCAGCACGCTCACCTCGACGGGGGCGGTCAACTCGATGCACGACAGCTACACGGCGCTCGGCGGCATGATGCCGATGATCAACATGATGCTCGGTGAGATCGCCCCCGGCGGTGTCGGATCGGGCCTGTACGGCATGCTCATCCTCGCCGTGATCGCGGTGTTCGTCGGCGGCCTGCTGATCGGGCGCACCCCCGAGTACCTGGGCAAGAAGATCGGGCCGAAAGAGATCAAGCTCGCGAGCCTGTACATCCTCGTCACACCCACGCTCGTGCTCGCCGGAACCGCGCTGAGCTTCGGGATTCCCGGCATCCGGGACGACGTCGAGACCACCTCGATCCTCAATCCGGGCGTGCACGGCCTGAGCGAAGTGCTCTACGCCTTCACCTCGGCGGCGAACAACAACGGCTCCGCGTTCGCCGGTCTCACGGCCAACACCCCGTGGTTCAACACGGCACTGGGGGTGGCGATGCTCCTCGGCCGGTTCCTGCCGATCGTGTTCGTGCTGGCCCTGGCGGGTTCTCTCGCGGCTCAGGATGCCGTGCCCTCCACCGCCGGAACCCTGCCGACGCACCGCCCGCAGTTCGCGGGTCTGCTCGCCGGCGTCGTCGTGATCGTCACGGCCCTCACCTACTTCCCGGTCCTCACCCTCGGACCCCTCGCTGAAGGACTTACCCGCTGATGTCCACCCTCACCCACGCGCCGGTCCCCGCTGCCGACGAGGCGCCGGCCGCCCCGCGCCGCGCGTTCAGCGCCGCTCAGGTCGTCGCCGCCCTCCCGGGCGCGGCCAAGAAGCTCAACCCCGCCGCCCAGTGGCGCAACCCCGTGATGTTCCTCGTCTGGGTCGGTGCGGCCCTGACGACGCTCATCGCGATCGCCGAGCCGTTCCTCGGCGGCGACGACACCGGCCTCCCCTTCGGCTTCACCTGGGGAATCGCGGTCTGGCTGTGGCTCACGGTGTTCTTCGCGAACATCGCCGAGTCCGTGGCCGAGGGCCGCGGCAAGGCGCAGGCCGCGACCCTGCGCAAGACCCGCACGACGACCTCGGCCCGCCGCGTGGTCTCGTACTCCCCCACCGACCCCTCGGCATCCGGTGCCGCCACCGAAGACGTCCCCTCGGGCGACCTCCGCGTCGGCGACATCGTGCTGGTCGAGACCGGGGAACTCATCCCCGGCGACGGCGACATCGTCTCGGGCATCGCGACCGTCGACGAGTCGGCGATCACGGGAGAGTCGGCCCCGGTCGTCCGCGAGTCGGGCGGTGATCGCAGCGCCGTCACCGGCGGCACGCGCGTGCTCAGCGACCGCATCGTGGTGAAGATCACGTCGAAGCCCGGCGAGACCTTCGTCGACCGCATGATCGCGCTCGTCGAGGGCGCGTCGCGCCAGCGCACGCCCAACGAGATCGCGCTGAACATCCTGCTCGCGAGCCTGTCGATCGTGTTCGTCGTCGTGGTTCTGGTGCTGAACCCGATCGCCTCGTACGCGGCATCCCCCGTCTCGATCCCCGTGCTCGTGGCGCTGCTGGTCTGCCTCATCCCGACCACGATCGGGGCGCTCCTCAGCGCGATCGGCATCGCCGGAATGGATCGTCTCGTGCAGCGCAACGTCCTGGCGATGTCAGGCCGCGCGGTCGAGGCGGCGGGCGACGTGACGACCCTGCTGCTGGACAAGACCGGCACGATCACCTACGGAAACCGCCGCGCCTCGGCGTTCGTTCCGATGCAGGGCGTCGGAGGCCCCGAGCTCGCCGAGTACGCCTCGCTGTCGTCGCAGGCCGACCCCACTCCCGAGGGCGTCTCGGTGGTCGAGCTCGCGGCGGCCCAGGGGATCGTCGCCGAGATGCCCCGGGGCGCGGAGCCCGTGCCCTTCACCGCTCAGACCCGCATGAGCGGCCTCGACCTGGAAGGCGGCACGCAGGTGCGCAAGGGCGCCGCGTCCGCCGTGGTGGCCTGGCTCGACGGCCAGCGCGCGACGGTGTCCGACGCCACCCGTGCTGAACTCCTGAAATTCACGAACGAGATCGCTGAATCCGGCGGAACTCCCCTGGTCGTGGCGACCCTCGCCCCCGAATCTTCAGGAGTTTCGCACGGGCGCGGCCGCGTGCTCGGCGTCATCCACCTCAAGGACGTCGTCAAGGACGGCCTCCGCGAGCGCTTCGGAGAGCTGCGGGCGATGGGCATCCGCACCGTGATGATCACGGGCGACAACCCGCTCACCGCCAAGGCGATCGCCGCCGAGGCCGGGGTCGACGACTTCCTCGCCGAGGCCACGCCCGAGGACAAGCTCGCGCTCATCCAGCGCGAGCAGGAGGGCGGCAACCTCGTCGCGATGACCGGCGACGGCACGAACGACGCTCCGGCACTCGCACAGGCCGACGTGGGCGTCGCGATGAACACGGGCACCTCGGCCGCGAAAGAGGCCGGCAACATGGTCGACCTCGATTCCGATCCGACCAAGCTCATCGACATCGTGCGCATCGGCAAGCAGTTGCTCATCACGCGCGGAGCGCTGACCACGTTCTCGCTCGCCAACGACATAGCCAAGTACTTCGCCATCATCCCGGCGATGTTCATGGGCGTGTTCCCGGGCCTGGCGGCGCTGAACATCATGGGGCTGCACTCCCCCGCCTCCGCCGTCACGAGCGCGATCATCTTCAACGCGATCGTCATCATCGTGCTGATCCCCCTGGCCCTGCGCGGTGTGAAGTACCGCGCGGCGAGCGCGTCGAGCATCCTCAGCCGCAACCTGCTCGTCTACGGGCTCGGCGGCGTCATCGTCCCCTTCATCGGCATCAAGCTCATCGACCTCGTCGTGAGCCTGCTCCCCGGTTTCTGAAAGGCCCCGTCATGCGCACCACCCTGCGTACCACCGCCGTCGCCGTCCGCGCGATGGTCGTCTTCACCCTCCTGCTCGGCGTCGCCTACATGCTGCTGATCACCGCGGTCGGACAGGTCGCCCTGCCGTTCCAAGCGAACGGATCGCTCATCAAGACCGCCGACGGCACCGTCACCGGCTCGCAGCTGATCGGGCAGTCGTTCCAGGATGCCGACGGCAACGCTCTCCCCCAGTACTTCCAGTCGCGACCGTCTGCCGCGAGCTACGACTCCTCGGCCTCGACCGGCTCGAACCTGGGCCCCGAGAACCCGGACCTGATCGCCCCGATCGAAGAGGGCCGTGCGGCGTTCGGCGAGCTGAACGGCCCGGGCTCGATCCCCGCCGACGCGGTGACCGCCTCGGGCTCGGGCCTCGACCCCGACATCTCGGTCGAGAACGCCGAACGCCAGGTCGCACGGGTCGCCGAAGCCCGCGGCATCCCGTCGTCCGAGGTCGCAGCCCTCGTGTCGGAGCACACGCTTCCCCGCGATCTCGGATACCTCGGCGACCCGCGCGTGAACGTCGTGGAGCTCAATCGCGCGCTCGACGCCCGCTGAGAGACGAGAATCGCTGTCATGACCCTGTCGCCCGTCGCCGGAACCCCGGTCGCGCACGGGGGACGCCTCGTGAAGCGCGGGCGCCTGCGCGTGCTGCTGGGCATGGCCCCCGGCGTCGGCAAGACATACGAGATGCTCGAGGAAGGGCGCCGGCTGCGCTCGGAGGGCCACGACGTCGTCATCGCGATCGTCGAGACGCACGGCCGCGTCGCGACCGCGGCGCAAGCCGAAGGCCTCGAGGTGGTTCCGCGCCGTGCCGTGGCGCACCGCGGCGTCGCGCTCGATGAGATGGACCTGGATGCCGTGCTCGAACGGCTCCCGAGAATCGCGCTCGTCGACGAACTCGCGCACACCAACGTCCCCGGCTCTCGCAACGACAAGCGCTGGGCCGACGTCGAGGAGCTGCTCGACGCGGGCATCGACGTGATCACGACCGTGAACGTGCAGCACATCGAATCGCTCAACGACGTCGTCGAGAAGATCACCGGCGTGGTGCAGCGCGAGACGGTCCCGGATGCCGTGGTCCGGGCGGCCGATCAGATCGAGGTCGTCGACCTGGCACCGCAGTCCCTGCGCGATCGCCTCGCCGCGGGCTCGGTCTACCCCGCCGAGCGGATCGACGCCGCTCTGTCGAACTACTTCCGCCTCGGCAACCTGACGGCGCTGCGCGAACTCGCTCTGCTCTGGCTCGCCGACGAGGTCGACTCCGCGCTGCAGCGTTACCGCAGCGAGCACGGCATCGAAGGGTCGTGGCAGGCGCGCGAGCGCGTGGTCGTTGCCCTGACCGGCGGGCCCGAGGGCGAGACGCTGCTGCGTCGCGGGGCCCGCATCGCCGCGCGGTCGGCCGGCGGCGAGCTGCTCGCCGTGCACGTGTCGACGCAGGACGGCCTGCGCGCGAGCGCCCCCGGCGCCCTGGCCGAACAGCGTGCCCTGGTCGAAACCCTGGGCGGCACCTACCACCAGGTCGTCGGCGACGACGTGGCCACCGCCCTGGTCGATTTCGCGCGATCGGTCAACGCCTCGCAGCTGGTCATCGGCGTGAGCCGGCGCGGTCGTCTGGGCGCAGCCCTTACCGGACCGGGCATCGGGGCGACCGTGATCCGCGCCTCGGGCGACATCGACGTGCACATCGTGAACCACGCCCGCGCGGGCGGCCGGTTCGCCCTCCCCCGGCTCGCGGGCCCCGCGCTGAGCGCGAAGCGGCGCATCCTGGGTTTCGTCACCGCCCTCGTCGGCGGTCCGCTTCTGTCGCTGCTGATGATCGCCACCGGTTCCGACGAGTCGATCACCGCCGACGTCCTGGCCTACCAGTTGCTGGTCGTGGTCGTCGCGCTCGTCGGCGGCATCTGGCCGGCGGTGTTCGCGGCCGTGTTGTCGGGGGTCACGCTCGACTTCCTGTTCATCGCACCGATCTACACGATCACCATCAGCGACCCCGCGCACGCGCTGTCGCTGACGCTGTACGTCGTCATCGCCGTGCTCGTCAGCGTCGTCGTCGACCAGGCCGCCCGCCGCGCGCGGGCCGCCCGACGCGCCGCGGCGGAGTCCGAGATGCTCGCCACGATCGCCGGCAGCGTGCTGCGGGGCGAGAGCGCCGTGCCCGCGCTGATCAGCCGCGCGCGCGAGGCGTTCGGCCTCGCGGGAGTCCGCCTGGTCGCCGCCGACGGCACGGTGCTCGCCACGGACGGGGAGCCCGTGCGCGACGATCGCGCGGTCGCGGTGCCCGTCGGCGACGGGCGCGCGACCCTCGAGCTGCACGGCGGCGACCTCGACGCCTCGGAACGACGTCTGCTCGACGTCGTCGTGGCGCAGCTCGCCGCCGCACTCGAGCGCACCGATCTCGCCGAGACCGCGGCCGAGGCCGGCGCGCTCGCCGAGACCGACCAGGTGCGCACCGCCCTGCTGTCGGCCGTCAGCCATGACCTCCGCCGTCCGCTCGCCGCCGCCGTCGCCTCGCTCGGCGGCCTGCGCGCCGCCGGCGACCAGCTCTCCGACGACGACCGCCAGGTGCTGCTCGAGACCGCAGACGAAAGCCTGGCGACGCTGTCCGTGCTCGTAACCGACCTGCTCGACGTCAGCCGCGTGCAGGCCGGCGTGCTCGCCGTGTCTCTGACGGCGACCGACGCCGCGGGTGTCGTGCTCTCCGCCCTCGACGAGCTCGACCTCGGCCCCGACGACGTCGAGCTCGCGCTCGACCCCGACCTGCCGATGCTCCGTGCCGACCCCGTGCTGCTGCAGCGCGTGCTGGTCAACGTGCTCACCAACGCCCAGCGCTACTCGCCCGACGGCGAGCGTGTCCGCATCGCGACGAGCCGCCTCGGCGGCACCGCCGAGATCCGCGTGATCGACCACGGCCCCGGTATCGCCGCCGACCGCCGCGAGGACATGTTCTCGCCCTTCCAGCGCCTGGGCGACACCGACAACACCGCGGGTCTGGGCCTGGGCCTGGCCCTCTCGCGCGGCTTCGCCGAGGGCATGGGCGGCACGCTCACCCCGGAGGACACCCCCGGCGGCGGCCTCACCATGGTCGTGGCGCTGCCCGTGGCCGATACGGAGGCCACGGCATCCGGAATCTCGAGGAGGATGCCGTGAAGGTACTCATCGCCGATGACGACCCGCAGCTCGTGCGAGCCCTGCGCATCACGCTGGCCGCGCACGGCTACGACGTGGTGGCGGCGGCCGACGGTGCCGCGGCCGTCACCCTCGCCGCGGGGGCGCACCCCGACATCGTCCTTCTCGACCTCGGGATGCCGCACCTCGACGGCGTGCAGGTGATCCACGCCCTGCGCGGGTGGACGACGGCGCCCATCATCGTCGTCTCGGGTCGCACGGGCTCGGCCGACAAGGTCGAGGCGCTCGACGCCGGGGCAGACGACTTCGTCACCAAGCCGTTCCAGATCGACGAACTGCTGGCGCGTCTGCGCGTGCACGCGCGGCGCTCAGTGCCGTCGTCGGGCGATGCCGTCGTGCGCTTCGGCGACGTCGAGGTCGACCTGTCGGCCAAGGCCGTGCTGCGCGGAGGCGCACGCGTGCACCTGACGCCGACCGAGTGGCGCATGCTCGAGTTCCTCGCCCGCAACCCCGGTTCTCTCGTGACGCGCCAGACCCTGCTCAAAGAGATCTGGGCGAGCGAACAGGTCGCCGACTCGGGCTATCTGCGGCTGTACATGTCGCAACTGCGAAAGAAGCTCGAGGTCGATCCCTCGGCGCCCGTGCACCTGCTCACCGAGCAGGGGATGGGGTACCGGCTCGTCGTGTGAGCGGGCCCGGGCGGGACCACCGCCGCGAGCGTGCCGAACTCCTGAGATTCGCGCCGCGGCGGCTTGTCCCCCGGTCGGAAAGACGCGCCGACACCGGAGCCCGGGCCGGCTGCCACAGGAGCCGGGCCCGAAACTCAGGAGTTACGCTCGTCGGCCGCCTCGTCTTCGGCCTCCGCGGCCAGGAACTCCGCCTGCACCCGCGCGCAGCGGGAGGCGAAGACGATCGAGTGCAGCAGCATCAGCGGACCTCGCCGACGGTGTGGCATCCGGGGCAGGGAAAGGCGATGCGATCGCCCACGCGGACGTCCCCGGGCAGCACGACCGCGCCGCACGGTTCCTCGCCGTGCGCGTCGACGACGGCGAACGGCTCGTCGTACGCGCGGGACACGCGGCCGATGAGCCGCGCCTCGCGCCAGACGGCCTCGAGCCCGGCGACGCAAGCATCGAGGCGCAGCGTATCGGGGCCGGCATCCGTCACGGTCGCGATCACCACGGTCGTCGACAGCGTCGCGGATGCCACACCGCCCGACGCCGGGATCACCGCGGGGCCCGTGCAGACGCAGGGCGTTCCGCAGATGTCGGCGAAACGACCGACCGACACGGCCCGCACGGTGACGTCGTCGAGCGTGGGGGTCGAGCCGGCGGGCCAGGCGGCCGCGTCGAAGGGGGCCGGGATGCTGGATCGAAGGGTGGGGAGCAGGGCCGTGAGGGTCATGGCATCCGGTCTACGCTCCCGGCGAGGGCGATCCCGGGGTGCTCACGGTTTCCGAACGGTCCGGTCCGGCTTCCTCACTCTTCGCGCACGACACCGCGTCTCATCGACTCGTCCATGAGGAGTCGGTGAGACGCGGTGTCGAACGATCGAACGGCTCAGACCGACGTCCCCGCGATCTCGCGGAGCGTGTCGAGGTGGCTCCTCCACGCCGCTCGCCCCTCCTTCGTCAGGGTGAGCGAGGTGCGGGGCATCTTGCCCGCGAACGACTTCCCCACAGCGATGTAGCCGGCGCCCTCGAGCGTCGAGACCTGCTTGCTCAGCGCGGAGTCGGTGACCTCGACGGCATCCCGAACCTCCTTGAAACTCAGCGTGGCCGCCCGGTCGAGGGCCGCGAGGATCGAGAACCGCACGGAGTTCTGGAGCAGCTCGTCGAGCCGGTGCCGAGGATGCGGGGTCGACGTGGTCACGACCGAGCCTCGCGCGCCGCGCAGACCAGGGAGACGACGAGCACGAGGCCCGAGGCCAGCGCCGCGAGCAGCACGTTGCCGTGCGCCCAGATGACGACTGCCAGGGCGAGCGCGTACGACGCGAACCAGCTCGCGATGTAGGCGGTCCAGCGGCGGCCGCGAGCAAAGGCGGCGCGGCCCTGGATGCTGACGACGAAGAAGATGATGAGGGCGAATACGACGGCCAGCAAGCTCACGTAGGCGAGGCCGAACGTATCTCCGGTCGTGACGGCCATCGCGAAGGTGCCCATCGAGGTCGCCACCCCGAGCGCGAGGATGAAGCTGATGTACGGCCACCGCGTTGCGTTGTGTGCGGCGTGGCTGAGGCGGTCGGCGCGATCGAGCAGCAGTTGGGCTTCCGACGCGGTCATCGCGGGCGTGTGGTCCATGGCGATCCTTTCGTTGACTCGATCATGGCAACTACTTTCCGAGTAGGCAAGTACTTTCTTCTTTTCTTTTTTGCACGATCCGCCACCACCCCATGCGACGTAGCCTGGAGGGGTGACCCTCCCCTTCGACGTCGCCGCCGTGCGCGCCGACTTCCCGATCCTGCAGGCCGAGATCGACGGCCGACCCCTCGTGTACCTCGACTCCGGCGCGACGAGCCAGAAGCCGCGCGCCGTCCTCGACGCCGAGCGCGACTTCCTCGAAACCGCCAACTCGGCCGTGCATCGCGGCGCGCACACCCTCGCCGCCGAGGCCACCGAGCTGTTCGAGGACGCGCGCGTCACGGTCGCCGAGTTCGTGGGCGCCGAGCCCGAGCAGCTGGTCTGGACGAGCGGCGCCACCGCCGGCCTCAACCTCGTCGCGGGATCGCTGGGGTACGCCGGGCGCCTGCGCGAGGGCGACGAGATCGTCGTGACCGAGGCCGAGCATCACGCCAACCTCATCCCCTGGCAGGAACTCGCCGCCCGAACGGGTGCGCGTCTGCGGCACATCCCGGTGCTCGACGACGGCATGCTCGACCTGCACGCCGCGGCCGAACTCATCGGCGAGCGCACGAAGGTCGTCGCCTTCCCGCACGTGTCGAACGTACTCGGCATCGTGAACCCCGTCGCGAAGCTCGTGACCCTGGCTCGCGGCGTCGGCGCGCTGACGGTGCTCGACGCGTGCCAGTCGGCTCCCCACCTGCGCCTCGACCTGCCGGCATCCGGGGTCGATCTCGCCGTCTTCTCGGGGCACAAGATCTACGGGCCGTACGGCATCGGGGCGCTCTGGGGCCGTGACGAGGTGCTCGACAGCCTGCCGCCCTTCACCACCGGCGGGTCGATGATCACGACCGTCACCCTCGACAAGGCCGAGTACCTGCCCGCGCCGCAGCGCTTCGAGGCCGGCACGCAGCCGGTGTCGCAGGCCGTCGCCCTCGCCGCCGCCGTCCGCTGGCTCGGCCAGCACGACCTCGAGGCCGCACACGCCCACGAAGCGACGCTCGAGAAGCGCCTGCGCGAGGGGCTGCGCTCCATCGACGGCATCCGTCTTCTCGGAGACACGGATGCCGCGGAGCGGGTCGCCCTGCAGGCCTTCGAGGTCGAGGGGGTCCACGCCCACGACGTGGGTCAGTTCCTCGACTCGCGCGGGGTCGCCGTCCGCGTGGGACATCACTGCGCTCAGCCGCTGCACCGCCGCTTCGGCATGACGGCGTCGGTCCGCGCGAGCGCGGCCATCCACACGACCGAGGACGAGATCGACACCTTGCTCGACGCCGTCTCGGGCGTGCGCGGCTTCTTCGGGGTGGGCGCATGAGCGGCCTCGAATCCCTGTACCAGGAGCTGATCCTCGACCACGCGAAGAACCGACGCGGGTTCGGTCTCGCCGAGCCCGGCGCTCACAGCGCCACCGTGCATCAGCGCAACCCCATCTGCGGCGACGAGATCACGCTGCGCGTCTCGGTCGAGGGTGATCGCATCGCCTCGGTGACCTGGGAGGGCGCCGGCTGCTCGATCTCGCAGGCCTCGGCGTCGATGCTCGTCGCTCTGCTGCAAGAAGACGGCGGAGACGAAGGGATGCCGCGAGCCGACGCCGAAGCGCTGATCGCGTCGTTCCGTGAGTCCCTGCGCTCGCGAGGCAAGATCCCCCTCGACGAGGAGACCTTCGCCGACGCCGCCGCCCTCTCGGGTGTCTCGAAGTTCACGGCCCGCGTGAAGTGCGCGATGCTCGCCTGGGTCGCGCTCGAAGAGGGGCTGCGGCAGGCCTGAGCGCGGCGCCGCGAGCGGCATCACCTCAGCGATCCACGCAAAGTCAGCCGGCATCCACCGATCCGAGCTGAGGTTGCGCGAATCCCGGAGGATACGCGGGCCTGACGCGCGCTACTCTTTCGGTCAGACCTCAACGAAGGCGGATGCCATGGCCACCGGATTCAGCGAAGAAGAACGCGCGGCGATGAAGCAGCGCGCCGAGGAGCTGAGGGCGATGAAGGGCCTGAAGGGCCTGGCGAAGCTGCAGAAGGAGAACGAAGCCTGCCTCGAGGCGATCGAGAAGCTGGAGGGCGTCGACCGCGCGGTCGCGGAGCGCCTGCACGTGATCGTGCTCGAAGAGGCGGGGTACCTGAACCCCAAGACCTTCTACGGCTTCCCCGCCTATGCCAAGGACGGGAAGGTCGTGGTGTTCTACCAGCCGGCCTCGAAGTTCAAGACGCGATATGGAACGGTCAGCTTCGACGACAGCGCTCAGCTCGACGACGGTCCGATGTGGCCGGTCTCGTTCGCCGTGGTCGAGGTGACGGACGAGGTCGAGGAGCGCATCCGCGAGGCCGTCCGGCGGGCGGCACCCTCGTCCTGACCGAACGACCATCGGCCGCATGATGCACCGGGCGGCTTCTCGCGCCATCCCTTGACGCGTCCGGCGTCCACGTCTTGGCTGAGGGCATCCTTCGCGTCTCTCACCGCCGAACCCGGTAGTGCCGCGTCGGACGGGGCCGCGGCCCCCGCACCGCGGGACACGATCAGGCCGGGACGACCCGGCCGGAGAGGACGAAGATGTCCGGCAACAAGGCAGTGGCGTACAAAGAGCCCGGTGTCGTGGAAGTCATCGACACTCCCTACCCCGAGTTCGAACTGAAGGACGGACCGGGCGTCAACCCGGCGAATGTGGGCCGCAAGGTCCCCCACGGTGCGATCCTGCGCACCGTCTCCACCAACATCTGCGGCTCCGACCAGCACATGGTGCGCGGGCGCACCACGGCTCCGGCCGGCCTCGTGCTCGGTCACGAGATCACCGGTGAGGTGATCGAGGTCGGACCCGACGTCGAGTTCGTCAAGGTCGGCGACATCGTCTCGGTCCCCTTCAACATCGCGTGCGGCCGCTGCCGCAACTGCAAGGAGGGCAAGACCGGCATCTGCCTGAACGTGAACCCCGACCGCCCCGGCAGCGCCTACGGCTACGTCGACATGGGCGGCTGGGTCGGCGGACAGGCCGAGTACGTGCTCGTGCCCTACGCCGATTGGAACCTGCTGGTGTTCCCCGACCGCGAGCAGGCGCTGGAGAAGATCCTCGACCTCACGATGCTGTCCGACATCTTCCCCACGGGCTTCCACGGCGCGTACACCGCGGGCGTCCGCCCCGGATCGACGGTGTACATCGCCGGTGCGGGACCGGTGGGCATCGCCGCCGCCGTCGGCGCGCAGCTGCTGGGCGCGGCCGCGGTGCTCGTCGGCGACCTCAACCCGGAGCGCCTGGCGCAGGTGCGCTCGCTCGGGTTCGAGAGCGTCGACGTGTCGAAGGGCGACCCCGGAGAACAGATCGAGCAGATCCTCGGAGTCCCCGAAGTGGATGCCGCGGTCGACGCGGTCGGCTTCGAGGCACGCGGCCACGGGTCCGACGCGGGCCACGAGGCCCCGGCGACGGTGCTCAACTCGCTGTTCACCGTGACCGCGGCGGGCGGCGGGGTCGGCATCCCGGGTCTGTACGTGACCGGCGACCCGGGCGGGGTCGACGAGGCCGCGAAGGTCGGTTCGCTGTCGCTGCGACTCGGCCTCGGCTGGGCGAAGTCGCTGTCGTTCACGACCGGTCAGTGCCCGGTGATGAAGTACAACCGGCAGCTGATGATGGCGATCCTGCACGACAAGGTACAGATCGCGAAAGCCGTCAACGCCACGCCCATCAGCCTCGACGACGCCCCACAGGGCTACGCCGACTTCGACAAGGGCGCCCCGCGCAAGTACGTGCTGAACCCGAACGGGTACATCACGAGCTGATCACCCGCACCGGAGCGCGCAGAGCCGGCCCTTCCTCGCAGCCTTCCTCCCGGATCCTGCGAGATTCGCGCGGTTCTGCGAGCTTCGGTGCGCGGGAGACTCACCCCCGCACCACTAGGGCCTCTCTCGGGGCCACCCGCCGATCTGCAGGCGTCGCGCGCCGATCACCCGAGGATGACCCGCTCCATCCGCTGAAAGCTCTGCTCCATCCCGTCCACCATGCCCGTGGCCAGCACGGCGTCGCGGGTCTCGGCATCCGGATACTCGATCAGCAGGGTCACCAGGGTCGCGCCGTCCTCTTCGTACAGCGACAAGTCATTGATCGTCGCGGGGTAATCGGTGCCGGTCATGTGCTCCGTCTGCACCACGCGGCGGGGCTCGTCGAGGAGCAGGATCTCGCCGTCGAAGCCGAAGGGCTCTCCCTCGGCGCCGGGCTCGGGCTCCCACGCGATCCGGTACGTGCCGCCCTCACGCTGGTCGACCTCGCGGTGCGTCATGCGCCAGCCGTCGGGGCCGAGCATCCACTGTCGCATCAGGTCGGGGTCGACGTGCGCGCGCCAGACGAGCTCACGCGGCCCGTCGATCAGACGCGTGATGCGCACGTGCCGGTCGTCGAGGATCTCGAGCTGTGTGCCCTTGCCCTGAGCGAATGCGCGCAGATCCTGCACCACGGCGTCGAGCTGGTTCATCGCGAGCGTCGAGCCCTCGACCGCGCCCATCGCAGTGAGCTGCTCGAGCGCCTCTTCGGAGTCGAAGTACGTGACGTTCGTCAGCCGCGACCCGGTCGCGGTCTCGTCGAACGAGAAGGTCATGCGCATGGCGGGCATGCCGTCGATGGGGTCGCCGTTCTCGTCGACGAAGGAGTCGATCACCTCGAAGCCCCGCGGCGCATCGATGGCGAGGAACTCCCAGCTCCCTCGCGCGACCTCGCCGGTGGCGCTGGCCATGGCGTAGCGCGCCCGGCCACCCACCGCGCAGTCGAACGATGCGAAGGTCGCGGGCCACCCGGGAGGACCCCAGAACCGCTCGAGCTGACGCGGATCGGTGAACACCGCCCAGAGCCTCTCGACGCCGACCGCGAAGTCGGCGATCAGGGTCATGGTGAGCGCTGCAGCGTCGCTCTCGACAGATGTGACGGGCATGACGACTCCTTCGTCGGTTCAGATCTCGGTGGGTTCGGAGGGCGGAACGGATGCCGGCACCCCGGCGTCTTCGAGCAGGATCGCTTCGAGTCGGTCGACGCGGCCGCGCCAGAGGTCTTCGTACGAGCGCAGCAGTTCCTGCACCCGGGCGAGCGCGGTGGGGTCGGCGGACACGAGTCGCACCCTCCCCTCCGCACGCTTGGTGATGAGTCGCGCCTCGGCGAGCACGGCGACGTGCTTCGACACGGCGGCGAACGACATCGCGTACGCTGCGGCGAGCTGCGTCACTGACTGTTCGGAGACGAGGGTGCGCCGCACGATGTCGCGGCGCGTCGCATCGGCCAGGGCGTGGAAGACCCGGTCAATGTCGGCGGCGCTCTTATCTTCAACCATTTGGTTGCAAAATAGCGTGCCATTCCCGTGCTTGCAAGGGGGTCGTTCACACCACCACCTGCGCGGGGTGAAACAGGCCAGCCGGCGAATGCGCGCGTGATCGCCGCCTCGTCGAGCTCCTGCCGGGCGCGCGCCGGTGGGCGTGGGAGGATCACCGCGATGGCGACCGCGCCCGGAATCCCCGCGGCTCCCGTTGAGGCCAGCACCTCAGCCGGCGATGTGGAGGCCGACGCTCCTGCGACCGTCGGCGCCGGGTCGCTCGATGCGACGAAGATGCACGAGTACGCGGAGCCGAGCGTCGCGGCCGGCGGGGCGGCAGCGACGAACGCCGGGGCAGCCTGCACGGTGAAGTCGATCGGGTCGATCGGGCGCGGAGGCACCCTCGAACTCAGCCCCGCAGCGCCTGCAGCAAAGCCCCGACCGGGTGATCGCTCTCGATCGGGTGGCGCAGCGGAAGGTCTTCGACGCACTCGTACCGATTGCGTCGGCCCTCTTTCTCGCGCTTCAGATACCCGGCGTCGACGAGGTCGGCCAGGATGCCGTGCGCGGTGCGCTCCGTGATGCCGACGGCATCCGCGATCTCACGCACGCGGGCACCGGGGTCGCGGGCGACGTAGATGAACACATGGGCGTGGTTGGTGAGGAACGTCCATGTCGTCATCGCCACAGCATACTGACCTGCTGTACCGGAATCAAAGCACCGGTTATTTGTTACCTGTTTTTTGACACCAGCAATTTTTTGCAGGTAATGTGCTGCGCATGTCGCTTCTCGCCCCGCTCACGATCGCCGCGCTGCTCGCCGCGGTCGTCGCCGCCCTCCTCCCGGATGTCGCGCGTCGCCACACCCCGGGCTCCCTCGCCGTCTGGCCTGCAGCCGTCGCCGCGGCGTTCGCCGCGGCGGGCCTCGCGTCGGCCTTCGCCACCGACGTCGACATCGCCGGTGCCGCTCTGGCGCTGCTGGTCGTCGGCCTCACCGTGGTCGTGCAGGCCTACGCCAGCCGCAACCTGCGCGGCGACCCCCGATCGCGCACCTTCTTCGCGCTGTCGTCGCTCGCGGCCGTCGGGTCGACCACCGCCATCGCCGCGAACGACGTCGTGCTCCTCGCAGCCGGGTGGACCCTCGGCACGGTCAGCATGATCGCCCTCATCTCGACGGGCGGCGCCGGCCCGCAGACGCGCGTGGCGGTGGTGCGCAGCGCCGTGACGCTGCTGCTCGCAGACGCGGCCCTGTGGGCAGCCGTCGTCGTGGCGGTGGCGTCGACCGGCTCCGTCTCGCTCGCAGCCCTCGGTAGCCTCGACGACTCCTCGTCGGCGGTCGTGAGCGCACTGGTGGCGGTCGCGGCCGTGGCCCGCGCGGGCTCCTTCCCCCTGCACGGATGGCTCCCCGCGACCGCCGCGACGACCACCCCGGTCTCGGCGCTCCTGCACGCGGGCTTCGTGAACGCGGGCGCGCTGCTCCTGCTGCGCTATGCCGCTGTGCCCTCCGCCGTGGGGCCCTGGGTGGTGGCCGTCGCCGGCGCGATCACGATGATCGTGGCGACCCTCGCCATGCTCACGCGCCCCGACGTGAAGGGCCGCCTCGTGCAGTCCACCGCCGCGCAGATGGGGTTCCTGCTCTTGGCCTGCGGGCTCGGGGCCTTCGGAGTGGCCCTGGTCCACGCGATCGGTCACGCGCTCTACAAGGCGAGCCTGTTCCTCGGCGCCGGCTCCGCGGTCGAGCACGCGCTGAAGGGCCGGGCGATCGCGCTCCCGGTGGCATCCCGCGGCGGCGCTATCGTCGGCGGTGCAGTCGTGCTCCTGACCGGGGCGGCGGCGCTGGCGGCATCCGGTGCGATCACTCACAGCGCGGCGGTGCTCCTCCTCTTCGCCTGGGCCACCGCGGTGATCGCCGGGGCTCGGATCGGCGGGGGTTCATCGCCGGCCGCGACCCGCACGGCCCTCGTCGCCGGTCTGGCCGCCGCCACCGCCGCCTATCTCGCGGTGGTCTTCCCCGCCGCCGAAGCGCTCACCCCCGTCATCGCCGCCGCACCCGCACCCGCAGTACTCGCCATCGCGGTCTTCGCGATCGCCGCCGCCTCGGGTCTCGTCGCGCGAAGCTCCGGTCCGCTCGCTGACCGCCTCTTCGCCTTCGCCTTCGCGTGGGGCCGACCACCCCTGCCCCCGGCCGCACCCCGCATCGACACGCCCTGGACCCCGGCGCCCGCCGACGGCCCCCTCGAGTACCGGAGATTCTGATGACCGCCCTCGCCTCCCCTCCCTCGCCCGCCGTCATCCGGGGCTGGATCGCCGCCGCCGGTCGCAGCATCTCGCCGCATTTCCCACTCGAGACCTTCATCGCCCGCAACCCCGTGGCCGGCTACGAGAGCCTCGACTGGGAGGAGGCGATGGGACGGATCGCCGGAGATCACGGCATCCTGTTGTCCCTTCCCGAGCAGCGCTTTCGCGACCTGCACGCGCAGGGACGGATCTCGCCCGCCGACCTCCATGCGGCCCTGCGGTTCACCGTGTCCGAGGCGGGATCGCCCCGCGTCCTGCGCATCGGCGGCCTGGCCACCACCGTCGGCGAAGTGCTCGGACATGATCTGCTCGTCACTCCTCCCATGAAGGCACCCTCCCCGCAGCCGACGCCGGCGGCGCGTCTGTCGCCACGCATCCACGCGCGAATCGACGACCTCACCGCGCGCTGGCTCGCCACCTCGCTCGGAACCGCGCCCTGGTCGCGGTCGACGAAGGGCGAGAGCATGTGGACGGCCTGGCGGCGCCTGGCCGCACTCGACCCGACCCTGTCGCGGCGGGTGCGCAGCGGCATCCGGAACTGCTCCGACGACCCGGCCGGGGCCATCGGCGAAGCGCTCGCCCGGTGGAAGCTCGACGGGCCCGCGGCGGAGTCCTTCCTGCGGGCCCACGTGCTCGCGCTGCCGGGGTGGGCCGCCCTCGTCCGACACAGCGCCACGACCGGTATCGACCTGACCGCGCTCGTCGCCATCCGCGCAACGCTCGAACGGTTGCTGCTGCCCTCCGACGCCTCCCTCCCGACCCGAGCTGCGAGCGAGGAGTCCGCGGTCGACGACACCGCCCGCATCGGCGCCGTCGCTCTCGCCCTCGGCGTCGACTCGAACGACGGCGAGGTGCGCACCGCCCTGCGACCCGTCCTCTCTCTCATCGAGCCCGTGACGCGGCTCGCCGTCTGGCAGGAGGCATTCGAGAGGGGCATCGCGCGCGAGCTCGCCCCGGCGACCGCGCCGGTGCTTCGCCCGAGCGCTCGGACCCAGCGACCGCTCGCGCAGGCGGTCTTCTGCATCGACACGCGGTCCGAGAGTTTTCGGCGGCACCTCGAAGCCGCCGGCGAGGTCGAGACGCTCGGCTTCGCGGGCTTCTTCGCCGCCCCCATCTCGTTCCGTCCCGCCGACGGCTCCGCCGAGGTGGCCTCGTGCCCGGTGCTCCTCACGCCCCGCGTCGCGATCACCGAGTCGTCCGTGGAGCGCGACGCGATCGCGCGCTGGAGGCGGCAGCACTCGGCGAGCGTGGAACGGGATGCCACGATCGACGCGCTCAAAGAGTCCGCCGTCGCACCGTACGCCTTCGCCGAGACCGCCGGATGGGTGCTCGGCGCGGCGAGTGCGGCGCGGACGCTCGCTCCCGAGGCATGGCGGGCACTGGTGTCGCGGATGCGCCCTGCGAAGCCGTCGACGCACGTCGACGCGAACGTCGTCTTCGCCCTCGAGGAGCGCGTGCTCTACGCCGAGACGGCGCTGCGGATGATGGGCCTCGTCGACGGCTTCGCGCCCATCGTTCTGCTGACGGGGCACGGCGCCTCGGTGACGAACAACCCCTTCGCCTCATCGCTGCAGTGCGGCGCGTGCGGCGGACACGAGGGCGAGCCCAACGCCCGGGCGGCGGCCATGATCTTCAACGACCCCGAGACGCGCGCCGCCCTCGCCGGTCGCGGCGTCTCGATACCGGCCGACACGCTCTTCGTCGCGGCGCAGATGGACACCGTGACCGACGAGGTCACCGTGCTCGAGCCCTGGGCCATCCCGGCCACGCACGAGACCATCGTGCTGGAGCTGACCCGGCGGCTCGAGGCCGCACGCGCCGCCAACACGGCCGACCGCAGCGCCGGCCTGCCTGGCGCGGGCG
The DNA here is from genome assembly GCF_026625865.1 of Microbacterium sp. SL75. Classification (NCBI taxonomy): domain Bacteria; kingdom Bacillati; phylum Actinomycetota; class Actinomycetes; order Micrococcales; family Microbacteriaceae; genus Microbacterium; species Microbacterium sp. SL75. Next base: position 1,420,735 of record NZ_CP113067.1, on the reverse strand, counting down.
AGCGGCACGGCGCGATTCGCGACACCGAGCGCCGGTCCGCGGACTGGGCCGAGGCGTACCCCGAGTGGGGCCTGGTGGGCAACGCCGCCTTCATCGTGGGGCCGCGCGCGATCACCGCGGGCGCCGACCTCGGTCGCCGCGCCTTCCTGCACAGCTATGACGCGGCCGCCGACCCCGACGGCGCGGGACTCGAGACGATCCTGACGGCGCCGATGATCGTGGCGCAGTGGATCAACGCCCAGTACTCGGCCTCGACGGTGGCTCCCGATCGCTTTGGCGCCGGGCCCAAGCCCTTGCACAACGTCGTCGGCACCGTCGGCGTGCTCTCCGGATACGGCGGCGACCTGCGCCTCGGGCTGCCCTGGCAGTCGGTGGGCGTCGGCCGCGCGTCCCGGCACGAACCGATCCGACTTCAGGTGTTCGTCGAGGCCCCGCTCGCTCGAGTGAACGACATCATCGACGCCTCCGAGGCCGTCCGCACCCTGGTCACCAACCGCTGGATCACCCTCCGCGTCCGCGAGCACGACAGCGCCCGCTGGATGCGGTGGGGTCGCTACGGCTGGCAGGCGGACGACCTCGACGCCCACGACCACTCCGGCCTCCCCGCCGTCCACGAAGAAACCACCACGAAGGAGATCCGCTGATGAGCCTGTCCGAGCTGACCCCGATGACCAAGATCGAGGTGGTCGTCGCGAGCGACGACGTCGCCGAGGTGTCCGCCCTCATGCAGTCGTTGGGTGCCCGCGGCTACACCGCGATCACCGGCGTGGCCGGCGTGGGCCACCACGGCCCCCGCGGCGGCCGCCTGCTCTTCAACGACCACGACACCCTGACGCTGCTCGTCACCGTCGTGGCACCCGAGAAGGCAGACGCGATCGTCGCCGGCATCCGCCCCGTCCTCGACCACGCCTCCGGCGTGATGTTCGTCTCGCCGACCTCGGTCAGCCGCGCGGACTACTTCGCCTGATGTGCGCCGCGACGAGTCGAGCGGGGTCGCCGTACGTCGGCCACACGACCGCCATGGGAACCCTGCACGGGAAAGAGACCGCGTTCGCCCCGGCCTTCGCCCGGTGGCTCGGCGCGGGTGTCAGCCCGACGGTGCAGCTCGACACAGACTCCCTCGGCACGTTCACCCGAGACGTGCCGAGGGCGGGCACTCCCGAGCAGGCGGCCACGTCTAAGGCGCGGGCCGCCGCTCTCGAGCTCGGTACCTCCACGGGGCTGGCGACCGAAGCCTCGTACGCCCCAGCACTCGGGGGCTTCGGACCCATGGTGCACGAGGAGCTCGCCGTCTTCATCGACATCGAACGCGGCATTCGCGTGCGGCACGGCATCCGCCAGTACACGCACGTCGCCCCGGCACGTGTCGTGCGTACCGAGAGCGAGGTGCGGCGCTACCTCGCTCGCGCGGGCTTTCCCCATCAGGCCGTCGTCGCGCGCACCGACACCGCGATGCATAAAGGGATTCAGGATGCCGCGGTCATCGACGCTCTGCTGCGCCGCGGCCCCGTCGAGCTCGAGCCCGACCTGCGCGCGCACATGAACCCGACCCGGCGACGGGTGCTGCGACGCCTGTCGTGGCTGCTCGCGGCCCGGCTGAACCGCCTGTGTCCGGGGTGCGGATGCCCGGGCTTCGGCACGGTGGGCGTCGTTCGCGGACTGCGGTGCGGCGCGTGCGGCAACGCCACCTCGCAGGTGCGCATCGACGTCGACGGCTGCCCCGCGTGCGACGAGCAGCGCGAGCGCCGGCGACCCCAGCGTGAGGCCGACCCGGCCACGTGCGATAGGTGCAATCCGTGAGGGGGGCTTTGGAGCCGGTGCGGGAGGTGCGGCGCGCGGTTGACTCACCATTTCACCCGACGGTGAGTTGTCGATTTTCGGTCTGCACGGGCCGGACGCACCGAAGGGCGCCTGGCCCGCGATCACCGCCGGCCATTACGCGGCGACGCGCACGAATGGGCAGAGCGTTTTGAGCCGCCATCCTCGCCGAGCAATCAGGGGCTATCGAGCCGCCGCACCGTTCTCCGGGGCGAGCAAGACTCCGCGAGATCTGACCAGCCCACTACACCAAGCACTTGTTCGAGGTCGCCGGCCGCCGGCCGGACCCTCTCCCCCGAAACGCAGAAATGTTCGTTTTGCGAAAAGAACTCGTCGAACGCTACGTTCGCAGTGCCGGGGGGACCGGTGAGGCTCGAACGTTCCGGGGGGAACTTTGATCAGCAAACACTGGACCTGCCGTGCGGCAACTGCGACCATCACGATGATGCTTGCCTTGCTACCGACCGCCGCGAACGCCGATGACGGAGACCCGCCCCCGACGTTGGACACGCTTCAGTCGGTCACAAGCACCGCGGCCGAAACCGGCACTGCCGCGCAAGAGATTTTGAACGATGTTGCGGACGCCAGCACGGTCGAGACCGCCATCGACGGCAGCTTGTCGATGGACAGCGGTGACACAACGACCGTCATACCCGCCACGTCAGACGAACCGATCAAGATCGGCGACGTCGAGATCGAAATGCCGAGCCCTGGTGGCCCGATAGAGGGGGAGCGCGTAGCCGACGCTGTCGTCAGCTTCGAGAGCGACAACGGCTTCACCACCGTGCCGGTTCTGAAGGACGACGGTTCCGTTCAGATCACAACCATCATTAGCGACAAATCGGCACCGTCCAGCTACGCCTATCACCTGACTCTGCCCGCCACCGCGAGGCTCACTCTCGACGCATCGGGCTTTGTCAGCGCGACGATTGGCGACGAGCTTGCGCTCGGCGTCGCGCCGGCGTGGGCGGTCGACGCGGAAGGACGAGCGGTACCCACGCACTACGAGATTGACGGGTCGACGCTGCGTCAGGTGGTCGATCACAGCTCCAGCTCGTTCGCTTACCCGATCGTGGCCGACCCATGGGCTGGGCAACGGCTGTTCGACAGTGTCTGGATTTCCGGATACACGCGGGGCATCGCAAACGTCTCCTTGGTCACATCTCCCTGGGGCCGCATGATCCAGGCTGGGGTCCAGGGTTGGGGCCAGGGGCAGCTGATCCTCAACGGTGCTGGATGGGCCGAAGCCGTCAGTAAGGCGAAAGTCTTGGGCGGTAGGTCGACCTACTATCAGCAGTACCAGTGTCACGTTCTCGGCGCGTACACGCCCGCTAGTGGCGGACCTTCATGGGATCTCGAGGGCTATAGGGCGAACAGACTGAACTGGCGTATCGACGGCGGCGCCTTCCCCTACAAGTGCAACTGGCCGTGAATCGAGTCAGGTCACAGCGCGCCGCGCTGATTGCTACGGGTGTGACTGCTGGCGTAGCGATCACCGCGATGCTGGCCGTTCTCCTCGTCATGATGGCAACCCGGGACACCCGACAAGACATTAACCTCGGCGACTTCGCTCACTCCAGCTCGCAATTTCGCGCGCTGAACGGCTACGAGGAGGCGACCGAGAAGCTCTGCCGTGACGTTGCTGGGTGCGTTCAGGGCTACAGCGCGACGTATGCGTCGTACCGGAAGTTCAGCAGCATTGACGATGCGGTAGCGTTCGCCGCCACGTCGTCTGGCTCCTACCGGTCGAACTGGATCGTGATCGAGTACGTCGGGCATTCCCTCAGCGAAGGCGACAGAGCCGATGTGCAGGAATACTTCGACAGCACCGCTACGTCCGAGTAAGGCGCCTCCAACTTTCGTTGTGGGCAGCATGCCCGGAACTAGCCGACGGGCCGGGCGGAACGGCATCACGGCTCGCCTATACCGCTCCGCGACTCGCCGCACAATGTCCCCCATTCGGGGGACCTGGCCCCGGTTATGCTGGCCCGTATCGAGCGGCGATCGGCGAAGGCGCCGCGTCGATATGCGACACCTCCTCCTCTACGAGAGCCCGAAGGCGAGGCACCGTGCGAACCGATCTGAATCAGCAACCGGTCTGGACGGGTGCCGCAGCGGTGTTCCTCCTGTGGACCTCCGTGTTGGTCCTCGGCTTGTCAGGGCTCGCGATGCTCACCGTTCACGGCGATACCGGCGCCCTGCTCCTCATCGCCGCGCTCATCGCGGCGGCTCCGGCTGCCGCTCTGAGTCAGCGGCGCAGTTCGATCTGAGCAACGCAACGGCCCCTGCGAGACGACCGCAAGAGGCCGACCGCACCATCACGCGGCCGGTCGCCTCACAGGTGCCGCAGGTTCCCCTCTTCGTCCGCGGTGACGAGCACCAGGAAGTCGACGACGAGCTGTGCGACCGCGCCCGTCTCGTCGATCCCCCAGTACACCGGGTACTGACCGTCGCCGTACCCGGACTCCGCGACGATGCCCACGTCGGACGGCCCGAGACCGACCTCCTGGACGCTCGGCGAGGGCGCGTACATGTACTCGGTGAAGGCCGCGGCCTTGGCCCGCCGGCTCATGGTCGCGTACGCGGGAAGATCGACGATGCACGCGCAGCCCGCGTCGACGCCGAAGAAGTGCCCCGGGCCGGACGGCAGATCGGCGGGATGCCAGGTCACCGGCATCCGATCGCTGAAACGCACCCGCAGGGCGGCGTTGCGGCCGAAACCGGTCACTCTTTCGACCGGGTACGCCCCCGGGGCCACGCTGCGGGCCAGGGGTCGCGCGTCGTCGTTGTCGTATCCGAAGTCGAGCACGGCGAGCACACCCGACGTCGTCACCAGGGTTCCCGCGGGCGAGACGCGTACCTCCGACTCCTCTCCGCTGCGCCGGTGCACGACCGAGCGCTCGGTGAAGTTGCGCACCTCGTCGAGGGTTCGCTGTTCGTCGGGCACCTCGTCGAGAGAGGTGTCCGGTGCCGCCTCGGCGGCGAGCGCCCGGGCCTGTGCCGCATCGGCGAAGGGAGTGCGGGGGTCGTCGAAGTGCTGTTCGATGGCGCTGATCTTCCACCCGCGCCCTTCGCGCTCGAGAACGTACTCGTGCTTCTGCCGCGTCGGCGAGTCGATCATCTCGGTCAGGACGAACGCGCGATCGCCCTCGACCTCGGAACGCACGATCCGTTCCACCGCGACCCCGTAGCCCGGCGGCGTACCGAACGAGGAGTCCAAGCGAACGTGCTCCCCCACCACGTGATCACGCGTCAGCGGGACGACGAGTTCTCGCCACTCGGAGAATGCGTTGCGCCGTGTGGACCGATCCTCGAAGGCTGGCGCTGCACGCCGCCACTGCGCGTCGTAATCCTCGAGGAAGCGCTGCACGCGCTTGTCTGCCGCTTTCGCCCCGCGATCGCCCCACATGCCGCCAGCCTAAGTCGCCACCAGCTCCTCGAGAGGCCCGTCCGGCAGCACGACCCACCCCTCGCGCTGAGCGACGGGGAGCATTGCGGATGCCGGGCGCTCGAACGACCCGAGGGCTCCGGCGCGCGTGGCCAGGGCGGCGACGACGGCATCGAAGGCATCGGCCTTCGCGACGGCGAGGGGGCCGAATCCGCCGAGGTCGAGCCACGGGGCGCGCTCGGTCAGCGCGTCGAGCAGGATCGCCCGGCGGGCCGCATCGACTCGGTATCCGCTCGTGTCGAAGCCCCACAGGCGCAGCGATCCGCCGGGATACACCTCGAACAGGCGCCCCTCGGCCGCGCGGTCGACCGGGAACCCGGCCTCGGCCAACCGTCGCAAGAGGCCGGCGCCCCGCAGCGCCGTCACGCCCAGGCGGTCGGTCGAGACGCTCAGCGGCCAGCGCCCGATGCGCTCGCGCACCACGTGGTCGGTGTGGCGGTAGACGAGCGTGCGCCGCCAGTCCGCGCCTCCGTCGACCGGGCCGAGCGTCGGGGCCGCGCCGGCGTGGTGCGCCTGCACGAAGTCGACGAAGGCGTCGGGCCAGCCGAGCGGGCAGTCCACCCCGAGCCACACGTCGCCGGAGCGGACGGATGCCACGATGTCGGCATCCTGGATCCCGATCTCGAGCCGCGTGAGCCGGGCCGCGCCATCGGCCCAGTGCATCTCGGCGAGGGCCGTGCCGGGGGCTCCGGCGGCGAGGTCGACTCCGACGGTTCTCATCCCCTCGAGCCTAGACGCGGTCGCCCGCGGCGAGGCCCGTCAAGACCTCGCCGAAAAGCCTCACGACCTGGGAGGATCGAGACATGGCAGACGACGACCTCCCCGATTCGCTGGAACCGGCCGTCGACATCCCGCCGCGCGACGAGCCGCCCGCCCCTCCTGCGCCGAAGGGTGACCTGCGGGTCGTCTCCGTCGTCGCGATCGTCACCGGCGTGGTCGTCATCGCCTGGTACCTCTTCGTCGCCACGGCGAGCGCGATCGCCGACGTCGACAACCTGATGTGGATCCAGATCGGCATGTGGGTGCTGGCCCTGATCTCGTTCGTGTGCGGCATCTTTAGCCTGAATGCGCGCATGGCGCGCGAGCTCGCCGCGGCGGGGTTCATCGCGGGAGTGGCGGCGGGTCTTCTCTCTGTGACGATCGGGCTGTTCAGCGGGCTCGAACTGTTGGGCTGACGACGCTCGGAATAGCGCCGAGACGAGCGGGGTTGCCGCTCTCATGACCTCGCGTGCCGCGCTCGAGAGCGCTCTGTCGAACATCGACGTGCACCCCGGTCGTGCGTGGCGGCGGTCGTTGTCGATGGGCGAGAGCACGACGCTGGCGCAGGGCGAATCCGCGATCGTCTACGTGCGCTCCGGCGAGCTCACCGGCCTCAGCGCCGCGCGAGCGGGATGCTCGGTCAACGCGCCCTCCGGGGCGGCGACCGCGGTGGAGGGCGGACGTACGCTGCTCACGGGAGACGCCTTCATCTCGCTCGGATGCCACTCGCTCGAGCTGGCTTCGCAGTCCGGCGCCGAGGTGACCGTCGTTCCGCTCGAGGTGGTTCCGACGGTGCACACCCGCGCCCTACCGCCGGTCGTCTTCGTCAGCGGCTTCGCGCGCGCAGAACCCGCGGCTGCCGGCCTCGCCGCCCACCTGGGCATTCCCACCCCCGGTGCCGCGCTCGACCGCCAGGGCGACGAGACCATCTGCAAGCTCATGGTGACCACGGTGCTGTTGTCGGCGCTGCGTGCGTGGGCCGCGTCAGAGCACGAGACCTCGTGGCCGCCGCGCACCGCCGACCCGTTCCTCGCCCGTGTCGCGGCCGCCGTCGACGACGACCCCGGAAAGGAGTGGACGATCGATCAGCTCGCGGCCCTCGGCGCGATGTCGCGGTCGGTGTTCGCCGCCCGCTTCCGGGAGGTGTTCGGCACTTCACCCGCGTCGTATGTGACGGCGGTGCGGATGCGCCGAGCCGAAGACCTCCTCGACGCGGGGACGCCCGTCTCCGAGACCTCGCGCGCCCTGGGGTACGCCTCGGACGAGGGGTTCCGCCGCGCCTTCCGCCGTCACACCGGCGTGGCCCCGTCGGCCTGGCGCAGCGGTCGGCGCTCGCTGACGCCCTGAGGCCCCGCCGCATCTTCGGCGGGGCCGTCGCCGTCATCGCGCGCGAGGGCGCCGCCGCAGCGAGAGGCCGAACAGCACGGCACCGATCACGAGCAGCAGGATGCCGATGGCATCCACCGTCACGACCCCCGCGGCGTCCACGAGCAGGCCGCCGAGGCCGGCCGCGATCGTGATCGCAAGCTGGAAGCCGGTGACGACGAGGCTCCCGCCCGCCTCGAGACGGTCGGGCATGCGGTGACCGACCCAGGTGTTCACGATGATGAGCCACGACGAGAAGAAGAAGCCCCAGACGAGCACGGCGGCCGCGACCACCCCCACCGCCGAGGGGAGCAGGACCACGGTGGCCACGGCGAGCGCGATGACCAGCGGACCGACGACGGCCAGACGCGCGAAGGCGCGGTCGACGACGATGCCGACGAGGATGTTGCCCACGAAACCGCCGACCCCGAACAGGGCGAGCAGCAGCACGACGGTGCCCGCGTCGACGTCGGGGATGCGCTCGAACGACAGGCGCACGTACGTGTACGCGAGAAAGTGGCCGAGCACGACGAGCACGTGACCGACCATGCCGCCCGCCACCCCCCGGCGACGAAGAGTGTCGACCAGGATACCGAGGCTCGACGCCGCGGCCGGCGGAACGGGCGGCAGCACGGCGCGCACCGCGATGCCGACCGCCGCGGTCGCCACGGCGACGAGGAGGAACGCCAGCCGCCAATCGAGCGCTTCGCTGAGGGCGACGCCGAGGGGAACGCCCGCCACCGTCGCCAGCGACAGACCGGCAGAGCCGAACATGACGGCGCGGCCGATGCGTTCGGGGCTCGACAGGCGTGCCGCGACCGTGATCGACATCGACCAGAACGCGCTGATCGCGGCCCCCAGCAGGAACCGGGCGATGAGGATGGCCACCAGGCTCGGCACGATGGCGACGACGAGGCTCGACAGCGCGGCCGCGGCCGCCGCCAGCACGAGCAGCGTGCGGCGGTCGAGCCGGGGAAGCAGCAGCCCGACGGTCGGGGCGACGAGAAGCCCCGCCAGGGCGGTGACCGTGACGGTCTGGCCGGCTTGGCCCGGGGTGATGCCGAGCGAGGCGGCCATCTCGGTGAGCACGCCGTTGGGGAGGAACTCCGCTGTGACGAGCAGGAAGCTCAGCAGCATCACGACGATGAGGCCGCCGTACCGCATCGAGGGCGGGGCGGAGAGCGAGGTCGGAACGGGAGCGGTCGAGGTCATACTTCGATGCTGGTTCGGGGCCGCCGCCTGCGCCCGACCGATCGTCCGCGGCATCCGACCATTCGTCCGGGAGTCGCGTCTCGTGCCGAGGGCGGTCCTGCGAAGTCGAGTCGCGACAGGCCGGGTGCCCGCAGCGGAGTGCGGCGCATCGATCGTGCGACCCGTGGACCGGGATTCAGCCCGCGAGCACCGGCCCCACGTACCGCGCCGTGGGCCGGATGATCTTCGGGTCCCGCGCCTGCTCGAGCACGTGCGCGGTCCAGCCGATCGTGCGGGCGAGAGCGAAGGTGGGCGTGAACATCGCCCGCGGGATGCCGCACTGCTCCATCACCACGGCCGCGTAGAACTCGACGTTGGCGTGCAGCGGTCGCTCGGGCCGGCGCTGCGCGAGCTGCCGCTCGGCCTCTTCTTGGAACGCCAGCGCCTGGGTCACGCGGTCGCCGCCGAGCCCGCGTGCGACCTCGCGCAGCAGCTCCGAGCGCGGATCGGCAGTGCGGTACACCGCGTGCCCGAAGCCCATGAGCCGGCGCCCCGCGTCGAGCTCCCCCGCGATCCAGGCGGTGGGGTCGTCGACCGCGCGGTCGAGGCTGTCGAGGGCGCGGGCCGGAGCTCCCCCGTGCAACGGCCCCGAGAGCGCGCCGAGCGCGCCGGAGAGACAGGATGCCATGTCGGCCCCCGTCGACGCGATGACCCGGGCCGTGAAGGTCGAGGCGTTGAAGCCGTGGTCCATCGCCGCGACCAGGTAGGCCGACAGCGCCCGGACGTGGGCGTCGTCGGGAGCCGCCCCGGTCACGCGCTCGAGGTAGTCGGCCACCACGCCGCGACCGCCCGAGGACCCGGGCGCGAGAGCGAGCGGGGCCATGGCGGCGAAGGCGATCGCCTCGTCGAGCCGCGCGTCGGACTCGAGGTCGTAAAGCGCCGCGGACGAGCGGGCGGATGCCGCGAGCGTCCACACCGCGCGAAGTGCCGCGAGCGGCTGATCGGTGCGGGCCGTGACCGCGGCGATCAGCCCGGGCAGGGCGGGGTCGGCCTGCGCGGCCGAGACGCGCGCGGCGAAGGTGGCTCGGGTCGTGGCATCCGGCAGCTCTCCCGCCACCAGCAGCTGCCAGACGTCTTCGAAGGAACGCGTGCGGGCCAGCTCCACCGCCGAGAAGCCGCGGTAATGGTAGACGCCGGCTTCGCCGTCGACGTCGCTGATGGTCGTCTCGGCCGCGACGACGCCGTTCAGTCCGCGGGGCACATCGATCAGGTCGCTCATGCGCTCAGTGTGCGAACATGACGGTCTCAGCGTCAACGTTGATCGGATCAAGATGACCGCACCCCTCCCCCGTCTTTCCGCGGCCCAGGTCGCCGCGCGCCTCGGCGTGAAAGCCGAGACCGTGTACGCGTATGTCTCGCGCGGACTTCTCCGCCGCGAGCGCGAGGCCCGCGGCTCGACGTTCGACGCGCTCGAGGTGGAGGCCTTCGCCTCGGGCCGCCGACGCACGGCGCCGCGGACGCCGACGCACCCCACGACCGGCATGCCCCTCGGCATCGTGCAGACCGACATCGCCGACATCGAGGACGACGAACTGCTCTACCGCGGACGCCGCGCCCGCGACCTGATGAACCAGCCCTTCGCCGAGGTCGTGGCCTGGCTGTGGGACGCGGAGCGCGTGGACGCCCCCGACCCCGCGATCGGCAGCGCCCGCGCGATGGTCGAGGCCCTCCCCCTGCACGCCGGATCGATGGACCGCCTGCGCGCCGCGGTGACCGGCTTCGCCGCCGACGACCCGCTGCGCTACGACGCCTCGGCGGACACCGCCCACCGCATCGGCTGGTCGCTCATCACCGGGCTGCCCGTCGCCCTCGGCGGCCGCCCGCACGCCGATGTCGCGCGCTCGCTGGTGAGCGCGTGGGGCCCGCCGACCGATGCGGCGACCATCGCCGCCGTCAACGCCGCACTCGTCCTGCTGATCGACCACGACCTGGCGGTGTCGACCTTCGCCGCGCGGGTCGCGGCTTCGGCCCGTGCCGACGGCTACGCCGCTGTCAGTGCCGCCCTCGGCGCTGCCGATTCTCCGCTGCACATCTCGGCCGCGACCCGCACCGCCCGCTTGCTCACCCGCGTGCGGCGTGGCCAGGAACCCGAGAGGGCGCTGACCGACTCACTGCAAGAGGGCAACGGCATCCCGGGCTTCGGTCATCCGCTCTACGCCGGGGGCGACGATCGGGCCACGGCCCTGTTCCCGCTGCTGGCCGCACTGCCCGACGGGGAAGGGACGATGGATGCCGTGCGGCGACTGTCCGACGTCGTCGCCGACCGCGCGGGGTTGCGGCCCAACGTGGATCTGGCGCTCGCGGCGCTGGCATCCGGAGCCCGGCTCCCCGAGGACGCGGCGAGCACGATCTTCGTGCTGGGGCGGGTTGCAGGGTGGATCGCGCACATCGCCGCGGAGTACGCCGAGCCGGCGATGCGGCTGCGTCCCCGCGGGGAGTACGTGGGGCCGTGATCGCTCGCCTCAGCCCGTTTCACCCACCGAACGAAAGTCGATAGATGATGCGTCGATATCTGGCGATCGCTCTTCTCGCGGTCGCGGTCGCGAGCATGACGGGCTGCGCGCCCACCTCACAACACCCCAGGGGGAACGAAATGACGAGCGACTCGGCGGCGAAGCAGGGGGACGGCACCCTGCGCACCGATCTCGCGCCGATCGCGACGCGATACCCGCAGCTCGCGTCGGCGGAGTCGATCGAGTGGATGGGCGGCACGACCGGCACGTCCGACGTGGGGCCGACGACGTACTGGGTCGACGTTGTGGCGGTCATCCCACAGTCCGAGGTCGACGCTCTGCAGGCGGCGGGAGACCTCGGGTCCGTGCACCCGCACGAGGTCGTATCGGGGATGCGCACGAAACTGCCGGCCGGCCCCTTCGAGGGCAGCCCCGCGCTCGACGAGCTGTTCTCCGCCTCGGGCCACAGCGCAACCGTCGCCCTGGATCCTCGCGCGCGCACGATCGTGCTGTCGGGCCTCTTCGAGTGACACCGGCCGGCGACGCTCGCCGGGGTCACTCGGCTGGGCATCCGACCTCAGCGGCTCTCCCACTCGCGTGCCATTCGCACCACCGCCGCCACGGCGGCCTCGGTGTCGGCGGGTGAGCCGCCCGCTCGACCGGCGACGAGACCGGCGACGAATGCGCTGAGCGGCGCCGCCGGCCGGGCGACACCGTTGGCGACGTCGCGCGCGAGATCGAGGATCAGAGAGATGGGGATGTCGCCCTCGGCCAGGCCGAAGCGCTCCGCGAGAGCGGCGCTCCAGTCGTTCAGCGCTTCGGGGGGCAGCGTGCGGGACTCGGTCATGGTTCCTCCTCGGGCCGTGGGGAGATCGTCCCACGAGTACAGCCGATGAAGGTGGCATCCGGGTGCCAGGCGATCCGATCGCGCCGAGCGCCCCGTCGCTATCCGACGACGCGGGCTCCCGTGCGGGGCGCATCGATGCCGCGGCTCGTCACCTGGCGATGCGCGCGCACCACGAGGAGGAGCCCGATCGCCCAGAACGGCACCTGCACGAGCTCCGCCAGACGGAACGCGGCGAGCGAGAACTCTCCCCCACCGGCCTGCAGGGTGAGTACGGCGCCGATCGCCAGGACCACCAGGATGCTCGAGAGGAAACCCGCGCCGTTCACCACCCCTGTCGCCGTGCTCAGCCGCTCGGGCGGGTTGTGGTCGCGCACGATGTCGAACGCGATCATCGACGCGGGCCCCCCGACGCACATGGCGATAGCGAGCACGACGAGAAGGGGCAGCGGCGCCCGGTCGGGAAACACCAGAACCGCCGCCCACGACGCCGCTTGCGCGGCGACGAGAGCGATCACGAGGGCGGTCCGAGCACGGGGGAACCTCCCGGAGACGGCACCCACGAGCGGCCCGAAGACGATACCGCCGACGACGTAGACCGTGAACAGTCCGCCCGCGGTCGCGGCATCCAGGCCCTGACCGGCCACGAGGAAGGGGAAGCCCCAGAGGATCGCGAAGGCGTTGCCCGAGAACGAGGTGACGAAGTGCACCCAGAACGCCAGACGGGTGCCCGCCGCACGCCAGGCCGCGCGCACGGACCGGCCGACCGGCTCCCGTGCGACGGCGATCGACCCGCGCTCGTGGACGACGACCACGACCAGCACGCCCACCAGAGCCGTGACCCCGGCCACCGCGAGGAAGGCCGACGTCCACCCGGACAGACCGACGAGGGCCGCGAGCGGAACGACGCTGATGATCTGACCGAACTGCCCCAGAAGTCCGGTCACTTGCACGGCCGTCGGCGCGAGGCGTCGGGGGAAGCGCATTCCGATGACCCTCAGCAGGCCGGGGAAGATCGCGGCCTCGCCGGCGCCCATGAGCAGACGCGCGGCGATCGCCAGGCCCACGCCCGGGGCGATCGCGAGAAGCACCTGCGCCGCGGCCATCACGAACATGCCGACCGTGAGCACGGTGCGCGCGCCGAACCGGTCGAGGAGCAGCCCGACCGGCAGCTGCAGCGCGCCGTAGATGGCGAGCTGCACGACGGCCAGAAGCGACAGCGTCGCCGCGGTGATCGCGAACCGATCCGCCGCCTCGAGCCCGAGGGCCGACAGGGAGGTGCGATTCACGATGGAGACCACGTACGCGACGACCCCGACGAGCCACACGGCGAGCACGCCGATGCGCTGTCGCCAGGGGGCCGCCGGGGTCGCGCTCCGGGTCATCCGCGGGTCAGCCGCAGCGTCACGACCTGGAACGGCCGCAGCTCGAGCTGGATCTCGTCGCCCTCGTGCGCGAGCTGACGCGAACGCGCCATGTCGGCACCGAGCGGGCGCTCGAGCAGGTCGACCTCGGAGACGGATGCCACGGCGAACCCGGGCACCAGCGTCGTGGCCGCGCGACGACCCAGCGCCTCGTACGCACGCACGATCACATCGCCCGATCGGTCGTCGGCGAGCTTGACGGCTTCGATCCGGATGCCCTCGTTGGTCGAGCGCACGACGCTCCACGGCTGGACGGTGCCCTCCACGACGGGGCGGCGCAGCGGCAGGTTCTGCTCGTAACCGGATGCCACGACCGCGGCGATGTCGGCCCCGGGGTGCACCGCGTAGGCGAACGTGTGGTGGCCGGCATCCTGGATCGGGTCGGGCGAATTCGCCGCACGCACGAGGCTCAGGCGCACCTCGGTCTCGACTTCGCCCGAGGCCCCGACGGTGCGGGTGATGTCGTGGCCGTAGGTGGCGGCGTTGGTCACGCCGATGCCGTAGCCGGGCTCTTCGACGTGCACCCAGCGGTGCGCCATGACCTCGAACTTCGCGTCTTCCCACGAGGTGTTCGTGTGCGTCGCGCGGCGCACGTGCCCGTACTGGATCTCGGCGCTGTGGTGATGCGCGTGCACGACGAACGGCAACGACGCCTTCAGCAGCTTCTCGCGCTCGTTCCAGTCGAGGTCGACGGCGAAGTGCACGCGCACGTCGTCGGCCTGCACGGCGATCGTCTGCGTCAGTCGCGACGTGCCGAACGAGCGGGTCACGACGACCCGGGCCCGCAGGTCGCCGTCGACGACCAGCTCGACCGCGTCAGCGGCATCCAGGTCGTCGAAGGTGTAGCGGTAGTGCGCGTCGATGTCCCACGCGTCCCACGCGTTCGGCAGGTCCTGGTGCAGCTGCAGCAGGTTGGCGACGCGGCCGGCGGGCACGAGCTCGCGGTTCTCGGCGAGGTCGACGATCGAGGTGACGAGGCCGCGGGCGTCGACGGTCACCCGGACGAGACCGTTGTCGAGCACGATGTCCTCGCCGTCGCGGTGCGCGGTCACCGGGTGCGCCGGAACGACGGGAACGAGGGATGCCACGCCCAGCGCCGGCGCCTCCACCAGTGCGAGCGGGGTGCCCTCGGCATCCAGGGTCAGAGACCGACGCGCGTGGTCCGCCGAGTTGACGACCGCGGCCGACAGGCCCGCGGCCGCGAGCGCCTCGGCGATCGAGCGCTCCAGCTCGGCGAGCGCGGCGGCGTAGTCCTCTTCGTTCTGCTCGTGCACCCACTGGATCGACGAGCCGGGCAGGATGTCGTGGAACTGCTGCAGCAGCACGCCCTGCCACAGGCGGTCGAGCGCCTCGTAGGGGTACTCGGCGCCCGTGAGCGCCGCGGCGGTCCACCAGAGCTCCGCCTCGCGCAGGCGGTTCTCGGCCTCGCGGTTGCCGCGCTTCTCGCGGGCGTGCGAGGTGAAGGTGCCGCGGTGCAGCTCCAGGTACAGCTCGCCCACCCACACGGGGGCGTCGGGGTACTCGGCCTGGGCTGCGGCGAAGAAGTCGTCGGGGTGCTCGATCTCGACGCGGGGCGAGCCCTCGAGCGAGGCGACGCGGCGCTGGCGCTCCATCATCTCGCGGATGGGTCCGCCGCCGCCGTCGCCGTAGCCGAACGGCACGAGCGAGGTCGTCGCCCTCCCCTTGTCGCGGAACTGGCGCACGGCGTGGTGCAGCTCCTCGCCCTCGAGCGTGGAGTTGTAGGTGTCGATCGGCGGGAAGTGCGTGAAGATGCGCGAGCCGTCGATGCCCTCCCACCAGAAGGTGTGGTGGGGGAACTTGTTCGTCTGGCTCCACGAGATCTTCTGCGTGAGGAACCAGTCGAGGCCCGCGAGCTTCGCGATCTGCGGGAACGCGGCGGTGTAGCCGAACGAGTCGGGCAGCCAGATGCCGTGCGTCTCGACGCCCAGCTCGTCGCGGAAGAAACGCATGCCCTGCGTGATCTGGCGCACCATCGCCTCGCCGCTCGGCAGGTTGCCGTCGGGCTCGACCCACTGCGAGCCCACGACGATCCACTGGCCCGCGGCGATCGCGGCCTTGATGCCCTCCCACACGTGCGGGTAGCGCTCCTTCACCCACGCGTACTGCTGTGCCGACGACGCGGCGAAACGGAAGTCGGGGTACTGCTCGGCGAGGGCGAGCACGTTCGAGAACGTGCGGGCGGTCTTGCGCTTGGTCTCGCGGATGGGCCAGAGCCACGCGGTGTCGATGTGCGCGTGACCGATGCCCGAGAGGCGATGGGCCGAGGCGGATGCCGGGCGCGAGAGCACGTCGACCAGCTCGGCGCGGGCGGCCGCGGCGGTGCCGACGATGTCGTCGAGGCGCAGCACGTTCAGCGCCCGCTCGAGCGCGCGCATGACCTCGTGGCGGCGGGGCTCGGTCTCGGGCAGCTCCTTCATGAGCTGGTAGAGCACCTCGACGTCGAACTGCAGCCCCCACACCTCGGGCTCGAACACGGCCAGCTCGGCGGTACGGAACGTGTAGATGGGCGCCTCGGGCGCGGTCTTCTTCGAGCCGTACGGCGTCGGGACGAAGTCGTTCTTCAAGATGTCGGGGTTGGCCGCGGCCTCGACGAAGAAGTGCACCGGCTCACCGCCCGCGGCCTCGTCGGCCAAACGGACGTAGTGGTTGCGGGGGTGGATGCCCTTGACCTGCACGCCGTCGGGGGTGTGCACGAGCGCCTCGGCCTGGTTGCCTGGCCAGTCGCCCTGGAAGCCCGGGTCGAGCAGCAGCTCGACCGTGCGGCCGGCCCAGTCGGTGGGGATCTCGCCGGTGACCTCGAACCACCAGGTCGACCACGCGCGGCCCCAGCTGTCGCCGACGGCGAAGGGCGAGTAGTCGGCGGCGAGCGCCTCGGATGCCGGGACCGGCTCGTCGGGGACCATCCAGGCCTGCAACGCGACGGGCACGCGGGCCGAGTAGACGGCGGGCACGATGCGCTCGGTGAGAACGCGGTGGATGCGCTCTTCGACGAGCGTGAGGTTCTGGTGCACGGTGGTCTCCGATTCGAAGGCTGCGCGAGGTTCGGGGCTGCGCGGTTCGGGTTTCGTTCTGCGGGGCTGTGACGTGGTGCGGGGGTGCGGCGCCGTGGGGGGCGGAACCGCACCCCCGGGTCAGCGGAGGTACGACAGGTCGGCGAAGCTGGAGCCGGCGTCGTCCAGGAGGGCACGGGCCACCCGCACCGAGTCGATGAGCGGGTGGTGGGCGAGAGCGCGCAGCGCGGCGGCGCGCGAACCCGTGAGCGCGGCCTCGATGGTCTGCCGCTCGACGTACTTCACCGTGGTGACGAGACCGAGGCCGAAAGCAGGCACGGCCGCGCTCTCGATGGGCCGCGGGCCGTCGGCGCCGACGATGCACGGGACTTCCACCACGGCCTGGTCGTCGAGACCGGCGAGCACACCGCCGCCCGGCACGTTGAGGATCAGACGGGCCGACTGGTCGTAGGCGATCGCGCGCATCAGCGCGATCGCGACGTTCTCGTAGCCGCCCGAGACGAGGTCTTCCTCGTCACGGTCGCCCATGCCGGCGGAGTCGCGGTTGGTCGCCATGTAGGTGACCTCGCGCTCGTGGCGGCAGGCCTCCCACGCCGCGTGCGGGTGCGGGGCAGTCGCCGCGGCATCCCAGAACCCGGCCTGCTGGTCGAGCAGGTACCGCCCGCGGGTGGTCGCCGCGTACTGGTCGGCCTGCAGCACGTCGCGGCGGTACGAGTAGTAGTGCAGGTACTCGTTGGGCAGCGCGCCGAGCGTGCGGATCCAGTCGGCGCCGAACAGCGCACCCTCTTCGAACGACTCGATGCGCTCGGGAGAGGCCAGCAGCTCGGGCAGCAGGTCGACGCCGTCGCGGCGCAGGGCGGTGAGCCAGCCGAGGTGATTGAGACCCGCGTACTCGATCTCGACGTCAGCGGAGTCCCGGATGCCGAGAGCCCCGAGCGCGCGACGGGCCAGGCCGATCGGTGAGTCGCAGATACCGATCACGCGCTTGCCGAGCACACGACCCATGGCCTCGGTGACGACGCCGGCGGGGTTGGTGAAGTTGATGACCCACGCATCGGGGGCGACCCGCTGGATGAGCTCGGCGAGCCGCATGGCCACCGGCAGCGTGCGCAGCGCGTAAGAGATGCCGCCGAAGCCGACGGTCTCCTGACCGATGACCCCGTGCGAGAGGCCGATGCGCTCATCGGCCGCCCGACCTTCCATGCCGCCGACGCGGATGGCCGAGAACACGAAGTCGGCGCCGCGCAGGCCCTCCTCGGCATCCGTGTGCACGCTCACGTGCGGTGCGTCGGAGAAGTCGCGGGCCTGATCTTCGAGGATGCGGGCCATCGTGCGCAGCCGGGTGCCGTCGGTGTCGATGAGGGCGACCTCGTCGACGCGTCCGGGGTCGCGGTCCAGGAGGAGGGCGCGGTAGACCAGAGGGGTGCGGAATCCTCCGCCACCGATCATGGCAAGCTTCATGCGGTCACAATCTCGACATTCCGTCGGCCCAGGGACTCGACGATCGGGCCCTCGAGCGGCGCATCGGTGATGAGCCGCCGCAGGGCGAGGGGCAGGGCGATACGCCCGGCGCCGCTGCCGGGGAACTTGCTGTGGTCGGCGAGGACGGTCGCCGCGTCGCACGCGGCGAGCATGGCCTGCTTGATCGGGACCTGGGCGAGCGTGGTGTCGCGCAGGTCGCCCTCGGGAGACATACCGCTGACGCCGAGGAACGCGTGGTCGGCACGGATCAGACGCAGCGACTCGGTCGTGAGGTGGCCGGCGACGCTGCGGTAGACCGGATCGTAATCGCCCGGGAGCATCACGAGGTGCGTTTCGCGTTCGTCGCGCAGCACGTCGTAGATCGCCAGGTTGTTCGTGATGACGGTGACCGCGCGGCCGCGCAAGAGACGGGCGAGCTGCAGCGTCGTCGTTCCGACGTCGAGGATGACGGCCTGACCGTCACGGATGGTCGCGGCCGCAGCCCGCGCGATGCGCTCTTTGCCCTCGCGGTTGACGGGCTCGACGGTCGCGAACGGGGCGTCGCCCTCGCTCATCACCGCACCGCCGTGGGTGCGCCGGAGGAGCCCCGCGTCGTCGAGGCGCTGCAGATCGCGGCGGATCGTGGCGATGCTCGAGCCGGTGGCCTCGGCGAGCTCCGCGACCGTGGCCGCTCGGGCGGAACGAAGGTGCTGGAGGATCTCGCGATCTCTGACGTCTTTCATGGTTCGATCACCATAGCGCTCAAAATCGCTCAGTAACAAAATGTTTACACGCAAAAATTTGCGCGTTCATGATTGCTCGGTGCTATAAACGGTGCAACGCCCCCGGTCGTCACCGAAGAGAGGAGGGGCCGATGACAGTTGCATCCGGTCCCACCCCTCGCCTTCTGACGGCGGGGCAGCTCTTTCTCGATCTGGTCTTCGCCGACCTCGCCTCAGCCCCGCGCCTCGGTGAGGAGCACTGGACACCGGCTTTCGGCTGGGGTCCCGGTGGCATCGCGAACTACGCGATCGCCGCCGCCCGTCTCGGCGTCGACACCATGCTCTGCGCCGACGCCGGCGCCGACCCGATGTCTCGACTCGTGCGCGACCGTCTGGCCGACGAGGGCATCATCGACGGCGTCCGCGCGCGCACCGATTGGAACCTGCCCGTCACCGCCGCGATGAACTACGACGGCGACCGCGCTCTGGTCACGGGCGGTCGTCCCGCCGCCCCCCTGGCATCCCTCCTGCAGGATGCCCCCGTCACTCCCGTGGCAGCCCTGCACATCGACGACTCGGTATCGGAGTGGGTACGTGAGCGCGCTACGGCCGGCACCAAAGTGTTCGCCGACATCGGCTGGGATGCCGACGAGCGGTGGGATGCCACGGCCCTCGACGTGCTCGACGGCTGCCACGCGTTCCTCCCGAACGAGGCCGAGGCCCGCGCCTACACCCGCGCCCACGACGCCCGCACGGCCGCCCGCGCCCTCGCCGAGCGCGTCCCCCTCGCCGTCGTCACCCGCGGCGGCCACGGTGCCATCGCCGTCGACGCGGCGGCGGGCGACGAGGTCGAGATCGACGCCGTCGCCATCGACTTCGTCGATGCCACGGGCGCCGGCGACGTCTTCGGTGGGGCCCTCGCCGCCGCCGAGCTCACGGCCTGGTCACTGCGCGAGCGCGTGGAGTTCGCCACGCTCGTCGCCGCCATCACCGTGTCGCGCCCGGGCGGCGCGGCCGCTGCTCCCCGACTCGACGAGCTGCTCCCCTGGCTCGACGCTCACCCGGCGGCCGCCGACCCGGCGCGCTTCGCCTTCCTTCGCGCCGCGCTGCACGACGGCGCATCGCCCTTCGACGCCCCGCCCTCACACCGCACCCGAATCAAGGAGTGACCCACCCATGATGACCCTCACCCCGCGCCACCGACGCGCGCTCGGCGCCGTCGCCGTCGCCGCCGTCGCCGCCGTGTCCCTCTCGGCCTGCTCTGGCGGCGCCGGCGGCTCGTCCGACGGCCCGATGACCCTCTGGACCTGGCCCGGCGGCCTCGGCGAGAGCGTCGTCGACTCGGCCAAGGCCCAGTTCCCCGACGCCAAGCTCGAGGTCACGACCATCGGCGACGACGTGAAGCAGAAGCTCGTGACCGTGTTCACCGGCCGCAGCGGCATCCCCTCGATCACCGGGATCAAGGGCGAGGACATGCCCTACTTCCTGCAGCAGGCCGACCTCTTCACCGATCTCAAGACGCTCGGTATCGACGACAAGCTCGCCGACTTCCCCGCTTGGAAGCTCGCCGAGGCCACGACTCCCGACGGCAAGCTCATCGGCCTGCCCACCGACATCGGTCCCACCGCGTTGTACTACCGCACCGACGTGCTTGCCGCGGCGGGCCTTCCCACCGACCCGGCCGCCGTCGCCGCCGCCACCAAGACCTGGGACGACTACTTCGCCTTCGGTAAGAAGCTCAAGGCCGCCACCGGCGCGTACCTCGAGGTCTCGATGGAAGACGTGTTCACGAAGGTCATGGGTCAGGGCGAGACGAAGATGGTCTCGCAGGACGGCGAGTTCCTCGGCGACAGTGCCCAGGTCAAGAAGGCCTGGGACACCGCGATCGAGGCGAACGAGCTCGGCCTGGTCGCCGGCATCCAGGACGGCAGCCCCGACTGGGCCGCCGCGGTCAACAACGGCTCGCTCCCGACCCTGCTCGGCGCCGCCTGGTACCAGGGCGACATGAAGAGCAACGCCCCCGACACCTCGGGCAAGTGGAATGTCACCGCGATGCCGGGCGGCCCGGCCAACATCGGCGGCTCGTTCCTGACCATTCCCGCCGCCACCGGCAACAAGGACGAAGCGATCAAGATCATCGACTACCTCCTCGACGCCGAGAACCAGGCCACCACGTACACCGAAGTGGGCAACTTCCCGTCCTCGACCGCGGCACTGAGCCAGCCTGCCCTGCAGCAGCCCGACCCGTTCTTCGGCGACCAGGTGACCACCGACGTCTTCAAGACGGCCTCCGAGAACATGCCGATCAGCTACACCAGCCCGATCGACAACGAGCTGCAGGCCCCCTTCATCACCGAGCTGACGAACGTGCAGTCGCAGGGCAAGGACCCGAAGCAGGCCTGGAACGACGCTCTGACCGCCGCCCAGCAGGTCTGGGAGCGCTCTAAGTGACATCCGCCACGCGCGTCATGACGGCCTCGGGGGTGCGCCCCAGCGCGCGCCCCCGAGGCCGGGGCCTGATCCGGCACTGGCCGATGTACGTGGCCATCGCCCCCTTCTTCCTGCTCTTCCTGGGCTTCGGCCTCTTCCCCACCGCCTACTCGCTCGTCCTGTCGTTCCAGGACTGGAACGGGCTGGGGGCTGCGAAGTGGACGGGCATCGACAACTACACCCGCCTTTTCACCGACCCCACGTTCTGGCTGTCGGTGCGCAACACCTTCGTCATCTTCGTCCTGTCGACGTTCCCGATGCTCATCATCGCGGTCGCCGTCGCCGCCATGCTGAACAACGCCGTGCGCTTCAGCACGGCCTTCCGCATCGCCTACTTCGTGCCGAACATCACCTCGGTCGTGGCGATGGCGGTGCTGTTCGGCTCGATCTTCGGCGAGAACTTCGGCCTCGCCAACTCCTTCCTGCACGCCCTCGGGCTTCCCGGGGTGCAATGGCTGTCGACGCCCTTCGGCATCCAGTTGACGATCTCGATCCTCATCACGTATCAGTGGACCGGGTACAACGCGATCATCTTCCTCGCCGGCATGCAGTCCATCGGGGGAGAGGTCTACGAGGCCGCCAAGCTCGACGGCGCCGGCCCCATCCGCAGCTTCTTCTCGATCACGCTGCCGCTTCTGCGCCCGACGATCATCTTCGTGCTCGTCGTCTCGACCGTGACCGGCATGCAGAGCTTCACCGAGGCCCAGGTGCTGACGGCCAGCTCGAGCACCACCAACCCGAACAGCGGCGGTGCGGGCCAGGGCGGTCTGACGATGGTCCTGTACTTCTACCAGCAGGCCTTCAGCTACAACCGCTTCGGGTATGGCGCCGCGATCGCGTGGGGCGTGTTCCTCATCGTCGTGATCTTCACCATCATCAGCTGGCGCTTCACCGCCGGCAAGAAGGAAGACAAGGCCCGCGCATGACCGTCACCACGCCTCCGCCCGCGACGATCACCGAGCACATCACGACCGCCGGCGTGCCGCTTCGCCGTCGTCGCAAGGTGACCCCGAGCCGTGTGCTCCTCTACGGCGTGCTCAGCGCCGGCGCGTTCATCTCGCTCTTCCCGCTGTACTGGCTCGTGGTCATGGCCAGCAACTCCACGAGCGACATCTACACCACGCCGCCGACGTTCGTCCCCGGGCCCCGCCTGTTCGACAACATCGGGGCGGTGTTCACCCGGATCGACTTCGCGGGCTCGCTCCTGAACACGGTGATCGTGGCATGCAGCGTGACGTTCCTCGTGCTGGTGTTCGACTCGCTCGCCGCCTTCGCGTTCGCCAAGTTCGAGTTTCCGCTGCGCCGCACGCTGTTCACGATCACGCTCGTGACGTTCATGCTGCCGATGCAGCTCGCCGTCATCCCGCAGTTCATCACCATGACCAACCTCGGCTGGGTCGGTCAGCTGCAGGCGCTGATCGTGCCCGCGGCCGCCAACGCGTTCGGCATCTTCTGGCTGCGCCAGTACATGGTGTCGTCGATCCCCGACGAGCTGATGGATGCCTCGGTGCTCGACGGCGCGGGCTTCTTCCGTCAGTGGTTCACCGTGTGCCTGCCGCTGATCCGCCCGGGCCTGGGCTTCCTCGGCATCTTCACGTTCATCGCCGCGTGGAACGATTACCTGTGGCCGCTCGTCGTGCTGACCAACCCCAACCAGGTGACGCTGCAGGTCGCGATGGCCCAGCTGAACACCGCGTTCGGCCAGGACTACGGCATGGTCATGGCGGGAGCCCTGCTCGCGGTGCTGCCACTGCTCATCGTGTTCCTCATCGGTGCCCGCCAGTTCATCGGCGACATCGCCAAGGGCGCGATCAAGTGAGCGTGACCCTTCGTCCCGACCTGGTCCCCGTCTCCCCGTCCACGCGCGTCGTCACGTGCGCGGCCGACGAGATCGGCGAGGTCGCGGCGGACGTCGTGGCGACCATCGCCTCCGACGGTGTGCTCGGCGTGGCCACCGGGTCGTCGCCGCTCGCGCTCTACGCCGCGCTCGTCCGTCGCCGCGCCGAGGGGCTCCGCACCGAGGGGTTGCGCCTGTTCGCCCTCGACGAGTACGTGGGGCTGAGCACCGACGACCCCCGCTCGTACGCCGCGTACGTGCGGTCCGTGATCGCCGAGCCGCTCGGCATCCCGGCCGAGAACGTGCGGGTGCCCCGCGGCTCGACCGACGCCGAAGGCGCTGCCTACGAGCGCGCGATCGCCGAGGCCGGCGGCGTCGACGTGCAGGTCGTGGGCATCGGCCGCAACGGCCACATCGGCTTCAACGAGCCGGGTTCGGATGCCGAGACCCGTACGCGCGTGGTCGAGCTCGACGAGAGCACGCGTCGCGCCAACGCCGAGCACTTCGACGGCGACCTCACCCAGGTGCCGACGCACGCTCTCACCCAGGGCGTCGCGACGATCCTCTCGGCGCGGCGTATCGTGCTCGTGGCCGCGGGCTCTGCGAAGGCCGCCGCCCTGCGATCCGCCCTCACCGGCCCCGTCACCGCCGACAACCCCGCCTCGTTCCTGCAACGGCATCCCGACGTCACCGTCGTGGCCGACCCCGACGCCCTCCGAGAAAACCGATGACCCACCTCGGCGACACCGCCCCCGGATCCGACAGCCGCCTGCCCCCGCGCGCCTGGCTGCGATCCGACGCCCCGGTCCAGAGCCTCGACGGCGACTGGGCCTTCCTGCTGCACGACGCCGACCCGGGCGACGACCTCGACGGTACGCCCCCGTTCGCGGCCGTCGACGCCGACGTCGCGGCGTGGGATCGCCTTCCCGTGCCCTCGCACTGGGGTCTGCACGGTCACGGCCACCCGACGTACACGAACATCCGGTACCCGTTCCCGCTCGATCCCCCGCACGTGCCCGACGCGAACCCCACGGGCGATCACCGCCGCACTTTCGAGTGGCATCCCTCGTTCTGCCCCGGCGGCCGCACCTTGCTGCGCTTCGAGGGCGTCGAGTCACTCGCGACCGTATGGGTGAACGGCACCGAGATCGGCTGGTTCACCGGCAGCCGGCTCATGACCGAGTTCGACGTGACCGACCATCTCGTCGACGGCGAGAACGTGCTCGCCGTCCGCGTGCACCAGTGGTCGGCCGCCAGCTACCTCGAAGACCAGGACCAGTGGTGGCTCCCCGGTATCTTCCGCAGCGTCTCGCTCCAGGGCCGGCCCGCGAACGGCCTCGACGACGTCTTCGTGCGCGGTGACCGCGACCCCGCCACCGGCGCCGGCATCCTCGACGTGCGCCCCCGCGGCGGCTGGCCCGTGAGCGTGCGGGTGCCCGAGCTCGGCGTCGATGAGACGTGGGCCTCGGAGGACGCGGTGGCCCCCCTCCCGATCCCCGCGGTCGACGCGTGGACGGCCGAGACCCCCCGCCTGTACGACGTCGAGGTGTCGACGGATGCCGAGACGGTGCGCCTGCGCGTCGGCTTCCGCCGCGTCGAGATCGTCGGCGACCGGCTGCTCGCCGACGGTCGCCCGCTGATCTTCCGCGGCGTGAACCGTCATGAGACCGACCCCGATCGCGGCCGCGTGTTCGACGAGGACTACGTGCGCGGCGAGCTCGCGCTCATGCGCCGGCACAACATCACCGCGATCCGCACCGCGCACCAGCCGCCGCACCCGCGCGTGCTGGAGCTGGCCGACGAGCTGGGCTTCTGGGTCGTGTTGGAGTGCGACCTCGAGACCCATGGCTTCTGGGACGTCGAGTGGACGGGCAACCCCGCCGACGACCCCGCCTGGCGCGCGGCGTGCCTCGACCGCGTGCGCCGCACCGTCGAGCGCGACAAGAACCACGCGAGCGTCGTGATGTGGTCGCTCGGCAACGAATCGGGCACCGGGCGCAACCTCGCCGAGATGGCCGGGTGGATCCGCGAGCGCGACGACTCGCGCCCCATCCACTACGAGGGCGACTACGGCGGGGCCTACACCGACGTGTACTCGCGCATGTATCCGACTCTGGAGGAGATCGCCTCGGTCTGCGGAGAGCAGACCATGCCCGTGCATGAGATCGGCCCCGCCGAGGGCGCCCGCCAGCGGGCGAAGCCCTTCGTGCTGTGTGAGTTCGCGCACGCCATGGGCAACGGCCCCGGTTCGCTCGCCGACTACGAGTCGCTCGTGGAGCTGTACCCGCGCCTGCACGGCGGGTTCGTGTGGGAGTGGCGCGACCACGGCATCCGCACCCGCACCGCCGACGGCGTCGAGTTCTTCGCCTACGGCGGGGACTTCGGCGAGCCCGTGCACGACGGCGTCTACCTGATGGACGGCCTCGTGCTCTCGGACGGCACGCCCTCTCCCGGCCTCGGCGAGCTCGCCGCGGTGTGGGCCCCGGTCACGCTCGAGCACCTCGGCGAGCGCTCCTGGCGCGTACGGAACCGGCAGCACACGCTCGGCACCGGGCACCTCGAGTTGCGGTGGCGCGTCGAGGACGACGGCATCCGGGTCGCCTCGGGCTCCCTCGACCTGCCGACGCTGGCCCCCGGCGCCGAGAGCATCATCGAAGTGCCCGAGATTCCAGATGCCACGACAGAGCGCTGGATGACCCTCGAGGTCGCGCTGCGCGAGGAATGCGCATGGGCCCCGGCGGGGCACGTCGTCTCGCGCGCGCAGGCGCAGATGCTTGCCGCTCCCCTGCGCCTGGCACAGGCGTCGACCGGCGGCTGGCGCGGCGACGCGCTCGGCGACGCGGTCTTCGACCGCCGCGGCGGCCTCGTGCGCTGGCGCGACCTGGAGGTGTCGGGGCCACTCCCCGAACTGTGGCGCGCCCCCACCGAGAACGACCAGCTCGACGGTCAGGGCTCGTACGAGACCGCCGACCCGGCGCTCACCGACGGTCGCGGCGATGAGAGCACCCCGGCGTCGTCGGTGCGGTGGCTCGAACGCGGCCTCGACCGTCTGCAGCATCGCGTGTTGTCGGTCGAGCGCACTGATCAGGGTCTCGTGCAGCGCGTGCGGTCGATGGCCGCGCATAGCGCGCAAGGCATCGAGACGACGTTCGCGTGGCGCCTCGACGGCGACGGGCTGCGGCTGCACACCGACATCCGCCCGTTCGGCCCGTGGGACTGCACCTGGCCGCGCGTCGGCGCACGCATCGGCCTGCCGGGCGCCCTCGCCGACGAGCGGGTGCGCTGGTTCGGCACGGGACCGACGGAGTCGTACAGCGATAGCGCCGAGGCCGCGTACGTCGGCCGCTTCGAGGCCGCCGTCGACGAGCTCGGCGTCGCGTACGGCCGCCCGCAGGAGACCGGGCACCGCCCCGGCCTGCGCGCGCTCGATCTCGGTCCCCTGCGCCTGCGCGCGGTCGCGTCGGGTTCGACCGGCCTGCCCGGGTTCCAGCTCGACCGCCACACCGCCCAGGAGCGCACCGGCGTCGCGCACGCGCACGAACTGCCGCCGTCGAGGGGGCTCTGGTTGTACCTCGACGCCGCCCAGCACGGTCTCGGCTCGCGGGCGTGCGGCCCCGATGTGCTGCCGCGCCACGCGCTGTGGCCGCGGGCGGTGTCGTGGACGGTGGTGTTCGAATAGCCCGACAGGGGCGCCGTGGTGCGCGTTTCTCGTCCCCGGCAGTGCACCAGCGGGTGGCCGACGGCATGCCGTCGGGGGTGACGACGACCGGTCGGGGCCCGGGCCACGCTCGACAGCGCAGCCCGGGCCGGTCGGCGTTACGCCGCGAGCGCCTTCGACAGGAAGGCGACGGCCTGAGCGATCGCCGCCTGCGCCGCATACGTGTCGTGCAGCGCGTTGACCATCACGAAGTCGTGCACGATGCCCTGGTAACGGACGGCGGTGGTGGGCACGCCCGCCTGACGGAGCTTGGCGGCATAAGCCTCGCCCTCGTCGCGGAGCACGTCGGCCTCGGCCGTGATGACGAGCGCCTGCGGAAGTCCCGCGAGCTGATCGAGCGTGGCACGCAGCGGCGACGCCGTGATCTGGGCGCGGTCGTCTTCGCTGGTCGTGTACTGATCCCAGAACCACTTCATGCCGTCGCGCGAGAGGAAGTAGCCCTCCGCGAAGCGGTGGTACGACTCGGTGTCGAAGGCCGCGTCGGTCACCGGGTAGAACAGCACCTGCGCGGCGAGGTCGACGCCGCCGCGCTCCTTCGCGAGCAGGGTGAGCGCCGCGGACATGTTGCCGCCCACCGAGTCGCCCGCGACGGCGATGCGCGCCGCGTCGAGGCCCTTCGACTCCCCTTCGGCGACGATCCACTGGGCGGTCGCCCACACCTGCTCGATCGCGTGGGGGTACCGCACCTCGGGCGAGCGGTCGTATTCGGGGAAGACGACTGCGGCTCCGGTTCCCACCGCGAGGTCGCGCACGAGACGATCGTGCGTGTGCGCGTCGCCGAAGACCCAGCCCGCGCCGTGGATGTAGATCACGACGGGCAGCACTCCGATCGCGCCCTTCGGGCGGACGATGCGGACTTTCACCGAGCCGCTCGGGCCACCCGGCACCTCGATCCACTCCTCGTCGATCTCGGGCTTGAAGATGGGGTCGTCCTGAACGCCGTCGACGGCGGCGCGTCCCTCGGCCGGCGGCAGCTGGTACAGGAAGGGCGGTTCGCTGGTGGCATCCACGAACTGCTGTGCGGCGGGTTCGAGGGCGATCTCGTGCGGGTTTCCGGACATGGTCGGGGCTCCTTCTTGACGACGGTTCTGCGAAGCGGGTGTGCGAGAA
The DNA here is from genome assembly GCF_026625865.1 of Microbacterium sp. SL75. Taxonomy (NCBI): domain Bacteria; kingdom Bacillati; phylum Actinomycetota; class Actinomycetes; order Micrococcales; family Microbacteriaceae; genus Microbacterium; species Microbacterium sp. SL75. Next base: position 1,393,003 of record NZ_CP113067.1, on the reverse strand, counting down.
CGATCGTTCTCACTCTCTGCTCCGACCGTAGAGAACGACCGTTCTCATGTCAAGTAGACTGCACACATGACCGAGACCCGCGACCGCATCGTCGATGCCGCCGACGCCCTGTACTACACACGCGGCATCGGCCAGGTGGGGATGGATAGCGTTCGAGACACCGCCGGGGTTTCCCTCCGAGCCCTTTACAAGGAGTTCCCCGCCAAAGACGACCTGATCGTCGCGGTCCTCGACAAACGCCACGGCATGTGGACCGACGGGGTGACCGACGCCGTCGAGCGCATCGACGACCCCCGCGAACGGCTGCTGGCCGTCTACGACTACCTCGCGCATTGGTTCGACGAGGCGGACTTCCGAGGCTGCGGCTTCATCAACGCCTTCGGCGAACTGGGAGCCGCCAACCCGGGCGTCGCCCGCGCGGTGCGCGCGCACAAGGCCGATTTTCAGCGCTATGTCGGGCAATTGGTCGAGGCGGCGGGCGCTCCGGCCTTCCTCGCACCCCAGCTCGCCATCCTCGCCGAGGGCGCCCAGACCACCGCCGCGATCGCTGGAACATCCGAGGCCGCCGGTGCCGCGCGCGCGGCCGCGTCGACGCTCATCGACGCCGCCTTCGCACACGGCGGCCGCTGACGACGGCGGCCGTCAGGTCGACGAGAACCCGTCCGGTGCGACCTTCCGCAGGTCTTCCCAGGTGTCGATGTCGCGCGTCAGCGCGGGGTCGGCCCGCACCGACTCCACCCTCAGCCCGCCCAGGAGCGCCCGCATGGACGCGTCGCGCCCGCCCTCCGAGACACCGGATGCCGCCGCCCGCAGCGCGGCCGTCCGGTACCGGCCGATGAGCCACTGGTGCCGACCGTCGTCGAGAAACGAGCCGTCCGCATTGTCGGGGACCGGACCGGAGAGAAGCGCCACCGCCGGACCGGCCGTCGGAAGATCGCAGGCGAGGACGAAGACCTCCTCGGCATCCACGTCACCGAGAGCGGCGACGATCGCGGCGACGGGGCCGCCGAACGGCGGATCTTCTCGCGTCCAGGTCACCTCGAGCGCATCGTCGAGAACCGGGGCGACGACGACGACGCGTCGAGCACCGGCCGCTCGGACCGCGTCCACCGCCGTATGCAGCAACGTCCGCCCGCCCACGCGCAGCATCGGCTTCGTCGCCCCGTCCAGTCGTGAAGCCCGTCCCCCGGCCAAGAGGATGGCGTCGACGCTCACCATCGCGTGACCGTGACCAGCTCGCCCGCGACGAGGTCGCGCTCGCTCGGCGGGATGACCGCGAGCCCGTCGGCATCACCGAGGCCGCGCGTTCCGTGCGCGGTCGGCATGGCCGTCCATCGCGCGGCGTCGGAGCGGTCGAGGCGCACCGGCACGTACTGCACACGGCCCGGCCGCGCCCGGCGCCCTCGGCGAGCGCGACACGCAGCGTCTCACGACCGAGATCGGCGTCGCCCTCGAGGGCGCGCAGTGCCGGGCGCACGAACAGCTCGAACGACACCGCGGCGCTCACGGGATTGCCGGGCAGACCGAACAGCAGCGTGCCCGAGGGGGTGCGTCCGAAGCCCTGGGGCTTTCCCGGCTGCATGCGCACGCGGTCGAAGCGCATGAGGTCGCCGAGGGTGTTCTTCACGACCTCGTACGCGCCGGCGCTCACTCCCCCCGAGAACACCACGATGTCGGCTCCGGCCGCCTCGGCGGCGGCGATGGCCTGACGCGGCCCGTCGCCCTCGTCACCGACGCTCGTGCGCAGGACGATCTCGGCACCCGATTCCTCGGCGAGGCCTGCCAGCAGCACGCTGTTCGACTCGGGGATCTGACCGCGGCGGAGCGGGTCGCCCGCGGGTCGCAACTCCGAGCCCGTCGACACGATCGCGATCTTCGGCGCACGCGAGACCGAGACCGTCCCCACTCCCGCGGCAGCGATCGCGCCGAGCCGGGCGGCGTTCAGGCGCACCCCCTCGGAGACGACCAGTTCCCCCGCCCGCACGTCCGAGCCGCGGCGACGGATGTGCGCCCCGGGCTCGCGCGGAGCGGCGAGCACCGTGACCGCGTCCAGCCCCCCGGCGAGCCCGCGCGCGGTGTCCTCGAACGGAACGACCGCCGTGGCGTCGGTCGGTACGGGCGCTCCCGTCATGATGCGCGCGGCCTCGCCGGCATCCAATCGCGGATCCAGCTCGGTGCCCGCGGGCAGATCGGCGACCACGCGCAGAGTGGCGGACACGGTGAGGTCGCGCACGGCGAATCCGTCCATCGCCGAGCTGTCGAAGCCGGGCACGTCGACGTTCGCGAACACGGGATGCCGCAGCACTCTGCCGCGGGCAGCGGCCACCGCCCGCGCTTCGGGCGCGAGCGGAACGACCTGCTCGAGAACCGCGACGAGGTGCTCGGCGACGTCGATCACGCGGCCGACCCGCAGAGGGAGAAAAGCATGCCCTCAGCGTAGGCGCGGGTCAGAGGTCGAAGCGGTGGGGGATCGCTTCGTCGCCGTCGCGGTAGGGCACGAATCCCATCGCGGCGTAGTACGCCAGCGCGGGTGCGTTGTCGGCACCGATGGTCGCGTCGATGTGGCGAAGACCCGCGGCTTCGGCGGCGGCGCGCGAACGGGCGAAGAGACTTCGGCCGATTCCGCTGCGCCCCACCTCGGGGTCGATGTGGGTGCCGATGATGCCCCATCCCTGCTCGACCCCGTAGGGGTTGCCGGGCCAGGCGCGCTTCAGGGACTGGAAGCCGACCACCGCCCCGTCGCGGTCGGCCACGGTGCAGGCGATCGAGTGCTCGGCGTCGAAGTACCGCTCCTCGACCAACGCCGCGTCGGACTCCCCCGACCGCAAGCCAGCGCGGTAGATCGCGTTCTGCACCTCGACCATCGCGTCGATGTCGGACGGGCGCGCCTCGCGGAACTCGATCATGCGGCCATCCTCTCAGCCCCCTCCGACACCGGCGGGCTCTGCAACCCCAGCCGGCGAGGGATCCCACCCGGATACCGTGGCCCCATGGACGAGGTGACGTACGACGAGGTCGGCGCGACCGCGGGCGACATGCCGCCGGGCTACCACCACGTTCGCGCGCGGCGCGTGATCGGCAGGGGCCCGGACGACTTCGCAGCGGCCGCCGACGCCCTGCTCGCCGGCGAAGCGCAGCGACGGGCGGGGGCCCGGGTCGAGGTGTCCGAGACGCCGATGCGGCTGGGCTCGCACGTGACGATGCGCCTGGGGCTCGGCATCCTGAGCGTGCGCATTCCGTGCCTGGTGGTCTGGGCCGAGCGGACCGAAACCACGGCGGGCTTCGCCTACGGCACGCTGCCGGGACATCCCGAACGGGGTGAGGAACGCTTCACCCTCACGCTCATGCCCTCCGGCGAGGTGGTTTTCGCCATCGCCGCGTTCTCGTCACCGGGGCGCTGGTTCACGCGCCTCGGCGCTCCGGTCGGTCGGCGGGTGCAGTCCTGGATGACGCAGCGCTACCTGCGCGCGCTCGACGCCCGCTGACCCCGCGCTCGGTCCGCCGTATACGCGCCGAAGGCCCCGCCGAAGCGGGGCCCGTGGCTCTCCGGCCGGGGTCAGGAGCGAGGACGCTCGCCGTCGGCGACCGACCGCACGCTGTCCGTCGCCGGGGTCTGCTCGCCGGCACGCACCTCGTCAGCGGCGACCGCGATGTCGATCGCGGCGTCTTCGAGAGCCTCGGCGACGACGTCGCTCACGTCCGTGCGATCTCCGACGGATGCGCCGGGACGCTCGGGCTCGAGGCCCTCGGTCACGCGATCCGCGGCGACGACGTCGGACTCCGCGTCGGCCGCGACGACGCGCTCGCGCGCTTGGCGGGCCGTCTCGCCCACGGCGGCCGCGGCTCCCGCGGCGACGTCCTTCGTCTGCGATACGGCGGCGTCGATGGTCTCGGAGGCACTGGCTGCGAGGTCCTTCGATTTCTCGCGTGCGGCGTCGACGGCCGCCGACGCGCGACCCGCGACATCCTTCGCCCTGGCCTTCGCGTCATCGACTGCTTCCGAAGTGCGGGCGGCGACGGCATCCGCCCGCTCTTCCGCTTCCTCGACGACGTCGCGATCGAACGGCCCGAAGACCCCGGTCACGACGACGTCGACGGCGATGGTGCCGCGACCGAGCGGCTCAAGGGCCGACTTCACCGCGGTGCGCACGGCACCTGCGACGTCTCGCAGTTTGTGCGGGTAGTCGATGACGAGCGAGATGGTCGCGGTGACCGAGTCGCCACGACCGGTGTCGATCTTCACCCCCGGAGCGGCGCTGGCGAGACCGACCCGCTCACGAACGGCATCCGAAGCTCGTCCGACCAGGCTGCCGAGCGAGTGAACCCCCGGAACCGCGCCTGCGGCGGTCGCCGCCAGGGTCGCCGCAGCATCCAGGTCGGGCGGGTCGATGGTCGCATCGATGGTGGTCATGACGGCTCCTCGTGGGGTGTCAATGAACGCGAGTGTTGTCGCGTGCGAGCCGAGCGCGAAGGCCCGAGTGGATGGAGATGTAGGCGCGCAGATTCTGGCCCGTGATCGCGGCCAGGTTCGTGACCAACGTGTCGACGTGCTCGGCGACCTCGCGCGGCGAGGTGTTCTGGCGCGGCGTCACGGCCACGTGCAGAACGGACTGCTTGCCGACCTCGCCAGCGGTGATGCGGGACGAGAGGATCTCGTCGCGTTCGCCCAGCGCGTTCTTCAGCGCTTCGGAGGCGAACCCATCGGTGACCGTGATGCGTCCCTCGTCGCTCGCGCTGCCGGTGGACTGCAACGGTGCGTGGCGGCGACCGCGCACGGCGGCCGAAGCGATCAGGACGAGCAGGATCACCAGCACCACGATCGCGGCGACGGCGCCCCAGCCCGCGGACTCACGGCCCAGCGACTCGAGCCAGCCCTGGAATCCGCCCATGACCGAGGTCCAGGTGCCCGTGCCGCCCGGGAGCAGCCCGACGGCGAGGGCGAGAGCGGCCAGGCCCAGCAGCACGACGGCGACCAGGAAGAGAAGGAAGCGGTTCAGACCGCGTCGCGTCGCGTTCATCGGGACTCCTCGGTGTCGGGTCGGTGCACGCGCAGGTGCGTGCGCACGGCGGGCGAGAGCTTGTACGAGGTGACTTCTTCGTCGACGATGCGCTGCAGTTGCGCCTCGTCGACCGGGATGCCGACCGGGGGACGAACCGTCACGTCGACGGAGCGGTGGGCGACGCCCACGACGATGTCCTCCCGGGCGATGCCCGACTCGTTGCTGAGGTGCTGGGCGAGGGCGGATGCCACGACGCCGTTGTCGACGACGACGGCACGTTCTCCCCATGACATCTCGTGGCGCGAGAGGCGGCCGGGCTTGAGCGCGAGGACGAGAACGATCAGGCCCACGACGGCGAGAACGACCCCGCCGACGATGAAGGCGACCGGCATGAGCGCGGTCGGTGCCGCGACGACGGCGTTCAGCGCTTCACCGGGGGCGACCAGCAGGGGCTGGGCACCGGAGAGGCTGAGGATGATCTCGACCGCGGCGTACGCGAGGGCGACGATCAACAGCGCGACCACGACGAGCATGGCGGTGGTGCGGGGCGAGTGGGTCTCGCGACGCACGACGGTGCGGAGCACGGTGTCAGTCATCACAGCACTCGCTTTCGCTGAGGGGTGGAGGCACCCGAGATGGTGAGGTCGACGCGCGAGATCTCGCGCCCGAACAGGTGGGCCAGACGCGAGCGCAGCTCGGTCTGGGCGACGCGCGCGGCCTCCAGCACCGGAGTCGCGGCGCGCACGGCCTCGGTGTCGTCGAGGCGGGGGACGGGGAACGGGGTCGTCACGCGCACCGCCGCGGTGTCGCGGGCCGAGACGATCTCGACGCGGACGCTCTTGGCATCCACTCCGACGATGTCGGCGGCGGCCCGCTCGGCCGTCTTCTGCAGTACGCGGTCCGAGATGGTCACCCGACCGGCGGGGAGGCCGGGGCCGGCAACCGCGGTACGGTTGCCGACCCCGGGGGAAGCGGTGACGGTGGTCACGATGTGCTCCGACCCTTGAAGGCGTTGACGATGTTGCCGAAGTCGAGTTCACCCGCCGTGATGCGAGCGACGACCACGCCGATCGCCATGAAGAGGGCGACGAGGATGAAGCCCCAGAAGCCGAAGATCAGAGCGCTGAGGGCCAGTACCAGGCCGGCGAGAGCGCCCTTGGTGGAGGCGCTCACTGGACGCGCTTTTCGTTGCTGTCGTCGTCGTTGTTGTCGTCGCCCGGGATGTGGACGTCGTTCACGTCGACGTTGACTTCGACGACCTCGAGGCCGACGAGGCGGGTGATGGCACCGGCGACGCGGGTACGGACCTGGTCGGCGACCTCCTGGATCGGGGCGCCGTACTCGACGACGATCGTGATGTCGGCGGCGGCCTGCGTCTCGCCCACCTCGACCTTGACGCCCTGCGTCAGGTCGGTGGCGTTGATCGCGTCACGGATGGCGCCGAGCGCGCGGGCTCCGCCGCCACCCAGGGCGTACACACCGGCGACCTCACGGGTCGCGATGCCGGCGACCTTGGCGACGACGCCCTCGGCGATCGAGGTCTTGCCCTCGACGGGAGTGTCCTGGCCGCGGCCGTTGAGCGGACGGTTCACGCGCGACGCCGACTGGGGGACGTTCTGCGCAGCGGGGGTGGTGGGGGCGTTCTCAGCCATGTCCGTGCCTTTCGAATGTCTGGACCCGGGTGTCCGGGGTGGGCGCTTCGGCCTACATGACTAAGACGTACCGGGTCGGGGAATCGTCACGTCGGACTTGAAAAAGTTCCGCGATTCTGTATTCGAGTGAATACGGATAGCCGGAAACCGCATGATTTCAAGGGTGTGCACGCTCTCATGGCAGCCGGGGGGGGTGGCATCCCTTCGACCGGTTGATTCGTCGCGAAAGAGCCCCCGCGGTGTCGGAGGCCCGGCGTACGCTCGACCCATGTCCCCCTCCAGCTCTCCGGTTCGGTCCTGACATGGGCCGCCTGACCGCCTCGCGTCGCGTGACGCGCCTCACGCTCGACGGCGTGAACAGACAGAGACCGGATGCCGTGGCCGTCGAGGAACCGCTCGAGATCCGTGTCGCCGGCACGCCCCTGTCGGTGACGATGCGCACGCCCGGGCACGACGTCGAGCTCGCGGCCGGTTTCCTCGTCTCGGAGGGCGTGATCAGCCGGGGCGAGGACTTCGCCCGCGCGATCCACTGCGGCGGGCCGGGCACCGGGGGCGCCGACGGCAACACCTACAACGTCCTCGATCTCACCCTCGCACCGGGTGTGGCCCTGCCTTCCCCCGACATCGCGCGCTCCTTCTATACGACGAGCTCGTGCGGGGTGTGCGGCACCGCCTCGATCGAGGCGGTCGAGAAAGTGTCGACGTACGACGTGTCCACCGACCCCTTGTCCGTCTCGGCACACGAGGTCGCCGCGTTCCCCGATCGCCTGCGCGAGCAGCAGAAGACCTTCGACAAGACCGGCGGCCTGCACGGTGCGGCCTTGTTCGAGGCGACCACCGGAGAGCTGCTGGTCGCCCGCGAAGACGTCGGTCGCCACAACGCCGTCGACAAAGTCGTGGGCTGGGCCGTACTCCACGATCGGCTCCCGTTGCGCGAAACGGTGCTGCAGGTCTCGGGCCGCGTCAGCTTCGAGCTCGTGCAGAAAGCCGTCATGGCCGGCATCCCGATGCTCTCCGCCGTCTCGGCGCCGTCGTCTCTCGCGATCGAACTCGCCGAGCGCGCCGGGCTGACCCTCGCCGCCTTCGTGCGCGGCAACAGTATGAACCTCTACACGCGCGCCGACCGTGTCCGTGTACCCGAGCCCGCGGCGTCCACAACCCCCTCCACCCAGAAGGTGGCGAGCGTACGCTGACGACCAGCGCTCGGTGTGTAGATGCCACCGACTCGGCGCCGAGATCCACGGAGGGTGAACATGGGTGAATCGTTCGGACTGATGACCGAGGAACCGCGCCAGGGCGGCCTCGGCCCGCGCATCGACGGCGAGTGGTCGAGCACCGGTCCCTACGAGCACCCCGCGGCCGGCTGGGGCGCGGCGCTGACCGTCGGCAAGGTGCTGTTCGAACAGCGCCAGCCGGTCGCCGGCACCAAGGCCATGTTCACCATGAACCACCCCAAGAGCGGCTTCGACTGCCCCGGGTGCGCGTGGCCCGACGACAAGGGCGTCACTCTCGACATCTGCGAGAACGGCATCAAGCACGTCACGTGGGAGATGACCCATAAGCGCGTCGGCAAGGAGTTCTTCGCCGAGCACTCGGTGAGCGAGCTGTCGCAGTGGAGCGACTTCGAGCTCGAGGACGCCGGTCGCCTCGTCGGCCCCATGGTCTACGACGCCGAGACCGACCACTATGTGCCCATCTCGTGGAACGACGCGTTCCGCATGATCGCCCACGAGATCACCGCACTGGACTCCCCCGACCAGGCCGCGTTCTACACCTCCGGCCGCCTGAGCAACGAGGCGTCCTTCCTCTACCAGCTGTTCGCGCGCGAACTGGGCACGAACAACCTCCCCGACTGCTCGAACATGTGCCACGAGGGGTCTGGCCGCGGGCTCACGGCATCCCTCGCCACGGGCAAGGGCACCGCCGACCTCGAGGACTGGGAGAACGCTGACGCACTGTTCATCCTCGGCGTGAACGCCGCCTCGAACGCCCCGCGCATGCTCACGAGCCTCGCCGAGGCGATCGACCGCGGCGCGCAGATCGTGCACGTCAATCCGCTGCGCGAGGTCGCCGGCACCCGCACGATCGTTCCGCACGAGATCGTCGACATGGCGACGTTCCACAGCACACCGACCAGCACGATGAACCTTCAGGTGCGCCCGGGCGGCGACCTCGCGCTGATCCGCGGCATGGCCAAGGTCGTGTTCGAGGCGTCCGAGACCGACCCCACCGCCCTCGACCAGGCGTTCCTCGATCAGTACACGACCGGGCTCGATGCCTACCGCGCACTCGTCGAGGCGACGAGCTGGGACGAACTGGTCGAGCAGGCCGGTCTGACGGAGGCCGAGATCCGCGCAGCCGCCGACGTCTACCTCGCCTCGAGGGCCTGTGTCATCAGCTGGTGCCTGGGCGTGAGCCAACACCAGCACGGCGTCGACACCGTGCGCGAGATCGTCAACCTCCTCCTGCTGCGCGGCAACGTCGGCCGCAAGGGCACCGGTCCCTCCCCCGTGCGCGGCCACAGCAATGTGCAGGGCAACCGCACGTGCGGCATCAACCACAAGCCCACCGAGGACTGGCTCGCCAAGCTCGACGAGGTGTGCGGCATCACCTCACCCCGCGAGCCCGGCCTCGACACGGTGCACACGGTGGCGGCTCTGCACCGCGGCGACCTCAAGGTCTTCCTCGGCATGGGCGGCAACTTCGTCCGCGCCGCTCCCGACACCACGCTCACCGCCGAGGGCATGAGTCGGTGCGAGTTGACCGCGCACGTGAGCACCAAGCTCAACCGCAGCCACCTCACGCACGGCAAGAAGGCGCTGATCCTCCCGTGCCTCGGCCGCACCGAGCGCGACGAGCAAGAGACGGGGCCCCAGTCGATCTCGACCGAAGACGCCATGAGCTCCGTCATGCTCTCGCTCGGGTCCCGCAAGCCCGCGTCGCCGCACCTGCTGAGTGAGCCCGAGATCATCGCGCGCATCGCGCGAGCGACCATGCCCGATTCGGCGACGCCGTGGGAGTGGTACGTCGGCGACTACGACCGCATCCGCGACACGATGGCCAAAGTCCTGCCCGGGTTCGAGGGGTTCAACGAGCTCGTGCGCCAGCACTACGGCTTCCGAATCCCCCAGCCGGCTCGCGAGCGCGACTTCCAGACGCCGTCCGGCAAGGCGGAGTTCTCGGATGCCGAGCTGCCCAATGTCATCCCCGAAGAGGCCGATGTGCTGGTGCTGCAGACCATGCGCTCGCACGACCAGTGGAACACCACCATCTACTCGGCCGACGATCGCTACCGGGGCGTCCGCAACATCCGTGAACTGGTGTTCATGAACCGACGCGACATGAAGGAGCGCGGCATCGCCGAGGGCGACCTCGTCGACATCGTCGCCACCTCTCGCGACGGCTCGGTCCGCAGTGTGACGGCGTTCCGCGCGCTGGAGTACGACACCCCGCGCGGCAGCGCCGCCGGGTACTTCCCCGAGTTGAACGTGCTGCTCGGCCCGGACGACTACAGCCGTCAGAGCGACCAGCCGCTGATGAAAGACATCCGGGTGCGGATCGCGAAGACCGGAGGCTGACGCGGGGTTCGCTCGACAGAATCGGAGCGGTGCCCGAGAGTCATCCGGTTTCGGCAGTGGCCTACGACGCAGACGCGTCGATCCGCTACCGGGACCACCGGGTCGCGGGCCCGCAGCGACGACTCAGAGGTCGAGTTGCCAGAGGGCTTGCGTCGTCGTGACGCGCAGTGCGTCGGCAGGGTCGGTGAGGGCGTGCTCGGCGCCGACGACCTCGCTCATCGAGAAGACCCGCGAGCCGGCGGCATCCGCGGCGACGACCCCCGCGATGACGATGGCCGGCACCCGGTGGCGCGCGGCGACCGAGAGCACGTGCCCCGGCCCCTTGCCTGCGATGCTCGTCGCGTCGAACGTGCCCTCCCCGGTGAGGGCGAGATCCGACTCGGCGAGCGCTTCGCTCAGCTCGAGCGCCTGCGCGACGTAGGCCGCACCGTCGACGACCTCTGCACCGGCCGCGAGCAGAGCACCCGACAGACCACCGGCGGCCCCCGACCTCGGCACGATCGAAACGTCCAGTCCGAAGCGCTCGGCCCAGTCCGCGGCATCCGCCCGCAATCGCTCCGTCAGGCGCTCGACGAGTGCCGCGTCGGCGCCCTTCTGCGGACCGAACACCTTGGCCGCGTGGACGAACGTCGTGGTCGTGTCGGTGAGCACCGTCACCTGCCCGGGAGCGAACGGCACGTGGTCGCCCAGCGCCTCGATCGCGCCGCGGCCGCCGTCGGTCGCGGCGACACCGCCGGTCCCCACCACGATCCGAATCGACCCCGAGTCGAGGGCGAGCCTGATGAGCTCGCCGACGCCCCGTGTCGTCGCGCCCCAGGAGTCGTTGGCCTCCGCTCCCCCGGCGAGGACGAGCCCGGATGCCGCCGCCGACTCGATCACGGCGGCTCGGCCGTCGAGCCGCCAGGCGGCACGCACGGGTTCGCCGAGCGGTCCGGTCACCTTGTCGGAGACGTTCGCCCCGCCCAGGGCGTCGAGAGTGCCGTCTCCGCCGTCGGCCATCGGCACGATCGCGATCTCGGCGCCGGGCCACCGCTCGCGCACGGCCAGGGCCATGGCATCCGCCGCCTCACGCGCAGTCAGCGTGCCCTTGAACTTGTCGGGGGCGATGACGATGCGCATGGTCTTTCCTCCGCTGACTGCGGACGGTGCAGCCCCGTCTATCTTGCCCGAGCCACCTCCACACCTCGGCGATCCGCACATCCTCAGCCCGAATGCGGGGAACCCGGCTGACTTTCCGCGGATCGCTGAGGTTATGCCCCCGGCTGCCGTCGACCCCGGGCATGTCGGTGGACCCAACTAGACTGACTCCCGTCCGGCCCCTGCGATCTTGGAGCTCAGCCGCGTGACCACCCCGAACCCCGCCGCCCGTACCGCCCTCGCCGATACGGTTGAGAACGCGATCGCCACGCCCGAGAAAGAGCAGCCGTACGGCGCCCTCGGCCTCAAGAGCGACGAGTACGCCCAGATCCGCGAGATCCTGGGCCGTCGCCCCACGAGCGGTGAGCTGGCGATGTACTCGGTCATGTGGAGCGAGCACTGCTCCTACAAGTCGAGCAAGATCTATCTCCGTCAGTTCGGCCAGAAGGTCAGCGACGAGATGAAGACGCGCCTCATGGTCGGCATGGGCCAGAACGCCGGCGTGGTCGACGTGGGTGACGGCTGGGCGGTCACCTTCAAGGTCGAGTCGCACAACCACCCCAGCTACATCGAACCCTTCCAGGGTGCGGCCACCGGCGTGGGCGGCATCGTCCGCGACATCATCTCGATGGGCGCGCGCCCCGTCGCCGTCATGGACCAGCTGCGCTTCGGCGCCATCGACCACCCCGACACCCCGCGCGTCGTGCACGGCGTGACCAGCGGTATCTCGTTCTACGGCAACTGCCTCGGCCTGCCCAACATCGGCGGCGAGACGGTGTTCGACGCCGTCTACCAGGGCAACCCGCTCGTCAACGCCCTCGCGGTCGGCGTCATGCGCCACGAAGACATCAAGCTCGCCAACGCCACCGGCGTCGGCAACAAGGTCGTGCTGTTCGGTGCCCGCACCGGCGGCGACGGCATCGGCGGCGCCAGCATCCTGGCATCCGACACCTTTGCCGACGGCGGACCCACCAAGCGTCCCGCGGTGCAGGTGGGCGACCCGTTCGCCGAGAAGGTGCTCATCGAGTGCTGCCTCGAGCTCTACCGCGACGACCTGGTCGAGGCCATTCAAGACCTCGGTGCCGCGGGCATCTCGTGCGCGACGAGCGAGCTGGCCGCCAACGGCGACAGCGGCATGAAGGTCGAACTCTCGAAGGTGCTGCTGCGCGACCCCTCGCTGACTCCCGAAGAGATCCTCATGTCGGAGTCGCAGGAGCGCATGATGGCGATCGTCGCGCCTGAGAAGCTCGACGCGTTCCTCGCCGTCGTCGGCAAGTGGGACGTCGAGACCAGTGTTCTCGGCGAGGTCACCGGCGACGGCCGCCTCGTCATCGACTGGTACGGCGAGCGCATCGTCGACGTCGACCCCTCGACCGTCGCGGTCGATGGCCCCGTCTACGAGCGCCCGGTCGCCTACCCCACCTGGATCGACGCCCTGCAGGCAGATTCCGCCGCGAAGCTCTCACGGGCGACGGATGCCGAGACCCTTCGCGACCAGTTCACGACCTTGGTGGCGAGCCCCAACCTCGCCGACACCTCGTGGATCACAAACCAGTACGACTACTACGTGCTGGGCAACACGGCGCTGAGCTTCCCCGACGACGCCGGCATGATCCGCGTCGACGAAGAGACCGGCCTCGGCTTCGCGATCGCCACCGACTGCAACGGCCGCTACAACCAGCTCGATCCGTACAACGGTGCGAAGCTGGCGCTGGCCGAGGCGTACCGCAACGTCGCCGTCACGGGAGCTGTGCCCACCGCCGTCACCGACTGCCTCAACTTCGGCAGCCCCGAGAACCCCGAGGTCATGTGGCAGTTCAGCCAGGCCGTCGAGGGTCTGAGCGACGGCTGCCTCGAGCTCGGCATCCCGGTCACGGGCGGCAACGTCTCGTTCTACAACCAGACCGGTGACCAGCCCATCCACCCGACCCCCGTGGTCGGCGTCCTCGGCATCATCGACGACGTCGCCGCGCGCATCCCGAGCGGCTGGCAGGACGCCGGCGAGAACCTCTACCTGCTGGGTGTCACCGCCGATGAGCTCGACGGTTCGCAGTGGGCCGGCACGATCCACGACCACCTCGGCGGACGCCCGCCGAAGGTCGATCTGGCACAGGAGCGCAAGCTCGCCGAACTGCTGCAGGCAGCGGGCTCCCAGTCGCTCGTCTCCAGCGCACACGACCTGTCTTCGGGCGGCCTCGCGCAGGCCCTCGCCGAGGGCGTCATGCGCTTCGGCGTCGGCGCACGCGTGTGGCTCACCGAGCTCATGGAACGTGACGGCGTGGATGCCACCGCAGCCCTGTTCAGCGAGTCGACCGGCCGCGTGCTGGTCAGCGTCCCACGCGAGGAAGACGTGAAGTTCCGGGGCCTGTGCGACGGCCGCGGCTACCCGGTGCTGCGCATCGGCGTGACCGACGTCGAGCCGGGCACCGAGGCGACCCTGGAGATCCAGGACGTCTTCACCGTCCCCGTGTCGGAGCTGCGCCGCCTGTCGACCGAGACGCTGCCCGCCGTCTTCGGCCCGACCGTCTCGGAGCCGGTGGCCTGAGGCCTCCCGCCCCCGCCCCGGCACCTCGAGAGGAGACGCGCGATGACCGATGACGACGACGACATGACCGTGTTCAGCGACCAGCGTCAGAAGCGCGTCAAGATCACCGCGTGGATCGTGATCGGCGCGCTGATCCTCACCGGCGGCGGTGCGACGGTGATCTCGCTCATCCTCGGCTGAGGCCGTACCGCCCCCGCGCGAGGTGCCTTTGGTGGGGCCTGGAGCGATCCCGGGCGATACGAAACGACTCTCACCCGTCGGCGAGCTGGGCCTCGCGCTGCGCATTCCGGCACGACGCCCAGCCCGCTGTCGGAGGCCCGGCATAGCATGGGCACTGTGGAACCGCTGATGGCCCTTCTGGTCGACTGGTGGTGGATCGGCCCCGCGGCGGCCGGTGCGGGCACCGTCGGCTGGCTCGGCGTGCGTCGTTCCCGCCGTCATGCGCTTGCCTCGGGGTCGACGACCACGACCGACCGGGCGGTCCGCGCCTGGTCCACGCGCCCCCTCGGCAAGACCGCCGCGCGCCGCCTCGAACTCGACGCCGCCGTGCTCGACCTCCAGGTCGCGCGCCACGCCGTCACCCGGGGTCGCGTCGACGTGAAGGTCGCCGACGCCGAGGTCGTTCGCGCCCAGGCCGAGCGGGCGGCATCCCGGGCCTCCGCCGATGCTGTCTCTGCGGCCCGCGGCCGCCTGACCGATGCGCAGCGCGACCTGCGGGCCGCGTTGGCCGAGGTGCGCGCCCGTCGCGCCGGTGTGAAAGCCGCGAAGGCGATGCTCCCGGCGATCCGCTCGGGCAGTGCCCCGCTTCCCGTCGCTCGTCTGCTGGCCGAACACGACGCGATCCTCGCTCGATGGATGGCGTACGAGACCGACCCCGGCCTCGCCATCGACTACCCGCAGATGAGCGACTCCCGCTCTCCCCTGCTCGCCGATTTTCTGCGCGCGCACGAGAAGGCGCAGTGGCTGCGTCCCGCCTCGGTCCAGACGCGTCTCGAGCCGGCCGACTTCCTCGCCTACCGCGACGCCGTGCGCCGCACGGCTCACGCTTTCGACCGCGCCGAGCGCGCCGCCCGCCGTGGTGACCGCGAGCAGCCGAACGCCGAGGGGAACGACGCGTGGAGCCGCGTGGCATCCGATCTGGCTGAGACGGCCCAGCGCGCCCTCGCCCGCTCGATGGAGTCGATGGGTCGCGCGGCCGCCCGCAATTGGAACGAGCGCGGCGCCAGACGCGCGCAGAAGAAGGCACCGGATGCCGGTGGCCCTGCGCCGCGGAACGGCCCGGTGTGGCCGCCTCCCGCACGTGATCGGCCGCCGACGCCCCCTTCCTGAGAACCGCTGGGACGACGGGCGTAGCATGACGCTGTGACGGAGCTGTTGAACTTCCTCGGCCACTATTGGTGGCTGGCCTTCCCCGTGTTCGGGATGACGATGGGAGCCGTCAATGCGCGCGTGAAACACCGCGAAGTCACCGCTCGACGCCGCCACCGCGAGCAGCTCGAACTCATCCGCGCACAGGGCGGCTCAGCCGCCCCCGCGCCCACGGGCAGCGTCGCTCTCCCGGCGCCCTCCGACGGACAGCAGCGTGTCGTCGCGGCGCAGGACGCCGTCACTCACCGCTGGCTCGAGTACGAGCTCGACGCGACGAAGCTCATCAGCTACCCCGCGATGAGCGACGGTCGCCAGCCGCTGACGGCCGCGTTCCTGCGCGCCAAGAAGGTCGCCGACAAACTTCGTCCGACTGAGGGCGAGACCCTCTCGGCAGCACAGCTGCGCGAGTACCGCGACGCCGTCACCGACTACGAGGTGGCTTTCGACGTGGCCGAGCGCGACGCGCGCCGCGTGAAGGACGCCGCCTTCACCCCCGACGAGCGCAAACGCCTCGATACCGCCAAGCAGCTGCTCACGGTCGCCACCGACCAGGCCGCCACGCCCAACGAACGCCAGCTCGCCTACAAGCGCGTCCGCGAGGAGCTCGACGGGCTGATCCTTCTGTCCGACGAGGCCGTGGACGTACTCGAGAAGAAGGTCGCCCTCGAACTCCCGCGCGGAGCGACCGCGCCCCCGGCGGCGACAGCGCCCGGCTCCGCAGGCTGATCGCCCCGCAGAATCGGATGCCGCGCCCGCTGGCATCCGATTCCGGTGGAGATTCCCTCCTCCACGACGCTCAGAGCACCCGTCTCCGCGTGCTCGGGCCAGACCGTCGCACGAGCCCCACCCGGAGCACAGACGCCGTCAGCGTGCGCGACGGATCCGCACCGGACCCCGCGCCGTGGTCACGTCGACGACCTCACCCCGCTGCGTCACCTCGACCTCGCCGAGCCCCACCAACTCACGCGCCGCATCGCGTGCGGGCTGCATGAGGTCGCGCCAGTCGTCGCCGCCGACCGCGCGGGCGGCCTCCGACGGGCAGATCGTCTTGCTAGCGTCGCGCGCCGCGAGCAGTTCGCGGATGGATGCCACGAGCCGAGGATCTGCACCAGATGACGGGGCCATCTGTCCAGTGTCCCTCCGCGCCGGGGCGGCAGGGCCAGAATGACCCGGTGACCACCGAGCGCCACTCCCCCGACCTGCCCGGACGCGCCGTCATCGCGCAGCGCTGGAACCGCGCCGTCTTCGTGCACTGGCGCATCGATCCGGCCGAGGTCGTCCCGCTCCTGCCGCCGGGTACCCGCCCCGACGTGCACGACGGTTCCGCGTGGGTGGGTCTCGTGCCGTTCGTGCTGAGCGAGTTCCGGTTCCTCCCGCTGCCGCCGGTGCCGCTTCTCGGGACCTTCACCGAGATCAACGTCCGCACCTACGCCGTCGACGATCACGGCCGCCGCGGGGTCGTGTTCCGCACACTCGAGGCCGAGCACCTCGCTCCCGTCCTCGCCGCGCGCGCCCTGTTCGGCCTGCCGTACCGCTGGGCCCGGACGGGGGTGCGCACCGAGGACTCGCGCATCGAGTTCCGGTCTCGGCGCCACGGGGCACGGCATCCGGCGACCCGGGTGCGGGCGACCCTCGGCACGGACACGGTCGACACCCCCTTGTCGCGTTTCCTCACCGCCCGCTGGGGCTTCCACGAGCGACACCTCGGCCGCACGATCTGGGCCGCGAACGCGCACGAACCCTGGCCGCTCGTCAGCGCCGAGCTCGACGTGCTCGACGACGACCTCGTCGCCGATTCCGGCTTTCCCCAGCTCGCTGGACGCACGCCCGATTCGGTGCTGGCGATGCCCGCCGACCACCCCGGCTTCATCACGCGTTTCACGAGGGCTCACGCGATCGGGTGAACCCGCGGCCAACGGGCCCCTCCGACGAAGCCCCCACGACGACGCCCCCTTCACCTCGAGGGCGAAGGGGGCGTCGTGGAGCGAGAGGTCAGTCGCGCTGCGTCGAGAACGCCGAGGGGTTCTTCTCGAGCCAGGCGTCCACGGCCTCGGCCTCGCGGCCCTCGCCGTACTCGTTGACCACGAGGTCTTCGAGCGAGCCGTACTGCTCGTCGTCGAGCTGGATGCCCTTGATCAACTCAGCGGCATCCGGGTACTTCTCTTCGAAGCCCGAGGTGCCGAGGAAGTGGAGGGCCTCGGGTGCGCCCATGAGGCCCTGCGGGTCTTCGAGGTCCTTGACGTCGTAGGCGTCGTTGGCCCAGAACGGACGCCACAGCGTCACGGCGATGTCCTTCTTCGCCGCGATCGCGTTGTCGAGCTCGGTGAGCATCGCCGCGGTCGAGGAGGTCACCAGCTCGAACTCGCCGTCGAGACCGTAGCCGGGAAGCATGGTCTCCTGCGTTTGGGTGGTGAGGCCGGCGCCCGGTTCGATGCCGTAGATGCGGCCGTCGAAGCGCACGGCGTTGCCCTTGAGCTGGTCGATCGAGTCGATGTCGACGTAGCTCGGCACCGCGATCGTGAGCTTGGCGTTGTCGTAGTACGCGCCGAGGTCCTCGATCTTGTCGCCATAGCGGTCCATGTACGACTTGTGCGTGAGCTCGGGCCAGGCCGACGGGTAGATGTCGACGTCGCCCTGGGCGAGACCGGTGTAGAGCGGGCCCGCCTCGGTGAGGGTCTGCATCTCGACCTTGTAGCCGAGCTTGCCGAGCTGGTCTTCCAGCAGGTACGCCGTGCTGAGACCGTCGGTCCACGAGGGCAGGAAGCCGAGCGTGATCGTGCCCTTCTCTCCGCCGTCGCCCGAGCCGCCTTCGGCCATGTTCCCGCTGGCGCAGCCGCCGAGCAGCAGGGCGCCCGCGGCGCCGAGGGCGAGAGCAGAGGTGAGGTGTCGCTTGTTCATTGCTGTGTTCTCTTCCGTTTCGTATGTGATTCCGTGGGTGCTTCCCCGGGTGAGGGGTCGTTCGCTGTCGCCGAGAGCTCGCCTGTGCGACGGAAATCGACCCCTCGCGCCGGAGAACGAGGGAGGGATGCCGGGACTCAGCGCCCCGACGACACCGGCGCGCGACGCGGCGAGGCCTTCTCGCGCTCGGCCTCGCTCGCGGCATCCGCGGAGGTGGTGTCGACGTGCGACGCCGCAGTGGCTCCGGCGGTGACGGCCGCGGCGGAACGCGCGGCCCGGCGCCGAGCCAGCACGCCCAGCAGCGAACCGCGGTTGTCGGCCCGGTTGCCGAGGGCCGCGGTGAGCCGGTCGAGGTACACGGCGAGGACGACGACGCTCAGGCCCGCCTCGACGCCCTTGGGCAGGTTGACCGTCGAGATCGACTGCACGACCTCTTTACCCAGGCCGTCGGCCCCGACGATGCCGGCCACGACCGCCATCGACAGCGCGAGCATGATGACCTGGTTGACGCCCGCCATGATCGTGGGCATCGCGAGCGGGAGCTGGATGCCGCGGAGGATCTGCCCGGGGGTGGCTCCGAACGCGTGTCCCGCCTCGACGGTCTCGGAGTCGACCCCGCGGATGCCGAGCTCGGTCAGACGCACCCCCGGGGGCAGAGCGAAGATGACGGTGGAGACCACGCCGGGTACGACACCGATGCTGAAGAACGTGATCGCCGGGATCAGGTAGACGAAGGCGGGCATCGTCTGCATGAAGTCGAGGATCGGCTTGAGCACCGCGCGGACGGTGGCGTTGCGTGCCGACCAGATCCCCAACGGCACCGAGATCGCCACGGCCACGATGGTGGCCACGAGAACGAGCGCCAGCGTCTGCATCGCCGTGACCCACTGGCCCATCGCGAGGATCAGGGCGAAGCCGATCACGGTCCCGAGAGCGAGCTTCCACGAGCGCAGGAGCCACGCGAGAGCCGCCGCGACGATGATGACCACGACGATGGGAGCGGCGAGCAGCACGTCGCTGAGCCCGCCGACGAGGAAGCGCACGATGAGGGCGACGACGTCGAACAGGCCCGAGAGGTTGTCGCGGACCCAGTCCACACCGGCATCCACCCATGAGCCGACCGGAATGCGGAAACCATCCATCAGCGCACCTCCTCGGTCTCGGATGCCGTGACCCCGGCATCGACGGGGGTCCCGTCGAGCGCCGCGTCGATCTCGGCGGAGGGAAGGGGCTGGGGCAGCACGGTGATCTCCTCGGTGGCGGTGGGACCGGGGCCGAGAGCGGCGAGCAGCGTCACGCGCGGGATGACTCCCGCGAGGCGACCGTCGGCGTCGAGGACGGCCAGGGGAAGGGGCGATTCGACCGACGGCACGAACAGGTTCATCAGCACGTCGTCGACGCCAACGCTCTGCGGCAGCGGCTTGAGCTTGCCGAGCAGCGAGTTCTCGCCGGCACGCACGAGCTTGATGGCATCCCGGTCGGTGATGATGCCGAGCGGCTTGCGATCGCGATCGGTGACGTAGACGGCAGACATGTAGGCGTCGCGCATCTGCCGAAGCGCCGTGCGAGGGCCCGCGGAGGCATCGACACGGGGGCGCGGGCGCTCCATGACGTTGCCGGCGGTGAGCACGCGAGCGCGGTCGACGTCCTGCACGAACTGCTCGACGTAGTCGTTCGCCGGGTCGGTGAGGATGTCCTCGGGCGTGCCGATCTGGACGATGCGCCCGTCGCGCATGACGGCGATGCGGTCACCGAGGAACATCGCCTCGTTGAGGTCATGGGTGATGAAGACGATGGTCTTCTTCAGCGTCCGCTGCAGCTCGAGCAGCTGCTCCTGCATCTCGCGGCGGATGAGGGGATCCAAGGCGCTGAACGCCTCGTCCATCAGCAGGATGTCGGTGTCGGCGGCGAGAGCGCGGGCGATGCCGACGCGCTGCTGCATCCCGCCGGACAGAGCGGAGGGCAGCTTGTCGCCCCAGCCCTCGAGGCCGACGAGCGCGAGGATCTCGTTCGCCTTCGCGAGGCGCTCGGCCTTGCCCACGCCCCGGAGCTCGAGGGGGTACGCGACATTCGCCGCGACCGTCCGGTGCGGCAGGAGCGCGAAGTGCTGGAAGACCATCGCGAGGCGGTCGCGTCGAAGCGAACGCAGGCGCGAGGCGCCGACGCCGGTGAGGGCGTCGCCCTTCACCTCGACGGTGCCGGCGGTGGCCTCGTGCAGGCCGTTCAGCATGCGGATGATCGTGGACTTGCCGGAGCCGGAGAGACCCATGATGACGAAGATCTCGCCGGGGAGCACCTCGAAGCTGGCGTCGATGACGGCGGCGGTCCCGTCATCGGCCACATCTTCGCGACGGGCGCCGGAGCGGAGCTTGTCGACGGCGGCCTGAGGGGCGCGTCCGAAGACCTTGAAGAGGTTCTTGGCGGCGAGAGCGGGCGCCGCGGCGGCAGGCGGATGGGTCACTGTGTGCACCTCAGCGGCCTCGGGTGGCCGCAGCGGTCACGCCCGGGTGGCAGCCGTCGGCGCTCTCCGGGGGGTGGAGCACGTCAGCGTCGGATATCGGATCCGACGCTCAGGCCGCCGACCGTACGCTCGCCGAGCCGACTCCCCCGAGTCGTCACCGGCGACCGCGGACTGGTCTGGTGGGCGGTCCGAAATCGGACCTCCACCAACGTTTCACGGTGATGGAATCCCTGGCAAATCGCCCGTGAGCTTGCGGTCTCGGTTGCCCTGTGGCACGCGTGCGCGTGTGGGGGAGACGCTGATGGCACCCACGACGGCCGACGCCGCGATGCGGGCCCGGGCGTGTCGCCGACCCCCTGCGCGCCTCCGCGGCGAGGGAGGACGCGTCAGTCGGCGTCCGGCTGCGCCGCGGCCGACCGGTGGTGACGGATGACCTCGGCCACGACGAAGTTGAACCACTTCTCCGCGAACGCGGGATCGAGGTCGGCCTGCTCGGCCAACTGCATGAGCCGCGCGATCTGCTGCTCTTCGCGAGAGGGGTCGGATGCCGGCATCCCGTGCTTCGCCTTGAGCACGCCGACCTGCTTGGTGCAGCGGAAACGCTCCGCGAGCAGGAAGATCAGGGCGGCGTCGATGTTGTCGATGCTGCCGCGGAGCCCCTGCAGAATCGTCGAAGGATCGGCCTCGGTCATGTGTCCTCCTCAATCGCTCCGACCCTACCGGTCGGCGCCCACCCCCGAGGACGACTCTCAGGGAGTCCTACAGTGTGAGGATGAGCCGATCCACTCGCCCTGACCCCACCGCCGAAGGCGCAGACGCCGGGGCCACCACGTCGCGCGACAAGCCGGTCTGGTCAGCCCTCTCGCGCCCCTACGCGGCCGGGTTCTTCCTCACCCTCGGCGGGCTGACGGCGATCCTTCTCGCGCTCGCGCTGTCGAACCTGTCGACCGTGCTCATCTACATCGCGATCGCGCTGTTCGTGGCTCTGGCCCTCGACCCGCTCGTGCGTCTCCTCGTGCGCCGCGGCCTCTCGCGCGCGTGGTCGATCGTGATCGTGTTCGGCGGGCTCGCGGTGATCCTCGCCGGTGCCCTGTGGTTGCTCATCCCCCCGGTGGTGCGGCAGGTCGAGCAGTTCGTCGGCGACATTCCCACCTTCGTGAACGACCTCATCGACAGCGACGCCGTTCGCTGGGTCGAGAGCAACTTCGGCGACAGCCTGGGCGACGTCCTCAAAGAGGTGCAGGGCTTCGTCACGAACCCCGCCAACATCGCCGCGATCGGCGGCGGCCTGCTCCAGGTGGGTATCAGCATCGGCACGTTCATCTCGGGGGCGATCATCGTCCTGGTGCTGAGCCTGTACTTCTTGGCATCGCTGCCGAGGATGAAGAACGCGCTCGTGCGCCTCACTCCCGCCCGCAGCCGCGAGACGGTCGCCGATATGACGGGTCAGATCACCGACTCCGTCGGTGGCTACCTCGCCGGGATGGTCGTGCTGGCCCTGTGCAACGCGGTCTTCGCCTTCATCGTCCTGACGATCCTCGGGCAGCCCTTCGCCGCGTTGCTCGCGGCGCTCGCCTTCGGCATCACGCTCATTCCGCTCGTCGGCTCGGTGCTGTTCTGGGCGACGGCGACGGTCTTCACGCTCATCGTCAGTCCGACCTCCGGACTCATCTTCGCCATCGTCTATCTGGTGTACATGCAGATCGAGGCATATCTCCTCACGCCCCGCGTGATGAACCGAACGATCTCGATCCCGGGAGCCCTCGTCGTGATCGGCGCCCTCGTCGGTGGCACGCTGCTCGGCTTGCTCGGAGCGCTCGTGGCGATCCCCGTGACCGCCTCGGTCCTGCTGATCGTCAAGCAGATCGTCATCCCGCGACAGGATGCCAAGAAGTAGAGCGGCGCGGCGCCGCCGCCACGCAGAAACGCTCTCCGCGCGCAGAAACACGCCGCCCTCGCGTTTCCGAGCGCTGATCGGGTTGATGCGTGTCGGTGGCGCGAAACCCGGTGCGCCCCGGATGCCGGGCCCTGCCGCACAGCGGGGGCACTCCCCCACGCAGAAACGCCGTCCGCGCGCAGAAACACGCCGTCCTCGCGTTTCCGAGCGCGGATCGCGTTTATGCGTGCTCGACGCGCGTGATGGGCAGCGCCGCTGGACCCTCGCCGCGCCCCGGATGCCGAGCCGTGCCGCCCAGCGGTACCCCCCCCCCACGCAGAAACGCTCTCCGCGCGCAGAAACACGCCGTCCTCGCGTTTCCGGGCGCTGATCGCGTTTATGCGTGCTCGACGCGCGTGATGGGCAGCGCCGGCGGCCCCTCGCCGCGCCCCGGATGCCGGACCGTGCCGCCCAGCGGCGCCGCTCCACCACGCAGAAACGCTCGCCGCGCGCAGAAACACGCCGTGCTCGCGTTTCCGGGCGCGGATCGCGTTTATGCGTGCTCGACGCGCGTGATGGGACCGCCGCCGGACCCTCGCCGCGTGACGCCCCACGCAGAGACGCCGCGCTCGTGAACGCCGAACCCCCGCGCAGACGGGCGCGGAGCGCATTCGCGCGCGGCCCGCACGCACCCGCTCAGCGCATCGGCAGCAGGCGCGTCGGCGACGGCGACGGGGTGCGGTGGCGAACCCGGCCCGGGATGCCGGTGCGGGTGTCGAGCGGCAGCGACACGATCTCGTGCGCCAGCTGGCCCGCCACGAGCAGGGTGTCGTCGACGACCACGTGATGTCGGGGCCAGTGCGTCCCCGTCTCGGCGAGGGCGAGCAGCTGCAGTTCCTCACCGTGGCCGCGGACCGACAGCACACCCACTGTGTCGCTGCCGCGGACCCCGGCGTAGATCGTGGCCCCGTCACGGCTGGCCGAGAGCTCGGCGGCCGTGTCGGTGTCGAGGGTGCCGAGAAGGGGCTGACCCGAGAGCACGTGCCAGCGCCCGGCGCGGTCGGCCCCCAGGACGAAGACCTCGCAGCTGAGCTCGGTCACGACGTACAGATGACCCGAAGGATGCCAGAGCCCGTGCCGCGGGCCGCTGCCCTTCGGGAGGACGACCTCTTGCACGAGACGCAGGCCGTCGTCGACCTGACGCCAGAACCGCACGAGGTCGAATCCCATGTCGGTCGTCGCGATGAGACCTCCGGGAAGGAACACCGCCTGGTGGGCTCGCGAGACGCGTGCCCCGGCGGCAGCCTCTTCGGACTCCGCGTCGGTGAGGGGAACGTCGTCGTAGTCCGGGACGAGGTGGGAGTACTCGTCGCCCGCGGCCTCTCGGAGCGCGCGAGCGGCCGCCGCGAGGTCGGGGACGACGGCACCCGACACCCGGGCACCGGTGGAGATGCTGCCCTGCTCGGACGAAGAGCCGTGGGGATCGGCAGCTTCGGCGCAGATCACCGGGCCCGACGGTCGGCCCTGTGCGTCCAGCGCCATGCGGACGATGCGTCCGTCGCCCCAGCAGCTCGCGATCAAGAACGACGCGTCGGGCGAGACTGCGACGTGGCAGACCGCACCGCCGGCCTCGACGGGCGGGCCGAGGGGCGCCAACCGCGTATCGCTCGTACGGCGGAATGCCTGGACAGTACCGTCGAACTCGACGGCGGCGTACACGATGTCGTCGTTGGAGGGGTGGGCGGCCACCCACGACGGCGACCCGGGTACCTCGGCCGCGGTCGCGACCATGCCGAGGGGGCCACCGGCACCGAGCGCGTCGCGCTCCCCCGCCTGCAGGATGCCGATGCCCTCCGCCGACCCGGTGTCGGGGGCGTAGGCGCCGACCCAGAAACGCATCAGTCGATCAGGTCGTGACGCACGATCACCTGGTCGCGGGCCGGGCCCACGCCGATGACGGAGATGCGCGTGCCGCTCATCTTCTCGAGCGCCAGCACGTAGTCCTGCGCGTTCTGCGGCAGGTCGTCGAACGTGCGGGCGGTGGAGATGTCTTCACTCCAACCGGGGTAGTACTCGAGGATCGGCTTCGCGTGGTGGAAGTCGGTCTGGTTCACCGGCAGGTCGTCGAACCGCTCGCCGTCGACGTCATAGGCGACGCACACCGGGATCTGCTCGAGACCGCCGAGGATGTCGAGCTTGGTCAGCACGAGGTCGGTGATGCCGTTGATGCGCGTCGCGTACCGCGTGATGGGGGCGTCGTACCAGCCGACCCGGCGCGGGCGACCCGTGGTCGTGCCGAACTCGAAGCCCCGTGAGCGCAGCCAGTCGCCGCTCTCGTCGAACAGCTCGGTCGGGAACGGACCCGAGCCGACGCGGGTCGTGTAGGCCTTGACGATGCCGACGATCCGGTCGAGCCTGTTGGGGCCCACTCCGGAACCCGTCGATGCCCCGCCGGCCGTCGCCGACGACGAGGTGACGAAGGGGTAGGTGCCGTGGTCGACGTCGAGCATGGTCGCCTGCCCGCCCTCGAAGACGACGACGTCGCCCGCTTCGAGCGCGTCGTTGAGAAGCAGTGACGTGTCGGCGACCATGGGACGCACGCGCTCGGCGTACGCCAACAGGTCTTCGACGATCTCGTCGGCCGTGATCGAACGACGGTTGAAGATCTTCACCAGCAGGTGGTTCTTCTGGTCGAGTGCCCCTTCGACCTTCTGCCGCAGGATGTTCTCGTCGAAGAGATCCTGCACGCGGATGCCGACGCGGTTGATCTTGTCGGCGTAGGCCGGGCCGATGCCGCGCCCGGTGGTGCCGATCATGCGCTTTCCGAGGAAGCGCTCGGTGACCTTGTCGAGCGTGCGGTGGTACTGCGTGATGATGTGCGCGTTGGCGCTGATCTTGAGGCGGCTCGTGTCGAGGCCACGGGCGTTGAGGGCCTCGAGCTCGTTGAAGAGCACCTCGAGGTCGACCACGACGCCGTTGCCGATCACGGGGGTGACCCCGGGAGACAGGATGCCGCTGGGCAGCAGGTGCAGCGCGTACTTCTCGTCGCCGATGACGACGGTGTGCCCGGCGTTGTTTCCGCCGTTGAACTTCACCACCCAGTCGGTGCGCTCACCGAGCAAGTCGGTGGCCTTGCCCTTGCCTTCGTCGCCCCACTGGACGCCGACGATCACGATTCCGGGCATGTGCGCTCCTCGCGTCTGATTCCGGCGGTACACCCCATCCTATCGAGCGGGTCCGACACGGCCCTTCGGTAACGAACCGGTAAAACAGGTGCGCCCCCCTCCCGAGAAGACGTCATACGTATTACGCTGCAACGGAGTGCCCGCAAAGCCGCGGGCGCCCCCCACTCGAAGAGGAGAACCCGTGCCGCGTCATACGACACGCATGCTGGCCGCGATGGCCGTCACCAGCGCCCTCGTCGCCACCGGACTGGCCGTCGCGACGACCGCCACCGCCGCGACGACCGAGACGATCTACGTCTCACCGTCGGGCAGCGACACCGCCTCCGGCACCAGTGCCGGATCGGCGTTCCAGACACTCGCCCGCGCCCAAGAGGCCGTGCGCGCGGCGAACTCCTCGTCCGACGTGACCGTCGTCGTCGGCGACGGCACCTACGTGTTGAGCGAGACCCTGGACTTCCGCACGGCCGACGGCGGTCGCAACGGCCACTCGGTGACGTGGAAGGCCGCCGATGGCGCGAAGCCCGTGATCTCCGGCGGCAAGAGCGTCACCGGATGGTCGGATGCCAACGGTGACGGCATCTGGGAGGCGCCTCTCGACAGCGCCATCGACTTCCGCCAGCTCTACGTGGACGGCGGGCAGGCGCTGCGCTCACGTATGTGGGTGGACTACGGCAAGTTCTCGTTCAGCCGCTCCGGCTTCACGGTCGATGCGAACTACGCCTCGAACAACATCGCAACGGCCTGGAACGCGCTGAAGGCGCTCCCGGCCTCGCAGCAGAAGCGGGTCGAGCTGCGCAGCCGCGCCTCGTTCACCGACCGCTTCGCGCCCTTCGACGCCATCTCGAACAACGTCGTGACGATGCGCCAGCCGTCGTGGGACAACCAGACGTGGGGCTGGGACACGATCAACAAGCCCCTGCACACCCCCGCGTTCTCGCTCCGCAACGCGCTCGCGTTCGTCGACGAGGATAACGAGTGGTTCTACGACACGGATGCCGAGAAGCTGTACTACAAGCCGGCCTCGGGGCAGAACCCCAACGCGAAGTCGATCGTCGCCCCGCAGCTCGAGAAGCTCGTCACCATCAGCGGCGACTCCGCCGACGCCCCGATCACCAATCTCGCTTTCCAGGGCCTGTCGTTCCAGTACTCCAGCGACACGGCGGCGAACAGCGACGACGGCTACGCCAGCCAGCAGAACGGTTCCGTCCTGAAGGGGTACCTCTACGCCCTCACCGACCCGACCACGCAGGATCTGCCGACGTCGGACCAGCGCACGTTCGACCCGTCGCAAGACCAGGCGCCGTTGGTGCGGCTGATCGAGAAGGGATCCGACGACACGTACCGTTACCTCGATGACGCGAGCGCCGTCGCAGCGGCCGATCTGCCCCGCCTGATCCGCCTGCGGGACTACCCCACCATGCCGCTGAACAACACGCAGCTGGCGCAGTGGAACGCGGCCCACCCGAACGCCCCGAAGCAGGCGTGCGCGCAGGGCGCCTACTCGATCGACTGCCTGACCTTCGAGTCGAACCGCTACATGTTCCGGCAGACCCCGGCGAGCATCCAGGTGTCCGCCGCCAAGGACGTCTCGTTCACGCTGAACGAGTTCGCCCACCTGGGCAGCAAGGGACTCGGCATCGGCATGAACGACGAGGCGCATGCGTCGGGCGTCGGACTCGGGGCACAGCACGTGTCGGTCGTCGGCAACACCTTCTTCGACACGGCGGGATCGGCGATCGTCGCCGGTGGAACGAACGCCGAGGCGGCACGACCGAGCGGCGATTCTCGCGCGAACCGCAACCTCACGATCACGAACAACCGCGTGAAGAAGATGGGTCAGGACTACTTCGAGTCCTCGGCGGTCCTCGCGACCTGGTGGGACGGGGCGGAGATCTCGCACAACGAGCTCAGCGACGGCCCGTACGACGTCATCGACACCGGGTGGGGCTGGGGTGTGCCGGATGCCGGCGGAAACGCGGTCTACCAGGGACGGGGCGCGTACATCTTCAACACGCGCTTCGCTGAAGACAACCCGACGTTCAGCCGCAACATCCACGTCGCCAAGAACGTGATGTGGGACTTCAAGAAAGAAGGCAACGACGGCGGCGTGCTTTACCACCTGGGCGCGGCGCCCGGCAGCAGCTGGGACAGCAACTACCTGCGCGGCGGCGACGGTACCAAGCTCTACTTCGACGAGGGCACCCGCTACTTGACCGCGAAGAACAACGCCCTCGACGGCACCTACTACCAGGCGTTCGCGAACGGCTTCAACGAGAACCAGGGCACCCCGGCGGACAACGTGGGAAACTCCACGCGCGACAACACCATCGACGGAACGTGGTGGCTGGGCGGCGGTGTCAACGCCGGCCCCTGGTGCGCCGACTCGGCCAAGTGCGACGAGCGTGGCCGTTACTACAACAACCGCATCACCAACCAGTCGCAGCTGGGCATCAACGAGTACCCTCTCGCTGCCCAGAAGGTCATCGCCGAGGCCGGGATCTCGGCGCAGTACCGTAAGGCGGGTGACTGGGTCGGGCAGTCGCGCGGTCTCGACCTTTCGATCGGCCGAGACGCCTCGGGCGCTCAGGTGCTCACCGCCACGGTGGCCAACCTCGGGTCCACTCTGCTCAGCGACATCGCACTGCAGATCAGCGCCTCCGACAAGGTGACGCTCACCCCCCTTACGACCGCGCCGACGACGCTCCCACCCGGACAGACGGCGACGGCCACGTGGCGCATCACCGTTAGCGACTCCGTCACGAGCGGAAGCGTCTCGGCGAATGCCGCGATGACGCGCGACGAGATCGGCGGCACCAGTCGGGAAACCGTCTCGAAGTCGCTCTCGGTCGTTCTCGGCGGTGCCGTGTCCGGGGATCTCCTGACCGCCGCACCGTCGCTGTACGCCGAGAACCAGGCCGTCCAGTCCGGCGGCAGCTTCGCGCTCCAGAACAAGGGCCGCGACATCGGAGAAGGCGGCGACGAATACACGTCCATCTACAAGAAAGACATCCTCGGCACCACGGGATCGGTGTCGGTGAAGTTCGACGGAGGCAACACGGGCTGGTATCGAGCGGGGCTGTCGGTCCGCAACGACCTGTCGCGCATGGCCGACCGCAGCGTCGCCGAGAAGTCTCTCGGTTACGCGCACCTCGCGATCGAGCCCAACTACGTCGCCCTGCGGTACGACGCCGACGGCGACGGCGTCATCGACTCGCAGGCCAACGCCGTCGCCACCACCGCACGACCGTTGTGGGTCAAGCTCACACGCGACAGCAACACGGTCACGGCGTCATATTCGACCGACGGAACCACGTTCTCGACGGTGGGACAGGCTCCCCTCACCGGGGCCGACGCCACCCTCGACGCGGGCGTGGTGCAGTCCAGTGCCGGTCGCAGCGGGAACTCCGGCGAGCTCGGAACCTCGACGGCGCGCTACAGCGAACTCCGGTTCAACGGGGAGTCGGTGTCACCCGATTCGGCGGAAGCGCAGCAGCAGATCCTGGATCGCAAGACGGCGCTGCGAAACGCCGAGACCACCATCGATTCGATGAGCGCGATGGGCAACGGCGCACAGGAGTCGGCCAGGAACCTGCAGCAGGTGCGCTCCAACAGCGGCACGTGGAAGGGACTGGGCTACCGCGACGCGGACAAGTCCGCTGGCTCGTTCTTCCAGTACGAGATGAACGTCGACCCGACGGCACCGAAGAACTACCTGGGCGTGAAGTACAACGGCGGCGACGCCGGACGCTCCTTCGACGTGCTGCTTAACGGCGTGAAGCTGAAGACCGAGACGATCAGCAGCGAGCACGGTGACACGTTCTTCACCGAGTGGGACGAGATCCCGGCATCCATCATGGAGAGCATCGCGGCGAGCGACAGCTACAAGAAGGACAGCTCGGGCGCCTACGTCCTCGATGCCGACGGGCAGAAGATCCCGGTGGTGACGGTGCGGTTCGCGAGCAACGGATCGGGAATGTTCGTCGGCGGCGTGTACGGCCTGACGACGGCCCGCGCGCTCACCTTCGACACGGAATCGCGGCTGACGAACCTGTCGTTCGCGGAAGGCACCCTCACTCCCGCGTTCTCGCGGGGCACCACCGCGTATACGCTGGACGTCCCCTCCGACACCACCCAGGTAACGTTCGACGCCGATCCGGCCGTGCCCAGCGGTCTGGTGAAAGTCGGGGACATCCTGATCGACGACACGAAGCCGCGCACGGTGACGCTCAACGCATCGGGCGACACTCAGGTGGCGGTGAACTCCTTCGCGCAGGATCACACGACGTCGACCTCGTACGTGGTCACCGTCAAGAAGGCCGTGGCCCCCAGCCCGACGCCGGAACCGACCCAGACGCCGACGCCGACCACCACTGCCGTGCCGACGTCGACGCCGACGGTCGCGCCGACCGGGGGTACCGGCGGTGGTGCCACCTCGGCACCGGGCGGCCCGTCCACCAGCGGACAGCGGACGGCCTCGGCATCAACGTCGTCGGTCGAGCGAGGCGGCACGGTCACGGTGACCGTTCGCGGCCTTGCGTCCGGTGAGCAGGTGACGGCCGTGCTGCGCAGCGACCCCATCACGATCACGGGCATCCCCGCGGCGGATGCCACGGGCCGGGTGTCGTTCCCCGTCGTCATTCCCGAGAACCTCGCCGTCGGTGGGCACACGATCACCGTGACGGGAGCCGATGGGACGACCGTCGCCGTTCTCCCGGTGCAGGTTTACGCGAAGGGCACGCTCGCGGCCACCGGGGCGCAGGCCCCCCTCGGTGCGGCGCTCCTCGCCTTCTCCCTGCTGATCGCAGGGGCGGGAGTCTGGGCGCTGCGGCGTCCGCGCCGTCGAGCCTGACGGTGATCACGATGATGGCAGGGCGCCCCAGCGGGTCGTCCTGCCATCATCGTCTGCCGCCTTCTGACAAGGCATCATACGTAGTACTATTGAGTCCTATCCTGTTCGGCCCCGCGGCCACTCTCAGAAGGACCCCGATGACGTGGCCTCTCGACCCCCTCTCTCGGGCACGACGTGCTCGATCTCTCCCCTGGAGAGGTCGGCGCTCCGCCGATCCGCAACTACCCGTCGCTCGGGTGCGCTGGATCTGAACCCTCCCATCCCGACACACCAAGGAGAAGCCATGCGCGCAGCCGCATACACCGGAGACGGAGTCGTCTCGGTCACCGAGGTCACCCCGGTCGAACCGCGCCCCGATGAGGTCGTCATCGATGTCGCCTTCGTGGGGGTGTGCGGTACCGACCTGCACATCATCCACGGGTCGATGGACGCACGAGTGTCGCGCCCGTTGGTCTTCGGGCACGAGATGAGCGGGACCATCCGCCAGCTCGGCTCCGCGGTCACGGGATGGTCCGTCGGAGACAAGGTCACCGTCATGCCCCTCGACTGGGACGGCACGTGTCCCGCGTGCCGCAACGGCAACCAGCACATCTGCCAGAACCTCGATTTCATCGGCATCGACTCCCCCGGCGCCCTGCAGCAGACGTGGACCGTGCCGGCATCCACTCTCGTGCCCCTCCCCGCGAGCCTGTCTCTGCGCACCGCGGCCCTCATCGAACCCGTGGCCGTGGCCGTGCACGACGTGCGCCGCTCCGAACTGCGCGCCGGCGACCGCGCCGTCATCATCGGCGGCGGCCCCATCGGCGTGCTCATCGCCTCCGTTGCCCGTCAGGCCGGCGCCGAGGTGGCGGTGCTCGAACTCGATCCCGCTCGTCGTGAACTCATCGAGCGTCTCGGCTTCGTCACCGTCGACCCGAGTGCGCTCGACGCCACCGCCTGGGTGGAAGAGTGGACCGGCGGCGCCGGCGCAGACGTGGTCTTCGAGGTGTCGGGCGCTGCGGCCGCGGTGCGTTCCGCGACGGGCCTCGCGCGGGTACGCGGCACGATCGTCATCGTCGCCATTCACCCCACCCCGCGCGAGATCGACCTGCAGCGCGTCTTCTGGCGCGAGCTCCGCCTCCTCGGCGCCCGCGTGTACCAGCGCATCGACTTCGAACGGGCCATCGAGCTTCTCGACTCGGATGCCATCGATGTCGAGGCCGTGATCACCTCGGTGTACCCGCTGCCCGACGTGACCTCGGCCCTTGCCGAGCTGAAGAGCGGTAAAGCGCTGAAGGTCCTCATCGACGTGCAGGCCGACGCATGAGCGCCTCCCCCTTCGACCTGACCGGACGCACCGCGGTCGTCACCGGAGCCTCCCGCGGGATCGGTCTCGGCATGGCCGAGGCTCTGGCCGCGGCCGGCGCCGACGTCATCGCCGTGGCATCCTCGCCCCTGCCGGAAGGAAGCGCTGTCGAGCGCGCGGTGACCGCGCACGGACGTCGCTTCGTCGGACGCCATGCCGACTTCGCCGACCTCGACGCCGTCGCTGCCCTCGGCGACGAGCTCGCCGGCCTCGACGTCGACATCCTGGTGAACAACGCCGGCACGATCGAGCGTGCCCCCGCGGTCGAGCACCCGCTCGAGTCGTGGAAGCGCGTGATCGATGTCGACCTCACGAGCCACTTCGTGCTCACGCAGAAGGTGGCGGCGCCCATGCTCGCGCGCCGCGACGGCCGTGTCATCTTCACCGCTAGCCTGCTGAGCTTCCAGGGCGGCATCACCGTTCCGGGCTACGCCGCCGCGAAGTCCGGAATCGCCGGCCTCACCCGAGCCCTGAGCAACGAGTGGATCGGTCAGGGGGTGACGGTCAATGCGATCGCCCCGGGCTACATCGCCACCGACAACACGCAGGCGCTGCAGGACGATCCGGATCGCTCGCGCAGCATCCTGGAGCGGATCCCGGCCGGCCGGTGGGGGCGCGCCGAAGACCTGGGCGGTGCCACGGTATTCCTCGCCTCGGCCGCCGCCGCCTACGTCTCCGGCATCATCCTTCCGGTCGACGGCGGGTGGCTCGCCCGATGACGCTCACGCTCGACGGGGTGGGCATCGTCCCGGTGCTCACCGCCCCCACCGTTTCGGCCGCGGTCGCGGCGGGTCGCGCTCTCGCGCGCGGCGGCATCACGTGCGTCGAGATGACCCTGCGCACGGCCGCCGGGCTCGAGGCCATCGCGGCGTTGTCACGCGAGACCGACCTGCTGGTGGGAGCCGGAACCGTGCTATCACGGAGCCAGGTCGAGGCGGTCGCAGCCGCCGGGGCGCGCTTCGTGGTGAGCCCCGGGTTCGACCAGGACGTGGTGGATGCCACCCGCGCCGCCGGCATGGCGTCGCTGCCGGGGGTGGCGACGGCGACGGAGATCCAGCGGGCCGTTGCCGCCGGCATCGACACGCTGAAGTTCTTCCCGGCCGACCGGCTCGGCGGTCTCGCCACCATCCGCGCCCTGGCCGCTCCGTTCACGGGCGTCCGGTTCGTACCGAGCGGCGGCGTGGGCGACGGCAACGCCGCGGAGTACCTCGCCCATCCGGCCATCGCGGCGGTCAGCGGCTCGTGGATCGTTCCGAACGACGCGGTGGCGGCAGAAGACGTGGACCGCATCGAGAGCCTGACGGCCGCCGCGGTCGCCGCCCTCGTGGCATCCGGTCTTCCGGCCCCCCGACGGATCGCCTGAAGCGTCAGAGGCCGTAGACGCGCGCCGCCGTTCCCCCGAGGACAGCGGCGCGTTCTGCGTCATCGAGGGATGCCAGCGCCTCGTTGACCGCGTCCCAGGCTCGCGCGTAGCCGCCGGCGAGCAGCACGACCGGCCAATCGCCGCCGTAGAGGAGGCGGTCGGGCCCGAAGAGCTCCAGGGCGTCGTGGATGAACGGCGCGACCTGCTCCGGCGTCCAGGAGTCGAGGGGACCGACCGCGGACGACAGCCCCGACACCTTCGCGGTGCTACGGGGATCGGCTGCGATGTCGGCGAGCACGGCACGCCATTCCCGCCGGGCCTGCGTGGTGCCGCCGACGGGGGGTTTGCCGAGGTGGTCGACGACGACCCGTAGCCCCGAGGTCGCCTCCATCAGGACGACCACGTCGGCGAGTTCGTCGTGCGTCGAGGTGACGACGTCCAGTGGCATACCCACAGCCGCGACGGCGGCGACATTCGCCCGCTGGTGCTCGCCGAGGATCCAGCCTCGCACGCCTTTGACGTGCATGAGGTTGCGCAGGCCAACCACGACGGGCTCCGATCGCAGTTGGTCGAACTGCGCCCCGAAGGCGGCGGGCTCGGCGCCGAGATCGGCCCAGGCGACGACGCCGCGCACACGGGCATGGCGGCGCGCCTCCTCGAGCATGTTCTGCGTATCGACCGCGGTGTCGGCCGCCTGCACGAGGACGACGGCGTCGATCCCCCGCGCATCGAGCGTGGGGGTGAGGTCGTCGAGGGTCATCGTGCGATGGAGCTGGGGCACCGACGCGTCGGGCCAGTCGTAGCCGCCGCGCGCCAGGTCCCACACGTGCACATGGGAGTCGATGATCATCATGCGCTCTCGTGGTCGGCGGCGGCGAGCGAGGCGGCACGCTCGTCGAGACGCTCCCACAGCTCTGCGGGGATCTCGACCTGGGCGCGCTCGACGCCGCTCGTGACGTGCTGGACAGTTCGCGCCCCGAGCACGACCGAGCGAACCGCCGGGTGCCGCAGAGCGAACTGCACGGCGGCGTCGGGGAGTGTCACGCCGTACTCGCGGCAGAGGGCGGCCATGTCGCGGGCGCCCTCGATGAGCGCCTCCGGCGCCTGCGAGTAGTCGAAGCGCGCGTCGGTGGGCACATCGGGCGAGCTGAGGAGCCCTGAGTTGTACACGCCCGCGGCGACGATGGCGACATCGTGCTCCACCGCCAGGGGCAGCAGCTCGCGCTCGGCTGTGCGGTCGAGGAGCGTGTAGCGGCCGGCGAGCATCACGACGTCGATGTCGCACTCACGGATGAACGCGGCGGGCATCTCGGCCTGGTTCATCCCCACGCCGATCGCGCCGAGCACGCCTTCCTCGCGCAGCTCGCGCAGCGCCTCGATGCCCGTCGTGGATGCGGCATCCCAATGCTCGTCAGGATCGTGCAGGTACGCGATGTCGATCCGGTCGACGCCGAGACGTTCCAGACTCTCGTGGATCGACCGTCGCACGCCGTCGCGGCTGAAATCCCAGACCCGCTTGGTGGTCGCCGGCACGATGAAGCCGTCGTCGTCGAGCTGTCCCTCGCCCTCGGGGTTGTCCACGAGCAGACGACCGGCTTTCGTCGACAGCACGTATTCGTCGCGCGGACGTCCGCGCAGCGCAGCGCCCATCCGGCGCTCCGAGAGGCCCAGTCCGTAGTGCGGAGCGGTGTCGAAGTACCGGATGCCGCGCTCCCACGCCGCATCCACCGCGGCGGCGCTCTCTTCGTCGGTGGTCTCTCGGAACAGGTTGCCGAACTGGGCACCGCCGACGCCGAGAGTCGTGAGGGGCAGGCCGATCAGGCGCGATGCGGTCATGGGAACTCCTTCGTTGAGAAAATCATACGTAGTATGTCTGGCATGGCAAAGGTGCAGAGAGTCGGGTCGGTCATCGGACTCCGTGAGTCCGCGGTCGAGGAGTACGAGCGGTATCATCGGGAGGTGTGGCCCGAGGTCCTCGCCGCGATCTCGGGGGCCGGCATCCGGAACTACTCGATCTATCGCTTCGGGACGCTGTTGTTCTCGTACTGGGAGTACGAGGGCGATGACTACGAAGGCGACCTCGCGGCCATCGACCGCGTTCCCGAGTGCGTTCGGTGGAACGATCTCATGGCGACGCTGCAGGTTCCCGTCGACGGCGCCCAGCCTCGGTCGTGGCTTCCCCTCCCCGAGGTGTTCCACCTCGACTGAGCGGCGGCGGCGTCAGGGGTGGAGGTGGTGGTCGCCGTCGGGGAGTCGGCGGCGGCGCCAGGACCCGAGGATGTGCTCCTCCATGGCGACACGCGCCGCGACGGGGTCGCCGGCATCCATCGCGTCGAACACCCGCTCGTGCTCGGCGAGGGTCAACTCGATGGCGTCGGCCGGGTTGTTGCCCTCCCAGCGCAGGGACTGACGCGGACGGACGAAGAACGAGCGTGCGATCGTGCCCGCGATGCGGTTGCGACTCGCCGCCATCGTCGACAAGTGGAAGAGCATGTCCGACTCGAGGAAGGCGGCATTGTCGCTCTGCCTGCCGCGCATGTCTTCGAGGTGGCCGCGGATGACGAGCAACGACTCGGGGCTCGCGCTCTTGGCGACCTCGCTCGCCATCATCCCCTCGAGAGCGGCACGGACGACGCTGACCTCATCGAGCACACCCAGAGACTCGTCATGACGAACCAGGGCATCGAAGACGTCCGGATCGAGGACGTTCCAGTCGTTGAAGTGACGCACCTGGGTTCCCCGACCCTGAGCGACGACCACGAGACCCTTTTCTTGGATTCGTTTGATGCACTCCCGAATGACTGTCCGGCTGACGCCGAACTCCTCGCACAGGGCCTGCTCCGGAGGGAGGAACTCTCCCACCCCGACCACGCCCGTCACGATCATCTCGACCATCTCATCGAGGACGCGCACGCCGATCCGGTCGATCTGACCCCGCTTCGGGTTCGCAAGGTGCGCGTCGAAGGGGGCGGAAGGCATGGT
Organism: Microbacterium sp. SL75; assembly: GCF_026625865.1. NCBI lineage: Bacteria > Bacillati > Actinomycetota > Actinomycetes > Micrococcales > Microbacteriaceae > Microbacterium > Microbacterium sp. SL75. Next base: position 1,356,764 of record NZ_CP113067.1, on the reverse strand, counting down.
CAGCACTCTACTCCGGCCCTGCCCCCCGGGGCGGGAGGCGCACACCCAACTCCAGTCCCGCCCGGCTGTCTCGAACGTGCGGGCCGCTTTCGCCACCCCAGACGTAGGGTGCGGACCCGTCGAGCACGGAAGCGTCGAGGCTGACGCCACCGCCTGGCTCGTCGCCGAGCACGAGACCGCCGTCGGCGATCTCGTAGTCCAGTCGCACACCCGTAGGAACCCGTAGCGAGGTGACCTCGGTCAGAAGATGGTTGGGTAGGGCCGTCGCCGCGTTCGCGACGGCGGGGTTCGAGGTCATGCCGATGGGGCTGACCGGCAGATCCCGGGCATGGGCGGCGACCGCCACCCGCAGAGCGTGGGTGATCCCCCACACCGCCGACGACTGGACGATGTCCACCGCCTGCGCGTCGAACAGGTTGCGATACTGCTCGAGTCCGGTGAGGTTCTCGCCGGTCGCGACCGCGGGAGCGATGCTGTCACGCAACCGGCGCAAGCCCTGGGCGTCCCAGCGCCGCAGCGGCTCCTCGATCCAGGCGAGCTCGACCGACTCTTGTAGACGCTGGATGTACCGCACGGCCTGCGGAAGGTTCCACGACTCGTTGGCGTCGAGCATGACCAGTGGCTCGTCGGTCGCACGGCCGAGGAGGTCGCGCACGAGCGCCAGGCGCTCGGCATCGTGGCTCACATCGCGGCCACCCTTCAGCTTCGCCGCCGTGAAACCACGGTCGCTCATCTCGGAGTAGTACTCAGTGAGTCCGTCGCTATCGAGCGCGATGTCCAGGCCCGACGCGTACCCGGGCACGTGGCGACTACGCCCGCCGAGAAGACGCCAAAGCGGTTGACCCGCCTCTTTCGCCTTGATGTCCCAGAACGCGGAGTCCAGAGCACCGATTCCGCCGAATACGGCACCGCCGTGCCCATTTTTGAACATGCGGGCGATCATGCGGTCGTACAGCGATGCCGTCGCGCGGGGATCCTCCCCCTCCACGGCTTCGAAGAGTTGAGGGATGCCATCGTGCATCCCGCAACCGATGCCCTCGATGCCCTCGTCGGTCTCGACGACGACGAGGGGAAGCGCCGTCAGACCCGACGTGATGAATCCGTTGACGTCGCCGACAGGTCGACCCCAGTCGAGGGTGGTGTTGATCAGTCGGTAGCCGGTGATCTTCATGGCTGGGCCTCTTTCATCCCGGGTGACGGGGTCATTCCTTCGTTCCCCCCGCGGTCATGCCCTCGACGAGGAAGCTCTGGGAGAAGAGGAAGACGATGAGGATGGGCGCGACCGAGACAAGAGTTGCCAGGGCCATGACAGGCAGATCGAGCGTGACGGACGCGGCCGAGGTGGGGTTGAACAACGGCACGTTGGACAGCAGCTCCGCAAGTCCCACTTGGATGGGAGCCTTGCGTCCCGGCTCCATGACGAAGGGAAGGAAGTAGTTGTTCCAGTTGCCGACGAGGTTGAAGAAGCCCACGAGCGCGATCACCGGCGTCGCAAGGGGAAGCGCGACCGAGCGGAACACCCGCAGCTCTGTCGCTCCGTCGATGCGTGCGGCGTTCAAGAGATCCTGCGAGACGCTGGTCGTGAAGTAGATGTAGGTCAGGTACACGCCGAACGGGAAGAACGAGAACGGCAGGATCACCGCCCACGGGGTGCCGACGAGCTTGAGAGCGCTCATCTCGAGGAACACCGGCAGCACCAGGGCCGTGGTGGGGATGAGCATCACCACGAGGGTCACGATGAGCAGCAGCCCGCGTCCGCGGAACCTCGTCATCGCCAGGGCGTAGCCCGCCGGGATCGTCACGAGTAGCGTGAGCACGAGGGCGACGCCGGAGTAAAGGGCCGCGTTCGCGGTCCACTGCCAGATGACGCCGTTCTGGAACTCCGACAGACGCGCCCAGTTGTCGGCGATGGTGGCGAAGGAGCCGAAGCTGAACGGCGGCTGACCGGTCAGCTCCGTGGCGGACTTCGTCGGCGCCAACAGCAGCCACACGATCGGCAGGCCGAACACCAGGACGAAGAACAGGATGATGACGGTGACCAGGGCGCGGCCGAGGAACCGGGCCGGGGTCAGCGCGCGCTTAGTCGCGTTCAAAGAGTCCTCCTCGGAAGACGAAGAAGGCGGCCAAGCCCGCAGCGACGACGAGCAGCAGCAGCGAGATCGCGGCCGAACCGTTGAAGTCGTTCTGACGGAACGCGTAAAGATAAGCCACCTGATTGAGCGAATAGTCCAGGCCGACGACGCCCTTGCTGGCCTGCGAGAGCACCCGCGGCTCGACGAAGAGCTGCGTACCTGCCGCGAGGGACATGACGGCCATGTAAGAGATCCACTTGCGCAGCAGGGGGATCTGAATGTGCCAGGCCGTGGCGAGCGGGCCCGCCCCGTCGATGCGGGCAGCCTCCATCACCTCGACGCTGATGTTGTTGAGGGCGCCGTACATGATGACGATCCAGCCACCCGCACCGGCCCAGAAGGCGATGATGGTGAAGACGACCGGGAGGTTACCCTCGTTGCCGACGACGTCGACGAAGGTGTTGAACCCCATCGCACGCAACAGGCCGCTGACGGGGCTGACGGTCGGGTCGAGCATGAACAGCCAGAGCAGCACGCTCGAGGCGCCGGCGAGGGCGCCAGGGATGTAGAAGATGAAGCGCGCGGCCGACGACAGCCAGCGCACGCGGATCGCGTGCACGATGACGGCGAGGATCACGACGATGATGACGAGGCTCGTGAGCCAAATCGCGACGAAGACGGCGACGTGGCCCACCGCCGGCAGGAAACGGTAGTCGGTGACCACTCGCTGGAAGTTCTCGAACCAAACGAAGGCGCCGTCGCGGGTGAACGCCAGGAAGGCGGCGTAGAGCGTCGGGAAGACGCCGAAGGCCAGGAGCAGGAGGACGTAGCCGCTGATCATCACATAGGCGAACGTCGACTGAGCTCGGCGGAGGGAGAGCATGATCACTCCATTCGGGGAGAGGGGCTGGCCGCAGCTGCTTCGCCGCTGCGGCCAGCCCGGGTGGGGGGGTCGGACGGACGTTACTTGCCGACCGTGTAGCCCTGCACCTGCGCCTGGTTGTCCATCTCGGTCTTCCACGCGTCTTCCACGCTGGCGACCGTCTTGCCTGCGGTGATGGCGGGGAGGACGACCTTCGAGTACGCGGCCTCGATGCTGAAGCTCGGGTAGCCCCAGCCCTGCCACACCGACTTGGCGGCGGCCGAGATGCTGCCGGTGAAGTCACCGGTGTAGAAGTTGCTCGCGGCCTGCTTCTTCAGCCACGCATCCGCAGCCGACTGGTAGGCGGGCAGTCCGGAGGCGAGCTCGACCGCCGAGTCGGAGCTCGTGACGAACTCGAGGAACTGCTTCACCGCGTCGAGGTTCTTCGAGTGGCTCGAGGCGTACCAGACACCGCCGCCGACGTTCCCGGTGACCGCATCGCCATCGGACCACGTCAGAGGCGCGCCCACGCCGATCGTGCCAGCGGTGTAGTTGAGGCCCTCGGGGTTCTCGAACAGCGCACCCGCGTACCACGCCGGCCCGGGGATGCCGAGCATCTTGTCCTTGTACTTCGACACGAAGTCGGTCCCGAAGACACTGTCGGTGACGAGCGTGCCGTTGGCCAGCATGTGGTCGATCAGGTCCGTGACCTTCTTCGAGTCCGCGGCGGAGAAGTCCGACGTGAAGGTGTCACCCTCGACCTGGAAGATCGGGGCCTCACCACCCCAGTAGTAGACGTACGGCGCCTGGAACGAGTCGCCGACGGAGCCGAGGATGTACCCGGGGTGCTCGGCGGCGAGCTTGTCGCTGAGCGACTTGTAGTCTTCCCACGTCTTCGGCACGGTGTAGCCGAACTGGTCGAACAGCGTCTGGTTGTACCAGAACACAGCGGGTGCGAGGTCATTGCGGAGACCGTAGACGGTGTCATCGACGGTCATCGGGGTGAGGGCGCCGTCGGTGAAACCGTCGAGGAAGGATTGGTCGAAGTAGCCTTTGTTCAGCGGCGCGGCGAATGCCTGCACGCCGTTGTTCTCCTTGGACGCCCACGCGGTGTCGTTCTGCTGCGTCGAGAACACGACGTCGGGCCAGCCCTCGCCGGACTGGTCGAAGAGGGCGACCTTCTGCTGGAAGGACCCGGAGCCGCTGGCTCCACCGTCGTATGTCTCGATGTTGAGCTTGACGTCGGGGTTGGCCTGCTCGAACGCCTTCGCGAGGGGCTCTCGCGACGAGTCGACCCATACGGTGATGGCGCTGGAGGCGTCCTGCTCGGCGGCGGTGAAGCCGTACTGGTTGTTGGTGTCGCCTCCACCGGTCGTGCCGGGGCTGCACGCGCTCAGCGCGAGAGCCGAGACGACCGCCAGTCCACCGGCGAGGGCGATACGGCGACGAGCGCCGGAAATTTGCTGCGGCATTGCGAAACTCCTGTCTTCTTCGACGAGGTCGGGTGACCGTACGCTAGCATAGAACATACGTCATATGTTTGGTCAAACGTTCTAGATCACGAAATGACAACGGCATCCACAAGGGAGTGAAGACATGGCATCCGTGCTGACTTTCGGCGAGACTATGGGCCTCGTCCGCGGAAATGAACTCGGCGGCTGGGAGACTCTATCCCGAGCAACGGTCGGGATCGGCGGAGCAGACAGCAACGTCGCCATCGGCCTCAGCCGCCTCGGAGTGTCGTGCACCTGGGTGGGTCGGGTGGGCGATGACGCCCTCGGCCGTCGGGTGGAGCGCGAGATCCGCGCCGAGGGTGTCCGCACCCGCGCGATCGTGGACTCGACCCGTCCCACCGGGCTCATGCTGAAAGAACGGCGCACGCCCCTGCACAGCAGGGTGTCGTTCTACCGAGCCGGCAGCGCAGGCAGCGCGCTCGCGCCGAACGACGTGCAGGACGAAGACGTCGCGGCGGCGTCGCTCGTTCTGGTGAACGGCGTCACGGCATCGCTGTCGGAATCCGCGCGCGATACCGCACTGTCCGTCGTCGACCGCGCGCGTCGACTCGGCGTGCCCGTGGCTTTCGACGTCAACCACCGTCCCTCGCTGTGGCGCGACGCGGACCCCCGCCCGCTGTATCGCGAGATCGCTCGCTCGAGCGACATCGTCTTCGCGGGAGACGACGAGGCCCGTCTCCTGCTCGATAGCACTGAGGAGAGCCCCGTCGCGCTGGCCGCCGCCCTCGCGGCACTGGGCCCGCGGCAGGCCATCGTCAAAAGCGGAGCCGCAGGTGCCGTCGCCGTCGAGGACTCCGTCGTCGTCTCTGCCCCGGCGGTGCGCATCGATCCGGTCGACACCGTCGGCGCCGGCGACGCTTTCGTGGCCGGTTTTCTCGCGGGTCTGCTCGACGGTGCCGATCCGACGGGCAGACTGAACCTCGCCGTCCGTTGCGGCGCCTTCGCCTGCCTGGGCCCGGGCGACTGGGAGAGCGCACCGCGACGAGCCGATCTCGCCCTGTTCGACGCCGCGGACCCGGTCCAGCGCTGAGTATTCCTCGCCGCGGCGCTTCGGGTCGCACGTGCGCCCGCGACAGCGGCGAGTGGCGCGACCGACCGGTTCGAAAGGCGACGCACTCGCTCGCGGTCAGTGCGCTCTACCCTGGAGGCGTGCGCACTCGACTGATGTCCGCGGCCCTCGCCGCCTCCGCCCTGCTCCTGCTCGCCGGCTGCGCCGGGGGCACCACGTCCGCGCCCGCCCCCGCGGCGAGCGCGTCGAGCACGAGCGCCGCCTCGGGCGACTGCTCGTACCCGACGTCGGGGCAGCCGTCCGCGGACGTCACCCCGCCGGCCGCGGGCACCGAACGCCCCACGGGGAACGTCGAAGCGACGCTCGAGACCTCCGCCGGAGCCATCCCGATCACCCTGAACGGCGAGCGCACGCCGTGCACGGTCGAAAGCTTCGTCTCGCTCGCGCAGCAGCAGTACTTCACCACCACCGAATGCCACCGCCTCACCACGCAGGGCATCTTCGTGCTGCAGTGCGGCGACCCGACCGGCACGGGCCTCGGCGGCCCCGGCTACCGGTTCGACGACGAGCTCGACGGCACCGAGACGTACCCGGCCGGCACCGTCGCGATGGCGAACGCCGGCCCCGGGACGAACGGGTCGCAGTTCTTCCTCGTCTACGCCGACACGAAGCTGCAGCCCGACTACACGGTCTTCGGCACCATGTCGCCGGAGGGACTCGAGGTCGTCAAGAAGATCGCCGCGGCGGGCACGGCCGGCGGCGCGTCCGACGGCGCTCCCGCGACTCCGGTCACGATCACCGGCGTCACGATCGGCTGATCGCCTCGCGAGCGCGAGCGTCCGGCGCGGCCCCGGCGAGAGCCCTCGACCACAGCGCGGACATCTCATCGGCCACGAGCCCGGATGCCACGAGCACACCGCCGCCGCGGGGGAAGAGCGACGGGCGGCCGTCTTCGTCGCGCACCTCGGCCCCGGCCTCGTGAGCGATGAGCACTGCGGCGAGGTGATCGATCGGGCTGAAGCGATGCACTAGAGCGGCGCATCCGCGGCCGGCGGCCGGCCCGAGGAGCGTCAGTGTTCCCGAACCCATGACGCGCAGCGTGCAGAACGCCGCCGTGAGAGAGTGCGCGACGCCGTCCATCCCGGGCCAGGGCTCGTGGCCCGCGAGCTCGGTGCCGACCACTCCCCCGCGCAGCCCCGCCCGTTCGGGCACGCGCAGCGAAATGCCATCGCGGCGTGCGCCCCGCCCGGCGACCGCATCGAACACGGCGTCCTGCCAGGGCTCTGCCACGACGCCGACGAGCGGGCGATCATCGACGGCGAGGGCGAGCGAGAAGGCGGTCCACGGAACGCCGTTGGCGAGATTGGTCGTTCCAGCGACCGGATCGAGATACCAGGTCGGCACACCGGTCTTCGCGCTGCCCCCGTACTCCTCCCCGACGAACGCGTGGTGGGGGAAGCGCGCGAGCACGACCTCGCGCACACGTCTTTCTATGGCACGGTCGAGCTCGGTGACAAGGTCAGCCGGGTGGGCCTTCGTGTGCACCGAGGTCACCCGGTACGCGCGCGTCTCGTCGATCGCCCATCGCGCGAGTTCCACGGCCAGTTCGTGGGCCGCCGAGAGTTACGAGGGTGTCATCGGTTCGGCTCCTTGTCGATGGATGCCGAGCGCGCGACGATCATCGCCTGCAGGCGATCGAGGCGGTTGGTGGTGATGGTGTCGATCCCGAGGTCGAGCGCCCGGGTGAGATCGCCCTCGTCATCGATCGTCCACGCCGTGACCGGCAGTCCCAGGTCGTGGACGGTCTCGACGAACCGGTGATCGACGATCGGGAACGGCGCGTTGACGAGCACCGGGGACAGCTCCGCGAGGTGGGCAGCGGTGGGCGGCTCCTCCTGCCCCCAGGGCAGCCAGATGCGTGCGTCGGCATCGATCTCGCGCAGAACGCGCATGGCGGTGAGGTGACCGCACCAGTCGACGACGACGCCTGTTGCCGCGACGACCGCGTGGGCGGGCGCGGCCGGGTGGGCGGCATCCATGTCGATCACCAGCCGACTGGTGCCGGCGGCGAACAGGGGCAGTACCTCGGCGAGCAGGGGTGGCCGGTGGTCGGGCTCGACGAGGGCGAGGAGCTCGGCGGTGCGGACGCTCTCGATCTCGCGCGGATCGCCCCACAGCCGCTCGAGCGTGGGGTCGTGCAGCACGACCACGTCGCCGTCGGCGGTGAGGCGCACGTCGATCTCGACGACCGCCGCGCCCTTGGCGAGCGCCGACCGCACCGCCGGCAGGGTGTTCTCGCGCAGGACGCCCGAGTCCCCGCGATGGGCGCAGGCGCGCGCCGTCACCGTGTCACCCGGTCGACGAGCAGACCGTCGCGGTACACCAGGGCGGAGGCGACCGAGGCGTACTCGATCGCCCCGACCGCGGGCGGCGGCCCGGGCACGAAGGCGTCGAGGGTCGCATCGTCGCGGCGCACGCGCACGCGATGGAAGGGGCCGTGCGGCACGACGCGCTCCACGCGCGATACCCAACCCGTGAAGGAGTGGACGTGCTGACCCATCAACGCGAGGCGGCGATCCTCGAACGGCTCGAAGCCGTCGGAAGCGTGACCGTCGACGAGCTGTCACGTCTGCTCGACGTGAGCGGCACGACCATCCGTCGCGATCTGGAACGTCTCGAGCTGGGTGCGCGCCTGCGCCGCGTTCACGGCGGGGCGACCGTCGCCCGCACCCGCGCACCGGGCGGGGGCGGCGAGCTCGACGACGACACTCGCGAGAAAGAGGCCATCGCGCGCGCCACGGCGGGACTGATCGCCGACGGCCAGGTGGTGCTGCTCGACATCGGGATCACCACGATGCGACTGGCGCGGCACCTGCGTGGGCGACCGGTCACGGTCATCACGAACAGCCTGGCCGTGCTCGACGCCCTGCGCGACGACGACGTCGTGACGCTGATCCTGCTGGGCGGCATGCTCGGCGCCAAGACACGGACGCTGATCGGCCCGCTCACCGAAGAGGCGCTCGCCCGGGTGCACGCCGATGTCGCCGTAATCAGTAGCGCCGGGGTCAAGCCCGAGGGCGCCGTCGTGACCGACCTGACGCACGAGGCCAGCATCAAGGGCCGCATGCGCGAAGCCGCCGACCGGTCGATCCTCGTCGCGAACGCGACGAAGTTCCCCGGCACCGGCTCGTACCGAATCGCCTCGATCGCCGACTTCGACGCCGTCGTGACGACCGCTCAGGCCGATTCGAGGGCGCTCGCGACAGCGGCACGCGCCGGGGTCGAGGACGTGCGGGTCTGATCCGCCGGTGTCGCCCCCGCCCGGGAGCGAACCGTCGGCTGTCTCGCGGGCGGCCGAGCCCCGGCACCGTGCTCGCTCCACGATTCATCGGCCCGACGGGCGCGGCGCCGACCGGTCCGCGCCGTCTCACGCGTCGGCCGCGTCAGCCGTCGTAACGCTGCAGCCAGTCGAGCGCGAGCTGCCGACTGGCCTCGGCGGCGGCGGTCAGGGTGCCGTTGGTGTCGCCGGCGCCGTGCTCCAGGCCCGGGTATGCGACGTAGCGGTTTACGATGCCGCGTTCGGTCAGCAGATCCGCGAAGTCGCGGGTGCGATCGGCGAGCACGAGGTGGTCGCGAGTGCCCTGGTAGATCAGGGTGGGCGGGGAGTCCGCCGTGATGTGGGTCGCCGAGTCGGTGAAGCGGTAGCGGTCGGGGTACTGCGCGGGAGTGCCTCCGACGTACCACTGCTCGACCTGACGGGCGATCGCGGTGGCATCCCCGATCCCGGTGAGATCGACGGCGGGGTACCCCGCGACCACGGCGCGCACGGTGGGGAGCGGTGTCCCGGGCGGGGAACAGCTCGACGTGAGGGAACCGTCCGCCGACATGTACGCGGCGTTGACGGCGAGGTTGCCGCCGGACGAAAGTCCCAGCGTGGCGATGCGGTCGGGATCGAGGTGCTCTGCGCGTCCGTCACCGGCGATCCAGGCCAGGGAGCAGCCGATGTCGGCGACCTGCGTGTCCCACGCGTGAAAGGTCGACGAAGCGAGACGGTAGTCGACGTCGAGCACGGCGTAACCGTGCTCGGGGAGGAAGCCCGTGTACGCGTTCGGCCCACGGGTGCCGGTCGAGAACCCGCCGCCGTGGATCGAGACCACGACGGGCCACCCCGCCTGCGGAGCCGTGCCCGAGGGGAGGTACAGATCGGCCTGGAGCGTGGTCGTGTCCGCCGTGCCGAGCGTGACCGTGCGGCTCGGGCCACTGCCGAGACCGGTGAACGGCAGCGCGGGAAGCAGCGGGCTCACCCCGACCCCGAGCGAGCCGATCGAGGCGACCAGCAGCGCCGTGGTGGTGACGACACCGACCGTGCCGGCGGTTCCGCTGACGGTCAGCCAGAACGGGAGGTGCCGGATGCCGCGACGCGACCGCCAGAGGGTGACCGCGCAGGCGAGACCGACGACCGCGACCACGAGGTTCCAGATGCCGAGCGTGTCACGCAACAGCCCGATCAGGAGCACGACGAACTGCGTCACCTCCGTCTGGAGGATCCACATGGTCCACGACACCGGGACGATCGCCAGCAGCTGCGCCACGACCGTGTAGCCGATCGTCAGCACGGCGAGGAGGGTCAGGATGACACGGGCCGTGCGGGACCGCACTCCCTGGTGGCGGGGGGTCTTCACCTTGACAACATAACAGAACGATACGGTACCGTTCCATGAACTGCGGTGATCGTTAGAGTGGATGCGTGAACCAGGCGGTGAAGATCCGGGGAGCCGCACGGCCCCGCGCGGCAACGAGCGATGCGATCCGCGACGCCTGCGTGGCCGAGCTGACCGAACGCGGGTACCACGCGCTATCGATGGAGAGCGTCGCGAGACGCGCCGGCGTGGGGAAGGGCGCCCTCTACCGTCGATGGCCCGACCGCGCCGCGATGGTGGTGGCCGTCGTCGAAGAGATCACGCGCATCCTCCGGCCCGAGCTGGCCTTCGACGCCGACGACCTCGAGAGCGACCTGACGCTGTTCGCCGCATCGGTCGATCGGTGGTTGCACGACCCTCGCATCATCGCCGACCTGGTCTCGGTGGGAGTGCGCGACGCCGACCTCTCGGCATCCCTCACCGCCGCGGTCGTGGCGGTGCTCGGCCCTACGCGGGAAGCCCTGTGCGAGCGGGCCGCGCGACGCGGCGATCCCGATCCCGCCGATGCGATGGCCGACATCACGGGCGCTGTCTTCTGGCGGCGCGCGGTGATGCATCACAATCTGACCGACGACGACATGGCACGGCTCGCGCGGCGTGCCGCACAGGGCGCGACCGGGTCGCGAGTCGACTGACCCCGCGCCGCCCGGCACGTCAGCCTCGAGAACGAGAAGAGCGCCCCTACCTTCGCCCGCGGTTCTTGGAGAGCCGCGGCGCGGCCGGACGTCGGGGCTCGGCATCCGTCCCCAATAGAATCGAGGGCATGTCCAAGGTCTTGCAGTCCCTTCCCGTCGGCGAGCGCGTCGGCATCGCCTTCTCGGGAGGTCTTGACACCTCGGTAGCCGTCGCGTGGATGCGCGACAAGGGCGCCATCCCCTGCACGTACACCGGCGACCTCGGTCAGTACGACGAGGACGACATCGCCTCGATCCCCGGTCGCGCCACGCAGTACGGTGCCGAGGTCTCGCGTCTCGTCGACTGCAAGACGGCACTGGTCGAAGAGGGCTTCGTCGCCCTGGCGTGCGGCGCGTTCCACATCCGCTCGGGCGGACGCACGTACTTCAACACCACGCCGCTCGGTCGCGCCGTCACGGGCACGCTGCTCGTGCGCGCGATGAAAGAAGACGGCGTCGACATCTGGGGCGACGGCTCCACGTACAAGGGCAACGACATCGAGCGGTTCTACCGCTACGGCCTTCTCGCCAACCCCGCCCTGCGCATCTACAAGCCGTGGCTCGACGCCGACTTCGTCACCGAGCTCGGCGGCCGCAAAGAGATGAGCGAGTGGCTCGTCGCCCACGACTTCCCCTACCGCGACAGCGTCGAGAAGGCCTATTCGACGGATGCCAACATCTGGGGCGCCACGCACGAGGCCAAGACCCTCGAGCACCTCGACGTCTCGCTCGAGATCGTCGAGCCCATCATGGGCGTGCGCTTCTGGGACCCCGCGGTCGAGATCGAGACCGAAGACGTCACGGTCGAGTTCGAAGCGGGTCGCCCGGTCGCCATCAACGGCACGCGCTTCGCCGATCCCGTCGAGCTCGTGCGCGAGGCGAACACGATCGGTGGTCGCCACGGCCTGGGCATGAGCGACCAGATCGAGAACCGCATCATCGAGGCCAAGTCGCGCGGTATCTACGAAGCTCCCGGCATGGCGCTGCTGTTCCTGACCTACGAGCGGCTGGTCAACAGCATCCTGAACGAAGACACCCTCGCCACGTACCACGAGCAGGGGCGGCGCCTCGGTCGCCTCATGTACGAGGGTCGCTGGCTCGAGCCGCAGTCGCTCATGCTGCGCGAGTCGATCCAGAAGTGGGTCGGTTCGACGATCACCGGTTCGGTCACCGTGCGCCTGCGCCGCGGTGAGGACTACACGATCCTCGACACCGTGGCATCCGGAATGTCGTACTCGCCCGAGAAGCTCTCGATGGAGCGCGTCGGCGACGCCGCCTTCGGTCCCGTGGACCGCATCGGTCAGCTCACCATGCGCAACCTCGACATCGCCGACTCGCGCGCGCGTCTCGAGCAGTACGCCGCGATGGGCCTGCTGGGCGGTCCCACGGGTGAGCTCGTGGGCGATGTCGCCGCCGGTGGCGCGCAGGGCATCATCGAGTCGGCCGCCCCGCTCGACGCGGCCGGCGAGCGCCTGGCCGAGGCGACGGATGCCGCGGGCGAGGCCGCCGCGTTCGACTCCGGCACCGACTGACACGCACCACCTCGACGGAGCCCGCGACGCCTCGGCGCCGCGGGCTCCGTCGTTCTCGGCCGTCCCCTTCCGACACACAGCGAGCGAGGGACCACGATGCGGAGCACAGGGCCGCACCCGTGAGCGAGAGCCGACGACGATAAGTTGCACACACGCGTGCACTTTCGGCGTACACTTGCCTCCGTGAGCACCCCCACCCGCCGCGACGCCGTCGAGAACCGCGCCGGCATCCTCGACGCCGCCACGGCCGCCATCGGCCACGACCCGCGCGCCTCGATCGACACGATCGCCCGCCGCGCCGGCCTCTCGCGCCGCGCCCTGTACGGCCACTTCGACGACCGCAACGCCATCGTGCGCGAGGTCATCGCCGCCGGAGCGACCCGCTTCAACGCCATCGCCGATCGCGTCGACGACGCCGACTCCCGCGTCGCGCTCGCGCGCCTGGCATCCGAGCTCTGGCGCGAAGCCGCTCACGTGCAGGCCGCGGCCGCCCTCGCCCTCGACGACGCGCACCTCGCCGAGACCTCCGACGCTCTCGCACCGCTGCGGCGTCGCATCGACGGGATCGTGCGCCGGGGGCAGGAGGCCGGAGAACTTCGGACCGATCTTCCCGCGGCCACCCTCGCGCGCCTTCTCGAAGAGACCGGCCGCATGGTCGTGTCGCGGGTGGATGCCGGTTCGTCGACGGCCCGCTCGATCGCGGTATGCGCGGTCCTCAGCATCGCGGGACTCTCGTGGACCGAAGCCCGCACCCTGCTGGAGCAGCACCCCGACCTGGAGGCGCAGTGAGAGTCGTCCTGAACGCCGTCGCGAAGGGCCGCGCGCACAGTGCCCTTCCGGAGACGTCGACCTCGTACGAGACCGGCCGCGCGACCCTGGTCGTCGCCGAGACCGAGCAGCGCCCCACGGTGCTGGGCCTCGTGGCATCCGGTCGCATGAAGGTCGACAGCGGCACCGTGACCCTCGACGGTCGCTCCGACTCCTCGGGCATCCGCCGCCGGGTCGCGCTCGTCGATGCCCCCGTGGTCTCGGAACCCGAGTCGAACGTCACCGTCACCGGGGTCGTCGCCGAGGAGCTGATGTTCGCCGGCCACGCCCCGAATCCGTTCTCCGCCGCGCGCTGGCTCGAGGGCATCGGGCTCGAGTCGCTCGCGAACGTGGCCATCGGCAACGTCGAGCCCGCAGCCCGGGTGCGCCTGCTGCTCGAACTCGCAGCCCTCCGCAAAGACGTCGAGGGGCTCGTCCTGGTCGCCCCCGACCGCCACGGCGGCGAACCGCTCGCCTGGTGGCGTATCGCCGAGGAGTTCGCCGAGCGCGGGTACGCCGTGCTCGTGGTCGCGGGCCACGCCTCGAAGACCATGATCGACGCCCTCGACGAGACGGTGGAGGCCGCCCGATGAAGATCCCGCAGATGATCACGGCGGAGCTGCGCCGCCTCACCTCGACCCGCATGTCGGTGATCGCCCTCATCGCGTTGCTCGCGGTCCCCATCCTGTACGGCGGCCTCTACCTCTGGGCCAACCAAGACCCCTACGGCAATCTGTCGAACGTCCCCGTCGCCCTCGTGGTCGACGACCAGGGGGCCGACGTCAACGGTCAGCAGCGCAATCTCGGCGACGAGGCCGCCGAGCAATTGCTCGACAGCGACACCTTCGAGTGGCACCGCGTGTCGCCCGACCAGGCCGACGCCGGCCTGCAGGCGGGCGACTTCGACTTCGTCGTGACCCTGCCGGCCGACTTCACCGAGGCCGTCGCCTCGCTCTCGAGCTCGACGCCCCGTCAGGCCGACATCGAACTGCGCACGAACGACGCCAACAACTACCTCGCCTCCACGATCGGCACCCAGGCCGTGGCCCGCATCCAGTCGTCGGTGGCGAAGAAGGTCGTCGACGAGGCCGGTCTGACGCTGCTCGACGCCCTGAACACCATCCGGGTGAAGCTCGTGGATGCCACGAACGGGGCGACCCAACTCGTCGACGGTCTCGCGAGCGCGAAGAACGGCTCGTCGCAGCTCTCGACCGGCTCGACCACCCTCGCCGAGGGCGCCGCGAAGCTGGCCGACGGCAACGCGCAGTTGTCGGCGGGCGCGAATCAGCTGCGCGACGGAACCGCACAGCTGCGCGACGGCTCCGCCCGCGTCGCCGACGGCGCCCAGCAGGTGGCCGGAGGCGTCGACCGCCTGGACGCGGCGGCCCGCCAGGTCGGCTCCGTCGCCGGCGACGCGGCGTCGCAGCTCCCCCAGGCGCGCACCGACATCGCCAAGGCCCTGGCCGACGCGGGGCTCGACCAGGCCCGCATCGACCAGATCCTCACGCGTCTCGACCCCGTCGGAGAGCGCCTCACGGCCGCCAACTCGCGCGTGCAAGACACGGTCACGCAGATCGACCAGCTCGACGACGGCGCCCGCCAGGTCGCCTCGGGAAGCGCCACCCTGGCCACCGGTGCCGCCAGCGCCGCCGACGGCGCCTCGACGCTGGCCGACGGCGCCGCGACCGCGGCATCCGGAGCCTCCCAGCTCCGCGACGGATCCGCTCAGCTCCGCGACGGCGCGACCCAGCTCGACGATGGCATCGCCCAGCTCTCGACGGGTGCGACGCAGCTGCGCGACGGCCTCGCGGCGGGTGTGAACCAGATCCCGGACTCCGATCAGGCCACTCGCCAGGCGCAGGCCTCGGCCATCTCTGACCCCGTCGCGGTCGGCTCGACCTCGGTCACCAAGGCGCAGAACTACGGCGCGGGGCTGGCCCCGTTCTTCGCCGCCCTGGCCGGATGGATCGGCATCTACGCGCTGTTCCTCATCGTGAAGCCGGTGTCGAAGCGCGCGGTCACGGCGCTGCGTTCGCCCTTCCGCGTGACTCTCGCGGGCTGGCTCACGCCCGCGGGGCTCGGCGCCCTGCAGATGGTGGGACTGTTCACGATCCTCGCCTTCGCGTTGCAGTTCTCGTTCGCGAACCCCTGGGCGGCCCTCGGCATCCTGCTGTTCGCCTCGGCGACGTACGCGGCGATCGTTCTCGCGCTGAACGTCTGGCTCGGGTCGGTGGGGCAGTTCCTCGGACTCGTGCTGATGGTGTTGCAGCTCGTCACCGCCGGAGGCACGTTCCCGTGGCAGACCCTGCCCGAGCCCCTCGCCGCCCTGCACCACGTGCTGCCGATGGGATACGTCGTGGATGCCATGCGGCAGGTCATGTACGGCGGAGACGTCTCGCGAGTCGGCCAAGACCTGCTGGTGCTCGGCGCGTGGATGGTCGGCGGCGTGCTGATCGCGGCGATCGGCGTCACGCGGATGACGCACCACCGCACGCTGCGCGACCTGCAGCCGAGCCTCATCGGCTGACGCGTCTCGCGAACCCGTCGCGGGGCACGCCATGTGACGCCGGGACCACCTGCCTCCCCCCGGCGCCCGAGCTCACACCGGAAGCCTCACCTCGAACACCGTCCGCCCCGGCCGACTCTCCACCGAGATCGACCCGCGGTGGGCGGTGACGATGGCCTCCGCGATCGACAGTCCGAGGCCCGTGCTCCCGGCATCGCGGTTGCGGGAGTCGTCGCCGCGTGCGAAGCGGTCGAACAGCCGCCGGGCGACGCCCGGATCGATCCCCGGGCCGGTGTCGGTCACGCGCAGCACGGCTTCCGCACCTTCGCGCACGAGCGACAACGTCACCGTCGTGCCCGCCGGCGTGTGCGTCTGCGCGTTGCGGAGCAGGTTCGCGACGACCTGTCGCAGGCGGTTCTCGTCGCCCGTGACCGAGATGAGGTCGTCGTCTGCGACATCGAGACGCCACTCGTGCGTCGCATCCGCCGCCTGCGCATCGCTCACGGCGTCGACGGCGAGCAGGGTCAGCTCGACCTCTTCGCGTCTCAGGGGCTGGCCGGCATCCAGTCTCGCCAGAAGCAGAAGGTCGTCGACGAGGGATGCCATGCGCTCGGCCTCCGACTCGATCCGGTCGAACGAGCGGGCCTGGGTCGGCGTCATGGGTGCGTCCTCGCCGAGCGAGAGCTGCGCGTAACCGCGGATGCTCGCCAGGGGCGTGCGCAGCTCGTGGCTCGCATCGGCGATGAAGCGTCGCAGCTGGTCCTCGCTGTGCTGCCGCGCCACGAGGGAGGACTGCACGTGCCCGAGCAGGTCGTTCAGCGACGAGCCGACGCGTCCCACCTCGTTGTCGACGCGGGTGTCCGCCGGAGCGACCCGATCGGGGATGTCGACCGCGCCCGCGCTGAGCGACAGGGTCGACACGCGCTGCGCGACCGCGGCGACACGGTCGAGCGGTCGCAGGCTCCGCCGCACGAAGAGCGACAGCCCCAGGATCGCGACGATCAGCGTGACGGCTGACACCGCGACGAGGATGACGGTCAGCGCCGAGGTGGTCGCGGTGACATCCGCCTGGGAGCTGCCGACGAACACGGTCGCACCGTCGTTCTCGGCCGCGGCGACGCGGAACGCCCCGAGGTCGCCCCCGAGGTCGACGGTCGTCGGGGTCCGGTCGGTCGGCACCGCCGATCGCAGCAGCGCGACCTGTTCGTCCGTCAGCGCGACCACCGTGCCATCCGAGCGTGTGTAACTCGAGACGAGGACCCCGCCCGCACCGTCGACCACCGCTTGCAGGGTGCCGATGCGCGGCGCCGGGGCACCGGCATCCCGCTGAGGGGGACGCTCCCCGCCGAAGGGCCCGCCCGAGCCGTCGCGCCCCACGGCGAACGACAGACCCTCGCGCACCTGCTGGTCGAGCCGGTCGAGCGTGAAGGAGCGCAGTGCCACGACGGTGGCGACACTCATCACCAAGAAGGCGAGGCCGACGAGCACGCTCGTCCCCACGACGAGGGTGCGCCGCAGCGTCCATCGAACGCGCATCAGACGGTCTTGATCGAGTACCCCACACCGCGCACGGTGTGGATCAGCGGGTCGCCGAGAGTGTCGATCTTCTTGCGCAGGTACGAGATGTAGATCTCGACCACGCTGCCGTTCCCGCCGAAGTCGTAGCTCCACACCTGGTCGAGGATCTGCGCCTTGCTGAGCACGCGTCGCGGGTTCTGCATGAGGTAGCGGAGCAGGTCGAACTCTCTCGCGGTGAGCTTGATCGGGATGCCGCCGCGCTCGACCTCGTACGACTCCTCGTCGAGCGTGAGGTCTCCGACGCGCAGCCGCGGATCGGCGTCGGCGACGACCGCGACGTGACGGCGGGCCATTCCCCGCAGCCGCACGACGACCTCTTCGAGGTTGAAGGGCTTGGTGACGTAGTCGTCGGCCCCGGCCGAGATGCCCGCGATCCGGTCCTCCACCGCGTCTTTCGCCGTGAGGAACAGCACGGGAGCGTCGTTGCCCGCGGCGCGGATACGGGTCAGCAGCTCCATGCCGTCGAGCCCCGGCATCATGATGTCGAGAACGAGCAGGTCGGGGCCGAACTCCCGGATCGTGCCGAGCGCTTCCTGACCGTTCGCGGCGGTGCGGGCGTCCCACCCCTCGTTCTCGAGCGCCATCCGCAGCAGGTCGCTGAGGTTGGCCTCGTCGTCGACGATCAGGGCCCGGACGGGGGAGCCGTCGGGGCGGGTGAGGGGCGCGGGACGGGATGCCATGACAGCCAGCATGCACGCTTCGAGACGCCGTCGTCGCGCGACATATCTCCTTCATAGGAACGGTGAGGCAGCGGTGAGGGTGCCGTTCTTACGGTCGACGCAACGGCCGCACCCCGCGTCCGGAAGGAGAAGCATGTACGGCACCTACCTGCGGCGCGAACTCGCCGGCCGAAAGAAACAGACCGTGATCGTCGCGGTCGGGCTCGCGATCGCGATCGCCCTCGTCATCGTCGTGAACGCCCTCTCTGCGGGCGTCCGAGATGCCCAGTCGCAGGCGCTGTCGTCGGTGTACGGAGTGGGCACCGACCTCACGGTGACCGGCGCGCAGTCCGAGCCGGGCCAGGGCGGCGGCTCGCGCTTCGACTTCGGCGCCGGCGAGGGAGCGAGCGCCGACGGCACCACCACCCTCAGCCAGTCGCGGCTGATGACCGACATGCGCCGCGGCACGCTCGACGCCACCGCCGTCTCCACGGTCTCGAGCCTCGAGGGGGTGTCGGCCGCCACCGGTGCACTGGCACTGACCAACACGACCTTCTCGGGCCAGGTCCCCGATCGCAGCGCGCAGTCGGGCACCGGATCCGGCCCGGGGCAGGGCACGGGTGGAATGGGCGCTCCTCCTGCGGGCGGACCGGGTGGCGACGGCGGCAGCGCCTTCGGCGTCGACTCCTTCAGCGTTCTCGGCGTGGACCCCGCGGCATCCGTCGGCCCGCTCTCCTCGGTCACCGTGGCCGAGGGCCGCGCGCTCACCTCGGCCGACGCCGGCACCGACGTCGCTGTCGTCGACGCGACCTACGCGGCGAGCGCCGGGCTCTCCGTCGGCGGCACGGTCGAGGTCGCGGGCACGGCGATGCAGGTCGTCGGGATCGTCGCTTCCGCTTCGGCTGACGCCGACACCGCGGCGAACGTCTACCTCCCCCTCGATGTCGCACAGACCCTCGCCGGCACGGGCGATGTCGTCTCGACGGTGTACGTGCAGGCCGCGTCGGCGGATGCCATCGACGCCGTGCAGAGCGAGATCGCGGCCGCGCTGCCCGAGGCCACCGTCAGCTCGCAGTCAGAGCTCGCCTCGAGCGTCTCGGGATCGCTTTCGAGCGCATCGACCATGATCACGAACCTCGGCACCTGGCTGTCGGTCGTCGTGCTGCTGGTCGCCCTCGCCCTGGCGGTGCTCTTCACCATCTCGGGCGTCGCGCGGCGCACCCGCGAGTTCGGAACGCTCAAGGCGATCGGCTGGTCGAACGGCCGCATCGTGCGTCAGGTCGCGGGCGAGTCCCTCGTGCAGGGACTGATCGGCGGGGCCGTGGGACTGCTCTTGGGTCTCGGCGGCATCCTGCTCATCGACGTCATCGCGCCCACGATCTCGGTGGCCGCGGAGACGACCGGTCCCGGCGGCCAGGGCGGACCCGGGGGCCCAGGCCCCGGCGGCTTCGGCCAGGCCGCGGCCCAGGCCACCGACATCGTGCTCAGTGCTCCCGTCACCCCGGTGGTCGTGGTCGCGGCGGTGGGGATCGCCGTTCTCGGCGGGGTCCTCGCCGGAGCCTTCGGCGGATGGCGAGCCGCTCGCCTCAGCCCCGCCGCCGCCCTCAGATCCGTCGCGTGAGCGGCATCCCCCATCTTTCGAAAGAGACATCATGACCCTCACCGCTCCCCCCTCCGTGGCCACGGCCTACCGACTCGACGGCGTCACCCGCACCTACCGACAACGCGATCGCACGGTGCAGGCACTGGCCGGAGTCGACCTCGAGATCACCGTGGGCGACTTCGTCACCATCCAGGGACCGACCGGCGGCGGCAAGTCGACGCTGCTGCAGATGCTCGGGGCCCTCGACCGGCCCTCGAGCGGGTCGATCGTGCTGGGCGAGCTCGACATCGCGCGGGCGTCGAACGCGCAGCTGGCGAAGCTGCGCGCCGAAGAGATCGGGTTCGTGTTCCAGGGGTTCAACCTCATCCCGACGCTGACCGCAGCTGAGAACGTCGACATGGGCCTCGAGCCCCTCGGGCTGGGCCGCGACGAGCGCCGCGGCCGGGTGACGGCGGCCCTGACCCGCGTGGGCCTCGCCGACCGCGCCGATCACCGCCCCGGGGAGCTCTCGGGCGGTCAGCAGCAGCGCGTCGCGATCGCCCGGGCCGTCGCGAAGCGGCCCCGCGTGCTGCTCGCCGACGAGCCCACCGGAAACCTCGACGAACGCATGCGCGACGAGATCCTCGACGTGCTGCAGGAGCTCAACGCAGAGGGGCTGACCCTGGTCGTGGTCACCCACGACTCCGCCGTCGCTCGCCGAGCCCGCCGTCGCTTGCGCCTGGCCCAGGGCACCGTGACCGACATCACGCGGGGCTGAGAGCCCCGCACCGCGCGAGGGGCCGAGAATCGTGGCCGGGACAGTGCCTCGACGATGATTACCGGCCCCTCATGCGCGGGCAGCGCGTCAAGGGGAGCGGGCCAGAACCCCGCGGCGGCCTACAGTCGGATTCACGCCGACAGGAGGGATGCCATGGCCGCCCGCAACACGCGTCTGATGCGCTGCACGCCCGACGACCTCTTCGCCGTCCTCTCCGACGGCTGGCTCTACCCCGTGTGGGTCGTGGGAGCCGCGCGGATGCGCGACGTCGACGAACAGTGGCCGCGCGAAGGATCGCGCATCCATCACTCGCTGGGCGTGTGGCCCGTGATGATCCACGATCAGACCGAGATCGTGGAGTGGGATCCCCCTCGTCTACTGCGACTGAGGCCGGAGGCCGGCATCCTGGGGCGAGGAGTCATCCGCATCGACGCCCGCCCCCACGGCGACGGCACGGCGGTGACCATTGTCGAGGAGCCGGTGTCGGGAGCCGCATCGTTCCTGCCCCGCGCCCTGTGGAAGCCGATGCTCGTCGCACGCAACCACGAATGCCTCAACCGCTTGGCGTTCCTGGCCGAGGGGCGGCGCGAGGAGCGCGAAGCACGCGAGCTCGACCACCGCACCGAGACACCCGACCCCGCCGAGGGCGTCGCCTCACCGCAAGCCCAGCAAGACGTCCGCGAGGCCGGGATCTGAGCGGGACTCAGCTCTCGGGGCGGGACTCCGCCCCGGTCGAGCCGGGCTGCTCCGTGCTGTGGTGCAGTTCGTCGATGTAGAGGTTCTCTTCATCGGTCGTCCGGTTGCGGTAGGCCGCCCGCCCGACCATGTGCGCGGCGAGGGGTGCCGTCGCGAACTGGATGAGCACGATCGGGATGCCGAAAGCGAGCGCCTCCCACGTGCCCGTCGCCAGCGCGACCGCAGAGACGATGAGAAGCACGCCGAGCACCTGCGGCTTGGTCGCCGCGTGCAGGCGCGTGGGCACATCGCGCCACCGCAGAAGGCCGATGGTCGCG
The DNA here is from genome assembly GCF_026625865.1 of Microbacterium sp. SL75. NCBI lineage: Bacteria > Bacillati > Actinomycetota > Actinomycetes > Micrococcales > Microbacteriaceae > Microbacterium > Microbacterium sp. SL75. The sequence continues at coordinate 1,335,478 of NZ_CP113067.1, read as the reverse complement.
GTGAGGCAGAGGATCGCACCGAGGAGCACGAGCACGAGCGCCACGGTGTCGAGAACGCCGTCGAGGGTCATCTCGGGTTCTCCTTCCGCGCGACGAAGCGGGCCACGGCGATCGAGCCGAACACGCCCACGGCCGCGATGATCAGCATCGCGGGCAGCGAGCGCGTGTGGTGATTGATGACCATGTCGGCGCCCAGGATGCAGAGCACCTCGGTGAGCAGCACGTCGGCGGCGACCGCACGGTCGAGGATCGACGGACCGATCACGAGACGGATCAGCGCCAGCACCGCGGCGACGGCGAAGACGACGAGGATGACCACGACGAGGATGTTCACAGTAGCGTCCTCCCATCGCGCGGCGTCTCGGCCCCATGGCGGGCGTCGACGTCCGCCTCGGCGATCTTGGCGCGCAGCTCCTGCAGCTCTTCCTTCGAGCCCACGGCACGCGTGATGCGGGCTTCCCACCCGAGCACGACGCGGCGCTGGTGCTCGGCATCCGCGTCGCTGCGCACCCCGATGGTGTGCAGGAACAGCGTGCGCTTCTCGCGATCGACGTCGACGATGAGCGAGCCCGGGATGAGCGATGCCGTGACGGCGGTGTGCGCCATGATCACATCGTCGTCTACCCGAAGGGGCACGGCGATGATGGCCGCACCGGGCTGCCGCCGAAAATCGAGCACCTGCCACGCGACGATGAGGGAGCCCTTGATGACGGCGCCAAGGAAGGTGACGACGAAGACGAGGCCGTACCAGAGGTTGATGCGACCCGACAGCTCGACGGGAGGAAGGCGGAAGACGCGGGTGACGAAGACCGCCATGACGAGACCCGTGAGGAAGGCGAGCCAGGTGAACTGGCCCCACAGCAGCATCCACAGCGCGACCAGCCAGACCAGGAACGGAAGCTGGTGCAGGAAGAGCGACACCTGCGAACGGCGGGACGGGTTCATCTTTGACCCGCCTGTTCCTGGACCTGGACGAGGCTGACCCCGTCGGTGATGTCGACGCCCGCCCGCAAGCACATGTCGAGCAGCGGTCCGGCGAACACGGTGAGCGACACGGTGACGGCCACCATGCCGACGGTGGCGAGCGTCATGATCTTCGGCGTCGTGCGCCGCTCGGTCGAGATGGCGGCGGCGGGCGCGTTGCCGAGGTAGGCGATGCGCTCGGTCGTCTCGGCCGAGTCGTCGTCTTCGCGCCAGAACGAGAGGTTCCACGCGCGCATGAGCGCGTACAGCGTGAGGATCGAGGTCACGATACCGCCGACGATCAGGACCATCATCACGGGTGTTCCCACCTGAGCCGCGGCGTCGAACAGCGCGTACTTGCCGATGAAGCCCGAGAACGGAGGCAGGCCGCCCAGGTTGATCGCCGGGATGAAGTAGAGCACCGCCAGCAGTGGCGCCGCGCGCATCAGGCCCTTCACCTTCAGGATCGAGGTACTCCCCGCCCGGCGCTCGATGAGGCCCACCGCGAGGAACAGCGTCGTCTGCACGATGATGTGGTGGACGATGTAGTAGATCGTGGCGCCCACCGCGAGCGGCGTGTTGATCGCCAGACCGAAGATCATGTACCCGATGTGGCTCACCAGCGTGAACGACAGGATGCGCTTGAGCTCGGCCTGCGCGACCGCCCCCAGGATGCCGACGATCATCGTCGACAGCGCGACCATCATCAGCAGGAAGTTGAGGTCGTTGTCGACGAACAGCTGTGTCTCGGTGCGGATGATCGCGTAGACGCCGACCTTGGTCAGTAGGCCCGCGAACACCGCCGTCACCGGCGCGGGAGCCGTCGGGTACGAGTCGGGCAGCCAGAACGACAGCGGGAAGACCGCCGCCTTGATCGCGAAGGCGAGCAGCAGCATGAGGTGCAGGATCGTCTGCGTGTCCTGGGGCAGCAGCGACATCCGCTCGCTGATCTGGACCATGTTGACCGTGCCGAGCGCGCCGTAGACCATCGCGATCGCGGCGAGGAAGAGGATTGACGACACCAGCGACACGACGATGTAGACGACGCCGGTGCGGATGCGCGATTCGGTGCCGCCCAGGGTGATGAGCACGTACGAGGCGACGAGAAGGATCTCGAAACCGACGTACAGGTTGAACAGGTCTCCGGCGATGAAGGCGTTGAAGATGCCCGCGCCGAGGATCAGGTACGCCGGGTAGAAGATCGAGACCGGGGTGTCCTCGTCGTTGTCGGCCGCGCCCTGGCCGATCGAGAACAGCAGGACCGCGAGGAGGACGATGCTCGTGACGACCACCAGCAGGGCCGCGAGCACGTCGACGTAGAGCACGATGCCGAACGGGATGTCCCACGCGGCGATCGCCACCGCGATGGGCCCGCTCGTGTCGACGGTGACGAGCAGGACCGCACCCAGCACGAGGACGGCCGCGAGGGAGGCGACCGACACGACGATCTGCGTCTTCTTGCGTCGTCCGAAGATGAGGTTGATCGCGGCACCGATGAGCGGAATGCCGACGAGCAGGGGCACGAGGGCGCTCACGAGCGATCACCGTCCTGGGGGTCGCGGGGGGCGTCGAGCGGCGGCTCCGATTCACGCGACACCGCGACCCGGTCGACCGGAGCGTCGTCGACCAGCTGCGAGAGATCGCCCTGGTGCAGCACGCGGATGGGCGAGGCCACATCGCCGACGAAGTCGGTGGTGACGTCTTCGTCGTCGGAACGGGCCTCTTCGTCCATCGCGTCTTCGGGCTCGTCGGCCGCGCGGGTGCGCAGAGCCACGTCATCGGCGTCGTCGATGACCGTGTCGGCCTGACCGAGCTGCCAGGAGCGGTAGATGAGGGCGAGCAGGAACGCCGAGATGCCGAACGTGATGACGATCGCGGTGAGCGTCAGGGCCTGGGGCAGCGCGTCGGACATGTCCGCGGCATCCGTCTGCCCGCCGTCGTAGAAGGGGGCCCGGCCGGGCGCGCCCATGACGATGAGGAGCAGGAGGTTGGCGGCGTTGCCGAGCAGCAGGAAGCCGATCAGCACGCGGGTCAGGCTGCGCTCGAGCATCGCGTACACACCGCACGCGAAGAGCACGGCCATGACGATGACGAGAACGAAGGAAATGGTCATGAGGGCGCCATCTCCGCATCTTCCGGGTGCTGCGACTGCCGGTCGACCTCGGCGCCGAGGCTGCGGAGCACGTCGAGCACCAGACCGATCACCACGAGGTAGACGCCCACGTCGAAGATCGTGCTGGTGACGAACTCCCAGTGCCCGATGATCGGCAGCTCACCCTCGAAGGTGAAGCTCTGCAGCGGCGCGAACCCGAACACCATCGGCACCAGGGCGCACAGCACGGCGATCGCCATGCCCGCACCGAGCAGGCGTCCCGCGTCGGTCGGCGCGGCGGCGCCGAGCTCCCAACGTCCGCCGGCGATGTAGCGCATGACCAGGCCCATTCCCGCGACCAGGCCTCCGGCGAAGCCACCGCCGGGCAGGTTGTGGCCGGCGAAGAGCAGGTACAGCGACACGATCATGATCGAGTGGAACAGCACCCGGATGATGATCTCGAGCAGGATCGAACGATTCTCGGGCTGCACCTTCGAGCCCGAGATCAGCCACGCGCGCGGGGCGCCGGTCTCGCCCACGCGTCGAGCGCGCACGCCGCTGTCGGTCTCGACGAGGGGGCGACGGCGGCCCAGCCCGACGCGAGAGCGCGCGGTGCCCGATCGGCGCGCGAGGTTGTCGCTGCGGTTGGTGATGAAGACGAGGGATGCCACGCCGGTGGCGGCGAGGACCAGCACCGAGAGCTCGCCCATCGTGTCCCAGCCGCGCAGGTCGACCAACGCAACGTTGACGACGTTGCGTCCGTGGCCGATCTCGTAGGCGAGGGGCGGCCACTCGAGGGAGATGGGGAGGTCTTGACGTGCTCCGGTCGCCACGATCGCGACGAGGGCCATGGTGAGCCCCACGCCCGCGCCGAGGATCGCTCGGGCGATCGGGGCCACCGACTCGTTCTGCTCCCCCATGCGGGCGGGGAGGCGCCGCAGCACCAGCGCGAACACGACGAGGGTCACGGTTTCGATGAGCACCTGGGTCAGCGCGAGATCGGGGGCGCCGCTGGTCGCGAAGAGCACCACCATCCCGAGCCCCGTCACCGAGACGAGCGCGACCCCGGTGTAGCGCTTTCGGGCGCGGACGGCCAAGATGCCGGCGGCGATCATGACAGGTGCCGAGATCAGCTGCGCGGGAGACTGCCAGGCGTCGAGCTGCGCGCGCCACTCGCGCGAGGCCAGTAGGGCCGTGCCCTCGGCGACCACGAGCACCACGAAGATCGTGCCGACGTAGAACGGCAACGAACCGCGCTGGAAGCGGGCGGTCACCCACTCCGAGGTGTGGTCGATCGCGCGGAGGGTGCCGTTGTACGCGTCGTTGGCCGTGAAGGGCAGCACACGAGGACGCTTGTGCAGCTGTGTCTTGCGCACCACCCAGAACACGCCCGCGCCCAGCGCCAGGGTGCCGAGCGAGATGAACAGCGCCGGCTCGAGCCCGTGCCAGAGGGCGAGGTGGTACGGATACTCGGGCGAATCGACCCCGGCCGTCGCCTCGGGGAGTCCGTCGGCGTAGGGAGCGAGCCAGTGGTCGACGATCGGCGCGAGGAACCCGAGGGCCAGCGTGGTCGCCGACAGCAGCACGGGAGCCGACAAGAACCCGATGGGCGGGTCCGGCCACTCGGTCGTCTCGACGTCGCGCTTGGTCCCGTACGCACCCCAGAGGAATCGGATGCCGTAGGCCGCCGTGAGCGCGGAGCCCAGGACGATGCCGATCAGGGCGACGATCCCCCACACCGCTCCCCCCTCGGCCTCGTGCAGCAGAGCGGTCAGCGCCGTCTCTTTCGCGACGAATCCGAGGGTGGGGATCACACCCGCCATGGAGAAGATCGCGACGAACGACGCCGTGGCCATGACCGGCGCCTGGCGGCCGAGGCCGGAGAGCTGGCCGATGTCACGCGTGTTGAGCTGGCGGTCGATGACACCGACGACGAGGAAGAGGCACGACTTGAACAGGGCGTGGCTGAGCAGGAGCGCGACGCCGGCGAGAGCGGCATCTCTCGTTCCGTATCCCAGCATCACCGTGAGAAAGCCCAGCTGGCTCACCGTGCCGAAGGCGAGGATGCGCTTGAGGTCGCGTTCGCGCAGCGCCTGGAAGCCACCGAGCAACATGGTGAAGACCCCGAGCGCGATGAGGGTCGGTCGCCAGAACGGGGTGTCGGCGAACCCGGGAGCGAGACGGGCGATCAGGTAGATGCCGGCCTTCACCATGGCCGCAGCGTGCAGGTACGCGCTGACCGGGGTGGGCGCGGCCATAGCGCCGGGGAGCCAGAAGTGGAACGGGAAGATCGCGGACTTGCTCAGGGCGCCGACCAGCAGCAGCAGGACCGCGATGTCGACGACCGCGCCCGTGGGAGGGTCGGCGAGGATCGCCGACAGGCTGGACGTGCCCGACTGGACCACCATGAGCACCACGCCGATGAGCATGACGAGCCCGCCGAGGGTCGTGACGAGCAGCGCCTGCAGCGCGGCACGGCGACTCGCGGAACGGCTGTGGTAGTAGCCGATCAGCAGGTACGACAGGACGCTCGTGGCCTCCCACAGCATCACCAGGACGACGAGATCGTCGGTGAGGACCAAGCCGTACATCGCACCGGCGAACCCGAGCAGGACCGCCGAGAACTGCCCCACGCCCCGCGTCTTGCCGCGGAAGTACCAGCGGCAGTAGAGCATGACGAGCGCCCCGACGCCGGTGACCACCAGGGTGAGGAGCCACCCCAGCACATCCATGCGCATCGACAGCGACACGTTCAACGCGGGGATCCACCGGTATTCCTCGAAAGGAATATCGCCCGAGAAGACCGCGGGGGCAAGGACCACGGCGTGGGCGAAGGCAAGGGCGGGGAGCACCGCGGCAACGTAGAACGCGCGGGCGCCGATGCGCGAGACGAGCCACGGCAGAAGAAGGGGGACGGCCGCGAAGGCGCCGAGGAAGATCAGCACGGTCGGGCCTCCTCGGGGTCGACGGGCGGATGCCCGGGCTCTCGGGGTGTCGTGACTATTCTATGCGGAGCATGAGAGTCCCAGCATCCGCGGCGTCATGTGGTACGCGGCGGGCCGGTCGTCGTTCCCTCTCGGAAGGCGCACCGCAGGTCGAGCCCTGAGGGCGTCTCGTCCTCGAGCATCGCCGCCACGGCCTCACCGGCAGCGCGGCCCTTCGCGGTGGCGGGCTGCACCAGGGTGGTCAGCACGTGCGGGGCGAGGCCGTCGACGACGACCCCGTCGAACCCGGTTACGCTCACGTCGTCGGGCACTCGCAGACCCGCTTCCTCGGCGGCGCGGATGACCCCGGCCGCGAGCAGGTCGCTCTGGGCGATGACCGCCGTCGGGCGGTGGTCGGGATCGGCGAAGATCGCTCGACCGGCGATGCTCCCCTCGTCGATCGAGCTGGTGGCGGCGGCCACGGCGGGAGCGTCGGGGAACACCTCCCGGGCCCCGGCCAGCCGGTCGGCGGTGACGTCGACCCGGACGACGGCTTCGTCGGAGATCCAGCCGCGGCGCCGAGCCGTGTCGGTGGGCAGGGTGACGATCACGACGTCTCGGTGACCGAGCGCCTCGAGGTGGCGCGCGGCCTCGCGCTGCGCTTCGGTGTTGTCGAGCAGCACCTGGGGCACGCCCTCGCCCGCATCGCCCTCGACCACGACGACCGGGATGCCGCGGCCCTTCACGATCTCGAGGGAGTCGCGCATGCGCGGGCTGCAGCCGATCAGCACCGCGGCGTCGATGGGAGCGGTGTGCAGCGAGGGTTCGCTCACCGTCTCGCCGTCGTCGCGAAGCAGCAGCAGCGCCGCCCCCAGGCGAGAGACGCCGTCGGCCAGACCGTCCATCATGTGGGTCGTGACCGGGTCGAGGAACGCCGTACCGAGGTGCTGGTCGAAGACCACGCCCACGATGCCGGAGCGTCCGCGACGAAGGGACGCGGCGCGCGGATCGGGCCCGGTGTACCCGAGGCTCTCGGCCGCCGCGAGCACTCGCGCGCGGGTCGCCTGCGAGGTCGGCGTCTTGCCGCTGAAGACGACGGACGCGGTCGACGCCGAGACGCCGGCCTCTCGGGCGACGTCGCTGATGGTCGCGCGACGGTTGCTCACGGGCCGATCGTACTCGCCGACGCGGGCGTCGCCGAATCGATTCGATGCGTGTCGAATCGATTCGGTACAGTGGCCGCATGCACTCGACGCTCACCCGGTCCCAGCTCGTCCGCTGGCACATCGCGATCTGCGCCATCTTCCTCGCGAGCGGGCTGAGCATCTCGACGTGGGCGTCGCGGGTGCCCGCCATCCGCGAATCGCTCGGCATCGAGAACTCCGGCGTCGGGCTGCTCCTGCTCGGCATGGGCGTGGCATCCATCATCGGTCTCTCGATCGCGCCGGCTGTCATGGCCCGCATCGGCGCGCGCACCGGCATGCTCGTCGCCCTGCTGCTCGTAGGCATCGGCCTCATGATCATCGGCTTCGGGGCCGACTCGCTGCAGTTGTTCGGGGTCGCCCTCGTGGGCCTCGCCCTGTTCGGGTTCGGCAACGGCACGGTCGACGTGATGATGAACGTCGAGGGAGCAGCGCTCGAGAAGGCCACCCGGCGCACGATCATGCCGCTGCTGCACGCCTTCTTCAGCTTCGGCACCGTCATCGGCGCGGGTCTGGGATTCGTCGCCGTCAGCCTGGGCATCCCCGTGGTCGCGCACTGCGCGGCGATGGGCGTGGTCATCATGGTGGTGGCCTTCGTGTCGGTGGCCAACGTGCCGCGGGCCGAGGTAGCGATGGACGCCCCCGCCGCCGAGGAGCGCGCCCACTGGCGCGAGCGTCTCGCCGTCTCGCTGCAGGCCTGGCGCGAGCCGCGCACGTACACGCTCGGGGTGATCATGCTGGGCATGGCGTTCGCCGAAGGCAGCGCCAACGACTGGCTCCCCTCGGCCGTGGTCTACGGCCACGGAGCCCCCGAAGAGGCAGGTCCTGCGGTGCTCGCGGTATTCTCGGTCGCCATGACCGTGGGCCGCATCGCCGGGGGCCCCGTCGTCGACCGCCTCGGCCGTGTGCTCGTGCTGCGGGTGCTCGCCGGCACCGCCGCCGCGGGTCTGTTGCTGTTCATCCTCGCGCCCTACGGTCCCCTCGTCTTCGTGGGTGCGGCTCTGTGGGGCCTCGGTGCCTCGCTCGGGTTCCCGATCGGCATGTCGGCCGCCGCCGACGACCCCGCCAAGGCCGCCTCCCGCGTGGCCGCCGCGGCGACCATCGGCTACGTGGCGTTCCTGTGCGGCCCCCCGATCCTCGGGTGGATCGGCGACCACATCGGTCTGCTCAACACGCTGCTCATCGTGGTCGGGCTCATCGTGGCATCCGGTCTCTTCTCGGGCGCGGCCAAGCCGCTCGCCGTCGAGAACGAGCGGGCCGCAGAGCCGGCGCGGCGCGATTAGGCGCCACGGCCCCCAGCGGTCGCTGCTGCGTCGATGACTCCGGCCGCCTCGACGCGCATCCCGCCGTCGCGACGACGGTGCGGAACCCTCGGGGTGACGCGACCCGTCGGACGAGCTACCCGGGGGCGGCGGCGCACCGCAGCCACGGCACGGTCTCTCTCGACGGCGGTGTGACGATCGTCTCGAGTTGCGACAATGGAGTCGTGCGCCTCGTCATTGCTCGTTGCTCCGTCGACTACACCGGTCGCCTGAAGACACATCTGCCCCTCGCGACCCGACTCATCATGGTCAAGGCCGACGGTACGGTCGCGTTCCATCGCGACGTCCAACACGCGCCCCTGAACTGGATGAGCCCGCCGTGCTCGCTCACCCTCGAGCAGCCCGACGAGGCCGACATCGAAGACGGCGTGATCGAACGCTGGCGCGTGACGCACGCGAAGAGCGGCGACGCACTGCTGGTGCGCATCCACGAGGTCATGCACGACACCGCCCACGACCTGGGCCTCGACCCCGGGCTCATCAAGGACGGCGTCGAGGCCGATCTGCAGCGCCTGCTCGCCGAGCAGGTGTCGGTGGTGGGTGAGAACCTCACGCTCGTGCGCCGTGAGTACCCCACCGCGATCGGCCCGGTCGATCTGCTGCTGCGCAATGACGACGGCCACGGCACCGTCGCGATCGAGGTCAAGCGTCGCGGCGACATCGACGGCGTCGAGCAGCTCACCCGCTACCTCGAGCTGCTCAACCGCGATCCTCTGCTCGCCCCGGTCACCGGCGTCTACGCCGCGCAAGAGATCAAGCCCCAAGCGCGCGTGCTCGCCACCGACCGCGGCATCCGGTGCCTCGTCCTCGATTACGACGAGATGAAGGGCGTGCAGTCGGGCGCCCCGCGGCTCTTCTGACGCGGCGAGCGCCGCGCGCGGGCAGCGCCGGTAGCGTGGACGCATGCCTGCACGCTCTCCCTTCTCCTGCGTCCTGTGGGACGTCGACGGAACCCTCGTCGACGCATCGGAGGGCATCCTCCGCCGGTTGACGATCACACTCGAGCACTTCGGACGCACGCCCCCCGTGCGGGGAGAGCTGTCGCACTGGATCGGTCCGCCGATGTTCGAGTCGTTCCAGGTGAACGTGGGGATGACTCCTGAGCAGGCCACCGAAGCCGTCACCTTCTACCGCGGGCTGAACAAGAGCGAGGGCTACACGGTGAGCGCGCGCCTGTACCCGGGCGTCGAACAGCTGGTGCACGACCTGCACGCGGCGGGCATTCCGCAGTCGACGGCGAGCTCCAAGCCCGAAGTACAGGTGGTCGCCCTCATGGACCACTTCGGCCTCGCTCCATCACTCGAGGCCATGGTCGGAGCCACCCTCGACGAGCGCACCCTGAGCACGAAGGCCGACGTCGTGCGCGAGGCGCTGCGCCGTCTCGAAGCCGCCGGGGCCGACACCTCGCGCCCCATCCTCATCGGCGATCGACACCACGACGTCGAGGGAGGGGCGGATGCCGGGGTGCCGGTGATCTTCGTCCGGTGGGGCTTCAGTTGGCCCCACGAGGCGGACGGCGCCCAGGCTGCCGTCGACGAGATCGACGAACTGCGTGCTCTTCTGCTGATCGACGACTCGTCGGGACCGGGCACCTCCGTCGGTGTTTGAACTCGAGGGGGTTGCCCCCGCGACGATCGCCCTGCTGGCGGCCGCACTCACCGTGGCGGCCATCGTCATCGCCGTGCGGCTCTCGCGCAGATCGCCCCGTGCTCGCGCCGCGGCCGCCCAGTCCGTGAGCGATGCCGCCGAGGCGCTGCTTCGCCTCGACGACGCCGTCATCGAACTGGAGCTGGCCTTCCGGGCCGCGGACGCGGTAGATGCCATCGACGAACCGACCGAGCTCCGCCGCGCCCGGGCCGCCGCCCTTCGCACGCGCGATCGCGGGTTCGCCGACGTCTCGCGCCTCGAGACCGACACCGGTCTCGCTGTCCGGCGACGCGACGAGGCCCGCCGGTTACGCGCCCAGCTGGACGACCAGAGCGAACGCGTCGCTCGCACCCGCACGCAGCTCGAGGAGTGGGCCCGCACGCACCGGAGCGCGGCCGCGCTCCTGGCCGCCGCCCGCGGCCGCCGCGCACGACTGATCGAAACGACGGGCGATCCCGAGCCGCTCCTCATCGTGCTGCGCGAACGTTTCGCCCCCGAAGACCGCGACGATGCCGAGGCGGCCGGGCGGGCGGCATCCGACGCGCTCCGCGACGCCGACGACGCCATCGAGCGCGCCGCCTCCGAGCCGGACGGCCGCCACCTCTTGGACGCCTGCGCCGCCCTCGCCCGCGCCGAAAGACAGCTGCGCGCCGTCGAGGACGCGCACCGGGTCGCGATGCAGGCCGCCGAGAACGCGGCGACCGAGATCACCGCGGCGCGAGCCGAGATCGCGGCAGCGACGCAACTGGCGTCTCGCCGGCCCGGCGAAGCGGCACCCGACGCCGCTGAGCGCTTGGACGCCGCCGCACGAGACCTCGAAGCCGCGGCGACCGACACGGCCCGGCGACCCCGGCGCGCCATCGCCATCGTGGCCCGGGTACGCGAGCGAAGAGACGAAGCGCTGAGCGAGGCGATGACCCCGCGGCAACGCCTCGAAGCCGCACGCGCCGCTCTGCCGGGAACCCTGGCCTGCGCCCGCGCCGCCCTCGCCGTCGCCGACGCGCGCGACTCCGAGGCCCCGATCGCCGATCGCCTCCGGCTCGAAGACGCCCGCCGTCACCTCGCCGCCGCCCGCGCGGCGACCGATGCCGAGCAGGCTCTCGCCCACGCACGCGCCGCGTGGCACTCGGTGTCCCGACCGAGCTGACCACCGACCCCGGTCCGCCGTCGCGCGACCCCCGTGCCCTATCGTGAGCGGCATGGGGCAGAACACGATGCGCCGACGGGTGCCGCAGCTCGCGCGCCGCCTGCCGGCCACGATCATGCTGGTCGGCATCCTGCTCGCCACAGGCGTCGCGACCGGCGCGCTCTGGCAGCCGTTCACCGCCTCCGACGCCTTCGACACGCTTGCGTACGGCCTGCCCGCCCTCGAAGCCGGCCGGTGGTGGACGCCGATCACCGGCACCTTCGTGATCAGCGCACCGTGGCTGTACCTCATCGGCCTCCCGACCCTCGTCGGGATGGGGTTCCTCGAGGTCCGTCGCGGCACGCGCGTCGCGAGTGCGTACTTCGCCGTGGGCCAGCTGTTCTCGATCTTCGCCGCGTCCCTCTTCCTGTGGCTCACGGCCTTCTTGTCGTGGCCTTGGGCGCAGGCACAGGCGATGACGCTCGATGTGGGTCCCTCCGGCGGTGTCTTCGCCTGCGTGGCGGCGGCGCTCGCGCTCCTGCCCTCCCCGTGGCGCCTTCGCGCGTGGACGGTCCTCATCGCGGGTCTCGCCCTCACCTTCCTCTACTACGGCTCGCTCCCCGATCTCGAGCGCGTCCTCGCCGTCGCCCTCGTGCTGGGAGTCGACAGGTCGCTGCGCCCGCAGCGCGTGAGCGTACGCGAACAACGCCTGATCGCCTTCGTCGTGCTGTGCGCCCTCGGGGCGTTCGAGATCCTCGGCTATCTCGCCCCGATGACCGGTCCGTTCGGCTCGTCGGCGGCGACCTCGGGATCGTGGGTCGACGTCGCGGTCAATACGCTCGTCGTCCTCGTGGTCGCCACAGCCCTCCGCCGCGGTCGACGATGGGCCTGGGTCGTGGTGATGCTCTACAGCGCGCTGAACCTCCTGTTGGTTCTTCTGCTCTTCGGCGTCCTGCTCCTGGAGGGTCTCACCCAGATCGAAGCGGATCTGGATGCCGACTTCACCAGCGTCCTGGCCTCCTCGGCGCTGTGGCTCGTGGCATCCGTCTACTTCTTCCTGGTGCGGGCAGCCTTCCGTGCCCGTCCGCGCGCAGCGCTCGGCGACTCCCCCGCCCCGTCGGTCGCTGAGGTGAAGAACGAACTGCACACGAGCGGCGGAGGCACGCTGTCGTGGATGACGACGTGGGAGGGCTTGTCGTACGCGCGCTTCGGCCGCGGCCTCGTCGCGTACCAGCGTCGCTCCGGCGTCGCGCTCGTCCTGGGCGACCCGCTCGGGCCCGTCGGCACCCGCGCTCAGACCGTCCGCTCGTTCATCGAGGCGGCCGAGGCCGCGGGGCTCGCACCGTGCTTCTTCAGCGCGGGCGAGGCGACGGCCGATGCCGTCCCGGACGGATGGCGACGCATCGTCGTGGCCGATGACACGGTGGTCGATCTGCCCGGCCTGCAGTTCACCGGCAAGGCCTGGGGCGCGGTGCGCACCTCGCTCAATCGCGGCGAGCGCGAGGGCATGACCTTCCGCCTCTCGAGGCTCAGCGACGAGACGTGGGGGGTGCGACAGCAACTGCGTGCGATCTCGGAGAGCTGGGTCGGAGACAAGGGCCTGCCCGAGATGGGGTTCACCCTCGGCACCCTGCACGAAGCGGCCGATCCCGAGGTGCGTATCGCCCTTGCGGTCTCACCGCAGGGCGATGTGGACGGCTTCCTGTCGTGGCTGCCGATCTACGGCGAGGACGGGATCCGCGGCTGGACGCTCGACCTGATGCGCCGCCGCGACGGCGGCTTCGGGCCGGTCATGGAGTACCTCATCGGCGCATCCGCCCGCGAGTTCTCCGCCGAAGGAGCCCAGGTCATGTCCCTGTCCGGCGCCCCGCTGGCCCACGAGTATCCGGCGGATGCCGGCGCGATCGCCGACCTGCAGGACCGCATGGCCGCGATGCTCGAGCCCGTCTACGGCTTCGCCTCGTTGCACCGGTTCAAGCAGAAGTTCCACCCGCGCTACGAGACGATGTACCTGCTCTTCCGCGACGAGGCCGATCTCACGCGAATCGGTGCCGCCCTGACGCGGGCGTTCCTTCCGCACGCGACGCTGGGGCAGTTCGCCGCCGCGGGCGTCGACCTCGTGCGTCACGAACACTGAAGGCCCCGGCCGACACGCGGAACGCGCACGACCGGGGCCGGACCGACCGGAGCCGGTGGAGGATCAGAGGGGGCGGATGTTCTCCGCCTGCAGGCCCTTGGGGCCCTGGGCGACCTCGAACTCGACACGCTGGTTCTCTTCGAGCGAGCGGTAGCCGCCCGACTGGATCGCGCTGTAGTGCGCGAAGACGTCCTGGCTGCCGTCATCGGGCGCGATGAAGCCGAAGCCCTTTTCCGAGTTGAACCACTTGACCGTGCCCTGCGTGCTCATTCGTTCTGCCGTTTTCCGCTTGAGCCGGCGCCGAGCGCGCCGGTCTGTGCCCCCACGGTAACCGCCGGGGTCTGTTCTCGCACGGGTCCGTGACACAAACGTTGCGAGGCGCGAGATACGCGGAAACACGCCGTAAGCCCATACGACGCCCGGGCTGAGCAAGGCTCGAAGCCCGGGCGTCGACGGATCCCCCCGGATATGTCACGCGAGGCGTGACGGCGATCACTTTACCGGCGCGGGGGCCCGCGCGCGACACGAAAACGAAGAATCAGCAAGTTCTTCCCATGTGCTGTGGTAACCGGAGGCCCTAAAATCCGGCTGATGGATAGTCGTCGGCGTGCTTCCGCCCTCGTCGACGAGGCCTACCGGGCCCTCGGCGAGGCGATCGTCGATGGTCGACTCCAGGCCGGCGACCGCCTGCGCGACGTCGAACTGGCAACCCTGATGGGGATCTCCCGCACCCCTGTGCGCGAGGCACTCCAGCGGCTCGAGCGGATCGGACTCGTCGAGGTCGCGGCCAACAGGTACACCCGGGTTGCGGCCCTCACCGACCGTGCCCGCCACGACATGCGCGAGTACGCCGCGCACACCATCGCGGCCGCGATGCACGTCGCCCTTCCCCGATGCACCGATGAGGAGCTCCTCGACACCGCACGCTTCGTCGAAGAGATGCGTTCCGCCGAATCTTCGGAGCAGTACGTGCGTGCGGTCATGGATCTGGCCTCGCACCTCGTGGACGTTTCACGCAATGTCGTCTTCCAGAAGACCTTCCTGCAGCTCGATCTCGTCCTCCGCCGCAACCTCGAGGGGTGGACGAGCGTCTCCGACGGCACCCGCGAGACGCTCTTCCGCCATTTCCACGACCAGGTCGCGCGCCGCGACACCAATGGCGCCACGTGGACGTTCCTCGCCCTGCACGGTTTCGCCTGACCGCACAAGAGCCGCGACCGACTCCGCCCGCGCCCGTTAGCGTGACGCCATGCCCCACATCGAGCTGCGAGACCTTGGAAACCACGATCGGGATGCCGCTTTCCAGGCGGTGTCGGCGAGCACCTCCGCGTGGCCCCGAGCGGCGTTCGCGGATCGCGAGACCTTCGACGCATGGGCGGCGGACGACAAGGTCGACGCGCACGTCGTCGTCGAGGACGGCTCCGTGGTCGGGGTCGCCGCGGCGCTCGACGTCGACGGCGACCGCGAGATCCTCCTCGCCGTCTCTCCCTCCGCGCACGGCGACGCTCCCACCGAAGCCCTGGGTCTGCTCACGGCCCGCGAGGCGGAACGCCCCCTCTACGCGTGCGTGTCCGCCGACGACGAACCCTCGCACGCCGTCCTCGCCCGCATCGGTTTCGTCGAGCACGGGCGCGACGGCGACGACGTGGTCTACGTGCTGCCGCCGACGTTAGAGTGACGCGGTGCCGACGAGTGACGAAGATTCGAACCCCCGGATGGTGGATGCCGAGAGCTTCACCCGCGTCCTGAACCGTCCCCGGGCGATGGTGGCCTTCGTCGCCATCGTGTTCCTCGTCACCGTCGTCCAGGCGCTGTCCGACCCTCTCTCCGCCGTCCTCCAGGGCGACATCGTCTGGGATTACCGCATCCCGTTCGGTGTGGTGATCGCGCTCGTGATCGCCGGGTGCGCCGCGCAGAGCGCCTTCCTGCTCCTGTCCGCCCGGGTCCCCCTCGTCGCCGTGCTGGGGACGACTGCCTGCTACCTCGCTCTGGTCGCCGGGCTCGAGGTCCCGCGCTGGCTCGGCGCCCTCCCCCTCGTCGTCGGCGTGGCCGTGTTCTTCCTCGCCGCCCAGAGGCGCGCCGCGGCGGCCATCGGGTGGACGCTCGCGGTGATCGGCGTAGCCGTCGGCATCCTGTCCCTCTGGTCGACGTCCACCGGGGCGCCGCCCGCCGTCGCGTGGAGCTTCGTCCTGAGTTCCGGGCTCGCCTTCGCCGCCCCCGTGGCCGGTGCCGCAGCGCTCGGAATCTGGTGGGCTCGGCGCATGAACAGACTGCGGCGAGCGCGCGCAGAACTCGCCGCCGCCGCAGCCGAGCACGAGGCCGAGCTCGAGAGGGCGCGCATGCGCGAGCGGGCGCGCATCGCCCAAGAGCTGCACGACGTCGCCGGTCAGCATCTCGCCGGTCTCCTCTCCCTGGCTGACGCGGCGGTCGACATCGACGTGCTCGACGCCGATCAGGCCGCCGCCCTCATCGCCGAGATGCGCGCAGAGGGCCGTTTCGCCTCAGCCAGCCTCTATGCGGCGCTGCGCGACCTGCGCGCCGAGAGCGACGCGCGCGCCGAACCGACCCTCGACCTCCGCTTTCTCGACGAGCTGCTCGACTACTGGTCGTCGCGGGGGATGCACGTGGTCGCCCGCGTCCACGCGGCCGTCGACGACCTCCCCGCGATGGTCTCTACGACCGCCTACCGCGTCGTCCAGGAAGCCCTGACCAACGCCTGCAAGCACGCCCCCGGCGCGCCCGTGTCGGTCGACGTGCGCGTCTCGCCGACATCGATCAGAGTGGCCGTCGGCAACGAGGCCGGCCGGGCCTCCGCGCCCTCCGATCTCCCCGCCGGACTCGGGTGGGGCCTCACGGGAATGGCCGAGCGCGTCGACCTCCTGCACGGTTCCCTCACCGCGGGCCCCGTCTCGACGGGCGGATGGGCGGTCATCATGGAGGCACCTCTGACGGCCTACGAGCCCACGACCCCCCTTCTGACGCCGTGACGACGGCCGGCAACGACATCCGGGTCCTGATCGTCGACGACAACCGCACCGTGCGCCGCGGCATCCGGCTCCGGCTCGAGAACGCCACGGGCATTCGCGTCGCGGGCGAGGCATCCAACGGCCGCGACGCCGTGGTGCTCGCCCACGCGGAGCGCGCCGATGTCGTGCTCATGGACCTGCACATGCCCGGCATGAACGGAATCGAGGCCACGCGCCTGATCACGGCGGACGAGCAGGGCGGATGCCGCGTGATCCTGCTCACGAGCGAGGTCTCCGACGCGTTCGTCGTCGACGCCATCGAGGCCGGCGCGAGCGGCTACCTGCTGAAGGGGCACGACAGCGATCAGCTGCTGCCGGTCATCCGCGGGGCGGCGGCCGGAACGGCCACGATCTCTCCCCGCGTCGCCCCGAGACTGATCCGCGAACTGCGCGAAGCGCGCAGCGCTCCCGCCGAGCCGGAGCAGGTGGCTCTGCTGACGGCCGCGGAACGCAGGGTCGTGGGGTTGCTCAGCAGCGGAGTCACCTCGACCGACGACATCGCGAAGAGACTGAGCGTCTCAGTGAACACGGTCCGCAGTCAGACCGCCTCGGCGCTGCGCAAGCTGGATCTCGACGACCGCACACAGCTCGCCCTCTGGGGAGTGCGCAACGGGCTTCCACGCCCCCGGTCGTAGTCCGATCGGATGAAATCGCCGGACCCCTTCCCCTCCGCCACGTGTGCCCGGGCCGGCCGCGGCGAGCGCCCGATGTCGATCGGGGGCACACTGAGGGCACAGCGTGAGGGGACTCCGCTGCCGCATTCCGCGCGGGGTCGAACTTGTTGGGGGCGGCCCCGCGCGGCTCGCGGCGATCGTTGACCTCGCGGCGATGCCGTGTTGGGGTGGAGCGATGACGAGCGAATGGGCGTGGAGCATCTTCACCGTCGTCGGCGCGATCCTGTGGTTCTGGTCGATCCGGCTGACACTGCGGGCCTACCGCGACGAACGCCTGCCGATGTGGGCGAATCCCCGCAATGCTCCGGGTCGCGCCGTCGCGGCCCGTGCCTTCGGGACGGGCCTCGCGATGTTCGGGGCCGGTATGACAACGGGCGCCGTCGACACGGGGCCCTGGACCGCCGCGGTCCTGGCGGGTGCGTTCTTCGCCGTTGTTTTCGTCGCCCCCTACGCGATCTCGGTCGCCGTCCACAATTCCCGTGTGGACCGAGGTGTCACTGCGGCGTGAGCGTCGCGACGATGGGGCGGTGATCAGTGCCCGCGTCGTCGAAACCGTCGAGGACGGCGAAGCCGTTCACCCTCCACGCCGAGCCGACCAGCACATGATCGATCGGCGCGGCGAGGCCGACGGGCAGCCGCACGGGCCAGGTTCCCGCGGCGGCCGAACCCGCTTCGGCGGCGGCATCACGGCATCCGCCGATCGTCGCCCCGTCAACGCCGAGACCGGCGAAATGATCGACCGTGGAGTTGAGATCGCCCGCGACGATGACGTCGCTGTCGGTGCACCTGTCCGCGATCCATCCGAGGCCGAGCTCCCAGCGATCGGTGACGCCCGGCAGGGGTGGCATGGGGTGGGCCGCGACGAGGATCGGACCCGAGCCGTCGACCGACCTCCACACCCCGCTCGGCAGGCCGACAGTGGAACCCGCGTCGGCGTCGAGCTCGTACTCACCGAGAGCGCGGGAGATCAGAATCGAGGTGGGGATGACCTCGCCGTCCGGTGCCGCCGCGACCGTGTCGTGCGCCATCGAGATGCCCTCGCGATCCAGGATGCCGGCTACCTCGGCCGCCGCGACCGCATCGGTCTCGGGGAGGCTGACGACGTCGGCACCGGTCTCCCGAACCATCCGGGCGATGGTCTCGGGCGTGACCGAACCGCCGTACGTGTTCCAGGCGGCGATCGTGAGCTCACCCGGCTGCACGGGCGCTCCCCCGCCGCGAGCGAGCAGCACCGCCCCGTTGCCCACGGACGCCATGGCGAGCGCGATCGAGAGGGCGGCGGCCACTCCCCATCGCCGACGCCAGACCGCGACGCCTGCGACCAGCAGGGCGGCGACCCCGAAGCCCAGAGCGAGCAATGCGCGCAGCGAGATCGCGTTGGCCACGAGAGGCAGGCGATGGATGCCGACCCCCTGCGGCCACACCACGACAAACGCCGCCACCGATCCCCCCGCGAGAGCGAGGAGGAAAGGGAAGCGGCGGTGTTTCGGCATCCCGCCCAGTAAAGCGGGTGACGGCCGAAGACGCGGAAAGGCCCGGGGCGCGGTCCAATCGCCCCGGGCCTTTCGCTGCGAGGTTAGCGCGCGGCGCGACGACCCACGATGAGGCCGTAGATGAGCAGAACGATGATCGAACCACCGATCGCGAGCAGCCACGTCTGGATCGAGAAGAAGTCCTGCAGCGGAGCGTTGAAGAGCAGACCACCCAGGAACCCGCCGAGCAGAGCGCCCACGACGCCGAGCAGCAGCGTGATGAACCAGCCGCCACCCTGCTTGCCGGGGAGGATCAGCTTGGCGATGGCGCCGGCGATGAGGCCGAGGAGAAGAAATCCGAAGAATCCCATGATGTGTTCCTTTCGCGAGTGTGAACCGATGCCCGCTCGAGGCGGGACTCTCGTTGCATCCAGCTTCCTCTCAGGAACGAGATTCAGGGGGTGGGTTGCGTAAGACGCGCATTTCTGGTGCAGTCGCGCGTCCGCGCGAACGGCGTCGTCCGGCCGGCGATCGACCGAGCACGGGATGCGAGACTGGGAGAGGCCGGCGCGCCCCGTCCCGACCGGAGGACGCCCCATGAGCAGCACCACCCGACCGAATGGTTCACCGTCTCTCGGAACGACGCAACGGGACCGCGACCGTTCCGTTCGCCGACGAGAGCGTGCCGAGGTCGCTCTGATCGCCCTCTGCTGGGTCTCCGTCGTCGTCGCCGTGATGCTGTTCCTGGGGTCCGGGCGACCCGCGCAGGTGACCGATCTCGCGAGCGCGGTCACGGCCGCGGGGATCGTGACGGGCCTCATCGGCACCGACCTGCTGCTGCTCATGCTCGTGCTCGCCGCCCGCATCCCCTGGGTGGACCGCACCTTCGGGCAAGACGCCGCGATGAGGTTGCACCGCCGCCTCGGCAAGCCCGCGGTGTACCTCGTCCTGGGCCACGGCGCGCTGCTCACCGTGGGCTACTCTCTCCGAGACGGTCTGTCGCTCTGGCACCAGACGCTGTCCCTCTATTCGGGGGCCGACATGCTCCTGGCGCTGCTCGGCAGCTGCCTCCTGGTGCTCGTCGTCGTGACCTCTCTCGTCGTCGTGCGTCTCCGACTCGCCTACGAAGCCTGGCACGCGATCCATCTCGTCAGCTATGCCGCCGTTCTGGTGGCGGTGCCTCATCAGCTCTCAGCCGGCCAGGTTCTCTCCGGCAGTACGCCGCAGAGCGTGTACTGGATCTGCCTCTACGTTCTGGCGTTCGGCTCGATCGCGTGGTTCCGTTTCGCCGCCCCGCTGCTCGCCACGGAAGAGCACCAGCTTCGCGTCGCCGGCGTCGAGACCCTCGCCCCGGACGTCTTCTCGATCCATCTCTCCGGCCGCGGCCTGTCGCGGCTGAGCGCCCGAGGTGGGCAGTACGCGAACTGGCGCTTCTGGAGTCGCGGCACGTGGTGGCACGCGCACCCGATCTCGTTCTCCGCGGTGCCGACCGACACGAGCGCCCGCCTCACCGTCCGCGCGCTCGGCCGCGGAACGGAGCGTCTCGCTCAGCTGCGGCCCGGAACGAAGGTCTCCGTCGCGGGCCCGTACGGGATCTTCACGGATGCCGCCCGCACTGCCCCGCGCCTGGCCGTCGTCGCCGCCGGGATCGGCGTCACCCCCGCACGTGCGCTGCTCGAAGACACCGGACTGCGCCCGGGCGAGGCGACGGTCGTTCTGCGTGCGACCGACCGCTCGCAGACCTTCCTCTGGGACGAGACGAGCAGCCTCGTCCAGGACGCCGGCGGCGCGGTCATCGAGATGATCGGCAGCCGGCCCGCCGAGGAATCGTCGTGGATGCCGCTCGAGGCGATCGAGCGAGGGGCGACCATCGCCTCGGTCTTCCCCGAGCTGCAGGCGTCGGACCTCTTCGTCTGCGGGCCCGCAGAGTGGGCGGATCTGGTCGTCCGCGACGCGAGGGCCGCGGGCGTGAAAGACCAGCAGATCCACGTCGAGAGATTCGTGTGATCGTCACGCCCCGAACGTGCAAGAAGGGCCCCGGAGTAAATCCGAGGCCCTTCTTCGTTGTGTGCGCGAGGGGGGACTTGAACCCCCACGCCCTTGCGGGCACTGGCACCTGAAGCCAGCGCGTCTACCTATTCCGCCACTCGCGCGTTGCGCGGCATTGAGGATGCCACGCGACCAACTTCCCGAGAATATCACGGCGGCCACCAGGTCACGAAACGCGGCTCCGAAGCCCGCGTCCATGACCTCCCCAGCCGCGCTGACTACGATGTGCCTACTGGTCTGCCTGCCTGAAGGAGTCTCGTGGGGCTACTCGACAGTTTTGAGAAGGGTCTCGAACGCGCCGTCAACGGTGCGTTCGCCAAGACCTTCCGCAGTGGCATCCAGCCGGTGGAGATCGCGTCCGCTCTGCGCAGCGAACTCGACAAGAAGGCCGTCGTCGTCACGCGTGAGCGCATCCTCGCGCCGAACACCTTCGCGGTGCGCCTCTCCCCCGCCGACGACGAGAAGATGAGCGCGCTCGGCTCGACCCTGGTCGCCGAGCTCGACACCCTGGTCAAGAAGCACGCCCGCACGCAGGGCTACTCGTTCGCCGGCCCCGTCGCCATCTCGATCGAGCGCGACGGCTCCCTGTCCACGGGCACGCTGCGCGTGGACTCGCAGACCACCGAGGGCCAGGTCGCCTGGCGCGGAGTCGTCGACATCGACGGCACCCGTCACCCGCTGACATCCGCCCGCACGGTGATCGGTCGTGGCAGCGACGCCGACATCACGATCCCCGATGCCGGGACGAGCCGCAAGCACGTCGAGATCCTGTGGGACGGCGAGCGCGCCATGGTGCGCGACCTCGGTTCCACCAACGGCACGACCCTGAACGGTCGCAAGGTCTCCGAGGCCGCTCTTCCGCCCGATTCGACGATCTCGATCGGACGCACCAATATCGTGTTCCGTGTGGTCGCTCAGGCCCAGCCGCCGCGACGCTCTTCGGCGTCCGACGCCACGAGCATCTTCGACGTCCGGGAACGGGGACCCCTTTCATGAGTCAGCTGACTCTCCTCCTTCTGCAGGGCGGGTTCCTCGTCCTGCTGTGGTTCTTCGTGTTCGGCGTCGTGTACTCGCTGCGCGCCGACCTCTTCGGCGTCAAGGTGCGCAAGCTCCCCGAGCCCTCGGCATCCGCTGCCCCGGCGGCAGCCGCTCCCACCTCCTCGCCCGACGCGGTGACCACGCAGGTCAAGCGTCCCGCCGCTCCCACCCCCGCGCCCGCCGGGGGGCTCGCGACCACGTCGGCGGTCTCGCGCATCGTCATCACGAGCGGCCCCAAAGCCGGGCTCGAGCTGCCGCTGGGCACCGAGCCGCTGACGATCGGCCGCTCCAGCGAGTCGGGTCTCGTCATCCGCGACGACTACACCTCCAGCCATCACGCCCGCCTCGTGCTGTGGGGGGAGCAGTGGATGCTGCAAGACCTCGATTCGACGAACGGCACCTCGCACGACGGCGTCCGCGTGGCAGCGCCGGTACAGGTCAAGGTGGGTGCTCCGATCAAGGTCGGCGCCACGACGTTCGAGTTGAGGAAGTAACCCTCCCCCATGGTCTTCCAGGGCTCGAGCGCCGCCATCTCCCACACGGGCAAGGTGCGCTCCAACAATCAGGACTCCGGCTACGCCGGGTCCAACCTCTTCGTGGTCGCCGACGGCATGGGCGGTCACGCGGGCGGTGACGTCGCCTCGAGCCTGGCGATCGGCCGTCTGACCGAGCTCGACCAGCCCTTCGGCTCCCCCGCCCAGGCCGAGCACGCCATCCGTGATTCCCTCGCCGACACGGCAGCGGAGCTCATCGACACCGTGGCGCGCCGCCCGGAGCTGGCCGGCATGGGCACCACGGTGAGTGCTCTGGTCATGGTCGACGATTACGCCGTCATCGGCCACATCGGCGACTCGCGCATCTACCTGTACCGGGACGACACGCTCACGCAGATCACGGCCGACCACACCTTCGTGCAGCGCCTGGTCGACTCCGGTCGCATCACGCCCGAAGAGGCGCGGTACCACCCCCGTCGATCGGTGCTGATGCGGGTGCTCGGCGACATGGATCCCGATCCCGAGATCGACAGCTTCATCATGCCGACGCAGGACGGCGACCGCTGGCTCCTGTGCTCCGATGGTCTCTCGGGCGTCGTCGACGACGCGCACACGGCGAAGACCCTCGCTCTCGGACTGCCCCCCGCTCGGACCGCCGACGCTCTGCTCAAGCAGGCTCTCGATGGCGGTGCGCCCGACAACGTCACCGTCGTCCTCGTCGACGTCGGCGGGCAGCACCCGGTCTTCATCGGCACCCCGACCATCGTCGGCTCCGCCTCGAACCCCAGCGGAGTGGTCGTCCCCGCGGCGCGCCCCGGCCGATCCGGCTGGCTCCACCACGCCCGTCAGGTCGCGAACGAGCCGACGCATTTCGAGCCGGCGGCCGAGTTCCTCGAGGAGCTCATCGAAGAGGACCGCCGTCGTGCCCGCCGACGCCGTTTCGGCTGGCTCGCCGCCCTGATCCTCGTCCTCGCCGCCATCGGCGTCGGCCTGTTCGCCGGGTACAACTGGACGCAGACCCTCTACTATGTCGGCGCCGACAGCGACTCGGTCGTGATCTATCGCGGTATCCAGCAGTCCATCGGCCCGATCTCGCTGTCGACGGTCTACCAGGACACGAACATCCCGCTGGACGGACTGTCCGACTTCGATCGGCAGACCGTCAAAGCCACCATCTCGGCCCCGTCGCTCGGAGACGCCGAGAAGATCGTCGAACGCCTGCGTCCCGCGGCGGAGGGAAGCGGATGACCGATCAGAAGCTCACCCGATCCGGTGACTCCGTGTCCACCGACACGGCCGTCATGCGCGCGCTGAAGAAGATCCGCGTCCCCGCCAAGCAGCGCAATCGCGAGCTCGGTCTGCTCCTGTTCGCGATCATCGTCTACGGCGGCGCCGTCGTGCTGGTCCAGCTCGGCGTGAACAACACGGTCGAGACCGGCTACCTCACCATCGCGGCGATCCCCGCTGTGCTCGCCCTCGTGATGCACGTGGTGCTGCGCCTGCGCGCCCGCGACGCCGACCCCTTCGTGCTGCCGATCGCCACCGTCCTCACCGGTCTCGGCATCGCGATGATCTACCGCATCGACCTCGCCGAGAAGGCGAGCGGGTGGGATGCCACGGGCAACCGCCAGATCGCCTGGGCGGCCATCGCGATGGTCGCAGCCCTCGCCGTGCTGATCTTCGTCCGCAACTACCGCGTGCTGTTCCGGTACACCTACCTCTTCGGCCTCGTGGGCATCCTGCTCCTGCTGCTGCCGTTCGTGCCGGGCCTCGGCACCGACCAGAACGCCGACGTGTGGGTGTCGCTCGGCTTCGTGTCGTTCCAGCCGGGCGAGCTGGCCAAGATCTGCCTGGCGATCTTCTTCGCCGGGTACCTCGTGCGCACGCGGGAGAGCCTCACCTCGACCGGCACGCGCTTCCTCTTCATGACCTGGCCGCGCGCTCGCGAACTCGGCCCGGTGCTGATCATCTGGCTCGTCTCGCTCGGCATCATCGTGCTCCAGCGCGACCTCGGCACGGGCTTGCTGATCTTCGGCATGTTCGTGGCGATGCTCTACGTCGCCACCGGCAAGACGAGCTGGGTGCTGATCGGCCTCGTGCTGGTCGCGAGCGGTGCGTTCCTGGCATCCCGAGTCCTCCCCTACGTCAACGGCCGCTTCGCCAACTGGCTGAGCGCCTTCGACCCCGAGGTCATCAACCGCGACGGCGGCAGCTACCAGCTCGTGCAGGGTATCTTCGGCCTCGCGCACGGCGGCCTGTTCGGCACCGGGCTCGGCCAGGGTCGTCCCTACATCACCCCGCTGTCGCAGAGCGACTACATCGTGCCGAGCCTCGGCGAGGAGCTCGGCCTGGTCGGCCTGTTCGCGATCCTCGCGCTCTACATGGTGTTCACCAGCCGCGGCATCCGCATCGGCCTGGCCGGTCAGGACGACTTCGGCAAGCTGCTCGCCACGGGCTTCTCGTTCACCATCGCCCTGCAGGTGTTCATCATGGTCGGCGGCGTCACCCGCGTGATCCCGCTGACCGGCCTCACGACCCCGTTCCTCGCGGCCGGCGGCTCGTCGCTGATCGCGAACTGGATCATCGTGGCGTTCCTTCTGCGCATCTCCGACGCGGTACGCAGCCGCCCCCGGGTGGTGATCGGTTGATGAACCGCCCGTTCACCGCCGTCGACGCCCCGATCCTGGAGGAGGCACCGTGACCAAAGAGCTCCGACGCCTCAGCATCGTGATGCTGGCGATGTTCCTGGCCCTGTTCGCCTCGACGAGCATCATCCAGGTCGCTCAGGCCAACTCGCTGACCAACACCACGGGAAACACCCGCGCGCTCTACGACTCGTACCAGATCCAGCGTGGATCGATCATCGCCGGCGGCACCGCGATCGCTTCGTCCGTGCCCTCCGACGACGTCTACAGCTGGCAGCGTCAGTACACGGATGCCGCGATGTGGGCTCCCGTGACCGGCTACATGAACCCCGTGCTCGACGCGAAGACCCAGATCGAATCCGCTGAGAACAGCGTGCTCAGCGGGTCCGACTCGAACCAGTTCTTTTCCCGCATCGACCGGGCCATCACCGGTCAGGCCCCACGCGGCTCGAACGTCGAGCTCTCGCTTGACCCGAACGTGCAAAAGGCCGCCTGGGACGCGATGGGTGATCTCCAGGGCGCCGTCGTCGCGATCGAGCCGTCGACCGGCCGCATCCTCGCCATGGTCTCCAAGCCCAGCTACGACACCAACACGCTCGCCTCGCACGACACAGATGCCGTGAACGCGGCGTACGACCAGCTCGTGGCCCACACCTCGAAGCCTCTGGACAACCGTGCCATCGGGGGCAACCTCAACCCCCCGGGCTCGACCTTCAAGCTCGTCGTGGCCTCTGCCGCCCTGGCATCCGGTCGCTACACGCCCGACTCGACGTTCCCGAACCTCGCCGCGTACACGCTGCCCCAGTCGACGAACGTCGTCAGCAACGCCGGCGGCGGCACCTGCGGCGGGGGCGACACCGTGACGATCGCAACCGCTCTGCGGCTGAGCTGCAACATCCCCATGGCCGAGCTCGCCGTCGAACTCGGCGACGATACCATCCGCGCCGAGGCCGAGAAGTACGGATTCAACAAGTCGTTCAGCATGCCGCTCGAGTCCACCGCCTCCACCTACCCGGCTTCGCCGAACGCCCCGCAGACCGCGCTCAGCGGCTTCGGCCAGGGCGACGTGCGCGCGACGCCCCTGCAGATGGCGATGGTCTCGGCCGGCATCGCCAACGGCGGCGTCGTGATGAACCCGCGCATGGTCGACCGCGTGATCGAGCCGAACCTGTCGGTCAAGGGCGAGGCGAGCAGCAGTGAGTTCGGGCGGGCTCTCGAACCCTCGATCGCCGCGCAGATGGTCACCATGATGACGGCGAACGTCCAGGACGGCGCAGCATCGAATGCAAGAATAGACGGGGTCGCAGTGGCGGGTAAGACCGGCACGGCGGAGAACGATTCCCGTCCCTACACTCTCTGGTTCACCGGCTTCGCACCGGCGGACGACCCCAAGGTCGCCGTCGCCGTGGTCGTCGAAAACGGTGGAGGCCAGGGGCAGAACGGGAGCGGCAACGAGATCGCCGCCCCGATAGCGAAGAAGGTCATGGAGGCGGTGCTGGGTAAATGAGACCGACGCAAGGTGTGACCTTCGGAGGACGCTACGAGCTCGATTCGCGAATCGCGATCGGCGGTATGGGCGAGGTCTGGGAGGCGACGGATCACGTCATCGGACGAACCGTCGCGATCAAGATCCTCAAAGACGAGTACATGGGCGACCCGGGCTTCCTCGAGCGCTTCCGCGCCGAGGCCCGCCACGCCGCCCTCGTCAACCACGAAGGCATCGCCAGCGTGTTCGACTACGGCGAGGAGGACGGCAGCGCCTTCCTCGTGATGGAACTCGTCCCGGGCGAAGCCCTGTCGACGATCCTCGAGCGCGACGGCTCTCTCTCGACCGACAAGACTCTCGACATCGTCGCCCAGACGGCCGCAGCCCTCCAGGCGGCGCACGCCGCGGGTCTCGTCCACCGCGACATCAAGCCGGGCAACCTGCTCATCACGCCCGATGGCCGCGTGAAGATCACCGACTTCGGCATCGCGCGCATCGCCGATCAGGTGCCGCTCACCGCGACCGGCCAGGTGATGGGCACGGTGCAGTACCTCTCGCCCGAGCAGGCGTCCGGTCACCCGGCGTCGCCGGCCACCGACACGTACTCGCTCGGAATCGTCGCCTACGAATCCCTCGCCGGCAAGCGCCCCTTCACGGGCGAGTCGCAGGTCGCGATCGCGATGGCGCAGATCAACGAGCAGCCCGCTCCGCTCCCGCCCACCGTGGCGCAGCCGGTGCAGAATCTCGTGATGGCGATGATCGCCAAGAAGCCCGACGACCGTCCGGCCTCCTCTGCCGCCGTCTCGCGCGCCGCCACGGCCCTGCGTCGCGGCGACCTCGCCGCGGCCGCCGCGGCCGTCCCGGCGATCGCGACGGGCGCTGCCTTCGCCGACGACGCGACGCAACTGCTCACGGCCGGCGGACAGACCTCCGCCACCACGCGCCTCATGCCCGCCTCCGCGGCCGCGACCTCTCTCCTCACCGAGGAGCACACCGAAGAAGACCCCGCGCCGCAGAAGAAGAAGCGCAGCCCCTGGACGTGGCCGCTGGTCGCGCTCATCGCGCTGCTGGCTCTGGTTCTGATCGGCACGCTCTTCACGCTGCTGTCGAATCAGGGCGATCCGGACGCCGTTCCGGCGAGCCCCTCGGCCTCCGCCTCGACCCCGGTACCTCGCCCGTCGTCGCCCTCGCCTGCCCCGTCGCCCTCGAACACTCTCGTCGACGTCGACGCTCTCAACCTCATCGGCAAGACCTGCGATGAGGCCCGGGAGCTTCTGCGCGACGCGAACCTCGGCGCCACCTGCGCCACCGGCAACGCCGCAGCGAGCGCCGATCAGGTCGGCAAGATCTACGTGGTCGACCCGACCGGACGCAACCCGCAGGGCACCAACATCGAGGTCACGGTCTACGGCGAGGAGACACCGCTCTCCACGCCCGGCACTCCGACCCTGCCCGGTACCTCGGTCACGGCCGGCAGCGACATCCAGATCTCGTGGCAGCAGTACTCCTGCCCCTCGGGAACCGGATCGGTCACGTCGTACAACTTCACCGCGACCAACGGCACCTTCGACACCAACGGTCAGTCGACCGCGTCGTTCGCGCCCGACGCGCGTAACGCCAAGCTGACGGTCAGCAACGCCCCCGGTCAGACCCTCCGCGTGACGTACACCGTCAGCTGCTCGGGTACCGACCGGACGGCCGGCCCCTCGGGCGAGGCCTCCGCGACGATCTCGGGCGGCAGCTCGGCATCGCCGACGGCGACGCCCGCGGCCGTTCCGACCGTCAAGCCCTGATCCCCCATCCCCCACGCCAGGAGCTCCACCCGTGACCACTGAGACGCGCGTCCTTTCCGGGCGCTACCGCGTCGACGACCTCATCGGTCGCGGCGGTATGGCCAGCGTCTACCGCGGGTACGACCAGACACTCGGCCGCACGGTCGCGATCAAGGTCCTGAAGGCCGACCTGGCCGGCGATGCGGCATTCCGCACGCGCTTCCGTCTCGAGGCGCAGGCGGCCTCGCGCATGGCTCACCCGACGATCGTCCGTGTGTTCGACGCGGGCGAAGACGTCGAGACCGGGGAGGACGGCCACGAGCGTCCGGTGCCGTACATCGTCATGGAGCTCGTACACGGTCGCCTGCTCAAGGACGTCATCGCCGCAGGCCCCGTCCCCACCGACGACGCCCTGCGATACGTCGATGGCATCCTGGAGGCTCTCGAGTACTCGCACCGCGCCGGTGTCGTCCACCGCGACATCAAGCCCGGCAACGTCATGATCACCGACTCCGGTCGTGTGAAGGTCATGGACTTCGGCATCGCCCGCGCGGTGTCCGACTCGTCGTCGACGGTCGCCGAGACCACGGCGATCGTCGGGACCGCGGCGTACTTCTCGCCCGAGCAGGCCAAGGGCGAGTCCGTCGACGCGCGCGCCGACCTGTACTCCACCGGCGTGGTGCTCTACGAGCTGCTCACGGGGCGCACGCCGTTCCGCGGCGAGACCCCGGTGGCCGTGGCCTACCAGCACGTCAGCGAGGCCCCCGTCCCGCCGAGCGAGATCGTCGAGACGGTTCCTCGGGCTCTGGATGCCATCGTGCTCCGCGCCCTGGCCAAAGATCCGTTCCAGCGTCCGCAGGACGCCGCGAGCTTCCGCGAAGCACTCGACGAGACGGTCGACGGCAAGGGACCCACGAAGCGCCAGATGTCGGCGCTGTCCAACGAGCTGTACGGACCCAACCCGCGTCAGGCGGCCGAGACGGCCCGCTCGTTGCGACAGCTCAGCACCGACACGACGATGCGTCGCACCCAACCCGGTCCTCCGGTGGCCTGGATCTGGGCCGGCGTCACCGTCCTCGCGGTGCTGCTGGTGGCGGTGCTCATCTGGGTCATGCAGATCCAACCGAGCGACGACGTCCCCACCAGTGCCTACACGGTTCCCGACGTCGTCGACATGTCGTACGACCGTGCCGTCGAGACACTCGAAGCTCAGCAGCTGACCACCAGCCGTGTGAACGAGTCCGATGAGAAGGTCGCTGCCGGAAACGTCGTGAGCACGGTCCCCGAGGCCGGAACCAACGTCACCTCGGGTCAACGGATCACGGTGTACGTCTCCACCGGCCCCGATACGGCGAAGGTGCCGACGCTCGACGGGATCACCGAGAGCGAGGCGCGTACGTCCCTGCAGAAGGCCGGTCTCACGGTCGGTTCGATACGACGCCAGGACGACCCCGCCCTGGCCGCGGGAACGATCATCTCGTCGAGCGTCCAATCGGGCTCCGAGGTCGCGAAGGGCACCACGGTCAACCTCGTGGTCGCGAGCGGTCAGGTCGTGATCGTGGACTACACCGGCTACACCCTCGAGGCTGCGCAGCGCGAGTTGGAGTCCGACTCGAAGCAGCTGACGGTGAAGACTCAGCAGGATCCCGGATGCAAGGCGGCTACGCCCCCGACGGTCAAGACGCAGTCGCTGGCCCCGGGCGAGGTCCCCGTGCACAGCGAGATCACGCTGACGGTGTGCGCGGGTTCCTGACCCCGCGGGGGTGAAGCAGCAAGCCGCGCGCGGCGGCTCCCGGTAGCCCGGCGTTCTCGAGCCAGCGGCCGAGCAGAAGGTGGCCGCCTTCGGTGAGCACGCTCTCGGGGTGGAACTGCACCCCCTCGATCGGCGCGGTTCGGTGGCGTACACCCATCACCACGCCGCTGTCCGTCTGCGCGGTGATCTTGAGCTCGGCCGGGAGCGAGTCCGGCTCGACCGCGAGGGAGTGATACCTCGTGGCGACGAATCCCGCGGGGAGGTCCTCGAAGACGCCCTGGCCTCGATGCCGGATGACGCTCGTGATCCCGTGCAACAGCTCTGGCGCATGCCCCACACGGGCACCGAAAGCCGCCGCGATGGCCTGATGACCGAGGCAGACCCCGAGCAGGGGGATGCCGGCGCCGAACGCCGCGCGGACCACGGCGATGGAGTGCCCGGCGTCGTCAGGGTGCCCTGGCCCCGGGGAGACGAGGATCGCGTCCGCGTCCCTCGCCGCGCGCCCGGGTAGCCCAGACTCTCGCGAATCGAGGAGGACGGTCTCGGCGCCCAGGTCGCGAAGGTAGCCGGCGAGGGTATGGACGAAGCTATCGCGATTGTCGACGACGACGACGCGCCAGGGCCTCACTCGACCGTGACCTCCTGGGGGTAGACGAGGTCGCTCACCCAGGGGAAGACGTAGAAGAACAGGCCGTAGAGCACTACCGCGACCAGCACCAGGAGGATCAACAAGCGCACCCACCAGGGACCGGGGAGGACGCGCCACAGGGCTCCGTACATCAGGATGCTCCAGAGGTCAGGGACGCCGGCGGACCGGCGTCGGTCCGCGGGGTGAAGGACTCGAAGACGCCGTAGCCGATCGCACGCTCCGAGAAGCCGTAGCGCGGGCTGCAGGTGGTCATGGTGATGAGGCGGTCCGTCGCCTCGATCTGCGGCTGCTGCGGCGTGGGCAGCAGGACATTCACACCGTCGGGGCGCACGTACTCGATGTTTCGGAAGCGGTAGGTGAACCAGCCAACCTCGGTCTCGACGACGATGGCGTCACCGATACGCAGCGAAGGAAGGTCGGCGAAGGGCGCGCCGTGGCTGCCGCGGTGGCCGGCGATGGCGAAGTTGCCCACCTGTCCGGGCATCGCGGTGTCGGGGTAGTGGCCGAGACCGATCGGGTCGAGCGTGCGCGAGGAGCTGACTCCTCCGGCCACGGTGAAGTGGTAGTCGGGTCCGAGACGCGGAATGTAGACCACGCCGAAGCGTTCCGCGTCTCCCGGCTGCTCCAGGGCGGGCGGGTCCGCGGTGGGCGGTGCTGCCGGCCGCGCCGGAGTCGTCGTGGTGGCAGAGGGGGCGGGCGGCGGAGGATCGGCGTTCCATTGCTCGCTGAGCTCTTTGCCCTGATCCTTGAACTGCGCGCCGATGATGGCGTCGCCGATCCAGAGCTGCCACACGACGAAGAGGAGCACGAGGACGCCGGCGGTGACCAACACATCGCCGATCACCCCGATGACGGACACCCGGCGACGCGGCGCGCTCCCGCGCCGTGATCCCCGACGGGTCTGCGGCTGGTCGACGGTCTGCACGGGGGCAGTCTAGTTCCGCGGGATCACGCGTGCCTGACCGTTAGACTGTCCCGCATGGCTCGAATTGGCAAAGGCGAAGACCCGATCGCTGAGCGCAACGAAGGCGGATCGGCTCCGAACCCCGTGTGGTTCCTGCCCATCATGATCGGCCTCATGCTCATCGGCCTCGTGTGGGTGCTGGTGTTCTATCTCAGCAACTCGCAGTTCCCGATCCCGGGTATCGGTCCGTGGAACCTCGTCATCGGCTTCGGCATCGCCTTCGTCGGGTTCCTCATGACCACGAAGTGGCGCTGACTTACACACGTGTAATTCATCCCCACCTGTGGACGGGGCTGTGGATAACTCTCAGACGTAGAAGAGAGCCGGGATTGCCAGCAGGGCGATCAGCAGAACGCTGAACCCGACCAGCAGACCGATCTGCAGGCGCTTCTGCGCCGCCGCACGGGTGCGTGCATAGATCAGCCCCACTCCCGCTCCGGTGACGAGACCGCCGAGGTGGGCCTGCCACGAGATGCCCACCGCCGCGAGGGATCCGGCGAAGTCGCCCGACCCGATGGCACCGATGGCCGCGATCACGAACGGCCAGGCGAAGTTGATGGCGATGAGCAGGGCGATGACGCGGATGTCCGCCCCGATGTGCCTTCCGATCACCAGGAGGGCACCGAACAACGCGAAGATCGCGCCCGAGGCACCGACCGTGGACACGCCGGGGGCGAGGAGCGCGACCGCAACGGATCCGCCCAGCGCGCCGATCAGATAGAGCGCGAGAAAACGACCGCGGCCGAGCAGGGGCTCGAGGCTGCGCCCGATGAACCAGAGCGCGAGCATGTTCAGGCCCACGTGGAAGAAGCCGCTGTGGACGAGGGCGACCGTCAGCAGGCGCCACGGCTCCAGCACACCCAGTTGCGGCACGAGGTAGAGGCTGTTGAACGCAAGCAGGTTTCGCACGACCCCGCCCACACCGGGGATCAGACCGATGACGTAGGCGAGTCCGGTGACGGCGATGATGCCCAGCGTCATCTGCGGTCTGCCGGACGCGACCAACGACACGGGACGCGATGCCCAGCGACGCTGGGCCTTCTTCTGAGCAGGGGTTTGCGAGGCGCGCTGCTGCGCCATGCACTCGGGGCAGATGACTCCGACGGCGGCGGGTGTACGACACTCCGAGCACACGGTGCGCATGCACCGCTGACACAGCACGAAGCTCTGCCGGTCGGGATGCCGATAACAGAAGTTGTCGCTGTTACGACGGAACTCGTCAGTTGTGGACACCCGCCGCCGCCTGGAAGGTCAGACCGAGACGACGTCGACCGACTGGAGCACGACGGGCTCGATCGGGCGGTCGCCCGCAGCGGTGGGAACGGCGGCGATCTTGTCGACGACGGCCTTCGAGGCCTCGTCGGCCACCTCACCGAAGATGGTGTGCTTGCCCTGGAGCCACGGAGTCGGGTCGGTCGTGATGAAGAACTGCGATCCGTTGGTGCCCTCGGGCTGGCCGGTGATGGCGTTGCGGCGCAGACCGGCGTTGGCCATGGCGAGCTTGTAGGGCTGGGTGAAGTCCAGCTCGGGGCTGATCTCGTCGTTGAAGTTGTATCCCGGTCCACCGATGCCCTGACCGAGCGGGTCGCCGCCCTGGATCATGAAGTTGGGGATGATCCGGTGGAAGATGACGTCCTTGTAGAGAGGGCCCTCGCCCTTGGCGCCCGTCGCCGGGTTCGTCCACTCCTGGGTTCCGTCGGAGAGTCCGACGAAGTTGCGGACGGTACGCGGAGCGTGGTCGCCGAACAGGTTGACGACGATGTCGCCGTGGTTGGTGTGCAGGGTCGCTACGGCGGTGTGGTTGGCCATGGGTACATTCTCTCAGAGTTATCTGCAAGGGTCGGCGGTGCCGGCGACCCGTTCTGGCAAGATGAACGAACGTACATCCCATCGACAGGGAGGATGAGCCGTGGGCCTCAGCCGCAAGAGCAAGAAGGAACTGCGCAAGCTCCAGAAGCACGCCGCAAAGGTGTGGGAGTCGCAGCAGGTGCTGCTGGGCGAGAGCGGGAAGGTCGCTCGAGAAGCCGGCCACCAGCTCGGTCGCTTCAGCCGCGAAGATCTCGTCCCCGCCGTGCAGGACGGGTACAACAAGTACGCCGCTCCGTACGTCGACAAGAGCGTGAAGTACAGCAATCGCTTCCTCAGCCACAAGGTCGTTCCCGCGGCCGGTGCCGTCGTCGGCGGAGCGATGTCGGTGTGGGACGCCGCGGGTGACACCCGTGACCGCCTCGCGAAGGGCCGTGGTTTCGAGCTCGACACGCACAAGTACGCCAAGCGCGCCGAGAAGTACGGCAAGCAGGCGTCGAAGCGTCTCGCCAAGAAGCTTCCCTCGCAGCACGACGGCATCGGTGCCGGTGGCGTCATCGCCATCATCCTCGGTGTGGTCGCCGCTGCGGGCGTCGCCTACGCCGCGTGGCAGACGCTGCGCGCTGACGATGAGCTGTGGGTGGCGGACGACCCGCTGCGCGCACCCGACGCGTGAGCGATCCCACCATCAGAGTCCGAGAGGCCGCGCGAGAGCGCGGCCTCTCGGTCGATGTGCGTGAGCGTCCGGCGGCGTCGAGCCTCGACGAGGCGGCCGAGCTCCTCGGCATCCCCTCTGCATCCATTGTGAAGACGCTGGTCGTCAAGCGGTCCGACGACACGTACCTGTTCGCTCTCGTGCCCGGTGACCGTGCCATCTCTTGGCCGAAGCTGCGTGCGGTGGTCGGGGTCAACAAGCTGCGCCTCCCGGAGCCCGAGCTGGCCCTCGCCGCCACCGGCTACGAGCGAGGCACCATCGTCCCCATCGGCAGCACGACCGACTGGCCGGTCTTCGCCGACGAACGCATCGTGGGCACGCGCATCGCCATGGGGGCCGGAGCGCACGGTTACAGCGTGTTCGTCGAGGCCGATGAGCTCATCGCCTCTTACGGCGCAACCGTCGCCGACATCACGGTGGAGCGCGCCTGACGCTCAGGAGCCGAGGAGGCCTGCCATCCGCAGGGCTACGTCGACGAGCTGAACACGTCGAAGCTTCCGCGTGGCCGCGAGGGTGAACCACTCGGCCCTGTCGGTCGATCCGTCGGTCTCGAATCTCAGCCGGCCACCCACGACGCGTGCGCGGTAGACGATCCGCAACGCGTGCAGCGGACCCGTGGCTCCGCCCGCGAGCCGAGCTTCGGCCGGAATCACCCGAGAATGGATGCCGAGCAGGTCGTCGACGACGACGCGGAACCCCGTTTCTTCGCGCACTTCGCGGCGCACCGCGTGGACGGGGTCTTCACCGTCCTCGAGGCCCCCGCCGGGAAGGGTCCACGCCCCTCGCCGGCCGTCTATCCAGTGGGCGAGCAGCACACGGTCGTCGGCGTCGGTGACGACGGCGTACGCGGCCACGCGCATGTCCATGACCAGACTCTAGCGAGGGTGCTCACCCGCGTGTCGGAGTTGACGGTGAGGGACCGGTACCCGCCACGATGGTGCCATGCATACAGCGCTCTCGACGACGACGCCGGATATCTCGCGCCGCGATCTGACTCTGGATCTCGCCCGCGTCACGGCCGTGTGCTTCGTGGTCATCGTGCACTTGCTGCAGGTCGGGGTGGGGTGGGGCCCCGCCGGCTCCCTCGTCACCTCACGGCCCGCAGAGATGCAGCCCTGGTTCGATACCGCGACCTGGTTCGGACAGATCATGCCGCTCTTCTTCGTCGTCGGCGGATTCGCTTCCGCGGCGGGGTGGGCGACGTGGACGGCCCGCGGCGGTGATGCCCTCGGCTTCGTGCGTTCGCGGACGTTGCGGCTGGCGCAACCGGCCCTGCCCCTGTTCCTCTTCGTCGCGGTCGTCCTGGTCGCCGCCACCGCCATCGGGGTCGATCCGTCGCTGGTCGCCGCCGCCGTCGTCGGAGTCGGGATGCCGCTGTGGTTCCTGGCCGCATACCTGTTGTGCCAGGCGGTGGTCCCCCTCGCCGCTCAGTGGCATGCGCGGGCCCCTCGGGGAACCCTCGCGGTGCTTCTGACCGCAGTCGTGGCGGTGGACGCCCTACGGTTCCTCTCCGGGGTGGAGGAACTGGGCTACCTCAATCTCCTGTTCGTCTGGCCCCTCATCCAGCAGCTGGGATTCTGGTACCGCGACGGGTGGTTCGATCGCCGCTCGGCGGTATCTCTCCTCGCCCTCGCGACCGCCTGCTACCTCGTGGTCGGCGCCGTGGTCGTGTGGGGGCCCTACTCCGACAACATGCTGGCGAATCTCAACCCGCCCACTCTTCCCCTCGTGCTGTTCGGTCTCGCTCAGGCGTGTCTGCTGCGTCTGGCGAAGCCCGCGCTCACCGCGCTCATGCGCACGCGCCTCGCGCAGGGGGTGGTGTTCGCGGTCGGATCCCGCCTGATGACGGTGTACCTGTGGCACCTGCCCGTCATCCTCATCATCTCGGGGATCGCCCTGCTCATCCCCGGCGCAGCTCCCGCACCCGCGAGTCCGCAGTGGTGGGCGACGCGCCCCCTGGTCTTCCTGGCGACGGCGATCGTGCTCGGGTTGCTCTCGCTGATCCTGATCCGATTCGAGGCGCTGGGCGACCTTCCGCCGGCACCGGGATCGGTCATCCTGGCGATCGCGTGGTTCTGCGCATTCCTCCCGCCCTTCGCCGTGACGCTGCAGGGGATGAACACGGTCCTCGCGGTCGGCGGAGCGGTCCTGTACACGGCATCCGTCGTTCTGCTCCGAAGAGGGCGGCGACGACGCGCCTCGTGAGAGCGACGGCGGAAAAGAAGAAGAGCCGGTCCCGATGGACCGGCTCTTCTTTCTCGATTGTGGAGCCTAGGAGATTCGAACTCCTGACATCCTGCTTGCAAAGCAGGCGCTCTACCAGCTGAGCTAAGGCCCCGCGAGGGAAGGGGTGGGGCTACCAGGACTTGAACCTGGGACCTCTTCATTATCAGTGAAGCGCTCTAACCGCCTGAGCTATAGCCCCGTCTCGCTGACGTGATGTCAACCTCGAAGACTTTACCGGACTCGCGAGGTTTTGACGAATCGACGTCAGTTCGAGGTGAACCCGACGAGAAGGCCGCCGGTGACCTTGACCGCCAGGTTGTAGATGCCCGCCATCACGGCGCCCAGCACCGTGACGATGACGAGGTTCAAGATGGCGATGATGGCCGCGAACGCCATCACCTGGGGAAGGCCGACGTACTGGGACAGGGTCGCACCACCGTCGGTAAAGCTGGTGAAGAACTCATCGAGCTTCGTCAGCAGTGTCGCCGAGACAACGAGGTAGATCAGGAAGTACGAGACCACCGTGACGATGGCCAGGGCGACCGCCGCCAGGAACGACAGCTTCACCGCCGACCAGAAGTCGATGTACACCAGGCGCAGTCGGACCTGCTTGGCGGGGGTCTTGTGAGTCGACTTCTTGGCGAGCTTGTCGGCTACCGTGCTCATGCGTCAGTACTTTCCTCGGGGGTCTCGGAGGAGGAGGCGTCGGCCTCGTCCGCGGGGGAAGCGGCGGGCTCCGTGGTCGTCTCCGTCGTCTCGGTCAGGTTCCGCTCTGCGTTTCGGGCGATGGCGATGATCCTGTCATCACCTCCGGCTCGTGCGAACACGACACCCATGGTGTCGCGCCCCTTGGCGGGGACCTCGGCCACGGCAGAGCGTACCACCTTGCCGCTGGCAAGAACCACGAGGACCTCGTCGCCCTCCGACACCATCATTCCGCCCGCGAGAACGCCGCGATCATCGGTCAGACGAGCCACCTTGATGCCCAGACCACCACGGTTCTGCATGCGGTACTCGGTGACCGCGGTGCGCTTGGCGTATCCGCCCTCGGTCACGACGAAGACGAATTCGTCGTCCTTCGCCACCGATGCCGAGAGCAGGCTGTCCCCCTCGCGGAAGTCCATACCCTTTACGCCTGAGGTCGACCGACCCATCGGTCGCAGCGCACTGTCGGTGGCGGAGAACCGCAACGACTGTCCGAGGCGGCTGATGAGCAGGATGTCATCGCCCTCGTCGACCAACATGGCGCTGACCAGCTCGTCCGCACCGCCCTGTTCGGCCTCGTCGCCCTCTTCCGCGACCTGGCCGCGGAGCTTGATGGCGATCACACCGCCCTGTCGGTTGGTGTCGTACTCGTCGAGGCGGGTCTTCTTGACGAGACCGTTGCGGGTCGCGAGCACGAGGTACGTCGCGACGTTGTAGTCGCGGATGTCGAGGATCTGCGCAATCTCCTCATCGGGCTGAAGGGCGAGCAGGTTCGCGACGTGCTGACCCTTGGCATCCCGGCCGGCCTCGGGGACCTCGTAGGCCTTCGAGCGGTACACGCGACCCTTGTTCGTGAAGAACAACAGCCAGTGGTGCGTCGTGGTGACGAAGAAGTGCTCGACCACGTCGTCTGCGCGCAGCTGCGCGCCCTTCACACCCTTGCCGCCGCGATGCTGCGAGCGGTAGTTGTCGCTGCGTGTGCGCTTGATATAGCCGTCGCGGGTGACCGTGACGACCATCTCCTCTTCGGCGATGAGGTCTTCGATCGAGACGTCGCCGTCGAATCCGTGCAGGATTTCGGTGCGACGGTCGTCGCCGAAGCGATCGGTGATCGCCGTGAGCTCGTCGCGGATGATGGTGCGCTGACGGGCGGGGGTGGCGAGGATGTCGTTGTAGTCCGCGATCCGCGCCTCGAGCTCGGTGGCCTCGTCGACGATCTTCTGACGCTCGAGGGCCGCGAGTCGACGCAGCTGCATGTCGAGGATGGCCTGCGCCTGGATGTCGTCGATGTCGAGAAGCTTCTGCAGGCCCTCGTTGGCATCCTGAGCCGTCGGCGACCGACGGATGAGCGCGATGACGTCGTCGAGCGCGTCGAGCGCCTTCAGATAGCCGCGCAGGATGTGCATGCGCTCCTCGGCCTTGCGGAGGCGGTACTGCGTGCGACGCACGATGACCTCGACCTGGTGGTCGATCCACAGGCTGATGAAGCCGTCGAGAGACAGGGTGCGGGGCACGCCGTCGACGATCGCGAGCATGTTCGCGCCGAAGTTCTCCTGCAGCTGCGTGTGCTTGTACAGGTTGTTCAGCACGACCTTCGCGACGGCGTCGCGCTTGAGCACGACGACCAAGCGCTGACCGGTGCGCCCCGAACTCTCGTCGCGGATGTCGGCGACGCCCGTGATCTTGCCCTCGCGAGCGAGGTCGCCGATCTTGACGGCGACGTTGTCGGGGTTCACCTGGTAGGGCAGCTCGGTGATCACGAGGCACGTGCGGCCCTGGATCTCCTCGATGTTGACGACGGCCCGCATCGTGATCGAGCCTCGGCCGGTGCGGTAGGCGTCCTTGATGCCGCGGGTGCCGAGGATCTGCGCACGCGTCGGGAAGTCGGGGCCGGGAATGCGCTCCATCAGCGCTTCGAGCAGCTCCTCGCGCGTGGCATCCGGGTTCTCGAGGGCCCAGAGGGCACCGGACGAGACCTCGCGCAGGTTGTGCGGGGGGATGTTCGTGGCCATGCCGACCGCGATGCCGACCGAACCGTTGACGAGCAGGTTCGGGAAGCGCGCGGGAAGGACCGTCGGTTCCTGGGTCTGACCGTCGTAGTTGTCCTGGAAGTCGACGGTCTCTTCTTCGATGTCGCGCACCATCTCGAGCGCGAGAGGAGCCATCTTGGTCTCGGTGTATCGGGGCGCGGCCGCACCCTGGTTGCCGGGCGAACCGAAGTTGCCCTGACCGAGAGCGAGGGGGTAGCGCAGAGACCACGGCTGCACGAGGCGCACGAGGGCGTCGTAGATGGGGGCGTCACCGTGCGGGTGGTAGTGACCCATCACCTCGCCGACCACACGGGCGCACTTCGAGAACGACTTGTCGGGACGGAAACCGCCGTCGTACATGCCGTAGATCACACGGCGGTGCACGGGCTTGAGGCCGTCACGCACATCGGGCAGAGCGCGCCCGACGATGACGCTCATCGCGTAGTCGAGATAACTCCGCTGCATCTCGAGTTGGAGGTCGACCTGGTCGATCTTCCCGTGGTCGTGCGCCGGCTCGCCGCGGACGTCGTCGGATTCGGGCGTGATGTCGTCAGCCATGTCTTCTCAGTTCCGTGATGAATGCGTCGTGCGAGATCAGATGTCGAGGAAGCGGACGTCTTTGGCGTTGCGCTGGATGAAGCTGCGTCGCGACTCGACGTCCTCGCCCATGAGCACCGAGAAGATCTCGTCGGCTGCGGCGGCGTCGTCGATCGTGACCTGCTTCAGCGTGCGCGTCTGCGGGTCCATCGTGGTCTCCCACAGCTCGTGATCGTTCATCTCGCCGAGACCCTTGTAGCGCTGGATGCCGTTGTCCTTGGGGATGCGGCGACCGGAGGCCTGTCCGTCGATCAGCATCGCGTCGCGCTCGCGGTCGCTGTACGCGTACTCGTGGGGGTGGTTCGACCACTTCAGTCGGTACAGCGGCGGCTGAGCGAGGTAGACGTAGCCGGCCTCGATGAGCCCGCGCATGTAGCGGAACAACAACGTGAGCAACAGCGTCGTGATGTGCTGACCGTCGACGTCGGCATCGGCCATCAACACGATCTTGTGATACCGCGCCTTGGCCATGTCGAAGTCTTCGCCGATGCCCGTGCCGAAGGCCTGGATCATGGCCTGGACTTCCTTGTTGCCCAGGGCGCGGTCGAGACGCGCGCGCTCGACGTTCAGGATCTTGCCGCGCAGCGCCAGGATTGCCTGCGTGTGCGGATCGCGACCCTGCACCGCGGAGCCACCGGCCGAGTCACCCTCGACGAGGAAGATCTCGCTGATCGAGGGATCCTTCGAGGTGCAGTCCTTCAGCTTGTCGGGCATCGCGGCCGACTCGAACACGCTCTTACGGCGAGCGGTCTCGCGTGCCTTGCGCGCGGCGAGGCGCGCGGTCGCGGCGTCGATCGCCTTGCGGATGATGTTCTTGGCCTGACCCGGATTGCGGTCGAACCAATCGCCGAGCTTGTCGCCCACGACCTTCTGCACGTAGGCGCGCGCCTCGGTGTTTCCGAGTTTGGTCTTGGTCTGACCCTCGAACTGCGGTTCCGACAGCTTGACCGAAATGACCGCGGTGAGACCCTCGCGGATGTCGTCGCCGGTGAGGTTGTCGTCCTTCTCTTTGAGGAGGTTGTTCGCGCGGGCGTAACGGTTCACGAGCGTCGTCAGCGCGGCGCGGAAACCCTCTTCGTGAGTGCCGCCTTCGTGGGTGTTGATCGTGTTCGCGTAGGTGAAGACGTTCTCGGTGTATGCGGTCGTCCACTGCATCGCGAGCTCGAGGGCGATCTTTCGATCGGTGTCCTCGGACTCGACCTCGATGATCTCGTCGTTGATCACGTCGGCCTTGCGCACGCGGTTGAGGTGCTCGACGTAGTCGACGAGCCCACGCTCGTAGAGGAACGTGTCGTGACGGGCTTCGGTGACCTCTTCGCCCGGTTCGCCCTCCGTGATGACGGACTGCGGACGCTCGTCGCGCAGGCTGATGCGCAGGCCCTTGTTGAGGAAGGCCATCTGCTGGAAGCGCGTGCGCAGGGTGTCGTAGTCGAAGTCGATGGTGTCGAAGATCGTGGCATCCGGCCAGAAGGTGATCGTCGTTCCCGTCTCGTCGCTCTCTTCGTCCTTCGAGAGCGGAGCGAGCGGCACACCGCCGTCGCGGAACGACTGACGCCACACGTGCCCCTGGCGCCGGACCTCGACCTCGAGGCGCGTGGAGAGGGCGTTCACGACCGACGAGCCGACACCGTGCAGACCGCCCGAGACGGCGTAGCCGCCCCCGCCGAACTTTCCGCCGGCGTGCAGCACGGTGAGCACGACCTCGACGGTGGACTTGCCCTCGGTGCGGTGCATGTCGACCGGGATGCCGCGGCCGTTGTCGACCACGCGCACGGCGCCGTCACCGAGGATCGTGACCTGGATCGTGTCGCAGTAGCCGGCCAGCGCCTCGTCGACGGAGTTGTCGACGATCTCTTGCACGAGGTGGTGCAGACCGCGCTCACCCGTGGAGCCGATGTACATACCGGGACGCTTGCGAACGGCCTCGAGGCCCTCGAGCACCTGGATGGCGTCCGCCCCGTACTCGTTGGGAACCTTCTTCGCCGCGGCGGGGACTTCGGGTTCCTCGGAAACGCTGTCGGGGTTTTCGGACGTCATAGGTACGCGCGCTCCAGATCGATTCGTCGGAACTCCCATCCTATCGCGGAAGGGCTCTCGAAATGGCTTGTACGCCCCTACGCGGGGATAAATCGCGTCGAGCCGGGATCGACCATGACTCAGCCGTAGGTATCGCGCGGACCGCGGCCTGGAACGGCTCTGGGCCCCCATTTCCAAGAGGGGACGTCCGGGCCTACGAACCGGATCGCCTCGACACCGGCCTCGGGGAAGCGCCGGAGGATCTCCGACAGGATCTGCGCGCGCATGAACTGCAACTGCTTGGCCCACGCCGTCGAATCGGCCTGAACGGTGAGCGTTCCGTTCTCGAGGGCCACCGGGCGCGTGTGCGCCGCAGTGTCGGCTCCGGCTACCTGATCCCACGTGCGCACGAGGTCCTCGCGCGAGAGTTGGGGCTCCCACCCCGCCGACTGGGTCAGCGCCGAGATCACATCGCCCAGACCGCGCGGGTCGCGGCCCGGGCTGAAGGGAGCGTTCTCGCCGTCGTCCGCCCGACGACGACGCTTCTTCTTGCGGTACGGAGAGGGCTCGAGCCCACGAAGCCGCAAGTAGGTCGACATCGTTTCGGGGATCTCGGCGTCGTCACTCACCGCGGGGCTCCTCGATGCGGCCCGCCTCGACGCGGACGACGTGTGCCCGCAAGACATCGGGCACATCTTCTTCGACGGCCGAGGTGACGATGACCTGCTCGTAGCCACCGGCCAGCTCGGCCAGTCGGGTGCGGCGGCCGGCGTCGAGCTCGGCGAACACGTCGTCGAGGATGAGAACCGGGTCGCCCAGACGCGACTCGGCGCGGAGGAGTTCGGCGGATGCCAGGCGCAGAGCGAGCGCGACCGACCACGACTCTCCGTGCGAGGCGTAGCCCTTGACCGGCAGACCCCGAACGCGCAGCACCAGATCGTCGCGGTGCGGGCCCACGAGGGTCAGACCGCGCTCGAGCTCAGCCGAACGCTTCGCCGCGAGGGCTGCTCGGAACTGATCGGCCAGAGGCTCGCTCGATCGCGCGCCGTCGACGGCATCCCCCTCTTCGGGGTCGCCGCCGCCCACGGAGAGCGCCCACGACAGCCGCGGTTCGTGGTCGGCGCCGGCGATCGCTGCATAGGCCGTGGCCACGGGATCGGAGAGGTCGGATGCCAGCGCGCTTCGCGCCTCGATCACCTCGGTGCCCAGGGTGACGAGCTTGTCGTCCCAGACGTCGAGAGTGCTCAGCGCCTCGCCGCGGAGTCCCCGAGCGCGCGCCGACTTCAACAGGGCGCTGCGCTGGCGGAGCACGCGATCGTAGTCGCCGAGCACTCCGGCCATGCGCGGGGTGCGCTGGACGATGAGCTGATCGGCGAACCGGCGGCGGGCGGAGGGGTCGCCTCGCACGATCTGCAGGTCTTCGGGGGCGAAGAGGACCACCTGTGCGTACCGGGGGAGCTCGGAAGTGCGGACGTTGACGCCGTTGACGCGGGCCTTGTTCGTGCCCTGGCGGTTCAGCTGCAGCTCGAGCAGGACGCTGCGCTCACCGTGGGCGAGCCGGGCGCGGACGATCGCGGCATCCGTCCCGTCTTTCACGAGAGGGGCGTCGTTGGAGACGCGGTGCGAGCCGAGAGTCGCAAGATACGCCACCGCCTCGACCAGGTTCGTCTTGCCCTGGCCGTTGCGGCCGACGAACACGTTCGCCCCCGGGGAGAGCATGACATCGGCTTCCGCGTAATTGCGGAAGTCCTTCAGTCCGAGCTGCTCCACGATCACCGAGTCAGACTACCCGCCGCCTCCGACACGGCAGCGTGGGTTGCCGCTCAGCGCAACAGCAGGTTGGGCTGCAGGAGGTACTTGAACGTCCCCTCGCCGCCCTTCTCGACCGACGTCTGCGGGGTGACCAGCACGGGGCTGAGCTTGTTCGCGTTGTCGCTCGAGGTGAAGGTGATGCGCGTGAACTCGCTGCGGACGGCACCGAGCGATTCGATGAGGTACTGCGGATTCAGGCCGAGAGTGACCTCGTCGCCCACGAGCGTCGCGTCGACCGACTCGGTCGCGCGCGCCTGCTCGGTACCGGCCGCGTCCATCGAGACGCCGTCGGGGCCGAAGGTGAAACGCAGCGGCGCGGAGCGATCGAGCACGAGGGCCACGCGACGGACCGCTTCGACGAGCTCGGCGGTGTTGACCACGCTGTGGTGTTCGGTCTGCGCGGGGAAGAGCCGGCGCACGGGCGGGAAGTTGCCCTTGATGAGCAACGACGTGACGGTCTTGTTGCCCGACGAGAAAGCGATGATCTCGCGGTCGCCCGAGCCCGAGAAGGCGATGGAGATGTCGCCGCTGTGAGCGAAGGTCTTGCCGACTTCCTGCAGCGTACGCGCGGGCACGAGAGCGGAAGTGGTCTCATCGGATGCCACGGCTCCGCCATCCCACGGGATCTCGCGGAGCGCGACGCGGTAGCGGTCGGTTGCGACCAGGCTCAAGCGGGTGCCGGAGACCTCGAGCTGCACGCCGGTGAGGACGGGGGTCACGTCGTCGCGCGAGGCCGCGAACGCGACCTGTGCGATCGCCGTGGCGAACTCGTCCGCGGGAACGAGACCGGACTCGCCCGTGACCTCGGGGATGGCCGGGTACTCCTGCACGGGCATGGAGGCGAGGGTGAAGCGCGCGGAGCCGCAGGTCAGCAGGATGCCACCGTCGTCGTCGACCGTGATCTGGATCGGAGCGTTGGGCAGACGGCTCGCAATGTCGCTGAGGAGTCGGCCGTGCACCAGGATCGTGCCGGGCTCGTCGACGGTCGCCTCGATCGTCGTGCGCGCCGAAGCCTCGTAATCGAAGGCGGCCAGGGTCAGTCCCTGTTCGTTGGCCTCGATGAGCACACCGGCCAGGATCGGCTGCGGGTTTCGCTGGGGCAGGAGCTTGACCACGAACGAGACGGCTTCGCTGAACACATCGCGATTGACGTGGAACTTCACGGGTGCTCCCTTGACGGCGGGTATGGCTTACCCATGCTAGTGCCCCCTTGCGGTGACGCCCGCCGAGCGACGTCCCCACGGCAAGGTCATCGAATCTCTCTTAACAAAGAACTTGGATCTTCATCTTGTTAACAGCTGTGGAGAGTGTGGATAACTCGCGACACGCTTGTTAACAGCAGGGAACCAGGGGTCTGTTAACTGTGGACGAGCTGCGGAGAGCCTGTCGAGT
Source organism: Microbacterium sp. SL75 (assembly GCF_026625865.1). Taxonomy (NCBI): domain Bacteria; kingdom Bacillati; phylum Actinomycetota; class Actinomycetes; order Micrococcales; family Microbacteriaceae; genus Microbacterium; species Microbacterium sp. SL75. Next base: position 1,290,744 of record NZ_CP113067.1, on the reverse strand, counting down.
TAACACCGGTCGTCGCGACGACCTCCCCCTGCTCCTCCACAGCGTTAACGCCTCAGTGCACAGATCATCCCGAGGAAAATCGAGTTATCCACAGGTTTTCCACACTGTGTAGAACCACCCCGGAAACACCCCGTGAGAGACGCTCCACGCCCGGTCAGAGGCAGAAAAAGCGAAGGGGCCCGAGCCACCGGTGGTGGTCGGGCCCCTTCGGGAGACAGGCGCTCAGCGCATGCGGCCGAGCTGGCTGGTGATCTCCGAAACCTGATTGAAGATCGATCGACGCTCCTTCATGAGGTCGCTGATCTTCTTGTACGCGTACATCACGGTCGTGTGATCGCGGTTCCCGAACAGCTGCCCGATCTTGGGGAGCGAGAGGCTCGTGCGCTCACGGCAGAGGTACATCGCGATCTGACGCGCGGTGGCCACCGCCTGCGAGCGGCTCGAACCGTAGAGGTCGTCGACCGACAGCTTGAAGTACTGCGCGGTCGCCGTGATGATGTCCGTCGGCGAGATCACGTTCGCGTCGTCCTGGTCGATGATGTCGCGAAGGACCGTCTGGGCGAGCGACATGTCGAGCGTCGAGCGATTCAGACTGGCGAACGCGGAGACACGGATGAGGGCGCCCTCGAGCTCGCGGATGTTCGACGAGACGACCGTGGCGATGTATTCGAGCACGTCGTCGGGAATGAGAAGTCGTTCGCTCTGCGCCTTCTTACGGAGGATCGCGATGCGCGTCTCGAGGTCGGGCGCCTGGACGTCGGTGATCAGACCCCACTCGAAGCGGCTGCGCATGCGGTCTTCGAAGCCGGTCAGCTGTTTCGGCGGCAGGTCGCTCGTGATGACCACCTGCTTGTCGTGGTCGTGCAGCGTGTTGAACGTGTGGAAGAAGGCTTCCTGCGTTTCGGCACGGCCCTGCAGGAACTGGATGTCGTCGATCAGCAGGATGTCGACGTCGCGATAGCGCGCCTGGAAAGCCGAGCCCCGGTTGTTGGCGATCGAGTTGATGAAGTCGTTCGTGAACTCTTCGCTCGAGACGTAGCGGACCCGGATGCCGGCGTACATGCTCGCGGCGTAGTCGCCGATCGCATGCAGGAGGTGGGTCTTGCCGAGTCCCGAGTCGCCGTAGATGAAGAGCGGGTTGTACGCCTTGGCCGGCGCTTCGGCGACAGCGACCGCCGCGGCGTGCGCGAAACGGTTGGACTGGCCGATGACGAAGTTGTCGAAGGTGTACTTCGGGTTGAGGCGGGTGTCGTTCCGTGACGCCGGGACGATCGGCTCGGGAGCCTGCTCGTTGATGGTCGAGAGCGCGGGTGCCGCCTGCGGGCGCTCTTCCCGCGGAGCGGCGGAGGAGCTGCGCTGCGTCTCGATCACATCGGGGTTCACGACGACGCGGAACGTGCCGATCTGAGGATCTTCTCCCTGCACGTGGGCGAGTGCCTCGAGGATCGGCGTGCGCATGCGCTTGTTGAACTGGGCTGCCGTGAGGTCGTTCGGCACGTCGAGATAGAGGGTGCCCCCCATGACGCCCTGCGGAACGGCGAGGTTCAGGAAGCCGTGCAGCTGCGGGGTGACGCGGTCGTCGGTGAGAAGCTGGTCCAACACGGATGACCAGACGGGTACATCCGGTGCTTCGTGCAGAGACATAGCCCCTCCGGGGTCTTGACGCGACGGGTGATCGACGTGTCGCGTCGAACCTGTGGATAACTTCCGGGGCCACGCTAGTTCGAGGCCCTGTCGGAGCAAAATCCACTGTAGGACGCGGCCGCGTGTCTTTTCCACGCTTGTGTACAACGCCTGGGGATAATGGGCGGTCGCGTTCTCGGTTTGAGTTAACGCCGCGCTCGACGTAGCCTTAGTCGGTTGACTTATGCCTATACGGCAGTCCCGACCCCCGTCCCCGGCAGAAGAGCATCGGGCGACATCACCTCCGGAGTGACCCATGAGCAAGCGCACCTTCCAGCCCAACAACCGCCGCCGCGCCAAGAAGCACGGCTTCCGCGCCCGCATGCGTACGCGTGCCGGCCGTGGCATCCTGGCCGCACGTCGCGCCAAGGGCCGCACCGAGCTCTCGGCCTGACGGACCCGGTGCTCGCGAAGCCGAACCGACTCACCCGCGGATCGGACTACAAAGCCACGGTCCGACGGGGCACTCGCTGTGCCGGAGCGCACACCGTGACCTACGTCGGAACCTCGGCTGAGACCGATTCGCCCCGGTTCGGCTTCATCGTGAGTCGACAGGTCGGCTCCGCAGTCACCCGCAACACCATTCGCCGCCGCCTCAAGGCGGTGTGCGCCGAGGCGCTCCCGTCTGTTCGCGGGGGCGCCTCGATTGTCATCCGTGCGCTGCCCTCGGCCGCGACCGTCGACTATCCGACGCTCCGCGCCGAAGTGGTGCGATGCCTCGAACGAAAAGCATCGGTATGAGTGCCTCGACTCTCCCGACCTCGTCTACGGGGGCCGGTCGGCTCACGGCCGACGGTGTCATGGCATCCATCCCGCTCCTCCCCCGCAATGCGGGGCTGGCGCTGTTGCACGCGTATCGAGCGACGATCTCGCACGTCTACGGCGACGTGTGCAAGTACTACCCGTCCTGCTCCGCCTATTCGGTGGGTGCCGTGCAGCAGCATGGACTCGTGAAGGGCATCGCGTTCACCGCGGCCCGTCTCGCACGCTGTCATCCCTGGGCTCAGGGTGGCATCGACGACGCCCGTCCTCATCGGGCCTTCCGCCACGAACTCACTCGGCACGGATTCGTCGTGCCCTCCCGAAAGGACTGATCGTGCAATTCGATCTCATTGGGACCATCCTCTGGCCACTGAAATGGGTGGTCGAACTCGTGCTGGTGGGGTGGCACGCCCTTTTCACCGCGTTGGGCATGGCTCCCGCGGCCGGCCTCACCTGGGTTCTGTCGATCGTGGGCCTCGTGCTCATCGTGCGCGCCGCCCTGATCCCGCTCTTCGTGAAGCAGATCAAGAGCCAGCGCAAGATGATGGAGATCGCTCCCGAGCTGCGCAAGGTGCAGGAGAAGTACAAGGGCAAGCGCGACCAGCTGTCCCGCGAGGCGATGAGCCGCGAGACCATGGCGCTGTACAAGAAGCACGGGACGACGCCGGTTTCGAGCTGCCTGCCCCTCCTCGTGCAGATGCCGATCTTCTTCGCGCTGTTCAGCGTGCTGAACGACGTGTCGAAGCACGCCGCCAGCGGTATCGGCGGTGTGGGTCTGCTGACTCCCGAACTGACGACCGAGTTCTACGACGCGCGCCTGTTCGATGTGGCATCCATGCACGTCAACCTGGTCACCGCATGGGGGCAGGCCGATGGCCAGGTCACCGTCGCGATTCTGCTGACGCTCGTCGTGCTCATGATCGGCTCGCAGTTCTTCACGCAGCTGCAGATCATCTCGAAGAACCTGTCGCCCGAGGCCAAGACCGGTCAGGCGTACCAGATGCAGAAGATCATGCTCTACATCCTGCCGCTGGCGTTCATCTTCTCGGGTGTGTTCTTCCCGCTCGGTGTCGTCATCTACTGGTTCGTGAGCAACCTGTGGACGATGGTTCAGCAGTTCGTGGTCATCCGCGAGATGCCGACTCCCGGTTCCGACGCCGCGAAGGCTCGCGAGGAGCGCCTGGCGCGCAAGGGCAAGGCCATCGATTCGTCGGGCAAGGTCGTTCCCATCGAGAAGTACCGCGCTGAGCAGCAGCGACTGCTCGAAGAGACCGAGAAGGCTCGTGCGGCCCAGCCGAAGCGCCAGCAGCCGGTGGGCAAGCAGCGCGCGAAGAAGCAGCAGCAGTCCACGAAGAACACCGGCGCTGCGGGTGGACCCGCTGGCAACGCCGGTTCCGCACCCGCCTCCTGAGAACCGGAGATCACGATGACGACGTCCGATCAGATCGCACCCGAGCAGACTGCCGCCACCGAGGAACAGCTCGAGCAGGAAGGCGACATCGCCGCCGACTACCTCGAGGGCCTTCTCGACATCGCCGATATCGACGGTGACCTCGCCATGGACGTGCGCGCAGGACGCGCCTACGTCTCTGTCGAGGCCGAGGATGCGGCGGCTCTGTCGACCCTCTCGCACCCCGACACGGTGCAGGCTCTTCAGGAGCTCACGCGTCTCGCGGTGCAGAATGCGACGGGCCGGTTCTCACGGCTCATCCTCGATATCGGTGGATCCCGGGACGCGCGCCAGCGTCAGCTCGAGAACCTTGTCGATCGGGCGATCGCTCGCCTCGACGAGGGTGCATCTCAGGCATCGCTCCCGGCGATGTCGAGCTACGAGCGCAAGCTGGTGCACGACATCGCGGCCGATCGCGGTTTCTCGTCCGAGTCGTTCGGTGAGGGCGCCGATCGTCACACCGTGCTCCGCCGCGGCTGAGCCTCAGGATGCCGGAACAGCTCGAAAGCGAGCCGAGTGCTGCATCGACGCTCTTCGGTGTGAATCTCGAGAAGGCTCGTCGCTTCACCGAGAATCTCGCGGTCCACGGCGAGGAACGTGGGCTCATCGGCCCGCTCGAGGTGCCGCGACTGTGGACGCGTCACATTCTGAACAGCGCTATCGCGGCGCCGTTCTTCGAGGGTCGCGCCGTCGACGTGGGCTCTGGTGCCGGCCTGCCCGGGCTCGTGCTCGCCATCGCCCGACCGGACGTCGAGTGGACGCTCATCGAGCCCATGGAGCGCCGTACGGCGTGGTTGTCGGAGCAGGTGGCCGAGCTCGAATTGGAGAACGTCACCGTCGCGCGTATGCGCGGCGAGGAGTGGGCTGAGGGTCGAGTGTTCGACGTCGCGACAGCCCGTGCGGTGAGCGCTCTGCGGACCCTTTTGCCGTTCACCGCTCCCCTGGTGCGTCCCGGCGGTCGTCTGGTCTTTCTCAAGGGTGCCAATGTCGGTGCCGAGGTCGAGGCCGCCTCGAAGCAGGTGCGCAAGTACGGCCTCAGCGATGTTTCTGTCGAAGTCGTCGGCGAGGGTGTCCTCGAGGAGCCGACGCGGGTCTTTCTCGCCACCGTCAGTCGTTGACCTTCCAGTTCGCCATTCACCTCAGCGAGCGGCATCGGCTCATGCTGTTTCCTATGTAATTCCTATGGATACTTGCCCTCTCGCCTCACCGGCGGCCTGACTTCAGCCGGCTGTCTCGTCCGTGTCGTGTGCGTTCGCGCCACGAGTAGACGCAGGTGAATGACGGTCGAAGTCTTGCTCGCGGATCGCCTGGGGTTCCGCGGTGTTCTCGTTTTATCGGTGTCCCAGGTTCCGGTGACAGCCGTCCGATAATGCCAGGTTCACACCTCTGCCATAGGACGAACAGTTGCGATAGGTCCCGCCAGGCGATCCCGCACCGGTAACGGTAGATGATCGCCTCGACCATCAGCCTCGCGTCGGAGAACTTCCGCCCCGGCCGACCGGTGGGACGGGGAAGCATGTCCTCAATCGACGACCACAGAGCATCCGAAAGCACGTGAGTCCGCGATATCAGCCGAGCGTCTCAGACATCCCCAACGGATCGCGGTGGGCTCGCCCCGTCAGCGACACGTCACGCCCGCCACTACTGGTTGCTGAGGGCGATCCGGTTACCCTCGCTGTCAGCCAGCTCTGCAACAATTAGGCCGTCGGCGACTTCTGTAACGGGGTACAGCACCGATCCACCGAGCTTTTGCGCCCTCGCTACCACTGCTTCGACGTCGTCCACCGACACGTAGACGCGAGTGCCATCGATGGATGGAACGTACGATTCGCCCTGCATCAAAGCGATAACCGCGCCCGCTGCGTCCGAATCGTCATCGAGGATGCAACACTGATGACCGTCAAGGACCGTCCGCCGCACCGAGGCACCGAAGAGACCGCGGTAGAAGCGTTCCGCACGTTCCAAATCCTCTGCCGGGATCTCAACGTACGTCGCTCGTACGTGAACCCTGGTCATGCCCACGACCATAGTGGAAGCAACCAGACCCTGGCAGAGCGTGATCGCGCGGAGGCGCCCACCCGATGCCGCACCGCGGAACGTGTATTAGACACGCCCTAGTCGTCAACCGGTTCCTCTGCCGCCGTCGCGGAGAGAGCGGCCACCACGCCACGGCGATCTGTGTGCCATTGTGCGTGGCGGCCTCTTCGCGGCGCCGCAAATCGTTCGCAGCCGGCAGCGACTTCGGGAGCGAGGCGCAGGCGCGCGATTGGCATGAGGCGCGGCGACCCGTCGCGCGTCCTCGGAGTGAGTCGCTGGGCCATTAGACCCACTCGGGTAGATCGGCTCAAGCATCTCCGTGGGTGAGGGAACGGGCCATTGACCGGTTTGGCGACGATTCGTATGGGGCAGGCGAGTCTCCCCCCCCGGTAGCAGCAGCCTGGCTCGGACTCGGAGGCTATCGGTGGTCGACGGCGGGGATTGCGATACTGCGGCGAAGCGGGCTCCCCCCCGGCCCGCGGTCGGTCGGACTTTCCGATGCTCCGGTGTCGTTTGGTGTCACGTTAAGTGGTTCGTACGTATGGCAGTGGCCGCTAGGTGGTAGCACTGCGGAAGTGGCGAGGTGCCGCCATGTGTGGTGCAGGGTCACTGGCGCGCGATGATCTGGCCCGACGTATCCGGGAGACCGTCGGGGTGCTTGAGGCGCGCAAGGTGTTTCACGTGAAACGTCAGCTGAAGTTGATTGGATTTGAGAGGTGAAATGTAGATGGCGGGGTTGTCCGTCTTTGAAGTTTGGCCGAAGGAAGGTTCTGCGCCATCCCTGACCGTTCGCTCAATCCGTTCCGGTGCTTGGCTTTTACATCGACTTTCTGTACTGACTGCAAGGGGAAGAGCTGATCAGGCAGCCCCGCCCCCTCGCGCCGTTTCACGTGAAACATTGGCAGCGCCGTACCTGGGTAGCGGGAATCTGGAGTGCCTCGTTCGTGGGGTCGAGTCACGGTGAGGAAGGAGACCTGTGATCGCGAGCAGTGTCACCGACGGTGCATTGCAACGCTACGGGCGGTGGCCCGTCGCCCCTCCCCCGCCAGGTTGTCGCCTAGTTCACCGTGCCACAACTCATCGGAGATGTTTCACGTGAAACAGGCCATGTGACCAGCGCAGTGGGCTCGTGAAACCGAGGACCCCAGCGTGTGCCGTGACGCGCGTGGGGTTAGTGCGCGGAGCTGATGTTAGGGAGGCTCGAGCGCCATCGGATTCCGTTCCGAGAGCTGCCGCTCGTGCTGGCTCAGGAGAGACGCGTCACGGGGCAGAAAGAAGATGCCGAGGCTGCTGCAAGCGATCACATCGAACGAGCTGCGCGGTGGTGAGACGAGTTCGACATGCTGCTCGGTTGCCCTTGGAGGGATGGCGTCCGGTTATCGATCGGGGACGGCTGTGGCACTCCCCTGCAGGCGCCCGTGAGCGGTCGGATGGCCAGACAGTCGGCAAAGGTATGCACGTTCTGACGGGGTGTTCCGTAGGTGGGGCGCTTGCATTCTCGCGCAAGGCCCCGTTGGCAAAGGCGGGTGGGCGTATTGCCGGGAATCACCGCGAGAATAGACGTGTGAGTGGACTGCCGGCATGCGCTGGTGACGACGCGAGATTTCCGTGTGGCTACCCCGGCTGTCGCTCCTGCGCCGCCGCCAAAGGGACGCGCTCCCAGCCACGATCTCGCTGGCACGCAGAACCTGACCCGGCAACCGCTGCGAGTCTGACTTTGCTTTGGGGGTCCAGCGTCACAGTTCCGACCGCGGGGCCGTTACAGAAGGGTGGGCGTCGCTGCGTCCTCCCCTGCGCACCGAGGGTTGATGGGTGAGCCGAGCGCGCATGTGTGGAGTGAACAGCTGGGCGCGGACGGTTGGTCACTCGCTCGCCGCGGGTTGGCGCGACCGGTGAGCGGGAGTGGGCGAGTGCGGCAAAACAATCAATCACTGACGAAGAGGTATCGCCTCCCTGTCTCGCTCGCCTACGCCCGTGCCAACTCGGTCCCCAGTCGATCCAATGCAGCGCTGGGACTGGTCCCTGATCTCACAGCGCGCTTTAGCTGAGGGGTGCGCGCGCGAGCTGCGCAGTCATGCAGACCCTCCGGCCACCGGCTCGTGGGATCGCGCTAAGACGCACTACCTCGCATCTTGAAGCGACCGTGAGCGCGCCACCACTGAACGATCCGACTTTGTCTCGGTGTGACGTTGGTGCGCGGCGAACCTTCCGGGGTCGCGTCCCTGAGGTGTGGACACGCGCTGAGCCCGCTCGCACCTTCGCTGGCGGGTTTCACGTGAAACACAATCGCTAGCCCCGACGGTTGAACGTAGCCGGCTGAAGCGTAGCCAGCTGACCCAGCACGGAGCTCGCGTCGGCAGAAGCCTGGACGGCCCCCCCCGACGATTCTCGTCACGGTCGCGGATGGCGGGAAACGATGGAGAAGCAAGCCGGACCCAGTGTTTCACGTGAAACATGACGACACCGTGCGGCAGGAAATCGCGCGAAGAACGGATGCCGTGCACCCGAGTGACCCTCATGAGCTCGCGAGACGAGGACCCCGGGACTGATGGGCGGACGTGTAGCGGTGAAGAGTCCGGGATCTCTAGTCCCCGCGCCTGCCATCACACACCGGGCGCGCGGGTAGACTGGGCGAGTTGCTGACGGAGAGGTGCGTTTCACGTGAAACAGTCCGATGAGGCGCCCGCGTCGTCTTCGTTCGACGACTCTCCGATCGCACGAGAGATCGCGAATCTCTCCGCCCGTCGACGGACTCTCGAAGAGACGTCCGTTGAGCTGTCGGGTCGTACGCGTGTGTTCACGGTGTCGAATCAGAAGGGCGGGGTCGGTAAGACCACGACGGCTGTTAACATCGCGGCGGCGCTGGTGTCGGTCGGAGCTCGTGTTCTGGTCGTCGACCTCGATCCCCAGGGCAACGCGTCGACGGCACTCGGCGTTGCGCATAGTGCCGATACTCCGAGCGTGTACGACGTGCTCATAGATGAGTTCCCTCTCGCGGACATCATTCAGACCAGCCCGGAGTCCCCCAACCTCTTGTGCGCACCCAGCACGATCCACCTCGCCGGCGCCGAGATCGAGCTCGTGTCGCAGGTCGCGCGAGAGCATCGCCTCCGCGGAGCACTACGTGATTACCTCGATCGCGATGAAAATCGTCTCGACTTCGTGATCATCGATTGCCCCCCATCTCTCGGGCTCCTGACCATCAACGCTTTCACGGCCGCCGACGAGGTTCTGATTCCCATCCAGTGCGAGTACTACGCGCTCGAGGGACTCAGTCAGCTACTCGGTAGCGTGCAGATGATCCAGAAGCATCTGAACCCGGGCTTACATGTCTCGACCATTCTGTTGACGATGTACGACGGACGAACCCGGTTGGCGCAACAGGTCGCCGAAGAAGTCCGCTCGCACTTCACGGACGAAGTCTTGAACACCGTCATCCCCCGCTCGGTACGCGTCTCAGAGGCTCCGAGTTTCGGACAGACCGTCATCGCGTACGATGGCCAGTCAGCGGGCGCCATTGCCTACCGCGAGGCCGCGGTGGAGATCGTCGCTCGCGACACCACGAAGAAGGGTTCCTGATGGCCAAGAGGACCGGTCTGGGCCGCGGTATCGGCGCCCTCATCCCCACCATGGAGCCGTCGGAGGCGCGTCCCGTCGATGTGTTCTTCCCCGACGGGAACGTCAAGGGCAAGGACGCCACCGTTGAGACCGTCGGCGATCAGACGTCCGACTCGTCCCTCGTCACGGTGCCCGGTGCGCGCCTCGTCCACATCGACCCGAAGTCGATCGTTCCCAACCCGCGCCAACCACGTACGCACTTCGACGCCGACGATCTGGCGGAGCTCATCCACTCCGTCCGTGAGTTCGGAGTTCTGCAGCCCGTTGTCGTGCGGGACAAGGGCGACGGCACCTACGAGCTCATCATGGGTGAGCGCCGTACTCGAGCGTCTCGCGAGGCGGGGCTCGAGACGATCCCGGCTGTGGTGCGCGAGACCGAGGATGAGTACCTCCTCCGCGATGCCCTCTTGGAGAACCTCCACCGGTCGCAGCTCAATCCGCTGGAAGAAGCTTCCGCCTACCAGCAGTTGCTGGAGGACTTCGGCATCACGCAGGAGGAGCTCGCGACGCGAATCGGTCGCTCCCGCCCGCAGATCAGCAATACCATCCGTCTGCTGAAGCTGCCGGTGCCCGTGCAGCAACGCGTCGCTGCGGGTGTCCTGAGCGCTGGGCACGCTCGTGCCATCCTTTCGCTGGATGACCCCAAAGAAATGCAGAAGCTCGCCGACAAGATCGTCAACGAGGATCTCTCGGTGCGGGCGGCCGAAGCTGCGGCCAAGATGCCCGGCGTTGCACCCGTGCGCCAGAAGCCCCGGGCCGGGTCGCAGCAACTGGGTCTGGACGCCATCGCCGACAGGCTCGGTGATCGCTTCGATACCAAGGTGCGGGTCTCGCTGAGTGCAAAAAAAGGCCAGATCAGCATTGATTTTGCAAGCATTCAAGACCTCAATCGCATTCTCTCCACGTGGGGCGAAGAGGGCTACACGGGCTGAGCGCTCGCTCGGGTGCTTCTCTCGCGGTCAGCGAACGGGTTCCGAGGCCCGATGTCAGCGGCCCGACGTACGCTGGAACGGTGACAGCGAACGACGACAACCCGCGCCGTCGCGCTAGCCTCGAGCTTCTGCGCGCGGAGGCCTCCGACGAACTCGCGGTTTTGATCCACGAGCGCCTGCGCGGGGGTGAAGACCCGTGGGACTTCATGGAAGACCTACCGAGTGTCGACGAGCTGGTCGTGCTCATTCTGCGGGCTGACAACATCTCGGAGAACGGCGGCGTCCGACCCACCCGCGCACGCAACTACCGTGTGCTCCGGCAGATCGCTCTCGACTACCCCGCACTCACGAAGGCTGTGTGGCGCATCCTGGGCGATGAAGAGCCGCACCGGCGCTGGGATGCCAGCGCCCGTCTCGACGCCTCCTGAGGGGCCTCAGGCGCCCGTGGGGACCGCACCCATCATCTGACCCACGAGGACGTGCTCCGCACTTCCAGGAGTCCTGGCATCCGATCTCGTCCGAGGGTGATCGCGCGGTGACCCGCAACGGTGAGAGTGTCGTGTCTCGCCGTCTGAACGCTCGGTGCCGCTGCTAGAGGTGTTCCGGCGCCCCCCGGGCCCTTCTTCGACAACCCTGTACCCGTAACGCAAACGTCCCCGGCACCAGAAGGCGCCGGGGACGTTCAAACGAGAGATCTCAGCCGAGGAAGGCGGCGAGATCCTGCTCGAGCGCGTACTTGGGCTTCGCACCGATGATGGTCGTCTTGACCTCGCCGCCCTGGAAGACCTTCATCGCGGGGATCGAGGTGATCTGGTACTTCATCGCGAGGTCGGGGTTCTCATCGACGTTGAGCTTGAGAACGGTGATCTTGCCCGCGTTCTCGTTCTGGATCTCGTCGAGCACGGGGGCGACCATGCGACACGGTCCGCACCACTCGGCCCAGAAGTCCACGAGAACGGGTCCGTCGGCCTGCAGGACGTCCTGCTCGAACGTTGCGGAGGTCGTCGCCTTGGCAGTCATTGCATTTCTCCTTAGATGAAAGCGTCAGTTGGTGAAAACGCCGGTGAGCTTGGTTTTGTTCCTCAGACGACCGCGGCGTCGGGGAGGCCCTCGATGGGGCTCTCGGCGACGGCGGGCTCGCCGGCCTCACCGCGCGCGGCGAGGAAGTGCTCCACGTCGAGTGCGGCGACGGTGCCACTGCCCGCGGCCGTGATGGCCTGACGGTAGGTCGGGTCGATGACGTCGCCGGCGGCGAAGACACCCTCGACCGACGTGCGCGACGAACGGCCGTCGACCCAGATGGTGCCCTGGTCGGTCAGCTGCAGCTTGTCGTGGACGAGGTGCGTGCGGGGGTCGTTTCCGATCGCGACGAACAGGCCGTCCAGCGGCAGCTCGCGCGTGGAGTCGTCGACGGTCGAGCGCAGGCGCACGCCGTTGACGGCCTCGTCGCCGAGGATCTCGTCGACGGCGCTGTTCCAGATGAACTCGATCTTCGGGTTTGCGAACGCGCGCTCCTGCATGATCTTCGAGGCGCGGAGGGAGTCCTTGCGGTGGATGATGTAGACCTTCGACGCGAACTTCGTCAGGAAGTTGGCCTCTTCCATCGCGGAGTCGCCACCGCCGACCACGGCGATGGTGCGGTCACGGAAGAAGAAGCCGTCGCAGGTGGCGCACCACGAGACGCCGCGGCCGGACAGGCGGTCCTCGCCCTCGAGGCCGAGCTTGCGATAGGCCGACCCGGTGGCGTAGATGACAGAGACGGCCTCTTCGACCTTGCCGCTACCGAGGGTGATCTTCTTGACTGGGCCGTCGAGCTCGAGCGATACGACGTCGTCGTACAGGACCTGGGCGCCGAAGCGGTCGGCCTGCGCCTGCATCTTGGCCATGAGGTCGGGACCCTGGATGCCGTCGGGGAACCCGGGGAAGTTCTCGACCTCGGTCGTGTTCATGAGATCGCCGCCGGCTTCGACGGAACTCGCGACGACGAGGGGCTCGAGGTTGGCTCGGGCAGCGTAGATGGCGGCCGTGTATCCGGCCGGGCCCGATCCGATGATGATGACGTGACGCACGTTTGCGCCTTCCTCTCGTTGATTCCGTCGGATGAAACCCATGGTAGCCGCGGGGTATTCCGCAGCCCCCGGGGCTAGCGCTTGGGGAGGAACCGCCGACCGAGCGCGAGCGCCGGGGCGAGTTCGGGGGTGCGGAAGAGGGCCAGGATGCCGATGTACACGGCGAGGACGACCATGCCCAGCACCGCGGCACCGGCGATTCCCGCCGGGACGCTGCTCGTCATCCATCCCTCGGGTCCGCCCAGAAGGATCAGGGCTCCCCATCCGGCGGCCGCCGCGGGGATCGCGGCCAGGGCGAAACGCCCGAGCGCCGGGAGCCAGGAACCGGTGCCGATTCCCGAAAGCCGACGGCGCAGCAGGAACGTCGCCACGATCACCTGCACGATGCTCGCGAACGACTGAGTAAGGGCCACCCCGGCGGCGAGCTCCGACCGGTCGATGACCGCGCCTGCCGCGATGGCGCCGCCCGCGACGAGCGCACACTGCAGCAGCGTGAAGAAGAAGGGGGTGCGCGTGTCGTTGTAGGCGTAGAACGTGCGCTGTACGACGAACAGCACGGCGAGGGGCACGAGGCAGACCAGGAAGCACCAGAGCACGGGTGCGGCGGCGAGGGCCTGTTCGGGACTCTTCGTGAAGATCCGGCTCGCGGGAACGGCGGCCACGGCGAGGGCGGCGGTGGCCGCCACGATGAAGAACCCGAGCGTGCGGATACTGCGTGTGATGTCTGCCCGTACCTCGTCGTCTCGTCCCGCGGCGGCGTGTTCGCTGAGCTGCGTGAAGTAGGGCGTCCCGATCGAGAGCACGATGATCGAGTACGGCAGCATGAACAGCAGCCAGGCGTTCTGCGAGGCGAAGATGGCGGGGTCGTCGCCGGATGCACCCGAGAGCACATTGGACTGCACGATGCCCGCGAGCTGGCCGGCGACGACCATCAGGAATGTCCAGCCGGCGAGCCGGCTGATGTGCCGGAGCCCCACACCTTTCCAGCGGAAATCGGGTCGGAGCGTCAGGCCCGCTCGTCGCCAGAAGAACATCAGGACAGCCGTTTGAACGACGATTCCGCCCGTGGCGGTGGCCGCGAGGAGGGCGATCATCGACGGCGTCCAGGCGTCTACGTTCTCTTGAGGCCCACCGAACAGCAGGACGAACGCTCCGAATCCGGCGATCGAGACGATGTTGTTGACGATCGGCGCCCACGTGTACGGGCCGAAGACGCGGCGAGCGTTGAGGATCTCCCCCAGCAGTGCGTACAGGCCGTAGAAGAAGATCTGCGGCAGACACCAGTAGGCGAAAGCGGTCGAGAGGGCCAGCTGGTCGTCGGTGAACTTGCCCGCGTAGACATGCACCAGAAGAGGCGCCGCGATCATGGCGAGAGCGGTGGCGCCCAGCAGTCCGACGGTTCCGAGCGTGAACAGCTTCGAGATGAAGGCTTGTCCCCCGTCGGCGTGCGCGGCGGCCTTGACGATCTGCGGGACGACGACGGCCGTCAACAGGCCGGTCGAGATGATCGCGTAGATGTTGTTCGGCAGCTGGTTGGCGACCGCGAAAGCGTCACCCGCGCTGCTGATCGACCCGATGGCCGCGACGAGCACGACCGTGCGCAGCACGCCACTGACGCGGGACACGATGGTCCCGGCTCCGATGAGCACGCTGGCTCGGCCGATGCTGCTCACGGGCGTGTCTCCTGCTCGGTGTCCGACGCGATCGCGCGGGGTGTCTGCTCGTCGGTCTCGTTGTCGTCGGCGTCCTCCGCGGGGCTGCGGCCGTCGGCATCCGAATCTTTCAACCCGATCCCATCGACGGACTCGTCGTCGTTCGGGGCTTTCGGCGAGGCCTCCTCGGCACGCAGCCGGCGTCGACGGGCGATGGTGCGGATCACCCCGAGGCTCAGGAAGCCGACGATCAGCGCGATGACGACCACGATGCCGATGTTCTCCCACTCGGCGCGCACCTCGACGTCGACGGCCTGGGGCGAGCCGATCGGTACGCCCGTGGGGCTGTAGAGCTGGAGGTCGACGCTGACCTCTCCGTTGGCGATGCGGGCTTCGACGGGGACCTCGACGCGGGTGTTGGCGGAGGCCTGGGCGTCGATGGTCGTGTGATCCTGCACGCGCAGGCGCACGTCGTTGGTGCGCACCGCCATGACGACCGTGACCGGCCAGGGCAGATCGTTGCGGACCCACGGGCGCAGGGGGGCGCTGGAGCTCACCAGCCGGAAGTCGGACGACAGGATGCCGACGGAGTCGAGCGTCGTGCGCGTCGCGGCGCGGTGATCGGAGACGGCCTGACGGGCGGCATCCCCCGTCCAGGACACGTTCGTGACCTGGAGGAGCTCGGCGCGTTCGCGGCCGGTGAGGAGCTCGGGCTGATCGAGGATCGAGGCGAAGCGGTCGATGCTCTGCTCGTCGCCGAGCAGATCGCGGACCTCGTCGACCCGAGCCGTGTCGATGGTGGGGGCGCTGAGGGAGACCTCGGATGCCGGGAGGGCCACCACCGCGCGCAGAGTCGATGCGGTGAAGCCCGGGGCGGTCGCCGCGAGGCCGAGGGTCGCGCGGAGGCTGACGCGAGAGCGATCGGTGCCCCGGTCGAGGACGGCCAGGACCGGCTGATCGCCGGTGGCGGCGCGCGCGATGGAGAGGTACGCCTGGGCGGCCGCGAGCGAGGCGCCGCGGCGGGTGCTGTCGTTCTGCCCGGCCGCGTCGGCGAGGGCGCGCGAGACCTCGGCGTCGTAGACGGGCGTGGATACCCCTCCGACGCGGGCGGAGGCCTGACGACCGCCTCCCGAGACGCTCGTGGACGGGACGAGGACGTGGGCGGGGTCGTCGGCGCTGCCGAGGGTGCCGAGGGCGGCGACGGTGTCCGAACCCGCGGATCCGGTGGCGGGCCAGTAGACGTTGGGGGTGGCGACCCCGATGTCGAGCAGCGTCGACAGCGACGGGAACGTCGGCTGACCCGGTGTCGAGCTCGCAGCCGGTGCGGGGGTCGATACCGCCGAGACGGCCGGAGCCGGCTGCACGAAGTCGGCTGCGGCCATGTAGTTCTGCAGCGACGTGGGCGTCAGCGGGGCCGTCAGACCGGCGTGCAGCTGGGCCGCGACATCGGAGTCGCCGAACTGCAGGGCGAACCGGTCGTTGGGCAGGGCCAGCAGTCGCTGCAGCCACGACACCGCGGTGGGCGGGGCCGCCGAGCCCAGCACGCGGATCGCGGCGGGGATGGCGGGGTCGACGGCCAGGGTCGCGGCGGTGCCGTCGACCGCGTCGAGCTGCGCCGACAGAGCGCCGTCGACGGCCGTGAGCTCGGCCAGCTCGTTCGCCGTCAGCAGCCCTCGGGTGAGGGGCGCCGCGGTGATCGGCACGACGAGCGCGATCGGCGTCTGCGCGCCGGCCTCGGCGGGGACGACGACCACGCTGGGGGCGCTCAGCCCCGCACTGGTCGCCAGCACGGGGTAGACCCCCGCCCCGCGGTTGGCGAGAGCCGGATCGGTGCCCGGTGCCGTGAGCGTCGTGGTCGACTGGGCGCCGGAGGCGGTGGCATCCAGTGTTCCCACGGCGATCTGCTGAAGAGCGATACCCGAGGCATCACCGCTGAGCCAGCGGTCGATCGACGCGTCGTCGGCGAGGGGGGCGGACCCGAGGGAGAGGGTGACGGGCCCGGCGGTCGCGGGCGAGGTGCCGGCCGCGACGGTGACGACGACCGACAGGGCATCTCCAGGGCGCAGGATGCCGTTCGCCGAGGGCGCCGCGGTGAGCACCGACGGAGAGGTCGAGGCCGACGGCGACGGGCTGGGCGTGGCCGCGGAGGCGGAGGCGGCGGTGGCCGGGAGTGCGATGCCCGCGACGAGGGCCCCGGCGGCCAGGGTCGCCAGGAGCCGGCGCGTGAGGGAGCGCCGCGGCACGGGTGCGCCCGAAGGCTGGGAGGTCACGGTCATACGAGCGTCGGCGGAACGAGGGGGCCTCGCACCGCCTGCGAGTCTAGGCCCGCGTACCTACAAGCCCCCCGATAGCCTCGCGCAGACGATTGAATGGACCGGTGCTTCCCGAACCCGATCCCCAGCTGTGCCAGGCCCTCGCCGACGACCTTCGCGCGGCGGATTATACCAGTGCGGCCCTCCGCGACGCGTGGGGGGTGCAGGCCGACGACGCCGTCGCCCGCGGGCTCCGCCGCCCCGCCACTCGGGCGCTGGGCGAGCGCGGTGACGCCCTCGCGGTGCTGGGGCGCCTGTGGGGTCTCGGGCTGCCGGTACCCCGCGGAGACGCCGAAGCGGCCCTCCCCACCCTCCGTGTGGACGGGGCGGCGGCTCTCGGGCTGTTGGAGATCTCGGGGGATGCCGTGACCCCCGCCGCGCTCGTGCGGCCCCAGGCCTTCGCCGACGACGAGGGCGAGGTCGAGTGGTGGATCGCCAGCGACCTCGACGAGGCTGCTCTCGAGGGTCCTCTCCCCGAGGACCACGTGCTGGGCGTGGGCGGAGCGTCGCAGACCCTCGCGCGCCTCCAGCTCACCCGTCGAGCGCGCACGGCCCTCGACATCGGCACCGGCTGCGGCATCCAGGCCCTCCGCCTTCGCCGGCTCGTCGACCACGTCGTCGCGACCGACATCTCCGAGCGCGCCCTGCGCTTCACCCGGCTCAACGCCCTCGTGAACGGTGTGGACGGGATCGAGACCCGCCGGGGATCGCTGTTCGATCCCGTCGCCGGCGAGACCTTCGACCGGGTGGCATCCAATCCCCCGTTCGTCATCACACCGCGTGTCGCCGGGGTTCCCGCGTACGAGTACCGCGACGGCGGAATGGAGGGCGACTCGCTCGTCGCCGCGGTCATCTCGGGCATCGGTGAGCACCTCGCACCCGGCGCCGTGGCGCAATCGCTCGGCAACTGGGAGTACCGCTGGGGCGAGTCGGGGCTCGATCGCGTGCGCGGATGGGTCGGACCGTCGCTCGACGCGTGGGTCATCGAGCGCGAGGTGCTCGACCCCCTCGCCTACGCCGAGCTGTGGGTGCGCGACGGCGGTACGGTGCCCGGGACCCCCGCCTACGCGCGGCTCATCGACGCGTGGCTCGAGGACTTCGCGAGTCGCGGGGTGACGGGTGTCGGGTTCGGGTACGTGCTGTTGCGCAGACCTCTCGCCGGTGGACCCACGCTCGCGCGCTACGAGCGCGTCTCGGGTGGCGGGGAATCGGCCTTCGGGCCGCACCTGTCGGCATCCCTCGCCGCGCACGACCGCGCTGCGCTGCTCGACGACGAGGGTTTGGCGGCGAGCGTGCTGCGCGTCGCCCCCGACGTCACCGAGGCACGCCACCACCGTCCGGGCGAGGAGGACCCCTCTGTCATCGAACTGCGTCAGGGCGGTGGCTTCGCACGAACGCTCGAGGTCGACCCGGGGCTCGCGGCCCTCGTCGGCGCATGCGACGGCGACCTGGCGGTGGGCGCTCTCATCGATGCGATCGCCCAATTGATGGAGGTGGATGCCGAAGCCCTGCGCGCGGATCTGCTGCCGCGCGTGCGCGAGTTGCTGGTGACGGGGTTCGTGGGCTTCGCAGACGACTGATCCACCGCCCCTCACTCGGTGGCGTCCAGCGGCCCCGGATAGGCTCGAAGGCATGCTGAACATGGCTGAGGGTCTCGCGCGCCTCGAGGAGCTCGCCGCGCATCCCGTGGTCGCCGAACTCTCCCGCGTCTTCGCCGACGCCGGTCGCGACCTGGCGATCGTGGGGGGTCCCGTGCGCGATGCCCTGCTGGGCCGCGTCACCCACGACTTCGACTTCACGACCGACGCCCGCCCCGACGAGATCCTCGCGCTGGTGAAGCCCGTCTCGTCGGTGCAATGGGACGTGGGTCGGGCCTTCGGCACGATCGGTGCCCGGGTGAAGGGCGAGCAGGTCGAGATCACCACGTATCGCGCCGACAGCTACGACGGGGTCACCCGCAAGCCCACCGTCGCGTTCGGCGACACCCTCGAGGCCGACCTCAGTCGTCGTGATTTCACGGTCAACGCGATGGCGCTGCGGGTTCCCGCCCGCACGCTCGTCGACCCCACCGGCGGCGTCGAAGACCTGGTCGCGGGGCGCCTGCGCACCCCCATCGACCCGGCCGTGAGCTTCGGCGATGACCCGTTGCGCATGCTGCGCGGGGCTCGCTTCTCGTCGCAGCTCGACTTCTCCGTCGACCCCGACACCCTCGATGCCATCCGCGAGCTGCGCGGTTCGCTGCAGATCGTCAGTCCCGAGCGGGTACAGGCCGAACTCGTGCGACTCATGCAGACCGAAGACCCGGTCCGCGGCATCCGGGTGCTCGTCGAAACCGGTCTGATCGAGGAGTTCTTGCCCGAGGTGCCGGCGCTGCGCCTCGAGGTCGATGAGCACCACCACCACAAGGACGTCTACGAGCACTCGTTGACGGTGCTGCGCCAGGCCATCGCGCTCGAGAAGCAACGACACCCGGATGCCGCGCCCGACGTGCCCCTGCGCCTGGCAGCGCTGCTGCACGACATCGGCAAGCCCGCCACCCGACGACTCGAGGCGGGCGGCGGTGTGACCTTCCACCACCACGACATCAAGGGCGCGCGCATGGCGCGCAAGCGCCTGCAGGCCCTGCGCTTCGACGCCGCGACCACGACCGTCGTCTCGCGCCTCGTCGAGCTGCACCTGCGGTTCTTCGGCTACGCCGAGGGGGCGTGGACGGATGCCGCGGTCCGCCGCTATGTGCGCGACGCGGGCGATGAGCTCGAGCGTCTGCACATCCTCACGCGTGCCGACGTGACCACCCGCAACAAGCGGAAGGCCCAGCGCCTGGCATCCGCGTACGACGACATCGAGGCCCGCATCGCGGCGCTCCGCGAGCAGGAGGAGATCGACTCGATCCGCCCCGAGCTCGACGGCAACCGCATTCAAGAGGTTCTCGGGTTGAAGCCGGGTCGCGAGGTGGGCGAGGCGTATCGCTTCCTGCTCGACCTGCGACTCGACGAGGGCGTGCTCGGCGAGGACGAGGCCGAGAAGCGCCTGCGGGAGTGGTGGGCGGCGCGGGGCTGAAGCCGCGTTGGGGGTTTTCGCCGGTGGGCGGGACCGTCGCGCGGAGTTCGTCGGTGACACGCCGACGGTGACGGACCGCCGGCGGCGGGTCGGTCGCGCGGTCCGCGCGACGGTACGGGCCGCGGGGCACTCGTCCGTTCCTCTGGGATTGACGGCGTTTTCCGGGCGTCGGGGACGGTTTCCCTCGGCAGGCTGGAGCGATGGATGCCACGAGCTACGTGTTCCATGCGCGGGTGTCTCGCGGAGGGGACGTCGACGCTCCTCCCGCTGAGCGATCTGGCCAAGATCGCCCCCGAGGCTCACCGAGACGCCCTCGCGAAGTACGACGACACCGCGCAGCGGCAGCGGCTGCGCGACACCGTCATTCCCGGCCTCGACCGGACGTGGACAGAGGTCGTCTTCCTCTCCCCCGTCCACCCGCATGCGATCTGGCAGGCGTGGCTCGAGATCCGGGGTCGTCGTCGGCCGCCGGCGGAGTTCTGGGCCATTCCGGCCGCCGATCTCCCCGAGGGCAGCGTCGTGGTGGACCGCACGCTCACCGCCACGGGCGATCCGATCGACCCGCGTGAGGTCCTGCCGTTCGATCGCGCGTCCCATCGAGCGGCTCTGACGACGACCCGGCAGAATCGCGCCTGGCTCGAGGAATGCGCGCGTCGAGGGGTGAGCGGGGCGTGGTTTCATGGCATCCCGCATGTCCTGGCTCCGGGGTCCGTCCCGCTCGACCGCGCTCGTGTCGTGTCCTGGGAGGTCGCGCCGTAGCGGGGTGTCTTTCGTGCACCGGGGCGCTCGCTGACCGCCCCAGTGCACGGACTGCGCCCCGGTCGATTCGACCCTCCCGATCGCGGACCACCCGACCTACACTGGGACCCACCTCCGTCACCGCCGATGGGAGTCCCGTGCCCTCTCCATGGTCGCGACCGGCCGTTTCCCCCGAGACCTCGGGGCTGCTGATCGCGCGTGCTCACGACGAGCTCCTCGCCGGCAATGACGACCGGCGCCTCGATGACGTGCGGCCCCTCGTGCAGGATTCGTGGCGGAGGTCGCTGGCATCCCTCGTCGGGCCCGAAGGTCTTCCGCCGCTCGATCTGCCCAGCGGTGAGCTGGAGGCGTACCGCCGCGCTCACCCGCTCGCGGGGGTCATGGACATGGTTCGCTCGTTGCTCCTGCCCGGCACCGCGGAGGAATCAGGAGTGGTCGTGGCGGTGGGCGACGCCGCGGGCCGCCTGCTGTGGGTCGAGGGCGATCGTCATATCCGCGCCCTGACCGGCGATATGGGGTTCGTGGCAGGGGCGAACTGGGCGGAGGATGCCGTGGGCACCTCGGCCCCGGGCACGGCCCTGACTCTCGACAGGTCGGTGCAGATCCGTGGCGCGGAGCACTTCAACCGGCTCGTGCAGCCCTGGTCGTGTACCGCGGCTCCCGTGCACGACCCCGAGACGCACCGACTGCTCGGCGTGATCGACGTCACCGGAGGACCCGAGGCCGTGACGCCCCAGGCTCATCTGCTGGTGGATGCCACGGCTCGCGCGATCGAGAGCGAGCTGCTCGTGGCGCGGCTGCGCGCGCAGCAGGCTCCTCCCCCGCGTCGACCCACGCCGGCGCGAGCCCTGCTGCGCATCCTGGGTCGAGACCGTGCCCTGCTGGAGGTCGGCGGCGCGTCCGTCGAACTCAGCGCGCGGCACGCGGAGATCCTGCTACTGCTCGCCGTCCACCGCGAGGGTCTGTCCGCCGAGGCACTGAGTGAGGCGGTGTACGGCCACGCTGCCGTCGAGACGCTGCGGCCCGAAATGGTGAGGCTGCGGCGCGTGCTCGCCCCGATGGCGCCGCGCCTCGTCCCCACCTCGCGGCCCTACCGGCTTCCCGTGGGCCTCGAAACGGACGCGCAGCACGTGCTGTCGCTGCTCGATCGCGGGGCGCACCGGGTGGCGCTCGCGGCGTATGCGGGCTCGGTGCTCCCCGACTCCGAGGCTCCGGGGGTGGTCGAGGTGCGTGAGTCGGTGCGCTCGACGCTGCGTGAGGCGCTGATCGCCGAAGCGGGGGTGGATGTGCTTCTCGCCTACGCCGAGACCGCCGACGCGCGCGACGACGAGGAGGTGCTGCGCTTGTGTTTGAAGCTGGTGCCCGCCCGCTCACCCAAACGCGCGGGTCTCGTGGCTCGGCTGGCGAGCCTCGAAAGCGCGTGACACTCCGTGCTCCCCCGCGCCACCAGGGGATTTGCTGAGAGCCTCCCCGATGTCGGAGGCCCTCGTTACGCTGACCGTATGGACGAAAAAGCTCTCGACATCTTCTCGGCAGCTCGCGCCCGTCGCGACGTGGGGCGCATCCGCGAGGCACTCGCCGAGGTCAAGGCGGGCGACGTCGCCCGCGTCATCGTCCGCTCGCCCCGCTACGGGCTCTACGCGCTCGAGGGCACTGTGCGCATCGGCGTCGGCGGGCAGCCGCTCGTCGGCGACGTCATCCTCGCCACGAGCGCCGAGATCCAGCGCATCGACCTCGGCATCGAGGCCCCGCAGCCCGCGCTCGAGGCCGACGTGGTCGACCCCTCGACCCTTCCCCACGGCACCCCCGTGCGGGTGACCTTCGTCACCCCGACCCACCAGACCTTCGCGCTGACGGGTCCTATCACGGCCGGCAACGACCGCTTCCTCCTCGTCGGCAGCTGGATCGTCGCCGACGACCGCGCGATCGCGCCACGCGTGCAGAGCATCGAGCGCCTCGACGACGTCGACCTGCACGAGGTCAACGTGCCTCCGCTGCGTTCGGTGCTGGCCGACGCCGACGCCTAGTCTTCGACGCGCAGAACGGATGCCACGGCCTCGGGGTCGTGGCATCCGTCGTTTCGCGGGGTGCGGTGAGGTCGCGAGATCACGTGATCTCGCCGACATCACCCGTCTTGTCGTGTGTTTTTGTCCAGGTCACGTGATCTCGCGCCCTCCGCGGCCACGACGACCCCGTGCAACCCGATGCAACCTCTCCCGGCGTACCGTCGGCGCATCGCCGCCCGAAGCCGACGCGGCGACTCATGACCGTCGAAGGAGACACGCATGACCATCGTCGAAGAAGGCGTCTCGAGCGTCTACGCCGCTCCCGGAACCCGTGGGGCCGTCGCCGAGTACCGTTCGCGGTACGGGCACTACATCGGCGGCGAGTGGGTCGAACCGCACAGCGGCGAGTACTTCGAGAACATCACCCCCGTCACCGGCAAGCCGTTCTGCGAGGTCGCTCGCGGCGACGCGCACGACATCGACCGCGCGGTCGAGGCGGGGTGGAAGGCGTTCGCCTCGTGGAAGAAGACCACCCCGGCCGAGCGCAGCGTCATCCTGAACAAGATCGCCGATCGGATCGAAGAGAACCTCGAGAAGATCGCCGTCGCCGAGACGTGGGAGAACGGCAAGCCGGTACGTGAGACGCTCGCGGCCGACATCCCCCTGACCGTCGACCACTTCCGCTACTTCGCCGGTGTGCTGCGGGCGCAGGAGGGATCGCTCAGCCAGCTCGACGAGAACACCGTGGCTTACCACTTCAACGAGCCGCTGGGTGTGGTGGGTCAGATCATCCCGTGGAACTTCCCGATCCTCATGGCCGCGTGGAAGCTGGCCCCGGCCCTCGCCGCGGGCAACTGCGTCGTGATCAAGCCGGCCGAGCAGACCCCGGCATCTCTCCTGTTCCTCTTCGACATCATCGGCGACCTCCTGCCGGCGGGTGTCGTGAACATCGTGAACGGCTTCGGCATCGAGGCGGGAGCACCGCTCGCCCAGCACAAGCGGATCCGCAAGATCGCCTTCACCGGCGAGACCACGACCGGCCGCCTGATCATGCAGTACGCCTCGCAGAACCTCATCCCCGTCACGCTCGAGCTCGGAGGCAAGAGCCCCAATGTCTTCTTCGAAGACGTCGCTCTGCACAACGACGACGCCTATTACGACAAGGCGCTCGAGGGTTTCACGATGTTCGCGCTGAACCAGGGCGAGGTGTGCACGTGCCCCTCGCGCTCGCTGATCCAGCGGTCGATCTACGACCAGTTCCTCGGCGACGGCCTCGAGCGCGTCAAGATAGTGCGCCAGGGCAACCCGCTCGACCCCGAGACGATGATCGGCGCGCAGGCCTCGAACGACCAGCTCGAGAAGATCCTGTCGTACATCGACATCGGCAAGCAGGGCGGTGCGAAGCTGCTCACGGGCGGGGAGCGGGTCGACCTCGGCGGCGACCTGTCGGGCGGGTATTACGTCGCGCCGACCGTGTTCGAGGGCACGAACGACATGCGGATCTTTCAGGAGGAGATCTTCGGGCCGGTGCTGTCGGTCACGTCGTTCGACGACTTCGACGACGCGATCTCGATCGCCAACGACACGCTGTACGGCCTGGGCGCCGGTGTCTGGAGCCGCAGCGGCGACACCGCCTATCGCGCGGGCCGGGCCATCGAGGCCGGGCGCGTCTGGACGAACACGTACCACCAGTACCCCGCGCACGCGGCGTTCGGTGGGTACAAGCAGTCGGGCATCGGCCGCGAGAACCACCTCAAGATGCTCGACCACTACCAGCAGACGAAGAACCTGCTCGTGTCGTACGCCGACGGGGCGATGGGCTTCTTCTGAGCCGCCGTGTGCTCCCCATGTCCCACTTTCGGTTGTCTGCCGAGCGTTTGAGCAGCCGAAAGTGGGACATCGTCTGAAAGGAACGGGACATGGACCAGCTGTCTCGCGTCGATGTGACGGATGCCGCGGCCGCGCTGCTGCGCGAGCTGACGGCGAAGCACGGGCCGCTGATGTTCCATCAGTCCGGTGGGTGCTGCGATGGCAGCTCCCCCATGTGTTACCCCGTGGGCATGTTCCTCACCGGTCCTAGCGACGTGCACCTCGGCGACCTCGACGTCGGCATGGGCGACCTGATCGAGGTCTACATGTCGGAGTCTCAGTTCGAGTACTGGAAGTTCACGCACCTGACGATCGACGTCGTTCCGGGGCGCGGCGCCGGCTTCTCGGTCGAAGGACCGACGGGCATGCGATTCCTCATTCGGTCGCGGATGCTGACGGAGGAAGAGGCGGTGGCGTTCGGATGATGCGCAGGTGAGGCGAGGTCAACGAATCGCATTACTCACGGTTCTATGCGCGGGTATACGGGCGTACACAAGTGCTCAGTCGTGGCGCGATCTCGCCAGAAGTCTTGCTCGGGGGTGACGGCTGATTTCGGATGGTCGTAGTCGGATCACCGGCCCTGCCCGGTGCAGCCAACGGGCGGGACCGACCGATGGTTCTAAGTGCGCCGTGCGTCCGGGATCTTGTTGATGGCGGATTCCCACCATTGCTTCAGTTGCGGGCGAATGCGGGCGTCCAAGTGGACGTCCGGCTGGCCTGCGAGCAGACGGGGGCGGTCGAGCACCATCGCACGGTTGGACATGCTGTAGATACGCCCATATGTCCAGTCGCTTCGTCGACCACCGAGACGCCACGGTAGTGCAACTGCACGAATGATCGGTGACTGCCAGTGAAGGAGGTTGTCCCAAGCAGATATCGACGGATCTCCGAGCTTCGACTTCCAGTTCTGCCCCGCAGCGCACTGGATCAGAACGATCAGACTCGCCTCATGGGTATCGTCGAATGTCATGATAGCGACGACGTCAAGGGTTCGATCATTGTCGACTGGCTCTACTTTGCGCTTGAGTGAATCGACTGGCACCTCTAGCTCCTTGGCGAGCCTTTTCACTCGCTTCTTGATCTGCGTCGGCCACTCTTGCTCCCGTGGCCATCCGAATCTTTGCGAGCGCCCGAAAATGCCTCGTGTCGCGGCTTCGACTACTTTTTCCATCAGCATGCCGCTATGAGTATCGGGCTTCAGTGCATCCTTGAGTTCCGAGAAGTGGTGTCCTAGATCGGAAACAAGCAAGAACGCGTAGCTGTCCGGCTCCGCTTCTGGACGGGCCGACAGCAGGTCGGTGGTTACTTGAAATGGATATCCATCTGTTAGCTGGGTTTCGCGTCGTCGGCATTCGGCGAGGATGTCGTCGGCAAGCCGTTCCAGGGAATCGTCGAGAGCTTCGTCAGATGCCGATCCGATTTCGTCGACGTCCTCGCCGAAGGACTCGCCTGGTGCTGCAACGAGGCCGCTGACTTGAATTTCCTCCATTACTTCCGATTTGGAGACTACGCCGTCAGATACGAGCACGGACGCTTCCAGCCAATCGGCGAGTCTTGGCAGATCCTCGGCACTGCACCCAGGCGGAATCGCTAACACTTATTTCTCACCTTGAAGGGCGAGGAGCGACCTGATCTGCTTCATATAACGATATGCCTCGGCGGCGGCATCACGAACTGCCGGATCGTCCACGTGTTCGCTGAGGAGCGGAACTACGTCTGCGAGTAAATAGGATGCTTTCCAGAGCGCCCCAGCGATTGATTCGCTTTCACCACCCGATCGCGACCACGCCTTTTCGAACTTTGGTTCCTCCGCATTTTGTAGATATCGTACGGCGGTCGGACTGAGGAGGATCTTGCTCCACTTAGTGAGTTCTCGTGACTCAGGTAGGACTCTGGCCTGAGAGTCAGTGCCGAAGGTCCACTTCACAAAATCTTTGTAAGCGTCCTTCTTATGCTCGGGAACGGGGGCGAGGTTTTCAAAGGGTTCGCTCGCCGGATTCAACTCCAAGAATGATCGAACGCCTTCAGTTTGGAGCGCACGAAGCAGTACGCCGAATGCATTGCTCATCTGCTCGTAGCCGTCGATATCCCATTCCTGAGCCTGCTCGACAAGCTGGTAAGCGAGATGATGACGCGCCATATGGGCTGGGTAGCTCCCAAGCTTTTCAGCGAGTTCCAGGTAGGACGCACCTTTCGAGGCGAGTCTCGCGATGTAACTCGCCTTCTCCAGCGCCGGCCATGGAAGCACTCCCGTGACGTGTCGAAACCCGATATACGCGGACACCTCCGGGTCATCACGGTCTGGGTAGACGCGCACACTCAACGACTTGATCTCGTCGCGGACAGCTGGCCTGAGTGAACCTGCGAGCTGCTTCCAGCGAGCCTGCTTGGTCGGGGGCGCGAGAGAAGGGTCCAGCAGGAGCTTCACGGCCGTCAGTCGACGGTTGCCTTCGACGACCAGGTAGGCCCCGTCCTCCTTGACCGTGATAAGAGGGTCCTGCTCCAGCCAACCCGCAACGGTGATCGACTCTGCGACCTCCTCCACCTTGAATCGATCGAGCATGATCTTCACGATGGCTGCCTCGCTGCTACCCTCTTCTTCCTTGCGTAGGCGCGGATTGAACGGATCCAGGCGCAGCTCTGTCAGGGAGTCGAGTGTTCGAGTCTCGAAGTTCGGCACCGCCGCTCCAATTCGCATGGCCCGCGTCTAGGCGGGGTAAGTTGGTCTCCGGCTACCGTATCCTGTTGGCTTCGGGCGCCGCCGTCCTGTGAACAACCTCATCCGCTTGGGTTGCTGTCCCGCCACGATGAGAGTTGACATGCACTGGCGTTTTTGATGAGCTCGGGAGGAAGTCTGGAGTTCTGAGCGTGTCAAGAAGTGTTCTCTCGCTATTTTCCGGTGCCGGTGGCATGGACATCGGCCTTGCCCGCGCTGGTTACGAACACGTTGGACTGATCGAGATCGGCCGCTTGCAACGAGAAACGATCGCGTCAAACACTGACTGGCCTCTCCTCGGCCACGGAGACGTTAACGAACTCGCATTGAGCCTCAAGCCACGTGACCTCGGCCTCACACGAGGTGACCTGGGGCTGCTCGCGGGCGGCCCCCCATGTCAACCGTTCTCAATGGCTGCTCAGTGGGCGGCGCAAGGACGGCGCGGGATGCTCGACGCGCGCGCTCAGACGGTGGTGAGCACTCTCAAGCTGGTTCGTACTTTCCTCCCCCACGCTGTGCTGTTCGAGAACGTGAGTGGGTTTGTGCGCGGCCCCCGATCGGCGATGGCATTCCTCGAAGAAGAGTTCTCGAGAATCAACAGCGAAGAGGGCACGGGGTATCGCCTGCACGTAGAGGTCCTCAATGCCGCGGATTACGGCGTCCCCCAGAATCGACGGCGAGCCATAGTCGTCGCCTTGCGGGATGGCAGCAGCTTCGCGTGGCCGACTGCGACTCACGGGGAGAGCCCGCGAACCGCGTGGGATGCGCTCTGGGATGTGCGTCCTACCGATCCGCCTGTCGCGCGGGGTAAGTGGACAGAACTACTTCCGCTTATTCCAGAGGGGAGGAACTATCTGTGGCTGACGAGCCGCGGCGGCGGTCCTGAGTTGTTCGGCTACCGCACGAAGTACTGGAACTTCCTGCTGAAGCTTGCACACGATCAGCCATCGTGGACCTTGCCGGCATCGCCTGGGCCTTCGACGGGTCCTTTTCACTGGGAGAATAGGCCCCTAGCTGTCGAGGAGCAGCTCAGAATTCAGGGCTTCCCCGACGGGTGGCGTATCGCTGGCAACCATCGTGAGCAGACCGTTCAGGTGGGAAATGCGACGCCAGCGCTGCTCGCTGAAGTACTGGGAATGTCTGTCCGGCAGGCCGTCGAAAGTGTGGAGCACCGCGCTCCATCTCTGCTCCGTCGGGTTGCTGCCGAAACCCGACGCCCACGAGAACCTCTTACAAGGGTTCCGGGGCGATTCGTTAGCCTCGTGGGTGCAAAGTCTGCTCACGCCGGTGAGGGGTTAGGCCCGTCCGGAAAGCTTCGTCCGGGGTCAGATCGTTCCAGCGAGACGATTTGACATCACTCCAGCTCGAAGAGCGGAACACCCGGCTTCGTCGCGTCGACACCCGGCCCGGGCGGTAATCCGTCAGCACGGTGCCATGAGAGGTCATCGAAGGTGAAGGTCGAGTTGTTCTCAAAGAAGACTGCTACACGGAGGATTAGGTGTACACGTCCCTTGACGCCCACCCGGCCAAAAGTCGATCCACGCTCTAATTGCCACTCTGGTTCAATTCGAGACCGGTCACTCAGTTCCGCGACGAAATCGACTACCTCCCCGATGTGATACTCGCCGATTGATGCACCATCTCCCACCGGCTGTGTCGACACCCGATTCCAATTACCCGCCCACTCGACCTCCGTGACGCGGAAGAAGTACGGTGCGGTATCGAACCCAACTGCCTCGGCGGGCGGCATTAGTTCGCCCTGCATGTCGGACGCGAGGAAGTAACTGACGAAAGCCTCATCCCGGGCGAGATGCACAGCTTCCGCGATCGAACCAGCGCCCCACGGCACGTGGGCGAGGAGCCACGGGGTGAGGTCACGCACGAGTTCGATGCTTCCGGGAAGCCCGGAGATCTCCTGCGCGAGAGAAGATGCGAGGCGGCCCTCACCGTCGCTGAACGCGCGGTCGGCAGAGACAAGGACTACGTCCGCCCCCTTTCGAGCTAGTTCCAGCGCGCTCTCCCAGACCAGAGCATCGCGATAGCCGCCTCCCTTATCGTCGAACGGAGGACGGCGGTTCACGGCGCGAGAAACTAGTGAGGCATGGTCTACCTTCGGCCACGGGAGCAGACTGAAACCAAGCTGCTCATCCCAGCGCTCTTGCACGAAGGCCCGATAATCGAGGGGCGTCGAATCTGCGACTGTTGTCGCGACGCCGAGTCGATGTAGATCCGCGACACCCCGCTCGAGCTTTGCTCGTGCGTCAATCGACTCTCGGGCGTGATGCGCGACAAGCTCCTCAAGTACAGAGGCCGGGATGGCGACGCTGTTGATTGTTTTCGAGATCGCGTGCGCGAGGATCTGAGAGGTCATCCCTCGGAACATCCAGTCTCGGCGAAGTTCGGTGGTATCGAGAACGAGCGTCTTCACGAGCTGACAGTAGCTCGCCGAGTACTAGTTGGCGCGCAGCATCTGAGATCGATCTCGTTCCTCTGCCAATTGGCGTCACCGCGAGCGGCGCCGTCTACAGCCACCCCCGCTCCACCGCCACCCGCACGGCATCCGCCCGATTCCGCCCGCCGGTCTTGCCGATCGCGCTCGAGAGGTGGTTCTTGACCGTGCCCTCCGACAGGTGCACGGTCCGGGCGATGTCAGCGATCGATCCGCCGTCGCGCGCCGCGGCGAGCACGTCGGTCTCGCGTTCGGTCAGCGGTGAGTCGCCCTGGACGAGCGACTCCGCCGCGAGCTGCGGATCGACCACGCGTAGCCCCTGCGACACCCGCCGCACAGCATCGGCGAGCTCGGCCGCGGGGGTGTCTTTCACCACGAACCCCGAGGCTCCTGCCTGCATGGCCCGCGCCAGGTACCCGGGGCGTCCGAAGGTCGTGACGATGAGGGCGCGGCATCCGGGAACCTTCGACCGCAATTCAGCGGCCGCGGCGATCCCGTCGATTCCCGGCATCTCGATGTCGAGCAGGGCGACGGTGGCCCCCGACGTCCTTGCCGCCTCGACCACATGGTCACCGCGACCCACCTGGGCGACGACCTCGATGTCGGATTCGAGTCCCAGCAGGGCGGCGAGGGCCCCGCGGACGAGAGCTTGATCGTCGGCGATGAGCAGTCGGATCACCAGGCCACCTTCACTCTGAATCCTCCGAGGTCGCTGCGGCCGATCGTCAACCGTGCCCCCGAACTCTCGACACGTTCCCGAAGCCCGGTCAGACCCGAACCGGTGGATGCCGTGGACGCCGGGCCGCAACCGTCGTCGGCGACCTCGATGGAGCGGTTGTCGAGTCGCACGCGGCAGGCGTTCGCTCCGGAATGGCGGACCACGTTGGTCACGGCTTCTCGAACGACCCAGCCGGCGAGTTCACGCCGGTCGGCGGGAACCTGGTCGGTGGAGCCGGGGAGGTCGGCGGACACTCCCGCGCTCTCGAGCGCCGCTCGCGCCGCGGCGAGCTCGCCGCTGATGCTCACGCCCCGGTAACCGTGGACCGTCGCCCGCACGTCGGCCAGCGCTCCCCGCGACAGCTCCTCGATCTGGCCGATCTCGTCACGGGCGGCCGGGGAGCCGGCATCCATCAGTCGTCCCGCCAACTCGGCCTTGACGGTGATCACGGTGAGCGAGTGTCCGAGGATGTCGTGTACATCGCGGGCGACCCGTCCGCGTTCGCGCTCGGCGGCGAGTTCGGCGATCTGCTCCTGCGCGTCGCGAAGACGCTCGAGGGTCGAGATGTTCTCGACGAAGCTGAACATCATGATCGAGATCGAGAGGATGATCGCCGAGTTTACGACGTTCGACAACGCGTCGGCGCCCATCGCCTCGCCGACGACGAACGACAGAGCGCTGAGGGCCGGGACGAACAGCCAGGTCGTCCGTCGGCCCATCGCCGAGACGGCGAACGCGACGCCGACGAACGTCCACATCCAACGGATGTCGGCGCCGAGCCACGGCAGCAGCGCGAGGCTGAGTGCGAACAGCACCACGGTCGGCGCCACCCGGCGCAGGCGCGACGCGGTGACACGGGCGTAGGGAACGGTCGCCATGAACGCGGCCGCGAACAGGACCACGATCGCGGTGCCGACGAGGTGACCCGCGACGCTCGGCCCCTCCCACAGTTCGACGAGCACGGGAAAGGTCCAGATCAACGAGATCGACGCCCCGATGAACCAGCCGCGTCGGAACGGACGGCGGCCCGGAACGCGGGTGCGTTCCGGGCCGGTCGTCGTGCTCACGTCGTTCACCCTAGGCGCGTCAGCCGCGACGCGTGTCGCGACGGAAGAAGTACACGGTTCCGGCGACGAACACCGCGAGCCAGACCACCGCGTTGATCAGGGCGCCGAGATCGAATCCGTCACCGGTGAGGGGCGAACGGGCGAGCTCGCCGATGCCGTACACCGGCGTCAGCTTGCCAATGACCTGGAGAAAGTCGGGCATCGAAGACAGCGGAAAGAACAGACCGCCGAGGAACGACAGCAGCACCACCGCGAGGCTCGTGATCTGCGCCGCGTTCTCGCCCGGCACCATGTACCCGACCATGAGACCGAGCGTCGTGAAGACGGCGCCGGCGAGCACCCAGGCCGCCAGGCCCGTGACGATCCATTGCGCCGGGGCGAGCTGAACACCGGCGCCGGCGGCGACCGCGTACGTCGCGATCACGGCGATGAGGCCGAACATCATGCCCGCGAGCATCTTCACCACGACGTTCGCGACGGGGTTGAGGGGCGTGAGCCGCAGCTGGCGCGACCAACCCTGCGCGCGCTCGACCGCGACCGATGCCCCGGTCTGGGTCGCCGACATCATGGTTCCGTACATCGCCATCGAGACCATGATGTACGCGGCCACCGACACTCCCCCGGCCGCCAGCGGGGTGTCCGTGAGCGGCACGTCCAGCGTCTGGAACCCCACGATGAAGAACATCAGCACGGGGAACGCGACGGTGAAGAGGATGCTCCGAGGATTCCGCAGCTTGCGCACCAGTTCGATGCGCAGATAGGTCAGGGTGAAGCCGCCGAAGGCGGGGACCGGGCGGTCGAGGGCGATGGCGGTCATCGAAGTGATCCATTCAAGGCGAGGTCGGATGCCGAGGGCTCGGCGGTGAGCGTCAAGAAGACGCTCTCGAGGTTCTGCGCGGTGATCTCCAGATCACGCGCCGTGGTCGTGCTGAGCAGGTGCCGGGCGAGGGCGTCGGAGTCCCGCGTGCGCACCGAGACGCGCTCGCCGTTGGCCTCGACCGAGTCGACGCCGGGCAGCGCCGCGAGCGCCGTGAGGTCGGCATCCGGAAGCGTCGCCTGAACCACACGACCCGAGACGAGGTTCTTGATCTCGGTGGTGCTGCCGTCGGCGACGATCTGACCGCCCCGCATGAGAATGATGCGGTCGGCGTACTCGTCGGCCTCGTCGAGGTAGTGCGTGGCGAACATCACGGTCCGTCCGCGCGCGGCATCCGCTCGAATCGCGCTCCAGAAAGAGCGGCGCGCTTCGACATCCATGCCGGTGGTCGGTTCGTCGAGGATCAGCAGGGCCGGGTCGCTCACCAGCGCCATCGCGAAGCGCAGTCGCTGCTGCTCGCCGCCCGAGCACAGTCCCACCTTGCGTCGTGCCAGATTCCGGATGCCGGCACGCTCGAGCGCCTCGTCGACGGGACGTTTCTCGGCGAACAGGCTCGCCGTGAGCTCGACGGTTTCGCGCACGGTCAGGTCTTTCAACAGTCCGCCCGACTGGAGCACGGCCGAGACGAGACCGCGGGCGACGGCGCCGCGAGCGGTGTGACCGAAAACCTCGATGCTGCCGGCGTCGGGAATGGTCAGTCCCAGGATCATGTCGATCGTGGTGGTCTTACCCGCGCCGTTCGGGCCGAGGAAGGCCACGATCTCGCCCGGTCGGACGGTGAGGTCGACGCCGCGCACGGCGTGGACGGAGCCGAAGCTCTTGACGACGCCCCGCGCGTTGATCGCGGCGGAGGTGGGGGTGGAGGAGGTCATGTGTTCATGCTGGCCTCGGGTGGTCCGCGGCACATCCGTCGCCCGTCACCATTCGGGGGTGACGTTCGTCATGGGTGGGTGACCGGGTGAACTTCGCCCGGGTTGCGGGCGGGATCTGTGGATAACTTCGGAGGCCCTCCGCCGAGTTCGTCTACCTTGCCGGCATGCGCGAGATCTCGGTTGACTCAGAGAGACTGCGTCGCACGGCACAGGTCGTCGACGTCACCGTCCAGCGCGCCGAGAGCGAGACCGCGGTCCCCGACTCCCGCAACCTCGGTCACGCCGAACTGGGCGCGGCCGTGGGCGACTTCGTCCAGGCGCTGACCGGCGGGTGGACCGAAGCGGTCGCGCAGTCGGACGACGTGGCATCCGGTCTTCGGAACTCCGCCGAGATGTACGAGGCGGCGGGTGCCAAGGCCGACGCGACCGTGAAGGCGCTCAAGGAGGGGCTGTGAGCGGTCTGGGCGCGGCGTCGGTGGCTCAGGACCTGGTTCCGGGTTCGGTTGATGCGGCGTACGAGGCCGCTCATCTCGCGTCGGGACGAAGCCGTGTGGCGGGGACGACGGCCGAGGAACTTCGGTGGCTGCGCGAAATCGACGGCTGGAGCGGTGAGGGAGCTGACGCGTATGCCGCCCGTATGGCGGCCGTGGCGCAGCGGTGGACGGAGATCGGCGACGGGGCGGCTTCGATCGTCGAGCCGATGCGGACCTACGCCCTGGCGCTGCGTAGGGCGCAGACCCTCGCGGCGGAGGCGATCGAAGGGTGGGCGTTCTCGGAGTCACTGGCGGAGGACGCCGCCGACGGAGTCCCGTTCGCCTCCTTCGCTCGGGGGTGGCCGGTCTTCGCGACCGACGCTCGACACCGCGGCCCTGCCCCGACGACCCGCACGGAAGCGAGAGCACGCGCCGAGGCGATGCTCGCGGACGCCCGCGCCGATGTGCGCGCAGCGGGTACCGTCGCGGCCGCGGCGGTCCGCGCCGCGATCGACGCGGGGCGGGCGCGCGGCACGACGTGGGCCGCTGTTGGCGCGCAACTCGGCGTGGCCACACTGACGTGGGACCGTGTGCTGTCGGTCCTGCGCTCGCTCGACGGTGCCGCGCTCGCCGCGCTGCTGCATGCCCGGCCCGACCTGGTCACCCGGCTGTCGCAGATCGCCCCGAGCGAGGTGGCGCCCTGGTGGCGCGAGCTGAACGCTTCGCAGCAGAACGCGCTGATCGCGACGGCCCCCGGCGTGATCGGCAATCTCGGTGGAGTCGCCTACGCCGCCCGCGACCGGGCGAACCGCATCGTGCTCGCCCAGGCTCTGGAGGAAGCGCGGAACAGTCCGTTGGATGACGCGGAGCAGGTGGCGGCTTTGGAGGCGCTGGATCGTGCGTCGAAGGGCAACACGCTCGTCTCACTGGTGCTGGACCGGCCGCCGTTGGCGCAAGTGGCGGTGGGGGATTTGGATGCCGCGGAGCATGTGAGCTTCATCGTTCCCGGCATGAACACGACGGTGGGGAACGATATGGAAACCTACGTATCAGCCGCCGCAAAACTGAGGTGGGAACAGTTTCTGGCGTCGGGTACCCCCATGAATGAGATCGCGGTCGTCGCCTGGCTTGGCTATCACCCGCCAGTGAGTGATCCTCTCTGGCGGGCCCCCGAGGTCGTTGCCGATACCCGAGCCGAAGTAGGAGCAACGGCTCTCTCCCACGATTTGGGCGCCATGAAGGCTTTGCATGAACTCAATAGCGGAAAATCGACTATCTCAGTCATCGCGCATTCCTACGGAACCGACGTCAGCACTCTCGCGCTCGAGCGCGCCGACGCCGACCACCTCGTGCTTCTCGGGTCGGCCGGAGTCAGTGACGAGATTGAATCGGTGAAGGATCTGAGGGTTCCGGGCGGTGGAGTGTATGCAACGCAAGCAATGAACGATGGGTGGGCACCAGTGGGCCAGGGACTCTCGGGGAGGACTGACCCGACCACGGACTCGTTCGGAGCACACGCTTTCTGGTCGGAACACGCTCGCTTGAACGGCGAGCGGTTTGATGGCGTACACAGCCACGGGCCAATCGGCGCCGGGCCGCAGAGTCCCAGCTATCTCGACTCCGGTTCGGTCACTCTCCGCTATGCCGCAATGGCTTCCATCGGCCTGGGTGAGGACATACCGGAGGGTGGCGATAGCCTCGCCAGGCGTGCCGCGAGCGGAGGCATAAACACACGTTTCTACATCGACCCGCGACCGCTCCGAGATGCCCAATGAGGCTCAGGAGAAGTCTCGCGAGCCTGATTGCGTTGTCACTTATGACGACGGGGTGTGTGCCGACAAAAGACGGTGAGGGGAATGGGATGACTACCCGGGCAGTCGAGGAGCGCGCCGAACAGATCCTGCGCGCAACCAAGGACGTTCTCGGAGAGTCCGGGTGGACTCCGCACCCGACTTGGGTGGGATGCGATGCGCAGGGGAGAGGACTAGTCCAGCTTCTCTTCTTCGTAGAACGTCTCAAACCCATGGAAGGTGATCTGGGGGCCCTTTCTGAGAAAGTTGCCGAGAAGTGGGCGGGGCTTGGACTCGTCGCCCGCGCCCAGCCCGTCTCAGACAGGCCCGGGACGTATGTCGTTTCTGATCCACCCTTCCTGCAGGGGGCGAAGCAAGATGGAACCCTCACTCAGCTGCAGTTCAGCGCCACGTTCTCAGGGCTCCAGGTGTTGAGTCCCTGCGTGGAGGGCGATCTCGCTCAATTGAACTCCCCCCAGCCGACCCTCACGCCACCTTCGTCGCCCTGATCGGTTAGCTCAGCGGCATGACGGACGGTTGCTCGCTCAAGGGGAACCGTCACGTGACCCGGCGGAGCCTCCGCGGCGCGCTGAGCATGGCAGCGATTCCTGAGTCGGGACGGACGAGAGCTCGAAGAGTTGGATCGGGAGCGTTTACAAATGAAGCGCCTAGTAATCGCGTGTGTGCTCACTTTCGTGTTCATGTCCGTCAGCGCGTGCTCCGCCGGTTCGCCGAGCAGAGGGGCTGAAGAGGTGACTCCCGACGAGGTGAAAGAGACCGTGCTTGGTTACTACGCGGACGTACGCGCTGCCCTCGGCGATGACGCGTGGAGCGAGGAGCTCTTGGGGGACATGTCAGCTGGATGGTCACCGAGATGACGTCCAATGGACGTTCGCCGCCCAGCGTTTCATCGAACTGCCCATGACTCCCAAGTCCTACGGTGAGCAGATTGCTGCCGCTTGGACCGACCGCGGTCTCGAGCCATCAGCCGGGGAGGATGAAGGTTCCACGGAGGGCAGCTATCTCGTATCTGACCCGCCGTTTCTTGCTGGCAGCCGTTCGGACGGTGGATTTACGCAAATCTCCATTGATCCGCGCTCTGCGCTTTTTCGCGCGACGTCTGCATGCATCCCCGGTCGTCTCGCGGATATGGAACCGCCGCAGGGCTGAGACGAGCGTGCGGGAATCGCAATTCGCACCGCTAGGACGCGACCCTCACGCCACCTTCGTCGCCCTGATCGTGTAGCTCAGCGGCACGACCGACGGCTGCTCGGTCAACGCGAACTCGCCGTCGGAGCGCGGGGTCATGCGGCCGGGAAGCGCCTCCCACGGCACGCTGTCGTGCTCGACCAGCGTGTCGAGACGCAGGCCGCGCTCGAGCAGTGCCGTGACGATCTCGCCGAGACCGTGGTTCCACTCGTACGTCCGCGTCGATTTCAGGGGCGCGGCCACCTCGACGTAGGTGCTGTCGTCGTTCCACTCGAGCGGAGTGGCCTGCTCGAAGTAGGGGAACGCGAGGGACAGCCCTGGCAGATCCTCGTTCATCGCCCACAGGACGGGGTGCCCCTCGCGGATGTGCAGCGTGCCGCCCGGAGCGAGCAGGTCGGCGACGACCCCCGCCCACTCGGTGATTGACGGCAGCCAGCACAGGGCACCGATCCCCGTGTAGACGAGGTCGAACTCTCCGCGGGGCAGGGCGTTCGCGGCATCCCGCACATCCGACCGGACGAAATCGACCTCGACGCCCGCCTCGGCGGCAAGCCGGCGGGCCTCGACGACCGCGTTTTCGGAGAAGTCGAGTCCGGTCACCTTGGCGCCGAGTCGGGCCAGGGAAAGAGTGTCGGTGCCGATGTGGCACTGCAGGTGCACCGTTCGCTTTCCCGCGATGTCGCCCAGCAGCGGCCGGTCGAAACGCACCACGTCCGACAATGCTTCGGTGTCGTCGATGTAGCGTGCGATTCCGTATCCTGAGCCATCCCGGGCAGCGTGCAGCGTCGCGCGCTCGTCCCAGTTGGCGCGGTTGGCGTCGATGTAGTCGGAGGTCATGGCATCCCCTTTCCGAGAGACGAGCCTAGGGATGCCGCGACCCGGTGTCGCTTCGTGACGCGGAGTGGGCGCGATGTCGGGGGTGCGGGTTAGCCTGGCGGCATGTCGGGCAAGGTCTATGTCATCCACGAAAATCCCCAGTGGATCCCGCCGTTCGCGGCGGCATTCGAGGCAGAAGGGGTGCCGTTCGAGGAGTGGCTCCTCACCGACGGGTCGATCGACCTCGCGGTCGAGCCTCCCGAGGGCGTGTTCTGGTCGCGTCTGAGCGCATCGGCGCACACGCGCGATCACGCGCACAGCAAGGAGTTCGGTCGCGCCGTTCTCCGCTGGCTGGCGTCGTGGGGTCGAACCGTGATCAACGGCGCAGACGTTCTGGAGCTCGAGGTCAGCAAGGTCGCTCAGCATGCGGCTCTGCGGCACGCAGGCATAGACGTTCCGCGCACGGTCGCCGTGTTCGGCACCGACGACCTCGTTGCCAAGGCACGCGACTTCGGTGCGCCCTTCATCAGCAAGCACAATCAGGGCGGCAAGGGCCTCGGCGTGCGGCGCTGGGATTCGGTCGACGAGTTCGCTGCGTGGGTCGGCAGCTCCGACTTCGAGCCCTCGCCCGACGGCATCACGCTGCTGCAGGAGCTGCTGGTCGCCCAGGCCCCGTTCATCACGCGCGCCGAGTTCGTCGCCGGCGAATTCGTCTACGCCGTGCGGGTCGACACCAGCGCGGGCAGCTTCGAGCTGTGCCCCGCCGAGGCGTGCGCGGTTCCGGGTGCCGACGGAGTCGAGCCCGAGCCGCTGTTCCGCCGTCGCGACGACGTCGATCCCGTCCTGATCGATCGCTTCCTCGCCTTTCTCGCGGCCGAGGGCGTCGGTATCGCCGGTATCGAGTTCATCGAGACGCGCGACGGCCGCACCGTGACCTACGACGTGAACACGAACACGAACTACAACCCCGACGTCGAGGCCACCGCGCCTCGCTCCGGACCGCGCGAGATCGCTCGCTGGCTCGGCTCGCTGCTCCCGCAGGAAGTGGTCGGTTCGCGTGGCTGAGGCCGCTCCCCCGCACTCCGAGTGGGACGGCTTCGGCTTCGCCACGCGGCAGGTGCACGCGGGCGAGATCGAAGACCTCACGCACGGCTCGCGCATCACGCCGGTGCACCTGTCGGCGGCCTACCGATTCGACTCCTTCCAGGAGGCGACCGATCGGTTCGCCGGCGCCGATCTGGGCCACCTGTACTCGCGGAACGCGAACCCGACCAACCAGGTAGCGGAAGCCCGCCTGGCTTCCCTCGAGGGCGGGTCGGGCGCGATCGTCGTCGGCTCGGGCCAGGCGGCGATCACTATCGCCCTGTTGGGTCTCGCGGGCAGCGGCGAGCACATCGTCTCGACCGCGAGCATCTACAGCGGCACCCGCGTGCTCTTCGCCCGCACGTTCGCCCGCATGGGCGTGACCGTCGAGTACGTCTGGGACCCCACCGACGAAGCGGAGTGGGACGCGCTCATCCGTCCCGAGACCAAAGCGATCTTCACCGAGACCCTCCCGAACCCCAAGAATGACGTCGTCGACATCGACGCCGTCGCCCGGGTCGCGCGGCGCCACGGCATCCCTCTCGTGGTCGACAACACCATCGCGACGCCGTTCCTCATCCGCCCCATCGAGCACGGGGCCGACATCGTCGTGCACTCGGCGACGAAGTTCCTCTCTGGCCACGGGGCGAACCTCGCCGGCGCCGTGGTCGACGGCGGCACCTTCGACTGGGTGGCATCCGACCGCTCCTACCCCGCCCTCACCGACACCGCGATCGCCGGTCACGCCTCGTTCGTCGAAGCGTTCGGGCCGCGTGCGTTCGAGCTGTCACTGCGGTTCGGCATCGCGAACGACACCGGCCCCGCGCTCTCGCCACTGAACGGTTTTCTGCTGCAGCAGGGCATGGAGACGCTGTCGGTGCGCATGCGCCAGCACCTCGCCACGGCCCGCACGATCGCCGAGTGGCTCGAGGATCATGCGGCGGTCGAGAGCGTGGACTACGCCGGACTCCCGTCTCACCCGCAGCACGCGCTCGCCGTGCGCGACTACGACGGTCTCTCGGGCTCGGTGTTCTCGTTCACCGTGCGTGGCGGGCGTCCCGCCGCGGAGCGCTTCTTCGACGCCCTACGCCTCTTCAGTCGCATGACGAACATCGGTGACACCCGGTCGATGGCGCTCCACCCCGCGACGACCACTCACCTGGGCTTCACGCAAGAGACGCGCGACCGCCTCGGCATCGGCGACGGCCTCATCCGCCTGTCGATCGGCCTCGAAGATGCGGAAGACCTCATCGCCGATCTCGAGCAGGCTCTTCGCGCCGTGGCGTAGAGCGCACGGTCGCGCGGGTGACGGCATCCATCCGTCTGTCCCGTTGAGTGTCCAAAACACCCGGAGAGTTTCGGAATCCGTCCGGGTTTCTTGGACACTCAACAGGCGTGCGGCCATCCCAGGCGGTGCCCTTTCCCCTTGAGTGTCCGAAACACCCCGCGAAGGCGTCGGCGCGCTCGGGGTCTTTTGGACACTCACATGCCCGGCGGCCTGGTGCCGGCCCGGCGTGCCGACGCACGGGCGCGCCGACGCATTGCCGCGCCGACGTGCGGGGGCGGCGTGCCAACCCACGGGGTGCGGGCGTGTCGGCATCGCCCGCCGAGCAAAGCCCGGGCAGGGACGGCACCTCCACCGGGTTGAATGTCCAAAACACCCGGAGGTTTTTCGAATCCGTCCGGGTGTTTTGGACACTCAACAGGGGGTGCGCAGACCCGGGTCCGGCCCACGCCAGGCCCCGCCCGACTTGCGCCGGACGTTTGCGCCGTAACGCCCCCGCGTCAGGCGTCGCGCTGCGCCTCGAGCCGGCGCACGCGCGGGATCACCTCGGCGGCGAACCGCTGCATCTCGGGAAGATGCGGCGAGAACTGCAGCAGCAGCGTCGAGACGCCGACGTTCGCGAACTCCACGATGCGCTCGGCGACCTGGTCGGGCGTGCCGACGAGGTTCGGCCGCAGGCCGCGGTTCGACACCGAGTACTCCTTGAGGTCGACCTGGGTGTCCAGCTTCGACTTGCTCACGAAGTCCTGGTACGAGCCGTAGGCCGCTCCCCCGCGCACGTCGGTGATGCGGTCGATCTCGGCCTGCGCCTCGTCTTCGGTGTCGCGCACCACGGCATACGCCGCCATGCCGAAGGCCTCGAACGGCGTCGCTCCGGCCTCGGCGCGTCGGCGGCGCATGTCGGCGACTTTCGTCTCGAGCTCCTCGAGGGTTCCGCCGTGCGTGAGGTACGCGTCGGCGAAGCGCGTGATCGCCGTGCGGCCGGCTTCGCTCTCGCCGCCGGCGTACAAGCGCGGCTGCACTTGCGGCTTGGGCTCGGTATACGTGCCCTCGGTGCGGTAGTACTCCCCCTCGTACGCGAAGGGCGTCTGCGACCAGAGACCGCGCAGCACCTCCACCCACTCGATCGTGCGCGCGTACCGGTCGTCGTGCGCGCTGAAGAGCCCCTCGTACTGCTTGGCCTCTTCTGCCCACCACGCCGACACGACGTTGAGGGTGAAACGGCCGCCGCTGATCTCGTCGATCGTCGCGGCCTGCTTCGCGGTGTGGAACGGGTTGTGGAAACCCGGACGCACGGCCGTCATGAGCTCCAGCGACGACGTGACCGCGGCCAGTCCCGCCGTCACCGCCCACGCGTCGAGCGACGGAGCCTCGACGCCTTTGATGTCGTTGAGGTTGAGCTCGGGAATGAGCGTGAGGTCGAACCCGCCCTCTTCCGCAGCCCGCGCGATGTCGGCGATGTGGGCGAACGACACGGGGGTCTGCTCGTCGTCGACGTTGCGCAACCATCCGCCGAAGATGGGGGTCCAGTAGCCGAAACGCACGCGCTGGGGGGAGGTCATGGCTCCATCCTCACCCGGCGACCGTCGCCCGGCGTCACGCGACGAAACGGTCCGTCATATGTCGTTGACCGATGCCCGAAGCGATGCGAGGTTGGCCGGGTTCCGATCCGCGAGGAGGACCCCATGACCGATTCCACTCCCACCCACGAGCCGCTGAAGTTCGCCTACTGGGTGCCCAACGTCAGCGGCGGGCTCGTCATCAGTTCGATCGAGCAGCGCACCGACTGGGGCTACGACTACAACGTGAAGCTCGCGCAGACGGCCGAGCGCGTGGGATTCGAGTACGCCCTCAGTCAGGTGCGCTACGCCTCGAGCTACGGCGCTGCCCAGCAGCACGAGTCCACCTCGATCAGCCTCGCTCTGCTGCTCGCGACCGAGAAGCTCAAGGTCATCTCGGCCATCCACCCGGGCATCTGGCATCCGGCGGTTCTGGCCAAGTTCATCAACACGGCCGACCAGTTCTCGCACGGCCGGGCCGCCGTCAACGTCGTCAGCGGGTGGTTCAAGGACGAGTACACCGACCTCGGTCTCGAGTGGCTCGAGCACGACGAACGGTACGAGCGGGCAGCGGAATTCATCCAGGTGCTTCGCGGCTTGTGGACGCAGGAGAAGTTCTCGTTCCACGGCAAGTACTACGACATCACCGATTTCACGCTTCGGCCGTTTCCGTACGAGGTGCCGGGCCGGGCGCACCCCGACATCTTCCAGGGCGGCAATTCCACGGCCGCTCGCTTCAACGGTGGCGCATTCTCGGATTGGTATTTCTCGAACGGCAAGGACTTCGACGGGTTCACCGAGCAGTACGACGACGTCACCCGCATCGCGGCGGAGCACGGTCGGCGCACCCGGTTCGGCCTGAACGGGTTCGTCATTCAGCGAGACAGCCGTGCCGAGGCGGAGGCGCAGCTGCGTGAGATCATCGCCCACGCCGATTCGGGCGCGGTCGAGGGGTTCCGCAAGAGCGTGCAGGAGGCGGGTAACGCGACCGCGGACAAGAAGGGCATGTGGGCGGACTCGAGCGTCGACGATCTCGTGCAGTACAACGACGGTTTCCGCACGCAGCTCTTCGGCGACGCGCAGCAGATTGCCGAGCGGATCATCGAATACAAGAAGCGTGGCGTCGACCTGTTCTTGCTGGGGTTCCTTCATTTCCAGGAGGAGCTGGAGCTCTTCGGCGAGACCGTGATACCGATCGTGCGCGAGCTCGAGGCGGATCTGATCAGGAGCGGCGACCCCGTGACCGCGGCGCGATGACGCGTATGCCGTAAGGCGTATACGGTGCTGGACGTCACGGCGGGTGACGGGGTCGGCGGCGAGGCGGTGAGTGCTTTGCTTCCCCGCGGGC
This sequence comes from Microbacterium sp. SL75, assembly GCF_026625865.1. Lineage (NCBI taxonomy): Bacteria > Bacillati > Actinomycetota > Actinomycetes > Micrococcales > Microbacteriaceae > Microbacterium > Microbacterium sp. SL75. The sequence continues at coordinate 1,248,273 of NZ_CP113067.1, read as the reverse complement.
CGGAACTCAGTCGCACGTTCGTTGAGTTTCGGTCTCGTAAATATGCGCGCAAGGGCTTTGTGAGTGGCGGGAATCGGACTTAGATGTCCGAAGGAATGCGGCATTTGTCGCAATCAACACTTCAGAGCAGAGGTACAACATGACACTGCACAACAGTGGCCGCGGCCGACTCGGCCTCGCTCTCGGCGCGCTCGGTGCGTCGACCCTCGTCCTGGCAGGCTGCACGACCACGACCGGAGGCAGCTCCTCCGACGGCGGCTCGACCGACCCGCTCGTCATCGGCACCACCGACAAGATCACCTCGATCGACCCGGCCGGCTCGTACGACAACGGCTCGTTCGCCGTCATGACGCAGATCTACCCCTTCCTCATGAACAGCCAGTACGGCACGTCGGAGGTCACTCCCGACATCGCCGAGTCGGCCGAGTTCACTTCGCCGACCGAGTACACGGTCACGCTCAAGTCGGGCCTGAAGTTCGCGAACGGTCACGACCTGACCTCGTCCGACGTGAAGTTCTCGTTCGACCGCCAGGTCGCGATCAACGACCCGAACGGTCCCGCATCGCTGCTGGGCAACCTCGACAGCGTCGCCACCCCCGACGACACCACGGTCGTCTTCACCCTGAAGAACGGCAACGACCAGGTCTGGCCTCAGATCCTCTCGAGCCCCGCCGCGCCGATCGTCGACGAAGAGGTCTTCTCGGCCACCGCCGTCACCTCCGACGACACCATCGTCGAGGGCAAGGCCTTCGCCGGTCAGTACACGATCGACTCGTACAAGCCCAACGAGCTCATCTCGTACAAGCCGTACGCCGATTACATGGGGTCGCTGCCCAAGGCCGCCAACGGCGGCATCTCGACCAAGTACTACGCCGACTCCTCGAACCTCAAGCTCGACGTGCAGTCGGGTGCGATCGACGTCGCCTACCGCAGCCTGAGCGCGACCGACGTCGCCGACCTGCAGAAGGACGACGCGGTCAAGGTCGTCGACGGCCCCGGCGGCGAGATCCGCTACATCGTCTTCAACTTCGACACCATGCCGTACGGCACGAAGACGGCCGACGCCGACCCCGCCAAGTCGCTCGCGATCCGTCAGGCCGCCGCCGACCTCGTCGACCGCCAGGCCATTGCGACCGACGTCTACAAAGACACGTACTCGCCGCTGTACTCCTACGTGCCGCAGGGTCTCGCGGGTGCCAACGAGGCGCTCAAGGACATGTATGGCGACGGCCAGGGCAAGCCCGACGCCGCCAAGGCCAAGGCGACCCTCGAGGCCGCCGGGCTTACGACGCCCGTCACGCTGAACCTGCAGTACAACGGCGACCACTACGGCCCTTCGTCGGGTGACGAGTACGCCGCGGTCAAGGCACAGCTCGAGAAGGACGGCCTGTTCACGGTCAACCTCGCGCAGACCGAGTGGGTGCAGTACACGAAGGACCGCAAGGCCGACGCCTACCCCGCTTACCAGCTTGGTTGGTTCCCCGACTACTCGGATGCCGACAACTACCTCACACCGTTCTTCTCCAAGGACAACTTCCTGCTGAACCACTACGACAACGCGGACGTCCAGAAGCTGCTCGTCGACCAGGCGACGCAGACCGACAAGACCACGCGTGAGTCGGAGATCGGCGAGATCCAGGACAAGGTGGCCGCCGACCTCTCGACGCTGCCGCTGCTCCAGGGTAAGCAGGTCGCAATCGTGGGCTCGAGCGTCGAGGGCGCCGTTCTCGACGGGTCCTTCAAGTTCCGTTACGCACCGCTGCACAAGTAAGACCGAAGCGGCGCCTCGCGCGATCGCGCGCCCGGCGACCGAGGGTCACGAACCCTCGGTCGCCGGGCGAGAGCGGAGCGATGAGGCGCCGTTCCCCCTGTGAGTAAGGTCTCTCCCGTATGGTCACTGCCGTCGACGCTGCCGACATCGCCAAACCCGTCGCTCCCAAGGGCGGAGGACTCTGGCGCTACATCCTGGTCCGTCTGCTCTTGATCATCCCGACGGTGTTCATCCTCGTCACCGTGGTGTTCGTGCTCATGCGCATCACCGGCGACCCGATCACCGCCGCCCTCGGCGGCCGTCTTCCCCCCGATCAGCTCGCGGAGCGCATCGCGCAGGCCGGGTACGACCGCCCGCTGATCGTGCAGTACTTCGAGTACATCGGCGGGATCCTCCGCGGCGACTTCGGCACCACGCTCACCGACAACCGTCCGGTGATCGAGATCCTGCTGCAGTACGGATCCGCCACTCTCGAGCTCGCGATCTACGCGCTCTTCGTGGCGCTGCTCATCGGCATCCCGTTCGGCCTGCTCGCCGCCTACAAGCGCGACCGCTGGCCCGACGCGACCCTGCGCATCGGGGCGATCCTCGGGTATGCGACGCCCATCTTCTTCGTCGGGCTCCTGCTCAAGCTCGTCTTCTCGGTGTGGCTGAGCGTCCTGCCGGTCGCCGGACGCGCGAGCACCCGCACCGAGCTGAAGTTCGCCTCGATCGAGAACCCCACCGGCATCTACCTGCTCGACGCGATCCGCCTCGGCGACGGAGCGGCCGCGGGAGACGTGCTGATCCACGCGATCCTGCCCGGCGTGGCTCTCGGCATCCTGACCGCGGGGATCTTCCTCCGCCTGGTCCGCACGAACGTGATCGGCACGCTGGGCGCCCAGTACGTCACCTCGGCTCGTTCTCGCGGCGTGGGGGAGTACCGCCTGGTCACCAAGCACGCCTACCGCCCGGCGCTCATCCCGATCATCACCGTGATCGGTCTGCAGATCGCCCTGCTGCTGTCGGGCGCCGTGCTGACCGAGACCACCTTCGAGTGGAAGGGCCTCGGCTTCATGCTCAGCGAGTACCTGAAGGCGCGCGACTTCGTCGCCGTCCAGGGGATCGTCGTGATCATCGCCGTGCTGGTCGCCTTCACCAACTTCCTGGTCGACGTCATCGCGGCGATCATCGACCCGCGAGTGAGGTACTGACATGTCGGATGCCATCACCCCCACCCTCTCCGACGACAGCGTGACCGTGCGCAAGGTCCCCCTGCGCGACCGCCTGCCGGTCATCTCGCATCTGCGGCGCAGTGTCGGCCTCCAGCGCACCATGCTGGTGCTCGGCCTCCTCATCACCGCCGTCTTCCTACTGACGGCGCTGTTCGCCCCGTTGCTGGCGCCCTACGGGTTCGCGCAGCAGGAGGCGGACGGCGTCAAGTTCGGGACGCAACAGGCGCCGAGTGCGATGAACCTGCTCGGCACGACCGTCGGCGGCTACGACGTGCTTTCGCGCGTGATCTGGGGAGCGCAGACCGCTCTGCTGGTGATCCTGTGCGCGATCGCGTTCTCGATCTTCCTGGGTATCTTCTTGGGCCTGGTCGGCGGCTACTTCGGCGGCTGGTTGGACCGCATCCTGGTCGTTCTGTGCGATGCGATCTACGCCTTTCCCTCGCTGCTGCTCGCGATCGTGATGTCGATCGCGATCACGAAGGGCCAGTCGACGCTGTGGGGCGGCATCCTCGCCACCGCCATCTCGATCACGGTGGTCTTCGTGCCGCAGTACTTCCGGGTGATCCGCGCCGAGGTGGTGCGGGTCAAGGCCGAGCCCTTCGTCGAGTCGGCGCGCGTGATTGGGGTGCCGACCGGTCGCATCCTGCTCCGTCACGTGCTGCGCAACTCGACCCGTTCCTTGCCGGTCGTCGTGACCCTCAACGCCTCCGAGGCACTGCTGACCCTCGCGGGCCTCGGCTTCCTCGGGTTCGGAATCGAGGCCACCGCCGCCGCCGAGTGGGGCTACGACCTCAACCGTTCGGTGAGCGACGTGACCAGCGGCATCTGGTGGACCGCCATCCCGCCGGGAGTCGCGATCGTGCTCGCCGTGCTCGGCATCACCCTCGTGGGCGAGAGCCTCAACGATCTCAGCGACCCGCGTCTGCGCACGCGCCGCCGCGCCGGTCGGGCACCTGCGCCCGTGACCGCGGTCGACCCGTCGACGGCTCCCGCCGAGGCTCGCGCCACGGCCGCCCCCGCCGGGCCCCCGGCATCCGCCCCCTCCGATGGGAGCCCCTCATGACCGGCACCACCGCCCCCGTCGCCCGGATCGACGACCTGCGCGTCACCTTCGCCACCGACGGCGAGCCGGTCTCGGCGATCAACGGGATCTCGCTCGAAGCCCACGCCGGCGAAGTGCTCGCCATCGTGGGCGAGTCGGGCTCGGGCAAGACCGTGACCGCGAACACGCTGCTGGGGCTGCTGCCCGAGACGGCCACGCTCTCGGGCGCCGTCATCGTGCGCGGCCGCGACGGCGACCAGACCGACATCGTGCACGCGACCCGCGCCCAGCTGCGCGAAATGCGCGGGCGCGACGCCGCCATGGTGTTCCAGGAGCCCTCCACCGCGCTCAACCCCGTCTACACCGTGGGCTGGCAGATCGCCGAGGGACTCCGCTCGCACGAGAAGCTGTCGAAGGCCGAGGCGAAGACCAGGGCCGTCGACATCCTGCGCCGCGTCGGCATCCCCGACCCCGAGAAGCGCGTCGACGACTACCCGCACCAGTTCTCGGGCGGGCAGAAGCAGCGCGTGGTCATCGCGATGGCGCTCGTGCTCAACGCCGGCCTGATCATCGCCGACGAGCCGACCACGGCTCTCGACGTGACGGTGCAGGCCGAGATCCTCGATCTGCTGCGCACCTGCCGTGACGAGTTCGGCGCGACGATCGTGCTCATCACCCACAACATGGGCGTCGTGGCCGACCTCGCCGACCGCGTGATCGTCATGTACCGCGGCGACATCGTCGAGCAGGCGCCCGTGCGCGAGCTCTTCGCTTCCCCGCAGCAGGCGTACACGCGCGAGCTGCTGGCCGCCGTGCCGCACGTCGGTCGCGGCAAGAGCGCCCATCAGTCTCTCGAGACCGCGGCACCGACCTCGCCGCCCGAGGGCAGCCTGGTCGTCGCCGAGAAGGTCGAGATCGGGTACCCGGGCCGCTTCGGTTCATCGGGGGTCGTCGCCGTGAAGGGCGTCGACTTCTGGATCGAGCCAGGCGAGGTGCTCGGCCTGGTGGGCGAATCGGGCTCGGGCAAGACGACGATCGGTCGCGCGATGGTCGGGCTGACCTCCGTGGTCGGCGGGTCGCTGAAGGTGCTCGGCACCGAGATGCGCGGCGCGAAGCCCCGCACGCTCGCCAAGACCCGCCCCGACATCGGGTTCGTCTTCCAAGACCCGGCCACGAGCTTTAACCCGTTGCTCACGATCGCGGAGTGCATCGCCGAGCCGCTCGTCGTGCACCGTCGCGTCTCGGGAGCCCGCGCGGCGCGCACTCGCGTGAACGAACTCCTGGATGCCGTGCAGCTGCCGACCGCGTTCGGCGACCGCTACCCGCATGAGCTGTCGGGCGGTCAGCGCCAGCGCGCCTCGCTCGCCCGCGCCCTCGCGCTCGACCCCAAGCTGCTGATCGCCGATGAGCCGACGTCGGCGCTCGACGTGTCGGTGCAGGCGCGCGTGCTGCAGCTGTTCGCGCAGCTGCAGGCGGAGTTCGGCTTCGCGTGTCTGTTCATCAGTCACGACCTGGCCGTCGTCGACGAGGTCGCCGACCGCGTCGTCGTGCTGCAGCAGGGCGTGATCCGCGAGCAGGGCACGACCGTCCAGGTGCTCACCGAGCCGCGCGACGACTACACCAAGCGCCTGCTGGTGTCGCTGCCCGTGCCCGACCCGGTCGAGCAAGAGAGCCGCCGCGAACTCTGGCGGTCGACCCGCGGGGTCTGACCGCAGCCGCCGCATTGCCGGGCCCGCCCCGTGCGGGCTCCCACGTGGACACCGCGACCGTCACGCTCGCCGTCAACGAGGGGGACTGGGAGAAGTGGACCTCACCGTGATGCACGCCCTCACTCGACGATGGATCGAGAGTGTGCCGAATGCTCCGCTGCACCCCGATCATCGACTGGGTGAACTCCGGGATTACGCTCGCGTACATATTGCGACGGCGTCGTCTTCGGCGGGAATCGCGGGACTCGGGGAACTGATGTGGCTCACGGGCCCCGAACCTCGCGCGCGTGTCGGTGAGGAGTCGGCCAGCCTGCTCTCGTGTGGGGAGCTTCTACCCGACCGTCGACACTCTGATGATGAGCCGCGCCACGTTCGACACGGTCTCGGCGTTCGCCGAATGGCCGTTCGCTGACAACGCCTCATCGTGCTCAGTACGACACTGGTCGCGAGTACGCACGTGAGCGTCGTGCGCGCCTTCGAGGAAGCGCGAGTCGCCCTCGGGGAGTGGGGGCCGGGCGTGTTTACATCGACGGCGGGAGAACGATTCAGTCCTTCCTCTCAGCCGGCCTCGTCGACAAGACCACCGTCTCGATAGCTCCCATCCTTCTCGGTCGAGGGAGCCGCCTCGTCGCCGAGCTCGACAGCGACGTTCTCCTGACCCTTCGCGGCCACCACGCGACTGAAGGGCGTAAGAATCTCGTTCTCCATCTCCATCTCCGGCACCCGCAACCGGCGCCGCAACTCGACCAGTTCCTCGTGCTCGTCGGACAACAGACCCGGCTTGCGACCAGAGTCGACGGCGTCCTTCAGTTGCCGAAGCACGACTCGCTGATCCCGAGATTGCGAGCGGTCTGGCCAACGGGTTTGCCGCTGGCGACCACACCCAGGGCTCGACGTCGCAACTCCGGCGGGTGGGCAACTGCAGGTCACTGCCCCCTAGACCCAAAACGCTCCATTTCAAACCGTTTTAGGTGCTAAGGTCCTGGTCCGGGACTCCCCACACGTCCCCGCCCACCTGACAACCCGCGCAAGGTACTGCTGGCCCGGATACACGCGCTCTGCAACCCTGTCCACAGTTGCGTGGGTAGCCCTACTTCACCCATGCCCTAGGAAACTAATGAACCGAACTTCACCGTCGCGGAAGCGCCTACGCGCCCTCTCGATTCTTGCCTCGGCGGCGTTGGCATCAGTTGTCATCACAGGCGTAGTGGCACCGGATACCAGAACGGGTGCGTGGTTCACGGCCGACAAGAGCCTTTCCGGCAATCAGCTGACCGCTGCAACGCTAGGCGCCCCGGCCAATCTCGCCATCACCACTAACAGTTCAGGCGGGAACGTGGTGTCCTGGTCTTCCGCCGCATCACAGACGTGGGCTCAAGCCAATAACGTCTCTTCGGGGATCACCTACACCGTTCAGCGCACCCTGCCCAACCAGACTGCGACGACGATGTACACCGGCAGCGCGCAGTCCTACACCGACGCGTCCTCTTCGCCCTCTATGAAGCAATTCACCCAAGTTTCTGCAGGCGTGGATCATGCCCTGGCACTCGCCCAGGATGGATCAGTATGGGCGTGGGGAACGGGAAACAACGGACAACTCGGCACCGGCAACACGTACGACTCGACCCTTCCGATTCGGGTTATCCTCCCCCGCAAAGCAAAACAGGTCGAGGCTTCGACCCGCAATTCGTTAGCTCTTCTCGAAGATGGTTCCGTCTGGGGCTGGGGACGCAACCCGTATGGAGAATTGGGCGACGGATCAACCACAACACGGTTTAGTCCTGTAAAAGTAGTTTTTCCGGACGGTGTCACCATCGGAAAACTCGCCGAGATGAACCGTGCGCAATACGCAAGCTACGCAATCACCACGACCGGGAAACTCTATTCCTGGGGGCACAATGACAAATACCAGCTGGGCCTGAACGACACGACAGATCGGGTATACCCAACTCTCGTTCCGGGCGTCACCGTCAAGGCCGTTTCTGCCGGCGCGGACCACGCCGCCGCCTTGAGCACTGGCGGGGACATCCTGGCGTGGGGTGACGGCTCAAAACGTCAGCTAGGCCGAAACTCTACGGTGAGAACGAAGCCGACGGTCGTGTCATTCCAAGGTCAAGTGGGGGCGAACGGCTTTCAGAGCGTGTCATCCGGATCGTATTTTGTCCTCGCGCAGGATTACGACGGACGCGTTTGGACCTGGGGAACCGTTGCTGAGTACTACACCGCGACAATAATCACTCCAGAAGTCGCTGTATCCGGGGGATTTAGTTTCATTCAGGGGGGACCATCCACCGCGTGCGCTAAGAGCTACGATTCACGTGTGCTGTGTTGGGGATCTAATCAGAACGGCCTCCTGATGGACGGCACGACGACATGGAGCGAGGCCCCTGTGGTCGCCACATCTGCAACATCGAAGAATGTTACCTCGCTCAGCTTTTCGGGATTAGCTGTTATGGCTACCGTGCAGCCCGATTCTATTCCTGGAACGAACATTTGGGCTTGGGGCGCCACTCTGCGCGGTAATGGGGAAAACGCGGAGGTCACCACCCCCACCCAGGTGAGCGGCCCGGGCGGGTGTCTCTCAGGTCTGAGTCTCAGGAGTGGCTACTGCGCTCCGCCCTCCGGTACGCAGTACTCCGTGACCTACACCTACGCCGGGTGGAAGTCTGGCGTGGCCCGGGCCACAACCAACTATTGACAACCCGGGCTTATGATAGTCGGTTAAGTACGCCTCGGCTCGGGACCGAATTTTCCGAGACTTCGCGGTCTCAGCCGCTCCACGTGATCAATCGGTAGAAGTACCTGACATACCCTGTCTGAATGGCTTACCCCACCGAACCCCGAAAGTACAAAACGTTCCACGAACTGGACCCTTCCCAGATCGTTCATCTACGTCATGTCGGCGAGGACGAAACTGCCGAACCCGAATACGTTGATGCCGCGTATCAGGGTGGCGCGGGCGGAAACCCGGTAACCGGGAAGTTCTTTGTACCTGCGGAGGGACGCACGATTACCGTCAGCGAAGCTCAATACGTGGCGTGGTCCCGCCACTCAGGTCGACACGGCTGGCGGAAGTAACAGCCAACGTCGTACGCCCGTTCGACGGTTCAGCGATCCACTCCGCGGCTGCCTCTGCGTGTCTTAGTGCGGTGACTCGTGCAGGATGCGCGTCATCAGCCGAAACCGGGGTGACCCTCATCGCCCGAGCACGACCGACAGCACCCAGAATCCGCCGAAGAACACCACAACCACTATCGATACCCACGAGATCCCTCGTTTCAAGCGCCGCCCCTCGCGGGCCACGCCGGCGGGCGGCGGGGTGAGCAGGGGGGCGCCCTGGACGGTGGCCCCCGGGATACCGGATGCCACGGCCCCGGCCGTCTCTTGGGTGAGCCGCTCATCGTGCCACCGCGCCCACTGCGCGAGCTTCTCGTCGATCGCGTCGACCGTGGCGAACAACCACCGCCAGGTCGCGGCATCCAGGGTCACCAGGTCGCGCTTGGCGTAAAGGAACAGCCAGTCGTCGACGATCTCGACGTCGAGCGCCGCGGCGTTGTCGACGAACCGCGCCATGACGTCCGGGGTGAAGAGGTACAGCGCGTCGCGCTCGTACCCCTCGGGGCAGTACAGGGCGAAGTGCCTGTCGAAGTCGCCCTCGAGGCTGAGTCGCTGGTCACGACCGAACGTGATGGGCAGGTTCGAGCCGCCGAACAGACCGTTGTTGCCCACGGCATCCAGCACGATGTGGGGGAGCGGGGTGTCGAGCCGCAGCGCGACATAGCCCCAGCGGTGCGTCTGCTTGTTCTTCCCCGACCCGGTTTCGTAGGTGTAGTTGGCAACCTCGAGAGAGCGCGGCTGCTCTCGCCGCATCACGTCGTGCAGCTCCTGATTGCGGCCGAGGTCGAAGATCATGCCCGGGCGGCGGGGGTTCGAGAATCCCGGATGCCACGTCATGTCGTTCGCGCTCGCGAAGAGGCTCAGCCGGTAGCGGCGTGCCGCGGCCCCGCCGACCGCGCGGATGAACGCCCACGCCAGGAAGCCGACGATGGCGAGAACGAGGACGAAGGGAAGGAGGGCGACGGGATTGCCGCTGTCGCGCGTGAACGCTCGGGTGACGATCGTCGCGATGGTCGGGACGAGGATGAGCGCGGCCACGATCCCCACGAACGCGAACACGATGATCGCGAACGCGCGGCTCTGCAGCATCCCCTTCTCGCGCAGCGCCTTACTGAAGGCACGGACCTTCGCGCGGTCGATCGGCTGGGTCAGGGCGGTGGTGTCGACGGTCATGCTCACTGTGCCAAGAAGAAGAGGAAGCCGGCCGCGAAGGCGACGAGCGGGATGACGATGAGGGACCCGGCCACGACGAGCAGGGCGATGAGCCAGGCGTTGCTGCGTTTGAGCCTCTGACCGGGAGGGGCGACTCCGACCGGCGCGGGGGTGAACGTCATCGGCAGGGGCGCGGGTGCCGGCGCCGCGGCTGTCGGTGCAACGGCTCCCGGCGCCGCGGCGACCGGAACGGGTCGCGGCGCGGGAGCCGCCTCCTGCAGCCGGTCGTCGCGCCACCGCGCCCACTGGTCGAGCTTGTCGAGCAGCGCCGAGACGACCGCGAACGCCCACGCCCACCGGGCCGGGTCGGTCGTCGAGAGCTCCTCGGGCGAGTAGAGGAACATCCAGTCGTCGACGATCTCGACCTCGAGAGCCGAGGCGTTGTCGATGAAGCGCGCCATGACGTCGGGGGTGAAGAGGTACAGCGCGTCGCGCTCGTAGCCCTCGGGGCACGACAGGTGGAAGTACCTATCGAAGTCGCCCTCGAGGCTCAGGCGCTGTCCGCGCTCCCAGAGGCCGAGTTTCACGCCGTTGCCCACGGCATCCAGGACGATATGGGGAAGAGGAACGTCGAGCCGGATCGCGATGTATCCCCAGCGCGAGGTGTGCGTGTTCTTGCCGTCGCTCGTCGTGTAGGCGTAGTTGCCGATCTCGACGAACCGCGGCTCGCGTCCGCGCAGGATGTCGTAGCCGGTGCGGTCGCTGCCGATGCCGAACAGCACACCCGGAAGAGGAGGAGCGGGCACCGCGGGCACGTACTCCATGCCCACGTCGCGGCTGAACCCCGCGAGCCGGAAACGGCGGTCCTCCTGCGTCCGCTGGGTCTTCTGCCCCACGAACCAGGCCAGGGCGAGCCCGCCGAGGCCCAAGCCGATGGGGATGAGGAAGAGGACGCCCAGAATGATCGATCCCTCGCGCAGGAACGGCGACAGCACGACCGCGAGCACGATGATGACGACGCCGACCCCGCCGATGAACGCCAGTGCGATGGCGTAGGCGGCGATCGCCGCGCCCGTCCCGGGGAGCTTCCCCTCGGTTCGGAGCTGCGCCGTGAACGCCTTGGCGGCCCGTGGGTCGGGCGGCGTGAGCAACGCCCGCGCGTCGAATGGTCGGATCCCTGCCATGCGGCCCCCCGCCGTCGTCTGGTCACGTCCACGCTACTCAGGTCCGATTCCTCGGTGCCACCGGCATCCGTTAGACTACGAAGGTTGTCCGGCTACGCCCATGCGCGTGTGAGCCCGCGACGACGTGCAACACACCCTCCTGCTGCCGGGAAATGCCCGTCAGCCGTTCTAGTCCGAAGGAGGTGGGTTAGTGACGCACCAGTACGAACTCATGGTCATCTTCGATCCCGAGGTCGACGAGCGCCAGGTCGCTCCGAAGCTCGACGGATTCCTCAAGGTCATCACGGCCGATGGGGGAACCATCGACAAGATCGACATCTGGGGCCGCCGTCGTCTCGCCTACGAGATCCGCAAGAAGAACGAGGGCATCTACGCCGTCGTCAACTTCGTCGCGACCAGCGAGGCCACGAACGAGCTCGACCGTCAGCTGAAGCTGAACGAGCAGATCATGCGCACCAAGGTCCTCCGTGCCGAGGAAGCGATCGCTCAGGTCGCCGCCGAAGCCAAGCGCTCCGAGGAGAAGGCCGCTCGCAAGGCTGCCGCTCCCCGCAAGGTCGAGTCCGCCGAGAAGGCTGCGAAGTAACGACGATGGCCGGCGAAACCGTCATCACCGTTGTGGGCAACCTCACGGCCGACCCCGAGCTGCGGTACACGCAGAACGGGCTGCCGGTCGCGAACTTCACCATCGCGTCGACTCCCCGCACGTTCGACCGTCAGGCGAACGAGTGGAAAGACGGCGAGGCGTTGTTCCTGCGCGCCTCGGTGTGGCGCGAATTCGCCGAGCACGTCGCCGGTTCGCTGACGAAGGGCAGCCGTGTCATCGCGACCGGTCGCCTGAAGCAGCGTTCCTACCAGGACCGCGAGGGCAACAACCGTACCTCCATCGAACTCGAAGTCGATGAGATCGGCCCCTCGCTCCGCTACGCGACCGCCCAGGTCACCCGAGCCGCCGGTGGCGGTAACGGTGGCGGCGGTGGCGGTCAGCGCCCGCAGGTGCAGCAGTCGAACGACGAGCCGTGGTCGACCCCCGGCTCGAACAACGGCGGCGGCAACAACAGCGGCGCTGACGCATGGAGCACTCCCGGCTCCTACGGCGACGACACCCCGTTCTGATCTTCGCCCCGCTCTCGAGCGAGACGACCCCCGAAATTCCGGATGCCATGCCCCGGTCCACGTGACCGGAACGGCGTCCGAACCACACGAAAGAAGGAAGCATGGCTGGAAAGGCCACTGGCGACCGCCGCAAGCCGCGGAAGGGCGCGAAGAACGCAGCCCCCGCGAAGGCGATCCGCGTCGGCGTCATCGACTACAAGGACGTCCCCACCCTCCGCAAGTTCATCTCGGAGCGCGGCAAGATCCGCGCCCGTCGTATCACCGGTGTCTCCGTGCAGGAGCAGCGTCTGATCGCCCGCGCCATCAAGAACGCGCGCGAGATGGCTCTTCTGCCCTACGCCGGCGCCGGCCGCTAAGGAGCACCCGATGGCAAAGCTGATTCTCACGAATGAGGTCACCGGGCTCGGTAGCGCCGGTGATGTTGTCGAGGTCAAGAACGGGTACGCCCGTAACTACCTCATCCCGCAGGGCTTCGCCGTGTCGTGGAGCCGTGGTGGCGAGAAGCAGGTCGCGTCGATTCGCGCCGCTCGCGAGTCCCGCGCGATCCACGACCACGAAGATGCTGTGGCCCTGAAGAACTCGCTCGAGTCGAACACCGTCAAGCTCGCCGTCAAGGCCGGCAACGAGGGTCGTCTCTTCGGTTCGGTCAAGCCCGCCGATGTCGCCGACGCCGTCAAGGCTGCCGGTCTCGGTGAGCTCGACAAGCGCAAGATCCAGATCACCTCTGCGATCAAGTCGGTCGGCGAGCACGAGGCGACCGTTCGCCTGCGCGACGACGTCACCGCCGTGATCACCCTTCAGGTGGTCGCCGCGAAGTAATTCGCGACGCACGATTCGGCCCCGCTCCTGCTTCGGCAGGGCGGGGCCTTTTCGTGTTCCCGGGGTCGGGGCGGCTGATCCCGCCGCGAGCGCCGGGTGCGTCACCAGGCGGGGCGCTTCCCGAGGTGAGGCCGGGGGTGGTTCGGGGTGGGTTCGCCGGGCGCATGCGACGACGGAGGGCCCGACTGTCCGAAGGTGCGAGCCCGGCGACCCTAGGCTGAGTGCCGTGACCGACCCTCGCGCACCCGAGCGCATCGTCCGCCGTTTCGCGCGCTCGTCGAACCTCATGATCGCCGGACGCCCGTTCGCGGTGACCGGGACCGGTGCCGATGCCCTGCATGATCTGCTGGCGGGGCTCGGCGGCATCCCGAGCCCGATCCCGGATCCGGGGCGCATCGAGTTCGACCTGGATGCCGAGCAAGTGCTGCTCGACGGGAAGCCGCTGCCCGAACGCGGAGACGCCGCCGGACGCATCGCCTTCGCACGGCAGCACATGCCCGTCGCCGCCGCCCTCGCCGAGAGGCTCGACCTGACCGGCCTGCGGGTGGGCGTGGCGATGGTGCTCGAACCGAAGACGGCCGTGCTGTCGCTTCTGCTCCGCGAGCGGGGTGCCGAGGTGTCGGTGTACGCGCATCCCGACGAGATCGACGTCGCGGTCGCAGACGAGCTGCGGGCCCAGGGTTTCGCCGTGACGGCAGACCCGGCGCTCGCGGGGCCGGACGAGCGCGCCGCGGCGCTGGCCTTCCTCCGCGCGGGACTCGACGTGCTGCTCGACGACGGGGCGCACCTCATCCGCCTGGCGCACGAAGACGACCCGGCGCTGGTGGATGGGTGGATTGGCGCGTGCGAAGAGACGACGAGCGGCCTCACGCCCCTTCGGCGGATGCAGGATGCCGGCATCCTGCGCTGCGCCGTGATGGCCGTCAACGATGCGCGCACCAAGACCATGTTCGACAACCGCTACGGCACGGGGCAGTCGTGCGTCTTCGCGATCGCCGACCTGCTCGAGGAGCGGGGGATCGCGCTGACCGACCAGCCCGCGCTCGTGCTCGGCTACGGACCCGTCGGCCGAGGGGTCGCCGCGCACCTGCGCGCGCTCGGGGTCGAGGTGCGGGTCGCCGAGACCGACCCCGTCCGCGCGCTCGAGGCGCGGCACGACGGGTTGGTCACCGGCCGAGCGCTCGAGCTGGCCGGGGGAGCGCTGGTGGTCTCGGCGACGGGCGTCCCCTCGACGGTGACGCCCGAGATCGCCGCCGTCGCGCGCGTGATCGCGGTCGCCGGAGGAGTGCCGGGAGAGGTGTCGGACGCGGGCGGCGCGCTCGTGCTGGGCGGCGGGGGAGCGGTGAACATCACCGCCGCCGAGGGCAACCCCATCGAGATCATGGACCTGTCGTTCGCCGTGCAGCTCGCGGCCCTGGGGGAGCTGCTCGAGCGGCGTCCCGAGCCCGGTGTGCACGCGCTCGGCCCCGAGGTCGACGAGCTCGTCGCCCGGACGGCGCTGGCCGTGCGAGGTGCGGGGATCGACCCGCCGCGCGACCTCGATCCCGACGGTGTGGACGACTGGCGTTCGCCCCGCTACCGGGACTCCCGCTCATGAGCGTCGTGCTGTACTCGGCCGCGCTCGTCGTCCCCGTGACGGCGCCGCCCATCCCCGGCGGGGCCATCGCGGTGGCGGGTGGGCGTATCCGCCACGTCGGCGACCGCGAGTGGGTGCGACACGAGCTGAGCGCGCGCGGCGTCGCGTTCGACGAGGTGCACTGGCCGGGGGTGCTGACCCCGGGGCTCGTGAACGCGCACTCGCACCTGCAGTACACGGGCATGGCCGAGGTCGGTCGGGGCTCGTACGCGGGCTTCGACGACTGGGACGACGCCTTCACCCCCGTCTATCGCGCCGGTCACGACTGGGCGGCGGATGCCAGGGCCGGCGCCCTGCAGATGATCGCGGCCGGGACCACGGCGGTCGCCGACATCGTCACCGACGTCGAGGCGGCCTCGGCGCTGCACGACGCACGCCTGCACGGCATCACCTACTGGGAGGTGATGAGCTGGACGAACGCGGCGTGGGCCGAGCGCGGTCGCGCCGAGGTCGAGGCGCGGCTCGACGCCCTGCCCTCGCCCCCCGGGACGGGGCTCTCGCCGCACGCGCCCTACTCGCTCGACGTCGAGCCGCTGCTCGAGATCCCCGACATCGTGCGCGAGCGCGGGAGTCGGCTGCACCTGCACCTCGGCGAAGCGGCCTTCGAACGCGAGCACGGCGAGGCGGTGCCGTGGCAGCTGCACCGACCCGCGAGCTTCCGCGCCCTGCGCGACGAGGGCTTCGGCACGGGGGCGACGGAGTTCGTCGATGAGCTCGGCGTTCTCGGTCCCGACTGCCATATCGCGCACGGGGTCTACATGACGGCACGCGACCGGGCGATCCTGCGCGCACGCGGGACGACCGTCGCCCTGTGCCCTCGGTCCAATGCCGTCATCGGGCTCGACGAGCCGCCGGTCGCCGCGTATCTGCTCGAGGGCAACGCGCTGGCCGTGGGCACCGACTCGTTGGCATCCAGTCCCTCTCTCGACCTCTTGGCCGATGTGTCGGCGCTTCACCGCATGGCGCGCGCGCAGGGGTACGCGAACCGCGACCTGTCGGAGCTGCTGCTGCGCGCGGCGACCCTCGGCGGAGCGCACGCGATGGGGCTCGACACCGGGCCCGCTCGAACCGGGTACCTCGCCGTGGGGGCGGTGGCGGATCTGGCGTTCTTCGACGTGCCGGTGTCGGAGGTCGATGACACGATCGAGCGCCTCGTCGTCGACGGCGAGGGGCGTGCCGCCGCGACGTTCATCGACGGCGAGGTGCGCTCGGCATCCGCCGCCTTCACCCGAGAGACCGGAGTATCCGCCGATGACCGCTGAGCGTCCCGCCACCGCCGTCCTGCTCGATCTCGAACCGCACGCCGAGGGCGGGTGGTTCCGCCGCATGTGGACCGGCAGCGTCGAGGTCGAGACCCCCGCGGGCACGCGGCCCGCGGCCACCTGCATCCACTACCTGCTGACCCCGGGCGAAGAGAGCGCGTGGCACGTCGTGACCAGCGACGAGGTGTGGCTCTGGCACGGGCCGGGAGCCCTCGAGCTCTCGCTCGGAGGCGACGGAGAGCAGCCCGGGGCCGCGCGCACCGTGACGCTCGGGCCCGACCTCGCCGCGGGGCACGTGCTGCAACACACCGTGCCCGCGGGGGTCTGGCAGGCGGCCCGACCGGCGGGAGACGCCGAGGTCGTGGTCAGTTGCGTGGTCTCTCCCGGCTTCAGCTTCGCCGACTGGCGCCTCGCCGAGTAGTCGCGTCTCGTGTCGCCAGGTTTCACCGGCGACATCCCCTGAAACATGCGCTCGGTACGCTGTGCACATCACAGCACTCCGGGGATGACCCCGATACGTCCACGAGGAGAAATCGTGACCGCTTCCGCACGCCTGCGCCGCGTCGCCGCCCTGACCGCCCTGGCCGCCGCCACGGTCGTCACCCTGACGGCCTGCGCGTTCGCCCCCTCCGGCTCCGATGCCGGCGCCGCCCCCGCCACCGAGGGCGCGCTGCAGACCGTCGCCGCCGGCAAGCTCACCATCGCCACCGGCGAGCCCGCGTTCTCGCCCTGGGTCGAGAACGACGACCCCGCGTCGTGCGAGGGCTTCGAGGCCGCCGTCTCGTGCGCCGTCGCCGAGAAGCTCGGCTTCACGAACAACGACATCGTGTGGGTGCGCTCGAACTTCGACAGCGCGATCGCCCCGGGCCCGAAGGACTGGGACCTGAACGTCCAGCAGTTCTCGATCACGGACCAGCGCAAGCAGGCCGTCGACTTCTCGTCGCCGTACTACACGACCACCCAGGCGATCGTCACCACGGGCACCTCGCCCGCGGCCTCCGCCACCACGGTCGCCGAGCTGAAGAACATCCCCGTGGGCGTCATGAGCGCCACCACGAGCTACCAGGTGGCCGCCGAGCAGCTCGGCACCGGCAACCTCAGCGTCTTCAACTCGAACGACGATGCCGTCGCCGCCCTGCAGTCGGGGCAGGTCGACGCGATCGTCGTCGACCTGCCGACCGCGTTCTACCTCGCCGGGGCCGTTCTCGACAACGGCAAGGTCGTGGGTCAGCTGCCCGACTCCTCGGCCGGTGGCGACGAGCTCGCCTACGTGCTGCCCAAGGGCTCGGCGCTGACCACGCCCGTCAGCGACGCGATCGACGCGCTCCAGGCCGACGGCACCCTCGACCAGCTGCAGCAGAAGTGGCTCGGCGGCACGGCCGCCGCGCCCGTGCTGAAGTAACTCCGTGGCATCCACGTCTTCCGGCACCGCGTGGCGGCCGAGCGACCTCGAGATCGCTCGGCGCGCCACGCGGCGTCAGCAGTCGACGAAGTCGGTGCTGATCGCCCTGGTCAGCTCGGTCGTCTTCGTCGTGGTCGTCGGGTGGGCGATCCTGTCGAGCCCCGGCTGGGAAGACGTACGCCGCAGCTTCTTCGACGTCGACATCGCGATCGCGAGCTTCCCGTCGATCCTGGTCGGGCTGTGGCTGAACATCCAGGTGCTCATCGTCGCGGCGCTCGCCGTGGCGGTGCTGGGCACGACCCTCGCGGTGCTGCGCTCGCTGCGGGGGCCGGTGTTCTTCCCGCTCCGCGCCCTGGCCACGATCTACACCGATCTGTTCCGCGGCATCCCGCTGCTGATCGTGCTGTACCTGGTGGGCTTCGGGCTCCCCGCGCTGGGGGTCTTCGGCCGGGTGCCGGTGGTGCTGTGGGGAACGATCGCGATCGTGCTCACCTATTCGGCGTACATCGCCGAGGTGCTGCGCGCGGGCATGGAGGCCGTGCACCCCTCGCAGCGGGTCGCCGCTCGCTCGCTGGGACTCACGCACGGGCAGACGCTGCGGATCGTCGTGATCCCGCAGGGCGTGCGCAAGGTCGTGCCGGCGCTCATGAACGACTTCGTGTCGATGCAGAAAGACGTCGGGCTCATCTCGGTTCTCGGAGCGGTGGATGCCGTCCGCGCGGCGCAGATCGCCGCGGCCGAGTACTACAACTTCACGCCGTACATCGTGGCGGCGCTGCTGTTCGTCGCCATGGCGCTGCCGATGATCCGCCTCACCGACTACGTCTCGGCGCGATTGGCCCGGCGCGAGCAGATGGGCGGGGTCGTATGAGCGTGCTCGAGGTCCGCAGCGTCCGGAAATCGTTCGGCGACCACGTGGTGCTCGACGGCATCGACCTGGAGCTCGCGAAGCACGAGGTCGTCGTGCTGATCGGGGCCTCGGGCTCGGGCAAGTCGACGCTGCTGCGCACCATCAACCTCATCGAGCGCGTCGACGACGGACAGATCCTGCTCAACGGCGACGATCTGACCGAGCCGACCGTCGATCAGGATGCCGCTCGCTCGCGCATCGGCGTGGTGTTCCAGCACTTCAACCTCTTCCCGCACCTGCGCGTGATCGACAACGTCACCCTGGCTGCGCGGAAAGTGCACGGGATGCCGAAGGCCGAGGCCTACGCGCGCGGCACCGAACTGCTGGAGCAGCTGGGCCTGGCGGCGAAGGCGCGGGAGTTCCCCGACCGGCTCTCGGGCGGGCAGCAGCAGCGCGTCGCGATCGTGCGTGCCGTGATGACCGACCCCGAACTCCTCTTGCTCGACGAGATCACTTCGGCCCTCGATCCTCAGCTGGTCGGCGAGGTGCTCGACCTGGTGCGGGTGCTGCGCGACCGTGGCTCGACCATGCTCATGGCCACGCACGAGATGTCGTTCGCGCGCGAGGTGGCCGACCGCATCGTCTTCATGAAGGGCGGCCGGATCGTCGAGCAGGGCACTCCGGCGCAGATCCTCGACGCGCCGCGGCATCCCGACACGATCGCCTTCCTCGAGCGCGAGCGCCGCGGCGGGGCTCTGTAGCCACCGAGGCGCGAGGTTCCTGCGCTCGTCGATGGGTGCGGGACCCCCGCGACACCCCGTGCCGGGCGCGCCGCGACACCGGATGCCGGCCCGAGGGCGTGGCATCCGGTGTCGCGTTCTGTGCGCGAACGCTCCGGGTCAGGCGACCGAGCGGCGACGACGCAGGAGCAGACCCCCTCCGAGGAGCAGAGCCAGCAGGCCCGCGATGCCGAGGCCGGCGGCCGTCGAGCCGTCGGTTCCCGTCACAGCGAGGGAGCCGCGGGCGGTGCCCATTCCGGTGGCGGCCACGGAGCCGACTGACGCGACCGAACCGATCACGGCAGGGGTGCCGTTGGTGCCGTTCGTCCCGTTGGTGCCGTTCGTTCCCGGGGTGCCGGGGGTTCCGGGCGTTCCCGGGGTGCCGGGCGTTCCGGGCGTTCCGGGGGTGCCCGGGGTGCCGGGGGTGCCCGGGTTTCCGGTGGTCGAGCCGGTGGTGGTGCTGTCACCGATCACCGAGACCGCGTTGCCGCCGATGGTGACGGGGATGCTGATCGGCAGACCGATCACGTTGCCGCCGCCGATGCTGCCGGTTCCGTCGGTGCTGGTTCCGCCGGTCGAGCCGGTGGTTCCGCCGGTGGTGGTGGCGTTCTCGGAGGTGCTGTCACCGACACCCGACACCGCGTTGCCGCCGATGGTGACGGGGGCGCCGACCGGGAGGCCGATGACGTTGCCGCCGAGGATGCCGTCGTTGCCGTCGGTGCTGGTGCTGCCCGTGCCGCCGGTGGTCGCGGTGCCGCCGGTGGTGGTGGCGCCGTCGGTGACGCTGTCACCGATGCCCGACACCGCGTTGCCGCCGATGGTGACGGGGGCGCCGACCGGGAGGCCGATCACGTTGCCGCCGCCGATGGCGTCGGTTCCATCGGTGACGGTGGAGCCGGTGCCGGTCGAGCCGGTGGTGCCGCCGGTGGTGGTGGCGCCGTCAGTGACGCTGTCGCCGATGCCCGAGACCGCGTTGCCGCCGACCGTGACGGGCACGCCCACCGGGAGGCCGATGACGTTGCCGCCGAGGATCCCGTCGGTGCCGTCGGTCAGGCTGCCGCCGGTCGAGCCGGTGCCGCCCGTGGTGCCGCCGGTGGTGTCGGCGTCGTTCGAGACGCTGTCACCGACCACCGACACGGCGTTGCCGCCGATGGTGACGGGCAGGCCGACGGGAGCATCGACGACGTTGCCGCTGCCGATGCCGTCGGTGCCGTCGGTCACGCTGCCGCCGGTCGAGCCGGTGCCACCCGAGGTGCTGTCACCGGTGGTGCCGGCGTTGTCGGTGCTGCTGTCGCCGATGATCGAGACGGCGTTGCCGCCGACCGTGACCGGAGCCTCGACCGAGATGGCACCCTGGTTGCCGCCGGCGACGCTGTCACTGCCGTCGGTGCCGCTGCCAGCCGCGGGGGCCGCAGCCTCGGGTGCGGGCGCCGAGGTGTCGGCATCCGTGCTCTGGCTGTCTCCGATCACCGAGACGGCGTTGCCGCCGACCGTGACGGGAACGTTGACCGACACGAGCCCTTGGTTGCCCGAGCCCACGCCGTCACTGCCATCGGTGATGGTGACGGGCGCGGGGGCCGGGGCTGCGGGAGCGGAGGTGTCGGCACCGTCGCTGGTGCTGTCTCCGATCAGCGAGACGGCGTTGCCGCCGACGGTGACCGGGAGGTCCACCGAGACACCGACCTGGTCGCCCGAGAGCAGACCGTCGACGCCGGAGGTGTCTGCGGCATTGGCGATGCCGGCTCCGAGGACGGCGAGGCCGCCCCCGACGAGCGTGCCCAGAAGGACACGCGAGTAGATCTTACGCATGAGAGTTTCTCCTGTAGATGAATGAGGGTGCGCGAAAGCGCGGGGTCGTCTGCCGTGCGATGCACGGTGCGACCGTCCTCAGTCAGGAGAGACGTCGGTGGCGAAGACCGGGGTGACGGGCAGGTCGTCGTCGACGACGGTCCGGCGGTCGAGAAGAAGCTGGGCGGCGCTGATCCTGCCGCTGTCGGCGGTCGCGGCGCTGACGCCGCCCGCTCCGGAGTTTCCGGATGCCGACGAGCTCGTGCCCGTGCTGGAGCCCAGGGCGACGCCGTGATCGGTGTCGAGGTCGAGGCCCGAGAGGGCCTTCTGCGCACCCGCGAGAGCCGCGGACGCACCGCCGGTCGGGGCGGCGGCGAACAGGGCCTCCACGTCGGCCGACCCGGAGGTGCGGAGCGGGGACGCGGTGGGGGAGGGATCCGTCGAGGCAGGGCCGGCGACGACCGCCGCGGCCGAGAAGAGCTCGGCGGTCACGGCGTCGGGGCTGGGGGTGGCGACCTCGCCACCGTCGACCGGAAGGGTCGGGACGACGGTGGAGGTCGGGGGGAGGGTGCCGATGATGACGGGGAGGGCGGCGTCGACCGCGTCGGTGACTCCGCTGAGCAGGTCGTCGAGGCCGATCGCGTGAGCGACGTCGCCGACGACGGGGACCGTCTGCACGGTGTCGACGACCGGGGCGACGACGTCTCCCACGACGCTCGAACCGGCGACGTCGGTGACCGTGTCGGCCACGGTGTCGACGGTGCTTCCGACGGCGGTCTCCGCGGTGTCGACGACGTCGGAGACGGTGTCGGTGGTGGTGGTCACGACCTCGGCGACGGGGGCGGGTGCGACGTCGGTGACCGGAGCGACCGTCTCGGTGACGTGCTCGACGGTGGGGGCGACCACGGTGCCGACGACCTCGTCGACCGTGTCGGTGACCTGGCCGACGGTCGAGCCGACGGTGCCGAGCAGACCGCCCTGGGAGCCGTCGTCTGCGGATGCCGAAGACACCGACAGCACGAGCGAGAGAGCCGCGAAGCCGAGGGCGGTGAGCACGCCGATGAGGAACAGCCGCAGCGCGTGCGGTGCCCCCCGGTCGAACGTGTTCTCCATGATTCGCCCCCCAAGGTGAACCTCTGACAACTCCTGGCCGGCGACGATACGCCCGGTTTCGCCGACGCGGAAGGGCTCGGGTGAAATCTCAGTAGTCGTCCGGCAAAGGCGTGGTGACGGGCGACACGCCGGATGGTGAAGAAAAATTTGACAGCGGGGCCTCTGTATCGATACGCGTCCGGCGAGTTATCCCCCGAGTTGTACACATGTGAATGCATCCGCGGGCAACCTTCAACGTCCACTTCACACGGGATTTCCCCAGGAAAGTTGTGGATAGAAAAAACCCAGGTCAGGGTACGCAACACGCGCGGAAATCAGATCCATCCACCGAGTTGTCCACAGCACTTGTGCACAGACCTGACGGCGTTTCCCGCAATCTCTCCACAGAGTTATCCACAGGCTCGTTTGCGTGGATCGAAGGTGGTATCTAGCGTGGGTCGAGCCACTTGGGCAAGCCGATCACCCTGCCCCGCGCGTCGATGTCGGACGTTGGTGATCTCATGCTGCCAAGGCCGCACCGAGCCCCGTTTTCGCGACGTCCTTCACGCGCGCGAGGCCCGGCGGTGGTGCCCGAGAACCGAAGGAGAGCCCGTGTCGATCGCCGATATCGCCGAAGAACGTCTCGGAAAAGCACCGCGCCCCGAGCGCACGCCCCCGCACGACACGCTCGCCGAACAGAGCGCCCTGGGCGGCATGCTGCTGTCGAAAGACGCCGTCGCCGATGTGATCGAAAGTCTCCGCGGTCCCGACTTCTACGTGCCCAAGCACGAGCTGATCTTCGAGGCCATCCTCACCCTGTACTCGCACGGCGAGCCCACCGACGTCGTCGCCGTCACCGACGAGCTGATCAAGACGGGCGAGCTGCAGCGCGCCGGGGGAGCGGACTACCTCCACACGCTCACCTCGATCGTTCCGACCGCCGCCAACGCCGGCTACTACGCCTCGATCGTCGCCGAGCGCGCCATGCTGCGCCGCCTGGTCGAGGCCGGCACGCGCATCGTGCAGATGGGCTACGCCGGCGAGGGCGACCCGGTCGAGCTCGTCAACAGCGCCCAGGCCGAGATCTACAACGTCTCGGGCGACGACAGCGCCGAGGACTACATCCCCCTGACGATGGCGGTGGATGCCGCGGTCGAAGAGATCGAGGCCGCTCGCGGCCGCGACGGGTCGATGACGGGCATTCCCACCGGCTTCGCCGGCCTCGACCAGCTGACCAACGGCCTGCACCCGGGCCAGATGATCGTGCTCGCCGCGCGCCCCGCCATGGGTAAGTCGACGCTCGCGCTCGACTTCGCCCGCGCCGCCGCGATCAAGTCGAACGCGCCCTGCATCTTCTTCTCGCTCGAAATGGGTCGCTCCGAGATCGCGATGCGCCTGCTCAGCGCCGAGGGTCAGATCCCCCTGCAGAGCATGCGCAAGGGAACGCTCGACTCGCGCGACTGGACCACGGTGGCCTCCACCCGCGGTCGCATCAACGACGCGCCCCTCTACATCGACGACAGCCCCAACATGACGCTCGTCGAGATCCGCGCCAAGTGCCGTCGCCTCAAGCAGCGCGAGGGCCTGAAGATGGTCGTCATCGACTACCTGCAGCTGCTCACGAGCGGTAAGCGCGTCGAGTCGCGCCAGCAAGAGGTCAGTGAGTTCTCGCGTGCGCTGAAGCTGATGGCGAAGGAGCTGCAGGTTCCGGTCATCGCTCTGTCGCAGCTGAACCGTGGTGCCGAGCAGCGCGCCGACAAGAAGCCGGCGCTTTCGGACCTGCGTGAGTCGGGCTCGATCGAGCAGGACGCCGACATGGTGGTGCTGCTGCACCGCGAGGCGGCGTACGAGAAGGACTCACCGCGTGCGGGCGAGGCGGATCTGATCGTGGCGAAGCACCGTAACGGGCCGACGGACACGATCACGGTGGCGTTCCAGGGGCATTATTCGCGGTTCACGGATATGGCGCCGGGGATGTAACTCCCGCCGCGGCATCGTCGCGCCCGTCCGCGCGTATCCTCGTTCCGTGGAAAAGGTGTGGATCGTCTACCGGAGCGACAACGAGGTGGAGATTCTCGGCGTCTTCGATGATCAGGACGAGGCGACGAGGTACGCACAATCTCTCGCTGAGACGCAGTACGAGGGCGAACGAATCTGGACCGGCGGCTACGCCGTGCCCTACCGGATCACCGACGACGTCCCCAGATGATTGAGGAGAGGCCGGGCGCAAGCGCCCGGCCTCTCCTTCTCGGTCTAGCTTCGGGTCGTCAGTTGCATCTGAACGTGTACGAGCCCGTCGAGTCGCGCCCCACGCCTGTCTGTCCTCTGCCGGTGGTTCCCCAGGCCGTCGTGATCACCTGGAACTTATTGTCTCGTGTCTGCCCGTTGCAGTAGTAGGTGACCTGGGTGGACTGCATATTGCCCGTGCCCCAGCTGTTGAATGGGCCGGCGACCTTCGCCCAACCCCACCACTCCTGGCGAAACACCTCGCTAGCCATGCCGGTCTTCACCACGTCCGCGCTGCAGTTCCGGAGTGCAGGCTTGGATCCCACCCCGCCGTAGCCTGAGGACTTGCGAAACCACATGTTGCCGGGCGCGAGGTAGCACTTCGATCCACCTGAGCCACCCTGTACGCGGAGATCGGCGGTTTGCACCATTCCGGTACGGAAGCTCGCTGGCTTCGCAACCGATGCCTCAGGTTCGGCGGGCTCGAGATTCAACGTCTCGAGTCTCTCCTCGGTTTCTTGGCGCGTCTCGTCGAAGACGATCTTCGGAGTCACACTTGCGTCGGTCAGCTCAGCCATCTCTTGATTGGTCAAGGAGTCTGGCAGTGCCGGAACTTCGATTGGAGCGCTGGTATCCGCATTCGTGCTCGGCGCACTCTGCGCAGACGCTGGTGAAGCCGATAGCAGCGCTGTCGCGACTAAAACCACGATTGGTGCGAAAATTAGCCTGGCGTTCATCAGTCCCCCTCAGGATGCGCCGTGTGCGCAGACCAGACCATAAACGGCAGGCGCAACCAGGTGTGCGGTATTGGTTGTGCTCGGCGCAAAATTCACCCGGGCGTTCAGCCGGATCCACTAGGCGTCGGAGAGGGGATGAGCCTGCGGATGCGAGCGCGGTGCAGCGCCCGCTGGCGCTTAAGCGACGTAGTTGCTCCTTCCGGTCGTCACGCCCGCGCCGCGAGGCGCCTGAGCTACGGCCGCGCCGTCATTGGCGTGGCGCCGGGGATGTAACGCCGAGGCTTACGGCGTCCAGAACCCCAGCGTGCACAGCAGCATGGTCTCGTCGTCGGAGCCCGCCGGTGGCTCGATGGCCGGCGGGAACACGCCCCACTGACGCCACTCGTCGGCGTGCGGGACGACGTGCTCGTTGAACCCGGCGACCAGCTCGGGGGTGAGGTGGAACGGGACGCCGAAGTGCTTCGCGATCGAGTACGCCTGGAACGCGCGATAGGTCGCGAGGTGTGCAAAGGCCTCATCGGCCGGGTAATCGCCGTAGGTGAACCGAAAGGTTTCGGCGATGTCGCCCGATCGGACGGCTGCCGTCGCCTTGTCGTTGAGCGCGTCGTACGACGCGACGGGATCGTCGCCGAGAAGGTCGGTGTCGGCGTAGGGGTCGCCGTCGGCCGCCGCGCGGCCCGCGATGACATCGGGGATCCAGGCTTCGTCGTACGCATGCCGCCCGAGGATGCCGAGAAGCGTAGGCGACTCGAGCTGGCTCCACTCCTTCGGAACGGGAACGGAGAAGTCGGTGGGATCGAGCTGGTCAATGACCTCGCGCAGCGCGGCATCGGCGTGGAGGAAGAGGTTGGCTGGGGTCATGGTGGGGAGGGTACTCCGGGGGTCGGACATGGGCCAGATCTCTCTCGCTCGGATGCTGGCTCGAATATTGCGCTGGTTGAGATCTGTGCGAGGTGCCGTTGCCTGAACCAGCGCGAGGGTCTGAAGAATGGTCGTCATCGACTACCTGCAGCTGCTCACGAGCGGTAAGCGCGTCGAGTCGCGTCAGCAGGAGGTCAGTGAGTTCTCGCGTGCGCTGAAGCTGATGGCCAAGGAGCTGCAGGTTCCGGTATTCGCGCTGTCGCAGCTGAACCGTGGCGCGGAGCAGCGCGCCGACGGGAGGTCGCCCCGATAGACCTGCACGAGTCAGGCCGACTCCTTCTGAGCCCGATGGTCAGCTAGCACAGCTACAGCCTTCGGCACGCAAAACCGGACGCATCGACGCGGTCAGGGGTCGTACTGTCTGGGCATGCTCCGAGCGTGGAGCGCTGTCTCGCAGCTGTCTTGTGGGGTGGCTAGATACCTGAGATGCAGGCCAAGCGACGAGTTCCGTTAGCCTCGAGTGGTTGGTGGGAACAAGGGGGAACCAATGCCATCAGTTGAGTCGACGACGCTCACAGCTCTGAGGGTGAAGCAGTGGCTGGCCCAGTGGGACGACATGCAGTACGACGGCGGGCAAAATCAATCACGCCCAAAACCGCACTTCTACATGTTCTCCGTCGCAGCTTCGCAGCTTCGGAGGCTATCGGGTATCTACCGACGCGATACAGACGAACTGCGACCGCGTGCAGAGGATCTGAGTATTCAACGAAAGCACGATCCCGAGCGGAGTGAAGAGATTCGACGATATGTCGAGGGCGGCTATCCCTGGTCAGGCCTAAGTGCAGCAAAACGGGATGATCCCGCGAACGACCGCCTGAGAAAGCCCGGCTGGCTGCCGACAGCCGTCGTGGTCAACATCCTCGAACCCGGTGATATGCGATCCGGTCGGGTAATCGCTACTGGCGAAACTATATCCATAGAAGAGGGCCCGGCCCCCGGAATGGCGACGCTTTCTCTCCCTGTCCGCTCCTCATCTCAGGATGAAGAGAGTGTGCCGCCTATTGAGGTGATTGACGGACAGCACCGACTTTTTGCTTTCCAGGAGGGCGACGGAGACGTTGAGGACTACGAGCTTCCCGTCGTCGCGTTTCACGGTCTTGACATTTCTTGGCAGGCATACCTGTTCTGGACAATAAATATCAAGCCCAAGAAGATCAATGCTTCGCTTGCCTTTGATCTCTACCCATTGTTGCGTGAGCAGGAGTGGCTTAACAGCGGCGAGGTCGTGCAGGTATACCGTGAGAGTCGGGCGCAGGAGCTGACCGAGATGCTGTGGTCGTCTCCAGATAGTCCTTGGTATAGACGAATCAACATGCTTGGTGGCTCTAGAGCCGAGAATGGCCCCGTGACACAAGCCGCCTTCATTCGCAGTCTAATTGCAAGCATGGTGAAGTCATGGCGACCGCGTGGGAGCACTGGGGGACTTTTTGGCGGAACGCCCGACGCGACCAGTGGTGGGCTTTCTTGGTCAAGACTACAACAAGGTGCTTTCCTGGTCACCGCGTGGAAGCTCCTAGCGGACGCAATTGCAGACTCCAACGCGGGTTGGGCTATGTCACTTCGACAAGCAGACAATACTCTTGGCCTCGATGGGGAGCGCCTGGTGGGCGCAACGGATCCAGCTTTCGCGGGGTCGTTTACGCTCCTTGCGACAGATCAGGGGATCCGCGGATTCCAGTCGGTCATCAACGATCTTTGCTACGTCCGCAACCGAGAGCTTTCGCTCGCTGGCTGGCGTGATTTGAGCGCTGCGCCGGAGGTAACACCCGAGTACATATCAATCGCGGCGGCTACTCTGGCCGACGAGCCTGTCCACAGATTCCTCGCCCAAATCTCCGAGAGGCTTGCGGTCTTTGACTGGCGCAGTAGCGGATTCCCGGGGCTCAGCGAGCAGGAGCGGTTGCGCGCCTCCGCGCTTCGCGGTAGCAGCGGGTACAAGGAGATGCGTATTCGATTGATTGATCACCTTCGCGGCTCGGAGAACGCTGAAGTGCAATCAGCCGCCAATCTCGTCGACCGCGCATGAGTGCATCGAGTGGTTTGGGTGCGAGGTCGGAGGCGGCGTTAGGCACTGCTGACCGGGCAGTTGTGGTGGCGGCTCTTTCTCGACTCCCGATTTCCGGTTCCGAGACATGGTTGGCGCCCGCCAATGTCTACTTTCATTCTGCTGGAGAACGTGTTCTTGCCGACGGAAAGACCGTCCCTCCCTCTCAATACTCCGACTTTGCGGACTACCTCGCGGCAGCTTCCTTTATTCATTCCGCCGACAGCTGGGCATACCTCGGCAGGGCATTGCATGCTGTTCTTCAAGGAGACGTGCACGGAGCGGTGCACCTCTGCTATTACGCCGAGCTACGTGCAGCTATTTCCCTCCTGAGTACGGAGGGAATTTACGTCGGTAATCGCTGCAGTTTGGCGCTTTCGGGCGCCGGTGTAGCGGAGGTCACTGGAGTGGGCACGCACGTAGCCACCTGGATGGTTCTCAACTCATGGGCGCGTTCAACGCGAGCTCAGGACCTATTCGGGAAGATTCTCCGTCCTATAGGTGCCCCGCTCTACGAATGGGCAAACAATATGGGCAGTGGTATCACTCCAATCGTCGAAGGACTGTTGGATGACATTGCCTTCGACCTTTCCGCGTTTTCCGAGGATCGAAACCGTCGGAACCACGCCAGTTATCAACCCACGCGTGTCGAACCCGATGACCTCAGCGCCCAAGATTGTGCTCAGATTGTGGATGACGTTTGGACACTCCTCGAACCTGAGTCTCGAGGGACATTCCCGGTTCTCGACCGACTCTTGCTCCGGCACCTCGCCGTGGGTGTGTATGCGCCGACCCATGAAGAGCTGGATCCGTACGGGGTACCGACAGGCCGCACTGACTGGAGCGGGTGGTCCTCCTGGCTGACCAGCGTCGCCCCGGGAGGAGTCGAACGAGACCCCTACTTCGTGAGTATTCGAACGGACCCCGAGGATTTGAGCCGGGACGGCGCGCTCGAAGCTGCATTTACTCGGAGCCACGGGGCGCCCTCCGCATACCTGAGCGAGATGCTCTTGCGCACTACCATTCTTGCGCGTCTGGCTACTGGCGCCTGCGTTGAGCTGCTCGATGACTCGGGTCTGGGAGCAGATGACGTTTCAACTTGGGTCGTCGGCCTGGGCGGGGCCCGTGCACTTTGGTCAGATGACGCTCCCGACCCGATGATCGATCTGTGGGCGGACGCCGAGATTGCGAAGGAGGAGCTCGAGCTGTCGTCGAAGGCGAGCCATCATGCGCTGATCACGGGCATGCGAGAATATCTAGCTGTGCTCGGTCAAGCTGAACGTGTAGCAGCTTGGAGCTTTGCTAGCTAACGAGAACGTGAGGCGACCAGGTAATGAAGTACATGGGCGGCAAGTCCGCGCTCCTGCGAGGTTCGCTCGGAGATCTTGTTCTGGAGGAGGCCGAAGGTGCTGACCGGTTCGTTGATCTGTTCTCCGGGGCCGGATCCGTTGGGCACTTCGTAGCAGAGCGCGCTGCTCGTCCGGTGCTCAGCGCAGATCTACAAACGTACTCAAAGGTGCTCTCGGCAGTGATCGTCGAGCGAGTGCGCTCGCTCGAGCAGTCATTGGTGATTTCCTCGTGGTTGGCCGCTGCTCGGAAACAGTATGACGATGACGCCGTCGTTGCCCGCTTGCGAATTGAGGAGACTGTCCTCTCGGCACATTCAGTGCGCGTCGCTCGTCAACGGGCGAGTGAGGTCGAAGGGCGACGACTCACTCGACATTATGGAGGACACTATTTCGCGCCTCTTCAAGCGCTCGCTTTCGACCACATGTTGAGCGGCATGCCCGAGGACTTGGAGATCCGGACGCTGGCCCTCGCAGCGGTCATACGCGCAGCGAGTGCCTGCGCTGCCGCCCCCGGCCATACTGCCCAGCCTTTCCAGCCGACAGGAACTCTCCTACCGTACATTCGTGCTGCTTGGAAGCGTGATGCATTTGGCGAAGTTCAGCGCCAACTCGATGCCCTCGCGCCTCGTCATGCTCGAGTCCGCGGACACGCTCGAGTGTCAGACGCGGAGGCCGTCGCCGGCACGCTGTCTGAAGGCGACCTTGCCTTCTGTGATCCGCCGTATTCGTCTGTTCAGTACAGTCGCTTCTACCATGTGCTGGAGGGAATCGCTCGGGGCGGATGGGACACTGTTTCGGGCGCGGGGCGGGCGCCCGCGCGAGGCGATCGTGCTTCCTCGGATTTCAGTCGTCGAACGGCCGCGGTGCAAAGTCTGACCGGGCTTCTTCAGGTTCTGAGGCTCCGAGGCTGTCAGGTAATGATCACCTTCCCGGATGGGAATTCGAGTAACGGGTTGAGCGCGGCCAAAATAGTCGAGCTGGCAAAAGCGCAATGGCATGTGACGAGCACCCTGGTTGATTCAACGCACAGTACGCTGGGGGGTCGCTCCGAGGATGCTCGCGGTGGTCGTCGAAAGTTGAAGGAGGCCGTGATCGTGTTGCGGCCCAAGCAAGGCATGATTGCTGTGGCTATGAATACCCCGCCAGCTACCAAGGACGGTCTGAACGCAGGATCGACAGCGTCCCGCCTCAGCGAGGCCGCAGCATCCTAGGTTGCCCTCTAACGAGGGTCCGATCCCACCGCCGCTGCGCGTCGCCGAGGTTGATTGAACGGCCGATCTCATCCGTGGCGAGGTCGTCGAGACCGTTTTCCAATCAAAGGAAACAACGTGCTGAGGATCTACCTGGGCGGAGTGAATATGCTCATGACACTTTCGGCATTGGGGGGTTCATTGACCAGTTCACGTTCGTCGTGCATCCGGTCGTCGCAGGTCTTGAGCGTCGTCTGCTGGACGGCATCCGGGATCAGATCGAGCTGAATTCGTGGAGCGGCGGGAGTCGTCGGCTCCATGTGCTTCCTTCATGCCGCGGGTCGTGCCGGGCGGAGACGCCGGTGTATTCGTCTCGGCGCGGCTCAAGTGTTTGGACGCGAACGAGTGGCCCTGCTGGGGTCGGTGCTCATGCACGCGCCCGCCCGCGTCGTGTTGTCCTTCACAGGTGATGTCTCAGTCGTGTCCGTCAACGACGAGTAGTGCACTCTGGAGGTCGGGTTGTGGGTGTGGGGCGCGCTCGTCGCTTCCTTCACGCAAGTCGTGGTGGCGATGGACGACAGCGAGCCGGCGGAACTGGCAGAGGCGTTCGCGGGCGGGCGGCGCGGTTCGCGAGGGCAGCAGAAAGCTCTTCCGCTGACGGGACCCAGCGAGGAAGCTAGCGGCATGACCCAGCCCCTCCGCTACGCCATCAACGTCACCCTCGACGGCTGCGTCCATCACGAGGCGGGCCTCCCACCCGACGACGAGTCGATGGCGTTCTGGACCGACGAGCTGCGCCGCTCCGACACCCTCCTCTACGGCCGTGTCACCTACGAGCTGATGGAGGGCGCGTGGCGCCGACCGGAATCGGGGGAGTGGCCCGACTGGATGGACGACAGTGAGGTCGCGTTCTCGGAGGTGATGGATCCGATGCGGAAGGTCGTGGCATCCGGGATTCTCGACGCAGTCGACTGGAACGCCGAACTCATCCGGGGCGACGTCGTAGACGCCGTCCGAAGGCTCAAGGAGCAACCGGGGCGAGGCATCTCGCTCGGTGGAGTGAAGCTCCCCGCGACTCTCGCGGCGCACGGGCTGATCGATGAGTACACGTTCGTCGTGCACCCGGTCATTGCGGGGCGCGGGCCTCGGCTGCTCGACGGCGTCGACTTGAGGCTCGAGCTGATCGAGCAGCGAGCGTTCCGCTCGGGCGCGAGCGTGCAGCGCTATCGGCCGGTGTAATACGGAAGGGCCCCGCGCGATCGAATCGCGCGAGGCCCCAGAAGCAGGACGGCTTACGCCTGCAGGAACGGGTAGTCCGTGTAGCCGCGCTCGTCGCCGCCGTAGACCGAGGCCTGGTCGACCTCGTTCTCGTCGGCGCCCTGCTCCCAGCGCGTCACGAGGTCGGGGTTGGCGATGGCGGGGCGGCCGACGGCGACCAGGTCGGCGATTCCGTCTTCGACGACCGAGACGGCCTCGTCGCGCGTGGTGACGCTCGAGAAGCCGCTGTTGACGATGACCGTGCCGCCGAAGGTGCGGCGGAGGTCCTGGATCAGGTCGCCGGCGGGGTCGGCGTGCAGCACGCTCAGGTAGGCGAGGCCCAGGGGAGCGAGGCCCGACACGAGCGCTTCGTAGGTGGCGCGGGTTTCGGCGTCGTCCTTCTCCCACACGTCCTGGATGTTGTGCGCGGGCGAGATCCGGATGCCGACGCGCGTGGCACCGACCTCGGCCACGACGGCCTGGGCGACCTCGATGACGAAGCGGGCGCGGGCCTCGGGCGATCCGCCGTAGGCATCGGTGCGCTGGTTCGAGGCGGGAGAGAGGAACTCGTGCAGGAGGTATCCGTTGGCGCTGTGCAGCTCGACGCCGTCGAAGCCGGCATCCACGGCCTTGCGGGCGGCGGCGACGAACTCGTCGCGCACGGTGGTGAGCTCGGCGGTCTCGAGCGCGTGCGGGGTGGCGTAGGCGACCTTCGTGCCGTCGGCCAGACGCGTGTCACCCTCAATCGCGATCGCCGAGGGGGCGACGATGCGGTCGGTGCCGGTGATCTCGGGGTGCGTGACGCGTCCGCCGTTCATGAGCTGCATGAAGACGGTGCCGCCCTCGGCGTGCACGGCGTCGGCGACCTTGGCCCAGCCCGCGGCCTGAGCATCGGTCACGATGCCCGGCTGACCCGGGTACGCGCGCGACTCGTCGCTCGGGAAGACACCCTCGGTGACCAGCAGGCCGATGCCGGCGCGCTGCGCGTAGTACTTCGCGACGATGGGCCCGGGAACGCCGTCGGCGCCGGCGCGCAGGCGGGTCATCGGGGCGAGCGAGACGCGGTTGCGAACGCCGATGTCTCCGACGGTGGTGGGGCTGAACAGGCTCATGGGTGTCCTTTCGTGGGGGAACAGAACCGAGTCCCCCAACCCGATGACCTCGACGGGCATTCCAGGAACGCACGAATTCTCAGGCGTGCCAGAGAAAACCTCAGCCCGCATACCCCCGCACGCTCGCCGCCCCATCCGAGCGCGGGTCGCTGCCGGCGTCCAGGCCACCGTCTGCCGCCACGATGACGAGGTTGGCGTGGCCGACGAGCTCGTCGGCATCCGGAGTCTCGATGAGGTGCAGGTGCGTCGCCTCGAGTGATGCGCGGGCCGGTGCGGACAGGTTGCCCTCGACGTAGACGTCAGAGGGGCGGTCGCCGTCGCGCTGCGGGCCCACGATCGCGCGCGGCGCCGACACCGCCTCTTGCGCGGTCGCTCCGGCCATCGCCCGCAGCAGCGTCTGGGCGTGGATCTGCGGCTGGCCCTGGCCGCCCATCGTCGCCGAGACGAAGCGCAAGCCCGTCGCGTCGTCGACCATCACCGGCATGAGGGTGTGGAGCGGGCGCTTTCCGGGTGCGAGGGCGTTCGGCGACGAGGGGTCGAGCGAGAAGCCGGTGCCGCGGTTGTGCAGGAGGATGCCCGTCGACGGCTCCACCACCGCGGCTCCGAACGCGTGGTAGACGCTCTGGATGAGCGAGACCGACCACCCCGACGAGTCCGACACCGCGATGCCGACCGTGTCGCCGCGGGGGCGGCGGAAGCCGGGCAGCACGGGCTCGTCGCCGCGCGCGGAGGCGTCGCCGTCGAGCAGCTCGCCGACGTCTCCCGAGGTGACCCGCGGGTCGGCGAGCAGCTCGTCGCGCACGAGGTTGGCCGCGAAGAAGCGCTCCATCATGCGCCCGAAGTCCGCGCCGAGGGGGTCGGCGATGCCGTGCCGTTCGAGCTCGCGCAGCACGCGCAGCAACACGAAACCGTGCGTGTTGGGCGGGCTCGTCAGCACGCGGTACGAGCCGAACGCGGTGGTCAGCGGTTCGACGACCTCGGGGTGGAAGAGGAGCAGGTCGGCCGCCCCGATGCGCGAGCCGAGACGCGCGAGGCCGTCGACGAAACCGGCGGTGAGCTCGCCGTCGTACAGGGCCGCGGCGCCTCCGTCGCGGATCGCCTCGAGGGTGCGGGCGAGCACGGGCTGCACGAGGGCATCGCCCTGCGCGGGCAGGCCCTCGGCGAGGAACGTGTCGCGGAATCCCGCGTCGAACCCGATCGCGGCCTCTTCTTCGCGGAAGGCGGCGGCGAGCGAGCGCGACACCGGCACGCCCTCGCGCGCTGCCACCACGGCATCCGTGAAGATCTCGCCCCACTCGAGACGACCGCCCATGCGCCGCAGCACGTCCCACCCGCGGATCGCCCCCGGCACCGTCACCGTGTCGATGCCCCGGTACGGCAAGACCTCTCCGTGCGCTGCGCGCATGGCGTCGCGATCGACGGTGGATGCCGCGGGGCCCGAGGCATTCACGCAGCGCGTGCGCCCCGAGGGGTCGCGGACCAGGGCGATCAGGTCGCCGCCGATGCTGACGTTGTGCGGGTAGACGACGCTGAGCGTGGCCGCGGCCGCGAGGGCGGCGTCGATCGCGTTGCCGCCGCCGGCGAACGCCTGCTCGGCGGAGCGGGTGGCGTCGGCGTGTGGGGTGGCGATGGCGCCGGTCAGGGGCGTGCGAGACATGGGTGTTCCTCGATCGATCGTGCGGGGGCGGTGCAGGGGGAGGGCGTCACAGGATCTTCGAGAGGAACGCCTGCGTGCGCGGGTGTTCGGGCGAGCCGAACAGCTGGCTGGGCGGGGCGACCTCGATGATCGCTCCGGCATCCATCACCACGACCCGATCGGCGACCTCGCGCGCGAAGCCCATCTCGTGCGTGACGACCACCATGGTCATGTGGTCGGCGGCGAGCTCGCGCATGACGTCGAGCACCTCGCCGATCATCTCGGGGTCGAGGGCGCTGGTCGGCTCGTCGAACAGCATCAGTCGCGGCTTCATCGCGAGAGCCCGGGCGATCGCGACGCGCTGCTGCTGACCGCCCGACAGCTTGCTCGGGCGGGCATCGGCCTTGTCGCCCAATCCCACGCGTTCGAGCAGCGCCTGCGCCTGCGCCACGGCCTCGCCCTTGGCGACACCGCGGACGCGCACGGGGGCGTGCCAGATGTTCTCGAGCGCCGTCATGTGCGGGAAGAGGTTGAAGTGCTGGAAGACGAACCCGATCTCCTGCCGCTGCTGCCGGAGGGCCGACTTCGTGGCGGGCACGCGTCGACCGTTCGGCGCGATCCGGTAGCCCATCGGCTGGCCCGCGACGATCAGGTCGCCGTCGTCGATGCTCTCGAGGCTGTTCATCGTGCGCAGGAACGTCGTCTTGCCGGCGCCCGAGGGGCCGACGAGCACGACGACCTCGCCCGGCTGCACGTCCAACGAGACGTTGTCGAGCACCCGGCGTCCGCCGAGTTCGCGAGAGACGTTCTTCGCGCTGACGAGGGGATCGGTCATTTCAGGACTCCCGAGTCGGAGAGGGCGGTGACGGGAGTGAGGGGCGCCGACCGACGCCCCCCGAACAGTCGCTGCCACGGAGACGCCGTGGTCACGATGCCGACCCGGGCGTTGAGCTTCTTCTCGATCGCGCTCTGGATGATCGTCCAGATCGTGGTGAGGGCGAGGTAGTAGA
This sequence comes from Microbacterium sp. SL75, assembly GCF_026625865.1. NCBI lineage: Bacteria > Bacillati > Actinomycetota > Actinomycetes > Micrococcales > Microbacteriaceae > Microbacterium > Microbacterium sp. SL75. Next base: position 1,212,861 of record NZ_CP113067.1, on the reverse strand, counting down.
TCGCGACGACGGCGAAGATCTCGAAGGTGCGGAAGGTCGCGGCGCTGATGCTCTGGGTGACCAGGAACATCTCCGAGACGCCGATGACGCTCAAGATCGACGTGCTCTTCATGAGCCCGTTGAACGAGTTGCCCAGCGGGGGAACCATCAGCCGCAGCGACTGGGGCAGGATGATCCACCGCATCGCCGATATCCCCGACATGCCTAGCGCCTGCGCCGCCTCGGTCTGACCGACCGGCACCGAGTCGAGGCCGGCGCGGATGATCTCGGAGATGTACGCGCTCTCGTTCATGATCAGCCCGACGATCGCGGCCTGGATGGCGGCCTTGATCAGGATGCCGCCTAGATCGACGTCGCTGAAGCGGAAGACGTTCGCCGCGGCGAACCCCGTGTAAATGATCACGAGCTGCACGAGCAGCGGGGTGCCGCGGATCAACCAGATGTAGAGGCTCGCGATCACGCGCAGCGGCGCGAACGTCGAGCGCCGCATCATCGCGATCACGAGACCGACGACGAGCGCGCCGGCCATCGCGAGCACCGAGATGAGCACCGTCAGCGCGAGCCCCTGCAGGAAGGGCGCGCCCGGGGTGAGCAGGTTCTTCCAGAAGAAGCCCCAGTCGAAGTTCACCGTCAGTTACTTCCGTTGTACGCGAGGGCCTCTTGCCCCCACGTGCGGAGGATGTTCTCGTAGTCGCCCGTCGAGACGAGGTCGTCGAAGGCCTTCTGGATGGCCTCGTGCAGCGCGGTGTTGTCCTTGAGGGTGGCCGCGCCGATGTCGATCGCGTCGGTCGGGTCGCCCACCATCTCGATGCCCGCGGTGCCCTGCTTCTGGTAGTAGCCGATCAGCTCGGCCGCGTCGAGGTACGCGTCGAGCTGTCCGCTGACCAGCTGCTGGAAGCCCACCGTGGCCTGGTTGTTCGTGCTGATGTCGAGGGGCTTCTTGCCCTCGGAGGTGCAGGTCGTCGACTGCTTCTCGGCGAGATCCTGAGCGGTGGTTCCGACGGTCACCATGACCTTCTTGCCGCAGAGCGAGTCGTCGAGGCCGGTGATGCCGGCATCCGCTCCCTGCTTCACCGCGACGCCGGTGGCGGAGGTGAGGTACGGCACGAAGTCGACGACCTCTTTGCGCTCGGGCTTGATGTAGAGCGAGGCCATGATGACGTCGCACTGCTTGGCCTGCAGGCTCGGGATGAGCGCCGAGAAGTCGACCGTGACGAAGTCGGGCGTGAGGCCGAGGCGACCGGCGACCGCTTTGGCCAGGTCGATCTCGCTGCCGACGAGGTTGCCCGACTCGTCGGTGCTGATGTTCGGGGGCGAGCCCAGGTTGGTGGTGCAGATCGACAGTTTGCCGGCCGACCGCAGGGCGGTGGGAGCGACGGTCGTGATAGCGGATGCCGTGTCTGCTGCCGGCGCCGGGCTCGAGGAGCACGCGGCCAGGCCGAGGGCGGCGATACCGGCGACCGCGGCGACTGCGGCGATGCGAGTGGTGGTGTGCATGGAAATCTCCGTCGATGCTCGATGCTCCGCCACCTCGGGAGTGACGTGCGGAGCAGGCTATCAAGTGATAGGTAATGCGTCTATCAATTGATAGAGGGCGCGTGTTGCGCCCGCATTTCGCGACGGTGTCACCCCCGAGAAAAGTCGGGGGAAAGGGGCGGGGACTACTGCGAGAAAGAGACCGCGCCCTCGAGGCGCGATTGGGTCGCAGAACGCACGTCCTCGAGACGGAAAGGATCGACGAGCACCGCGCGCAGGATGAAATCCGACACCTGAAGGGGGCGGTGGGCGACCGGCGCCGACGCATTCGTCTCGCGCTCGCGCATACCCTCGAATTGCAGGCCGGTGATCGCGCGCTGGACGAACTCGGCATCCATCGCCATGAACTCGCCCGCCGTCATGCCGTGCTCGACGAGGGCGCGCACCTCGTCGTGGAAGCGCGAGATCTCGCCGCGCTGGGTCTCGAATTCCGGCTCGGTGAAGATCGCATCGCTGTAATACCCCCGCGCGTCGTACGGCAGCGTCAGATAGTCGTGCGAACTGATCGTGAGGAAGTAGTGGAACCGCTCCGCCCACGACGCGTCGAGGTCGCGAGCTTCTTGCAACCGACCGAAGGTCTGCGCGAGGTCGGCGTCGACCAGCTCGGCGAGAATGACGTGCTTCGCAGAGAAGTGGTAGAACAACGACGGCTGCCGGATGCCGACGGCATCGGCGATCTCTCGCGTCGTGGTGCCGTGATACCCGTGACGGCCGAACAGGCGGGCCGCGTGCACGAGAATCTGCTGCCGCGTTCCCCCCTCTTCCATGCGGCGATTCTATCGGCCGCTAGGTCGGAGCCCCGGACCGGGGCGTTACCGGGGGCCGACATGTCCCTCTTATCGGCGATCCGGTCTCTGCCGCGTCGTCATACGCTGGGGTCCCAGCCACCCACCGGAGGACCCGCGATGACCGAGAACCCCCTCGCCCACCGGCTCGACTACACGCTCGCCGAGCTGGATGACGACGCCCTCTCGGCCTCACCTTTCGAGCTGCTGCAGCAGTGGCTGACGGATGCCACGGACCAGCCCGAGCCGAACGCGATGGTCGTGTCGACGGTGGATGCCGAGGGCCGGCCCACCTCGCGCACGGTTCTGCTGCGCGGGATCGACGACGACGGGGCGCTCGTCTTCTTCACCAACCGGCAGTCACGGAAGGGCCGCGCGCTCGCCGGGAACCCGGCGGTGTCGATCCTGTTCCCCTGGTACGCGCTGCAGCGACAGGTCATCGTGCTTGGTACGGCCACGCCGATGCCGCCGGAGCGCGACGACGCGTACTTCGCGTCGCGGCCGCGCGGCTCGCAACTGTCGGCGTGGGCGAGCCATCAGTCGGAGCCCGTGGCATCCCGAGCCGCTCTCGAAGAGCACATGGCCGAGGTCACCGCCCGGTTCGCCGACGATGAGGTCGTGCCGCGGCCACCGCACTGGGGCGGATACCGGGTCGAGCCGCGCGAGATCGAGTTCTGGCAGGGCCGGCGGTCGCGACTGCACGATCGGGTCGTGTTCACGCGGGATGACGACGGGTGGGTGGGGTCGCGGCGGCAGCCGTGACGCGTGGGGGCGCCCGCCCTGTACACGCGCCAAGACTCGCGCGCAGCCGGGTTGTGCGGTCGCGGATCGAGAGCGACAGTGAGGCATGAGCACACGACAGAGCCCCCGGTGAGCGACGACAGACGCCGCGAGGTCGGCGAATCCGACGAGGTCGTCGAGGACGAGCTGGCCGAATCGTTCGACGCCACCGTCTCCGAGGGCGCGGAACGTCTGCAGAGACCCTGGCGCATCGTGCTGATCACCGGGTTCTTCGGCGGGCTCGAGGTGGGCCTCGGCGTCGCCGCGTACCTCGCGGTGCTGCACCAGACGGGCGATCACCTGTTGGCCGGCGTGGCGTTCAGCATCGGGCTCATCGCCCTGCTCCTCGCGCACAGTGAGCTGTTCACCGAGAACTTCCTCATGCCCATCGCCGCGCTGGTCGCCCGCGAGGGAACGATCGGTCACCTCGCTCGGCTTTGGGGCGGCACCCTCGTGGCGAACCTCGTCGGCGGGTGGGTCTTCATGTGGCTGCTGACCACCGCGTTCCCGCAGTGGAACGACACCCTCGCCGAATCCGCGCTCCACTACGTCGAGGCTCCGTTCGGGCTGCAGAGCATCGTGCTGGCCGTCCTGGGCGGCAGCACCATCACGCTCATGACGCGGATGCAGCAGGGCACCGACTCCGAACCCGCCAAGATCGTCGCCACCGTCATCGGGGGGTTCCTCCTCGCCGGGCTGCAGCTGTTCCACTCGATCCTGGATTCGCTGCTCATCTTCGGGGCGATCCAATCCGGGGCCGACATCACCTACCTGCAGTGGCTGGGGTGGTTCGGGTACACCCTGCTGTTCAACGTGCTCGGCGGAATGCTGCTGGTCACGGCACTGCGCCTCCTGCGGACGAAGGAGCTGTTCCAGCAGCGCAGGCCCGACTGAGCCCTCGCGCGCAAGGGGTACGGCCGAAAACGGCGTCGGGCACCTCGCCCCGTAGATTCGATCCATCCCGCGCACGCGGGTCGCGACGCGAATCATCGGGGGTAGGGCCAGATCATGGCGAAGAAGAACACCGACGCGCATCAGCTCGACGACAAGGCGTTCGTCCAGGCGACGTCCGAGGCGAAGTCGCGATACGGACGGTTCAATCTCGCGATCGTCGGCGCTTCGGGCGTGGGCAAGTCGTCGCTGGTCAACGCGGTGTTCGGGCGCGACTGGGCGAAGGTCGGGCGCGGCTTGCCGGTCACGCGCGGCGTGCACTTCTACAGCGACGACTCGCTCGGTATCTGGGACGTCGAGGGGTTCGAGATCGGCTCGCCCGTTCCGCCGGATCAGCAGCTGCGCACCCACCTCGACGCGATCGCCGCCCACCCCGGCGACCACCAGATCTCGGTCGTCTGGTATTGCGTGCGGGCCGCCGACGATCGGCTGACCCCGGCCGACATCGCGATGATCCGCGAGCTCGACGCGCGGGGGCTGCCGGTGATCCTGGTGTTGACGAAGGTCGACTGGATCAAGAACCCCCTCACCGGGCACCAGGGCATCGCGAAAGATCTGGAGGCGTTCGTCGAGTGGCTCAACGACCCCGTCGACCCGAACACCGGTGAACGACTGCGCATCCCCTACCGGCAGGTCGTCCTCACCTCGACCCGCGACAAGAACGGGAAGGGCAAGGGGCACGGCCTCGGTGACCTTGTCACGCAGACCCTCGAGCTCGCCCCCGAGCGCGACAAGGACGCGTTTCGCATCGCACAGCGACTCAACCTCCCGTGGAAGAGGGAGATGGCGCGGCCGATCATCGCCGCGGCGGCCGCGGCCGCAGCGGGGGCTGCGACCGTTCCGCTTCCTGTCTCGGATGCTGTCACGCTGGCGCCGATCCAGCTGACGATGATGGGCCGGATCGCCGCGATCTACGACCTCGAGGTCAAGACGATGCTCTCGGCCGGCGCGCTCGCGCAGTTCGGTGTGCAGGTGGCGGGGCGGGCGCTCGCGACGAGCTTCCTCAAGCTGATCCCGGGCGCCGGGATCGTCGTGAACGCGGCGGTCGCGGGGGCGCTGACGGCGGCGACCGGCGAGAGCTGGCTGAAGATCTGCGAACTGCTGCACACCGGCAAGATCGACGTGCGCAAGCTCGACCAGGAGTGGGCGAAGTATGCACCCAGCTTCATGGACGTCGCACGCAAGCTCGTGGAGCGGCGCGTCACGAAGAGGGGCTGAGCCACACCTTCCGCACGCTCCAGTCCGCGTCCCACGCGACGAGGTCGGCGCGCATTCCCGGCTCGAGGAGCCCGCGCGCGGGGTCGCCCAGCGCCGCCGTGGGAACGGCCGTCGCCGCTCCCACGGCATCCGACGCGGCAAGACCCAGGTCGACGATGGCCGCGCGCACCGCGCGATCTAGCGTCAGCGTCGACCCCGCGATCGTGACGCCGTCGTCGAGCAACGCGCGGCCGTCCGCGACGTGAACGTCGAGCTCGCCCAGGCGGTACGCGCCATCGGCGTGGGCGGCGGCGGCCATGGCATCCGTGATCAGGGCCACCCGGCGCGGCGCCGAGGTCAGCAGCATGCGGGCGACCGCGGGGTGAACGTGCACGCCGTCGAGGATGAGCTCGAGGGTGACGCGGTCGTCCTCGAGAGCGGCCGGCACCGGACCCGGCAGCCGGTGGCCGATCGCGGGCATCGCATTGAGCGCGTGGGTGAGCAGGGTGGCGCCACGCGCGATCGCCTCGCGCGTGAGGGCGTAATCGGCCTCGGTGTGGCCGATCGCGACGCGGATGCCGCGGGCGGTGAGCTCCGTGATCGCGTCGAGAGCTCCGGGGAGTTCGGGCGCGAGGGTGACCTGCCGGATGAGGCCGGGCTCGGCATCGCGCACGAGGTCGAGGACGGGTCCGTCGGGGAGAGCGAGCGCGCCGGGGTCGTGCGCCCCGCGCCGGGCGGGTGAGAGGCAGGGGCCCTCGAGATGCACGCCCAGAATCGCGGGATCGGTCCGTCGTGCGACGGCGACGTGAGTGAGCTGCCGACGCAGGACGTCGAGCGGAGACGAGACCAGGCTCACGAGGGTCGCCGTCGTACCGTGGCGGCGGTGCGCGGCGACCCCGGCGGTGATGGCATCCGTTCCGTCGTCGAAGGCGTGCCCGCCGCCGCCGTGCACGTGCAGGTCGATCAGGCCGGGGGTCAGGGTCGCCCCGCCCAGGTCGATGCGCTCGGACGCCCTCGGAGCGAGCCCCGTGCCCACCTCGGCGATCAGACCGCTGCGCACCCGCACCCAGGCGTCGGGCAGGTCGCGCCGCGCGTCGACCACCCGGGCGCCCGTGAGCAGAAGGTCGGCGGTCATGCCGAGGCGATCTCGCGGTGGTCCCAGGCGAAGCGGTAGTAGTCGCGGTGCTCGAGCTGCGAGGCGGCCGCCTCATCGACGATGACCACGGCCCGCCGGTGCAGCTGGATCGCGGATGCCGGGCACGACGAGGTCAGCGGCCCTTCGACCGCCGCGGCGACGGCGGGGGCCTTCGACTCGCCGAACGCGAGCAGGACGAGCACTCCCGCGTCGAGGATCGTGCCGATGCCCTGGGTGAGGCAGTGCGTGGGCACGTCGTCGATGCTGTCGAAGAACCGTGCGTTGTCGGCGCGGGTCGCGGGCGTCAGCGCCTTCAGGCGCGTACGCGAGGCGAGCGACGAGCCCGGCTCGTTGAACCCGATGTGCCCGGTGCGGCCGATGCCCAGGATCTGCAGGTCGATGCCGCCGGCCGCGGCGATCGCGGCCTCGTACCGCTCGCCGGCCTCGGCCAGCGGACCCCCGTCGTCGCCCGGAACGCGCACGAGCGACGGGTCGAGTCCGAGGCGGCCGACGATGTCGCGATCGACCACGGCGCGGTAGCTCTCGGGGTGTCCGGCGGGCAGGCCCACGTACTCGTCGAGGGCGAAACCCCGCACGGCCGAGAGGTCGAGGGAGCGCTCCGCCAGGGCCGCCCACACCGGCAGGGGTGTCGAGCCGGTCGCGAGTCCCAGCGTCGGGTCGCTGCGGCGATTCAGCGCGGCGACGATGAGGTCGGCGGCGATGCGGCCGGCATCCGCCTGATTCTGCACGATCGCGATCTCGGTCACGAGCGGGCCTCCGTTCGAGGGGTGGTCGGCTCAGCCAGGATGACAGGTGCGGTCCACGAGCGGGTGACCTCGGGTCGCTGCGCGGCCTCGAAGGCCAGCATCGCGGCCCCGATGCGGCCGGCGTGCGTGCCCAGGGCCGCGGTCGTCAACCGGGGGGCTTCTCGCCACGCGAGCGCCGCGGTCAGCCGTTCGCGCAGGGGCTCGATGAACGCGTCCCCGGCCTGCGCGACGCCACCGCCGAGGACGATCACCTCGGGGTCGACGAGCAGGGTGAGGGTCGCGAGCCCCGTGGCCAGGGCGTCGAGCCCCTCCGACCAGACGCGGGCGGCGACGGGATCCGTGTCGACGCGGGCGATGATCGACGCGGCATCCGGAGTCTCTCCGTCGAGCAGCGGGGCGCTCGCCGCGTACCGCCGGGCCAGGCCGGCGCCCGAGAAGTACACCTCGAGGCAGCCGCGCTGACCGCACGCGCAGAGCTCGCCGCCGGGCACCACCGGGATGTGACCGAGCTCGCCGGCCCCGGAGATGGCCCCCTCGACGGCCCGTCCGTCGGAGGTGAGGGATGCCGCGACCCCGGTGCCGATCGCCGCGAAGACGACGTTGCGCGAACCGGCGGCGGCGCCGTAGGCCCGTTCGGCCGCACCGGCCGCCCGCACATCGTGGTCGACGGCGACGGGGAGCCCGGTGGCATCCGACAGGAGCCCGGCGAGGGGGACGTCGGTCCATCCGAGCGTCGAGGCGTAACGGACGGTGCCGGTGGCGCTGTCGATGAGACCAGGGCTGACGACACCCGCCCCCACGACCGAGCGGCCCAGGCTCTCGGCTCCCGCGATGAGATCGTTGAGGAGCTCAGCGATGCGCGTGACCGTCTCGGCTCCCGAGCCGCCGGTCGCGACGCGGGAGCTCTGCAGCACGTGCCCGTCGATGTCGACGAGGGCGCCCTTGGCGGAGGTGCCGCCGATGTCGACCGCGATCACGGCCGGGTGCGACGCGAGGGTGTTCGCTGTCACGGCGAGGACCGTCTCGCGGATCGCGGACTCGTCGGTGACGAGGTGCCCGCGATCGGACTCGACCTGCGCGCGCAGGTGCACCTCGCGGGCGCCGGTGCGCTCGAGGAGCGCCGCCACGTTGTGGGCCCGGACCGAACCGCCGACGAGCACCGCCGGCATCCGGGTGCCCTCCGACCGCGCGCGGAGCCCGGCGAGCACGTCGGCTCCCTCGCGGGCCGTGGCCTTGCCGCCCGAGGTGAGCACGCGGACGACGCCGTGGTGGGCGAGGGTGTCGTAAGCGTCGAACAGGTCGGCGGTGTCGTCGAAAGCCTTGTGGAAGGTGATCGGCACCTCGCCAGCCGCCGCGCGGATCGCATCGAGAGCCTGTTCATCGACGTGCCCGTCGGCGGTGAGTGCTCCGAAGACGATGCCCACGGGCACGCTGCTGGTCCGAGCGAGGACGGCGATGGCGCGCGCGTCCGTCTGCATCACGCGCAGCTCGTCGGCGGAGTACACGAAATCTCCGCCGCGTGAGCGGACCATGACCTGCACGCCCACGCGCTGCACCGAGGCGAGGACCGACTCGATCATCCCGAAGCTGGGGGTGGTGCCCCCCTCGAGAAGGTCTGCGCACAGCTCGACGCGATCGGCGCCCGCCCGCTCGGCGGCGAGCACCCCTGCGAGGTCGTCGACGCAGATCTCCACGAGGGCGCGGGCGCGCGTGGAGGACTTCTCGGCGAGGGATGCCGGGTCTGCGGCGGTCGTCACGGTGCGGCGCTCGCTGCCGAGGCGTCGAGCCACTCCCGCACGTCGCGACCCACCTCGATCGAGCCGATCGGGACCCCGCCGCCGAGGATCGGCAGCTCGACGAGGTCGCCCGCGCCCGAGATGTCGGCGCCCAGGGCTTCGAGGACGGTGAGGGCGACGAGCGTCGTCGCGCGGGGGTTGCCGTCGAGGATCTTCATCGACACCGCAGCCCCGTCGGCCGTCGCCATGCCGATCACCCCCTCGGCGCCGCCCTTCGACAGCAGCCCCGGTACGCGCAGCATGGCGTCGGTGTTGGCGTGGTGGTCGCCGCCGACGAAGCGGGGGTACGACCGCATGGCATCCGCCACTCTCCGCTCCGGCGTGCCGGGGGCGCCCGTCACGAGGGCGCGGAAGATGCGGGCGATGCCGAGGGGCGAGACGCTGAACAGGGGCGCCCCGCACCCGTCGACGGCTTCGTGCGCCACCGTCTCGCCCGAGAGGCGCTCGAGCGTCGACCGCACGAGCTGCTGCAGGGGGTGCGAGGGGTCGAGATAGGTCGCGGTGTCCCACCCGTTGACCGCGCACGCGAGGAGCATCGCGGCGTGCTTGCCGGAGCAGTTCATGCGCACGCGTGAGCGCTGCTCGCCGTCGCGGATGAGGCGTTCGCGCGTGGGCTCGTCTTCGGGCCAGTCGACCGGGCACGCGAGGGCGCTCTCGTCGAGGCCCGCACGGGTCAGCAGGTCGCGAACGACGTCGACGTGCACGTCTTCGCCGGTGTGGCTGCCCGCGGCGATAGCGAGATCGGCGCCGTCGATGTCCGCACCGGCGAGCAGGCAGGTGAGGGCCTGCACGGGCTTGACCGTGGAGCGGGGCAGGATCTGCTCACCGCTTCCGGTCTGCCAGGCCACCGATCCGTCGGCCGCCAGGGCCGCGATCGACCCGAGGTGGCGGCTCTCGACGACACCCGAACGGATGACGACGGCGAGGTCGGCCAGCGGGGAGGGGACGGGGGGAAGGGACGTCATGGGTGGTTCTTTCGATGCCGGGGCGGAAGGGCGGGTCAGCGGTCGACGGGGGCGTTCGGGGTGGTGAGACCGGCCGGAGCGACCTTCGCGGGGGTCGCGAGGCTGCGGCGGCCCGGTCGCTTCTGCAGGCGGGCGGCGAGACCCGAGAGGCCGCCGTTGAGCGCGAGGAAGATCACGGTCACGACCACGAAGGTCTGGATGAGCAGGCCGTTGAAGCTCGACAGCACCTGGCCGCGGTACAGCAGTTCGGTGAACGCGACGATGTAGCCCAGCGAGGTGTCCTTCAAAAGGCTGACCAGCTGCACCACGAGCGAAGGCGCGACGAAGCGCAGGGCCTGCGGAAGGACCACCTTGCGGTCGACCTGCCAGCGGGTCATGCCGAGGCTGAGACCGGCTTCGGCCTGCCCGCGGGGGAGGGCGAGGACGCCCGCACGGATGATCTCGGCGAAGGCTGCGGCATTGGCGATCGTGAGCGGGATGACGAGCTTCCACAGCACCGGGAAGTTCAGGCCGAGCTGGGGAAGGCCGAACAGCATGAGGTAGATCAGCAGCAGCACGGGGACCGTACGGGCGATCTCGATGTAGGCGGTGCAGAGCCAGCTGATCCAGCGGACGCGGCTGAGGCGCCCGAGCGCGAGCAGCAGGCCGAGCACGAAGCCGAACACGGCGGTCAGGGCAGCGGCCTGCAGCGTGCCGAGCAGACCGACGCCGAGGTATTCCCAGATCGCGATGTCGAGGAACGGCAGCCAGCGGTCGCTGTCGAGCTGGCCCTTCGACGCGAACTGCACGAGGGCGAGGGTGATCAGACCCAGGATGACGACGGCGCTGACGACCGACCAGATGAGGATGCGTCGGCGGGTGCGGGGCCCCGGCTCGTCGTAGAGCGAAAGGGTGGAGTTCATCGGCGGATCCTCAGCTTCTTCTCGAGGCGGCCGGCGGTGAGGCCGATCGCCAGCGCGAGCACCATGTAGATGAGCCCCGCCGCGGTGAAGATCAGGATGGGCTGAGCCTCGACGAGGTTGAGCTTGTTGGCCGCGCTCGTCAGCTCGACGACGCCCACCGCGGCGGCCAGGGCGGTGTTCATGGTGAGGGCGATCATGACGTTGCCGATCGGTTGGATCGCGGCCCGCAAGGACTGGGGGATGACGAGCACGCGCAGCGTCTGACCGAGCGAGAAGCCCAGCGCCCGGCTGGCCTCGATCTCGCCCCGGCTCACGGTGTTCACTCCGCTTCGCACGGCCTCGGCGACATACGCCGCTTCGTAGAGAGTGAGCACGATGATGGCCGTTGGGGTCAGGGGCAGGAGGAATCCGGCATCCGGCAAGGCGAAGACCGCCAGCACCAGTAGCACCAGAAGCGGCACGTTGACGAAGAACTGCACGTAGGCGAAGGCGGCCCAGCGCAGCACCGGCACGGGGCTGATGCGCGCGGCGGTGACGAGCGTGCCCAGCACGATCGACCCGATGCCGGCCGAGACGGCGAGCAGGATCGTCGTTCCGAGCGCTTGCGCGGTCGGTCCGGCGCTCGAGGCGAAGAAGTCCATGGGGTCCTCAGGAGAGCGGGAGGGAAGAGGGAGACCGGCGCCCGTCATGTGCGGAACGGGCGCCGGTCGGTCGGTGGCTCAGGAGCCGGGAACGCTGCCGATCGCGGGGGGAGTCGGAGCGCTCGTCTCGACGGCCGAGCCCAGGGTGGCGTCCCAGATCTTGGCCCAGGAGCCGTCGTCCTGGATCTTCTTCAGCCAGTCGTTGATGAACGACTTGAACTGCGCGTCGTCCTTCTTCAGGCCGATGCCGTACGCCTCGCTGGTGAAGGGCTGGCCGACGACCTTGATGCTCTTGTCGTCGATGGCGTGGCTCGCGAGCAGGGTGAAGTCCTGCACGTACGCGTCGCCGCGGCCCTGGGTCAGGGCCTGGAGGGCCTGCGGGTCGGTGGCGAAGCTCACGATGGTCGCGGTGGGCTGCTTCTCGGGCACGGCCGTGACGGCCGGGGTGTTCGCGCCGACGATGACGGTCTTGCCGCCCAGGTCGTCGATGCCGTTGATGTCGGTGTTGTCGCTGCGGACGGCGACGGCCAGACCCGACTCGAGGTACGGGCCCGCGAAGTCGACCTGCTCGGCGCGCTTCTCGGTGATCGTGTACGTGTTGAAGACGACGTCGACGGTGCCGTTGGCGAGGAGGGCCTCACGCGTCTCGGATGCCGGCGGCACGATCTCGACGTTGGGCTCGCCCAGGATGTAGATGGCCAGCATCTTCGCGAGGTCGGCGTCGAAGCCCTGGACGTCTTCGGGGTTGGTGGGGTCCTGCTGCGACAGCAGGGGAGCGTCGAGGGCCTCCGCGACGATGAGCTTGCCGCGCGCCTTGATCTTGGCCATCGTCGAGTCCGGGATGAGGGCCGCGGCGTCGGCGACGGGGGCGTTGGCGTAGACCTCTTCGAGGCTGCTGGCCTTGGCCGAGGCGCTGGGGTCGGACCCGGGGACGGCCGCGGTGCCGGACGAGCACGCGGCGAGAGACGCGACCGTGGCCGCGGACGCCAAGAGGACGAGGCCTCGGCGAAGGATCGAGCGAGAGGAGATCACGGGTACTGCCTTTCGGTTGCTGGTGCGTGCGGAGCGAGCCGCGTCGGGGGCGGGGAGGATGTCAGTGGGCGAGGATCTTCGACAGGAACGCCCGCGCGCGGTCGCTCTCGGCGCGGGTGAAGAAGCGCTCGGGGGTGGTGTCTTCGACGATGCGGCCGTCGTCCATGAAGATGACGCGGTCGGCGGCACGCCGGGCGAAACCCATCTCGTGCGTGACGACGACCATCGTCATTCCTTCTTCGGCGAGCGAGGTGATCACGTCGAGCACCTCGCTGACCATCTCGGGGTCGAGGGCCGAGGTCGGCTCGTCGAACAGCATGAGCTTGGGCTTCATCGCCAGCGCGCGGGCGATCGCGGCGCGCTGCTGCTGACCG